>NZ_JIAC01000001.1:0-1415856 GCF_000687995.1 Selenomonas ruminantium AC2024
GAGACGTGCTTCTTCCTTGGCCAGTTCATTCAAGCGGCCAAAGTCCGTGGCGTTCTCCGCCATTTGCAGCTGCACCACCTTCAGTTCCCCTTCCTTACTGGCGATAATGCCTTCGATTTCCGCGTACTCCTTCTGCTCCTTGAATGTGAACTTGCGCTTGGCAGGCGGCGCCGTCTTTTCCTCGGCCGCCTGCTTTTCCTTCGGCTTCTTCACGGCAGGTTCTGCTATGGCTTCAGTCTGTGCAGTTTCCTCAGCCAGCCTTTCCTTGTAATAGGAATAGCCGCCCGCATACATGCGCAGATTGCCGTCAGCTTCATAGGCAAAGACTTTGTTTGCCAGCCTGTCCACAAAGAAACGGTCATGGGATACAAAGATGATAGCGCCATTGAAATCATCGATAAAACTCTCGAGCACCGCCATGGTTTCGATATCCAAATCGTTGGTCGGTTCGTCGAGCAACAAGACATTCGGTTCTTCCATCAATACCCGCAGCAGGTAAAGCCGCCGCTTCTCGCCACCGGACAGCCGCCCAATCGGCGTCCACTGCAAATCACCGGGGAATAAAAACCGCTCCATGAGCTGTGATGCCGAAATCCTCGTGCCATCTGCCAGCGTGATAAAATGCGCGGCTTCCTTCACATACTCGATGGCGCGCAGACGCTCGTCCATGTCCACCGCCCGCTGGGCAAAATAACCGATTTTGACCGTCTGCCCAATGGTCACTGTGCCAGACGTCGGCGCCAGCTGTCCGGCAATGATATTCAATAAGGTAGTCTTCCCTGTTCCATTAGAGCCCAGAATACCAACACGGTCGTTGCGCAATACCGTATAGGTAAAATCCTTGACAATCGTACGCCCGTCCACTTCATAATGCACATGGTCCAGTTCAATAACCGTGCGCCCTAAACGGCTGCCGGCCAAACCGATTTCCACCGTGCTGTTATCGATATTTACACTTTGCGCTTTGACTTCCTCATAGCGCTGAATGCGTGCCTTCTGTTTGGTTGAACGGGCCTGTGCTCCGCGGCGCAGCCATTTTAACTCATTGCGCAGGAAATTCTGCCGCTTGGCTTCCGTGGACTGCTCCCGTTCCAGACGCGCCGCCTTCTGTTCCAGATACTCCGAATAGTTCCCCGTATAAGTGTAGGCATTGCCTTGTCCAGTTCCAAAATCTCGTGGACGTATTATCGAGGAAATAGCGGTCATGGGTCACCATGAGGATGGCACCCTTAAAGGCCCGCAGATATTCTTCGAGCCAGCCAATGGTTTCACTGTCCAAGTGATTGGTCGGCTCGTCCAAAATCAGCAAATCACAGGGTTGAATGAGTGCCGTTGCCAAAGCCAGCCGCTTCTGCTCACCACCGGAGAGCGTACCTGCCTTGGCCGTATAATCGCGGATACCTAACTTCGTCAATACCGTCTTGGCCGCACCTTCAAGCTGCCAGCCGTCATACTCATCAATCACCGCCGTATAGCGCATGATTTCCTGCTGCGCTTCCTTGTCCTGCGGATTTTTCTCCACCGCCGCCATAGCCAGTTCATAGCCCCGCAAAGCCTGCATCAAAGGCGACATCCCGCGGAACACCTCCATGAGCACCGTATTTTCCGGTTCAAAGACCTTATCCTGCGCCAAATACTCAATCCGCAGACCGCGCATGGTGGTAATTTCTCCGGCATCCACAGGAATCAGTCCCGCCACCGCCTTCAAAAACGTACTCTTGCCCGTGCCGTTCACACCGACAATCCCGACCTTATCCCCGGCATCCATACTGAAATTCACGCCAGAAAACAAATTCTTCTCGCCATAACTTTTCGTAAATTTTTCTATAGTTATTATCATCGTTGAAACATCCTTACTTCAAAAGTCCGAAATGAAATAGCACTTGCCGACACGCAAGGCAAGTGCTATAATGTAAGCAAGTTAAGGGTGCCGCCCAGCGGTCAGCCCTCGCAGGTTAATATTTTACTTCAAACGATAACCGCTCATGCCGGCAAGCTAGGAGCGGTTATTTTTTCACTTCTACAACTATCATCCAAATCAATAGTAAAACTACGATTGTTTCAGCCATAGGCGCCGCCCCTTTCCAGAGGGCGAAACCGCTAAACAGCACCTGAATGTAATTATAGCAGGCGTTGGGCTGAAAAGCAATGCGAAGCGAGCGACAGGCGGGGACTGGCTGACAGGAGCGTTTGGCGCGGAACGTAAAGAACATATTTTTTATCAATCCAAAAATGGGCTGGAAAAGTCAACTGTCTGAGCACAGCGAGTTTTGACTTTTCCAGCCCTTAAATTATGGATAAAAAATATGTTCAGTTCCGCGCCTAAGCGGATGGCAGCCAGTCCTCGCCTGCCGCGTCTTGCACCTCGAACCCAATCGTGGTAATCAAATCAAAGGTATTTTTTCTGCACCTGCCGCAGTCTTACTTCCAGACATACCGCACCGATAACAATGCCCGCAATCAACCCAATCCAGTATCCATACGGCCCCATATCGGTATACTTTGCCAGTCCCCAACCCATAGGCAGGCCGATAATCCAAAACGAGAGCACAGCGAGCATAAAGGTCACATGAACATCCTTAAAACCTCTGAGCGCTCCCTGAAGCGGCGCATTGATGCTGTCGGCAAACTGCATAAAGACCGCGTAAATCAGAAACCCAGCTAGTATCGGCTGCACTTCAGTACTGCTGGTATAAAGAGCGGCGATTTCATCGCGGAACTGGGTTAAGAGCAGCGCCAATGTTCCAACGCTAAAAAAGGTCAGATAACGGCTGAGCTTGATGTACTGCCGGGCATCCGCCAATCGTTTTGCCCCGACCTCATAGCCCACCAAAATGGTCAAGGTCATGCTCACCGCCAGTGGCACCATATAGACAATGGTCGTAAAGTTCATAGCCGCCTGATGGGCCGCCACAATCGCCGTCCCATAAGCCGTCATAAAGAGCCCCACTGCCCAAAGATACTCTGCTCACAGAACATCGTCGCGCCAATGGGAATACCAACGCCCAGCTGTTTTTTCCATTCGGCCAGATGAATCCCCGGCAAGTGACGGAACACATGATAGTCCTTGAAGGGATGCATGCGGCTGACCACGATAATATTCAGGACAAGGTTTAACGTCAATGTTACCGCTGAACCAATCCCCGCACCGATACCGCCAAATGCCGGCAGCCCAAAGAGGCCATACATAAAGATATAATTTAACGTGATATTGGTCGGCACCGTACACATGGTCACGCACATCGTAAGCCGCGTATAACCATGGGCATCAATAAAGTTGCGCAGCACCGAGGAAATAAAGATGGGAATGATGCCTAGCGACAGGAACATCAGATAATGGCTCGTGATGTATTCCACCCGCGGCTCCAGATTCAGGAGCGGCAGAATATAGGGTACTGCAAGCCAGCCCAAGGACACAAAGCCCACGCCTAATGCCAAAGCCCAATAAAAGCCCTGCTTGACGATAAAGCCGATTTTTTCCTGCTTTCCCGCGCCATAAAGCTGCGAAATGGTTGGCGTCAGCCCCGAGATAATTCCTAAGAAACTGCCGAAAAAGGGCATAAAGAGATTAACCCCCACGGCTACACCCGCCAAATCCTGCTGGCTGATATGCCCGGCCATTACCGTATTAAAAAACCCTGTTGCCATTAAAGACAACTGGGTTATAAAGATGGGCAAAAGCACCACAAAGAATTGTCGTGCTTTTGCCTTGTAACCAAAGGTCTGTTTCATCAGTTTTCATCCTTAGACAGGCAACAGTTCTTATACTTCTTGCCGCTGCCACAGGGACAAGGGTCATTGCGGCCCGCCTTTTGACGGCGTACTTCCGCAAAGGGAATCACCTGACCCACACCACTCTTGGCGAAAAGTTCGCTGGGGGTGTGGCCTTTAAGCGGCCAAAGATGGGTTTCGTTATTGTAGGCAATGAGCAGAGGTACTACAGCCTTCATCTTGGCCTCGTCCTCCATCATGCCCAGCTGTTCCAGATATTCAGCAGCTTCCTGCATGGAACCGCCATTCTGCAACAGGATAAAGATTTCGCCCACAATATCCGCAGCCTTGAGCACATCACAGCCATGCTCCTTCATAAAGAACTGCGCCAAATCCTTGTACTCGTTGGTCGCATCAATATGATTATTGGCACCTGCTTCAAAAAGCTGTTTATAGCCAAATTCTGCATAGTCCAGATTGCTGTGCTTGCGCTGTTCGTCTTCCAGAGCGTTCTCATCAATCAGCGTATAGTACTTCACGCCCTGCGGCAGTGCCACAATGGTGTTCGTCCAGCAGGAAGCATTGAGCATCACGCCCACAAAGTCCTTGAAGGACAGGTTTTCCCGCTGGTCGGCTTCCAGCTGCCCGGCCACTTTGGTATAGAGGGTTTCATAATCCATATAACCATAGTAGAACAGATAACCGGCCGTCAGGCGGGTAATCTCCGTGTTCATGGTCGCAAGCGCCTCAAAGTTCGGAGAATCCAGCTTCTTGAATTCAGCCCGGATTTCCTTCGGCATGTACCAGATAAGTTTATCTCCATCCTTACCGCAGGATAAGAGGCCCAGTCCCCGCAGGTAATCCAGACGCACATCATCATCCCGCAACTTGGCACTCTTGCCCTTTTCGAGAATGAAATGCTGGAAGCATTCGTATTCTTCCAAAAGAATAGAGGGCAGCCAGATGCGGGCAAACTTCAAAATTTCCGGAGCCAGCTTCTCTGCCAATTCTGCCTTCTTGAGGGAGCTGGCGCCGCTGATGTTGAGGTTGTAGCGGATATCGTCGAGTTCCGCCTTAGTCATGGCGTTCAGCATGTCCTTCAGCGTGTTCTTTTCCGGCATCTTGTGACGATAGAGGGCCTTCTTGCGCTCCTCCATATCCGCTTCCATCATCTGGGCAAGAGTTTCTGCCTGGGTCAATTCTTTTTTCTGGTCTTCCATTGGTCTTTCTAAAATCCTTTCTATCCTTACGTCTTACAGGGTAATTTGTTCTCAGCCAAAGTAATCGGCAATGCCATCGGCAATGCCCTGGGCAGCTTTGCGAATGCCTTCTTCGCTGTCGAGCATTTTCTCTTCGCTCTCGTTGGAGATAAAGGCAACTTCCACCAGCGTAGCCGGCATATCGGTATGCTTCACCACATAGAAGTTGCTGCTCTGGGTGCCCCGGCTCTGGGTGCCCAGCTGGTCAACGATGCCAGCCCGAATCTTATCCGCCAGCTTGCGGGAGCGCTTGTCCCCCAGGGAATAATAATAGCCTGTGGTACCTTTCGCCGCATTGTTGGTAAAGGAATCCATATGAATGGAAACAAAGATATCGGCTTTCTTGACATTGGCCACATCACAGCGAGCCTGCAGTTCTTCAATGTCCGTAGCCTTGGCCCGCTTCTTGGAAACTTCGATATCGGCATTACGGGTCATATAGACCGTAGCGCCTTCTTTCACCAACAGGCGTTTGACTTCATTGGACACCCGCAGGGTCACGCTCTTTTCCATAACCCCCGTGGGGCCGATAGCACCGGAGTCGCTGCCGCCATGACCGGGGTCAATGACGATTATGCGGCCTTTCAAGCCGGTAATGCCTGCCAGTTCGCCATCCATGTCTTCCCCACCAGCAGGTTCCTGTTTTTCTGCAGGTTCGGGTTCAGGCTTGGTACTTGGTTTCGCCGGTTCTGTTTTCGGCGTGGACGGATGCGAGCCTGTTTTTGACATGTCAATTTGTGCGTCATCCGAATCGGTCAGATTGCCAAAGTCCATGACAATGCGGCCGGGTGTTTTGCCACTACTCAAGGCAAAGACATTGTAGTTGTTTTTGCCCACCTTAGTCTCTACCACCACACGAACAGTTTTGGGGTCAAATTGGGCGATTTTTACGCCCCCTACAAAGCGGTTGTCAATATGGATGTGTTTGTCCACCTTCGGCGACAGCCAGGCATTTTCTATATCCACCACCACACGGTCAGGGCCGGACAGCACCATTTTTTTGTATTTTACGGGCTTGGTGGCATCGATGACAATACGAGTCTTATCCCCGTTAAAACTGTCACGGATGCCAGTGATTTCGGCCATGCCGCTGATACGCTCACTGAATGCCTCATCAGCAGCCGAAGCCGCGGAGAGGGGCAGGAGCAGACATAAAGTTGTCAACAGCAGTAAATGTATATAGAAGAAAATACGTTTCATAGAATCCCTCCATTACAGGACACATATACTCTATTATCAACTTTATTGCGTGAAAATGCAAGGGCTGGGGAGGATTTTAATGGAGATTTAAGATAGAACATCTTCACACACTGCTTTGAGACAACGAGAATGGGGAAATTTTCCTTATCGTAAAAAGTCCGCTGACAAAAAGTGTCAACGGACTTTTAGTAAATTGCAGTTTGTCGATGTTATTGCGAGATTACTTTTAGTTGTTACAGCTCAATTTGGGCGGAGGTGGTAATACTTTTCGCCGTTGCACTAAATGACCCACAAGTAAATGTATGGACCTTTTAGTTACCTGCGCCGGGCAAGACCGGCGGCGCGTATGTTCAGCCCAGTGTTTAGTCTGTGCCGTTTGTGGGCCAGTCCTCACTTCGTTCGGACAGTCGTTCCACGCCGAAAAGCATCACCACCTCCACCCTAAGCAATGCTCGTATAAGACGGTATTTTCGCGGTGACAAGCAGCAAGTACATCGATGTTCTTGTAACGGGAACAACGAGTTCTCGCCGATTGCATAATCCATAGTTTGAGGCGGACGGGAAGTGATTTTTCTGTCAGGAGCGACTGCCTGAACGAAGTGAAGGCCGGCCCCTGTAGGATGCAGCTAAGCAAATACGCTGAAAGCAGCGCCGTTGGCCTGCCCGGCGCAGGTAACTGGACAGTTCTCTTTTACGAGGGGGTCGTTTAGCGGAAAACAGAAAAATTACTTCCCGTTCGCCCCTGACAACGTATGAACTGGATACCTTTATCACGAGTTCCCCGATAAACTAACGTCTTGCTTTTGGCTTGCCGAGAATTTCTGACCAGATAACTGCCTGTTGCAAATTACTTAACGTCACCGTATTCTGCGGAGCCTGTGCTTGTTCGACTCGCTGGGATTCTGCACGTTTCTCTGCCTGTTCCCGCTGCTTTTTCTTGCGGCGCAGCATTTCCTGATAGCGTTCCTGCTGTGCACGAATCGCCTCCTGTGTTTCCACTTCTGCCGTTGTCTGAATGTCAGGCAGCGGCGGAGCGCCTCTCAGTTCCGGAATTTCGATTTTTATGCGCTCCTGTTTAGGCTGCGGAATATCCGGCAGGGGGCGCTGGGGGAAATCCGGTATCCGGCGTTTGGGCACCGGCTTTTTCTTGTCCTTGCGGTCAGAAAAGATGGCAAAGAGAATAAAGAGGACTATGACCCAAAAGGAGTCCATAAGTACCCCTCCTTATTTTACCGGTGCCGACGGCGCCTGCAATTTGCTGCCCGCACTGCTCGTGCTGATGGCATTGCGCATATCCGTGTCGGCCTGCACATTGTTGAGGTTGTAGTAGTCCATAACCCCGAGCTTGCCTTCCCGCAAAGCCTGTGCCATAGCATGCGGCACTTCGGCCTGTGCTTCGACAACCTTGGCTTCCATTTCCTGCGTGTAAGCCTTCATTTCCTGCTCTTTAGCTACAGCCATCGCGCGGCGTTCTTCGGCTTTAGCCTGCGCGATGCGCTTGTCGGCTTCGGCCTGGTCAGTCTGCAGTTCTGCACCGATGTTGCGGCCTACATCCACGTCAGCGATATCAATGGAGAGGATTTCAAAGGCCGTACCGGCGTCGAGGCCCTTCCCCAACACTGTCTTGGAAATATCATCCGGGTTAGCCAGCACATCATTGTGGCTTTCGGAAGAACCTACAGTTGTGACGATACCTTCGCCAACACGGGCGATAATCGTCGGTTCACCAGCACCACCGACCAGACGGTCAATATTAGCGCGCACGGTAACACGTGCCTTGATTTTAAGTTCGATACCGTTTTTGGCCACAGCGGAAACCACCGGCGTTTCGATAACCTTCGGATTAACGCTCATCTGCACGGCTTCGAGCACATCACGGCCAGCCAAATCAATGGCGGCAGAGCGTTCAAAGGGCAGGGGAATCTGCGCACGGTGAGCCGCGATAAGGGCATCCACGACCTTATCCACGTTACCACCCGCCAAGTAATGAGCTTCGAGCTGATTAACGGCCACATCAAGACCAGCTTTATTGGCCTTAATCAGCGGCAGGATAATCTTGTTAGGCGGTACGCGGCGCATGCGCATACCAACCAAAGTCATAATGCCCACCCGCACATTGGCTGCCAAAGCAGAAATCCAGAGTCCGATGGGGACAAAGTGCAGGAACACCATGATAAATGCAATAATCAGGACTAACAAAAAACCTGTTCCAATCAAACCACTCATAAATGCAAAACCTCCTTAAATCTGTCGCACAACTACCCGGTTTCCTTCGACGGCCACAACTTGAACCTGTACACCTTTCGGCACAAAAGCCCCTTCGGAAACCACATCCACAGGTTTGCCATTCAGCCGCACACTGCCAGAAGGACGCAGCTCCGTGAGCACTTCACCCACAGCTCCCAGCAGTGACTCCCGCGGTGCCGCACTGACAAAGCCGCGTTCCGAACGCGATTCATCCTTCAGCACCACCTTATTCCAAAGTTTACTCGAAGGCAAACGCTTAACGATAAGTGCAAAAATCACAATCGCTGCCACAAAGGAAATCAGCATGGCATAGAGCGCATGAATATCTCCGCCCAGTGCCAGCACCACGCTGTAGAGCATAGCGGCAACACCCAGGCCAGCCAAAAGCCCCACCGTAGGCAGCAACATTTCCACGATAATACAGAGAATACCGCCCATAAATATGGCAATCTGATACAGGGACACCAGCCCTTTCACATACTGACTGCCCCAAAAGACACCAGCGGCTACCAGCCCCAGCAAGATACCTGCTCCCAAGCCACCAGTCTTTATCTCCACCATAATGGCCAGAAACATAATCGCCAGCAAAAGCATCTGCACCACCGGCATACCTACCACCATATCCATATACTCACCCCCTAAGAAATATTTCCACACCGCCTGCATAAAGTCCTGCCTAGGCGAAGCTACTGCATCGTACTAAGCTCATGGAGACTGGTGATGTTTTCCGCAGCTTTTGACAAGCCTGTCTATGGCGAAGGAAAAGCATCACTAGTCTCCACGAGCGCCTTAGCACCTCTATGTAACATACAACCTAAGCCCGTGGGGGCTGGCGGTGTTTTTCCGTAGCGTTTGACAAGCCTGTCTCAGCGGAGGAAAAATACTGCCAGCCCCCACGGGCGCCTTAGCACTATGATGTTATCCCTGCAGGAAGCTCTTCACGATTGTATTAACCATCTTCCCATCAGCGCGCCCCTTAACCTTCGGCATCAGCACGCCCATAACCTTGCCCATATCCTTCGGCGTAGCAGCTCCGGTCTGTTCCACCGCAGCCTTCACGAGTTCACGCACTTCGTCTTCGGAAAGCTGAGCCGGCAGATAAGGCAGGAGCACATCGATTTCCGCCTGCGTCTTTTCCACCAAATCCTCACGGCCACCCTTCTGGAATTCTTCGATGGAATCACGGCGCATTTTTACTTCCTTGCTGATAACCGCGATTACATCTTCCTCGCCAAGTTCCTTCTGTCCGTCAATTTCCTGCTGGCGGATAGCACCGCGCACCATACGGATAACGGCCAGACGTTCCTTTTCCTTATTCTTCATGGCTTCTTTCATGTCAGCAGTAAGCTGTTCCTTTAACGACATTTTCTAATCCTCCTGTAATATAAATCCATATAACAAAAAGACACCTGAAAATCTTACGACTTGCAGGTGTCCCGCGCAAATTATCTGAACTTGCGTTTACGAGCTGCTTCAGATTTCTTCTTGCGGCGAACGCTCGGTTTCTCGTAATGTTCACGTTTTCTCACTTCAGCCAGAGTACCAGCTTTCTGGGACATACGCTTGAAGCGGCGGAGAGCACTATCGATTGATTCGTTTTTACCAACTTTAATTTCGTTTGCCATCTATTTTTCCCCCCCTCCACTTAACATGGGAGTTTGTGTTTCTAAAACTACACCACGATATTATACAATAAAGGTAGCGAGCCTGTCAACACAAATCCGCACAAATCGTTAGCCTGGGGGCCATTGCAGGGAGCGACCGCCTAAGAGATGGAAATGCAGATGTTTTACGGTCTGACCGCCTTCATCGCCCGTATTGGCAACTACACGGAAACCGGATTCCGCTACACCTAACTCGCGTGCAATCTGCGGAATCACATCGACCAGAATATGTGCTGCCAGTTCCTTATCTTCAGCCTTTAATGCTGCCACGCTTTCCACGTGTTTTTTCGGAATCACGAGCACATGCACAGGGGCCTGCGGTTCCAAATCCTTGAATGCCAGCACGGTCTCGTCTTCATAGACTACCGTAGACGGAATCTCCTTGCCCGCAATCTTGCAAAAAATACAATCTGCCATCATTAACACCTCCTTCACAATCGCATATTATACATTATTCGTCATAAATTGGAAAACACCTGCAAGGATGCAAAAAATATTTTCTCACTGTTTATTTTGTCACCGTCATTCCCCCGTTTTGAATTACAAAATGAATCGTCTCCGAAACAACGGACTCATTCCGCGCAGTCGTGAAACGGAATGCAAACGCGTAGGTCCCATTTGCAAGCGGCTCGTCTCGCAAAACAGGCTCACCTGCCAACTGGAACGTCGTGCCTTTCACTTCCTCTCCCTCGTCATTGAAGAACAGCGGGATGATTTGGTCGCCAGCTTTCAAGTTCAGGTTTTGCCTATCCATCCAGCCATTTTTCAAAACGCGGTGAATGCTGAGTATCTCATATTCGCCCTTCGTGAAATCATAGCCAGCGGTTAGATAACACTTCTGCCCGTTAAGCAGAATGTAGGAATAGTAAAGATTATAATCCTGCTGCTGTTCGCTGAGATAGAAAGACAGGACATGACCGTTCAAGGCTGGCCACTTCCCGTCAAAATTCTCCTGGAATACGCCGCGCTCCCAATCGGCCTTCATTTTATCATCACTGCCCAGATAAATCTCTCTTCCCTGCGCATCATAGGAACAGAGCAGAAAATCGGCCTGACTGATGGCATTGGCATCTTCCGGCGAAAGGGCGATAGTGGCCATATTGTTCTCATTAAGAACAATATGCGCATGTTTTATCTTCTCGACATCAAAATAAAACCAGGGTGTACCATCGCCGCTGCCGGAAAGCATATCGTGATAGAGCTTGGCGAACGCCTTGCTGACTCCTGTCAGGGACGAGTAAATCTGCCACGAATCCAAACCGCCATAGAGGCTGTAATAGCCGGACAATCCCATACCATATTTACGATAGGGCCCCGCCGTCTTGCATACCACAGCTTTATCCAGCGCCTCCACGAAAGCAGGAGCTGTGCTAAGCTCGGCCATGCCGTCCGCCAAAGAGCCCAAATCCACCATATTGGTATAGTCTTCGCTGTCATTCGGCCCATAATTTTCCACGCCGCCAGCCACCCGGTCATACGTGGTGAAAAAATGACGCGGATTTCCCTGGGACAGTTTCAATGCTTCCTGCCCCATTTTTTCGTAAGCATCATTCAGAGCGGGCATTTGCCCCAAATCAATCAGGGATAAGGTTGCCATATCATCCGCTTCATGGCGCTCGCAATGCGGCAGGTAGGTTTCACAGATGACCGTCCCGAGCTTTTTCCCGTCCATGCCCGGGTCTTTCGCTAAAGCTCCTACCCAGCCGACATAGTCCGTGCCTGTTCCCGGCATGAGTTCTTCCGAAGCCGCCATGTAACGCGCAAAGCCGTACATGGTGTTCGCGGTCTCGATGCTCGCCATCAGGCAGGTGTCAAACAGCACGAGCTCAAAAGCCGGCTTCTTCGGATTATTTTCTTCTACACTCTGCAGTGCCTGCCGTAAATCATTCAGAGTGAGTGTCGTTTCATATTTTTCATCAAAGCAGCAGCCGCCTAAACTGCCACCGCCATGGTCCCAAAAGACGAGCATCCGATGGTCCGCAGGGTAACGCTCCTTGCTGAAGCGCAGAAAGGCCTCCAGTGTTTCTTCATCCCCCATGCTGGCATCCTGCAGTCGTTCTACCTCATGAAAACCACTGCTGTCATAAACATAACGGGCCAATTCATTTTCCGGTATGCCTGCGGTCTGCCATTTTTTTGCACCACCGGTCTGAATGACGAACTTCACATTTTCCGGAAGTGGTATGCTTTGCAAGGCCTTCAGGTCAGCTGAGGCAAAACCACTCTCTGACTCCAAATCCGAGCCACACATATAGATGGAAACGACCCAGTTGCCCTGTGTGAACTTTATCCCGGAACAGCCTGCAACCAGCCCACCCAACAGTACAATAAAAAGCAGCAGGCGGCACAAGGTCTTCTTGCTCATCCTCTCATCCCCTTCTTCATTTTTCCTGTTCTGACACACGCTATCCCCAGTCAGCATCATCAAGCGGTTCAAGCTTTTACCGTAATGACTTCTTCGCCAGCCATTGGCAATTTCCTCCTGTGCCATCCCTCTGCCGCTCATTTTTCTGCCTGCGGCTACAGAGCAACTTTATACAAACAAAGACCCCGAAGCCCTTTTCATTGGGTTTCGAGGTCTTTTCATTTTTAAGATACCAATGGTATTTGTAAATAGATGGTCGTTCCCTTGCCCAGCTCACTTTCGAGCCGGATTTCAATGTCATGCTGCTGGGCAATCCAACTGGCTATGGAAAGCCCCAGCCCGGTTCCGCTGACGCCCTGGGCCTTGGTACGGGAAGTATCCACCCGATAGAACCGTTCAAAGACCTTCTGCTGGTCTTTCTTGTCAATGCCAATGCCGTTATCGGCCAGCGCCACTTGCATGAACAGCCCGTCCTCATTTTCCACCCGTTCGGACTTCACCGTGATACGGCCGCCCTGGGGCGTATACTTCGTGCTGTTATCCAGGAAGATGCGGAACATCTGCCGCACGGTCACCAAATCGCCATACATCATACCGTCATCATTTTGCAACAGCTCCACGCTGTGATTCTTGGTCACGAGCTGCATCTTCCGCATGATGTCTTCCAAGAGCTCACTGAGTTCGATATTTTCCTTATGCAGTACCTGACGGTTCTGGTCAGCCCGGGCCAGAAACAGGAGCTTTTCAATCAACTGCTGCATGTTCTCGGCTTCGGAGCGGATGGACGAAATGCCCTCATCCAGTACCGCTTCATCCGCACGTCCCCAACGGGACAGCAAATCCGAATACCCCAGGATAACCGTCACCGGCGTGCGCAGTTCATGGGAGGCATCCGACACAAAGCGCTTCTGCTGCTCAAAGCCCCCCTCCAACCTATCCAGCATGTGGTTGAAGGTCTGCGCCAATTCGGAAAGCTCATCCCGAGCAGGCGGCACCACAATGCGCTTGTCCATATTTTCCACTTCGATTTTCCGAGCCGTAGCCGTCATCTCGCGAATGGGCTGCAAAATGCGGCGGCTCACAAAGAATCCTGCCAACAGCGCCAGAAAGAAGCCCAAAATCGTCATCAGGAACAGAATTTTCTGCAGGGTTTCCAAAAAATGCTTCTCCGCGGTGATGGTGCGGAAGAAGTGCATATTATAAACCTGTCCGCGGTATTCCACGTCCATGCGCGCATGGTAAAGTGTGGCATTGTGAAGCTGCACCACCTGCATATTCTTGTTGGCCCAGAAGGGCGGATTTTTTTCCGTATGTTCCTCGATGCGCCGCAGTGGCGGGTAATGGCTGTCGTTTTCGTAAACGATTTTTCCCCGGCTGTCGGTTATGCGCAATACCACACCGGGCAGAACCAAATCATCGCGGCCAAAATCCATATCCAGCGAACGGCCCTGCTCCATGACATCCAACACATGATTCATGCTGATTTCCAATTCCACTTCCGCCTGATGGTAGAAGGAGAAGAATACGCCCAACCCCGTCAGTGTACTGGTGAGAATCAGCACCAGCAGCAGTACCGCCGCATAAAAGCAGGTAATCTTGGTGGAGATTTGGGCATAGCGCAGACGCGCAAACATCAGTTTCGGATGCCGCAGCCAGGCCTTAATCCCTGACAGCATAGCCTATGCCCCGCACCGTATAGATGTATTTTTCCTGATAGCGTTCATCGATTTTCGAGCGGAGGTAACGGATATAAACATCCACCACATTGGTGTCCCCATTGTAATCATAGCCCCATACCGCCTGCAGAATCTGTTCACGGGACAGAACATTGCGCTTGTTGCGCAGCAAAAATTCCAACAGGGCATATTCCTTTTTGGTGAGCTGCACAAACTCACCCTTGACCCGCACTTCATAGCGGCTCGGAATCATGATGAGGTCCTTGATGGCCAGACGCTCGTTCTCATCCCCTTCGCTGGGATTCTCCTTGTAATGGCTGCGCAGAGCACGGCGGATGCGGGCCAGAAGTTCCTGCATGTCGAAGGGTTTGGTGATGTAATCATCCGCGCCCAAGTCCAGTCCCGACACCATATCGGACACATCATCGCGAGCCGTCAACATGATGATGGGCACGTCCGAAGTCTCCCGCACTTTGCGGCAAACTTCCATCCCATCCATTTCCGGCAACATCACATCCAAGAGTACCAGGTCAAAGCCACCCTTTAAGATTCTATCCAGGGCATGACGGCCGTTATCCTCAAGAGCCGTGTCATAGCCTTCATGTTCGAGTTCAATCTGCAAAAAACGGGCAATACGGTGTTCATCTTCTACGATAAAAATTTTCGGATTCGCCATACAAAGTCCCCTCCTGTAAGTTAAACATACATATATAATATAACGAAGGGCAAGGTTTGAAAAGCCTTGCCTTGTAATTATAATGGAAATTTAATGTTGTACTTTCGCTGCGGCCTTGGCCAAAAACTTCTCCTTGGCTACCGCAAAACGCTCATGGCTGCCTACGCCAATTTCTCCCTGGTCATCATAGGCCCGCACGGTGAAGATAATCTTGCGCCCTTCCACAGCCGTAACCTCAGCTTCCGCCCGCACGGTTAGTCCCACAGGCGTCGCTGCGGTATGCGCCACATGAAGGCTGATGCCCACGGTGGTCCAGCCCTCCGGCACCAGAGCTTCCACTGCCTCCGTAGCCGCCTTTTCCATCAGGCAGGTCATGGCCGGTGTCGCATAAACCGGCAGGCTGCCGCTGCCCATGGCCCGGGCGGTTTTTTCCTCTGTAACTTCCTCAGAAACCGTATTTTTAAGTCCCACTTGCACAGCCGTTAATTCCATCTTTATACTCCTTTCTCTCCGAGAAACATTTCTCGGAACAGACGAATCAGATGTTCACTGGAGGATGAGAGCGTGCGGTTCTTCAGCCAGGCAATTACCGTATGGGTACTCATCTCCGGCTCAATCAGCTTTTTATATATGAGATTGCCGTCAGTCAAAAGGGTCTTGGAGGACACCGGCAAAAGCGCCATGCCCATCCCCATCTTGGCCAGCAGCAAGTCCTGTACGATACTGTCGCTGACGCAGACAATGTTGGGCTCAAAGCCCAGCTTGCGGCAGTTGGCAATGAATACCGACTGCCAGCGCAGCGGAATGATGATGGGCTGGTCTTTGAGCTCTTTAAGTTCCACCTTATCGCTGGCGGCGCCGATTTCCTGCTCCTTGTTCATGATGAGCACCAGCGGCTCATTGGGCAGCACAATGGACTCGTAAACCTTGGAATCCACCTGCGTGCGGGTAATGCCGATTTCAATCACGCGGTTATCCAGCAGTTCCAGAATGCGCGCCCCTTCCGCTTCCCAAATCTGATAGGTCACATTGGGATAGCGGGAATGAAATTCAGAAATAAGTTCCGGCAAAAGTAAAGCCCCGGACGTAGTGATGGTACCCAGGCGAACAGAACCGGCTATGCCCGAGCCGATTTCCGTAATCTCCCGGACGGTACCATCCACCATGCCCAGAATGTGCTCCACGCGGGAGTACATGACCCGGCCCGCATCGGTCAGGCGGATACGGCGGCTGCCCCGTTCAAAAAGCTGTACTCCCAGAGAAGTTTCCAGCCGTTTCATCTGCCGCGATAAAGCGGGCTGGGCAATATCCAGCCGCTGGGCCGCATGACTGATATTTCCTTCCTCCACAATGGCGTAAAACGCCCGCATATCCTTGATATCCATTTCCTGCCTCTTTCTCAAATCTATATGCAAAACTTCATAGCTAGTATAACCATTTAGGTTTATTATAACTTTTTTGACAAATAAGAGCAATGTTTTTCCAAAAAAGTAATAAAAACAAAAGAGGCTTATTCAGCCTCTTAACTGTTTTGCAATATGACATAATTTTCCGGATGCATCCCCGGGGTGGCCGTGACCTTGATATCCATGGCAAATTCCGCCGCCAGATTCATGAGCAACTGATTGTGGCGAAGTTCCTCCGCCACAGATTCATGGACTTCGATTTCATAGCCGTCCTCTGCATGGGATTTATGCTCCATGCGGCGGATGTCTCCGGCAATGCGGATGCTGACCGTCTCCGGCGATTCCACCCGCCCACGCCCATGACAGATAGGACATTCGCTGTAAATGATGCTATCCAGATTCTGCCGAGATTTCTTGCGGGTGATTTCCACCAGCCCCAAACTCGTGATATCCACGATATTGGTCTTGGTGGGGTCAAACTTGGCCAGTTCCCGCAAATGAGCGAGCAGCTGTTCCTTATGCTCGTCCTTTTCCATATCGATAAAATCCACGATGATGATGCCGCCGATATCCCGGAGGCGCAGCTGGCGCATGATTTCTTCCGCCGCCTCCTGATTGGTGGCATAGACTGTTTCCCCCAGATTGGTGCTGCCCGTGTACTTGCCGGTGTTCACATCAATCACCGTCAGCGCCTCTGTCTTGTCGATGACCAGGAAGCCCCCGGACTTCAGTTCCACAGTACGCCCGCCCAGATTATCCAGCTCTTCTTCGATGCCGTAATGCTTAAAGAGCGGTTCCCGGCTGTCATAATACCGGATTTTCTCCGTAAGTTCCGGGGACAGCAGCTGCACAAAATCCCGCACCCGCTGATAGACGGCCTGATTGTCAATCCACATGGCCTCCACTTCCGGCGTCAGATTATCCCGCACAACACGGATAATCAAATCTGCATCCCGGTAAAGGAGATTGGCCCCCTTGCTCTTCATCTTGAAGCGAGCCATCATGGAATGCCAGAGCTTTTCCAGATATTCCACATCTTCCTGCAAGGACTCTTCCGTAGCCCCTGCCGCTACCGTGCGGATGATAAGGCCCATCCCTTCCGGGCAAATGCGGGAGGCAATATCATGCAGCCGGTTGCGCTCCGCTTCCTCCTCAATCCGCCGGGACATGCCAATATAAGCCGCCGTCGGCAAAAGCACCACATTGCGCCCGGGCAGGGTAATATGCGTAGTCGCCCGCGGCCCCTTCGAGCCGATAGCGTCCTTAATAATCTGCACCGGCAGCTGCTGACCGATATGAATCTTCTGCGGATGAGGAAGTGTCTGCTTCACATCCGCAGGCATTCCATCCCCGATATACATAAACGCATTCTTGCCCGTCCCAATATCCACAAACGCCGCCTGCATCCCCGGCAGGACATTCTGCACCTGTCCTTTATAAATATTGCCAACAAGATGCGAATGTGTGGCCCGCTCCACTTCTATCGAAGAAAGCTTGCCATCTTCAAGAATCGCCAGTTTCGTTTCTTCGGGTACAACCGTTACTAGAATAGATTTCATCAAATCACCTCCCCCATTTTTATAATATCGAACTAACTATACAAGTTCCACGAGCCTTTTCCCATTAGCCAGCATGGCTGTCCGACAGATTTTCGCCTCTGCAGGATTGGCTGGTAAGCTGAACTGTTCAGCAAGAACATGAATTACTTCACTCGGCTTCACGCTGCCGCTGTCCGTAATCGCAATATCAATATCCAGAACCAACGTATTCCCCTCAAGCGAAACTTTCACTGGCTGTTTCATATATTTCTTCAGTTCAATATCGCGCTTCTTTTTCGGCGTAACGCGCTGGAACTGAACTTCCTTCGCTTCATTGTACCGCTTCACCGCCGCCTGGGCAAGGGCCAAGTCTCCCCGCAGCGGCATATAAGCTGCGTATCTTGCCTCATCGGCCTGCGCCATCATGGCCTTCTGCTTGGTCTTGACCTCGCGCAGTTCCTTGAGTTCAATCCCCGGCGGCAGCTGGGCTTTGAGCTTGTCAAAGACCTCCGGCTGGCAGACGGGCTTTAAGAGTTCAAATTCCATATACTCCGCCTCACTGGTCACGCCTAAAGACAAGGCCGAAGCAAAGGCGACCTTCATATGATGGTTGAAGCCCTCGGAATACGCCATCGGCAGGCCGGAACGCTTGAACGCACGGATAAAGATATTGGCATAATCCAGATGGGATACGTAGCGCAAATCTTCGCCCTTGGTGATTTCCGCACGGTATTTATAGAGCGTGCGGGGACGGCCGGAATCCTTAGGGTCACGATGGACTTTAGCGGGCAGTTCCGGCGACTGATAGTTCCGCTCTGCTTCTTCCTTGGCATAATCCATCACATGTACGCCAAGATTCGGGCAGATGCCGCAGGCCGAGCACTTGCCACGGCGGCAGTCCTCGGTGAGGGCCGCCTGCATGGCCTTATGCCACTCACGCAGCAGGAACTCCGTATTGACGCCCGGCGAGGTAATCGCCCAGGGCAGTGCCTCGTTAAAGTTGCGGGTGCGCTGGCTGTAATACTTACCATCAATGCCGCATTTTTCCATCGCCTTAAGCCATGTTTCATGCTGGTACAAATCCGTCCAGCCGTCGAACTTGGCCCCATCCTGCCATGCCTGATAGAGCACTTTTGCTAAGCGGCGGTCACCACGGGCAAACACACCTTCGATAACAGACAGACGCGCATCATGGTAATTAAAGGTAATCGCGCGATCGGTGATGTGCTCCTTCAAGAGTTCCTGACGGCGCTGGAATTCTTCAATGGGCAGCTGACCGAACCACTGGAACGGCGTATAGGGTTTCGGCACGAAGCAGGAAACAGACACCGTGACCTTGACGCCCCGCTTGCCCTTGATTTCCGTATAGAGGTCAACGACTTTCTTCGCGAGCTTGGCAATGCCGATAACATCCTCGTCGGTTTCTGTCGGCAGTCCCATCATAAAGTAGAGCTTGACCTGCTTCCAGCCCTGCTTGAAGGCCGAAGCGCAGGCATTCATAAGGTTTTCCTCAGTTACACCTTTATTGATGACATCGCGCAGTCTCTGCGTACCTGCTTCGGGTGCAAAGGTCAGGCCGGACTTGCGCACCTGCTGCATTTTATGCGCCAAATCAATGGAGAAGCTGTCAATGCGCAGGGACGGCAGGGAGAAACTCACTTCCTCGTCCTTAAAGCCGAGCATCAAATCATCCACCAGACGGCCCAGGCAGGAATAATCCGCCGAGGACAGCGAAGTCAGACTCATTTCGTTGTAACCGGTGCTGTCGACTAAGTTTCTGGCCATCTTCTTGAGATTTTCTTCGGTACGTTCACGCGCCGGACGATAGCAGATACCCGCCTGACAGAAACGGCAGCCACGGGAGCAGCCACGGAAGAGTTCGAGCATGGCGCGGTTATGGACAATATCCATGGACGGCACCAAGGGGTGCTCCACGCTCATGGTCTCATCCATATTCTTGCAGACACGTTTATAGATAAGGGTCTTGGCGTTTTCATGCAGCGGTTCAAGCTTTTCATAGTCGCCATCTGCCGTATATTTCGGCTCGTAGAAGGACGGCACATAGATGCCGTCAATCACCAGCAGACGTTCGAGGAAACCTCGACGTCCGCCAATGCGCCCTGCCTTTTTCCACTCGATAAAAGTCTTGGAAACCTCCACAATGGCATCCTCTGCTTCACCGACGATAAAGAAGTCAAAGAAGTCCGCAATGGGCTCTACGTTGTAAACGCAGGGGCCGCCGCCCACGATAAAGGGCATATCCTCGCCGCGGTCTTTGCTCCAAAGGGGAATCCCTGAGAGGTCCAGCATATTGAGCACGTTGGAGTAAATCATCTCATACTGCAGGGAAAAGCCGAAGAAATCAAACTTAGAAAGCTCGTGCTTCGTTTCCAGCGAGAACAGCGGGATATTGCGGCTGCGCATCTCCGCTTCCATATCCGTCCAGGGCGCATAGACACGCTCGGCGGCAATGTTCGCTTCCTTGTTCAGGATTTCATAGAGAATCGCCAGTCCCAAGTTACTCATGCCCACTTCATAGACATCCGGCAGCGCCAATGCAAAGGTGCAGTCAACCTTATCCCAATCCTTCACCTGTGCATTCCATTCACCACCCGTATAGCGGGACGGCTTCAGCACCGACTGGAGCACCTCATGATTGAGTTGTACCATTTCGTTAAATTCCTCCATACATCTTTTACACATTCAGTTCAAATACAGAGCCTTCCCCTAGAGGGGAAGGTGGCAGCCGCAGGCTGACGGATGAGGTGTACAGATATCCTGCCTTTTGACCTCATCCACCGCTCCGCGGTCCCCCTTCCCCTCCAGGGGAAGGCTTTTTAGTTACTAGAATTCTAATTTCTTTTTTCTAAGCTGTATATTCAGTAATATCGCTATCGCCATGATATTGGTAGTCAGTGAACTTACCCCGTAACTCATAAGCGGCAGGGGAATCCCCGTAACCGGCATGATGCCCAAGGTCATGCCCACATTGACCAGCACATGGAAGGCCAGCATGGACGTGATGCCCACCGCCAGCAGGCGGCCGAACATATCGCTGGCATCCTTGGCAATCTGCGCGCCACGCCAAAGTACCACGAGGTACAAGAGCAGCAGGCATACAACGCCAATAAAGCCCAGTTCCTCACCGACCACGGCAAAGATAAAGTCCGTGTGGTTCTCCGGCAAAAAGTCCAGCTGACTCTGCGTGCCTTCGAAAAGACCTTTACCAAAGAGCATACCGGAACCGATGGCAATCTTGGACTGGATGATATGATAGCCCGAGCCCAGCGGATCCACATTCGGGTCCATAAAGACCATAATGCGCATCTTCTGATAGTCCTTCAAAAAATGCCAGAGCAGCGGCATCATGGCAATGCCTGTCGCAAAGAGTCCGCCGAGCAGCCTAAGGTTAATGCCGCTGACAAAGACCATGCCTAAGAAAATCGCCATAAACACCAACGAGGTCCCAAGGTCCGGCTGTTTCAAGACCAGCAGGAAGGGCAGGCCCACATAGGCCGCCACGGGCAGCAGCTCATGGAGATTGTTGAGTTTCCCCACCCGATCCTCCAGCATCGTAGCCAGAGATACGATCATGATGATTTTGGAAAACTCCGAAGGCTGGATGCTGATTGGCCCGATGGATATCCACCGCTGCGCACCCAAGGCCGACTGGCCCACCAGCATAACCGCCACCAGCATGATGAGATTGAAGATGTAGAGCTTGTTGCCATAGCCCTGCAACATCTTATAGTCAAAGTTCATCAGAAAAGCCGCCATAGCGATATTTACCGCCGCAAAGAGGCCCTGCCGGGCCACGAACCAATACCGCTCGTCACCGGGGGTATTGATGTGCGTGGCACTGCCGATAATCACCAGACTCATGATGATGATACCGGCCGTTGCCGCCAGCAGAGTTAAGTCCGTGCGGCGTAAGATCGTTTTGGTCATGATTGTTTATCTTCTCTCAATGCTCGCCCTTGTCATGCTTCATACGGCTGACGGGGATATTGGCTACCAGAGCTACAGAATCATCATCATTAGCCAGAGAGATATCCATATCCTGCTGATTGATTTCCATATAATTGGAGATAACTTTAATGATGTCATTCTTCAGATTGTCCATAACCTCCGGGGAAATATTGGCACGGTCATGGATAAGTACCACCTTCAGGCGATCCCGGGCAATCTTACCGGTTTCTTCTTTTTTGCCAAAAATTTTCATCAATGCGTCCAACATATTACCCCTCCTCTCAGCGTTTGAACATGCGTTTTAAGCGTTTCCACCAGCCGCCGTCTTTGTGGAATTCCATAAAGGGAATATCCTCACCGAGCATACGGCCTACAATGTTGCGGTATGCCTGACCGGCTTCGCTATCGTTCATGGTCACGCAGGGTTCCCCCTTGTTGGTGCTGGTAACGACCTTGAGGTCATCCGGCACCTGACCAATGCAGTCGAGCGAGAGGATGTCATTAATGGCTTCCATGTCGAGCATATCGCCGTCTTCTACCATCTGCGGACGAATACGGTTGACAATGAGTTTGATATTATCCTTGTCCGCACGGCCCAGTTCACCGATAATCTTATCGGCATCACGTACCGCCGAAATCTCCGGCATGGTGACAACCAGTGCCGTATCCGCAGCGGCAATAGCCGTCTTGAATCCCTGTTCAATACCTGCCGGGCAGTCGATGATGATGTAGTCAAATTCCTTGCGCAAATCATCGCAGAGCTTTACGAGCTGTTCCGGATTTACGGCCATCTTGTCCTTAACCTGGGACGTGGGCAACAGGAACAGATTGTCGTACTTCTTATGGCGCACCAGGGCTTTCTTATAAGCCACGCGGCCTTCCGTTACGTCAATCAGGTCATACATGATGCGGTTTTCCAGACCTAAGAGAAGGTCGAGATTACGCAGGCCCGTATCGGTATCCACCAATACTACCTTTTTGCCCCGCATGGCAAGTCCCATACCCAAGTTAGCCGTTGTCGTAGTCTTACCAACACCGCCTTTGCCAGATGTTACTACATAGATTTCACTCATACTGTCTTATCCTGCCTTTCTATTGGTTCGATTACGATTTGACCGTCTTTTATCGAAGCGCGTTCGGCGCGGTCAGTCTTTTCCATCTCGTCCGGGGAGCGGGCGATGAGGTTTGAGATTCTAATCTGTGTGGGCATCAGATGGTCGGCGATAATAAATGCCGTACTGTCCCCATAGGCTCCGGCATGCACCATTCCCCGGCAGGTGCCGCGGATATCAATGCTGCCACCGGCGATAATCTGGGCGCCGGGATTTACGTTGCCGCAGACCAGCACCGAAGATTTGGTACGGATTTCCTGGCCGCCCCGCAGCGTCCTGTTGATGACCACCATCTCCTGCGGCTTTAATTCCTCAGGCTGGCTGCTAGTCTGTGCTGGCGCGGGTGCAGGCTGGGCCGGAACTTCTTTTGCTTCCGGCGTTTCCTCCGGTTCGGGCTTCTGCGTACGGCAGATAAGACCGTACTCATGGAAGAGCCTCTGCAGCTCATCCCGCTCGCTGCCCATGAACACATCCCGGGGAATCAGCACCAAGGTGCCCCGCAAAAAGAAGGTGGTACCGGATTCCAGTTTCTTTTTCAGGTTCTCCCGCACATCTTCAAAGGATGCCTCTGGGGCAAAGCTCAGCTGTAATCCAAGGGAAGTTCCCTTGATTTTTACAATATCTTCACTCATGGCTGCCCTCGTTTCTCTATAATATAGTCTTGCTTACTTGATTATTGTTTTTTCTGCCCGTCTGCTGGCTGTGCCGGCTGAGGCTTGTTTAGGCCGAACCAGGCCTCTAAGATTTTGCGGCCGATTGGCACTGCGGACTGGGAACCGAAGCCGCCCTGTTCCACGATAACCGCTACCACGATATCGGGATTCGCAAAGGGCCCATAGGCCACAAACCAGCCGTGGTCGCGGCCATGCGGGTTTTCCGCCGTACCGGTCTTACCGGCAATCTCAATGGGAAAGCCCTTGAAAATGCTGGCCGCCGTACCGTATTTGGTAACTTCGTGGAGGCCGGTCTGCACCAGCTGAATGTCTGCGGCCGGCACGTCCAGCGTTCCCAGAAGTTCCGGCTTGAATTCCCGCACCGTCTTGCCATCCGGCCCTACAATGCGATTGACCAGATGGGGCTTGTAACGCTTGCCGTCAGCGGCAATTTCCCCCATGACCATGGCCGCCTGCAACGGCGTTACCAGATTGAAGCCCTGACCGATGGCGGCGTCGAAGGTTTCCGACAGATACCAGTCGCCATCCTCAAAGTTCTTCTCCTTGTAGCGGCGGTTGGCCACGAGGCCATCCGACTCATAGGGCAGGTCAATGCCGGTAATCTTGCCCAGTCCGAACATGCGGGCGTATTTTTCCAATCGGTCAATGCCCAGACGATTGCCCATTTCATAGAAATAGACGTTATCGGAGTGCGCCATGGCCTGCTGGAAGTTGATAAGGCCCAGAGCTTCGCCTTCGGCGTTGCCCTTGGGGATAATCCAGTGATGACCGCTGTCCATGATGAGCTCGGACGGTGTAACCACACCTTCGGTCAGGGCCGCCGTACCTGTGATAATCTTGAACGTAGACCCCGGCGGATATTCACCGGTGATGGCCTTGTTGTCCATGGGATGGTAGGGATTGTTGTTGAGCTTGTTCCAATCCTTCGAGGAAATCCCATGGGCAAAGAGGTTGGGGTCAAAGGCAGGACGGCTCACCATGGCCAGAATCTCACCGGTCTGTGGATTCATGCACACCACAGCCGCCGCATTAGCATGAATGAGCTTTAACTGCTCATCCACAGCCTTTTCGGCTGCCGTCTGGAGATTCTTGTCAATGGTGAGATAGAGGTCATCCCCCGGCGTCGGTGGCTTGTTGCCGATAATCTGCACAGGCTTGCCCGTAACATCTACTTCCACCTGCTGACCACCGTTTTCACCGCGCAGTTCCTTGTCGTAGATTTTTTCCAGACCGAACTTGCCGATGATATCGCCGCTCTTGTAGCCCTCATCCTTTTTCTTTTCGAGCTCCATGTCATTGATTTCGCTGACATAGCCATAGGTATGAGCCGCTTCTTCCTTATTCATGTAGTCGCGGATAGGCTGTACCTCGATGATGACACCGGGGTAATTATTCTTTTGTTCCTCGATAATGGTCACAATATCGGGGGTGACATCCGCCTTAATCCGAATGGGGTCAAAGCCCGTATGGGCCTCGATTTTCTTGTTGATTTCCTCCACCGGCACCTTCAACAGTTCCGACAGACGGCTAATCACCACCGGGTCAATCTTGGTCATCACCGGCATCAGCGAAACCGCAAAGCCCGGACGGTTCTGTACCAAAAGCTCACCGTTGCGGTCAAAAAAGGTTCCGCGGGGAGCCATGGTAGGAATGATGCGGATGCGGTTGCCCTCAGCCAAGCGGGCGTAATAATCACCCTCGTAAATCTGCAGGTAGCCGGCCCGGCCGATAAGCACAGCCACTACGAGCACCGACAGCCAGCCTAGGACATTGAGCCGGCCGCCAAATTCGTCATTTTCGACCAAAAAGTATCTCTCCCATAAAAAAGGCACCCGCAGGTGCCTTAATCAGTTTGTTTCTTTTGTGCTGAGTTTCTTATCCAATTGATAGGTCAAAAAGTGAACCGGATAGGCAAACGCCAGCTGGTAAATCAGCATGGGCAGAAGCATGACCTGCACATTGCTGATTGGATTAAAGCGATACCCTAATAATACCATAAGTAACGCCAAAATAAAATAGTTTAACGCAGTAATGCCTAAAGATGCGAACACCGGCAGGAAAAACTGCTCCTTATAAACACGATTCGCAAAACGGCCGCACAGATTTCCCAGCAGCATATAGGTAAAGGCATGCACGCCGAAAAAAGTTCCTGTGGACAAATCCGTCAAAAGACCTGTGGCAAAGCCCATCAAGGTGCCCTTCTCCATGCCCTTCAAAAAAGCGAAGGATGTGGTCAAAAGCAGCATGAAGTTGGGGCTGATGCCATGGTAGGCAATCAGAGGGAAAAATGAAGTCTGCAGAACATACAGGGCCACTGCAAAGGCGGCCAGTTTGCCGAAATTGTTCATTTCTGCCCCTCCGCCTTCTGATCAGCGATGCGCTCGCCCGTTACGGGGTCCGTTTCCGTTCCTGGCGTCTGCACAGGAGGTTTGATGGGTTCCGGCGGTGCTTCACGCGAAGCCGTAATCACCATCACATCTTCCAGTTTCTGGAAGTCCACGGCCGATTCTAACACGCCGATTTTGAGGAGGCCGCCATCATCATTTTTGAGGCTGCTGACCAGCCCCACGATGATGCCTTTGGGATAGATACCCCCAAAGCCTGAGGTGACGATGACATCCCCTTCCACCACATCGGCATTCTTGGGAATGTTCACCATCTGCGGCATGGTGGGATTGTCCATATCGCCCTGCACGATGCCAGTGACTCTCGACTCCGCCCGCTGCACGATGGTGCCCACAGAAGAACGCGGGTCCAAAATCAGCTGCACCTTGGAGGAATTTGGGCCAGCTTCTACCACTCGGCCTACCAATCCCTGCGGCGTCACCACCGGCATATCATTCTGAATGCCGTTTAGCGTTCCTCTATCAATGACAATCATGCTGGACCATGTCTCGGACTCACGGCCGATGACTCTGGCTGCCACCAAATCAAACTGACGGGCAGAATGCTGATAGCCCATCATGGTCCGCAGTCGTTCATTTTCTGCCAGCGCTTCATTGGCCTGCAGGTTGATGCCCCGCAGCTGCTCCACTTCATTTCGGAGCATCTTGTTCTGCTCATAGAGCGTGGAAACTTCCCAGACAACGCTCGTAACATAGCGAATTTCATTCGCCACCCAATCCGTTGCCTGCTGGAAGGGAGACAGGACCAGCGAAACAGCCTGACTGCTCACCGGCGCCTGAAAACGTCCCCGGGCAGCAAAAAATATGATGCAAAAGAGGCTGACCACGACAAACACCATGGCCCAGCCCTTGCGTCCGTCTTCCTTATCTCTTCTTACACGATTACTCATTTTTTATCAGCTTCTCAGCTTTTTGCCAGTCATAACCACGCGCTTCAAGAGCTCGATGTTTTCCAGGGAACGGCCCGTGCCTTCGCCTACGCAGGAGAGAGCATCCTCAGATACCAGTACCGGCATGCCCGTCTCATGGGACAGAAGCTTGTCGAGGTTGGTTAAGAGGGCGCCGCCACCGGTCATCATGATGCCGTGGTCCATAACGTCAGCTGCCAGTTCAGGCGGAGTCTTTTCCAGCGTGCCCTTAACCGCATCGATAATCTTGTAGATGGGGTCATTGAGTGCTTCACGGATTTCCTTAGCCTGAATCGTGAGCGTCTTGGGCAGACCAGATACGAGGTCGCGGCCACGGATATCCATGGTCTTGTCAGCTTCCGGCGTAACGATAGCCGTACCAACGGTCATCTTGATTTCTTCAGCTGTGCGCTCACCAATCATCAGATTGTACATGCGCTTGATGTACTGCACAATGGCGCTGTCCATTTCGTCACCGCCGACGCGGATGGAGCAGCTCGTAACGATACCGCCCAGAGAGATAACAGCGATTTCCGTCGTGCCGCCGCCGATATCTACAACCATGCTGCCGGTAGCTTCTTCTACAGGCAGACCGGCACCGATAGCTGCTGCCATCGGTTCTTCAATCAGATATGCTTCACGGGCACCAGCCTGCTGCGCAGCATCGATTACGGCACGCTTTTCCACTTCCGTAACACCGGAGGGAACGCCAACTACCACGCGGGGACGTACAAAAGACTTCGTGTTCATGGCCTTGCGGATGAAATACTTGAGCATAGCCTGCGTTACATCAAAGTCTGCGATAACGCCGTCCTTCATGGGGCGGATTGCCACAATATTGCCCGGAGTACGGCCAATCATCTGCTTTGCTTCCTCGCCTACAGCCAGAACCTCCCCCGTATCACTCTTGATTGCTACTACAGAGGGCTCCCGCAGCACAATGCCTCTGCCCTTTACATGCACCAGCGTGTTAGCCGTGCCCAGGTCAATACCCATATCGTGCGAAAAACCGCCAAACAGACTCCACATTTTGTCAAAAAACTCCCTTCGAAAAAACCATCTATCTACGCCGCAAGCTAAGCAGCGCATATATTCTTCAAAAACAAAATAGCTATCTTATTGTATCACAAGATAGCTATTTTGATAACAGGCAAACGATTATTTTTTCAATAAAATTTCGATTAGAAACTTATCCTTGGAGCAGGCCCTTCTCCTTGAGACTGATGAAGCGATCCCTGCCCAGCACCACATGGTCGAGCACGGGAATGTCCATAATCTTCCCCGCCTTCACGAGCCGTTCCGTCACCGCAATATCCTCACGGCTAGGTGTAGGGTCGCCGCTGGGATGATTGTGCAGCAGAATCATGGCGGCTGCCGCATGGTCGATAGCCGCCCGGAACACCTCCCGGGGATGAACCACTGAGGCCGAGAGACTGCCCACCGAAACCTCCGGCATACTGATGACATGATTCTTGGTGTTTAGGAGCAACACCGCAAAGTGCTCCTTCTGCTCGAAGCGGTAATGGGGCATGGCATAACGCGCCACATCCTCCGGCCCCGTAATCATTTGAATCTTGGCCGACTGTTGGACAGCCAGCCGCCGTGCAAGCTCAATGGCCGCCTGCAACGTGGCAGCCTTGACCTTGCCCACGCCGTCAATCTTTGCCAGTTCGGCTACCGAGATATGTACCATCCCCACTAAGCCCTGCTCCTTGATGCGGGCCAGAATTTCCTCGGCAATGCGCAGGACGGATTTTTTCCGTGTGCCGCTGCGCAGCAGGATGGCCAGCAGTTCTGCATTGCTCAGCCCGCTCGGCCCATAGGCCAGCAGTTTCTCCCGCGGACGTTCCTCAGGGGGTAAATCCCTCACCATAATCGCCATACAAATTTACGCCTGCCTTTCGCGCAAGCCGTACAGTCGCATTGAGGGGCAGTCCCACCACATTGCTGTAGGAGCCATGAATGCCTACGATGAATTCCGCCGCCGCCCCCTGAATGGCATAAGCGCCGGCTTTGTCCATGGGTTCACCGCTCTTCACATAGCGCTCGATTTCCGTATCTGCCAGCTGGGCAAACTCCACATCCGTCTTTACGACATCCGTAAAAAGATGCCCATTATACACCCAGGCAATGCCGGTGAGCACCTGATGCGTTCTGCCGGAAAACTCCTTCAGCATGCGGATGGCATCCTCGCGGCTGTCCGGTTTCCCGTAAGTATGCCCGTCCAATGCTACCACCGTATCTGCGCCCAATACAGCATGATTGGGATAAAGCCGGGCCACAGCCTGCGCTTTTGCCGCAGCATTTTTTTCCACCATTTCAGCAGGACTTATTCCATCTCCGCTGAGTTCCTCCGCGGCGCTGATACGAATTTCAAAACGGGCATTTATCTGCTGGAGAAGTTCTTTTCGCCGTGGCGACCCCGAAGCCAGAATAAACATAAACCAAGTCTCCTTTCTCTTAGTAACGACGGAACAGAATCAGGGCGATGACAATGCCCAGAATGCTCATGAGGTTGGGTGCAAAGGCCAGCCCAAGTGTCAGCTGAATCACATAGAGATTAATCGTAAAGGCTGACGTGTCAAATACTGGGAAGGTATTCACCAGATAAGGCATCACGCCGCTTAAGGCTTCCACGCCAGTCAGCAGCTGCCCCAAAATACCGCCTAAAATCGCACCGATTACCACAAAGAGTATGGCCATGCCATAGCCATGTCCGCCAAATTTTGCCACCCAAAACTCCTCCTTCAAAGTACAACCATTCGTGTCTGCTGCAAAAATTCCTGCTAGTAAAGACATTTTTTATAAAATAAGGCCCATAAATTCCACCGGAATTTACAGGCCCAAATCCGGTCAAATCAGATACCGGATATAAACATACACCGTTGACAATACAATCGTCAAGAGCATAATCGGAAAACCAATCTTGAAATAATTGATAAAGGTGATTTTGACGCCCCGCTCAGCAGCCAGACCGGCTACGATGAGGTTAGCCGAAGCACCGACCAGCGTGCCGTTGCCGCCGAGGCAGGCACCCAGTGCCAGACTCCACCAGATGGGTTCCAGATTGCTGACGCCCATAGCGCCCATGTTCTGAATCAGCGGAATCATGGTGGCGACAAAGGGGATATTATCCAGTACCGAGGAAACGATGGCGCTAAGCCAGAGCACGAGCAGCGAAGTAGCCGTCACATCCCCGCCAGTGAGTTCTACTGCCTGGCTGGCCATGCTGCCGATAATGCCCGTTTCGATAAGACCGCCTACTGCGATAAAGAGACCGATAAAGAAGAAAATCGTTGCCCACTCCACAGCCTTCATGGAGCTTTCCACCAGATGGTGGCTGCCGCCCGCCAGCAGCAGGAGCAGGAAGCCGCCCGTCAGCGCAATCATGGAAGATTCCACATGCGTGATGGAATGGGTGAAGAAGCCTAAGATGACCAGCGTCAGCACAAACAGGGACTTCTTGAGCAGACGGCGGTCTTTCAGCGCCTTATGCTCATCCATCTGCATCAAATCCGCCTGCAGTTCCGGCTTGGTATGCAAGCCCTTCTTGTAAATGATTTCCACGAGGAAGATAACGATAATCAGATTAAGAATGGCAATCGGCGCCAGATTTTCGATAAAGGCCATAAAGGTCAATTCCTTTACCGCGCTGCCAATCATGATATTCGGCGGGTCACCGATAAGCGTTGCCGTACCGCCGATATTGGAAGCAATAATCTGCGTGAGCAGGAAGGGATTCGCCTTCAGATGCAGCTTCTGGGTAATGCTGAAGGTTACCGGCACCATCAACAGCACCGTGGTCACATTATCCAGGAACGCGGAGAATACCGCCGTAATCAGCGCCAGATAGATGAGGATGCGCTTCGGTTCAGCCTTGGCCACCTTGGCGGCCTTGATGGCCACATAGTCAAAGAGGCCCGTATGGCTGGTAACGCCCACCAGCACCATCATGCCCACCAAAAGCCCCAACGTATTAAAATCAATATGATGAAGCGCTGTCTCCTGGGATAAAATCCCCAACAGAATCATCGACGTAGCACCCAGCATGGCTGCCACTGTGCGGTGAATCTTCTCCGACACAATTACCATGTACATGAAAACAAAAATAACCCCCGCTAATACTTCCATTATGTTCCTCCCTTAAATTTGTACCTCTTAGTGCACAACAACATTATTTTTACCGCGAATCAGCTTGGCCTCATAGAGAGCACTATCGGCCCGCTTGAACAAGCTGTCCGGCGTATCATCCGTAGCAGCTGTCACCACGCCAATACTGGTGGTGACCACTGCACCATCCGGCAGCAGAGCCTGCTCATTGATGAGTTCTCCAATGCGCTGAGCAATCTCCCTGGCCCGGTCATTCGTGGTTCCCGGCAGGATGACGAAAAATTCATCCCCGCCCCAGCGTCCGGGGAAATCCGTTCCCCGCCGCGTATTCTTATGCAAAATCCTGGCAATGGACTTCAAGGTATCATCCCCAACGGCATGGCCATAAGTGTCATTGATAATCTTGAAATCGTCCACATCCATCATCAGTACCGAAAGCGGCTCCTGATATTCTCTGGTCTGCTGCAGCAGCGTTTTCAGATTGGCTTCCGTTTCCCCGCGATTAAAGAGTCCCGTCAGCCTGTCTATTTGCGCCAGATGGGTAAGCTGGCGGTTGGATTCCTCCAATTCCTTGGTGGTGGTTTCAATGAAATGCACCAGCCGCGCCATCAAGGAGCGATGGCCTTTCAATTTCGGCCGCGACGGCACCACATTGGACTGTCGTCCCATGCAGAACCCCTCGCGCATGGCAATGGTCACCAGTGTCATATTGGACACCATGATTTCACCGCTGCTGTTGCGCATGAACTCCCCATAGGCATAGAAACCTGCCGACGGAGCCAAATGCTTGCAAATCGCCAGTTCCTTCTCCGTATCACTGCCCAACAGCATCCAGCGCGCCACACAGCTCACCACAAAGATTGCCTCCGGCTTGAAGCTCGCCATCTTCTCCTGCAGGGCCATGGCGTTATCAATGATGTCCCCGGGGTCACCGTAGGCCAGCCGCAACTGTTCGCCCACATGCAAATCCGCGCCGAACATCATACTGCCGTCATCGCGGCAACGGCGGGGATGACGCGCCAGAATCGTACCATGACGCTCGAAATAAAAGGGAAAGGTCAGTGCCTCCACCAAAAAGTCATCGGTGTTCCGAATGGCCAGATAGCGCTCGAAAACCTCCAGCGGCGAACGGCCATCCAGTTCCTGCAGACAGTAATCCCCCTCCATCTTCGTCACCGTCATGGTGCGTCCCAAAGGCTTCCAGCCAAAACTGGAACTGCCCTGCACATGGAGCGTTTTCCCGCTGAACACAGCCACAACCACGCCATGATGGAGCTGCGCCGAGTGGGTAAACACCAGACCATTCTTCCCCAGACTGCCATCATCTGCCAGTCCGCCGAAGAAAAAAATCTTCCGCCGGGCTGCGGACAGCTGCTTGAAAAAGGGATTGATATCCAAGTGGAAGCCGGAAGAGATAATCTCTACCGCCGCCGCATCCCTGTCTGCCTGTAAAATGCTCAACAGCTCTCGCCCTGCGCTGCTGCTCTTCTTTGCCCCAAAATCGTAGGCAAAGACGCGCACCGTAGATTCTTCAAAGAGGGTAAAATTAACTGCCACACCTTGATCCAGAAGCTGGCCATTGACAATTTCCCCGCTGGATACGGAGCCAATCACCTGTGCTTCGGGGAACACAGCCTGTATAGCCTTTTGAATTCCCTCCAGCATGGCTTTCTTCGTCGGGTCCATAAACACCGATACCAACACGCCGGAAAGATGCTTTAACTGGCGGCTTGTCTCCCGCACTTCCTCCACACAAGCCTGCAATTCTTTAATTGTATGTATGGCATAGGGTATTTGCTTCATCTGTTCATATACCTTCTTATTGGGTCAGCCGGCAGTCTGGCCGCCGACGGTTTATTCCTGTTCGCTCTTCTTATCCCGCAGGAACAACTTCAAAAGCTCTTCCTGGGGAGATTTTCCTTCGTTGATGATGGCATTGACCGTTGCACAAATTGGTAATTCCAAGTGGTACTCCCGGGCAATATCCATCAATGCCGTCACCGTATACACCCCTTCGGCCAATTTGCCAAAGTTCTTCCCCTTGACAAATTCCTCGCCAAAACGGCGGTTATTGCTGAACGGGGAAAAGAGAGTGGCTTCATAATCCCCTAAATGGGAGAGGCCATACACCGTCATACGGTCGCCCCCCATCTTTTCAATAAGACGGGATAGTTCCTTGGTGCCCCGGGCCATCAATGCCCCTTTGAGGCTGCTGTATCCGAGGCCGTCTAACATACCAGCGGCCAGTCCCATGACATTTTTCGCAGCCGCACCGATTTCCGTTCCCAGCAAATCCTCGCCGTAATAGAAGCGGATTAACGGGCTGGCAAAAGCATTGACGATTTCCCGGGTCAGCTGCATTTCCTTGGCGGCAATGACCATACAGTTGGGAATCTCCCGTACAAAATCCTGCACATGGCCGGGGCCTACCCATACTGCCACCTGCTTGTCCGTGCCCAGTTCTTCCGCCACCACAGTGGTAAGGCGCTTGCCGGTGCTGATTTCCAGCCCCTTCATGCACAGGACAAACTTCTTCGCATCCAGCTGGGGCAGAGCCTTTAACTGGCGGCAGAACTCCCGCAGTTTCTGGGCACTGATGGAGATAATCAAAATATCGGCAAAAGCCACCGCCGCTGCCAAATCATCCGTAAGCTCCACCGTCTCCGGCAAGGTCAGATATTCATTCTGCCGCGTTTCCTGCAGCGCCTGCAGATGCTTAGAACCCTTGCGGCCCCATAGCATCACCTGATGGCCAATACGCTGGGCATACCAGGCGTGAAAAGACCCCCAGCGGCCGCAGCCTAACACTGCAATTTTCATTTATCTGCCTCCCGTTGACTCCCGAAATTTCCTGTCAAATCCTTGACGACCTCGCTGGCGATAATAAGACCTGCCACCGAGGGCACAAAGGACATGCTGCCCGGCGCGGTCCGTCCGGCACTGCCCTTCTTCTCCGCTTCGCCATCTTCCGGCAGCATGATTTGGCGAGGCTCCTCGGTGGAATAAACCACCTTGAGCTTTTTCACGCCCTCTTGCTTTAATTTGCGGCGCATCACGCGGGCCAGCGGGTCAACACTGGTCTTGTAGATATCGGACACCACAAAGCGCGTGGGGTCAAACTTATTGCCCGCTCCCATACTGGCAATCAATGGCAGCTGGCGCTTCTGACATTCCACCGCCAGACTCACCTTGCCTGCCACCGTATCAATGGCATCCACCACATAATCATAGTCACCAATAAAAAAACTGTCGGCATTATCCGGCAGATAAAAATCATTGATTTCATTTACCTTAGCTGCAGGATTGATATCCATAATACGTTCCCGCATAACTGCAGTCTTTGACTTGCCCACGGTAGATGTCAGAGAATGAAGCTGCCGGTTGATATTGGTAAGACTGATTTTATCATTATCCACCAGCACGAGATGCCCCACTCCAGCCCGGGCCAGCCCTTCGGCTACGAAGGAGCCTACGCCGCCTACGCCAAAGACAGCGACAGTGGCAGACGCCAGCCTTGCCAGCCCTTCCCGTCCCAAGAGCAGCTCGGAACGGGAAAATCTATGTACATTACTCAATGCTGTAACCTTTCCTCTCTTATTGCTTGTCCTTATCCGGCAAATCCGTCAGCTTAAAGGCCGGAATCGCAAAAGGCTGTGACGGCTTCTCTTCCTTTTTATCTTTGTTCATGAAGGCCGGCACCTCCATCTGGAAAGTTTCCTTCTGCAAGGTTTCCTTCTTAATGGCACTTTCCGGCACCTTTACAGTCGGAGCCTTCATTACTACACTATCCGCAAAGTCCGTGGCAATGATGGTGGCCTGTACGGCCCCCTTCATGGTATTATCTTCCACTGTACCCAAAATGATATTTACTTCCGGATCCGTATGCTTCACAATATAGCGGGTAGCTTCATCCACATCATAAAGACTCAGCGTGCTGTCTCCGGTGAGATTGAGGATAATGCCGCGCGCACCAGTCAGCCCCTTGTCAATGAGCGGACTTTCTGCGGCAATCTTCACCGCATCCACAGCACTGCGCTCGCTGACACCAATCCCCAGCAGTGCATCACTGCTCTCACTCTGACGGAAGATGGTCGTAACATCCGCAAAGTCCACATTGATGACACCCGTGGTCAGAATGAGTTCTGCCACACAGTTAATGGCCTGCTTCAAAATATTATCTGCACATTCAAAAGCCTTCACCAAAGACATCTTGCGATTCTCCGGCAGCTTGGACAGATTGTCATTTTCCACAGCAATCAGCGCATCCATCTGGGACTGCATCTTGGTAATGCCTTCCTGGGCCACCTTCTTCTTGCGGTTGCCCTCAAAAGCGAAGGGAACCGTCACCACGCCAACGGAGAGAATTCCCATCTCCTTCGCCAGCCGGGCTACAATCGGTGCAGCCCCGGTGCCGGTGCCGCCCCCCATGCCTGCCGTAACGAAAACCAAATCCGCCCCATTCATGGCAGCCTGCAATTTTGCCGCATCATTCTTGGCAGCCTGTTCACCAATCTGAATATTGCCGCCAGTTCCCCGTCCACGGGTCAGGTTCTCACCAATCTGAATGCAGTTCACGCCACCAACCTGTGCCGTAATCTGCAGCTGCTTGGCATCCGTATTCACCGCATAAAGCTCAATATCCAATTCATTGTGCTGGCCCATGCGCATAAGAACACTGTTGCCGCCACCGCCAACGCCAAATACCTTTATCTTAACTTTTGGTTTCACCAATGTTTCATCTGTGGTCATTGAGTATTCCCCTCTCTAAGGCTCATATCTCACTTGTAATTCGTCATAGCCAAGGCAGATTCCTGCCCCCCACTAGTGAAAATTTTACCATAACCCGGCCTTATCTGCAAATAATAAAAGAGCAGGGCCGTAGATGCCCTGCTCCTCTCCTCAACTTTTCTATCCCCAGATCAGCTAAAGAGAAATACTGCCAAACACGCCAATACTAGTTTCACGCTGTCTAGCTTCACTGCTCCACACTCCTTACCGCGCTTCCAGCAAAAATTTTCTGCGTCTAGCACTAGTGCAAACCGTTACCTTGATTATACACTCGCAGCATGGAAATAGCAATATATTTTACGCCACCAAACTTCTGTTTCCCGACAGGATTTCCCCCGTCTGCTGACTGCTGTTTTTCTTCTCATACCAGCGAATTTCCAGCTGCATTTTCTCGGTCTTTGATTTATAATCCTTAAGCCGCTGGCCCTGAATCGTGATATAGGTAGACAGGCAGACTACCAGCATAATCAAAGCCACATTGACCACAACTGCAAAATGAATAACTTGATTTAACATTTTTCTGCCTCCATTACAAGTAAATTCTCATACATGTATCCGCTTCAAAAACTGGCTGTCTACACCATCGCTGGGGCGGATATCGTACCCCAACTTGGCCATCTCCTGCAGCTTCACCAAGGCCAGATTGATGTTGCAGTTCATCTTCCGTGCCAGCGTAACCTCATCACAGCCCTCTTTAAGCTCTGCATAAACGCTGTCCGTATCCATCAGAAGATGGGCAGCAAAGGCATTGGCCTCATACTCCGTACGGCTGTTCAAGCGGAACAACTCAAACTCCTGCAGCTGCCCCTGCCCGGCCAAATCCCGATGCAGCTGGTCATGGCCAATCTCATGGGCCATGACCATATTCTGCCAGATATCATCCAAATTGGAATTGAGGATGATGAACCGATGATGCCACTTGCAAAAGTACATGCCCAGCAGGTTGACAAAATTATCATTATAAAGCACCTTGATATTCAATTCTTTGGCGATGCGCCTCATATCCCGGCTGCCGACCTGCCTGACAATTTCCCGTGCCCGATTATGGCACCACTCTGCGTCCATCTGCTCACCCCTTCGAGTTTCTGCTGCCGTACTTCCTGTTTTCCTTTTTTGCCAGCCAATATGCTTCCTGCAGGGACTGCATCACAGCATCGCGATCTTCCTCCGTAAGTTCCCCACCGGCAAAGAGTCCGGATAATTCACTGACAAGGGCGGTGGCCTGCTTTATGCCCCTGTCACCATATTTCCGGCCGGCTCTGCTGACAAAATCTTCATTCTCCGTATACAGGTAATTCACATCTACCCCAAAAACCTCTGCCAGTTTGGTGTATCGTTCCCTGTCTTTCGGATAGCGGCCATCTAATTCATAGGAAATGTAGGTACGTCGGGTTACGCCAATAGCTTTGGCTACCGCTTCCTGGCTCATTCCCTTCTGATTCCGTAGCTGCCTTAATTTTTCTGCGAACTTCATAACGGCTTCCTCTCAAATTCAGTGAAATCAATTTACACAAAAAGTGTAACACAGAAATTCAATTTACACAAGACCTTTTTGTCATTTTTATACGAAAAAAGCACCCCGCAGGGTGCTCTTGGCTTAACTGGCAACGCCCTATCCTCCCAGTCCGTCTCCAGACAAGTACTTTCGGCGTATGAGTGCTTAACTACTGTGTTCGGTATGGGAACAGGTGGAACCACTCAGCTATCGTCACCAGATATTCTTTTGAGTATATATGCTACACTCAAAACTATACAGAAGAAATATGTATTGAACATTTTATTTTTCGTTGAAAGATAAGCCCTCGATTTATTAGTATTGGTCCGCTGCATGCCTTACGGCACTTCCACTCCCAACCTATCTACCTTGTCTTCTTCAAGGAATCTTACTGGATTACTCCATGAGATACTTCATCTCGGGACAGGCTTCACGCTTAGATGCTTTCAGCGTTTATCCCTTCCGGACGCAGCTACCCAGCTATGCTTCTGGCGAAACAACTGGTACACCGGCGGTCCGTCCACTCCGGTCCTCTCGTACTAGGAGCAGCTTCCCTCATGTATCTTACGCCCGCGATGGATATGGACCGAACTGTCTCACGACGTTCTGAACCCAGCTCACGTACCACTTTAATGGGCGAACAGCCCAACCCTTGGGACCTGCTTCAGCCCCAGGATGTGATGAGCCGACATCGAGGTGCCAAACCTCCCCGTCGATATGGACTCTTGGGAGAGATTAGCCTGTTATCCCCAGGGTAGCTTTTATCCGTTGAGCGATGGCAATTCCACTCTCATTCCACCGGATCACTAAGCCCTACTTTCGTACCTGCTCGTCGTGTATGACTCGCAGTCAAGCTCCCTTCTGCCTTTATACTCTTCGCGCGATTTCTGTCCGCGCTGAGGGAACCTTTGGACGCCTCCGTTACTCTTTCGGAGGCGACCGCCCCAGTCAAACTGTCCGCCTGCCACTGTCCCCGAGTTCGTTACTCTCAGGGTTAGATTCCTAACACGCAAAGGCTGGTATCCCAACATTGACTCCCCATCATCTGGCGACAATGGTTCTCCGTCTCCCAGCTATCCTGTACGTTACATGCCAAAAATCAATGACAGGCTGCAGTAAAGCTCCATGGGGTCTTTCTGTCCAGTCGCGGGTAACCTGCATCTTCACAGGTATTTCAATTTCACCGGGTCCCTCGTTGAGACAGTGCCCAAGTCGTTACACCTTTCGTGCGGGTCGGAACTTACCCGACAAGGAATTTCGCTACCTTAGGACCGTTATAGTTACGGCCGCCGTTTACTGGGGCTTCAATTCCGAGCTTCACCTTGCGGCTAACCCGTCCTCTTAACCTTCCAGCACCGGGCAGGTGTCAGCACCTATACGTCAGATTTCTCTTTAGCAGGCACCTGTGTTTGTGGTAAACAGTCGCTTGGGCTTCTCTTCTGTCGCCGGCTCCAGCTCCAAGAGTTAATCTCTTCACCAGCTCCGGCCATCCTTCTCCCGAAGTTACGGATGCATTTTGCCGAGTTCCTTAACGAGGGTTTTCCCGCGCACCTTAGGATTCTCTCCCCGCCTACCTGTGTCGGTTTTGGTACGGGTACATGTCGTCTCGTTAGAAGCTTTTCTTGGCAGTGTAGTACGTCTGAATTTGACTTGTACCGAAGTACGCGTCTATCTATCGGTTCTCAGCCTTACAGTGTGGGGATTTGCCTCCACACCAGCCTACCGCCTTCGACTGGCATTTCCAATCGCCAGCTCAGACTCCTTGCTGCGTCACTCCATCCTCAAACAACTTCATGCAGTACAGGAATTTTCGCCTGTTGTCCATCGCCTACGCTTGCTGCCTCGGCTTAGGTCCCGACTTACCCTGGGACGACGAGCGTTGCCCAGGATCCCTTAGGCTTTCGGTGGGCCAGATTCTCACTGGCCGTTTCGCTACTCATACCGGCATTCTCACTTCCATACGCTCCAGCTGTCCTTCCGGTCAACCTTCAACGCCCATGGAACGCTCCCCTACCCATGCTTGCGCATGCCGCGACTTCGGTTCTGTACTTGAGCCCCGGATATTTTCGGCGCAGGGCCTCTCGACCAGTGAGCTATTACGCACTCTTTAAATGGTGGCTGCTTCTGAGCCAACATCCTGGTTGTTTAGGAAGTCCTACATCCTTTTCCACTTAGTACAGCATTGGGGACCTTAGTCGGCGGTCTGGGCTGTTTCCCTCTTGAATACGGGTCTTATCACTCGCATTCTGACTCCCAGGTTCTTCTCATAAAGCCATTCGCAGTTTGACTGGAGTTGGTATCCATTACAGACCCGCGTCCGATCAGTGCTCTACCGTCTTTATGTGTCGCCTGAGGCTAGCCCTAAAGCTATTTCGGGGAGAACCAGCTATCTCCACGTTCGATTGGCATTTCACCCCTATGCACAGCTCATCCCAAAGTTTTTCAACACTCACGGGTTCGGTCCTCCACTCATTTTTACCTGAGCTTCAACCTGGCCATGCATAGATCACTGTGGTTTCGGGTCTAATCCATGTAACTTTCGCCCTATTAAGACTCGCTTTCGCTTCGGCTCCGTGTCTTCCACTTAACCTCGCTACATAAATTAACTCGCCGGTTCATTCTTCAATAGGCACGCCGTCGCTCGTATAAAGAGCTTCGACTGCTTGTAGACATACGGTTTCAGGTTCTATTTCACTCCCCTCCCGGGGTTCTTTTCACCTTTCCCTCACGGTACTATGCGCTATCGGTCGTTTCGTAGTATTTTGCCTTGGATGGTGGTCCACCCTGCTTCCCACAAGGTTTCACGTGTCTCGTGGTACTCTGGATACCGGCCCGTTGGAATTTCTTTCGTTTACGGGGGTTTCACCTTCTGCGCCGCTCCTTCCCAGAAGCTTCAACTAGAAATTCTTCCCTTTATGCCGGTCCTCAACCCCGGTCGTCCGAAGACGTCCGGTTTGGGCTCTTCCCTGTTCGCTCGCCGCTACTGAGGGAATCTCTTTTGATTACTTTTCCTCCGGTTACTTAGATGTTTCAGTTCACCGGGTGTGCCTCCTAGAAACTAGGTAGTACGACATGACTCGTACCGGGTTGCCCCATTCGGATATTCATGGCTCACAGCCTACTTGCGGCTCCCCATGACTTTTCGCAGCTTATCGCGTCCTTCATCGGCTCGAAACGCCTAGGCATCCACCATATGCCCTTTGTAGCTTAACTTTCGTTTTGCCATAAAGTATCATATTGTTCTATGATGTCTATGCTTTTGAATCCTAAAATGTTCGTTCAACCTCTGTTTACACTGTCGTGTAGACCTTTGGTTAAAATTGATACATTTTAATTTCTTCTGTGTAGTTTTCAGTGTACATATCTGAGAGATTATTCTCTCAAAACTAGACAATGCAAACGCTATCTCTAGCAAAGCAGATGCTCCGACCTAAGATATTAAATCCTTAGAAAGGAGGTGATCCAGCCGCACCTTCCGATACGGCTACCTTGTTACGACTTCACCCCAGTCATCGCCCCCACCTTAGACGGCTATATCCTTGCGGTTTACCCACCGGCTTCGGGTGTGAATGACTTCCGTGGTGTGACGGGCGGTGTGTACAAGGCCCGGGAACGTATTCACCGCTGTATGCTGACCAGCGATTACTAGCGATTCCGACTTCATGCAGGCGGGTTGCAGCCTGCAATCCGAACTGGGAGATGGTTTATGGGGTTCGCTTGCCCTCGCGGGGTCGCTGCTCTCTGTCCATCCCATTGTAGTACGTGTGTAGCCCAGGACATAAGGGGCATGATGACTTGACGTCATCCCCGCCTTCCTCCGCGTTGTCCGCGGCAGTCTCATTTGAGTTCCCACCTTTACGTGCTGGCAACAAATGATAGGGGTTGCGCTCGTTGCGGGACTTAACCCAACATCTCACGACACGAGCTGACGACAGCCATGCACCACCTGTTTTCGTGTCCCCGAAGGGAGGGATCTATCTCTAGATCTTTCACTCAATGTCAAGCCCTGGTAAGGTTCTTCGCGTTGCGTCGAATTAAACCACATACTCCACCGCTTGTGCGGGCCCCCGTCAATTCCTTTGAGTTTCAGTCTTGCGACCGTACTCCCCAGGCGGAATGCTTATTGCGTTAACTCCGGCACAGAAGGGGTCGATACCTCCTACACCTAGCATTCATCGTTTACGGCGTGGACTACCAGGGTATCTAATCCTGTTCGCTCCCCACGCTTTCGAGCCTCAGCGTCAGTTACAGTCCAGAAAGCCGCCTTCGCCACTGGTGTTCCTCCTAATATCTACGCATTTCACCGCTACACTAGGAATTCCGCTTTCCTCTCCTGCACTCAAGAAAGACAGTTTCAATCCCATCACGGGGTTGAGCCCCGCACTTTTAAGACTGACTTGCCTTCCCGCCTGCGCTCCCTTTACGCCCAATAATTCCGGACAACGCTCGCCACCTACGTATTACCGCGGCTGCTGGCACGTAGTTAGCCGTGGCTTCCTCGACGGGTACCGTCATTGCGAAAAACTATTCGCATTTCGCACGTTCGTCCCCGTCAACAGAGCTTTACGAGCCGAAACCCTTCTTCACTCACGCGGCGTTGCTCCGTCAGGCTTTCGCCCATTGCGGAAGATTCCCCACTGCTGCCTCCCGTAGGAGTCTGGACCGTGTCTCAGTTCCAATGTGGCCGTTCATCCTCTCAGACCGGCTACTGATCGTCGCCTTGGTAGGCCGTTACCCCACCAACTAGCTAATCAGACGCAGACCCATCGCAAAGCGATAGCTTACAAGTAGAGGCCATCTTTAATATCATCTCCATGCGGAAACGATACAACATTCGGTATTAGCAGTCCTTTCGGACTGTTGTCCCCATCTTTGCGGCAGGTTGTCTACGCGTTACTCACCCGTTTGCCACTCGACTCATCTAAGCAAGCTTAAATTCGTCTCGTTCGACTTGCATGTGTTAAGCACGCCGCCAGCGTTCGTCCTGAGCCAGGATCAAACTCTCCATAAAATTTATGAAGAACTTAATCAAGCTCTCAATTATCTATTAAAGAAATTGCCGATTGCTATGTTGTTCATACCAATCGATGTTTTAATAAGAAGTTTTCACTTCTTAAACATCTGGCTTTAATCATGTTGCATGATTATTTGCATTGTTTAGTTTTCAAAGAACAATCTGTGTCGCCGTTTCAAGCGACTTGTTTATCTTATCGCATTCAGTATAGCTTGTCAAGAACTTTTTTGATTCTTTTTTATAAGCTCTTCGGCACTTCACAGTAGCTTGCCAATCAAGGCTTGCAAAGCTGTTTTGTTGCCGTGTCTGTCAGCGACTTGTATTATATTACACGAGTCGCACTCTATTGTCAACACCTTTTTGAAAAAAAGATGAAAAAGTTAATCACGAGATGCTTTCACCCTCAAAAAAAAAGGAAGCGTCACTGACCTTCAACATTTCAGCAACGCTTCCTGCACCATCAAATTTTTACGCTTCCAATGGCTGACCTTCTACATCCCGGTCATCTTTTTTCAGGATGCAGCAGGCGTACAAGGTTGCCACCAAGACAATCCCGGCAATCGTCAGGAACGTGCTCTGATAGCCGATGCTGTCACGCAGGCTGCCCAGCGGTACGGAGAAGATGATACCACCAACAGACGCTGCAATCTGGAAACCAACCATATAGAGGGTCGCCGATACACGCGTATCAAAGTGCAATGTGAAATAGCGGAAGATTGCCAGCACGAAGAGTGCCGTTTCTGGAGCATGCAAAAGTTTGATCAGGCCAATTCCGAGCGGAGTCGAAGCCAAACCGCAGCCGCCGATACGACAGATCATGATAAGGCAGCTCAAGAGCAGTGCACTGCGCACGCCGATTTTCTTCATCAGCACCGGCACCAGACCCATCATCAGGAATTCTAAGAATACCTGCACCGAGTTCAAAATGCCATAAGCCTGCTGTCCCTCTTCCGGGGTAGCAAAGAACCGCGTGAAAAATTCCGGGAACATCTGCTGGTCAAATACGGTATAGAAAGTCCAGCTTAAGATAACAAAAATAATGATTTTCCAAACATCAAAGATGCCAAAGACCTGAATGATTTCCTTAAGCGAGGGAGATTTAACCGCCTTATCGCGTTCCTCGCTATTCTCATAGGCAGTGATATTTGCTTCCTTATTTTCCGGCTTCATGAGCAGCAGCACCGCCAAGAGGACTGCCGATACCGCTGAACCGGTCCAGAATACCAGATAGGGATTAATCGTAAAGAGGAAACCTGCGGCAAGTGCCGACATGGCATAACCAAAAGAACCCCAGGCACGGGCCTGTCCATACTCGAAACTATAACGGCGGCTGAGTCTTTCCGTCACCGCTTCAAACACCGGGCAAGCGGCCAGGTACGCTACAGCCAGATACACAGCACCAACCATGGCACCGACATAGAAGTTGCTTTCCAGCATGGGCACATACACCCAGGTAAAGAACGGTGCCAGCAGTACCTGACAGCCAACCATCGCAATGAGCAGGTGTTTTTTCAACCCGAGCTTATCCTGCAGCGAACCATAGACAAACATCAGTACCAACGCCACAGCCGAACCAAACGTGTAAATCGTGCCGACCTGAGCTCCCGAAAAGCCCTGTTTCGTCGTCAGCCAAATCTGGAAGAAAGACCACCAAATCCCCCAGCCGGCAAAGAATAAGAGAATTTCCAGCGAACCCGTCCGATAAAACGGATTCCGTAAAGCTTTCGTAAAAATGTTTTGCATGATTATCGTCCCCTTCAGGTTTCCCTCAATCAATACTGATTACTTTCGCTCTCCAGCCGCCATGCTTTGGCCTGATTATCTGCCTGCGTCAGCAAACGGCATTGCACATCATTTTGCCAGTAAACGCGTTCCGTAAACGTAAGTTCTCCATCACCGACAAACAGCTCAACCGAACTTTTATCGAGGAAAAGCTGCAACTTCAGTGGCTGTGTAGAACGCAGGACTGCCGCCCGCTCGCCATCTTTTGTGTTGCGGCTGACTACGAAGCGTCCCCCGGCTTCGAGACTCAGCTGCAAATTCTTTCCCCCGTCGGTCAGCAGGAGCAGTACGCCTTCAGCCTTTTCCGTAAAGGTAAGTTCCAGTTCTGCCGTCCGGCCCAGCTTATAATCACGTTCCACTTCCAGCGCGCCATCAAGCAGCACTTCCTGCCGCAGGCCCGTAAGCTCTCGTATCGGTTTCTGCAGAACGCGGCCATCTTTTACTGACAGTTCACGCGGCAGCGTCAAGGCTCCGGCCCAGCCATCTTCAATTTCCGGCATGGGCGAATCCCAGGCATTCATCCAGGCAATCATAACGCGTCGGCCGTCCGGCGTCAACATCGTTTGCGTCGCATAGAAGTCATGACCGTTGTCGATTTCCACAAAACCATCATGTTGCAGTTTCTTATCCTTGACATTGCCCATGAGATAGCCCGTCTGATTCAAATTGCGGAAGCGGTCACCGTCAGCTTCCAGCCCCTGCGGGGACATCAGCAGGATATCCTTGCCATCGAGATGGAAGAAATCGGGGCATTCCCACATATAACCTTCCGTTTCCTTGGAAACCGCTTTGCAAAGTTCCGTTGCCGGTTCCCAGTGCAATAAATCTTTGGAGCTGTAGATAAGCGCCCGGCCCAGGCCATCCTCGCCCTGGCTGCCCAGCACCATGTAGAAGGTATCGCCTTCCTGCCAAACCTTCGGGTCACGGAAATGCTTCGTATTCCCGGCTGGTGTTCTAAGCACCGGATTGGCACCGTACTTGGTAAAGTGAATGCCGTCCTCACTCCAGGCCACGCGCTGGTCCTGATAAAAATCTTCGGGGTCAACAGCATTCGGCGTATGATGGCCTGTGTAAATCAACCAGAGCTTATCGTCATAAACCACCGCACTGCCAGAGAAACAGCCGTTTTCATTTTCATCCGGAGCAAGTGCCACCGGCAAAGTCTCCCAGTGAACCAAGTCGCGGCTGCGGGCATGGCCCCAGTGCATCGGCCCCCACTCAGCTGCATAAGGATAATACTGATAAAATATATGATACCAGCCCTTGAAGAACGAAAAACCGTTCGGGTCATTCATCCAGCCGCCCGGGGTCATCACATGATACCCCAGTCGGTATCGCTGATTCGTAATTGTTATAGGTTCCTTCATAAACATGCGCTCCCTTGTCTCGTTGAGATTCTTTTCCTTTTGAACCGGTTCATTGAACCGGTTCAAAAATTATTTTAGACTTATTTGCGTCGATTGTCAATGGGTTCGTAATTTATTTTTTTATAATTGTATTCTGATAATTTTGTCTACAGAGCCATGTTAAGGCCGGGCAAGCACTTCCCTAACACGTCTCTCCGGAAATCAAAGTCGGCGGCAGCACCCAGGACAAATCATCCTGTTTGCCATTGATGATGCTCACGATTTTTTGCGCCGCCACCTTGGCTAGTTCGTCAATGGGCTGGCGTACAGCCGTCAGTTTACGGATGCCGTTCTGCGTAAGAACGGTACCATCATAGGCCACGAGCTTCAACTGTTCCGGCACCTTTATTCCGCGCCGTACCGCAACCTGCAGACAGCTCATCACCGATACATCCGAGCCTAAGATGCCATCTACATCCGAAAAATCGTCGAAGATTTTTTCTGCCAGCAGCAGCGGTTCTTCAAAGCCAAAACTATTCCACGGCAGGGATACGATATCCGTCTGCACGCCATGGGCATGCATGACCTCATTGAAGGCCTGATGGTATTCTCCGGCCGGCGTCTTTACCATCTGCGAACCGGAAATTTCCACGATATGATGGCAGTCATGCTGCAAAAAAGCCTCGGCCGCGAGTCTGCCTCCCAGCATATGGTCGGTATGCACGATGGGAATATCCGGGCTCAGATAACGGTCAAAGGCGATAATCGGCTGCTTCAGCCCCTGATAGAGCGAAGTGTCCAGCGAATGTGCCCCCATGATAATGCCGTCCATGTTCTGCCGCTGCAGCATCTCGATAAAAACATGTTCCGCATTCTCTTTTTGCTGCGTGCAGCAAAGCATGGTCTTATAGCCCAAATGATACAGGGATTCCTCCAGCCCTTCCACCAATTCTGCAAAGAAGGGATGCGCCACGGTCGGCACAATAACACCGACCGTCATCGTGCGCTTGAGTGACAGGTTGCGGGCCATTTCACTGGGGACATACTGCAATTTTTCCACAGCCGCCTGGACTTTCTGACGGATTGCCGGTGAACCATAATCAGGATGATTGAGCACCATGGAAACCGTCCCTACAGAAACGCCAGCCTCCTGCGCTACATCACGGATTTTAGCCAAACCTTGCACCTCCCGCTTCTCAGTTCATCAGCAATACGATAATAACGCCGGGCACACCTAACACACCGGCAATCAGTGCCTTGAGGAAGGTAATGTCCACCCCGGCCCCAAAGAGATTGACCACCCACAGGAGCACTGCACCGACAATGCTGTTGGTAATCATCTTCCACAATATCTTCATCGGCAGGGCGATAATCTTGCCAATCAGGCACAGAGCGATAAGCCCCACCGCAAAAGCTGCAATAATTTCCATTTAGATTTCCCTCCGGTTTTCCATCGCCTTGGACAGGGTCACTTCATCCGCATACTCCAAATCGCCGCCGATTGGCAGGCCATGGGCGATACGGGTAACCTTTACCCCCATAGGCTTCAACAGTTTGGCTAAGTACATAGCCGTGGCCTCCCCCTCCACGTTGGGATTGGTGGCCATAATCACTTCCTTGACCTCGTCACCGGTCAAGCGTCCCAATAATTCCTTGATGCGTATCTGGTCAGGCCCGACCCCTTCCAAGGGAGACAGGGCACCATGAAGCACATGGTAAACACCGCGGTAATCCCGCATGCGTTCCATAGCCGCTACATCCTGCGGCTGTTCCACCACACAGATAACGGAGTGGTCGCGTTCTTCCGCTGCACAAATGGCACAGGGATTCTGGTCGCTGAGATTGAAGCAGGTATTGCAATAGCCGATTTTCTCTTTGGCCTCGATAATGGCTGTTGCCAGCTTCTTTGCCTGCTCTGCGTCCATATCCAGCACATGATAAGCAAGGCGCACTGCCGTTTTGTTACCAATGCCCGGCAGTGCGCGAAAATGCTCTATTAACTTTGCCAGCGGAGCAATATACTGCACGTCTGCTCCTTAGAAAAGTCCCGGCGGGAGGCCAAGACCGCTGGTGAGTTTACCCATTTCCGAAGCCATCATGTCATCCACTTTCTTCGTGGCTTCATTGAATGCAGCAGAGATGAGGTCCTGCAGCATTTCTACATCTTCGGGGTCTACAGCAGCCGGGTCAATCACGAGATTTACCACCTGCTTTTCACCGTTCATGGTGATTTTTACGGCACCGCCGCCAGAGGTTACATCTACCGTCTTGCGCTTCAGCTCGTCCTGCATCTTCTTCATGTCGTTCTGCATCTTCTGGACTTTCTTCATCATGCCGGCCATATTGCCCATGTTGCCCATTCCACCAAACATATTATTAACTCCTCTCAAAGGTGATTTTCAACTTCTCTTAGACTACCAAAATTAGTCCTATCCGTCAACAAACTTATTTATCGTCCTCGATTTCTACCACATGGTCACCAAAAATCTCAAAGGCCTTTTCCAGCGGTGCTCGTTCCTCCGGCGGCATGGAATCCAAATCCACATGGATGGTGGGTTCCTCCGGTGGCAGGGGCGGAGCCGTTTTCTTCTTCGCAGGCTGGGGCGGCGGCATTATCGGCATATCTTCCCCGCTGCAATGGAGCCGCAGCGGACGACCAGTCAACTCCTGCAACAGCCCTTCCAGCACACTGCGGTAATTGCGCATAGCCAAATCGGCCATCAGCACACCCTTGAACTTCACAAAGAACTGCGTATCGCTCATGCCCGCAAACTGCCCCTGATTCATGCAGGCAAAGACCGGCATCTTATTCCGTTCCTTCAATGTCTTTAAGAGATTATCCCAGACTTCCGCATCACTGGCCGTAATGGGCACAGCCGGTTCCGGTGGCATGACAGGTGCCGGCGCCGCTGCAGGCCGCGAAGCTGCCACGGGACGCGGGCTGGCGGGGGCACTGGCAGCAGCTGCCCCGCCAGAGGTCACAGCCGGACGGGCTGCGAGCTGTGCCGCCATCTGTGAAAGCTTTGCCTCCAACTGCGCCAGCCGGCCATCATCAGCCGCTGCCGTATTTCCTGCCTGCGGCACCGCACCGCTGACCGCAGGATTACACAGAGACATCAGCGCCACTTCCACCGTAATCCGCGGCTGAGGCGACCATTTGAGTTCCGTCAGTGCCTCATGGAGCCGCTTAATCATGGCCATAATTTCCTCACCGCTAAAGAATTTGCCCTGCTCCTGCAGGACTTCATCCGGCTCGGCATACAAATCCATCTGCGCCAGCGTCCCCGTGGCCTGATAAATCATCAGACTGCGCAAATGCAGCGATAACTCCGTCAATACCTGCTTCAAATCCTTGCCGTCCCGCAAGAGGTCAGCGAGCACAGCCAAAGCCGTCTGACTCTTATGGGCATAGATGGCTTCCGTCAGCTTATAAATCCAGTCGTGGCCGATAAGCCCCAGCGTCTGCCGTACCCGCGCCGCCGTAAGTTCCCCGTCAGCCAGTGCCGAGCATTGGTCGAGCAGGGACAGCGCATCACGCAGACCGCCATCAGCCTGAATGGCAATCATGCTCAAGGCTTCGTCTTCCGCCTGAAGCCCCATTTCGGACACAACCTTTTCCAGCCGCCCGCGAATCTCCTCCACCGTAATCCGCTTGAAATCATACCGCTGACAGCGGGACTGAATGGTAGGCGGCACCTTATGCGCTTCCGTGGTGGCCAGAATGAACACCACATGCGCAGGCGGCTCCTCCAAGGTTTTCAAGAGCGCATTAAAGGCCTCCGTAGTCAGCATATGCACTTCGTCGATGATGTAGACCTTATACCGCCCATCCACCGGCGCAAACTTCACCGTTTCCCGCAGGTCACGGATTTCATCAATACCACGGTTGGAGGCCGCATCGATTTCAAACACATCCATCGACGAACCGTCATTGATTTTTTTGCAGGCCGGACACTGGCCGCAGGGTTCCGGCGTCGGACCGTGCTCGCAGTTGAGCGCCTTGGCCAGAATTTTAGCTGTACTGGTCTTACCGGTGCCCCGTGGCCCGGAAAAGAGATAGGCATGACCAATCCGCCCGGTATTTATCGCATTGGAAAGGGTTCTGCTGATATGTTCCTGTCCCACCAAATCCCCGAAGGTACCGGGACGCCATTTACGGTAAAGTGCAATATAGGCCATAATTCTCTCCCACTCGAAATTACATACAAAAAAAGACCGCCTTGCGGCAGTCCCTGCAATGCATTCTTTTTCACGTCGAGCCGCAGTCCTCAGGCGACCTCGCGGCACATGAAGCACCCCGCTTATCGCTGCTTCCTTCCGGACCTGACGAGGTTCACAGGACTTCATTGCGCAAGACCCAAGCACTGCAACCCGACCTGAAAAAGAATATAAAAATGGCGGAGAGTGAGAGATTCGAACTCTCGATACAGCGTTCACCGTATACACGCTTTCCAGGCGTGCTCCTTCAACCACTCGGACAACTCTCCACAATGCTCTACTTAAAAAGCTATTAAATTGTTCTCCCTTTCGGGATGCCGTTTTTGCCGCTTTCGTTCAACGACAAGAATTATTATATACATATACGCCATGCCTGTCAACACTTTTTTTGAAAAAAAGCAAAAAAAATTAACGGCGGGTGAATCCGCCGTCTAAAAGAACTCATCTGTAGCCATAACCACCTGAAAGGAACCTACCGAACTATGCACCCGCAAACGCAGCTGATGGCTGCCATGGGGACTCACATTTTTCCCAAAGCGGGGCAGTTCCAAATCCGTCTCAATCTTCCGTTCGCCCAGTGACACACTGAACATCCCATTGAGCACATTGATAAATTCCTCAAGGCTGTCCTTGGCCAGTTCGTCCATCTCCGGAATTTCTTCCTCACTGTAGCGTTCCGCCAGTTTCAGATAAACCGGCTCGCTGGCAATCAGCCCCGCGGCAAAATTGATATCGCCGCTGAGCCGCTGGGAAGTGGCATAGCAAGGCTGCTCTTCATCTTCTGTGCAGGGCACCCGCTCCACCACGGCTTCCGTATGCAGCATTGTTTTCATGGCTGCCATGAACATTTCCATATAATCTACATAGTAATCCATCTGCGCGGGATGAATTTTGCCCATAGCCCGCAGCACCGCCGTCCGCACCGGATTGATATCCATATCATCCTCAGACAGCAGTTTGGCGGCCGATGATTCATCCTGCTCAGCCTCCACTAAAATCCGCCGCATTTCCTCCAGTTCATACTTGTCCCGGTTAAAAAGGCATTGGACTATGCTAAAATTACTGGCCATTCGCAGCGACCTTCCTTCGCACCGTTTCCACGGCCTTCTTAATCTGCTCACTCGTATATGGTTTCTGAATAAAATCCATGGCGCCCATCTTCAGCGTGGTCATAAGCTTCTGCGGCGTGCCTGCCGAAGACAGCATCACCACCGGCAGGTCGGGATTGACTTCCTTGATAACTTGCAGCGCCTCAATGCCGCCCACTTCCGGCATGACAATGTCCAGGAACACACAGTCAATCTGCTCCTGCAGATTGAGCATCACCGCCTCTTTGCCGTTCTGGGCTTCCAGAACCTCACAATCCAAAGTCTCCAGCTCCTGCCGCAGCTTCTTGCGCAAGAGCTTCGAATCATCCGTAATCAGTACCCGTAGTTTTCTATCCAAAGTGTCCGCCTCCCAAGCGAATAATACAATTAATCGTTTAACTTAACTGTAATATTCGCCAAGGGAAATTTATATTCCTTCAAAATAAAAGTGACGAGACGAAAAAACTCGGCGGTTCTAACATCTCGTCACCTGTGGTGATTATTTTACGTCCATACACTCCAGCTTAGCAATCAGCTTATCCAACGAGGTCGAATAGTACGGACGCTCCCCCTGTTCATATTGTTCCAAATAGGCTTGACATTCATTGATTATCGTCTTCTCGTTTTTACTCACAATAGTCGCATACAAAAGAGCTGCTGATGTATCAACTCGATATCTTTCCAAAAACACTTTAGTAACTGGAATTATCTTTGCATAATGTAATCCATGACGATTGCCAGTTCTTGTGGCAGGCCGTGGCGGCAGTGGAAAATACTGACTCTTCGGCGCATTGCCAACTATGTTAGAACGAAACGGGACGGCAAACATTCTCTTCTTCCCTGCATATTTCAATCTCATAACCAATAAGCATGGGCGATTATGCTTCTCAAGGACTTCCGGGTCTATCTTCCTAAATTCGTCAAGCAAAGTACTTTTTACCGAAACTATCTTCATATTTTACATTTGCTCCCTCTCAGAACAATGAAAAAGAGGGAACCACCAAGGCGGCTTCCCTCTTCATACACGTAGGCGATATTCTACATTCAAGCCCCGTCGCCTGCGGAGGCCATACATACATATCCATTATACTCTAGCCGTAATGGACGGCCAGCATCTCTGCTTACTTGTATCTTATCATAAACAACTTCACAATGCAATATTTTTAATCCACCAACCACCGCGAAGTTGCAGGGGATTGTTGTATTACCGCTTCATGTTAATCAGTGTCTCTAACATCTCATCACCTACGGTGATGACTTTGGAATTAGACTGGAAACCACGCTGGGTGATAATCATATCAGAAAATTCGTTGGCAATGTCTACGTTGGACATTTCAAGAGCAGACGGGGTTATCGTTACGCCCAAATCCGTAGCCGTCTTAACATTGGGCGTACCAGAATTGTTTGATTCTTGATAAAGACTACTGCCAGTCTTAGTCAGACCAGATGCATTTGTAAATTGTGCAACGGCTATCTGTGCTTCTGCTTGACTTACGCCATTAGTGTAAACACCAGTAATAATCCCAGAAGAATCTACAGAAACACTTTTCAACGTACCAGCAGCATTACCATCACAAGTTCCGTTTACAGTATTGTTACCAGCATATTGCGTTAATTGACTCAAATCTACTGTCACAGACTGTGATCCGGTAGAACCGTTGGTCAGCGTCAGATTTAAAGTCCCTGCCCCATCACTATATTTTCCATCGGTAGTAAACTGTAATGTAGTATCAGACATGGCTACTGTAGTGATACTACCATCAGGTTCATTAATCTTAGTAGCTCCTGAACCATCTAAATTAACTTGAACAGTCCATTGGTTACCATTAATACTATCAGTCTTTGTTTTCGTAAAATAAACAACAATAGAATGAGCATTTCCAAGTGTATCATAAACATTTAGTGTTGTAGTCAATGGCATACTATATCCCAAAGTATAGGAACCACTCGTCTTGGTTGAAATTGTTCCATCACTCATAGTGATACTAATGGCATCAATAGTACTAGTATATTGATCTCCAACCTGATACGGAGTTGTATCAGAGCTAGTCACTTTTATAATACTTCCATTATCATCCCCAAGCGAAAGACTAGATGCAGTAAGACCTTTCGCTGGCACCAGAGATACTGCGCTCGATGTCGTCGACCAGGAATCTTGCACCGAACTGTCTCCCGACTGAACTTTCCCACTCATTGAATTAATACTCGATGATACGTTAGGTGAAATATTAGAAACCAATGCTGTTGGTAGAGAATCAATTGTTGTTAAGTTTGCACTTACAGGATTTCCTAAAGTGTATGAAGCAACATTATTAGCTGCAATGGTAGAACCATCACTAAGTGTTATAGTCCCCGAACCAGATGTAGTGCTTATAGCCGTTACCGTAACACTAGTAGGGAACGTAGCATTTGCACTATAAGTAGTTGCCGAACTATTAGACACGGTTAGCTTATCACCATTACTTAAAATAGAGGTATACAGCGACATGCTATTATTGGTTAATGTACCTCCACTAGCTAGAATAAGGTTTTTCCCTGTAATACTACTAACAGTATCAGTAATGGCTGTCCCTAAATTGTAACTGGTTGCTGTAGATGATGTCGGAACTTTAATAGTATCTTTATTCCCCAAGGTCACGATATAATCCTGTCCACTATTATTCGTTAATGTGGCTGTATCTGATAATGTAGCAGTTTTAGTACTTGGCACATATGTTTGAATAGCATTAGAACTGGTCGGCATACCATTTCCGACTTTATAAGGTTTTGTAGATGCTATAGGAACAGAAATAACATCCCCATTAGCTAAATTAACTGTAGTAGGACCAAATAAATTATACTTTGTTCCCACAGCGTATTTACCTTTAGCCGAAGAAATAGTCAGACCATTAGAGAAATCAACATCTAAATTAGTGATTTTCGATGTATACGTGCCGCCACAAGACCAACTATCTGTATTTGTCGAATCAATTAGAATAGTATTACCTTTTGAATCCTTAAGTTTTATTTCTTGAATTGTCTCCTCAGATGCATCCAAATTATTTGCATATACCGCAGAGGTTGTAGCCGTAGCTGCCATGGATTTACCTGCTTCAACCTGTATGCTCGTAACCGCTCCATTTGTGCTCAAAACACCATTATTAGCCATCCATCCTTGTACCATCATTCCACTACCAGGTAATACATAATTACCAGCAGCATCGAATTCAAATGCACCATCACGGGTATAATAAGTTTCATTGCCATTTTTTACAACAAACAACCCATTTCCCGACAAACATAAGTCTGTATTTTTTCCCGTAGATTGAATTGAACCATCTGTGAACAATGTATCAATACTAGCAACCGCTACGCCCAAACCAATTTGTTTTGGATTTGTCCCCCCCAAATTTTCCGTCGGTGCTGCTGCACCTGACTGAGTCTGACTCAATGTATCAGCAAATGTGACCCTTCCAGATTTAAAGCCTGTTGTATTGACATTGGCAATATTATTGCCGATTACATCCATTCTGGTCTGATGTCCCTTTAATCCCGAAACGCCTGAAAAAAGTGAACGCATCATAATAAATCACTCTTCCTTTCCCAATTAGTGTGCCATCTTAGTGATAATTGCCGTTCCACACTTGCTATGGCAAAGACCACTAAGACGGCACACCGCCTTACAATATGGCGGCACTGTCGATGTTGGTGAAAATGTTTTCCTTGGCAGAGGCTTCGTCTACGGCGGTGATGACGGTGCGGTTCTTGACGCTGACCACCAGTGCTGTCTCTTTCATGAGGATGAGGGCGTCTTTGGCTCCTTTTTCCGCCATGCGGTCAACGGTTGCTCGAAGTTTTGACTTGTCATCTTCCGTCAGTTCCACGCCTCTAAGCTTCATGCGCTTTTCCGCGTGGGCCGAAAATTTAACTTCCTCTGCCGCCCGCAGGTTGCGGGCAAATGCTGTGTCCTTTGCTTCCGACTGTCCCTGTCTTTTGCCGATTGGTGCCATTCCTTGCTCGGCTATACTTGGTACTTTAGTGATTGCTTTCATGTCTATACTCCATCTTCTGCTATATCTAAAAAAGTATAGTTTTCTAGAAGATAAATTTAGGCTTAAGAAATACGTTTTTTCGCCGATAAACATAATAGATTCAATAAAAAAAAGTTCAATCTAAAAAAGTATACCTTTCTAGATTGAACGAATCTTAGGCCCCACCCTGTTGCAGTCTGTGCAGCAAGTGGGCTTTTTTTATGCAGTTTTACGTTTCGGGATGTTCTCGCTTATTTTTCAGCAGCTTGCACTTGCAATAGAATGTGGACAGCGGCATGCCGCAGTTCCTGGCTGCCACCTTGGCAGTACACCTCCCTGTCTGCCATCTTCGCCGCTGCCGGAAAAATTCTTTCGTCAGCTTCCTTTTCGGTCTACCAAAGCGCACACCCCGCTTTTTCGCCTCCACAATTCCCTCGGCCTGACGCTGGCGGATATTAAGGCGCTCATTTTCCGCCACGAAAGAGAGCACCTGCAGCACCAAGTCGCTGACAAAGGTTCCCAAAAGATTTTTCTCCCGCCGGGTATCTAAGAGGGGCATATCCAGCACCACGATGTCGGCGCCGATTTTTTTCGTGATATGCCGCCACTCCTCAATAATCTCCTGATAATTGCGCCCCAGCCTGTCAATGGACTTAATGTACACCAAGGAATCCCCATCCAAATGACAAAGCAGTTTCTGGTACTTCGGCCGCAAAAAATCTTTGCCGGAAATCTTGTCCATGTAAATATTCTGTCCTTGCACTCCTTTCTCCTTCAATGCAGTGAGTTGACGGTCAAAGCACTGCTCACGGGTACTGACCCGCACATAACCATAAATTTTTCTCATCCTCATACCTCCCAAGGATATATTCTACTTATAATTTAGGCTAAGGAGAGTTTTTTTTTCGCTAATTTATTGTTACAATATAAAGGAGAAAATGCAAAGGAGCGATTTCCATGAACGATAGCGAACTAACCCATTTTGACGAACAAGGGCAGGCCATTATGGTAGATGTGAGCGGCAAGACGGAAACCCACCGCACAGCAGTGGCTTCGGGGCTTATCAAAGTCAGCCAGCCGGTGTTTGAAGCCATCCGGCAGGGCACTGCCGCCAAGGGTGATGTGCTGGGCGTAGCCCGGATTGCGGGGATTATGGCGGCCAAGAACACCAGTTCCGTCATCCCCCTGTGCCATCCTCTGCCGCTTTCTAAGTGTAGCATTGATTTTGAGCTGCTCGAAGCAGAATGTGCCGTCAAGGCCATAGCCACGGTAAAAGTCACGGGGCTGACCGGCGTGGAAATGGAGGCTCTCCATGCCGTAAGCGTTGCCCTTTTAACCATCTACGATATGTGCAAGGCCATTGACAAGCGCATGGAAATCAGCGATATTCATTTGGATAAGAAAAGTGGCGGCAAAAGCGGCGAGTTTGTCCGCTAAACTGTCAAAAATAAAATGTATCCCCTCAGCAATCTGTGTTAAAATAGGAGGTATCATCGTCCAAGGAGGCTAACCATGCTTGTCTATATTTTGGCGGCTGCAGGGCTGGTGCTCTTGCTGCTCCTGTACCGCTATCTGAACAATAAAAAAATCTTCGCCTGCTTCTGCCTGACCTTGCTTTTGGCCGGGGGCATTGCCTATAAATTCTGGCCCGCGCCGGAACCTGTTCCTGCTCCCATCAGCGAGCAGGAACGCTACGAACTCATGCAGCAGCAGCAGATATTTGCCGCCTGGTACAGCGACTACCAAAAGGATTTGGAGGAACTCGACCGCAACTGGCAGTGGTATCACCACATCATCGAAAACTTCAAAGAGGACAACATCAGCATCCAGACCACCTTCGTCCGTCTGAAACAACTTGACCAGGACAGCCAAAAGCTCCGGGACAGAATTGCCCTCCATGCGCCTCCAGTGGCACTCAATGATGGCTGCTATGACCTCCTGACCGAAGTAGTCAACAAAACCAATGCCTACGCCGAAGCCCAGTACCGGGCCATCGCCTTGACAAGAGCCGCCGCTGACCCGGCCAACCTCAAAACCGACGACCAGGCCCAGCAGAGCAAAATGCTGCAGACCATCATGATACGAGAATCTCCGGTAGGCCTCTACACCGCCAAAGAAATCACCGCGATTCGGCAGTATCTTGATATTCCCGAAGAAAAAAGCAAATAAAAAGAGGGCTGCTAAATGCCCCTCTTAAATGCCAAAAGTCCGTTGACGTCAAATTCGTCAACGGACTTTTTAACTTACAATTTATCTAGCCAGCGCCGCCCGCCGTCTAGCACGAAGCTTATACCAAACCATCGGCGCAATCAGCATGGGCACTCCGGTGAAGAAGGCTGCCTGCAAATCCGGCATAAACACCATGATGACAAGGCAGATAACCTGCGACCAAATGCCAAAGAGCGTCACATACGGGAAGAACGGCGTCTTGTACTTGAGACTGTCCACCGTACCAGCGGCCATCATGGCCTTGCGGCTGCGATACTGACTCCAGCAGATGGAAATCCAGGCAATTGCGCCCGTGAAGCCCGACACCGCGAGCAAGTAGGTGTAAATCACCGAATCGGGATTGAATGCGTAAAGCATGATAACCGCCCAGCAAGCACAAATCGAAATCCAAATGGCGTGCGAGGGCATGCCGTTTTTATTGAGATTGCCAAACGCCTTGGGTGCCATATCCATTTTCGCCAAAGCGTGCATGGCGCGCGCCGCACCATAAAGCCCCGAGTTGGAGCAGGAGATGGCCGCCGTCAAAATGACGAAAGCAAAGAATGCACCAAAGCCCGTTAAGCCATAATGATTCACCGCCGCCGCAAAGACGCTTTCCTCCAAGGAAGCCTTGTCCCACGGCAGGATGGAAACGAGCAGCGTAATCGGAATGATGTAGAGCGCGATAATGCGCCACGTTACATTGCGCACCGCAATGGGGATGCTCTTGGCCGGTTCCTTGCACTCGCCCGCCGCCAGGCCGATAATTTCCGTGCCCTGGAAGTTTACGAGAATAATCACCATCGTGAGCACAATCGACCAATAGCCATTCGGCGCAAAACCACCACTGCCCAACAGCACGCTCGTACCGATATAGCCCTGGTCGCCAATCACGCCGAAGCAAATGAGCCCCGCCACAATACTAAACGCCACCAGCGCCACGATTTTAATCAGCGCCAGCCAAGACTCACTTTCCCCGAATTTATCCACATGAAAGAGGTTAATACAGGTTACCAGCAGACTGAAAAGGACTGCCCACCAGAGCTGACTCACCGCCGGCAAAAAGAAATTCATGATAATGCCCGCGGCAATCATTTCCGAGGGAACATAAGCGACCCAGGTAAGCCAGTAAGCCCAGCCTACACCGCAAGCCCAAGTGGGAGAAATATGCTCCTTGGCATAAGTAACAAAGGAGCCAGAGATAGGTTTTTCCACCGCCAGTTCCGCCAGACACAGCATGACGCACAGGACAATGATGCCCCCCAAAAGATACGCCAATACCGATGCCGGGCCTGCCTGCTCCAGCACATATCCCGTCCCCAGGAAATAACCGCTGCCGATGACTCCCCCTAAGGAAATCAGCTGCAAGTGCCTGTTCTTCAGACCTCTGTTCATTTTTTCTTCGTTCATGACCTTAATAACACAACCTTCCCAGCACCGCTGCTTTCTGTGATTTGTATAGCTGCTGCCATCCGCGGCGCTTCATGTAATAAACTAAGAATACTACAAACCCCAGCGAATTACCATAAAAATTTTTATCATAACTCCCTTTTTTTCCATGTATACAATCGGTATACTATAAAGAGAAAATTTTCCGCAAAAACAGGAGGCAATATGCATAGCTACCGCACCATTGAAGAGATAGACGACAGCGTAGAAACCCTCTACGAAATCCAAAAATCAAAATTCATCACCCACCTGCGCCATGTGGATAATGAAGAAGACGCGCGCGAATTCATCACCGCCATCAAGAAGCGCTACTTCGACGCCCGCCACAACTGCTCCGCCTACGTCCTCGGCGAAAAAGCCGACAAACAAAAATCCAACGACGACGGCGAACCCGGCGGCACGGCAGGCAATCCCATCCTCGAAGCCATCAAAAAAAACGGGCTGACCAACATCGTCGTAGTCGTCACCCGTTACTTTGGCGGTATTAAATTAGGGGCAGGCGGCCTGATTCGTGCTTACTCCCATGCGGCAGCCTTAGGCATTGAAGCCGCCACCACCTTGGAAATGACCCCCTTTGCCCAACTCGACGTGGCCGTAAGTTACGAACACCTCGCCACCATCGAACACTATATGCGGCAAAACGAAATCCGAAGCCTAGAAGCCGACTATGCTGAAGGCGTAACCCTGCACCTCCTGATTCCCCCTGCCGAAATCGAAAAAATCAGCGAAGATATCACCAACCTGACCGCCGGCCGCGCACAAATAAAAAGTGGCGATGAGCAACTCATCGCCATCCGAATCTAAGCCTTCCCCTCTGGGGAAGGGGGACCGCGTCAGCGGTGGATGAGTTTTCCACCACCACACTACCAGTATCAGATTATTTTCTCCCCGTGATACAATTCTCCCCCGATATCGGGCTTCACTCCATACTCAATCGCCCATTCACATTTATACTTAATCGCCTGCGCATGAATCGTCTCAATCCTGTCCTGCGTGCGCACGATTTTCCCCGGCACGCCGACCACGAGAGAATTGGGCGGAATCACATCATTTTCCTTCACCAGCGCCCCTGCGGCGATGATGGAACCTCGACCAATCTTGGCCCCCGTCAACACCGTGGCACTCATGCCAATCAGCACATGGTCCTCAATTTCACAGCCATGGAGCACCGCCCCGTGGCCCACCGTCACATAATCGCCAATGATGCAGGGCGCATCATCTGCCACATGGAGACACACCAAATCCTGCACATTGGAGCACTCCCCAACCGAGATATAATTCACATCCCCGCGGGCTACCACTCCCGGCCACAGGCTGGAATACTTTCCGACCCGCACATCACCGGACAAAAAAACTTGAGGAGCCACAAAGGCTTCCTCATGAATCTGGGGACGCATGCCCTTAAACACATCATCTTTCAGCGTATACAATGAAATTCCTCCTACGTGGGCCCCTGGAGTCAACCGTCAATCTGGCTCTTGGCCAATTCTAAAATATCTGCCTGATTCTTCGTGCGGTCACCGGCAATCCGTGCCGCAATATCCTCGGGCGAGCCTTCCGCTGGGGCAGACTCCTCTGCTGGCGGTGGCGGCGAAGCGGGCTTTTTCACACCAGCCATGGCCTCTGCCTCCATTTCCTCCTGCGTAAGATTCGACCCCGGCGTTGCCACATAGAAAGGCTTCATCTCCAGCATTTCCATGTTCATCTTACGATTGCCCTGAAAAACCCGATGTCCCGTCTGAATCGGCTCCGACATGATATCTCCTCCCATCTTGCGCGCCTTACATCTTAACCTCCCTTTCGACAATTATCCCGCAAAATCCTGCCTGTTAAAAAATTCTCCCGCGTACGTTACCCGTAAACTTGCCGATTTCCTCCATAAAATTCTTCCAAGGCTCCGGCATCGCATCGCCCCGCAAAACATAACAGCCCGTGTCCTCCGAACCATCACGCCAGCTGAGCTTCCACTCAACCCGCGGCAGGAAATCATCCGTCACGCCGTCCTGCTGCACCTGCCACTCCGCCGCATGCTCCGCAATCCGCTCCAATAAAAGCGGCACATTGCGCACCGAATCAAAGGCATGACGCTCCGTGCCTAAGCCTTGCTTATGCCGCGTAAACACCAAAATATGCTTGCCCCGATTGATAATCAGCTTTTCCACAAGGCTGATTTTTTTTGACTTTGGCAGATAGATGTTCCCCCGCGGATTGTCCATCGTATCATGCAAGATGAGCGCCACCTGCTCCAGCTGCCGCACGCGGTTAATCTCCACCCCGGGAATCTCATTCATCAGGTCGATAAACGCCGCCCAGCTGCCCGGATGCGCATTATCCCCCACAATCCGCCGCGTGCCCAGCTTGCTATCCTTAAACGAGAGCCGCCACAAACTATGCTGCTCCGGCGGAACAGGCGGCTGATAACTCGCCCGCCAGGAACCAAGATGCAGCTTCTCCAACCGCCGCAGCCACCGCCGCCCGCCGTCCAAAACCGCAAACTCACCATCACCCACGCGATAGCAAAGCTGTCGCTCCCGCACCGCAAGCTCAACCTTTAAGTTCATATCCTCTATTTCAAAACAAAGCTGTTCTAACAATACTTCGTCCTCCATTCCATATTCACACTTACATCATAGTAGAAATGGAAAACAGTTGCAAGAGCCCGCACATAAATTTCAGCCACCGATTTCCCGTTTCACGGCCTCTAACGCCAATTCCACAACCTTATCCATATCAAAGTATTTGTACAGTGCCAGCCGCCCGCCCAGCAGCAGATTCTCCTCCCGGCTTGCCAGCTCTGCATATTTGGCATACAAATCCTGATTTATCTGGTCGTTAACTGGATAATAAGCCTCCTGTCCCGGCTGCCATTCCTGCGGATACTCCTTGGTAATGTAAGTCACCGGCTGCGTACCAAATTCAAAATGCTTATGCTCAATTATTCGTGTATAGGGAATCTCCGCAGCCGTAAAATTCATCACCGCCACACCCTGATAATTTTCCTGCTCCAGTCTTTCCGTTTCAAACCGCAGTCCACGATATTCCAAACGCCCCAGCTTGTAATCAAAATACGCATCTAAGGCGCCAGTATATACAACTTTATCAGCTAAGCCTGCATATTCGCCTTTCGCCGCATTATAATCTACGCCCAAACGTACTTCTATTCCTTTCAACAGCCCTTCAATAATCTTATTGTACCCACCAATGGGTATTCCCTGATATCGCGCATTGAAATAATTATTATCATAAGTATAGCGCACAGGCAGACGGCGAATGATAAACGCGGGCAAATCCTTGCACTTCCGCCCCCACTGCTTCTCCGTATACCCCTGAATCAGTTTTTCATAAATATCCCTGCCCACCAAAGAAATGGCCTGTTCCTCCAAGTTTTGCGGCTCGCCTTTTATTTCAGTGCGCTGCTCTGCAATCTTTGCCGAGGCCTCAGCCGGCGTACGAATCCCCCACATCGCCCGAAACGTATTCATATTAAAGGGCAGATTATACAGCTCACCACGGAAATTGGCAATCGGTGAATTCACATACTGATTAAACTCAGCAAATTGCTGGACAAACTGCCAAACCTCTTGATTATTCGTATGAAAAATATGTGCACCATACAAGTGCACATGAATTCCCTCTCGTTCTTCACACCGGATATTGCCGCCTGGCGCCTGCCGCTTTTCCAGCACCAGACATTTCTTCCCCCTTTTCGTCATTTCATGCGCAAAAACAGCACCACAAAGCCCGGCCCCTACAATCAGGTAATCATACTTCGCCATAAAACCTGCCCCCATTAACACAAAATCCGCTTCGCAAAATATTTTCCTATTGTTGCGATAAACGTCAGCGATTCCTTTCTTAATCCCTGCGGGAAGGCTGTCAACACCGGAGCGGTTTCAAAATTCAGCACTCCCCGATAATGAATATTCTGCAGGCCACGGATAAATCCCTGCCAATCCGTCGAGGCCCTGTTCTCCCGTGTCCGGGCAAAGGTGTAGGGAATCTGATGCAAATCCGTTATGCCATCGTTGTCGTGAATATGCAAAACCTTCAGCCGCGACCCCAAAACCGTCACAAACTCTTCCATATCCACCCCCACCAGATTGGCATGCCCCGTATCAAAGCAGAATCCCAGCACCTCACATCCATACTGCTCATTGATACGGTCGATACGCTCCGCCATCTTACGGGCATTGCAACAAGGCCCTTCAATCATATGCCCCCCCAGCCCATTATACAGATTTTCCACACAAAGGGTTATCCCCAACTCACGCGCCTGCGGTGCCAGATAATGAATAAATTTCTCCGTCTGTGTCCATTCCCTGTCCTCGCTGCCCAACTCACGCGCCAGCTTAAACCCATGCACCACAATATACCGGCAGCCAAAAAAAGCACAGACAGCCAGACTTTTCGGTGCCATCTGATGCCATAGATAGTCATTGAGTTCCGTACTTCCCTGCGGGACATAAATTGGATAGGGCATATGCATCTGATGAATCCTTATTCCAGCTTTTGCCGCCCCCTCCTTATGCGGGGTAAAAAACTCCTCCAATTCCTGCACGCTGGCATCAAAAAAACGATTTAAATTGTTTCCATATATATCCAAATTCAACAAATAGGCATTCAGGCTGAAATCCGCACAAGAAAAACCTGCCTGCCGCAGCAGCGAAAAACCTTCTGCCGGATTTTCGTCCTGCACGGCTTCTTTTGTCTGTACCCCTAATTCCAGCATCCTAAAATCCTTCCTCCGGTAAATTCCCGGCATACATCGTGGACAAACATTCATCATTGAAAAATTCTATCGGATTCTGCAGCCCCATTTCCCGCAGCTGCGCCTCAATTTCCCGGTAATAGATATTGCAGATAAAGATGGCACAAGCTGCCGGCAAATCGCGTAAATCCTGTGGATCATGCACCGTCAGGCCGCATACTTCCTGCCCCCAAACCTGCGGATTATTGTCACAGGTAAACAGCGGTGGATATTTCTCCCCATAACAGCTCATATAATTCCTGCACATATTGCCGGCACCAAACAGTACTCTTTGCTCATATTTTTCCAACGTCTTTTCCATATCAATCTGCCAGAGAATATACTGCACCACATCCTCTGCCAATCGCATCAACTGTGGCCGCAATAAAGGCGGAAAAGCCGCTGCCGTATCCCGCAGACTCAACACCAAATTCCCATCAAAAGCAATCTCCCGCAAACTGCGAATCACATTCAGCCAGTCGGTTTCACACGCCCTGTGACTAGCTCCCGTAAAGGGCAGCAGCTGCCGGTCTCCTGTCGCATCACTGTCGCAGATAATCACCGCCTGCAAGCGGCTGCCCAGCGCCAGCACCAAATCATACACATTCAGACCACAGGGGCCGGCAGCTCCCATATTCAGACAAAAGCCAAAAACCTTTCCCCCCGCAGCTTCATTTAGTACATCTACCCAGTGAACTGCCTCTACCGCCTCCGACATTGCCCCCCGTACAAAATGTCCGTTGATACTTTTAGCTTGATTCTCCAGTAATATCATAATTTTGTACTTTTGTACCAATGGTAACAAAGACAGATACAACTCCTTATTGACCTGCCACAACTCTGTCTTATCCTCTGCTTCCGGCCAGGGACGAATCACCAGCTGTCGGCAGCCCTGCAAACCAGCCTGTCGGATACTTTCCTCTACAAACTCCTGATATACAGCCAGGGACGGCCAATCTGCCGCCGCATCCCCCCAATGTGGTGCATATCCCAATGGCAGCCTAACGCCTTGACCGGCAAACTTCCTGCCAAACTCCTTAACCACCTGCCAGCGTTCTTTACGCCAAACTGTATCGTCCGTCAATTTTCGCAATTTATGCTGGGGAAACATCATGGCCATGTCAAACACAGCTTGCTTAAACGCAGAACCGGCTATATCCTTTACCCCCTGTCCCGGATACTCCCAATTGGACAGACCATCCGGTGCACATAGTATATCCATACTTAGTCCTCTTTCTTTGCCAACTGCTGATTAATAACCGCCTTAATCTTCGTAGAACTTGTCTGCTCCGTGTACGGGAAAAACACCATAGTGGATCCATGTTTTTCCAAAAAATCCTTTTCCGCCAGCCAATACGGGTCATTTTCATAATCACTGCCGGAAAACTGCACATCAAAATGATATAAATCCCAAGCTTCCCGTGTACCGGCATAAGTAAGGGGTATTTCATTCGCCTCATCTACGTAGCGGCAGGCCCGTACCAGTTCCACTCGCTCAGCAAAAGGAATAAAGGGGTCTACTCCCTTATTCTTGCGCACACCTTCATCCGACACGACCCCCACAATCAGATAATCACACTGCTCCTTAGCCCGCCGGAACATATTGAGGTGGCCGATATGGTATAAATCAAAGACCCCGGCAATATAGCCAATATGATATTTCTTAACCTGCGCACCCGCTTTCTCTCCCCCGCTTATGGTGACATTATTTACCACCACCTGCCGTGGCTTACGCGGATAACTGCGCTGCGGATCAAAAATACTGTATTCCTCAATCCCCATATTCTTTAGCTGCCATACGACCGACTGATAGCCCTTGATACAAATCAGTACCTTAAAGCTGCCCGGCTTCCATTGCCGCAATTCTTCCGGGCTTACAATGGAAATTCCCCGCAATTTCGTTCCCCAACGCGACTGCTGATTATCCACCACCAGCGACACCGGATGTTCATTGCTAAACCCATCCATAAACCGTTGCGCCCACAATCCCGAACCAAAGACCACCAGTTTCTTATCCTCCAAACCGGCAAAAATATCCACGAACAGTCGCTGATATTCTTCCTCCGGATAATTGAGCCGCTGACGGTTGGCATAAACCTGTTGCGAATCACGCTGATGCGGCCCATAAATGTCATGCAAAGGCCCTAAATTGCGCAATTTAGTCAAAAACTCATTGCTCATTCTATGCCAGCGACCTAAGTATTTCGTAAGACCATATCGTTCATACAACACCTCCGCCGGTAAGATTTGCTGCATCTTTCTGTCACCACCATAAGTGAGCGATACCAGTCGGGTAAGGATCACATTGGCAGGATAATCAGCAAACGCAAACTCCTGATCAAAGAAAACAAACTCTCCGTCTACCGCAAAAGAATTCAGTGGCACCATATCCAAGTAACCTTTGCGCAGCAGCACGCCTTCTCCATCACCGGCATCTTCCCGCACATGCTCAGATGACCTTAGAATAAGCGCAGCAAAATGATCCATTGCCTGCAAAAACTTTTCCTTATCCTGCCGCAACAACTTGCGCAAGTAAGAAGTCCCCACTTCTGCTTCCATAAATGGCATCGACAGCTGCCCGTCAGTAAGTTTCGTAGGTACCACTTTGACACCATGTGCCGCCAATTCCTCCATATTGTTCTGAACATCCCGCAGCCGTCCTTCACCAGCAGCAGCCAACGGTTTCTTTACCACTACGCCATCTTCGTATATTATCGTATATATACCAAACTCAACGCCACGCTCCGCCGAACAGGTCACATGCTGCACATTCGATAAACTGCCATTCAGCGAACATTCCACCAGATATGCATTGGCCAGTGCATGAAACAGCCCGTTTTCCATCAGGGAAGCATACAGGTTTTCTTCCTCCAAAAAGACTGACTCCGGATGATTGTAAAAAGGAAACAACCGTACCGTCAAATCCTCATTGGGTAGGAAATCCTCTCTGTAAAAAAATGTGGGATGTTCCAAATCGGGTAATACGGTATAAAACTTCACCCTGGCAAAGCCGGCAGCCTCTAGCCACTGCCGCATTCTGCCTTGTCCATACATGCGCCCATGAAAAACATCTTCCCGTTTTCCATAGGCCATACGATAATTCTCTATACCATCAAAAGACTGCTCCGTATAAGGATCCCTGTCTCCACAGAAATACCTCAGCCCAAAAGAATTGTTCATAGCCAGCAGTAACCGTCCCTGCATGGTTAAATAATGCGGTAAAGCGGCTATCACTGCCGCAGGCTCTGCCAACCGCTCAAAACCGCAATCAGCTAAAATTAAATCAAACCCGGCTTCCCGCAAATCCCCCTTTGCCGCCTGCTCCCAGCTGACACATGTAACCGCAATATGCTCCGGCCACACAAAGTCCTGCCCATCCCCCACAAAAAGTAACCTCTTACAAGCAGACATATCATACCACGCATACAAACTGCGTTGAATTTCATTGTATAATTCCATAGTTCCCTCCATTGCTCCCTGCTCAAATATCGTTATCCTGCTTTATTTTATTTTACATTTCTTGCCCAAAATCCTGCCGGAAACGTGCTCGCCAACCTCCCGGAAGAAAAATTAAAGTTTTAGCCAATATATCCGATATACAAAATAGGATAAATGTACGATTCTAAGGAAGGACGTGTAAACAATGATGGATATGCGCATCAATGGAACAAGCGGATACCAATCCCCTTATGACCGCTATAGCAGCTATGATAATTACAACAACCAAACTGCCCCCTACGATACGAACGCACCAGCAGAAGAAAACGAAAGCGAAACCAAAGACGCCAACGGTCGAAAATCCAGCCCTGGCGAATGTGAGACCTGTAAAAACCGCAAATACCAGGACGGCTCCGACGAAATGGTTTCCTTCAAAGCCGCCGGCCATATCGACCCAAGCAACGCTGCCTCCGTGGTCATGAGCCACGAACAGGAACACGTTTCCAACGCCTACCAAAAAGCAGACGCCGGCAACGGCGAAGTCGTCCGCGCCAGCGTCCGCCTCAAAACCGATGTCTGCCCCGAATGCGGCCGCACCTACATCTCCGGCGGTGAAACCACCACCCAAATCCGCTACGTCAACGAAACCAATCCCTACCAAAAAGACCTCAAAGAATCCGATAAGAGCAAATACCAGGGAGCTAATGTGGATATTGACGCAGGGTAAAAAACACCGTCATCCCGTAACTTGAGGGATGGCGGTATTTTTATATTCTTAACGAAATAATAAGAAAAATTCATTGAATATAACAATATATGTGATAAAATACACGTAGTAGTTGGAGGAGGCGTAAACACCATGGGCATTTATATCAATCCCGGAAACAGCGGCTTTGCTGAAATAAACGATCAGGACTACGTAGACAAAACCCTGCTGATCGACCTGATTAATAAAACAGTAGAAAAAAAGAATAAACTAACCTGCATCAGCAGGCCTTTTGAATTACATCAGCAAAGATTATAACGGGCTGACCAAGACCATCGCTGAGTTAATCGGCGGCTTGGAGGTCAAGGTCGACACCATCGGCTTTGCCAATGACCTCACCACCTTCCGCGGAAAAAACGACGTCCTCACCTTAATGATTCATCTAGGCTACTTGGCCTATGATTCCGAAAAAAAGACTGTACATATCCCCAATGAAGAGATTAAACTTGAATTCCAACGCTCGATTCATGAAGTAAAACACGAAGCCACCCTAAAACGCTTGGCAGAAAGTGAACAGCTTTTTGCCGATACCATACGACAAAACGAAGATGCCGTGGCCGCACAAATCGAAAAAGTCCATGCCGAAGAAACTGCCCCACTCCACTACAATAAGGAAGACAGTCTCCGCAGCGTAATCAAACTTGCCTACTACACCTATCGTGACCACTACTTGCAGTTTGAAGAACTTCCGGCCGGTGAAGGCTACGCCGATATCGTCTATCTGCCCAAACACGATTCAGACTGGCCCATACTGCTTATCGAACTGAAATGGAATCAAAATGCACAGGGAGCCATCGAACAAATCATGCAAAAAAAATATCCTGCTGTACTGCAGGATACCAAGCGTGAAATCCTGCTGGTCGGTATCAATTACAATAAGGATGCAAAAGCAGGAAATAAAAAACATACATGTAAAATGAGTTTGTCAAGATAAGTGTGTAAGTTTTTTTGCCATAAGAAAAGCGGTCCGAAAGGGCCGCCTTTTCTATGGGAAAAAGCTTAAAATTGCTCGTACTTTAGCATTCTTTCCTGAATTTTTCCATCAATAGCTAGTTGGTTCCGTACCATAGACCACCGCATAATGGGATGCCCCTGCCATTTTTTGTATAGCTCCAGAATTCGCAGATAAAGAATCTTGCGAACAGCATTTTCATGAGGAAAGGCCCCTTTTCTCGTTACTTTGCGAAAGCTGGAATTAACGCTCTCAATGGCGTTGGTAGTATACATCACACGGCGTACGGCACTACCATAATTGAAAAGCTGTTCCACATGTATCCAGTTTCTCTCCCATACGGCTACTGCTCCAGGATAATGTTTCCAAGCGTCCTTAAATCGGTCAAATTCGGCAATAGCCGCTTTGAGATTAACAGCACCATAAATCTTCTTAAGCTGGGCTGTAAATCCTTTGTAATCCTTGGAGGGTATGTACTTAATGGAATTGCGGATAAGGTGCACAATGCAGCGTTGTACCACCACCTGTGGAAAAATTGCTTTGGCCCCTTCTTCCAGCCCGGAAACACCGTCCATGCTGATGAAAGCCACGTCTTCAACACCGCGTGTCTTAATTTCGTCAAAAATCTGCATCCAGTTATGCTTGCCTTCGGTGTCGCTAATCCATAAGCCTAGGATATCCTTGATACCATCCAAATCATAGCCGAGAATTACGTAGATGGCACAGTTTTTCGTCTCGTACTCCTGCCGTATAGGGACGTAAAGACAGTCTACAAATATAAAGGGATAAAAGGGCTTGAGGGGCCGATTCTGCCAGACTTCAGCTTCCTCTAGCACACGGTCGGTGATGTTTGAGATACTTTCCGCTGACAGGCTGAAGCCATAAATGTCTTCAATGGTCGAGGATATATCACGCTGGCTCATACCACGTCCATACATGGACAAGACTTTATCCTCAATACCCGTAATATCCTTTGACCGTTTAGGAATAGCCTGCGGCTCAAAGGAACCATCCCTGTCGCGAGGAACGCTGACGGGAATTTCACCAAAACTGCTTCGAACGGTCTTGTCGATATAGCCATTGCGGCGATTGTCTGTATCCTTGCTGCCGTGGTCGTTAGATGTATAGCCCAGGTGGTTATCCATTTCTCCCTGCAACATAGCTTCCAGCATGGGGCCAAATACATCTTTTATAGCATCCTGCATTTCCTCCTTATTCTGGGGTTGATATTGCTCCATGATAAGTTTGGCGATAGCCTGTCCTTTTTCATTGCCTCTGTTTTTTCGTCTTGCCATAAGTGCTGTACTCCGTTTCTGTCATTATGATGATACTGTACCGCACTTTCGGATAAAAAGAAAGTGCGTAAGTTTTGTTACCGGTAACTTACACACTTAATTTTACACTCTCTGTAAAATTGTTTCCTTGTCATTCCACTCATTATCTAAAACACGATTTTAAATCCATTCGATTTCATTATTTCTCGTGCCAGTTCCCTAGCGGATAGCGATATCTTTGGATTCACTTCAAAATCAAAGTCTGTAATCCCCATAATCCTAATGTTGCCGGAAACTCCTTGCGAAAGGATATTCATCATTTCGTCCTCTGACAGCTCAACATGTTCCCGGAACATATGCTGCACAAGCTTCGGCGTGCTAAATATAATGATTTTTGCCCCTTGATTTCCTCGATTGCTTTTTTTCATAGCGGAATCAATTTTACTGGCAGCCCCTTTATCGTCAGTCAACACACACAACTTTCCATCTGCCACTCCCGGCAGGTTAGATAAGATGTGAACACAGATTGCTATCAATTCTTCTCCTAAATTATCCTCATGCTCTTTATTTCTTCTTACAGCGGAAAAAAATCTTTGATACAGATTCGAATCCTTCAGTTTTTTTCCTTCACGCACATCCGAATTCAGTTTACTATCTGACTTCAGCGTATCTGCGATTGTACTAACAGGGGAGTATACATTTCGTACGGCCCACATAAGATACTCATTTATTCTCTCATTCGTAGAAAAACAATCTGAAAGAATACTGTATGTATATTCTTCATTAAACAATATAACGTTTATGTTGGCATCACTCAGACTCTTTATGTAATCAATAAATCGTCTTTCCAAGCTATGCCGATCTCCTGACAACTCCATTAATACGCATCTGGTCAGAAAAACCGTTATCCCTTGTTTCTCAAAGTACTGAATCAGTATATTTCTTTCAGCATCATTCAGACCGGAATGTCTTTGAAAGGAACAGGCATCATAAAAGAATACTTTGTCAGTCTGGTAGAACGTACGCTTAATTTCATTAATTTCCGTAATAACTAATGTTTCTATTTCAGGCAAATTATCAGGTTTTTCCGTATATGTTGTCGACATATCTACTTCCCTTTAATCCTTGTATATAGCTCACGCATGTTCTTTAGCGCTTTATTGACCGTTCTTTCGTTAATGAATTCATCTTCAATGAACTCTTTTCCAGCTCTTGACACCATAGTCTCCATGTGAGCATAGTCATCTTTCCGAGAAGGGTTCATGATACTTTCATCCAGCCACAAATCATTCATCTTTTGCCTGATATAATCTCTTTCAACATTGAACACCTCTTCCTGCACTTCATTTCCGGCAATCATATTCAGTTCTAAACTTCTGATTAATACCGCCATATATGGTACTTGATAATATGCCATCAACCGTATGATTGTCTCAGTTTCATTTCCGTTTGATTCTTCCTTGAATTTAGAGAACATCCTTCTAAAACTGACCTCCGGCATCAATAGCATACCTGCAAAGAGATTAGCTGCGTATTCCCCTTCATGTTCATAATAGTGATCATCTGCAAATTCAACCTTGGAAACAAATTCATCTGATCCGTAAAAAACATGATAAATTTCATGAGCTATAGCAAAGTTTACATTTACCCGGGGCAAAGATGTATTCAATACGACATACCCCATCCCATCCCCTTTATAACATAATGCTCCGATTTCATCATCAGCAAACGGCATCTCAAAAACAAGATATCCCTTTTTTTTTAAGGATGATCTTGCAATTTGTAAGACATTTAGGAGTGCACTATCATATTCAATTCCCGCAAATGAACAGAATCGTTTTACCATAGAATATATATCCTCACGATTCTTATCACTGTAGGCAATGATTGTCCGTAAACGTTCCAGCTCCATATCCTATCCCCTTGCCATGTTTTCAAATCGGCTCTTTGCACTCATTACCTCATCGATATTTTCCATTAGCTCCATTAACTGATTCGCAATCTGTTGCTGCTCTCCGGATGGCTCTCCAGCATAAAAAGCAATCTTATTAGCAGCAGATGTGTCAGCTCGTGGAATAATCATCGTATCAGCCAAGAAAAACTCTATATTCTTCCCTAGCCCTTGAGCGATTTTTTCCATATCCGTTCCACTTTCCTCTTGTGCGCCAGTCAACAAACGCGACATCTTATTCTTATCAATGCCTGTAATCATACTCAGATAAGCTTGTTTGATTTTCATTTTTGACAAGTATATATTTACATTGTTAATAAATTTAGTCATAGTCTGCCTCCTTTATCTCAGAATATAAGAACAATCACCATCTTATTACTATTATACGCTTCACAAAGAGCACAATCAAGCATAACATCTCATATCCAGAGACGCTATGCTTGATTGTCAGTAAGCGATAAACCATCCGGTGTTATCAATGGCTGAAACGAGCCTGACCATCTATACCTTGGTCAGGCTCATCTTTATTTGCAGTTCTGCTGAACTTCTTTGCTCCAGGGAAGAAAATCTTCCAGCAGTTCAGGATGTATCTTAAAATTTATATTGGGCAGTTTTTCAAGCAGATAGGTCAGATAGCGGAATGGCTCAAGGCCGTTAGCCTTGCTCGTTTCTACAATGCTATACACGGCAGCGCTGGCGGCTGCCCCTTTGGGCGATGCGCTGAACAACCAGTTCTTGCGGCCAATAGTAAAGTTACGGATGGCGCGTTCGCAAATATTGTTGGATAAAGCAATATTACCGTCCTGCAGAAATACGCTGAGTCCTTTTCTGTGGTTGAGCGCATAGTTTACAGCCTTGCCCAGTGCAGATTTTGGCAAAGTCTTGGGCTTGATCCTTTCCAGCCACACGAAGAAAGCCTCCAGCTTGTCTTTTTCAAGCCGCAGACGTTCTGCCTGACGTTCTTCAGCAGACCTATGGGAAAGGTCCTTATCCAATGCAAATATTTCGTTGAGGTACGCTCATCTTCCGGCAGGGTGATTACGCGTTCTTCATGCGGCATATCTTTCAGAATCTGCTCCAGATGGCCTTTCTGCTTCTTGCGCCGCTGATGCGCGGGGACTTCTATGACCGGCTCTGGGGCACTACCTTTTGCCTCGACCTCAGCTTCGTCGAAAAGATTGATCTCTTCGAGCTCGCCAAGAATCTTTTTGGTTTTCTCCGTGCGTGAGCCAAAAGCCATTTTCTTCAATTGAGCAATCTGTTCCTTGAGACAGTCTATTTCATAGCGGAGGTTTTCCTTCTCCAAGGTCAGTGAATCTATGCGGTTTTGCATTTCTTGTTCGCGGATGTCTGTCATGGAAAACCTCTTGATTTTTGCTCCATCCATTATACCACAAAAAGCCCGCGAAGTCAGTACTGACGCGGGCTGAGCTATCCACAGATTTGCCTTAGTTATGCACAGTTTGAAATTAGTAAGCAATTCGCTCGATGTTTGCTCATTGACTTCTAAGCTTACAGGACCACAGGCAAGTTTCAGCCTGGAGGGCAGCGTTGAGGCCTGAACTGTAGTCGTAACGGTAGCAGTTGCCAACGTAGCAAATTCAGGAGCAGGCTCATCCTTTGGGGTGATCTGGAGTGCAGCTGCCGCAAAATCTTCGCGAATTTTGCGTTGCCAATAGTAAAAGGCATTGTATTTGATATTCTGCTGGCGGCAATATTCTGCGGCAGTAAGCCCGCTGTTCTGTTGGGCAAGAATGATCTGTTTCCAGGATGCTAAAGAATGTTGCTGCTTGAGTTGTTGAATTTGAGTCATAACAAAAACCTCCCGGACAATTTTTGACTAAAATGGCTTTTTCAGCTTTTTCGTGTGGCTTATTTTAGTCAATTATCTCATCTAGGAGGAAAAATTTACATACACCGTATTATTTTGCGGTTACAGTTAAGTGTATATATTTCACTTAACTGGAGGAAATTTTATTTTCAAAAGCCATTTATTTACATATTTCACAATGCCACTGTTAGGTACAATTACGCCTTTTTGCCTGACCCTAGGAGCTTTTTGTTGATTCGGTCTAGATGCTGTCCCCCACTTATCATGCAATAAGTTTTGCAAACGAAACATCTTGATCGGCACGCACCTCAAAATTTAGAACGCATACAAAACGGTGTCCTTGTTCATCAAGGGTGAATGCTGCCGCAAAATCATTCGGTATTCTGGAACAACCTCATGAATGAACAAAGGAATTTCCCACAAATCCTCCGGCTTATGGTACACACATACTGCCAATTTGGGCTTATGACTCCTCAGCATATGCTTCATCCCACGCAGGGCATCCATTTCAGCCCCTTCTATATCCATCTTGATAAACGTCGCTGGCTTTGCCAGAACCCCTTTCTCCCTAAGTGCGTCTAAGGAACGAAGCTGCGCCACACCATTGGCAATAAGGTTGCCGGAAAAGCGAATTACATAGGATGAGCCATCGCCCTCAGCCATGGGCGTAAAATCTACCTCGCCATTGCGGTCACTAATGCCGATGGGAAAGATGGAAATTCTGTCGTCTAGCAATCTCCGATTCGATTCCAACCGCTTAAAAATGGCGGGATCCATTTCAAAGGCATACACCGCTTGGAATATACCCTTGGTCTGTTCTAGGAAAGCCTCTGTCGTATCGCCAATATAGGCCCCGCAATCGTAAAAAACCTCATCCTGTCTAAAAAGCCCCTTTATTTCACTTGGAAAGTACTGAGGCAACGACAAAAGCTCACCTGCCAAATTGTCATCGGACACACGGCACTTGACTGCCCCTACCAGAACCCGCAGGGATTCGTCATCAACCAGCAGTCCTGCAACCTCCCGAAGTTCCGGCAAATGGGAGGCATACAGCCCTGCATTCCTTGCTCTGTAAAGGAACGAGGCAAAGCCCCTGTGATAAGGATCCTCCTTTAGCGGCGGTACGAGACACTCAGCAAATCCCATGTCCGCTATACAGTCTTGGATTTTCCCCACATGGAAAAGCGTAGCATTCATCACAGCAAGCTCGTCAGCCGAAAACGCTCGCATTCTGTCCGGCGGATAGCAACAAATGCCGGGAACTACCTCCTTTCCCTGCTTTGCCGTGTCATTATCCACGAAGAATATATCCTTGTCAGGAAAAGCTCCCACTAGGCACTCCGCAACCTTGACCCCCTCTCGTCCCGCACCGAAAAGTGCCAACACGCGTTTGTCTGCGAGGATGGACATATAGCGTTCATATTTCTTGTCGTTACTTCGCTCCCCCTGCAGAATCAAATCTTCCATGTCTCTCATTCTACCTCTGCCCCCTCCACTGCTCCAAGCATTCCCTGAACTCGCTGCCAATGGAAATAAAATTTCGTATCACAAAATAAAGTGACATACTATACTTTCACTTCACACATACTGCACCAAGCACGAACTGGAACATCTCATCCTCTCTCTCGAAATCATCCTCCTCGAGATTCTCTTGACATAGCCCGTACAAAAAACACATAGCCGTCTTCATATTCCCGTAGCGTAAGATAGTTATCTTATCCTTATCGAATGCTTCCTCCATCAAGCGTCGCAACGACATTTCGGTGAATCTCCAATACTCGCCCCAGTTCCGATAACTGTACATGGCTATCTGGCTGATTCCGTGCGCAGTTATAAGTGCTGTCCCGCCAGGGCGAAGGAGCTTGTATATATTCTTTACCGCGCTATGAATGTCATATATAAATTGCAATGTCTGCGTGCATATGAAGCAATCAACAGTACTGTCCTGAATTCCTTCCCCCGTTTCAAGATTTCCCTTTATGCATCCTTCTCCACCGTTGATATGTAGCTTATAGGCATTGCGAATGTCACTCCCAAACCGATATGTGTATGTACTCTCCGCCACTTCCATAATATCACCATGGATATGACCGCTGTATAATTTCAAAAACCGCTCTATGTAATATCTGTCAATTGGTGTGCCAAATTCACCGCCGAATGCTCTCCCCATCTGGTTCGTAGGCATAGTAGCCAGCCATCTGACATAAGGATTTGTCGCCTCATGCAAAAATCGTGTAGCTTCTTTGTACTCATCTTCATTGGCAAAAGGAAAAATTTTGTTTTTGTAGACGATTGCCAGCCGACTCTCAAATGGGCGAATGATAGCTCCTGATTGCAGCGATAATTTTTCCGTCAAGTTATGAGCGGGTTTCTCATTAAATCCAAACAAAATGTACTCCACTGAAACATTCAGTGAACGCAACTGAAAATACATACCAATAAATGCCGGTCTATCTGCCATTATCATAATTGAAACTTTCGGGAGCTCTGATAAATCGCCTGGTCGGCGGACTGGTATGTCATCCATAGGTGACAAGTTTTCCGCATTGTTATCAAGATAGCCTACTATCCGGTACTTTTCCTGAAGTGCATTTTTCTTGCTTTTATAATATCTCCCACATCCGAAAACGATAATATCCTTTTTCATAGACGCCCTCTCACCTCTCTTTCATCTGCAATGCTCTATACAACTCCTCGTCCATCACAAGCACAAATTTAACTCCCTCGTCATGGAGTCGCGATGCTATCGCTGCCTGAGCTTTTCCCCACACAGCTACCACAACAGTATCCTTTTCCGTGTCAATTTCGGCAGAAGAAAACTTCCTTACTTCGATTCCACAAACAAACGGTGGATTACCTTCCGTTGAAGTCACAAGAATCCCAACGATATCAATCTTCCTTTTTTGCAAAATTCCAATCGTACCCTTGCTTATTTTTCCTGCACCATAAATGTAAACTCTCCCAGCTTTCTCTATCTCAGATAAAAATCCAATTGTTTGAAGCTGCTTCCGCTGCACATCCAAATATGCGTTGCAAAAAAATTGTTCCCTGTAGCGCATCATATCTTTCATCTCGCACCATGACTCAAAATCCCAATTTTTCTCGTTCAAATATCCCCTTGATTCAAGTTCAGCAAATTCATCCATAAAACGCGACAAAAAGTCTATCTTGAAGTCCAGTGCTACACGCAGGTAATCTGCTTTATAGAGGCAATACATCGTATACGGTATGAGGCAACATGTTTTTTCCAGTATCTTAGGACGATGTTCTAAGAATTGCCATACACTGGCAATTTCGTCCGCCTTGCAATAAACCTTTCCAATCGACTTAACGGAAGCAGATTCGTTATCGACCCGGTAATGAAGATAAGCCTCCCGCAGCAGCACCATCCTTTGAGAACATGAGAGAACTTTAAGCGTGAATCCTACATCCTGATAGGACGCACCGGGCGTCACGTTGAAGCCTATCTTGTTGACATCGAGGAAATCCTTTCTGTAAATCGATGTCCATAAAAAAGTGTCTTCCCACAACTTTCCAGGCACTTCATGAGGGATAATTACATCTTCGTAAGGGCACCCCTGGAGCATTTCTCTAAACTCATCGTTGCCATTTCCCCTGTGAATCCAAAAATTAGACCTTACTACCTCAGCCTTGTTTGACTCGGCCACATCATAAAGTCTTTCAAACATCTCCGCATCGGCAAAGTCGTCGCTCTCGACTATACCGATGTATTTTCCCTGCGCTACACTAAGCCCCAAGTTCATCGAATGTCCATAGCCTGTATTTTCCTTGTCAATTATCTTCACGCGTGAATCTTTCATCTCGTATTCGCGCAAAATAGAGAGCGAATCATCAGTTGATCCATCGTTTATGCATATAATCTCGATATTACGCAGCGTCTGATTTATCACGCTGTCCATGCATTGACGGATGTATTTCTCTACGTTGTACACCGGAACAAGTATGCTTACCTTAACCATGTGTGCACATCTCCTCAAAATGGCTCTTGTACCAGTCAATCGAACGCGAAAGCCCCTCCTTGAAATCGTATCTCGGTGAATACCCAATAACCTTTCGAGCCTTGGTTATATCGGCATTTGAGTCCCGTATATCCCCTGGGCGCGGCGCATCAAACTTGGGCTCAATACTCACATGTAAGATATCACAAATCTCACGATACACATCAATGAGATATTCACGCCCGCCAGCCCCTATGTTGAACGATTGCCCTGCTCCTGAAGATGACATGCAGGCTGCCAGATTACCATAAACGACATTATCAACATATGTAAAGTCTCTGGACTGCCTTCCATCTCCGTGTATTACAGGCCTTTCACCTTTCAACAATAAATTTATGAACTTGGGTATGACAGCAGCATATGAGCCATGGGGATCCTGTCTCCTGCCGAACACGTTAAAGTACCGCAGCCCATAAGTGTTAAGACCATAAAGCTCATAATAAAGTCTTCCGTATTCCTCGGTCGTGCGCTTGGTCAATGCATAAGGAGAGAGGCATATGCCCTCTTCTCCTTCTTTTTTCGGCAATTGCGTCGAATCTCCGTAAACTGACGAGCTTGATGCATAGATAAATTTTTTGACTCCGTTCTCTCGTGCTGCATCCATCATGTTAAGCGTTCCACGTATATTAATTTCCTCATACAACAGGGGGTATTCTATACTCCTTGGCACACTCCCCCATGCCGCCTCATGTAGCACATATTCCACCTGTCTCGTCGCAGTCCTGCAGACCTCGATATCTCGAATATCGCCACGTATAAAGGTAAATCTTTTGTTACTCATGAATGGTTCTATGTTCTCTATATGCCCCGTAGAGAGATTATCCAAGCACCTTACATAAAAGCCTTTATCCAGAAGTGTTTCACAAAGATTTGATCCGATGAATCCTGCGCCTCCGGTCACGAGAAACACGCTGTCCTGTGGCAAATCCATTATATTCTCCAATTAATTCACATCCTCCAATAATCATATTCAGGTGTACTATATTCCTTTTTATCGTAAATTGCTTTCAGGTCAAAAAGTATTTTTGACCTTTTTGTGCGATACAATGATGAAATTCTCTCTCTACCATAAGAAATGAATTCCTGATGCGCGACGGCAATAACCACAGCATCCATATCGTGTATATCATCCACGATTTTAAGCCGCAGACCATACAATCGCTCCGCCTCACCCATATCGGCTATGGGGTCTGCAACGATTGGGCATATACCATACTCCATAAGTTCATGATATATGTCCATGACCTTCGTATTTCGTACATCAGGACAGTTTTCCTTAAACGTCAGTCCGAGTATTCCTACTCTCGCTCCCTTAACTGGTATCCCTTGCATAATCAGCCGCTTAACCAAGCTTGTAGCCACATATACCCCCATCCCGTCGTTTATGCGTCGTCCTGATAATATGATCTGCGAATGATAACCCAACATTTCAGCCTTATAGGTCAGGTAGTAAGGATCTACCCCTATGCAATGCCCCCCCACAAGACCAGGAGTAAATCTTAAAAAATTCCACTTCGTGCCTGCTGCCTCCAACACGTCATGAGTATCAATTCCCATACGATGGAAAATAAGTGACAATTCGTTCATGAAAGCAATGTTGATGTCCCTTTGGCTGTTCTCAATAACTTTTGCTGCCTCTGCCACTTTAATGGATGGTGCACGGTGTATGCCCGCCAATGCAACCATGCTGTAAACTTTCGCCACAATGTCAAGGGTTTCTCCATCCATGCCGGAAACTACTTTCACTATATTCTCTAGCCTGTGTTCCTTATCGCCGGGATTGATTCTCTCAGGAGAATATCCTACCTTAAAATCCTTGCCGCATTTTAGCCCGGATTCCTGCTCCAATATTGGAACACATACCTCCTCCGTAACCCCGGGGTATACGGTTGACTCATAAACTATAACAGCTCCTCTCACAAGATTCTGGCCAAGTGTCCTGCTTGCACTTACAAGTGGAGATAGATCTGGCGTATGGTCATTCTTCACCGGTGTCGGCACTGCTATAATATGAAACCGCGCTTCTCTGAGCCGTAATGGACTATCCGTAAACTCGATTTGTGACTGTTTCACGGCATCATCACCCACCTCGTCAGTTGGGTCAACACCTAATTGATAAAGATCAATTTTTTTCGAATTTGAATCGTAGCCTATAATAGATGCTCGTTTTCCAAAGGCTACAGCCAACGGCAATCCTACATACCCGAGACCTATGACAGAAAGTTTAGTTTTTCGATTTTTTAAAGACTCATAGATATCTAGCATTTCTTCTCACTTCCCAGTATTCATGATCCGTAAAAATACCATTTTTCTTCTAGTGCTCTGGCAAAATCATCCAAGGAATAATCCGGCTGTCCGTTCCTCGGTATTTCGTAACACGGCGTTTCTTTCGTCACTACCCCGGGACAAGTAGCAGCAGCTCTTATATATCCTACGCTTTTCAACATATTTATCGTCTCCGCTGTATATGTGTCCCTTTGTCCAAAAGGATAAGAAAAGACCGTCACTGGCCTTCCGATGATTTTTTCAATCTTCAACTTTGAATCAGTTATTTCCCATTTCTGCATTTCAGAAGATTCTCCAGCCAATGCGCCATGTGATACCGTATGCCCCCCAATGGTTATATACTCAGAATCAGCCAGCCGCTTCAATTCCTCCTCATTCATGGCCCTTCCTTCTTCAGAAGGGGCGTTCTCCGGTGTGCAAAAACGTTTCTCAATTTTGTCCAGTTCATATCCACGCTCATCCGGCTCCATAAATTTCAATTTGTCACGTACTGTCCTTAGTTCATCCGTTGGAATAAGGCGTGTCAATCTATCCCACCAAAACTCACGGGTCAAACCAATGTTTTCCGATGACACAAAGATTGTGGCCGGTATCTGGTATTTTTCAAGAATTGGCAACGCATTCCAGTAGTTATCTGCATATCCGTCGTCCAATGTAACCACGATAGATTTTTCCCTAACTTCTGACCAATCTTCATCGAAACGCATTAAGCGATAGTTTTCTTTAATATGCCTCATGTACTCATCGAATAAATCAGGAGAAACTGCCATTCTCCACGGATTATGTTCCAGTTTTATAACCCGATGAAACATCAATACTTGAATAAAGCCATCCTGCTTAACGGATGCAAGGTGGGACCAATCGTTTTCCTTGCACAGTGTATTCATAAGCTCACACGACAAAATACGATAATTTGCTATGCCACGCTGTGCAAGGGTATCACGAATAGCTTTATGATTATTTTCCGACACACAAACCAAATACGATGCATCTATCTGATTAGAAATTTCATTCACGTCCATAATCGGTATGCCACGAAACTTAGTATCATTACCTGAAAGATCCGAAACAACAAATCCAGTAGGATTAATGGAATTTTGCCGCAAAAAAGCCGCCATGCGTTTCCCATGATTGCCAGCTCCATATATATATATCCTGCTAGATAAACTACAATATTCCAGTATTTCGGACAAATTATATAACGTTTCCACTTCCACTATCTCCTAATTATTTTCCCAATCGCAAAGCTCACGAAGAAGCGTCGGCATTAAACCAGTGTCTTGATTCATATTCTGCCCGCCTCCATTTTCAAGCATATCTTTCCATAACTCATCTATATTCCAATGCTCAAATTCTCGTATATTTTCCAATGCCTCAAGGGATAACCTTTTGCGAACATCTTCATCACATAATACTTTCGTAAGTGCTTCGGCAGCTCCGCAGATATCTCCCTGCTTGACGGATATTACACCTCGGCCCGAACGAACCAGTTCGAGATAAGGCAGGTCATACATAACAATAGGTAATGCATGCTGCATTGCTTCCGCTACAACCATAGGGAATCCTTCACCCGGAGATGTAAAAAGCATAACATCAGCAAAACTATAAAAGCTCCCTACATCTTTCTGCCAACCACAAATTTCGATATGAGATTCTATTTTTTCTCTCTGTAACAGTGAGAAAAAACGTGCGTCATCAGCATCATTTACTTTATCGCCGACAATCAGCAGTTTGGCATCAGGTATTTTTTTCAATACCTCACGCATAATAAGGACCGTGTCGCAAATTCTTTTATACTTCTGATTACGTCTTCCAATCCAGATAATTGTTCTACCGTTCTTTTTCGAGTGGCAAGAATTTGAGGACGGCAGTGCAGGACAAGGATTAGGAATATAACGAGTCCTACATCCAAACACACTCCAAAATAATTCATCCATTCGCGATAGAACAACGAGACCATCGAGAATGCGATACATCCTATCATGCCCCCGTAGCCCTCCACGTTGACGCACAAAATTTATGCAACTTGTATGGTTCTCCCCTATCACACGCAGACCGCACAATTTAGCTAAAAGAGCAGTAAAAAAGAAAACCTCGCCTTCATAAGGAAGATGTAAGCACAATGCATCTAAATGGTAAGATGAAAAAATATCTTGCCACTGCCTAAAATATTTCTCTGGCTCATCTTTCATTTGATTTGAAAGAGTTATACGCTGTACATCATTCAACAACGAATATTCATTCAATTCATTTTGAATTTGTGTAATAAGAATTACACGATAACCGATAGAAGTAAATCTAGGAATCAGCAAAGAGACAACGCGTTCTGCCCCACCACCTCCATAGGCATAAACATAAAGACCAACAGTTTTAATATTTCTATGTTCAGGAGCAGGAATAACATTATGTTCAATAATGGGCATTACTTTTCCAATATTTCCTTGATATATCTGATAAAGACACGTGAGAACATCCACCACATCATGCGTACGACAAAGATTATGCAGTCCATCCCATCCTTCGTCAGAGCATTCCCACGCAAGAAGTGACGTCACCAGCTCAGTTCCTTTCAGATATTTTCGGTACATCCTGCTAAGATAATCCTGATATGTAATAATATCATTTCCGTAAACTAAATTCTTATCCGATTGAAGTTCTTTTACTACTCGCTCACCATCTCCCAGTGCAATTATATATAGAAAATTTCTCTCATGCCAATCTATGTTATCATCGGACATTACTGGCTTATCATGAAATATAGTCCCATGTACCCTCGGATCGTGATCCACAAAACATAAAATACACGATAGCCACTCTTTATCTAGTGCGTTCATTTGCCTAATAAGACGCTCCGCACAGATACCCGTACCGCGAATAACAATATTAGAATGTATCACTTTACTTCTCCCCAAATTGATTTATTCAAATTAGTACCTGCACGCTCTGTAATTTGAGAATATATTTTTAATATTATATTCTTTATCCTAACCTTATCATGTCTCTGCAACGCCGACTTGACCGCTTCTTTAGAAATAGACTTTGCCAACTCCTTGTCGGTAAAAATTCTATCAATATAACCTGCCAATAGAGAATAATCACTCGCTGGATAATAATAGCCATCCACTCCGTGTCTTATGACTCCTATATTCCCTCCAACATACGATGCAATAGTCGGAGTGCCCAGCATCATGGCTTCACATATCGAGTTAGCTCTATTTTCTATAACTGATGATGAAACGAAAACATTGGCATTAAGATATTCCTGAACCATTTCATCAGCCGAAAGTAGGCCTATATAAGAAACGTTATTTTGAAGATCGTACGCATCAATAAGATTCTTAATAAAAACCTTATATCCATATCCATATTTCACATCAAAAAGATTATTTCCAGCAATTCTAATCTCTATGTCAGAATATTTCTTTTTGAGAATTTCAGCAGCTTTCAATAAAAAATGTAACCCTTTGATAGAATAGTGTGCCTCTGAAACAAATATTATATGTTTTGTGCATCTCAAAAAATTCCATTTCCCACAGTTTTTATAAAATGATTCGCGGAGAATATTGTCAAACTTTTCAACCCATATATGCGGATTTATTTGCTTGATATAAAATTCTCCCCAATCGCTTCGTTCACAAATGCAAGCTGCATGGCTCCATATTATATACTCATTATTTGCGATTTTTCTGAATTTTTTCACCTCATCATAAATACTGGTAACTCCATCGGACTTCAATGGATAATATTTTCTTGGAACGCCTACCGTGTAATATGTAGCACATGCCGAGATGATACCCTGCACACGTACAGCAACTCGATTGTCAATACCTAGATCAGAACACGCTTCTACTACAGCACGTGAGTGGTTCCGCTCTGTTCCCCAAATATGTACAACATCTGGTTGAAAATCTTTTAAGATATATTGAAATTCTTTCTTATACTTTCTACAGTAGCTGCCATGATCCATTATCGCATGATATGAATAGTACTTATATCCGTTATAAACAGAATTTTTCATACGCCATTCATCAATGATGGGAAAACACATTCCAATTTCTAAATATTTATCAGTTTTCAATTCATTCCACAATCCCTCAATCCAACCTTCAAAAGGCTTCTTACGTAGATGAAATTCTTCAGTAAATTCATTTAGGATTGTATTGCATATCCATAAAACCCGCATTTTACAAGCACTTCCTTATCCATCATATGTAAAAAATAGCTACATAAATCATCCCTTTTTATACGCAAACATCATTTTGTCTACCGCAGACTTTACTTCCTGTACAGTAATAGTTCCTATACAATGATAGGGTTTATGACATACTTTCTTACAACCTTCTATTCCATAATGAGCCATGCAAACTATAAGTGATACACCATACGCGCCTGTCCATGATGGCGACCCATCCCAAAATTTAGGTGCATCTGGTAAGCCAAAACTAATCTCAATTACTGGCTTATTTAATGCCGCCGACATATGCATAAGCCCTGTATCAGATCCTAAATAAAAGTCACACCTATCTATAACTGCAGCCAGTTCCAGCAGATTTGTTCTTTCTACAAAATCAATTACTCCTGGAAGTTCTCTCAAAGCATCTGCATATTCCATAGCACGACTATCGTTGCCAAGTATGACAAAGCGTAATTCGTTATATTGACAATATAATATATCAAACAACTCTTTATACTTATCTACAGGCCAGTTTTGAGCATCCGTGCTTCCCGTCAGCCCAACAGCTACCAATCTCATATGTTCATCAATATTATTCTTTTTCAATTCACTTTCTACCCATCTCCTTTCCTTTTGACCATACCATAATTCCAAATTTTTATCTTGAATAGTTCCTCCAAATTCTTCCAATATTTTCAACATATATTCTACATCATGCATTCCCTCACTAATAAAATAAAAATCAGAGAATTGCGGAACGAGATACTTCTTTACCACAGAATATTTTTCATTCATTCCCATCATTTCAGCTTCTCCAAAAGTCCATCCGATTTTTCTACATCCTACTGCCATACTCATTAATAGTAATTCATCGCTGGCTCCTCGCCCATACACGAAGCCCTGCGCTCTAGGTAAAATAATAATATCTACTGTATCCAAATACTGTTTCACTAAAGCTTTCTTTTCTTTCATGGAGGATTTTGGGTCATATCCAATAGCTGTATCAACATACGGGCAATATTTGAATAAATCTACCATTGGAGGTCGGACAATAACCGTAATCCTTGCATCTTGCCACGTCCTCTTCGTTTCCCTAATCAAAGGAAGTGTCATCAAGATATCTCCAAGATTATCTAATCTGATAAATGCAATTTTTTTATGCTTTTTGTTATATTCTATATGTCTTTCCGGTTTTATTTGTTTTATAAAAAATAATGATTTATAAAACATAATTTGAACGTCAACATCAGAAAATATTTTTTTCCCTACGTTATATGATTTTAACCGGTTCAATATCTCGTTATGATATTTTGTAGAAGCACCTATAATAACTCCTGTGTTCTGATTAAAAAAAGGAGTAATTTCGTTAATCGAGAAAACCTTTAATCTTTTCTCAACCATATCAGACTTTACACTCACAACGAATCCATTTAACTGTATACCTATATTTTGACAAATATAATAGTACATTTCTCCGATAGCGCCTGCTCCATATATATATATTTTATTATACTTATTTGCAAAATTTATCAAGTTGCTAAGCCCATCTTCTGTTTCATCAACATACATCATCTCAGTCATCCTAACTTTTTATAAATGTTCACACACCACTATTGCGTATCACATTACCAAAATATTTTATTCTACAAACCTTAGTCCGTAACAAACATGTGTACATATTCCTATCTAAAACTATACAACAGTTACATCAAAACACATCCTATACATATGTCACTGCATCACGTTCTAGGTGATGTAGCCATTGATAAAGTAACAATGACTGGAAATGAATAATTCTATCCATTGAGTGTTTCAAAAAGACATATTTCGCTTTACAAAAGTGTCTAAAAACCACACAAAAACATGCCATTTAAACGTTTAAATTTCCTATAGTAGTGTGCTTACTTTATGTACAATTAAAGCAACTATTGTGACGTTCTCATTCCAAAAGCCTCACTCATCAAGTATGTATAGAATTGTTAGACATTCTTCTCTACCAATATCGGTTTTATACTAATAAAAATGTGAATGATGTATATATTATTTTAGGGTATTAATATTAGACTTTACATCTAAAGAATTTAAATACCCTTCTACTTTTTTCAGTACTATAGATGGTGTTATCGACCACATACACTCTGGACGTTCCATTTCTCTTGCACATTGATATACATTGTCATATAGACAAAAACAGCCACTACATTTTGAAAATGAAATATTTATATTATTTCTATATCCAAAGAATTCTTCTGATGTAGGTCCAAATAAAACAACGCATTTTGTTCCAATTTGTGAAGCCAAATGAACAAGTCCACCTTCAATATCCAAGTGAAAAATAGCACCCTTTAGTATATATTTTACTAGTTCAAGGCTCTTACCCAAAACATACTTATCTACCCCACGAACTTTTTCGGCAGTTTGATCGCCTAATTGTACAACAATAATATTCGGATATTTTTTTTTAAATTTTATTACAAATTCTTCAAATTTCTCTTTTGGCCATTGCTTACTTACACTTTGTTTATTACCCTTGCTAGATATCCCATTTCCATAGTTCAATGTAATATAGCTTATTAAATCCATATTTTTATACTCTTTCTTATAACTATCCCTGAATGGAATAACAACTCTCCAATCCGTGATTTGAAAGACATTTGTATAATTATAAATCGAATAGCAATTCATCTTATAATATTTACCACGAGAAAAATGTATCCAATTTTGATGAGATGGATAGTTAGATAAATTATACATTTTATGTCTTTCCTGATGCGTTTTCATTTTCTTAAAAAAATGAGGGGACTCAGATATCGATTCATCATTTATATAATCTATTATTATCATATAAAATACTGTCATTGCTATCCCATATTTGGATTGTTGCGCCGCATAAATTGCCCCTCCATCTTCAATAACGCAATTCAATTGCGGAAAATCCGAATAAATAGACTGAATTCTCTCTTTTCCAGACGGGGTATAAATATCTATTAGCATTTTGGGCTCCATCAAGGATAATGATAGTAGGAGCTTTTTTTTGATAATAATATCTCCTAATGCAGAACCCATTTTGATTGCAACTGATATTTTAGATTTACAAAAAGCGAATTCCTGATTAACAAGCATATCAACTGATTCACAATAATTATCAAAAATTGGTATTTCCGCTCGTGCTTCTTGAAAAATAATTTTACTCGTTTTTATGCCCTGTTTTGTTAAGTTATAAGTAACGTCTTCGGCTGTAGTCCGAGTTTTGAATGCTAAAACTATGTAATCGAACGGAATATCGGCGATTTTATCAGGTAAATAGATCGGAAAACTCATCGATTGTTTATTATCTCGACGATCTACAAATCCTAACACTTGACAATAACCTGTCATAAGCATTTGTTTCAGATATTCCTTACCTACATCACCTGCACCATAAATTAATATTTTGGATTTAAAAGGTATACTTTCAAACGGGAATAAATATGTGTATTTGTCCATATATTTATCATCTACCTATTCATTACAGCTGATATATCATTGCTAATCCCAGACTTAAAATAATGCAATTTTTTTCACCTCAATTGCTCTTGACCATAGCAAATAAACATTTCTTACACAAAATATTTTCATCATCATATCCTGAGATTCCACGAAAAACTCTTTTCATTTCACTTCCCTTTCTAATATTGTCATAATTATCCTCCAATAGATTACCTAAAACATGTTGCATTCCATAATCCATATTACACAATAATAATGTTCCATCCGGCAAAACAACATGATTATTTAACTTTGGGCCACTAAAGCAACACGTAATTTTTTCATTTGTTAAGATTTGCTCTCTTTTAGCAAGCTTATCATCTAAAAGATTACCAGCTCTATCCTGTAAAGATATCAAAACTTCATACTTATTTTCAAGAATTTCAACCAATTCTGAGACTGGCTCAGCCTGTGCACTGATATCGTTTATAAAATTTTCTCCATTCACTTTCCTTGAATTGACCAGTTTCTCCACATTTTTTATATACTGCTCATCTACTGTAATCTTTGCACATCCTTCCCTATCTGCAACATGTAGTCCAAAAAACTGTAATGGCAAACTTATGATACCATCAATATCATCTTCCTTTGCCCCTTCTAATGTTGTGTACAAAGACACATTTCGTCCTGTATTACATGCGATTTTCAACATAGCCAAACACTCTGGATTCAAAAAAGGTTCTGCCATCCCCGCAAACATAAAATCACAATTATCCGGTGTATTTTGAACGATTTTTTTAAAATTATCCAGTGACATAATACTTAGCCTTTTTTTATTGCAACTAAAATACTTCTTCAGCAGCAAAGATTGAGGGCAATATTTGCATTGAACACGACAACCTAAAACAGTCGTAATCTCTACTGTAGGATTGTTTTGCAGCTCTTTAGAACCACGATCCTGTGATATATATTTTCCTCCATCTACAATTCTTTCAGATGGTATACTATTTTCAGCCAAATATTTCATTACTTCCGTTGTGTATACATCGCCCAATCCCACAATAATCCCGACATCATCAAATATAATATTTTTCGCTTGATGTACCGGTCTACCAAGCACTTGAGTAAGTTTATCTACTTTCGTAACAATAAATCCATCAATTAAAATTCCATTTCGAAAGAGAATATGATATAGCTCTTTACCTCGCAAACCTGCACCATAAACATAAATTTTTTTAGTTGATTTCTTAAGTTGAAGCACTTCATCTATAAAAGATCCGTAATACATATTTTATTCCCACCTTTACTCAAATATCTCAATTCTCCAAATAGCGTCCCTAACATCATTCACCAAATCAAAATCACTGTATCATCACTTCAAATAAGGATGCGAATTTAACGCCTACGCGGTATTATACGGATTCTGCATAGGACAGGATTGATAACACCATCAATGCTGGTATCCTCCATCGGCTAGATGCTATTTTCATTCACCTGTTACTTTGAATAAAACAATCCCCGCAATAACTATGTCAATTTTCTATCAATTGACACCGTCTCAATGCATTACTTAGTTCCTTACAAATATATACTAATGAAGAAACAATTTCCGACGGAACATCCTTACTTCCCGTTCCATGTACAAGATAATTTCGATATTTTCTCAACGCATCAACTTCTCCAAGGATACCTCCTAACTCTCCATGATACATACCTATAATTTCTATCCTTTTTGCTAAGTTCATTGGTTGCTTATATACATGCAGATTATGTTCTTTTTCCAATTTTTTACTTGCCTCTATAATCATTTTTTCTAATTCAACAAATTGTTGCATAAAATCCGTATATGTTTCTTTAGCACTACTATTTACATATGATTTATCATCATTCATCCGATAATCAATCCCGTCATGTTTTTTATTAAATTCAATGTCCCTCCTTTTTTCATCGCTTATTTTTTTAATTATTTCTGGATCTGTCGCCATTAAAACAAATCTCACTACTAACAGTAAGGAAAATATAAAAAACAATATACTATTATTGAAGCAAAAATTACTTATAAATCGAACAATAAATCCATTCATATTCCATGATATAATACTTATAATACATAACAATACATCACTTAAAATAATTGGTGTTAAAACGAATAGATTACTATGAAATTTTTTCTTTGTTTCCTCTATACTCTCCTTAAAAGTTTCATCATGTTCTATCTTTCTAGAAAGTTGAGCTTCATAGTATTGATATCCTGCTAATAACAAGCCCATGACTGTTGCTACCACTTGTGCAATCGTTGAAGCTGTATACAACCATTGATTCTCATCAAGAACGATACGTGGATTCATACTTTCTAAAAGTACAAAAATTTCTGCAAATGTAAAGCCACATATGTATCTCTTTTTCACTAATCTTTCTGTTTTCACGGCAACTGTCTTCCTGTTTCAACAAATTTTGTATTATCTTTCCCACATCCACCGCAAATCCTGCAAAAACTACTTGTTCCTCTACTCAATTCTACAATCTTGCGGCATGCCACTTTATCCTTTGAATCAATATCCGCCAATGCAATCGAGTCATCAGGCAGTAATCTAAATCGTCCGCTCTGCTCCGCACACCAAGACACATTGCAATAATAGAATCGTCCTCCATGTAAGGCATTCCAATTAGGACGACAGCTCTTTAAATGATTTTCTAACTCCTCCGGTGTGCGTTTTAAGGGATGATTTGGAAAACCGAAATCTGTCCACACGATAGATGCGTTTCGAGAAAAGTCTATTCCATACTCTTCTGCCCGTCTAACTAATTCATTCATTTTGCTGCCGTAGGGGACAACGTTCGTGTAATCACTGATGCTTAAATACATCTCATATTTCTTGATAATATTCAACAAAGAATCCGACGGTCTTACAGTTCCATTAGTCACAATAGTAATTCTTCCTATTTTATTCTTATAATTCTCTCCAAGATATTCAATACACTGTTCTAGCTCTGGGTGAAGAAAGGTTTCTCCACCAATCAAACCAAAATAAGTTACAAAGTCTATTCTTTCAAAAAACAAATCAATGCTATGTTTCAATTCTTCAAAAGAGAAATTTACATGTGTTTTATGATAGGGAATGAATAAATTACAATGCCGACAATTCAATGTGCATTTTGTCGTAATGGTCATATCTACATGAAACACACAATTCATCCTCTTCGCATCCCATAACCACTCTGACATAAAATGCCCAACATTGCAGAAATCTTCAAATTCTACAAAACCATACGCATTCAAATATCTAGTAATTTTTCCATAAGCATCATGTCCTGCCATCACAACAATCTTTTGAGTTCCTAGTTGTGGTTTTGCCTCTTCAAAGGAAATTATTGGTCTCCCCCTCCATTTCTTCCCTTGTTTCGTCTTGTCATTATCGATAACAAAAGGAATGGTCAAGTCCACTTGTTCAAACAAGGTTTTACAAATATTACCAACAATTCCTGCACCATAAGGAACTATACTCGTAATTCCCTTCCAATCATCCGTCAGCTTTCCCAAATCCGTCCGCATATCATTCACCACCAATCATTAGCAAAATAAATTTGCTTCCATTCTATGCATCATGGCATTGTCATTATAAAAACTTTTCTTAACTAAATCACTAAACTCCAAATTACCCTCAAAACATGTCCGATAAAATTCATCCACTAAGTCTTTGCCTTGCTTCATTCCTATATCATTAACGTGTGCCATGACATCACGAATATAAGTTTTGACTCCTTCATTAATTTTTTCTTTTGCATAAAAATTAATTTGATTTTGTCGTTTTTCTTTACATACCAAACTGCCATCTTCCGCAATATCCTTGACCATCCCATAAGGAGCTGTCAAAAAGCTTTCTAGAAAAATCTGATATTTTAAGACACCACTATCCTTTCCTGTAATATCCGTCACAGCCTGAAAACAAGGTTTCATAACTTGATGACATATGTTATCATTTTCCTGCGATAAATTCGCATTAAAGTAATAACCTTTCATATTCGTATTTGAAATTTTGTTGAGATACCTTTGATTATTACCATAGTAGCCTATATCCACAATAGCATCCATTTCTGTGAAATGATAGCTATCCACATATTTCCTATACCGCTTGCGTACTCCATTCACATATGCCATTATTTCAGGAATATATTTTTTGATATCTTCTCGTGTTTCAATTAACGCATCATGAATTTCAAATCTATCCTCCAATAATTCTGCCCATGTTCCTGTATAGGGCATATCCACTAGTCGCCATAAATCAGCCTCATTCTCCACTGCCGCCGTCATAACCAACTGACGTGAAATACCGATATAACAAGTTTCGATTTGTTCCCCAGAGTAAGCAATATACTCTTCAAAGTCCTCTTTCAGAAAATATCCATCTCTCGACATAAAAACTAATCGATGAATTCCATCTTTTCTTATCTGTTGCATTATCCAAGAGAAAAATGTCAGTAAAACCGGAGCAAAAACACAGTATCCCATCTCGAAGCATGACTCTATCCTTACAATCCCTTTTGTAGAATTCAATGCGAATGGATTTTGAAACATCTTGCTAAACACACTTCCCATAAGCAAAGAATCACATCCGTTGCAAATCCGATTTTTCATATTTCTTAGTGTTGACATAGTGAGTAGCTTCCATGCATTTGCAACATAATATGTATCTATCCCCTGTATTCTTGCTTGCTCAATATCCGCAATAAGATGATCGCCAACATGAACTGCTATTCTAGAGCCTATCATCTCTTTGTAGTATATCCACAACGTTCCATCTGCCTTATTTTTCTTCAAAGCTCCCGATACAAGAATATGTTCTTTCTTAAAATGAATACCTTGCTTTTTCAAAGCCTGTTCAAAGAAACTTTCCGGCAAATACATATCCGTAATAACATACACATTTTTGCCTTGTATAATAGCTTGTTTCATACATTCCAAGACAGGATTACGTGGTATAAGCAACTCACTTTCTAAATTAATTTCTAATTGCTTTATAAATTCCGTAATTTCTGTCGGAATTTTACTAAGTCTCGCTATTTCGTCATATAATTCATCCAGGCAATAATTAGAAGAAATATTTTGTAATGCTTTATTTCTAAGCTCTATCCATGAAAACGTATATTGAGGAAATCGCCTTTTCAGTTTTTCCTCTAGCAGTATAAGTACATCTTTTGGATTACATACTCTTCTTGAAAACAATGTATCGAAGAAATCAAAGGAAATCACATCTGCACCTAAAATCTTTTCTCTAAAATCCTTAAAAGATGTGTTCCAATATGGAAATTCTTCTACACAAATTTGTTCATTTTTTGCTTTTTCACCATTCCGATAATATACAGGAACCCCAAGATCTTTAATTCTTTGATAAATCAATTTCCAATATGTTCCAGCGGTATTGATAATGATTGCATCTGCATTTTCTTTTGTTTCTATATCTGCTAGTATCGGAAGTCCAAAATATATCTTCCCAATATTTGACGGATCCCTATCCATAAGACCAATAATATTGAAGCCTTCCACCCCATCTAACAAAGTCGCCGTATATCTGCCAATACCATAAAGAACAAGTCTCTTTTCCTTCCAGTCAGCAAAATTCTTATAAAATTCTTGTATTTCCTGTTCATATTTTGGATTCATTACTCAAGCCTCTGATTTCATCGCATACATTATTTGCTGCTTGCCCATTTTCTATCATACTAGTTTGCAGAAACAAAACTTCCAATGATTTTATGTATTTATCTTCATCAAAAGATAAAATCATTCTTTCTAATTCCACATAATCCGTAGCAAGCAAAAACGGCATTTTTTTTAAATCCCATAGTAATTTTCCCCGTTCCATCTCATATTTCTCATAGTCATCTGCATAGAGAAAGATTGGTATACGCATCACTGCCGCATCAAATGCTGCACTGGAATAATCTGTCATAAATGCATCACATCCAGCCAGCAATTCATACATATCATCGACTTTACTCACATCAATAAATCGTCCAGCTTTATTGCTTGCAATATGCCTTGCCGTTAATTGCGGATGCAATCTCAAGAAAACAATCCAATCTCCGTCAAAACGCTTTTTTAAGGCCTTCAACAAAACGTCAAAATCTGGTGCATGGTCTCCTTTTTCAATTGTACGTTTTATACCTTGGCTTCCTCCTCGAAAGGTTGGAGCATACATTATAATTTTCGTATCCAGGGAAAGGTTATAACTCTTCCTCACCTTCTGCCTTGCTTGCTCCTTACCATTTACAAGGATATCGCACCTAGGTGAACCTGTGCGAAGTACTTTTCCATTGTATAGCATCCCAGTTGGCAGTGTCTTATCGTACCAATCAGAATTGGATAACACATAATCTATCATGTCGGAATCATGCTTGCTTACTAGATAAGCAATTTGAGAAAACGAAGCTCCTCTATCCAAACAGGTCGGTTTGAATCCCAGCTTAGCATGCCATGTCTGTATATATATTTGCCCTTTACGCTTTCTAACCTCTAATTGCTTACGGCTATTGTCAATCCAAAACTTTGCCGTTGTTAAATGATAGGCACGATTCCATAATGTATTATGAACTTTCTTTATTTCCTTAGGAAATTTCTTGTTCATATCATTGACTAGCCATACTAACTCATAGCCTTCATTTCTCTTTATAAGCTCTTCTGCAATGTATTTTGGGTTACAACTGTAACCAGTCGTTCCTTCAATACTGGTAAATACGATTTTCTTAGGTTTGATGGAAAATACGCGGAACAAGTAGAACGGAATACTCTGCAACCATGCTTTGCATAATCTTTTTCGGATATACCATGCTTCTCCATCCATGCTCAATTCCTCTGCAGAAATGATTCCAGTGTGTAACGGAATGCATCGTTCAAATTTACCCTAGACTCCCAGCCTAATGCTTTAATCTTATCCACATTCATAATGGCTAAATGGAAGGGCAGGTATTGCAGTTTTCCATGTTCTGACTGTGCATATCTTACTTGAACCTTTTGTTTCGGATCCAATCCCGCAATCAGTTTTGCCAAATCACGAATACTGATAAGATTATCCAAAGCTGCAATATTGTAATATTCCTTGTTCTTTCCTTTCGTAAAAGCAAGCAACATTGCACCTACCGCATCAGCCACATAAGTATAGGTACGCATAGCGCTACCATCGGATTGGAGAATAATGTCTTTCCCCTCTACAACATCCCTTAAAAATTCAGAAAAGGCCCTGCCATCCTCCAGCGAGATTCCTGGGCCAAAAGTATGGCAAAGGCGTGCACCTACATACTCTATACCATACTGTGCCTCGTATGATGCCAGCATCGTTTCACAGAGACGCTTGGCCTCTGGATAACAAGCCCGTGCCTTATTGCACTCCATAGGTCCCATATCGGATTCTTTTATTCTTTCCTCACTTTGCCAATCACCATAAATTTCTACCGTAGATACGTAGAATACTCTTTTACTCTTTTTTTGGCGAGCTAATTCCATTACCTGATGGGTTCCGGCCACATGCCCCCATAACGTATCCACCGGTGTATGGGTAAAATCCATAGGGCTTGCCATTCCTGCGGTATGGAATATATAATCTACTTCACCATCCCACGCAATCGGATCAATGATATCCTGTACACAAATATGAACATTGGGAAAATCTAAGGTACTGCCAAATACTTTTTCCAGCTTCTTACGACTCCTAGCCAACAGGACGATGTTCATATTCAGATTCCATTCCAAATCCGCCTTGCAGAATGCCTCTGCAAAATACATTCCCAAGCGACCTGTTGCCCCTGTTATTAATACTGTCTTATCACGAAAATATTCCCAATCAATTGGATTTTCCAAAATGATGTTAATATCTCTTTGTGCTACCATATATTACACCTCTATATACCAAAGATTGACTTATTTTCTTCCAACTCAATCATTGCTTTCAAATAGTAAAAATCCTCTGGTGTTGTGATCTTGATATTTTTATTCTGCTCTTTAACCAAATGGACACTTCCCCCCTGGCTGGCATAAAGCATTCCCGCATCCAACAACGGCATTCCATTATATTCTTCCGGCGAATCTGTCTTATAAGATTTCCATATATTTCCCAGCAAAAAACTTTGTGGAGCAGTCAATGAATAGGTACTTTTCCTTTTCTTAAAATCATCAATTCCAGCTTGTTCTGAATCTGTAATCACAACTGTTTCAATTGATGGATGAACTGTAATGGCACATCCATAAGTCTTCGCTACTCGAATATTTTCACGAATTGTTGCAGAAGATACCATAGGACGAACGCCATCATGAATGATAATAACATCATCATCCTGCGCACCAGACGCACGAATAGCTTCCAAACCTTTCCACAAACTGCTTTGGCGCTCGTCTCCGCCGATAAGCAGGCATGATACCTTTTGAACATGATAATCCTGAAGCAATTGCTTCATATAATCTAAATAGCCCTCCCGGCATACGATAACAATATTGTCAATATCTGGATGTTTGGCAAATTTTTCTAGCGTGTAAATAATGATTGGTTTGCCGAACAGCTTTAAAAACTGCTTTGGGAGTCCCGCATTTCTCATTCTCTGCCCGACACCAGCAGCTAGTATAAGTGCTGTATTCATTCCGCATCGCCTCACATCTCACTTGCCACTCTTCGCCCATTATCCGGACAATCCGTAATCATGGCATCCACATCCATCGTTAAGATTTCCTTCATTCGCTGAGGATTATCAACCGTCCACGTATTGACTTTTACTCCCCATTCATGCCATTTTTTTACTCTTTCTGCCGTTACCAACTGCTCCCACGGATGGATGGCTATGGCTTGCAGAACCTCGACATCTTCCTGCAGGACAAAGTCTGTGCTGCAGAGGATGGCGATTTGCGCGTCCTTGTCACACTTCCGGAGTTTTTTTAGGGAGGCATAGCCAAATGATGAGTAGATTACCCGGTCATTGAGGCCGTATTCCTTAACCAGTTTGCTTGCAGCTTCTTCCAAGCCCGGGTAGTCGTAGTTGCTGGTCTTTAGCTCGATATTCAGCTGGAAGTCTTTTTCTTGCATAAATTCCAGCACTTCCCGCAAGGTGGGGCTTTCCACAAAGCCGAATTCCGGGTGGACGCTGCAGAAGTTGAATTGCTTCAGTTCCTTTAGCGTGTATGCGCGGACGGCGCCAACGCCGTTGCTAGTTCTATCGATGGTTTCATCATGGCAGATGACGATTTCGCCGTCTTTGGAGAACTGTACATCCAGTTCAATGCCATCCGCGCCCATTTCGATGGCCTTTTCAAAGGCCGGCATGGTGTTTTCCGGGGCGTACTGCTTATCCCAGCCGCCGGCACCTCTATGTGCCCATACTTTTACATCAGCCAATGACCACGCCCTCCTTTATCGGTGTGCTGTTGCGCCAGGCGAGGAATTTCTCCATGATATCCGCACAGGCGATGGACTCGGTGCGGGTCAGCTTGAAATCGCCACGGGGATTGCCGTTGATAGCGGAGATGAAGTCGCTCAACTCATAGCGCAGACCATCTCCAAGGTATTTGGTAAATACCTTCTCATTCTGCGTAAAGTCTTCATAGCAGATTTCAAATTCCGTGGTTTTCCACCAGGGAGCCGTCACCATGATGTAGCCTTTGGTGCCAGAAATCAGCAAGTGGCCGTCCGATTTGACCTTAAGGCCGGTCTTGGCCGTGGCCATGCTGTGCTCATAGTCGAAGTAAACCTTGGTGTATAAATCAATACCATTTGTCGCCTTAAAGCATTCAAAGCGGATATTTTTATAATTGCCGCCCAATAGTTTGACTATAGGCAGCAGCGTATAGCTGCCATATTCCGTAAAACTGCCGCCATGTTCTGCATCGGTCAGTTCACGGGAGGAGTCATTAGGAAAAATCCGGGTAAAGCAGGACTCGACATCGCGGATTTCCCCAATCACGCCGCTTTGCACCATGGACAGCAGCCGGATAAAGCCCGGCGTATAGGCGGTCTTGATGGCCTCCATCAGAATCAGGCCTTTTTCCTTGGCCAAATCAAAAAGTTCTTCTGCCTCAGCTTTTTTGAGGGCTATGGGCTTTTCGCACAGAACATGCTTGCCATGTTCCAAGGCGCGTTTGGCGTACTCGTAATGATATTGATGAGGCGTGCAGATATCCACCGCATCCACATGCTGATAGAATTCTTCCTCATCATCGGTGAAGAATTCCAAATCCTGCTCATGAGCGAATTTTTCCGCACTGGCCCTGCGCGGGTTATAGACCCCGGTCAGTTCCATGCCGCTGACGAAGTGGGATTCGGGAATGAATCGTTTGGCTATGCGCCCGTTGCCGATAAGGCCAATGCGGACAATCTTGTGGCTGCTGGCCCGCTTCATGGTGGAGGATATGCCCCTTGTCCGTTCGAGGTAGCGTACCTCGCAGAAGTCCTTGAGATAGTCAAATTTGCCTTCCCAATCTGATCCTAGGACAAAGATATCCACACCGTATTTCTGTATATCCTCCACTTTTTGTCCGATATGGTCTTCCACGATAACTTCATCGGCAAAGCCAGTTTTTTTGACGTTTTCGATACGAGTCATCAAAGCATCCACCACATTCAGCTTGCCTCTGGCCTGGTCAAAACTTTCCGTAGTTACCCCCACAATCAGGTAGTCGCCTAAGGCTTTAGCACGTTTTAACAAGCGATAATGCCCTTCATGAAAGAGGTCGAAGGTACCATATGTGATTACTTTTTTCATCTCTCTTCCCCTTCCCTGTTAGCCTTACTTTTCTGCTATTTTCTCCATTATGAAGCGATGAATCGCGATACCGGCGTCCCCCTCAATATGAGCAGCAATCTCAGAGAAGGCCTTCATTTGCTCATCTTCTTGGAAACGATTACCATATACTTGCCCAGCCAAAAATCCTGCTAACGTATTCCGCGTATCTTCCTGGCATGCGTAACGCATCCATTCCGACTGCCGGGCGAATCCTTTATCCAACTGCTTTTGACTATCAGCAACAATGACCAGTTCTTGCTTGTTAAACTGATTCGTCTCCGGATAAAACTTATACAAACTTCGGTCTGGAGCATAGAAAAATAATTTATCACCAGCGGAATCTTGCCTCTGAAAATCGCCACAGCGATCGCTGGCGAAGTAACAATTTTCACTCCGGCAGGTTGCCTTGAAGGGTACCTCCCATGGCATGAATGTCCCGGTCTTTTTGTCTAGTTTTAAAAACTGGTTGCCCCACCAGGGTGGCAGATAGACTATATCTTCTGTCACCAGAGGAGTACCCCAGGGCAGTAAATCACAATCAAAACGCAAAGGAACGTGTACGCAGCTATAATCTTCCGGCACCTGTTCGTATACGTTTAACTCACCCGTCTGCGGCTTCCAGCAACGGAGTTTAAAGCCTTTGCGCGGCAACAGCCAAATCTCATTACCATACGGGATAAGACTCAGACAGCCACCTTGATCGTCACGATCAAGCAGCAGTTGCTGAGTTGCCAAGGTGTTGACATCCACGACCAATATATTTCCATCAGCCGGAGAAGCTAGTAAAAGTTTATCCTGCCACAGGCAATAACCACCAGATAGCCAGCGGCCATCCAGCTCACCTGCCAGCAGTTGACTGTAACCTTCCACATAGTCAACCTTACATGTTTGTATATCATAACGGACAATAGCCGGATAACGAACGGGAATCAGGAAAATATACCGTCCATGCCGACAGGCATCTGCAAACCTTGGTGGTGCTGCACTCAAATCTCGCAGGGGTATTCTTCTTACCAGTTTTTTGTCCTGCAAGATCAGTATATCCTGTCCGTTCAAGGGGCAGACAATTACCTGATCATCCTGCACAAATACCGAGCCATAATACTGTCCACCAACATAATCTGATAATCTCGCATAGAACGCATAGTGCCCATCAGCTTTTGGCGACCAAAGCAAGTCATTATATTCCGTTGCCAGCCAGCTGCTGCCAACTTGCTGCCACAGCGGATAAAAAATTCTCTGTTCATCCTCAGCAGCTGGCAACCGATTAATATAGTTATCAAAGAGAAATATTGGTTTCCCTGCAACTCCAAAAAGTGCTGTCACACTGGTTCCGCTATCGCCAATATAAACATCCGACCACGCAATAGCAGTCTCAATATCCGGCGTATCATCATAAATACCAATATGTTCATCCAGAAACTGCTGTTTTAGCTGCAAAAAATATGGCAAGAAATCCTTTCGCATAGAACGATACGTTGATTCTAACAATGGGTGCGGCCGCCACAGCAAACACGTCTCTGGATGCTCACGAAACGTCTGAAACACATAGTTCATTTTTTTTAGGAACGCCCATGGCTCATTGAGCATTCCTGCAAGACTCGTATTATAAAAGTAAACCTTCTTGCCATCTAGATAGGGATGCCAATCCTCAGGAATCTCCGGACGGTTCTTACAAAGCCTGATTACTCGGTCAAATTTTGGTGACCCTAGAGGAATAATTTTCTGTCGATCCACTGACTTATCGTAGAATTCTATCAGGGATTCCGCCTGAACAATAATATAGTCCACCCGATCATAGGAGTAGCACCAACGCTGTCCATCCCCCATGCCCCCCGCAGTCGTGAAATAAGGTATATATACCAAATTATCTGTATACTGATTGAGTTGGTTGGCATAATAATCCGGTGCAATGCTTGTTGCCAGATTTCCTTCATCATAGGGGTTATGGATATAAATAGCATCAGGATGCATAGTTTTCAAGGACACACTACGATAGTCAATGATGGGAACATAGTCCGGAAACATATCTCCCTCATAATGCATCGTACCAAGGGTATAATCCGTCTTACGCTCATAATAGGGAATGGGTATCACGTAGGCCTCACAGTTTTCATCAGCGTCTGCGGCCATCCAGACGCTTTCCAGGCTGTCCCACATGGCCGCCTTATAAGGCAGAAAAACAATTATCCTGCGTCCCGGTTCCTGCTGTAGGGCCACAATCACACTACCCAAAATGTCCTGCAATAGTACACTGGCTTCCTGCCGTTCCTCCAGCTTCATCTGCTGCCAATCACGTTGCAGAGCCTCTTCAAGCCCATGAAAAATCTCATGGTAATGTGTTGCCCGTTGGGCACTTAACTGCAACTGGCAGGCAGTATCTATCTGCCTAAGGACTTCAATAAGCTCAGCTTGTGGTTGTTTTCCCTGACGGCGTAGCATTCCCACTTGCGTCACAGCTTTTTTCAAATTCTGAACCAATTGCTTGCGCTGCTTCCACCCCAGCATAGCTCCATCCCCTTCCAGATAACTGCCCTTCTCTAATTCATTCAACACTTGCCGTTAAAATTCCTTCTTATTTAGACGTATCTGCAATTACTTTCCACATCTACCAACAAAAAAGACCGCTGAAAGGCTGTACCTATCTGCGGTCAACACTATTCATTGTTGCAACTCTTTCAATAAAAGCTCCCCCAATAACTTCACTTTTTCTGCATTTCCCCATCCCAACCGATAATCCAGTAGTGCTCTTTTCCATTCATTCACAAGGTATTTTACTTCCAGGCTGGGCAGGGAGGCGTAAATCAACAAAATATACTGCTCAACATCCTCAGCAGCCTGCAAAAAATTATCCAAATCAGCCGTATTGGCGGGTAGTGCTTCCTGTACCAACGTAATACGATTCACAGACTCCTGCAATATATTCGCTACGGCCCCCTCTAAGGTATCCGCGTCCATAGTGGTTCGCACCTCTGCAGTTATTATACTATGCCCTATCCGCCAATCAGCACCTAGTTCATACGTATTAGCCTGCTCCAATGTAAACGATTCTATTATAGCCTTTCTTTGCGACAGGACAATCATTTCGCCTTGCGAATGCAGAGACAGTCCTATGGTATTTTTCATTGCAGATATCAGTGACTCATCGGTATCATCCAGCAATACAACGTCAAAACTATCTCGTGGCAGCAATAGTTCTGCAAACGGCATTTTTATCTCCGTACAAAAATCACAGGGAACATTATCCTGCTGTGTAAGCCAGTACAGCTTACTATCTGGGTGAAAACTATGCAATAACTGACAGAACACGCCCAGCCATTTCCACGGTTTACCTCCAACATATAAAATCTTCAACAGCTTATACTTACGCAGACAATATGCTACCATCAACAAAACAGCTGCTCTATAGCCATTGCTAAGTGGCAATCTTCTGCATTCGTTTTGTATTAAAGCCAAAAGTTTTTTTACTTCTCGATCAAGAACAAAATCAATATCGTCTTCCGTTTCACCGACTACATGCATCGGTATAGCGCTATGATTATTGTAAAAATCCAAGGTATCTAGCAACAGGCCCTCTCTGCCATCTGTCAGCTGTTCATAGTACTGAAAATATTTTCTCGCATCTTGTGCCATCATCTCACCTCTTTGAACAGCAGCCAATACAAGCGCTTGATAATCTTTTCAAAATCATACTCTTCCTGAGCATAACGAACAGCCCGTCTGCCACCGCTATGCAACAGTTCTTCATCTCTACATGCATTCTTCATAATATTTGCCAAAGCATCTACATTTCCCCGCTCATACTTCTGTCCACAACTGCCTTCATCTATCACATCATCAGCCGCATCTATATCCGATGTGAGCATATAACAGCCGCTGTATAGGGCCTCAGCCACAACATTAGGCGTGCCGCCTTCATATACCGATGTCAAGGCAAAAATTTTCGCTCGCTTATATTCACACAGCAATTCTTTTTTTTCAAAAATAGGCCCCACCAGCACAATCTGACGGCTGATTCGCGGATGAAGCAGGCAAAAATCCTTAAACCAGCGTTCAAAGTCCGGCTCAATCTTGCCCACCAGCCGAACTGTCCAATCAGGCAATTGCCGATAAACTTTGGCAAACGCCTCCAGCAGTTCTTCATTGCGCTTCTGTGCTGAGCCAATTCGCCCTACCGTCAAAATAATATTTTCTTTTCGGGTAAAATCTACCTGCATATCCAAATGATCGAAGTTATAAAAGCCATTGGGCAAATACTCCACCACGCAGGGCCATTTCTGTCCCAAGCATTTTTGCATACGATAACAACTGGCACCAATAACATCACATTCCTGCAAAAAACGCAAAAAAGCCGGATGCGTCCACGCTAAAGTATCTTCATAGTAAGCATTGGGATCCAGTTCCAAATAGACCTTACCATCAGGCCGTAGTTCACGATAATGATGCAGAATTGGGAAATAAAAAGGAAATAAGCCATGCAATACCAACACATCCATATCCTGATAATGCGTATTGAGATATAAACACTCGGACTCCCAGGAAGCATCAGGCAAAAAGTCCATTTCCATTCCTTTTACATATCGTTCCAAAGACGGGTATTCTGGCTGCAACCTCGTCCCTGCCATTACCGCCCGATAACCATAATTTTTATAGAACAAATACGGGACTATTCCACAGTTTTTCGTTAACTGTTGGTCGTTCCAACCATGATTAGGTGCAATGCTGTAAATTCCTTGTCGTCTTTTTCCCATATACTTTAATTCCTCAAATAGTAGTTTAGGACAAATTCTTCATGATTCACTGAAGCAATATTTCCACAGCGTTTACTATCTCTTCTGGCTTTACCTGACAGATACAATGACTGTACGACTCTTTGCAGCCACCGTATCCATACCAGCTTGCACAATCGCCCAGACGATTATCTGGGCAGCATATCACATAATTTGTCTGCCAAGGAGCAAATCTTTGATTTTCACTCAAAATCCCCGCAAGTCTGCCACCAAAATTATCTTCTTCCCGTGAAACCATAACTACCGGAATAGCTTCCGCGGCAGCCATATGCATAACACCTGTGTCATTACCCAAATAGATGTTCGTCATAGATAAAACCGCCGCTGTTTCCAACACCGTTGTTTTGCCAGCTAAATTACATACCGAGTCTGCTGGTAACTGTGATTGTAAGTACAGAGCATCCTGCTGTTCACTATTTCCTCCCAAGATGACAAAATATGCATCTATCTTATGGAATAAGGCTCTACATACATCTGCATACTGCTTAACCGGATATTTTCGACTATCACCGCCAGCTCCTAAGCCCACAGCAATTAACACATGTCCCTCACCTACTGCATCAGCCAATATTTTTTCAGCTGCAATTTTATCTCGTTTCCCGAGCCAAATTTCCATACGCCGATCTTCCACTGTCATTCCCAAAAGTTCCAGCAAATAAAACGCTCGTTCAGCCTCATGAACAATCTCAGCAGGAATAATATATACATCCGTCATTAACGCCTTTTCCTGCGTATCATCTACTAAGGGCCACCCATATACAAAAGCAATATTACAGCTATACCCCACACGCCGCACTGCGCCACTCATGTATGCTACCACCTGCGTTACCGTCTTATCATCGCCCCATTGCGGACAGATACTCATATCATAACGTTCGTTCCAAAATTTCTCCGTACAAAGCTGCAATAATTCGGCAAAGAATTTTTGCTTATCGTTATAAAATGCTCTTACATCTAATACCAAAACTTGATTAACATATGGGCATTTATATACTAATGGATAAATCGCCGAACTGACCAACAACGTTATATAATCATTAGGATTATTACGCCGCACCTCTCGGACAAAACCTGTGGCCAGAACCATATCCCCCATAGCATTAAGCATCAGTAACAAAAGGTGATGTTGTCCATCTGAACATTTTTCACGAAATCCATTTTGCTGAAATATCGGTTCAAACATATTTACCAACGACTGACAATCCCAATTGATAAAATCTGTATTTCTCATGTATTGCTCAACGTAATACTTCCCATTTTCATTCATTATAGTCCCTTCATTTTCCCCAATACATAATCTTGGCGATATGGATCATTGGGTTGATCTAATTCTCGTGGAAGCATAACTACAGCTTCTGTATCCACAGACACAAGATTTTTATTTACAAAAGTAACTTCTAATACATCTGGAATAAGTCTCTCCGCCAAAGTAATAGCACCACTATTATTATTACCATGAACATGTACCATATAATGTGTCTGATTTAATTTATGTAAAACACTTAAAATCTGCATTCTTTTTTGATCCGTATGAGCCTTAATCAAATCATGTATTTCCAACACGATTTGATCGAACTGCATGAGCAACACTGGATTCACTTGTTCAAGAGCCCCCCATTCAGCACCTTCCACATCCATCTTTAGTAACATATGTTCTTCATGCATGTGCTCATTTTTCCATAAATACCACTCCAGAAACTGTAGTGTTGGTTCTTGTCCCATCTTATCAGCCAGACCATTCTTGAACCAATGAAACTCTTTCCTCTCATAAGGTAAGGCATCAATCGTATGGTCATACATATATACATCATAACCTCGATTAGCAACATCTTCATCCCAAGAAACATCATTATTGATGCCAAACGAATACGCAACATTTCCTTGAAAATCATCCAGCATAAGATAACCGCCATCATTCTCCCTGCCTATACGGCAGAATGATTTACCTATCGGATTAACCACTTGTAGTTCTTGCAATAGCAGCCGATAAAAATCCACCGATATATCCAAATCAACTTCTGTTGGCACCAGCACTAGATGCATATCAGGACCACCAATTCTAATATACTGGCTTTGCATAAAACGAATATTCATAAACAAGCTCCTTTTAATCAAATTTCTGCAAAATATTTTGATACATTCTTTCTAAAGAACCCATATAAGCCTCACTATCCATCAATGGCGACGCCTGCATAATTCGCCGCATGTTTTTACGCAATAATTCCAAAAGGTTAGTATCACTTGCCAGCTTTACGGCAATATCAATGTAATCATTCACACTCTCGGCCACAAGTTCTTCTAGGCCAAGATTAGCCAAAAAACTATAACCAAATCTTGCCCCATGTCGGTTGCCTTTAAGTGTCACAACCGGCACGCCCATATAAAGTGCTTCACAGGTCGTAAGTCCACCGGGATACGGGCTTGTATCCAACGCGATATCCATATCATGATATTGCGCTAAATAATCCTTGGACAGGCCACGAAACTCAATGCGCGTCAGTGGCATTCCCAGTTTTTTCAGGCGCTGTACTGTGTATTCCCGACCTTCTTCCGTTCCCAGTAAAGAATGCTTTAACAATAAACGAGAATTCGGCACAGCCTCCAAAATTTTCTTCCATACCATCAGCATTCCATCATTCACCTTGGCAAAATTATTGAAACAGCCAAAAGTCACATAGCCATTTTTACGGCACGGAGACTGTCCGACCTCAGGAAAATTTCCCAAAGGCCTATAACAAAAATGACTTTTAGGCAAACGCAGGAGCCTTTCCGTAAAATATGGTGAAGTTTCATCATCAGAACAATATACATCAGACAAGAACCACTGCATTTCATCCATACCAGTGCTGTTAAAATACCCAATACCCGAAAGCTGTATCATTGCTGGACGCCATGCAAATACTGGGAGGGCATTTTCTGCTGAATGACCAGCTAAATCCACCAAAATGTCTATTTCATCATCCCTTATCTGCCTTGCTATTTCTTGCCAATTTTCACCGGAAACTTCACGCCAAATCGCGCCTTTTTGCTGTAATGCCGCAGTCACCCAATCTGGACGTTTCGTTAGCGCGTAAGCATAGACGGAAAAACGCTCTTTATCATACTGGCAAAATAGTGGCCAGACAAATTGCGCAACAGCATGGTCACGCAAATCTGGCGAAACGTATCCGACCCGAATCTTTTGATGGTTCCACTTTCTTGTTGGATAAGGCGTTATAGAAAGGTTTCGCAACAAATTACGGTATAGTGCATATAGAGACTGCATATAATCAGCAGTTACGCCATCAATAGCATTAGCTGAAAACAATGCATTACTGCAATCCACTAGCTTTTGCTCACTGTCTGGCTCTAATTCTACTGACTTTTTGAACGCCTCCACAGACAACTGACTATCACCCAATCGGCGTAATACCGAGCCCAGCATACTCCACGCATCAGCTAGCAACTTATACTCGCCAGAGTCCGCAAACCTTTCAAAAAGTTCCTCTAACACCTTAACTTCTGATATGTACCGTTTCTGGTCACGCATGATATAGGCCATAAGCAGCATGCCTTGCAAAGATTTCATACCACTAGCATGCCAAAAATCCTGCAATATCTGCGCTGCTTCTGATAATTTTTTTTTACACCACAAGTCATACGCTGTTCTATACACCAGCATGATGCGCTGACGTTCTTTTACCATACTCCCACGCTCCATGTTTATCGCTGGCCCAATACTAACATCTCAATAACAATACAATACCATCTCACATCCTGTTGGAATTTTATTACCTAAATTGTATTCTGTGAGTAAGGACTTTTCATACTCTCCCAACCAATAATCTGTAACATCAATTGGATAATGACGAAACTCGAATCGATAACTAGGACAAATAGATGAAATATATTCTCGCAACATCCACAAATCTTCCGTTTTATGATAGGCACTTAATGCCATCTTTGGTTTCCATTTTATAATTGACGATGCTGCTCCCTGCAAAACATCCAGCTCAGCACCTTCTACATCCAGCTTAATATAATCAACTCGAGGAAGGTCTTTTCGCTCCACATAAGTATCTATGGATATAAAATGTGCTGTTTCATTTCCATTTTCTTGCTTAGAACTAGCTGTCCCTATACTTTTATAATGCTCCTCTCCTTCTCTATCAGACAGTCCCATATTTTCTACCACCACATCATGGAGCTTGGCCCTTTCACAACAAAGATTATAATTATACTTATCCATTTCAAAAGCGAAAACTTTTGCTCCTAATGAAGCAAACAGCTTTGCCGTTCCTCCATCATAAGCACCTCCATCAATAGCAATATCTCCTTGCTTTGGTAAAAAACCTTCCAACATATACTGCGGTTCCGGCGCAAAATGATAATCATGAATCCGGTTGGAAATTTTCCCAAGGATAACAGCCAAATATGCTTTTCTAGATTCTTCTTGCTCAAAACATGAATACGTTTCATATAGCCTTGGTAAATTTTCAGTCAGGATATTTTTTTTATCTATTGCATCCTGCATATCACAAAGTGAAATCGTATCAACCCCCACCTTGCTTATCTGCTTATCTAATACCGTCAACCACAAAAGAGGATGTAAGAACATTATTTTCACATCACGTGGATTAGACAAAAATTCTCTTATCCCTCTAACATGACATGATTCATGGTTAAGATTTTCTACATTTTTATCCCAAGTACATATAGTATCTAGCCTTATTCCCCAATCAATAAGTCCATCAACAATACCACTATCCAAAGTTGTATCCGGATTAAAATATGCACAAGAAATCTGTTGCGACTTAATTGCCTCCATACTGTACTCATAATTACGATGATAAGTTCTACTAACCATTTTTAAAAAATCTTTCATTTTCGACCCTCTCAATTATTTCTAGTATTTTATCTTCACAACTTGTCACAAATTAATCGCTCAATAGTTTCCAGAACCATTCTTGGTGTTATCTTTTTCGAACATTCCAATTCACGATTTGTTCCCTTATGATATGGACATTTATCATCACGCCAATCCACACGCAAATCATTGTAGCAGCCATGACATACCTGACGATTTTGAATGCGATACGGCGTAGCAAATTCCGAATGAGGGAGCGTTATACCACTAATCAGTACCACCGGACAGCCCACCGCATGTGCAAGCCATGAAAGACCGCTTGCCCCCCCGATAAAGAAATCGGCATAAGCTAACATATTAATGCGATCCATTAGCGTATAATTTCCTGACCTATCCTCTGCTCGATCCGGCATCTCAATACGCATACCATCTGTTTCCGTCACTCGGTCACGGTCTATACAAATCACACGATAACCTCGCTGCTGCAAATAATCCGCCACCTGTTCCCACCCTTTGGGGTAAAGCCAGCATTTGCGCGCTCCTGATGCTTGCACAGCAATGCAAACATATGGCTCTACTATTTCTCGCGGCTTGGTTGGATGATAACGAACCTCTGGAGCAACAGTATGCAACCCCAAAAGTTCTTGACCCACATAGTCCACCGCCAAGTTGCGGCTATCATCAGCTATAAGAAACGGCGGCGTTTGAAAGGCTCCAATATGATAGGTTGCATATGTATCCTCTGGAATCTCCGTTACAATCTGCAGTTCTGGGTAATAATTTGTCAATATCTCCCGAAAAGCAGGGTCGTCTAAAATCACACCTCGGCACTGCCATTTTTGTACAAAAGCACGTATATACGGGAGAAGCATGATTTTATCTCCTAGCACATTGCCTTCAAGAATAAAACACACCGTCTGGTCAGCTGCATCGTAAATATGGGAAAAGACCATGGTTTCATCATTATATACGTCGACTTGCCAACGAATAAAATACTGCTCCATGGATATTAGTACTTTCTCCGCTACCCTATCATCGAAAAAAATCTGACCACTATTCGCATCCGTGATTTTGATATGCCAGTCTCCAGCTGGAACAGCTACACGTATACCAGCATTAAAATCAATTTTCAGTCCTTCAATGCCTGTATCGCCTTTCACAGCTCCTGCCAATTCGTCGTAACGAACAAACATACCGCTATCAGCAGCAGTAAAATCCTTAATACCTGAATAAAAATATAATACCGGCCATGCGTGCATCATACCGCCCCCTCTAAAGCTGACTGTGCATCTCCACCAACGGTTCTGGTATAGCACCAATAACCACGTCTTTTAAAACCGCCTGCCATATATCCTGCCAAGACAGGTGCCTTTTTTGTATATGCAGTCTAAAAAAACTCAGACGTTCCATCTGGGAACGACGAAATAGCGGTGATGACAGGCCACCACTAAGCAACACATTATTTTTACGAAGGTAATCGCGATAGATATTTCCATCACCTATGGCAAAACCATCTGGAAGCTGTAAATCAACTATATTCCCTTTATCCTTTTCCCGTTGCAAAACAGGATGATTCTGACTATTCGTCAAGATCAAATCTATATTTTCATGACGCACCAACGTTGTGACCATGTGCTGTAACCTGTGTTTTACCACTAAATCCCCTGGGAAAATCCATTGAATAAATTCACCATCAGCAGACGCAGCTATATCCTTCCAAAGTTCCTCCCCATGTTCCTGAAGGTATATTATCTCTTTTTCGGTATCTGTAGTCATCTGCTGCAAGAAGTTCAACACCCACGTATCTTCTTCCTTTGCAGCTAACGAAAAGACAATCATATTCACATAGGGATACTCTTCCTGTAAGGCCGCTGCAAATGACTCCTTAAATGGCGTTCGTTGGCCGAAATACGGTAGGATGACCGACACCTTGTGTTGCTCAATACGAGCTTTCTCCTCACTATAATCATTGGCCAATTGTTGTGCTGCCAAAAGGACATTACGCAACAAAACATTAACTTTATTAGAGCAAACTGTGTATCTAAGCAATATATTCTGACAGTTCGAGTGAATAACAGCCTTATGTCCCTGCTTTAATTTCGGACGAACAGGCATTTTTCCTTCCAACAGATTATAAAATACATGCCGCCAATGATTAGCAAGATTCGTCTGTTTTGAATACTTTGCCACATTAGCCAGCCAACCCACAGCCGCCTTTGAGGCCGCCTGTTCACAACTACGCCAGGAAAAATGGGCTAAATGAATTCCTTGTAATGGTAAAGCTGTAAGTCTCTGCAATCCAGAATCTTTCTTAATTAAAGCATGATGATTCCCCTGACTGAGAAAAAAATGGGTCTTTTCAAAGGCCAACCGCCCCACCAATAATTTTCCCAAGGATTCTGGCTGTTCTTCACGATAACAATCTTCCGCCAAAATAAACTTTTTTCCTACATATTCATCTGCGGTCTGATAGGTTACCCATGGCAGCTGATAAATCTTATCTGGTGTACAAACAGTAAACAAGGCTTTACTGCACCATTTCATATCATACGCTCCATCCGGCAATAGGAACTCATCGGCATCCAAGGGCAAGACAAAGTCATAACGTTCGGCAAAAGCCTTTTGCATAAGATCGGTCATAATCTCCGATTGAGCCTGTTCAGCTCCGATATAATCCTCAACATCTAGAGACAGCCCCTCCTGTACAAGATCATCTAATATTTTCCTTGTTCCATCAGTACTGTTATGATTAACGATATAGATTTTATCAGCAAACGCTGTCGCATGTCGTACAAAACTTTCAATGATATCCGCCTCGTTGCGCACCATTGATATGACCGCTATACGCAAACTAATCACCAACCTTAATAAGAAATTTTACAGGTTACGAATCAATTCCGGCCTAAGAAATAGATGTCCACCACACTCTGTTGGCAACAAACTCCAGCCATCCACAAAGTCCAATCCCTCTTGCCATCCGGCAGCGGTCAATGCCTGACTAACATCTTCGTAACGTTGCAGAAACAATATGTACAACCGATTTCCCTTAGGACTTACCCGTTCATATTGCAACAGACGACCAGTCCAATCCTGATTTCCTTGAATTGCCAAGTATTTATCATCACCATCAAAGTCAAATAATTCCTTAATCGCCGCTTTTGAAGCCTCATTTGCACAAAATATTCGTTGACGCCTGCTACCCATAGCAAAAACTTGCCGTGCCAAGTGCAAATCATGTTTGTGTTGCGCCTCCAACTGTGCAAAAAAACGATACAAGAAATCAGCGTCACACCAAGGAGTCTGAGCGAATACAGTATAGAACAGTCTATCGTAAACATCATCTTCTCGTATTCCCAAGCTGCCTGCCTCGTAATGATAAATGGCCGAAGTCAACTGCTGAACACCACGCATCTGCAATATTGGAACATAGGCATTATAAGCAATATCCAAATGCAAATAATCCTTGGAATAGAAAAGATTAAGAATATCCTGATCATAAAACGCAAAACCTGGAATCTCTTTTAGCTTACAGACTCCATCCTGCAAGATATTCCCCACTGCCAAGAATTTCTGTCGATCCACCAACAGAACTCCAGAACTAAAGTAATCGCGCCCGTCTACCCAGCCGACCAACACCAGCGGATTTTCCGCTTGGTGGCCGGTATTATCAGAATCAGATACCGCCGCCATAGTATGTCCATCTAATGAAACTTTCCATAAAAACGCAATATCCATATTGACCACAGTATCTGCATCAAGATAAATAAACCTTGTCACTTCTTCTGGCAGAAATTTTGCCGCAAACAAACGGTAAAAAGCACCGTATGTATATCGTGACAATCCGACTTGAGGCAACGCCTGATACAAAAAAACAAGATCTGACGTTGCCAACCTTTTCATGTTATAAAAAGAAATTTTTTGTTGAAAGGACACAACAACCTGCTGAAATCGTCGTCGTTCTTGTTCAGTCAATGTCTCATCATGCAGTAAATGAATATGTAAATCTTTTTCCATATGGTGCATAAATATTGACCAAAGCGATGTCCCTAAAAATTTACTATATGTTCCCTGTATATCCGTTAATGCATAGCATATATGAATCATTATTTCCTCCATAATAAAAACGCATCTTACCTAGCATCAACAATTAGATCCATATAAAATTGTTATCGCACACATAATATCCTCTGCACGATTACGCCAACAATGGCGCTTTTCTGCAATTTTGCGCGCACTTTTGGCAATTGATAATCGCCAACTTTCGTCAGCCAGCAATTTATGAATTACTTTTATTTGCTCATCACCATTCTGCCAATCATAAAGAAATATTTCCTGACCGCAAACAAATTCTTCCTCCAAATAACTACTGTATTCACTAACCACCACAGCCCCATTCAACATAGCAGTAAATACTCGATCATGTGCCCCATGATTAAATTCTGCTTGATCTTGAAAAACTATTTTTGCCTGTGAAAATACTTTAACATTATCTTCATAAGGTATAGGACCATGTAATATCAATTTATTTACAAAAGGTACGCTTTCCCAATTTGCACCAAACACATCTACACGAATATCATTTCGCACCAACATTTCTAATGCGCGATACCGACGTTGCATCTTTATGTATTGCAAAACTTGCCAAAAGTAAGGCAATAATCTTTCCAAATAAATAACATCTACCAAGCCATGTATTTTTAATACTTCCCTAACTGCATCTACTGTTGTTACTGGATATACTTCCATATAATCTGCTACTTCATCCAACAGATATGTTATTTGCCTATTTACCGTTCCATCATGCCACATCCTTATCGCTGGCCCATCTTGCCAACGAGACGCTGAAAAAACGACGTCATACTTTCTATCCGCCCCCTCCACCAATCCATCATATTGTGTTCCGGCTAAAGGCATAAACATTTTATTCATATTTTTCGATGGATAGGCTATATCTAATATTTCGCCTGCCCTTTTATCCAAATAAGTTACCAGATGCTTACGACAAGGAAAGTCATATCCACCAACATACCTATTATAGGGTACATCCAACATAACCGATACATGAGGAATATCTATTTCACTCTGCCTAGGACTTGCAGTTAATCCTATACCATTAAACCCTACACTAAACCATATCAATTCAGGATGCTGTAGCAATTCATCCACAGCTTCAACAGATTTATAATCATCCATATCACATACAATGACATCTACACCGCACTCCCTGAATCCTTGGATAAAGCTTTTCATATTTTCCCAGATAACGGTCCCATAACTTTTCCTAATATAACAAAGTATATTCTTCATTTCTCTCACTTCTCTTATTATATAAAAAAACATTTTAAACCATCATATATGCACCTATTTAATCAAAAAGATATCTGACTGAAAATCCTTACTGCTTTGACGAAATATCTGTAACGAATCCAACGGATATACAGTTTTATTTCCTTTCATATACTCTTGAATAAGAATATATCCCTTATATTCACATTCCCGTAAACATATTAAAACATCATCAAAAAAACCATATTCCCCCCATAAATATGGATTCAACTCCATATAAAGGGGTATTTCATTGTTTTTTAATATATTTTTTGCCCCACTTACTACTAGAGGTTCAAATCCCTCTGTATCAATCCAAATATACTTTATTTTGCCAGTTTCTAAATTGTTACCGAAAAAATAATCATCCAACGAAATAAGCGATACCTCCACTGCATGACCACCGCTGTTCTTAAGCAAGCTGCTACCTCCAGGATTCTCTTCATCATAGTATAATACTTTTCTTTCACTACGATTAGATAATCCATAGGATTCAATGCGTGATTCATCCGCAAGTTCATTTATCTCTATATTGATTTTTAGGAGACGATTGTTGCGTACCGCTGGTTCAAAGGCAATAATTTTTATATTTTCATCTAATTTCTTGCGAAAATAAATACTGGTAGTACCAATATTTGCGCCCAAATCTAAAAAATATCCCTCCTCATCATCTCGCAATATGTAAAACTCGTGAGCAAGTTTATAAAATAACTTCATCTCATCTGTCGACCAAGTTTGACCATCCCGATACATATAAGGCATAATAACACAATCCGTTACCGATGCTACAAATGTAATATCATCCACCTTGCATGTGCAATATTCCTTCCAAGCACACTCTTGTCGCCATAAAAGTAATCTGCGCATACTTCCTACATTATCCCTCAATAGGAACATAGCCTGATCAAAATTTTCATACCAACTCTCAATTGAATATATAAAAACTACTCTATCCTTGAAAAATCCAACTTTCTCTAGCATTTTTTGCAAATCAAAATCTCTTATTCTTTTGGAAATAAGCAACAAATCAATTTCATCATCAATCAACCGAACATTCTTTTCATAGGGAGGGATAATCTGTACAATCTCCAAACGATCAAGATGCATATTTTCATTTATCCATTTCTTTCCATACCCATCTATATCCCAGATAACCACACGTGCTTTCATACCATATACTCCATGTAAAAATTTCACCGTACAATTGTTTGCATGTCATAAAAGATGCTCCTGATTTATACACAATAAACCAATTCGACCATTAATGCATCTTTCGCACAAAATTTCGAATCCAATAAACTATTCCTATTCTCGTTTCTCACAAAATACACACCGGCCTTCACCATAAAATAATTTTCCCTTGCTATGCAACCGATGTCGTAGTTTTGCCAACACAGCCTCTCGATTAGGAATATCCAACGAATCCCCCAAGATAAGTATAATATCCTGTCGTGCTGGAATACCTGCTGTTATCTTCTCCCAATCAGAAACATAGCGAATTGGAAAATCCCTGACAGCCAGTCTTGCTTCCGTCTCATTAAATACAATACCTGACAGACGCATTTGTGGATATTTACGATGTAAATAACAAAGATCCAGTCCCACACTGCAACGAATCAGCAATACCTGCTTTTTGGCATCCTCCGATTGCAAAACTCCTGTCATTCCATGAAAAACTTTATAATCATATTTTACCTGCCACTTATTAAGGAATTTTTCCTTATTTTCCTGCAATATGCCAGCAAAGAGTTCCTGTTTAACCCTTGCTTTCTCTGGGTCACTCTCATCCTTAAACGAGGCGCTACCATAGTGATGAATAAAAGTATCTGTGCACAGCAACAATCTCCAGCCAGCCTGCCGAATGGCAAATGAATAGTCATCATCTTCATAATTTCCTGGACTGTAACGTTCATCAAGGCCACCGAGTTTCTCGTATACTTCATACTTCAACAAAAAGCAAAATCCTACCAATGTTGGCCAAGTATACCACTTCTGTGTATCCGAATGGTTATAGTCTTCAGAAAAAGCTATCAAATCTTCCATAGTCTGATAAGAAACATCGATTGCTTGTTGATTAGAACAGTTATTTGTGACGCAGCTTACTGCTCCCACCTTGTCAGCGCTATATAAAGCCCTATGCAAATTATCCAGCCATCGTGGAGTCACGATGGTATCACTATTGAGCAATAATAAATCATTGCCAAATGTGGCTGCCTGCATTCCTTGATTACAACCTGCCGGAAACCCCACATTCTCACGATTTTCCAGCAGTTTTACGTCCTTTTGCTGACGCAACCAGTCTACCGATCCATCTTCTGAAGCATTATCTACCACAATTATTTCATATTTTTTTTTAGACGTATACGCCCTAATACTCTCAATGCATAAACGCGTATATTCTTGCGTATTATAGCTTACTATTATAATGCTCGTTTTCCTCATAATTCCCTAGCTCCATTGATTTGAATAGGCGATTCTTTTGGCAGGCAGATGACATTTATCGAGGCAATAGATATATTAGCCACAGTTTCCTCATCCACAGGAATTGTCGCTATAAATACATTTTCTGGATTATGAAAGAAATTATCTTCATTGTAAAGTGGCGCATTGTGGTCAAAAATACGATATCCCAAAGATTTCGTATATGCTAGCAACTTCTCTCTTTTCTGCGGTCTATCAGCTTCCATATAGATAACCGGACGATATTTCTCAATCGTTTTCCGCGCTCCTTGCAGAACGTTTTGCTCCATACCTTCCACATCAATCTTCATAAAATCACAACGCGGTAACTCCAACGAATCCAACGTTATTACTTGCACTGGCTCTCCAGCCTGACTGTGTTCCAGAGACAATCCTCCCCAGTTCACTATATCATCAACATCCAACACTGGCACCAAGATTGTACCCGATTTATCGCTGACACATTGTTGCTGACAAAAAACATTAGTTATCCCATTTATGGCCATATTTCCTGCCAGCAACTGGAAAACCAATCTTTGCGGTTCAAATGCCCACACCACACCGCTATCTCCTACCAGCTGCGCTAGATGTACTGTATGTGAACCTATATTAGCTCCAACCTCTACCACTGTATCTCCCGGCTTAATGAAAAATTCAAAAATACGAGCTTCCGACTCAGAATACTCACCATATAACTCTAATGATTTCCCAATATATTGATCCCTAGTATTATATATAATCTTCCCATAGCGAAAATCTATACATTTATTCATGCTTTTTCTCATAACTTTTACCTCATTCCTGCAAACACCGTTGTACCTGCTTCCATACCTGCTCTACCGTAATTTCCCTTGAACACTCTAATTCACGTTCCGTCCCTTGATGATAAGGACATAAACTGTTTTTGTCACTCACACGCAAGTCATTATGACAGCCATGACATACCTGATAATTAATGACCCGATAAGGCGTAAAGAATTCATTACTCGGCAATGTAAAACCGCTGATCAACACTACTGGCGTTCCAGCAGCATAAGCCAACCAGGAAAGGCCACTGGATACACCAATGAAACAAGCTGCTCCGGCCAGCAATTCCAAACGTTCTATCAAAGGCCGGTAACCTGTAAAATCTTCTGCTCCTTGCGGAATTCCAGCAACATATCTGCCTTCTCGTAATTCTTGATTACCATCAATACATAGTACCCGATAGCCAGACTCCTGCAATTTTGCTGTAAGAATCTCCCATCCGTGCGGATAGTGCCAACATTTTTTTATTCCTGTGGCCTGAGTAGCTATACACACATACGGAAATTTGTCAGCAGTCACAGCGTTTCTGTCCACCAGCCGCAATTTTGGAGGTATTATCGGCATATGCAATATAATACTTCCCATCTGCGGCAATGGTATCAGACGTGCATCTACTGGCGACAATATCGGTGTATCCTGAAATATTCCCAACACAAAAGCGGCATAGCAGTCCACAGGAAAATCTTTAACCATTGTTAACTGAGGAAAACATTTGCCAAGCAGCGATGAAAAATTTTCCTGCCACTGACAGACAATCCTACAATTATACCGCTTCTGAAAAGCCAATACATAGGGCATAATGGCCAACATATCCCCCAATGCATTTCCTAAATGCATATATACCAGTTGCCCTGTCACATCCAACTGATGGACAAAAACCAGTTCTCCATCCTTCATGACTTCTACCTGCCAGGGAATATAATATTTCTCCATAGAAATCAAACACTGCGCGGCAAGTTTTCCGGCAAAATATTCTTGTCCGCTTTCGCCATCTCTAATGCGGATAAAGAAATCACCGTCAGGCACTTCTAGACGCAGACCAAAATTAAAGTCTAGTTTTAAGCCTGTGATACCTGTATCCCCCTTGACTTCACCAGCTAACTTATTCAGTTTTATCAACAATGCTTGCTGATAGGCTGTCATCTCATTCTGCGCTGCGCTAAAAACGACAATCGGTTTCATCTCTTTATCCACCAACTCTATAATATTTCCGTCTATTTCACCCAACTACATATTGCTAATGATACAGCTTCCAAAATTTCATCAGGATCAATACCAGCAATACAATGGGAAAATTTTTCTTTGCAACCGCCATAAATCAAAACATCTTTGCAATTTCCCGCCGACTTATCCGGCCGTAACATTATCGCCTGCTCTGACCAGGGAACAAATCTTGCGCATTCACTATAATACCCCAGCTGTGGATATTCCTTATCCATAGCCTCCCGGTAGCAAGCCACTACGGGCGTCTTCACCGCTGTGGCTAGATGCATCATCCCACTGTCATTACCTAGAAATAAATCTGCTTCAGCCAGCACAGCCGCCGCCTCACGCAGCGATGTTTTACCTGTAAGATCAATGATCATAGCTGAAGCGCAGTTTTCTTGCAAATACCTGCCATCCCCTTTATCCTCAGGCCCTCCCAGCAATACAAAACAAACGTCAATTTTTTTTATTAGCTTTTCTATAACTGTATGCCATTGATTAATCGGATATTTATGCGTATCATCACTAGCGCCGATTCCCATGGCGATAATGAGTTTTCCTTGTACCCGTGCAGGGTTCAACCACGCTTCAGCTCGAAAACCATCCTCCGATGAATACCAGGCTTCCAGTCGGTCATCAGTAACAGTCCCTCCCACAGCTTGCAACAAGTACAAATAACGCTCTGTCTCAGCCACAATTTCCGGTGGATTGTAAATGGCCTGCGTCAGCAATGCATGTTCTACCGTCAAATCCAATTCATCATCAAGATACAATAAAGGCACGCCACTGCTATAAGCATATCGTCTATAACTGCCACTCATGTAGGCAATAAGCATGGTATCAAATTTTCCACCGCCCCACTGTGGACAAAGGCATAAATCATAATAATGTTGCCAAAGATGTACCTTGCAAAACTCTAGCAGGCTCTTCCACCAAACTGGAAAATCAGCCAGAAAATCCGTTGTTTCAAAGCAAAGCACTTCATTGACATAAGGACAATATTCCAAAAGCGATTTGGTTAACGGACGACAAACCACTGTGATAAATGCATGTGGATAATTGCGTCGCACTTCTCGAATAAACGCACTTGTTAAGACCATATCACCAATGGCATCAAAACGTAACAGTAAAATCTTTTTTACTTCACCATCTACACGATAACCTGCTTGTTCAAACGCAGGTTCCATTATTTTTTGCAGCGCTACGATATCTCCAATATTAACTTGTTCCTTTTCTTCCAACCATCCCTTAGCCAATGCCATCAATTCTTGCTGCACGATTTTACCTCTCCCTTGTCTTTTCCCATAAAGCAATAAAAGCCGCAAGTACCTTTTCTGGCGGAATAGTAGCAATACAATGTGCCGACTTAGCAAAACAACCACCATAAATAATTTCATCACGACATGCATCTAATGCTTTTTCCGGCCTTAATGCAACAAAGGGGACCTGCCATGGCGTGAACCGATGATAACCACTAAAGACACCTGGTAGAAAATCATCCTTATCCAATGGATCACGGAAAAAAGCCAATACCGGCTTATGCAGAGCTGCTGCCATGTGCAATGTTCCCGTATCATTACCGATATATAACTGACATGCATCCAGAGCTGCCCCAGTCTCGCGCAGGGATGTCATTCCCACAATATTGACTACTGCATCCTTGGGAAGTTTTTGAATTAATTCTGCCGCAACCTGTTTTTCTCCTTGACCGCCTAATATAACAAAACAAAGCTCCGGATACTGTTCCAATATAAGACGCAAAGCCGCTGCCAATAATTGAGGTGGATATTTACGATTAGGTGTGCCGGCACCAAGACCAACCGCCACACAAGTCTGATGCCGTGAAAATGGCTGTTGTAGTAATTTTACAATCTTCTGACGATCTTCTTTACCATACCAAAGTTCCATACTAGTGTCCTGTGGCTTATGCCCTAATGCCTCCAAGACATAAAAAATACGCGCTGCTTCATGAATGTATTCTGCCGGACTCACCAAAGCTTGTGTTAACAATTCTTCAGCAAAATTAGGCTTTGCTTGAAAATCACCATATACATTAAATACCGTACTACTAAAATCCACACGTTCCTTGGCACCGCTTATATATTCCACCAAACGGATTTCATTGCGTAATTGTGCCCACCCCCACAACTTAGATATGCACATATCAAAATGTCGGGGCCATAAATACTTTTCAGCGAGATTCAGCAACTCACACCATGCCATTTGTTGGTCAATCTTGAAACTTCGTTCGTCATAAAGAATGTATTCATTTATGTAAGGACAATATTTCCAAAGAGCAGCAACCCCAGGCCGTACCAACACGGCAATATACGCCTGTTGATACGCTCGACGCAATTCCCGCATAAATCCAGTGGTGAGCACTGTATCCCCCACTGCATCAAACAACAGCACCAAAATCGTTTGCACTGCTCCATTCTTTGATTGGCGTAACCCAGCCTGACGAAAAGCAGGCTCCATAATGGCCTGCAGTTTTACCACTGATAATTGGTTAACATCCATTTTCTGTGCCAGAAGCTGCTGACCAGCAAAGTGAAGTGCTTCCATTCCCATATCCTATTGCCTCCCGTGGTCATGTATGCAGCGCTCAATTGCCCGTTTAACCATTGTTGGTGGTATCATGCGCTGACATTCCAGATAATGCTCACTATCTTTTTCATATCGCTGACAAGCTCTGTCGATATAGTGAATCTTCTCGTCATGAAAACAAAAATGGCATACTCTGGGATTCATAACACGATAACTCTCGGGGAATTCATACCAAGGTGCTGTAAAACCAGCAATCAAGACAGCGGGACAACCTGCCATCCATGCCAGCCAGGAAAGCCCACTGCTAAGGCCAATGAAAAAGTCCGCATAAGCCAGCATATCTGCACGTTCGGCCAAAGGATGATTTCCCGTAAAATCTTCTGCCCCAGCAGGTATTTTTACTGTAATGCCGTATTCTGATTGTTCCCGGTCTCTATCTATACACAGCACTCGATATCCTAAGTTCTTCAAATATGCTACAATTTCTTCCCAACCACCAGGCCAAAGCCATGATTTCGCCACCCCCGAAGCCTGTACGGCGATGCATACATACGGTTCCTTGATACATCGTGGCTTATGTGGTTGCCATGGGACTCGTGGTGGCAATTGCTCCAGCCCCATAATTTGTTGCACGGCTGCACGTAAAGGCATCATTTGTCCATTAATGGGCATAAAATGCGGATCCCCCAAACCAGCCGCCAGATAGAATACTGCATAGACATCTTCAGGTACATATTGACATAAAACAAACTGAGGATATGCCTCACGGACAAAATCACGCAAGTTCTCACCAACATCCATAGATATTTGAACATTATGAGACTCTGCATACATGGCCACACCTGGCAGGATAGCTAAAACATCGCCCAAACACCTGCTCACAACCATAATATGCACATGCTGCCCTTCCGTGTCAAACTGATGTTCAAAAACCTTTTGCCCGGCAAAAAAAATCTCCACCAGCCAAGGGATGTAATACTTTTCCTCCGATGCCAATATAACTTCTGATACATCTTCATCAAACAGAATTATCCCTGTTTCTGCATCCGACAACCTAACATGATAATCCCCTGCCGGAATTTGCAGCCTAAGACCATTGCGAAAATCCAGTTTTACTCCTTCTATACCTGTATCTCCTGCTACGCCCCCCACATGTATATGCATTTCATTGAAAAATGCATTATTTATTTTTTCGATTCTTTCTTCTTCCTGTTCCGTATAATCATGGCAGGAAAAATAGTAAAAAGGATATGGAAACATAACTGCATCTATTCCCCCTTTTTGGCATTCATGAAATTTATGCACCAATCCACCAACAGTAGAACATAGGCATAATTATCACCAAACTCCTGCTGCAAAACAGGCTTTATCCGTTGATTTATCTCTTCCAAAGGATATTGTGCTGCTACGGGAGCAAAATGCCCCCAAAATGACAACTTCACTAAAAATGCTAATATCATTTGACGAGAATTCCTGTCGTCAGCTAATTCTGGAATCATCGCCATATAAGTATCCATCTGTCTTACTGCCCTAATAACAGAATCCATATATGCCGGAACTTTCTCCAACAGATTCCCTCTGGTTATGGATTTGGGTGTATGTACCAACTCATATAATACTCCCGGAACCATTACCACTCTTGATGCTACGAATAAATTCTCCAACGAAAACAAGACATCTTCCAAAAAAACATGCTGATGAAAACGAATCCCACTTTTCATGATTAAATCCCGTGAAAATAGCTTTTGAACCGCTGAGGTCATAAAATCAAAATTATATACATGTTCCACTCGTTTCTGAAGCAATGACTCCATCAACACTGGTTCTGCTATTTTATCGCCTGCTTCTGCTGCGATATCAGCCTTATTGATTATTGCCGCCTGATATAGATGCTTCAAATAGTCGGCATGCAAAATATCATCAGCATCCACGAATGCCAAAAATCGTCCTTTAGCCCTCTCTATTCCCGCATTTCTTGTTAAACCGGCCCCCATATTTCTCACATTCTGCCACAACTTTACCTGCGGCAATCCACAGTAAAGACGCTGACACAATTCATAGCTCCCATCCGTTGACTGGTCATCAATCAGTAAAATCTCTATATTGTTTAATGTTTGCCCCAAAATACTATCTATGGTTTTCTGCAAATATTGTACTTTATTGTAAACTGGCACAATTACCGATACGCTGACCATTCCCTATCCCCCTTATTTAAAACATATTGCTACTCTGCAGTAATACTTGTTGATACCGTTGCCATAGAGATGTTGTCGTATTGCATCCAGAAGCCAATGCCCTTGTCAATATCTTCTCGCCGTTTCGACAGAATAGTTGCACGGTCTCACGTAAATCCTTGCTCTTCCAAGTCGTCTTCTCCAGTTGCAGTAATTCCCACCATTCCAACTGATGAATAACCAAATTCTCCAAAGACATGACCTTACTTTCTGGACAGGCATAACAATCGGATATCACGCCAACCAAGCCATCCCCCACAGCTGACAGTAGTACTTTCCAAGCAGTAAAAGGCAGCCGCTTTCCTTCTGGCAACAGAAATGAATTACAAAGCCAACCACAGTTATCCATCGCTTCTCTGGTAATCAATGCTGCTGTGATATCGCCAGCAGGATATTTACCAATTTCCAGCAGACGCTGCCAAAACGCATTCCCTAGTGCCACTTGAGTGTTATCCAAGGGATGAATCATAATATAGGGATACTCATTACTATAATCTTCCCTAGCATCCGAAACCACCACTTGCAATGGCACAATTTGTTCCATACCAGCACTTACCATACGCTTCAAAAAATTATTAGCGACCTCTGTCCCTGGCAACTGCCAATGAACAAATTTTCCCTTGGCTTTTGCTGATAACTGAGAAAACACATTCTGTATTTCATCATATCCAAACACATCCCAATCATATTTTCCCTGTATTTTTTTCTGACAGATTTCATTAATCTGATGTAATGCTATTTCTCCTGTCTGCTGCAAACAAGGAATGAGCAATTGCTGCCAGAGATAGTCCTGTTCAACGGCCTGTTGCAAGCGTTGTGTAAAATCCTCCATTTGTCCCATATAGGGAACTACCGTGGTAACCAATATCTTTTGCACCAGCATTTGCTGTTCTGCAACACGTTCCGCCAACAGGACACTAGCCTTCATCAGATTGCCCATTGGCTGTGGTGTTGTTTCTTGGCTATAACGCAATATTTGTGGCTCGACAAAGGGACGTAAATCCATTAAACTGCCTTGCTTCAGAAACTCCAGAGGACTTATCATTTCCCCTTTTATCATCCGCTGGTGATAATTGCGATAACCACCACCTGCAACAGATGCCAACGAGTATCTAGCCACGATATTGGGCCACCCCACAGCAATCTTTGTCTGAAATTGTTCCTGACTACGCCAATAGAAATGCGCCAGTTCCATTGACTGGCACCTCTGCATTTCCACATCAATTTGCTGACCATTCTGCTCATAATACACACAATGATTACCTTGGACAAGTTTCAGTTTATACCGCATCACCGAACGTGCACCAACGATACATTTTTGTCCGGAATCACGATAAACATCACCGATTACAGGCCGTGACAAAATGAATTCATCCCTATGCAAATGCGGTTGATATAGTATATAACGACGCCATGGCAATTCATATACTATGCTATCATCCAGTTCTTCCAACCATTCCCGTACATTTTTTCCTGCTGCCGTACCTACCAGAAATTCATCTGTATCCAATGGAATGACAATATCCGCTCCATGATCATTTATTGCCTCATACATGAGTTCTGTGGTCAATTCCGCCTGCGCATACTCCACTCTGCTAACCTTTTGCACACTAAGCGACAGCCCCTCCTGTTGTAACGCTGTAAGAATTGCGCTAGTCTTATCTGAACTATAATGATCCAGTATCAATAATTCATCAGCAAAGCTCAGCGTATGCCTCACGAAACTTTCAATGATGTCCATCTCATTGCGAACCATCGCAATGGCTACAATATGATGTTTTTTCACACTTGCCGGTGCAGATTTTGCATAGGATGCTCTACTCTCCCATTCCTGCCAGCGAATATTTTCTACCGCTCTACACAGTTCCTCCGTTGCCAAAGTTTTTACTTCCTGTATCTGGGGCAATATGCTTTCCAACAGCCATGGCAGGTGTTCCTGCCAGCTGCCAGTCTGCAAAGTACGCAAAATAGCTTCAGCCAGCACATGTTCCAAACGCTCCAGCTCTATTTTGGCCTCCGGATGTTCCAATCGTTCTTGCCGGCAGCATCGCCATAGATATTGCAGTTCTTCACCTAAGCCCTCCCATTTTTTGTCTCCAGCAGGATAGCACTCCAGCCACCCCAACAACTGAATGGTCATTGACGTATATCTATGCTTACGTAAAGCTCCCCAAAGTCGTACGAAATCTATATATCGACGTTTTTGCCAGTAAGTCCGCAAATCATCACACCTGCGATTAGTCCCTGCCAGACGCTCCTCAGTCGACAGGTCATACCCCAACGCCTCAATTTGCTCGCGCCAAAATGACGCATTCGTGACATCCCAGCCATGACAGCCAAACGGTTTAAGCGTACCTGCTGCTATCCGGCGATAGCAGTTCTGCACCTCTTCCTGTACAGAAAATTGTAGAGCAACCTGTAAAGGCGCACATTGGAATTCAACATCCTTTTGCACACCACACCAGCCCCAAAAAGAATCTTCCACACGCAAAAAAACATCCTGAAAAATCTGCTGTCGTTCCCTGGGCATATTTTCCCATTGTCTCAGTGCTTTTCGTGCTGCCACAATTCGTCGCAATGACAAACCACCATTACCTACTCTTGCCCCTATTGCATGCCAAATAGGATTGTAGGGAGCAATAGGAGCCCCAATATAATCGTACCCTAGTTCACAAAATTCCTGTAACCGATCTGCAAAAACAAAGGCATCCAACTGGTAAATAAGCAGATAATCATATTTTGCAAAGCGCGCATAATAGGTCTCATTCAACAACAACCGGCTATAACTGGTAATACTGGTAAACCACTGGTCTGGGAAACGCTCCACTGCAATACCATTTTCCAAGCCCTCATATGCAAACTTCAAGGATTCTGGTGCAACAAACACACAAGGGTAATTTCCCAGCACACGACGTAGTTGTTGCAATGACACTTTTTCCGTTATAGTCAAATTTTCCCGATATATTGGAATTGTAATCACAACGCTCATTTTTTACCACATCCTTGAATCTCCAAAAAATGACGATATAAGAACTGTACCAACCAGGCTTTACCGCCAAAGTCCTGTTCCAAAGCCTCACGAATGCTCTCTTTCACCAGCTGCTGATGCTCCAGCGGCGTGGGAACAAATCCCCATCGGCACGGCATTACGAGCATATAGCCGGTAATACGTTCCATAACCTGCTCTTTTATCTCCGGGTGTTCCGAAAAATATGTTATTTCGCCAAGATTCCGCCATAAAATCTCTGCCAGCCTAAAAGTATCCTGTACATGTTTTTCCAAATTGTCCAACGTCTTTGCCTCACGCAGGATAGAATCTCCTGACAAACGATATACATAATACAGTTGATTGGTTACCATATATTTCTTTGCCCTGCATAGACAAAGGAGATTAAATAGAGCATCCTCATTTGTTGATATGGCTTCAAATTTCAGTTTATTCTGCTCCAGAAACTCTCGGCGATACACTCGATTCCAAACAGACCATACCCAACCATTATACTGAAAAAACAGATTTAGCCTCTTCCCTAGATCAACATCCAACGACTCGACTGCCTTGGATCTCATACCACAATCAATCTCTGGTATAAGCGTCTGTCCCTCAGCATCTTCATAATAACGTCCTGGTGACCATACTACATCCGCCTGCCCCGCTAACGCTATTTTCATCATGTGCGCCAGCCCATCAGGCAAAAGATAATCATCACTATCCACAAAGGTTACATACTTGCCGCCTGCCGCCTGCAACCCAATATTACGCGCTGCACTTACCCCTTGATTGTGCGGCTGCTCTAACAGCTTAATGCGTTCATCAGCACGCTGCCAATCCCGGCATATAGCTGCCGTCTCATCCGTGGAGGCATCATCCACCAGCAATAGTTCCCAATCCGTATAAGTCTGCCGTTGTATGCTTGCCAAACAATCCTTGATATATGCCTGTCGATTGTACATCGGCACAATTATTGTCAGCTTTGGCTTTTCTGTCATGTCTTACTCCATTCCATTATGGAAATTTTGCGTATTAACTGCCTTTTTCAAAATCTCCTGCCGTCCCTTTGGCGTAAGAAAATACCTTACCAAACGTTGCAGAGAAAGCTGCCCACGATCTGGCGTATCACGATTGATAATCCAACCACAATCTGCTTTTTGCACACGTAAGGCCTGCGCACCAAGATTCATGGTCAGCACCGGATAACCAGATAAAATCGCTTCACTAGCCGTGTAGCAATAGGTCTCAGGACATGCACTAGGTATTAATACAATAGCTGTCTGATACAGTGCTAATAATCTAGACACATCGCTTTGCACATATCTTCCTGTAAAAAAAATCCCCTGCCTATCGCCATTCAAATCGCCTGCGTCCTCACCAATAACGATTAATCGTACAGGCAGTTTACGCCGCTTTATCCAGGAATTTAACTGCAAAAAATACCTTGCTCCTTTTTGCGTACAAAACGTCCCCAAAAACGCCAGTGTTAGCGTTTCTTCTTGAGCAAAATCCCTCTTAAATGTTCGTTTATAATTATTTTGCAACTTATGCGGATTTACCGTAATATTCACATCATGATATAAACTGTTTATAATACCCGCAGCATAATGTGTGGGTGCTATTACTTTATCCGCCCCCAACAAAAAATCATAAAATCGCCTACGATATTCTTCTAAATTAATATCTTTCATTCCCCTGACGTTAAAGATGTAACGACAATATTCATGTGACCTATATCCATGACAATATAAGGCCCGACAATCCAGTGAGGTATTCGGGCACATACAAAAATAGTCATGTAAAAATACGGTATAAGACATCCCCAACTGAGACAGAGCCGTCATAGTCTCGTATAATGGAAAGCCTAGCAAATGATTGACAACTATATGGTTTATATTGTGTTCATATACAAACGCCTGCCACTCAGCCTTATCCTTAGGTGCCTGATGCGGTCGCAATAATACAATATTGCGACTGGCATTATTCTGCAAATACCCCTGCAAAAAAACTTCTGTTCCTCCGCCAGCATCAAGAGACAAAATAAGTTCTTGAGCAACATTTTTTTGTTTATAGCCCAATGCTGCTCGTACTTGACGTGTAAAAAGTTCTGGTTCCTGACTAATTTTATGGCGATAATCTGCCAGCCGTTCTACTTCTTGTTCATAATTGGCCAACAACTCACGAATTTTAGCCACAATGGCTGGAATATTTTCCTCCGTATCGTCAAACTTCAAATCGGATGGAATAGGGATATCGACATCATTTGCAGCAGCTCCGCGCTTGCCTGTCAACAAGCAACAACCAGCCATAACCGCCTCTCGGGGGATTCTATCTTTTCCTGGATGATTGCCAAAATCAACATAAACTTTAACCGAATGTAAAAACTCCTCTACCTGAGTGGGCGTCATATTCTCTACCGGCCGCCACGCCAAATCCATCGACTTCTCTATAAGCTTACGTGTAAACTCCCAGCCTTTACGTGGATTAAATGCCACAATATTCTTTCGTCCTGCTTTTACCAAGGTTTTATTACGTGTCAAGAACACCTCATCAAGATAATCACCTACCTCGAATATTCTTTCCTGTGGCACATCATTGATCAACAAAAACTGGCGGGCATATTCTGACTGCGTCCAATGCATAAAAGAGGGACTATCCAATACCCCCAAAAAAGGTAACGGCTTTACAGCAAAGGACTCAACAGTTTCATCATAACACTCTACATACCGTCTAACCCTTGACCACCAGTTGTCGACACTCAACCACCACACAACACGCTGTATCCGTAAGTCACGTGGCACGAGAAATATCAATGTTTCTGGTACAATAAGTATATTATCTATACCAACCTCGATACATTCCGCAACCGGTAAACTATAATGCCTGTAGTGCGGATGAACACTACTTTTCGTACTAACCGGATAGTAATACATTGCCACATCAACACCATCTGCTTGCAATCTGGCTCCTAATTGATGCAAAAGTGTAGGACCACCAGTATGGGCATTACCCGGGCACATAATATATACTTTGCTATTTGCCGTCAATTCCATGGCATTTCCTCACAAGTTTCATTTACTGTCTCAAAAAATGCAACAGCAGCAAGTCTGTTTGCTGCAGTTTGGCCGCAAACTTCAATGCCTTGTCCGTCATTCCCATACACTTAGCTGTTACTGCCAAGTTTCGCAATACATTTTCATCCTGACCATCTATATTAAGAGCTGTCTCCAAAAAGGCTGCCACTGCCTGATAATCATTAGCCATAAAATAACCACCAGCAAAAACCTGCAATAAGCGAATCTTCTCTTTAAGAGATATATCCTTATTGAGAACAGCCTGTATCTCGGAACGATAGTCTCCCCCTTGCTCCAATGTTTTAGACATCGTAGCTTGTGGTTCTACGTGCTGTCCGGTGGCTGCATGTATCGATGCAGCCATAGGTACTGCTGCGTCTTCTGTAAGCGGCTCAAGTCCCAAGAATCCAGCTACATGAGGAAATTCAGCCTTGATATGCTCTGCCTCATTTCGCCCATAATAATCAAGAATATCTTCTATATCCTCCCGCTGCTCCTGAGTTAAAACATTTTCGCCATGTTCCAAAACAAAATCAAAGATAGCCAAACTGTCATCCGTACGGTCTTCCAAGATACAGATTCTTGCCAGCAAAATACGTGCTGCTATGTGCTCTGGTTCAAAAGTCAGGACGTTTTGTACCATGCCTGCAGCTCTGCTATAATCACCAAGCATAAAATAGCTGTAAGCACCATCATAAAGCATTTCCGCATCATGATCACCAACCTGTACTAGTTCAGCCAGTTTATTGATGACATCGCTGTATTTTTCCTCCGCAAACAAAGCACGCAGTTCCTCTCGCAATTCCTGCACATTCTCTAGCTGCATATTCTGCTCCTTATTCTTTTTATTCTTATTCATTTTACGGCTTGCTTTTCCCATGTCTAAAACCCCTTTCTCATTTTACTAAGCTTCCTAATTTTTTTATTCTTCAATCTTTTATATTCAATATTCGCCAAAAAACTATTTGTTCCTGCCATTAAGCCACTTTGCCCATATTCCCCGGTACATATCCTCCACCGCTTGTACATAGGCAGCCCCATTCATTAAGGGGGACTCCTGCATCAGTTGAGGGATTTGTTGATGCAGTGCCTGCAGCAAATCCTTATCCATAGCCAAGGCCACAGCTTTGGCTATATATTCCGCAAAAGTTGCACAAGCCAGTTCCCCTAAGCCAATATTCTGTAAAATACCATAGCTGAACCGCTGCCCATGCCTTCGCCCATAGCGCGTCACCACTGGCACGCCCATATACAGAGCTTCACAAGTCGTACCACCACCTGTATATGGATAAGTGTCCAACAGTATGTCCACATCAAGATAGCGTTCCAAATAATCCTCTGTCGCATCTTCCAGAATATATTCCTTCGGTTTAAAGCCAAGACTTCTCAACTTCCGCCCAACTATCTTCAGTGCATTAGTCTTATGGCTGGAATTTTTAAGCAGGATTTTACTACCCGGCACCTGCCGGATAATTGCCAGCCAGGCCTCCAGCATTTCATCATTTAACTTTAAGAAATTATTAAAACTGCCAAAGATAATTGGTTCATGGAGCTGATATTTCTTTTTTACGGCCAATACTCTTGCTGATGGCGTATAACAGAAATGCGAATGAGGCAGCCGCCAAATCTCCTCTCGAAAATCCTCATCATGAAGCCCCGAAGGGTCGCAATAAGCATCACCCAAAAAGTAATCTACCGCTGATGAGCCTGAGGTGCTCATATAGCCAATCCCCGCCACCTGCACAGGTGCTGGGCGATAACTCATAACCGCCATAGTCCGGCCGCCAGAAGCGTGTACATCAAAATCAAACAGGATATCGACTTCATCAGCATATATATCCGCAGCCACCCGGCTCAACTCACTATTGCGTGGATAACGACGCAGAACCTTTACCTGTTTCTCTATTTCATCTGTCAGCCAATCCCGGCCTTCGCCAAGCTGGTAACAGTATACCTCAAACCTATCTCTGTCATACGCTATTAACAGTGGTATCGTAAAGCGACTGACCACGTTATCCGTAAACTCACAAGCCAGATAGCCAATCCTAAGTTGCTTATGCTGGTGATGGTTAACTTTATGCCTATACTGCTCCACCGTCTGCGTAAATCGATCATACATAAAATGTAGTTCCCGCAATTCAGTATCAGTCACTTCCGGGTAATAATGCAGCATAAACAGATAATCGCTGAATTCCAACTGCTGAATACGAAACGGCTGGCCTTCACTATGCTGCAAGGCTGCCCAGGAATACGCCCGGCATTTCTGCTTATCAAATAGCTTATAATAGCACTGGCTGTAATACTGCAGGATACGCCATTCCTCATCCGGGGCATAGCCCACCTCCTGCACCATTTGGTTTAACCTGTCCAATGCTTGCTGTGGTGCCTCCTGCCTAAGCAGATTCAACACTGGCTTATAACGTTCATCTAATCGCCCTAAGTCCATTATCTTCCCACCTTTGTCAGCATCAGCCGATAAGCCTCTTCCACTTCTGCCATATAATGCCGTGTATCCATAAGCGGTGATTGCAGGAGCATACGCCGCAAATTCTGATGTAAAATATTCAACAGATCCTTATCCTGCGCCAGCGATACCGCCCGAGCCACATAATCTTCCACAGTTGATACGGCCAATTCTCCCAAACCGGCATTCTGTAAAATCGTCAGCCCAAACCGTGTATCGCGCCGCTCACCATAAAGTGAAACTACCGGCACCCCCATATAAAGGGCATCACAGGTCGTACCGCCTCCGGGATAAGGAAAGGTATCCAACGCAATATCCACATCCAAATACCGCTCCATATAATCCATAGACGCTGGCTCCAAAATAATTCTGTCCATATCCAGTCCCAAATTCCGTAACCGCTCCTGTGCCATAAGATTCCCCTGCGGTTCACCATAAATCTGACTTTTAAGTAATAATCGACTTTGGGGTACCTGTTCCAATATTTGCTTCCATACTAGCAGCATCTCATCCGTAATCTTTAAATAGCGGTTAAACACCCCAAAGGTGACATATCCGCATTTCAGACAAGGTGCTTCGGCAGATTCCGATAAATCACTGCGGCCAGTATAACAGAACTGGCTCGTAAGTATCACCGGCTCCTCATGGTAATCCTGCCAATCGTCCATGAAATCGTCCGGATCTGTCCAGCCATCAGTCAGAAAATAATCTACCTGATTCAGACCTGTCGGGTACATATAGCCAAGGCCTGATACCTGTACAAGTGCTGGCCGCCATGCCATTATGGGCAACCCCGAATCAGCGCAATGCCCAGCCAGGTCTACAAGGATGTCTATTTCATCCTGCCTGATTCTCTTGGCGGCTTCTTCGTAAGAAAGACCTGTAATATCCACAAAATGGTCTACCGTCTGCTCCACCATATCCGTAAATTTATCCTTTGTCATACTAAGCGAATATGCATACAGTTCAAACTGCTCCTTATCATGTGCGCCCAGCAATTGATAATAAAAGTAGAACATCACCTGCTGGCGAAAATCCGGGGACAGATAACCAATGCGAATTTTACGTTCCTTGGACACTTTATCCGCTACTGGTAACGGCTTAACCTCTGCAAATATATCGTTATAACCGAGATGCGCCTTGCCATACGCCGCCTTATCCAAGAGCAGGTTATGCTGAGCAAGCAGCCAGGAACTATACATATGACAACGGTCTTTAAAATCCACCGTTGCCTCTGCAGCTCTTTTATAGTATGCCACAGCCTCCTGTACATGACCGGTTTCCAAGGCACAATTTGCCATTATTGCCAACAGACTGGCCGTAAACTCAGCGGATGCCTGTCCGCCCCTTTTTTTCAGTTCCTGCCAGGCTGATTCAGCCGTCTTATAGCCTGCCTGATAATGCTTCTGCCGCATTTCCACGGCTGCTAAAGTCCGCCCTAATTCCACGGCATGATCTTCATCATAAAGAATAGCTTGCCGCAGCCACCAGCAGGCTCTGGCATCATCATACAAGGACTCATAAGCCATAGCACCAGCCATCCAAGCCTCTGGTGCTTTTTCTGGGAATCTGGCAGTCAAGCGCCCAGCAAGCTCAACAACCTTATCAAGCTCACCGGATGCTTGTACTGCTGCCAGCTCGCTTTTTTCGGCCTGCTGCGTTTGCCAGCGTTCTGCCTCTGTCTGTTTATTTTCCAGCCAATCAAGGTAAATTTTAGTATAGACCTGTTCCACCTCTCCCATATAAGCAGCTGCCTGCATCACCGGAGATGCCAGCAACATTTGCCGGATTATCTGATGATACTTGCACAGGCGTTCTTTATCCATCGCCAGCTCTACTGCTTTTGCCACATACTCTTCTGGCGAAAAGGCACAAAGTTCTCCCACCCCGGCATTCATCAACAAACTATAACCAAAACGAGCATTATGCCGCTCGCCAACCAGAGTAATCACTGGTACGCCCATATACAGAGCATCACAGGTCGTACCGCCGCCGGGATAAGGATAGGTATCTAAGGCAATATCCATATCATCATAGGCACGCAGATACTTTGCTTCCTGCTCCCCCATCAACAAGCGTTCCCTTGGAATACCTGCCTTTTCTATACGTGCTAAAGCCAGCTTTTTCCCATAAGGATTGTTAAAAATCGCCGCTTTTAGGAACAATCTGCTGTCCGGCACCGCTGCCAAAATCTTACTCCATAATACCAGCATCTCATCAGACACCTTGGAAAAATTATTAAAACTGCCAAAGGTCACATAGCCATTTTTTTGAAATGGCGCCGGTACCGGCCTGTGCGGGTTGTCATGCCACATAAAACAGAAATGACTATGCGGCAGTCGCAGAAGCTTTTCCACGAAATACTTATCATTTTCCGGTGGATCGGTGTAATAATCTGCCAAAAAGTAATCAATCGCTGGCAAACCTATGGTATCAAAATAACCTATTCCTGATACCTGTATTGGTGCAGGTTTATAAGCCATAGTCTGCAGAAACCCCCAGGCCGTATGCCCTGTAAGGTCAACTAGGATATCCAACTTATCGCCATAGACAATTTCTGCCACTTTCCTATCCGGCAGTCCCCGTACATTTTGCCAATGGTCAACCATTGTCCGAAATTCCCGGCTGGCCCCATCTTCCTCACAATTGGTATAGCAAAACACTTCAAAGCGCCGCTTGTCATAATCGTGCAACAAGGCATAGCTGAAAAAAGCTACCACATGAAAATGCAAATCCGGAGATATATAGCCAATTCTTATTTTGTTACTATTACTACGTCTTTTCTTATGCTGATACTGTGGTAATCCGGCCAGTATTTCCCCATATTTTTCTGCCGCCTGCCGCATAAAAGACTGCGATTCATTAAGATAATGCAGGTTAAACAGGTAATTGCTGTACTCCGTGGCCTTACCATGCTCTAAATCCTTATACGCCGCCGATTTTAGATAATTCTGCGCTGCTTCTTTTCCGCGAGCTGTTTTGCGGTATAAGGTTCCCAAAATGCTATGCACTGCTCCACGATACCAGCCCACCAAAGTCTTATCCGCCAACGCCGCTGTAAACTGTGCCTCCGCCGTCTCCCAGTCATCATTCATAAAGGCTACCCGTCCTAAATAGAACCGGCTGACACCATCTAGGGGAAATTTTTGCTGATATTCCCGTCCTGCCACCTTTGCCCTTGCCGCATCACCACCATCAATATAAGCCGCCAGTACTGCCTGAAACATATTCCTGTCTGATATACCTGCTGACCGCAGGGCATCAGCGGCCTCTATGGCCTTGGCCCACTGGCGCTCATCCATCAGCTGTGTGAGACATATATACAGTTGCTTTTTTTCCCGATATGTCATCATGTTTTTATTTCCCTCATATCTTTTCGCAGCTGTTGGGCTGCCTTGTCAATTGCCTCATGCTCCTGGGGCAGTAATGCCATCATTGATAAATCATTATCATCTGCCGCTGCCATTCCCATTTGATATAAAAAATTCAGCTGCTTAACCGCCAGCTGCGCCGCACCATCTGGGCGGCCTGCCGCTAGGCATTCCAATATTGGCTGGTCATTTATCCCTGCCTGCTTAGCATAATAGACATAAACTAGTCCGCCATTTTGCCGTGTCAATTGCCGGGCTAAAAATGCTGCATCAGCACACCTGTTATATAAGGCATTAAGCACAGCAATAGAATCAGCTGCCTCTATGCCCTGTCTCCGCAGGAATCGCCAAAACGCGGCAAACAGCCCTCTATGGTAGCGATTGGCTCGCAATCCCTGTACGTAAAAATCCTGCGCTTTTTGCCCATCCCCCTGCATTTCTGCCAATTCTCCCAATCGCCAATATACAGAAGGCAACAAACGTGCGGCATTATCCATAACACCTTCTATACTGTTCTTGTTATAAGCTTTTTCCAATTCCAAACCACGATTTAAATCCACCTTTGCCAGTAAATACTCCCGACGCTCAAACCGCCACAAACCGCGCATCAATGGAAATTCTGCCAAATCAGGACAAGCCCTGATAGCCGCCTGCAGACAAGCTGCTGTTTCTTCTGCTGGATACCTATGTTCAATACAGCAGCTGGCCCAGGTTTCATAGGCCCGTCCGCGCAAGTCCAGGGACAACTTTTCCTGTGCCAATAACAGTTTTGCATATGCAATCGCCTTATCCGGATTTCCCAGACCATACCAGATATCCATCAGATATCTGTCGTCCATTGGTTCCTTTCGTCCCCCATTAGCCGCGATACGTTCCTCAATGAGTTTTAGATTGCGACGCATTTTAGCTTGCACAACATGTGTGGAATATCCCGTATGGTAAATCTCTATCTCATTAGCCAGTTCCAAGGAATTTCCCTTAGTCAAGGTCAATACCTCATGCACCTTGCCTTTATAACGTAAATTCCGCTTATTGCGGAACATTCGTAGCTGCACCAGCGTGGTCATAATACGGTTATTATCATCTACATCAATATTTACCAGGCGACAAAGCACCCCATCTATTTTTTGATTAGGTTCCAAACGCTCTATTAACGGCCGTACTTTAGGCTGGGATTCTGGAGTAAAATATTCATCTGCATCCAAAAATAAAATCCAATTGCCCTTAGCTTTTTCTAAGGCAAAATTTTTCGCAGCCGCAAAATCATTACACCACTCGAAATAATACACTTTTGCACCGGATTTTTGCGCTAGTTCTACTGTATTATCACTGCTGCCCGTATCTACCACAATCATCTCATCAGCCACTGTGCACATCGAAGCAAGCCAACGGCCAATGTTTTCTGCCTCATTTTTGACAATCACGCAGGCTGAAATATGAATCCTCATTGCCGTCTCTCCCTTCGTGCCACCCAGTCCTGATAAGCCGATAAATCCGGCTGCCGACTGCCAGCCTCTGCGGCTCTTGCAAAGCATTCACCTGCTGCTGTCATTTCCTGCAGATGATAGAGGCACCGTCCCGTCTGATACCAAAAGGCCGCATCGTCCGGTATAGACGCATTAGGTATTTCAGCCAACAGCGAATAAGCAGCTTGCCAATACTGCTGTTCTGTCAATTTATCCGCAATTTCACAGACCTTTTCCCAGGAAAAATCCAAGGCTAGTCTAGCATATTCCTGATAAGAATCGTCTCCGACAAAGCCCTGTATAGCAGTAAGTCCAGCTAGATAATCCGGCCAATCTCCTGCTGAAAGCTGTTCCTGCCAGCCGTATAAACGGCCAATTATGCGCTGCCACCCGGGTGGCAGCATTGCCGCCCATTCATGACAATCTACTGATTGCGTCTTCCTTTTCTCCGCTGGCATAGCCACCAATGCTGCCAATAATTCCTGTACGCAGACTGTCGCTTCGAGCCAAGCCTGTTTACCGACTGTTCCTTTATCTCCGTCAAGCCACTGCTTTAATAATTTTTGCTGATTCTGTGGCAAGTACACTGCTAAAACCTGCATTACCTTACCATAACCAAATTTCACGGCCCATTCAGCTATATATTTCTTCCCTTGCTCCCTATCCGAAAAATAAGGTAAGACCTGTTTCAAAAAAGCTTGCGGTGACAGATGCAGCCATTCATAAAAGGCATGCAAGATTTCTTCATTATAGGGATTCTCCCTTACTGCCTGCTGCCAGGCAACATCAGCAGCTTTTTTTTCGCCCAAATATGCATGACAACTAGCCTTCGCTGCATAAGCTTCTGCCAGCATCCCCTGAACGGCATTGCTGCCAGCCGTTAAATTCTGAGATGTTGCACGTTGTAAAAATTGCTCCAATAACGGCTTTGCCTGCTGATAGGCACCCATTTCTGTACAGATTATCCCTTGCCAGCCTATAAGCTCCATATCATCAAGACCACGGCTATGTGCCGTGGCGATAATATGCAACTGCGTCTCCGCTGGTTGCTTTAACTTACGGGCACAATGCAACCACAAGCGATACAGTTCACCATCACCGGCAATTGTCGGTACCTCTGCCGCTAGTGCCCTCTGCGCATAAGCAGATGCCAGTTCATATTCATGCAAACCGTAGAGACAATCTGCTAAATAGCGATAGTGCAACGGCTGTTCACCTTTTTCTTGCATCTCTTTCATAATGAGCTGCAAATTCCGATTGAGTTTCTGCTGAATACGACCTGATGAATATCCCGTGTGACAAACAGCCAATTCCGCCATATATAACTGTTTTATTTCCCCACACTTATTGTAAAGGGCTTCATGAATCGCACCTTGATAGCGGAATGCCGAATTATTGCGCCAGATACGTAAAGCACGGAAACGTTGAATCTCCCGCCCCCAAGCATCAACATCCACATTGACAATAGGCACCTGAATACCTTCTGAATCGGACCCAAACTGCGCCACATACGCGAGAGCACCGCGCAAACGCTGTGGCTCATAAAATGTTTCATCCGCATCCAGGAACACCACCCAGTCGGCTTCTGCCCTTACCTGTGTCAAGGCATAATTTCTGGCCGCCGCAAAATCATCCTGCCAAACAAAAGAAAACACCTTTGCCCCAGCCTTTTGAGCAATTTCTACTGTCCTATCCTCAGAACCAGTATCCACTACGATGATTTCATCGCTAAAAACTGCAGCATTCGCCAGCCACGCCCCTATTTCCTGTGCCTCATTTTTTGCAATTAGACAAGTTGTAATCTTCAGCTTACCTGTCGCTTTAACCAGCTCCTGCCATTCATAGATTTTCTCAGCTGCCACCACCGACATATCTGTTGAAAACTCTTTAGGCTCCAGACTCAGTGTCGGAAAAATCTTATCACGCTCCAATGCTTCTGTCATGGATTTAATTGCCGCTTCATATTCATAGATTTCCGCTTGACAGGCAGCCAGCTCCGCCCAAAATTCCGGTAATTCAGGAAATTCTTTAACAGCCTCCGCTGCCATTTTATAGCGTTCTGTATTCCGTCCCTGTTCCGCTAGATAGGCCAGCAACATCCGATACGAGCGACTGGCAAAGGCCACCTGCCTTCTTCCTTGAGCAATATCCAGCCTTGCATAATGCTCCATAGCGACATAATCCCCTACACCACGACAGGCCTCCGCCATATACATATAGTACTGCCCGGGATTATCTGCCACTTTTATCTCTTCCTGTAAGATGTGCAAATTTCTCTCTGCCTTGGCCTGATTGACGGCAGTCTCATAACCTGTATGATAGAGCTTTAATAAATCTGGCCCCAGCATTGCAATATTGTTAATTATTCTCCCATCATCACGTAATTCTTCATGAATACGCCCTTGATAGCAAAGATTCGACTTATGCTTAAAAGCACGTAAAACAAAAATTTCCCCCATTATATCGTCTTCATTATGGTCTATATCATAGCGTTTTATCAGCAAAGCATCATATGCCTTATTATCTTCTAAGACCTTACGCAAATTGCCGCAAGTTTCTGCCGAAAAGTATTCGTCAGCATCTATAAATAAAATATAATCGCCCGTTGCCTGCTCAATAGCAAAATTCCGCGGCCCAGAAAAATCATTCTGCCACACATAATCATAGACCTTGGCCCCATAGGACTTCGCTACATTACGTGTCTTATCTGTCGACCCAGTATCCACCACAATAAGTTCATCTACGGCAGCTGCGATAGTATCTATTGACCTAGATAGATTTTTTTCTTCATTTTTAGTGATATAACAAGCCGAAATCTTCATAGCACTTTTCTCCATGCAGATATCTGTCAAAAAGTATATACATATGTATTTATTCGTCAAAGCAAACAAAAACCCTCTCCCGAAGGAGAGGGTTTCGTTCACCTGTGTAGTAAAATCCGTTATCGGACTCTCTATTACTGGAGCAGGCTGAGAACCGAGCTGCTGCTCTGGTTGGCCTGTGCGAGCATGGACTGAGCGGCCTGCATGAGAACGTTGTTCTTCGTGTATTCCGTCATTTCCTTAGCCATATTCGCATCACGAATCGTGGACTCGGAGCTCTGAACGTTTTCAGATGCAGTCGTCAAGTTAGCGCTGGTGTATTCGAGACGGGACTCAACGGAACCGATAGTGGTCTGCTGGTCAAGAGCCTTCTGTACAGCGTTATCAAGCACGTTGATCGCTGCATTAGCCTGCTGCTGCGTACCAATCTGGATGTTGGCACCAGAGGAGCTCTGAAGACCAAGAGCCTCTGCACGCATATCCGTCAAGCCAACCTTGATGCTCTGATTTGCCTTGGTACCAACCTGCAGAACCATCGCATTATCCGTGGACTTATTCTGCGCACGAATGGATTCAGAGAAGTTATCCAGAACTGCATTAGCAGATTTCTGAACAGCACCCTTGGTGTTCGTTACGGAAATCGTCACACCAGAAATCTGGTTCGTTACAGAAGAACCACCTGCTGCAATCGACAATGCATTCTTAGTGTCAGCCGTAGCTACAGTATCACCAGCAACGTCCTTACCGATGTAAGAACCCGTCTGAATCGTCGTGCTGAATGCACTACCAAGCTGGCTGTTAGCCTTTACCAGCAAGTCAGAAAGGTTCTTCGTAGCGCTAACAGAAGTCGTATAGGTCTTGCCCTGTTTTACAAAGGAAATGGTAACTTTATCCATGGAGTTGATGTTTAAGCTGTTACCATTACGATCCTTCATTGCAGAGAATGCCGTCGTACCAGTTGTATCAGATGCGAGGCTCTGGTTCGTCATCGTGGTAGTCGTTGCTTTGACTTCACTGTTGTGAGAACCATCAACGAGCAGCTTGCCATTGTAGGTAATGTTAGCGTTGTCGTTGATCTGGTCGATGCTCTGGTCGAGCTCTTTCTGGATCGTAGCACGGTCGCTATCAGTATTGGTATCGTTGGCTGCGTTGATAACTTTCTCTTTCAGAGTCTTCAGAATATCAACGGTGGAGCTTACAGCACCTTCAGCAACTTTCATCATTGCGTTACCATTCTGGGTGTTGCTGTTAGCCTGATCCAAGCCGCGGATCTGAACGCGCATACGTTCGGAAATTGCGTAACCGGAAGCATCGTCTGCAGCGCCGTTAATCTTCATACCAGAAGATACTTTCTGCAGGCTCTTGGACAGAGAATTTGCATTCTTGTTCAGAGTGTTCAGCGTAGAGATTGCCGACATGTTGTTCTTTACTACCATTGCCATGATGTTTTTCCTCCTTGAATGTAGAAAAATAAATTTAATGTAACAGCCATCCCTGACTGTCGTTAGCTTTTTTATAATGAGCAAACCAACATTTCACAACCGGCTGCTAGCTGACCAGAAGCTCTATTTTGATTTGCTTATTATCTTTCGCCTTACACTTAATATATCGTAAGGTTTGGGAAATACTTAAGCTTTTTTTTACAAAATTTAATATTTTTTATTAAGAATATTCCCCAGAGTATAGGTATTTTGCAAATCATAGGCATGAACCGTTGCATTCTGCTGCCGTGATTTATTCAGCCAAGCCTTGGCTTTGTATATCACTTGCATATCCAAGGGCTTAATGCGCTGCACTAATTGCTGACATTCCTCGGTCTTGCGGTAAATCTCAGTTTCCGGCAGCTCCTTCATTCTGGTGACCAGATCATTACGCTGGCCCTCCAGCTCCAGAAATTCATCAATATCATTTTTATCAATGAACTTCAGGAGTTCCTGCGTCAGCATATGATAAAGTTCAAAATTTGCTTTTGCCTGTTTCAATGCGGCCTTCGTATCTTTATCCGACATAACTGTCACCCTGAACATTCTTCGTGCCACCATCCTGGCGGGCTTTCTTCATGGCCTGTGCCCAAGCATCACGCAGTTCCCTTATGATATCAATCGCCTCCTGAATCATGGCAGTATCGCTCTTGATATTGCCCTCTACCAAGCGATCATAACAATAATTATACAGGGGCAGCAACTGATGTGATATCTCATAATCCATATTCAATGTAATACGAAATTCCGAGATAATCTGTTGGGCACGCTGCAGGAGGTTATTGGCATTTTCATACTGTTTCGCCTCTATTGCATCCTTGCCCTCATTCATAAACTTCAAGCAGCCATTATAGAGCATCAAAGTGAGTGCTTCCGGCGTGGCCGTCATAATCTGCTGTCTTTTGTAGGCTTCTGCTGCATTATTTACCATATATTTGCCTCCCTAAAATCAAGCGTCCTTACTGTCCGCCGGTGATATACCCCATAGAAACACTCATATGCTGAATAGCAATTTCCATTGCATCGTATTTCTTGTAAAGCATATTCTCATAAGATTTCATCATCGTCTGGAAATTGGACATTTTAGTCTGCAACTCCTGAATAAGTGTACCTAGAGTACTGCCATCAGATGTTGAAGACGACGTTCCTGCATACTTCTTCATCGTGGACAGATTTTCATTAACCTTATCCGTAATACGATTGATTACGCCTTCCTTATTGTAATCGGTATAACGCTCACCCTGTGCATTTACAGCATCACCTGAGGATGCGAACAATTGGTATACACAATCCGGGTCTGCCGCCAAGGCTTTCTTAAGTTTGTCCTCGTCCAAACGCAGATGACCACGGTCAGTCGAAGATTCAATACCGATAGACATCATGGTGTTATAGCTGCTGTCTACCGAATCCACTGGCGTATAGATAGCCTCACGCATTGCACTGATAATCTTGCCCAGATTTTGATCATGATGCAATAGCCCAGATTTAGCTTTCTCATTCCACTTGGTGATTTGATCCTGTGTCATCCCGTTTTCCTGAGACTTGGTCAGAACACCGTAATCACGGTACTGTACTTCATTATATTTGGAATTCAGGGAATCCAGCATCTTATTATAATCTTCAACGAACTTTTTGACGTTCTCGATGATTTTATCTGTATCCTGCGATACAGACACCGTCGTAGATCCTACCGCACTAACGTTATAGGTGACGTTAGCCACATTGATTTTGCTGCTGGTGGTCGCATAATCTTTGCCATCAATCGTCACGGAACCATTTGTACCAGCTACCGTCAATGTGTCTGTCGTCGTACCTTTGTTAAGGCCCGCAGCAAACATCGTATTCAGCAGTGTCCGTGAAGCCGCTGCTTTATCCGATTCATCCATTGCATCCACGGTAAGCGTGATATCTTTCGTGCTGTCAGCATTCGTCAGCGTCAGTTTGCCATCATCAGACAAAGATGCAGTAACATCAAGACCGGCACTATTGATATCCTTCACCAAGTCTGCCATGGTCTTATTTGCTGCCTGACTGGCTGTATAAACGATTGTCTTGCTGGCTGATCCATCATTTATCATAAAGGACAAGCCACTCGTCGCTACATCTGCAGCAAGGTCACTAAGTTTCGTCGTGCTCTGATAGGCTTCCGTATTCACACTAGTCATGGCACCCGTTTCACTCTTAGCGCTCACGCCATCAGAAGCATCTGACAGCTCGGCTAACGTCGTCATCGAGTCGCCATCTACTTTGGCCAAATTTAGATTATTAAGCAGAGCACGTGCTGCATCATCAGCCTTAGCATCAGTGATGGTGCCATCTTCATCCGTTTCACCGTCGGTCCGATTCTTCACCGACAAGACAATCTGATTATCCGCGCCACCATCTTTCTGATAGATGCTGAAGGCATCATTGGTGGAATCATAAGTAGCCGTCATATTGACACCGGCATTCTTGATTTTAGATGCCAGATCATTGAGGGTCTGATTGCTGTCATAGAGTTCTGCATAGGTAAAAGAAATCGTGCTGGTCGTTTTATCCTTATCGTTTGGATCACCATTGCTAATCTCAAAGGAAACAGCCACCGTATTTCGTATAGCCGCTTTAGCCTCTTCTGTATCAGCTGCCTCAACAGCAGCTTTGTATTCATCCGCGTTTTTTTCAGTAGTTCCGGCAATAACGTCCTTAATGTACATACTCACAGGTGCGTTTGTATTATTGCGTGTAATAGCACTTTCGGACTGTACGTAAGCATTGCTAGATACTGAATTGACCTTAACCGAATGGGACATATTGGCTGCATCAGCGTTGGCCGTAGCCGTAGCCACTGAAGTATTCGAACTGGCTGCCGACATAGGATTTGTCGTATAAGACATCTTATACGTTGACATCGTCGTCATATTGAATGTATTAAGATCCGAGTAGACGCTGGCGTATGCTTCTTTTATCCACTCATTCTTAACTTCCTGCTTATACATCTTATCATATTGATTCTGCTTGGACATCATCCCCATCTTAACCATAGAATCAACATCTATCCCCGAACCGGAGAGGCCGTAAATACCCATACCGCTCATAATTTACACCTCCTCACGCATTCTTATCGAGGAAGGCTCCCAGCCATTCCCTAGCTTTGGCCATTTGTTCCAGCATTTCCTCTGGCGGCACTTCCTTGATTACTTCATGGGTTTTCTTGTCCAGCATTCTCACAGACATCATATTGACATCCTTATGATACTGGAATTCAAGGTTGCAGTTAATCTTGCTCATGAGTTCGTTTAATTCTTCCGTCATATAACTAACGGTTTTTTCATCCATAGACTCCCGTTCTTCCTCACGAGCCTTTAATGGATCTTCCTGTTCCTCTGCCTGATTAAACTTTGGGGCATTGTTTGCATCTTCAACACGCTGCACCTTTGTCTCCTGCTTTTCAGGTGATGCTGTTGACGTTGCTGTACTACTAACCCGCTCCGCAGCACCGGCCACAATTGAGGCCGACACTATGTCCTGAATTTTTCCTACCATGTTGATCCCTCCGTAGATTCACACCAGTTTTCCTAAATTTTACTCTTTCGGCAGGCCGGCGCTTAAGTCCAAATCCATGGGCACCGGAGCGGCCGCTTGTTGATTTTCTTCCTGTATCGCGCGATAGATTTCACCGCGATAAATCTTTATATCACGCGGTGCTTCAATAGCAATGCGAACATTGTCTCCCTGAACTTCCACCACGTTAATAACGATATTGTCGCCAATCATAATCTGCTGACGAGGTTTGCGAGTAAGTACGAGCATTATTGTTCCTCCTTATTTTCCGGAAACAATCTATGCTTAGTCGTATACCCACTCTTGTCCAGTACGAGCTGACGGGCTTGCATATTGGCTGTGTTCAATACCACGGGAGCCATAAGATTGGCCGTCATGTCCTGCACCTTGCCATTATTGACCGTAATCAGCGTGTAGATAAGCATATCTTCCTGTCGATAAAGTTTCAGTTTTTCCTGATTTTCATCATCAAGCTCAAACTCATAATCGGGGAAGAAGACAAAGGGCATAGTCATCAGAAACGCCAAATCCGGCGTTGCCAGCGACTGCAGAAACACATAGGGGCTTTCCTCATCATAGGGAACAATCACAAATTCATGTTCATCTTCAAAGGCGGGTATGCCATCAGCAAAATGTACAATCTTGTCTTCTGCTACTTCTACTTCACCAAATCGTAATGTGTTGACCTTTTTCATCTGCTATGCCTCCACTTCCACATCATTTACATCATGCGTAAATATCGTACTTGCCTTCGGTCACCCAACGTTTTACATCAGCCTTTTGCTGCATATAAGTCTCAACCTTGCCCGGCGTAAAATTCGTCTCTGCAAAAGCCTTGGCATTAATATCAATAGATACATCCCCCAAATCCGGTTCTCCCACCGCTTCAACAGGATGGAATTTAATCACTGGGTCGGGGATGAGTTCCGTCGTAATATGCCAATTTTTGCTTTGTTCTATCTCTTGACGAAGCTTGCTGTCATACCGCTGTTCCACGGGCTTCTTGCCCTTCTTGCCGCTATTTTCTACATTGTCCCAAGCCTCCTGGGTCCAACGAGAAGTCGTCTTAGACAAGTCGGAAAAGCCCTGCTGACCATGCTCACGGGCAAAATCTGCGTGATTTGTAAAACCATAAGCATGGCGGCTGGGGTATTGGTCAATTTCCACGGAGGGCTGGGTCCAGTGCCTGTTGGAACGGGGCAGTCTGGCCTCCGAGTGCAGCTCCGCTGGAGTAGAATGTGCCTCCAGCTTGCCCAGCTGGGTATGCATACCAATCATGGGTTGGGTGAACCGCATATTAAGCCTTGGTATATTGCTTAGCATAGATTACTTCACCCTTTCCTTGGGAAATTCCTGCTAAATCCTTTTACTTACTCTTATTTTACCATGTTTTTCTTAAAATTTCCCTAAAAATTTACAGATAATCCGCCAGACTCTGAGGCAGAATCCTCCCCCCCAACGACAAGCTCATATTATAAATAGTCTGCTCCTGCATCAGCTGAACAGCCAGTTTCGCCACATCAGTTGATGACGTATTGGTAATGTCCCCCGTAATAATTTCGTTCTGGGTATTCAACATCGTGCTAACGGAATTATAGAGTTGAGTTCGAGCCCCTAGCTTGGTCTCTGTCTTTACTGTTTGAGCATGAGCTTCATCAGCAATTGTAACACCATCCGTATCCAACCAAATATGATCATCTCCTACCACCTTAGCATGAACGGTAATCATTTCATTTAGCATGGCCGTACCAGATGGCGCATTACCAGAAGCGGGATCATCAAAGATATCCATGCCAAAAATCTCTTTTGCTGTAGCATTGACCGTATCAGCAGTTGGCTCGGTGGTTCCATTTTTCTTTACCATAGAAACATATTTATTGTCCCCATTGAAAGAAGCAATCTGCTGCTCTATTGTCTCGAATTCCAAAGTAACACTTGCACCATCCACCGTTATATTTGCACTAAAGCTAGTACCAGCTGCATTAATCACGCCTTTATTATCAAAGTACTTGGCAACATCTGTAGATCCTCCCCAACCACTAACTGTCCCTGCTGCATCTCCCGATTGCACAGTTGTCTGACCAGCAGCTAATTTATCCTTATAGCCATCATCCATAAATTTTTTGCTATAAACACTGCCATCTTTCGTATTTAGATAATAAGTATTACCATCACTACCTTTTAGTGATAACATCTGACGCAAAGTTCCTGTCTCCTCCACACCGTTGGTGCCTGAGAAAAAACTTTGCTGGGTTTCATCCAAAGTCTTAGTCGTACCTCTTTCGAATAATTTATCGGACAGTTCAAATGGTTTGGTCAAATCCGTCTGACCTCCAAATACGTAGCTATCCCCTTGCATAGTATTGCCCAAAGATACGATTTCCTGAATCTCCGCCATCATTTCCTTGCCGATAGCCTGCATATCCGTAAGATTGTTCGTATCATTTGCAGCAGCAATAGTCTTTTCCTTAAAAGTGGTTTGAATGGCAGTCATATTTACTAGTGCCGCATCGGAAGTCTTCATCCAGGCCAGCCCCGTATTGACATTATTGGTATACTGTTCATTCTCATTAAGCGAAGTATCATAGCGGATAAATTTCGAATAATCCACAGGATTATCTGAGGGACGATGTAATTTACTGCCATCCCCTTGTTCTAACAGACTAGTCTGGCGAGTATTGGCATCGTTTAACTGTTTCTGATAACCGTAGACCATCTGATTGCTGCTTACACGAATGGACATTTTATTTCACCTCATTTGCTATGTAAATTAACGGCCAACTACGCCGGTGCTGTTTATGAGCCTGTCCAGCATTTCATCCATAGTGGTCAGACACCGAGAGCAGGCACTATAACCTTTCTGGAAAGTAATCATATTGGTGAGTTCCTCATTCCAATCCACTCCAGATGTAGAGGATCTCCAGTTGACAATTTGAGTAATCAAATCGTCCTGCGCACTTTCTTTAGTATCCACAGACGCTGCATCCGTTCCCAACTGACTCATAACCGACTGATAATACGCATTTAGGGAAATATCATGAATCGAACGGTTATTCATATTCACTGTCGTGCCGCTATAAGTCACTGTAGCCGTAGTGCTCACATTGTCAGAAGCCAAATTAAATAATGAACTCAGGTTAACAGCATTAGTACCATCTTTCGTCCCATCAGTCTTTACACTATATGTTGTTAAATATGTACCACTACTGTTGACATCCTGTTCCACAGATAATTTGCGAGCCGCCACCAAGCTTGTCCCGCCAGCCTCTGTAAGCTTACTATTAATACGCATAGCGTTAATAATATTCATGCCTTTTAGGTTAGTAGTGCTGTTTACTGTACCAGTAATTTGCACTTCAGGCGTCCGAACTACGGTACCATTTACTGTTGTTGTATTATAAGCAAGGGAACGTGTAATAGATGCATATGTATATTCTGTAGCTACCACACAACTATTGGTCGCATCCCAAACATAAGCAGTATTATTATCGCCAAAGAAGTTGATTCCATACGTGGGACCTGTGTACGGTGTAGTGTTGTTATATGTACCAATATCGCTGTCCGTTCCGTCAATCCCTACCCCTTGCTGATGCATGGAATTGAATGTAGTCATCATAAAAGCAGCCATATCAGCCAAGCTGTCTATGTAGCCCTTATCCTCTGCAATGGTATCCAACTCCGCCTTTAATGCTCCATTCTGAGGAATAAAGGCAATGCCAGACTCCTTAATCTGAATGGTATAATCATTGAGACCATAATCCGCATTGGCATAAGGATCAGACATTTCCAACGTCAACTTATTGATGCCATTGACCATGGAGATACCATTAGACACAATGGTGTACATTCCCTTGTCATCTTCATATACATTGAGGTTCATATATGTGGAGAGCTTATCCACCAAAAGGTCACGCTGGTCGCGCAAGTCATTGGCCTGTGCTCCCACAGCTTCAGCTCCCATAATATTTTTATTCAACTCAACGATTTGGTCGTTGATGTCATTTATCGTATTTAAATGCACCCGAATATCGTCATATTGAGCATTAATCTGATCCTGCAGTTGTGCAGCTGCTGTAGTCATCTTGTCGATGAAGATATTGCCTTTCTCTATAACGGTTACACGATTACTGTCCGTAGAAGCATTCGTAGATAAATCACTCCAAGCCCGGTAAAATAAATCCATGGCCGTCTTTACGCCAGTTTTATCCGAATCATCAAAAATAGCTTCCAATTTATCATAGTTCACCTGTGCCGCCTTGTAGTATTCATGGGTGGAAGTCTCTGCCCAGTACTGTTTATCGGCATAGATATTGCGGGCACGCTGAATGGACAGTGCATCGACGCCCGTGCCGACCAGCACGCCGCCATAGATGGACGGCACTTCCAGTGCTCTGGTAGCCGCCTGGTTCACGGCCTGGCGGGAATAACCTTCCGTAGACGCATTGGTGATATTGTGGCCGACGGTATCGAGGGACAACTGGTTGGCGAACACGCCGCGCACCATGGTATTAAGTCCGGAAAACGTAGAACGCATGATATTTCACCTATTAATCCTTTCTTGTTTATCCTGCCAAAACTTGTCCTGACCATCAAACGCTGGAATCAAACATCTTGATTTCCCGCCGGCTCTCACCTGCTGCAGCATCCTGATTATAGGTATCGCTGGCCACAGTCCGGGTTAGCACATTGATATGGAAGTCCACATACTGCTTGCCCTTCTCCAGCAAAAGACGGGTCGCCATCACTTCCCTTGCCAGAGTATCTTCAACTTCCTGTGCCCGATGCAACAGATGCACGGCAATTCCCCTGGCCTCCGAATCCGGTATTTTCGCCAGCACCGCTTGCAGTGATGAGGATTTCTTTCCCTGCAAAAATTCCCGTTTCTGTTTCTCTAATTTTCCCAGTTCGAGCAGCACTGGCTCCATTTCCTGTACGGCTGCCACGATATTGGCACCCTTATTTTCCGCCTGAATGGTGTTTTTTATTGCTTTTAATTTTTCCAAACATCTGTTGCTGATGAGAATCTGCTCCCTCAGCAAACGTACGACTTCGTCCATTTCTGTATCTCCTGTTTTGGGTCAAGCATTGTAGTCAAAATTCTTGCGGTGGCTCACCACTTCGCCGCCTTTCCCGTAGGCCGGCTCCACAGTTGCACCGCCGATACGGTTCAAATGATAAGCTGCCGCATTCATCGCGGCGCGAATTAGCACCGCATTGTTCTCGCTGAGTTCCCTGGCCTCCTGCACAGTTGCCTGCAGCATCGCATAAAGTTTCTGCAAGAGTTCCTGCGTTTTCCCTGCCGGGGCGAGTTTCAGGATATCCGTCATCTTGGAATCGGGTCCCAGCTTCTCGGAGGTCGCAGCCAATTTCAGCAATACATTTTGCCGGTTCTTTTCCAGTTGCGCAATCGTCGCAGTTAATTTCTCTTCCTGCGGGAGCAAGGCTTCCATGGTTTTCATGTCCACCAGCACCAGTGCCTGATGTTTCTTCTTGCCAAGTTCAATCAATGTTTTGTAAGTCTTGTTCAACTCATTCAAGGTATTTGCAAAATCCTGCCACATGAAAAATTTCCTCCCGCCTTAAATTTTAGAAGCGCACGCCTAAGAGACTGGCGGCAATATTCTCGCCCGATACGTTGTAGCTACCGTCTGCGACTTTCGCGCTGAGGTTCTGCACCTTTTCGCCACGGACATCGTCCATGCTCTGGAGTTTTTGAAGCATGCTGCTAAAGCTCTGCCCTTCATGGGACAAAAGCACTTCATCGCTCTTTTCCACTTCCCGGGCACTGGCCGCCCGCTTCACGCCGCCTGCAGAACTTACGCTATAAGCCCCGGCTACAGCCTGCACATTGCCATTGATAATCATCTTTTTCACCACCTGTTAATGAATTTCCTCACATCTTCTGAAGTTACAGAGTATCTTCTGATTGAACTATCGACAAAAAAAGCAGGAAACTTAATTCCTGCTTTTTGGTCATTATTCACTATTATGTTAGATTATCATTAAAATCCGCCGGTTTTCGCCCATTATCAACTATAATGAGCAATTCCATATTTTAATCACGTTCTTTCGAACGGAAGCCCTGACCACGGTTCTGGTCAACCTTGGCCATCTGGCGGGCAGCAGCTTGCAGGGAAGCCTGCTTCTGCAGTTCGGAACGAGCCTTTTCCTCGCACTGCTGGCAAATCTTACCGGAGATAATGGGCGCACCGCACTTCTCACAAGGATAGGTCATCTTCACGCCAATCTGCTCAAAGCGGCCTTCGCGAATCATTTTCTTAATCATGCCCGCCGGAGCACCTGTAGCTTCGCAAATCTCAGGGATTTTGGCCCCGCGATGGTCGCGGACATACGCCACTACTTCCCGCTCTTTTTCCAAAATCTGATCATAGCAATCCATACAAACCTTATGGCCTGTATCGTTGAACAACTTGCCGCACATGGGACAATTCTTGATTTTTCCAGCCATATTTCTCACTCCTTGGACGTGTTATTATCTCGATTAGTGAGTTTATTCGCGGTTATCCTATGAATCTCCTGCCAGGTTTACCAAATTTTTCCCAACATAAACCAGACGCGTCCATTCGCCTTGGCCTTCTCGCTGAGATTGGGGTCGCCGCCAATACGGCGGGCGTAATCAAGGCGGGCAAACCAATCGTTGGGCTTGGTGTAAGAAAGTCCTACGCCCCAGCCTTTTAATGTCATCCCTGTCTCCTTGCTGCCAGGGAAGTAAGGCATATCATCCTTACGGAAGCGCACATGACCCATATCAAAGTAAGTGCTGAAAACCAGTCCGGGCACCTTGGTATAGAAACGTGTCTCCACTGTCCCCATAATGCCTTCATCCCCGGAGCCTTCGCCCTGCGGATATGCGCGGACACCGTTAGCCCCGCCAAGATACATGCGCTCGGAGCCATCCAGATTTTGACTGGCTATCTGTGCCGAGCCCTTTACCAGTACATCGGCTCTATTGCCTAACCGCTGTACTGCCGTAACATTAGCCTCAGCCTTCGTATAGCGCCCTTTCGCACTGTCATAAAGCATTCGTGCATTCTCAGAATCCAAGCCTAACGTACCGGTGGTTATTTTCCCCGAATAATTGAGGATTGCCCCTTTACGACGCTCAAACCCCTCCAAGCCAACATAAACGCTGTGGGTGTGTTTCTCCGTTGTGAAAGCCCCTCGCATCATTTCATCGGTCAATCTACGGTAGTTGTAACCATAATTAAACGTCAAGCCGCTGCGAGTCAAATGGTAGAGTGAACGGTGCCCATAAAGACTGATGGTCTCAGCTTTACCTTCCATCCCCATAGCTCCTAACCCCGTCTCATAATCCATTCGGCTAAAGCCAAGGCCTAAAGTAGTTCCTCCCCGGCCCACAATGGTTTCATAATTAGCATAGTAATTGTGCATTCCTTTATTGGAAATAAGCGTCCCAACACTAACCTTATCACCATTACCGCTGACATCATAAATATTATGCTGCAAGCCATAACGATATCGCCCCGTGTCTTCACTGCCATAATTTTCCACATAAAGTACAGTATTGCTACCCTTGCCCTTCTCGATTCGCACAGTAAGGTCGCTGGTACCAAAATCCTTGCCAGGGCTCAAAACACCAACGGCCTTCGTACCACTCACATCGGAAATGGAATACAGCGTAGTTTCCAGTTTCCCTGTACGGATAATCTCGCCAGACTTCAAGCCGTTAACAAAACCTTTTGCCACGCTTTCTTTTAGCTTACTGCGGTTATCAATTTTTATTTCACCGTAACGGCCAGGGATAACCCGGATAACAATCATGCCATCAGAACTTTCCTGAGCTGGCACGTATGCAGCAGCTGCCGGATAGCCGTGTTGACGGCAATAGCGGGTGAGCTCCGCCAAAGTGGCATTTAACTCCACCATTGTGCGTTTCTCGCCCATGCCATCCTGCAAAATCTTCGTTAATTCCCCCTTATCCAGATACAGATCAGGTGCCTCCATCCGAAAGTTCGTAATGGTAAATTCCACCGGCTTTTCCCCTTTTGGTTTATCCGGTGTAGTATTCTGCACTTCTGCTTCGGGACGTGGAAGTTCCTGATTTACCTCCTGTCCTGGTTGCGAGAGAGCAGGCGCAGCCCCCGCCACGCCGCCTCCTAAAGTTATAACAGCTGCTGTAAATCCTGCTGCAATTTTTAGTTGCCTTGGTTTCTTCATGCTGTATATCTCACCTCAAATAATCAAGCTACGTTTACACCATCCGACTCCACCTTCAGCTCGATTTCATCTTCATGAGCTCCACTGCTGGATTTAATGGCAATTTCACTTTCTTTTTCCTTCTTATCTTTCGCCTCTTCCCCTAAAATATCCTTCTTTTCCTCCATAATTTCAATGCCGGCTGATCTCTGCTTGTTATCCGCATTGGTAATGTCTACCACTTCCAGATTTACCGTAGTACCACTACCAGACACTTCAATATTCGCACTGCCTGCTGCATCCACACCTTCCATATTGACGATATCACCGCCCACAATACCAATATTGGATGCACCCTTGTCTCGGTTGGACATATCACCAGCGTCGGTGCCCATCTTTAGACCTGAACTGTGAATTTCACCACTGTCGATGTTTTCCCTGGCAAGAACTTTGCCTCCTTTGTCCTGATACTCAATGGCCGCCACTCCGTTATCACCAAAACCACTATTCATATCCTTGGAAATCTGATTGTAAACATTATTGTTCGGCGTAATTTTGGTATCGGGATTCCCCATATGGGTATTGACATAGTTGATTGTTAAAGCACTATCATTAGCTGCCGACTGGTCGAAAATGTAATTCCGCCCCACCAGACCATTCTTCTTGCCCATGTACCAACCATATACACCATAACTACCCGGAGTAGTGTTGGAAACACCATCTTTAGTCTTGTAAATAAGACCGTTAATGAATGCGGTGTAATTATCCCGCTCACCATTTACAAAGCCCGTCACCTTACCGGTAAACACCGGCATGGCCTCACCAGCATTAATGGATACAGGGTCTGCGACAATTGCAAGCCCCTTGCGGCGAATCGTACCTTTGCCCTGTGCCGTATTCTGTGCCAACTGATAGTTCCCATTAGTAAGTTTCAATGTGTAATTGACATTCTGCACTACAGGAGCAGCACTGATATCACTAGCGCTGGCATTAGCATCATCATACTGGCCGTTAGCCACCAGACCGACGCTATCACCATTAACAATATTACCAAGATCCACATTATACGCAGCATTTACCACAGCAGTAGTCCCGTCATATTCCTTATCCGCATTCTTCACCGACTGCACCGTCAGCGTGCGTGGCGTAATGGAACCATTTGTGCCACTGAGAGAACCAGTAACTTTGCCATTCGCATAGCCTGTTACCTGCATCGTCTCACCATTAGCAGTGGACTGTACGCTTAGGTCATAGTTGCCATTGTCCCAATTCAGGCCATAGGTATAAACCTTCGTACCGCTAGCCGCATTCTTGTCTGCATAATCAGCCGATACTACACCAACATTGATGGTATCGCCATTAACCAGGTTCGCAGTATTTACATTGATATTTGCATCTGTGTTGTAAGCGTTGCTAAGCGCTGTTGTGCCATCATACTCCTTGGTCGGGGCATTCTTTATCGACACGCCAATGGTCAACGGGGTGATCTTTCCTGTGCCTATCAACTGTCCTGTGCCATCCTCTGTTGTCAGATAATAGTTATCCTTACCTGTGCCGTCCGGATTGAAATTACTAAAGGTAACCTTCTGCGTCGTTACCTGCCCATCTCCCTGGCGCTGAACATCCTTGTACTGATACGCCGCACTGATATTATTTGCCAACTGTACCATATTCTGCTCAGCCTGCAGGATACCAGTATCTCCCTTTTCCTGCGAAAGTACGAATCGGCTGGAAGCCGTATAGGCATTATCTACACTGGTATTGCCATCATAATGCTTATCTATGCCCGTATTCCCCTGCCCAAATGTTACATTAACCCTGCGTTTCAGGATATCGCCTGTCCCCGAAAGGGTCAACGTATACTGCGTACCGCCATTCGTGGCCGTAGCCAGCGTATAATTACTAGAACCAGTCCCCGAAAGGGTATACGTGTACTTGACATCATAGCTCCCAGTACCCTTACCAGGCATAGCACTGGCATCCTGCTTACGGCTGCCAGTCGTCTTATCCGCATAATAAGCATCCGTCACCGTCACATTCACCGTGCCTTGATCAACGGTCAAAATATCACCTACATTATAGTAAGCATTGGCCTTGTCCGCCGTATCCTTAGCATTATAGACCCTGTCAATACCTGTGGTTTGATTAAGGCCCGTACCAATAACTTTTGGCGTGATGGAAGTGGTCGGCGGGGTCGCAGAATTGGCCGAATTAATCGTAGCCCTAGCTCCCCCCTTGCTAATATCAAAGAGGTCTGCATCCGTCTGTTTGATTACAAAGTTCCCCATTGCCTGCGCTGTAAGACCGCTAAGCTTATAGGTTACGCCATTATTACTGGTGCTTACGTCCTTACCATCGATACCATTACCACTACCGTTATAGGTAGCATTAGTTGCCAGTACCGTATAAGGTATATTGATGGTTTGCGTGTTTCCATTTGGAGACACAGTAGCTTCCAGTTTCAGATAATCCGTCAACAATCCATTGGCATTTTTGACATATGCATCGCCATCATATTCCTTCGTAATCGGGCCTACCCATCGCTCTTGGATAGCGCTAGCTGACAGAGCCAAAGGTTTGATATACCCTTTCTGAGCTGCTTCCTTAAAATACAGCGTATCAGCAACAGTACCTGCTACCGTATTGCCAGAAGCATCGGCGTTGGCAGTCCCCGTGAGGTCAATGTAATAGTTTCGCGCCGCAGCTGTGCTATTGCCTTGCACATAGCTATTTAATGTCCCATTGATATTCTGATAAACTACCCCCTTATAACCATAGGTCTCATTCGGAACATACGGAGTCTGCCGATTGACATTGGCATCCCCTTGCACACCATTGGTGGCATCCCAGGTACCATAAGTGCCTGTGATCTGCTGATTGAGCGCCGTGGCAGCCCCTGCATCGCTCTCACCATTGACAAAACCAGACAATGTTGCCGCAATCTTATTCTGAAGAACAGTAGCACTCCCATCATATTCCTTGGACACATCGCCAAAGCTGATGGTCAAAGGTGCCTTGTTGATGGAACCTGTGCCAGTCAGCGTTCCCTGACTGGCTGATGTTGGAGTATAATTGGTGCCAGTCCCAGTCAGTACATAATTGCTGAGCTTGCCAGTATTACCGTCAGTAAGCTGGACATTATAGATTACATTTTGCGAACCTGCATCTGAACCGCCATAGGCTGCATTAATAGCCGCCGTATTCAGCGTCACACCATCTGTGCCCAACAGACCATTGAGGCTGACATTATTCTCCACATTCTGCTGAATACTCTGTGGAATATTCGTATTGCCATCATACGTCTTGGTCGGCACATAATTGCCCAGAGAAGCATAAACCGCACGTGGCGTAATCGTACCGGTCGTATTAGCTGTCAGTACGCCATTATTATAGGAAAGGCTCCCCCAGCCCATCGTCATATTCGTCAGGCCGCTAGTATTAAAATTGCTAAGATTATTTCCTAAAGTCAGCGAATAAGTAACGTTCTGCGGTGTGCTGTTATTACTATCCGATCCGGCATAAATTGCCGAAGTTGCTGTAATGCCCTGCAAAAGCACATCTTTACCTGCCGTATACTGATTATCGCCATCCATATCAACATAATGATTGTTGATAAAGCTCTCCGCTGTAACCGCATTGCCGCTACGATCCGTATAAGCCACATTCTGCGAGCCATCATATTCCTTGGTAATGGTCTTAAAGTCAAATTTGAAATTCTGATTCGTCAGGCTTAAAGTCGAGATTTTTCCCTTGCCCGTAGCCGTATTCGCTATCGTATAGTTATCGGCAAAAGTCCCCAACGTGGGGTTGGTACTACTATAGTTCCCAGCCAAAGACTGCTGCAGATTGCTATAAGACACGTCAAGATTATCCCCCACATCTGCATTGTTGGTACGACCAGTATACTGGCCTGTAATCTTCGTAACATCAAGCGCTACACCATCACCAGCATCATTACCCAGAGTGGGAATTATATGCTGCGCATCCTTGGCCACATCAGCCGTACCATCATAGGTCTTCTCCGTCTTGCCAAAGTTTACCGTCAGTACCCGTTTGTTAATGATTCCTGTACCAGTCATTGGCGCTGTAATGGCCTGCTGATTACTGTCCACAATATTATAGTTAGACTGATCAGTCGTTGTGATCGCCGCAGTATAATAAATATCTTTCGTACCAGCATAGGAATCTTTAGCCGCTACGCCATTCTGATCCTTATAGGCCGCCGTGGACGCATTGCTGTCACCACTAACCAGACCGGCATTGCCATTCACGTCTTTAAAGGTGATAACCTTATCGCCGGTTAATACATTTCCCTGACCATCAATAAGGTCCGTTGTAGCATCATAAGTCTTAGTGGTATTAGACAACGCCGTATTGGCAATGTCGGCAATAACAGTCTTAGGCGTAATCTTTCCTGTAGCCGTGGTTGGATCCACAATACCTGTAGTCGGAAGCGTGTAGTTTCCTGAACCATCATCTATAACAGTCACCGAATAGGTCACATTCTGATTAGCTTGATTCTGACTGTCCTTGCTGGCAAAGGTACCACTAACGTTGCGGGTATAGTCTACCTGCTGTCCGCCCACCGTACCTTTGAATACATCTCCAGTACCTTTAACCGTAACGCCCGTAATATAAGAACCAGCATTACTCAATGCCTGCGTACCATCATATTCCTTGGATATCGGCGCAAAGGTATACGTGAAATCACCGGCGCCCAGTGCCTTGGCCGTAATGGTACCTGCTCCCGTAGCCGAGGAAGCAATCGTATAGTTGCCCGCATCGGTGCCTGACAATATCAGATTCGTATAATCAATCCAGTTCTGTCCATTGGCATCGCCTTTGACATTTTTGCTATGATAGGCTGCATTGCCCTGCAATTTAACCGTATCAGTGCCCAGTACTCCAGTCAGTGCACTGGTTAAGTCTGCGTTTCCCGTAAGTCCTGGCACATTGGTGGTTCCATCATAGGTCTTCTTCTGCACGGCAAAAGTCGAACCCAGATTCAGCTGCGAAATTTTACCTGTTGCGCCCGTATTTGTCCCCAGCATTTTAACGGTAATCGTGCCCGTATTATTCAGGTCATAGTTCGCCGCATTTGTTCCATTGAGCGTTGCCGTGTAATCAATTGTACGGTTACCGGCATTCTTACTATCGTATGCAGCCGATACTTGCATGGTTACACCATCATTGCCAGTCAATGAATCCGAACCACTGGCATAGTCTACATAACCGCCCGTGCCAAAAACAGACGCTTTTGCATCATTAACCGCTTGCGTAGAATCATAGGTCTTGTCTAGGGAAACCGTATTGGGTTGCGTAACCGCCACATTAATGGCCCTTTTCTTTATCTCACCTTTCCCACTGACGGTATAGGAGCCCGTACTGGAAAGCGTACTTCCTTTCAGGGTATAGTCGCTAAGCCATGTTGTACTATTGCCAGCAGCGGCCGTAATCGAATACCCAATCTGCGTAGCTGCATCAGACAGCCCCGATGCAGTTGCACTGCTGGTATTTTGACCACTGGCATCCTGGAAATTAGCCTGTCCATTGACAATGCTGAAAATAATGTTATCACCATTCACCACGCCAGTATTGCCCGTGCTTGTTGCATTGGCCACCAGCGTATACCCCGTGGAATTAAACCCACTTGTCCCATTATACGTTTTCGAACCATTGGCAATATTGCCCTGTGCATCCTTAACCTGGAACGAAGTTGGGTCGATGGCACGCTGACTGATTGTCCCTGTGGCCTGCAAACTTCCCGTACCATAAACGCGATTAGCCGCCGTATTATTGCGATTAGCATAGCCATCATAAAGCACATCATAGCCAGTAGCACTGCTAGAATTTTCTACCACCAGCATATAATTTTGCGCTTTCGTCCCGGTCAAAGCAATTTTCGTATAGTCAATAGTTTTATTATTAGCAGCATGTTTATCATTATATGCAATTAACGTGGCACTGGTATCCAGTGTCCCAGTCTCTTGTCCTACAAACTTATGAGTATCCCCTTTGGTCAAATCAATCTCAACATTGGTACCAGCCGCTGCATTGCTATCGGTAACCGCTGTTGTGCCATCATACGTCTTACCAAACCCAGAGGTCTGCTTTAGCTTGACGTAAAGAGTGCGCGGCGTGATATCTCCAATAACGGAAAGATTCGTCAAGCTGGAAGCATCCAGCGTATAATTGCCCGCAGAACTCCCAGACAGTCCCGGCGAACTGCCTACCGTAACGGCAACAGTTTTTCCATAGCCAACATTGCCATCATTCTGATTGGCGCTATTCTTATAAGTAGCCGTAACCCCCGACAGCTGAACATCATCGCCAGATAGCAAGCCGCCAAACGAAACATTGCCACTGCTCCCCGATAACGCCTGGCCAAAGGCCTCTGTGCCATCAGCAGTACCATCGTATTCCTTGGTAATCGTAAACGTCCCACTCTGAGCCGCTACCGTACGCTTGTTGATGATGGCATTGCCGCCCACGATATTATAGCCATGCTGACCAGAAGAAATCAGCGCTTGGGGCAAGTTATTTCCATTGACATTGCGAATACCTGCGGTATTTACCGTAATATCACTGCTGTCCGCATTACTGGTAAGCGTAACATCAGCAGCTGTACCTGCACCCGTCTTGGTCGAATTAGCCACCTTCAAATACTGCGCATTATAAATTGCCGTGATATCTGTCCCGCTATTTTGGCCCGAAAGACCGCCTGCTAGCGTAAGACCATTGCTCGTAGCTGTCGTATCTGTGGAATTCGCAAAATAATTGTAATTATACTCAGCTGTTGCCGTGCCCTTTAAGAAGGCCGTAAGAATGGGGGTATCGACGCCTTCATAAATACGCCAGGTAGTTTTGGTCGTACCATCACTACTGATATCCGTTCCGCTGTTCCAGCCCGCAGCCGTATAGGTATTTAAATCGGTAAAATTCCCAATAACGCTTCCTGTTTCCAACTGTGGATCAGTAGACACATCTCCCTGTGTCGTATAAACGCGTACAATTGACGGCTCATTCGTACCTGCACCTTCTGTTACCGATAATCCCGCAATACCATGCTGGGGCGTGCTATTCGTATTATACGCATCATGTATCTTGACCCCAAAACCTGCCACACCTACAATACCACCTGTTTCTGCACCATACACATTACTGGTGTTATATGCATTGCTAATCTCGACATTATAGGCCACATCCGTTCCATTATCACCAGCATGCCCTACAAGCCCTCCTGCAATCGCAGTATTCCCATCACCGACAACATTGCCTTCTCCATAAACATTTTGAATCAATACATTATTTACGGTACCGGCAATCGCACCTGCATTTTCATTCGTTGAACTAATGGTGGAATTAACAATCCCAAGATTTTCAATACGCGCATTATAGGCTGAACCACCATCCACATTGCCAAATAAACCAACACTGCCTGGTGCATTTATACTAAGGTTGGAAATTGTATAGAACATGCCATCGAATTTACCAGCATAGCTATTCCCAGTACCAATAGGGGTAAAATCCGTCACACCAGTCATGTCAATATGATCAGCCAACATGTAATTATTGGTCGTAGCGCCGCCATTCACTGCATTAGCAGCTGCCTTCAAGTCAGCTGGCGTGCTTATAAGCTTATAATTATCCGTCAAATTTGTGCCAGTATACCCCGCACTGGTTCCAGCAGTATTGCCCACATGCGCATAGCCCACATTTACATCATTATTATTTGCATCTTTTTGGATAAGTTTCGCATTGAGCACTACATTGGTATTCGCCGTCGAACCATTGGTCGTTACCTTGGCCGAATCAATGAAGCGGATATTGGTACCTTCTACCTGCACTTTAGATGCCTGAATCGAGCCGAGATTTACCACATCAGCATTAGGTGTACCTGCCTGCAATACGGCAGACGGGTTCGTCCCCATATTGGCTTTCGCATTTACAGCAGATGCAACATCCTCTGTTGAAACATAGAGCGCCCCAACATTAACCGATGCATCCTTGCCAAAGATGACACCATTAGGATTGACGAGGTAGACATTTTTGCCCCCCGAAATAGCGCCATCAATTTGAGATGTTGCCGCCCCCGTGACAACGTTCAAATAATTATTCGTCTGGACACCATTGTCAAATACGACTTCATCTTTCGCTCCTACCGAAAAGTCTTTCCAGGCAATTACATTATCCCCTGGGGCCCCCGTTATCGCAGTCTTGACCCCACCTGCAGTCGTAATCCCCGTCTGATCAATGGCAGTCTGAGCTATGGTATTATAAGCGGAGGCAGCATCATGAACAGGCGCACCATAAGTGACCGGTACTGCCATAAACATACCGGTCATCAATGCTAAACCGACCTGACTCGTTAATTTCTCTTCTTTGGACAGCCGTTTCATTTTCAAAACCTCATTCCCTTGATCTATCCCAAATACATCTTTTTGCTATTATAAAGAAAAAAATCACCTTTTCAATAGGCCTTTAGCCCCACCCGAAAAGAATTGTGAAAAAAGCCCCTCTTATGAACAGCAATCACAAGAAGGACTTTTTCTATTTAGCGTCTTTCATCTTATTGAAGCAAACTCAACACAGAACTGCTGCTCTGATTAGCCTGAGCCAACATGGACTGGGCTGCCTGTTTCAGCACATTGTTCTTGGTATACTCAGTCATCTCCTGTGCCATATTGGCATCACAGATAACCGACTCCGAAGACTGGGTGTTTTCACTGGCTGTTACCAAATTTGCCGAAGTATATTCCATACGACTCCCCAGCGCCCCAATCGTCGTTTGTTGATTCAGCACCTTCTGTACTGCATTGTCTAATACATTTATAGCTGCATTGGCATTGACCTGTGTTTCAATGCTCAATACCGTACCATCCTTTGCGCGCAATCCCAAGGCTACCGAACGCATATCAGACAAGCCAACCTTTACAGACTGATTTGCCTTGGTTCCAGTCTGGATCACTAACGAATTATCATCCGATGGATCTTGGGCACGAACCGTTTCCTTGAAATCGTTGAACACAGCATTGGCTTTCTGTTTTGCTACGCCCTTAGAATCCGTAAATGTAATCGTCAAACCAGCTATTTGCCCATCCACTCCCTCATGTTTTGCTTGGAAGGTAATTGCCGTACGCCCGGAAGCAGTCGTCACCGTCTGACCAAACTCATCTGTCCCTACGGTATTATTTACCGGGGTTCTCAGTTTTATATCAGCAGCGCCAATCGTATTATTGGAAAACAACTGATTAATCCGCAAATTTTTGACCTGCTGGGAATATGTATAGGTCTTACAATTCTTCACATAGGATATCGTGACTATATCCGATGTGGAAATATCCAAGCTATTATCATTATGGTCAGTCAAAGATGTAAGCAGGGCATTGTACTTCGTCCCCTCATGTAAATTCTCATTTGATAGAGAAGTCACCGTGCCCGGTGCATTTACCCGATGGTTTTGGGAGCCATCTACCAAAGTCTGGCTATTAAAGGTCACGTTAGCATTGTCATCAATCTGGTCAACCGCCTGATTGAACTCTTTCTGCATAACGGCTCTATCCGCATCCGTATTGGTATCGTTGGCCGCATTGATAGCCTTTTCTTTGAGTGTCTTCAAGATATCCAGCGTAGATGCCACTGCGCCTTCAGCGGTTTTCAAGAGGCTATTAGCATTCTGCGTATTGATATCGTCCTGATTCAGCGATCTTAGCTGGGTATCCATACGCTCAGAAATCGAATACCCCGAAGCGTCATCGCCAGCACTATTGATTTTCATCCCTGATGCAGCCTTCTTCAGACTCTTGGCCAGCGCCTTATCATTCTTGTCCAGTTGGTTCAGCGTATTCTTCGCTGACATGTTATTCTTCACTACCATAGCCATTGTGGCCAACCTCCTTGTTCTTCGCGACTATTATGCTCAACATGATATCCATATCCTCCTCGACATAAATATCATTCTATCTGCTATTTCTTATATCGTACAAAGAATAGTTTTTCTTAAGTCCTATCCAAAAATTTTTTTCAAAGGCCAAAAAAGAACAAGCGCTGTTTTTCCTTGCGCTTGTTCTTCCTCTTGTTTATTGCAGCAAACTCAATACATTGCTGCTATTCTGATTAGCCTGTGCCAGCATAGCCTGTGCCGACTGGGTCAGTATGTTCGCTTTGGTATAGCCTGTCATTTCCTTGGCCATGTTTGCATCGCGGATTGTACTCTCTGCGGCCTGCGTATTTTCATGATTGGTTACCAGATTGGAATTCATTGCCTCCAACCGTTGCAACTGTGCCCCCACCGTAGTATTCGAAGCCAACAGATATTTCATCGCCTGATCGATATCATCCAAGAATTTCTCTGCCATCTGCCGAGTCCGCAGGTTGCTGCCATCCCGCCCTGCCCCTTTTTTCGTATAAGGCCAGACTTCATTACGCCATTTCAGCCGCTTTTCTTCCATGGGCAGATTCGAATAGTCAGAAGACCATTCATCATCCTTGGGATAATCCTCTTCCTCCGGGTCCAGCTGCCAACGGCTTTCATCACTAGGAAACAGCACCGAAACCGTCGTATTCGGAAGCATGAAACGCGTATCCAAGGAGCCTTTCGTATCCCCTTGAACCACCATCTTTTTTTCCGGTTTCATTAACGAAGTATCCTGTAAACTTCCTTTGACTCCATCGTAAACTGCAAGATGACTCCCCAAGCTGGCACCACCTGAATTTCTGTCATCACTAGAACTTGGGCGAAACATCACATAATCAAAGCCCCCTGCCCCGTTAGGAAAACGTGTAAAATCGATATCATGTCCATCCCTAATTTTTATCGTATTACCTGAAGTAGGATAATGCGAAGAAAGAGCCGTCCACATAGCCTGATTAATATCAGCTGTTGTTGATGTACCGCCAATTCCCACCAGCAATGCAATATTTCCTTTATCATTCTGACGATCAAGATTTCCTGCTGGTGCCGTCTCATCAAATATGACGTTAATGAACTGATTACATGCCGTACAACAAAGTGCAAATCCCTCCTGATTAAAATCCGCTGGTATAGCTCCCGTAAACGTAGAATAGTCAAGGGGAAAAGCATTCTTGCCACTTGGCGTACCGTAAGCTGCCAAATTTCCCGATCCTGGTTCCGTTCCTAAGGTTGCCGTATAGGACGGATTTACCGTCTGCCCCTGCGCATTGGTTGTCGGTGGCTCAAGCCAGACCTGTGTGCCCACAGGTGGTGTCGATGTGAATAGTGCTCCATTATTGTTGGGGTCATACAATCGTGTCGTCGGCGTTACTACCCTATATGTATCTAAATCATGCGCCTGAACCGGCGGTACGCTCATCGTTGGCACCATGTTGGTTCCTGCTACAAGTGGGAATGCATTATTCTTTGGTGGCCCACTGGAATCAAACTTAAAACTTTCTTTCCCCCTTTCTTTCCCATCCAAAAGCGAAATTCCGTTGTAATTTGTACCATACGCTATCGCATCAAGTTCGTCCATCAGATGGTCGGACTCACTTTGCAGAATATCTCTATCTACTTGAGAGTATGTATCATCCGATGCCTTCAGGGCATTTTCCTTGAGTTTCTGCATAACCTGAACCTGTTCGTTAATCGCCTGTGAAGCAAGATTCAGCATGTTAAAGCCTGTTTTTGTATTGTCATCGCATTGATACAATCCTCGAATACGAACTCGCATACGCTCAGAAATCGAATATCCAGCTGCGTCATCACCAGCACCATTAATTTTCATACCGGAAGAGACTTTTTTCAACTGTTTACCCAAGGAGGTATCGTTTTTTTTCGCTTGTCCCAAAGCCATCATGGCTCCACTATTGTTCATGATTGTCATAGCCATAAGAATAATCCCTTCTTCCTATGTAAAACTCTCGATCATACTTCTTCCAATGGAAAACTATTGTAGCAGACTCAATACCGAACTGCTGCTTTGGTTGGCCTGGGCCAGCATGGACTGGGCGGCTTGCATCAGCACGTTGCTCTTGGTGTATTCCGTCATTTCCTTGGCCATGTTGGCATCACGGATAGTGCTTTCACTAGCCTGGACGTTCTCACTAGCCGTGGTGAGGTTATTGGATGTATACTCCATACGACTTTGCAATGCACCAATAGTCGTCTGCTGATCAAGAGCCTTTTGCAAGGATCTATCCAAGACCGTCATCGTACGTCGTGCCTCTGCTCTGGTCTGGACACTGATATTCTTGCCATCGTCACTGCGCAGGCCTAAAGCCGTGGCATGAATATCCGAGAACTGCGCCAAAATATTCTGGTTGGCCTTGGTTCCCACTTGAAAACGAAAGCCGCCATCTGGGCGCGTGTAGGATGGCCATTTCACTGTGAGGCCTTGAATCAACGAGGTATCGCTGCCTGGATAGAACCAAAAGTTCGGCGACATGCCTTCGATAACCACCTGCTCAGCATTGGCGTTTTCACCCTTCCAAGACTTAGCGCCCAATGCGGAACCAGTATCGAACTTGTTATCAGCGTCAATATCACAGAATTCCTTCAAGAACTCCTTAGTTGTATGTCCAGTCGCCGTATAATCGGTCAAATCCTGCTTAAAGCCAGCAATAGCTGCCGCTGCAGAGGAAAAGCCCCCCTTTGAAGCCGCAGCTACCGCCTCATCGAGCGCCCCTCCACCTTTCTCATCGAGTACTTTCATAAATCGCTCAATCATATGTCCATCGTGGCCGCTCTTGGCATTGAGATAGTGGAAAAAGGCATAGCCCATAGCATATGGATCCACACCGCTCGTACTAGCAAACTTCGTGTCGACATCATTTGGCGTAAGAGCTGTCAATACAGTCATTCTATCCGACCAGTCATCAATACCATGGATATAATCCGCTGCACCTTCTGTGATATACATGGCACTTTGAGCCAATGTGCCGAAATCCTTGATATTAGCCGCCATGACCGCATGAGTCATCTCATGAGCAATTGTGCGGTCAAGATAAGGATAACCATTCGTCTTACCGTTTACATCATGCTCGGCCAATGTATTATAGACATCCAGGTTGATGGTAAGCTCCAGTTTATTCGTTACGCCACCTACAGAAGAAGATGTTACATAAGCCAATTTGGTCGTGCCGCCTGAACCACTACCCGTACCGCTATTTTCAAACTTAACCTCAATTTCCCTGACACTCGTTTCATCTTCCTGAAACGACAGACCGTAGGCTTCTTTCGCCATAGACAGGGCGCTGTCCAGCCATTCGCTGTTGAGAGCCTTGATTATGCGCTGTTCCGCACTATCAGCTGCATCAGCTGAGCCGTCGAAGAGAATCTTATTATTGAAGGTAATACTGGCATTGTCATCGACCTGGTCAATAGCCTGATCTAGTTCCTTTTGAATAGTCGCCCGGTCAGCATCTGTGTTCGTATCGTTTGCCGCATTGATGGCCTTTTCCTTCATGGTCTTTAAGATATCCACCGTTGAAGAAATCGCGCCCTCCGCCGTCTTCATCATGCTGATAGCGCTCTGGGTGTTATCTATGTCCTGATTGAGGCCACGCACCTGCACACGCATACGCTCCGAAATTGCATAGCCAGATGCGTCATCAGCAGCGCCGTTGATTTTCATCCCCGTCGATACTTTTTTGAGCGATTTTGACAACTTATTGTTATTTTTATTCAGTTCGCCTAAAGTCATTTGCGCGGCCATATTATTTTTTATAACCATTGCCATAACGTATACCTCCATGTACACAAGGGCTATCCACTCTATCATATACTATATCGTACATATACAAAAAAACTTAAATTTGGTTGTATACACCAAAAAAGTACAAGTCTTTTTTGTTACTTGAGCCTTTAATATTGAGTTTAATTTTAGGGCGGCTACTTATTATAAAACGGCTTTATTGCAGCAAACTCAGTACCCCACTACTGTTTTGGTTGGCCTGTGCCAGCATGGACTGGGCGGCCTGCATGAGTACGTTGTTTTTGGTATAGCCGGTCATCTCCTTGGCCATATCCGCATCGCGGATTACGCTTTCGGAAGAAGTTACGTTTTCATGGGCGGTGGTCAGGTTGGCAGCAGTAAATTCCAAGCGGCTTTCCATTGCACCAATAAGTGTCTGCTGTTTAAGTGCCCGGCCAATAGCCCGGTCAATAACCGTAATCGCTGAGTTGGCCAGTTCCTGAGTAGCAACGCTGACCTTAGTGCCGTCTGACTTCGCGAGCCCCAAGGCGATACACCGCATATCGGCCAGGCCCACTCGCATACTTTGATTAGCCTTCGTGCCTGTCTGAAAGACCAGATTTTTTTCCGGCTCGCCATCGGCAGACTGTTTGGCCAGATAACGGAGAATCATATAGCCGGCAGCATAAGCCTCATCACCGGAAGCAGATGCTGAATCCTGTAAAACATTTTTTAAAGCATCTGGGTCACTGGCCAGACTGGCAATAGTGCTTCTACGAAAATCATCAATACCATGTACCACTTCAGCAGCCCCTTCCTTTATGTATTTAGGCAGGTTACTAAAGTTTTTGATATTAGCCGACATCAAAGCATGTACCATCTCATGGGCAATGGTGCGATCGAGATACCCCGCTCCACCTGAAGCTTTACCATTCCAGTCGTTTACGTCCAGTGAAGAATAATAGTCCATATTGATGGTCATACTAAGCCCCGTAGTCACTCCGCCTGAAATGCTGCTAGTAACATAGGCCAATGTCCCATTTTGACCTTCATTGGCCAATTTTACATCCATTGTACGAACAGAAGTGCCCTTTTCCCAAAAATTCAAGGCATAGGATTCATCAATAAGGTCTATACAATTTTGCAGCCAGGGATTATCTAAAGCTCCCAGGATAGCTCTTTCCACATCAGAGTTTACGGAATCCGGCCAATTTACGGTCAGGCCGCGAATACGGGACGTTCCCCCTGTAGGATCCCCACCATAGGGATAATGCTTTTCCGGCACAACGCTTTCCGCGGTCTTGACAACTTCATTTCGCGCATCCTTACCGGTAATAGCCCCGGTATCATCATTGTCCAGGACTATGCCGCAGGCCGCCAGACCGTCGTTGGTTATGTCATTGATAAAAGTATTTATCAATGCTGTTTCATTTTCAAACATGCCGCCGGATACATATTTTATAGCACCGTCCAGCGCCTCCTGTGCTGTAGCCGTGTCAGCATTATCCAGAAAACTCATAAACGAGGCCATAGCATCCCAGGGGTCTGCGGCGATACCATGCCCCTGCGTGCCATCTAAGAGACGCTTGCCATTGAAGGTCGCCGCAGCATTATCTTCAATCTGCGACATATATTGGTTAAGTTCCTTTTGAATGGTGGCACGGTCATTGTCTGTGTTGGTATCATTAGCGGCGTTAATTGCTTTTTCTTTGAATGTTTTTAGTATATCCACTGTTGAAGATACCGCACCTTCCGCTGTTTTCAGCAGACTTGTAGCGTTTTGTGTATTAGCAATGTCCGCTTCCAGACTGCGCAGCTGCACACGCATGCGCTCGCTGATCGCATAGCCTGAAACATCATCAGCAGCGCCATTGATTTTCATCCCTGTGGATACCTTCTGCAGGCTTTTGCTCAAAGCATCTGCATTTTGGTTAAGGGTATTTAAGGCATTTATGGCCTCCTTGTTGTTCTTAATCACCATTGACATGACTCTTCCTCCTTGAAGATACTGGGCAACACCCTCCTTATATATGTTATCGTAAAAAGGGTATATTTCTTAAATACTTTTCTAAATAAAAAAAGCACAAGTCCTCCACAAAAGGACTTGCGCTTAATAATTGTGCTATATATTATTTGCTCATAGCTTCCTGTACAGCAACAGCAACAGCAACGGTCATACCAACCATCGGGTTGTTGCCGGCGCCGATGAGGCCCATCATGTCAACGTGTGCCGGTACGGAGGAGGAACCTGCGAACTGGGCATCGCCGTGCATACGACCCATGGTGTCGGTCATACCATAGGAAGCCGGGCCAGCAGCCATGTTGTCCGGATGGAGCGTACGGCCCGTGCCGCCGCCGGAAGCAACGGAGAAGTACTTCTTGCCGTTTTCGATGCAGTCTTTCTTGTAGCAGCCTGCAACCGGATGCTGGAAGCGGGTCGGGTTCGTGGAGTTACCAGTGATGGAGATGTCAACTTTCTCCAGTTTCATGATGGCAACGCCTTCCTGTACGGATTCAGCACCGTAGCAGCGAACCTTGGAGCGGAGGCCATCGCTGTAAGCGATTTCCTTCACTACGTTTACTTTGTCAGCCTTGAAATCGTATTCGGTTTCAACGAAAGTGAAACCATTGATGCGGCTGATGATCTGAGCAGCGTCTTTGCCGAGGCCGTTCAGGATAACGCGCAGGGGGTTCTTACGAACTTTGTTAGCCGTCTGAGCGATACCGATAGCACCTTCAGCAGCTGCGAAGGATTCGTGACCAGCCAGGAATGCGAAGCAGCCAGCTTCTTCGGACAAAAGCATAGCGCCGAGGTTACCATGGCCGAGACCTACTTTACGATGGTCAGCAACGGAACCCGGTACGCAGAAAGCCTGGAGGCCTTCGCCGATAGCTTTGGCAGCATCAGCAGCAGCCGTGCAGCCCTTCTTGATTGCGATAGCAGCACCGAGGGTGTAAGCCCATTTTGCATTTTCGAATGCGATCGGCTGCAGGTCGCCTACGATGTCGTAAGCTTTTACGCCTTTTTCATCGCAGATGGTCTTTGCTTCTTCGATGGAAGCAATACCATACTTTTTGCAAACTTCATTAATCTGGTCAATACGGCGTTCATAGCCTTCGAATAATGACATTCTATTCATTCCTCTCTATTCTTACAGTGACGTTACGAAAAAATGTTTTTCCACCTCATCCGGCAGCCCTTTGGGCTGCCACGTCCGGGGAGTCCACTGGACTCCCGCGACTTCGTCGCCCCCTAAGGGGAAGGCTGAGTGGTCGATCTTATTCTTCGCGCGGGTCAATCGTCTTAACAGCGTCAGCGAAACGGCCTTTGGTGCTGGTGTTGGCTTTGATGGCTTCGTTAGCATCTTTGCCGGCACGTACAGCTTCCATAACTTTGCCGAGCTGAACAACTTCGTAACCGATTACGCGGTTTTCGCTGTCCAGACCGAGTTTCGTTACATAGCCTTCTGCAAGTTCGAGGTAACGGGGACCCTTCTTGAGCGTGCTGTAGAGCGTACCCGTCTGGCTGCGCAGACCTTTACCAAGGTCATCGAGGCCAGCGCCGATGGGCAGACCGTCATCGGAGAATGCAGTCTGGGAACGGCCATAAGCAATCTGCAGGAAGAGTTCGCGCATAGCGGTGTTGATGGCATCGCACACGAGGTCAGTGTTCAGGGCTTCGAGAACCGTGAGGCCCGGCAGGATTTCTGCTGCCATTGCTGCGGAATGAGTCATACCGGAGCAACCGATGGTTTCTACGAGAGCTTCCTGGATGATGCCGTCCTTAACGTTCAGGGTCAATTTGCAGGCACCCTGCTGCGGAGCGCACCAGCCAATGCCGTGCGTCAGGCCGCTGATGTCCTGTACGTTCTTGGATTTTACCCATTTGCCTTCTTCAGGAATGGGAGCAGCACCATGGTGTACTTCCTGGGCTACGCATGCCATGTCTTCCACTTTTTGTGAATAAGCAATCATTGTTCGTATTCCTCTCTTTTTCTAAAATATAACACTAGAGGTCTTGCCTTTGGCAAGGGGCTAGCATGCCCCCGTGAGAATTCACGGGGGCTCCTTGCTCAAGGGAGCTTGCCTCTGTCCTGCTGTTTAGAGTTCCACCAGGTTCTTGCCCGTCATTTCGGCCGGAATCTCTACGCCTGCCAGCGTGAGGAGAGTCGGTGCGATATCGCAGAGGGCGCCGTCCTTAACGGACTTAACGCGGTCGGATACCACGATGAACGGTACCGGATTGGTGGTATGTTTGGTGAAGGGCTGATCGTTGTCGTAGTCCATCATCTTGTCGGCGTTGCCGTGGTCAGCGGTGATGCAGACCTCGCCGCCAACTTCGCGGATGGCGTCTACGAAACGGCCAACACAGGTGTCTACCGTTTCCACAGCCTTGATTACAGCCGGGAATACGCCGGTATGACCAACCATGTCGCAGTTTGCATAGTTGAGGATGATGAAGTCGTATTTGCCGGATTTGATGGCTTCTACTACTTTATCCGTAACTTCCACAGCGCTCATTTCCGGCTGGAGGTCGTAGGTTGCAACCTTCGGGGACGGAACGAGGATGCGGTCTTCACCCTTGTAGGGTTCTTCCACGCCGCCGTTGAAGAAGAACGTTACATGTGCGTACTTCTCGGTTTCGGCAATGCGCAGCTGGGTCATGCCCTTGTTCTGGATGATTTCGCCCAGCGTGTTGTTGATGGATTCCGGCGGGAAAGCTACGAGAGCGTTCATGCCGTCTTCGTACTGGGAGAAGGTAGCGAACGGAATCTTCAAATCTTCGTCGCGTTCGAAACCGTCAAAGATTTCATCCACGAAGGAATGCGTGAGCTGACGGGCACGGTCTGGACGGAAGTTGAAGAAGATAGCGCCGTCGCCATTCTTCATGCCTTCGTAGCCTTTGACTACGAACGGCACAACGAATTCATCGTTTACATCGTTGTCGTAGCTTGCCTTGAGGCCGGCTACTGCAGAATCAGCGCTTACGCCTTCTGCATGGGTGATGGCTTCATAAGCCTTGACTACGCGTTCCCAACGGTTGTCGCGGTCCATAGCGTAGTAACGGCCGCTGACGGTTGCAATGCAGCCAGCACCGATTTCTTTGCACTTTGCCTCGAGTTCTTCGAGGAAAGGCTGTGCGCTCTGAGGCGGTACATCACGGCCATCGAGGAAAGCATGTACATAAACTTCCTTGATGCCCTCTTTCTTAGCCATTTCGAGCAGTGCATAGAGGTGATCCTGATGGCTGTGCACGCCACCCGGGGAAACGAGGCCCATGAGGTGCAGGGCGCCGTTCTTTTCTTTCACGCCGTTGACGATGGAAAGGAGAGCTTCGTTCTTGAAGAAGTCGCCGTTCTTGATGTCGCGGGTGATGCGGGTCAGCTGCTGATAGATGATGCGGCCGGCACCGATGTTGGTATGACCAACTTCGGAGTTACCCATCTGACCATCCGGCAGGCCGACGAATTCGCCGGAAGCCTGCAGCTGGCTGGTCTTATACTTGGCAAGGAGTCCGTCGAGAACAGGAGTGTTAGCTACCTGTACAGCGTTGTTCTTGTCGGTTTTATCACCGAGGCCGCAGCCATCCATGATGATGAGGGCCACCGGTGCATTTTTAAGAGTTGCCATGTTTTTTATATGCTCCTTCTAAGAAACACAGATTAGAAGTTAACGATAGCGCTGAAGTCTTCAGCCTTCAGGGAAGCGCCGCCTACGAGAGCACCGTCAACATTCGGCTGCTGCATAAGGTCTTTAATCGTAGCCGGTTTTACGCTGCCGCCGTACTGGATGCGGATAGCGTCAGCTGCCGTCTGGTCGAATTTCTTAGCAACAGCTTCGCGGATAGCTTTGCAGACTTCTTCAGCCTGGTCAAAGGTAGCCGTCTTGCCCGTGCCGATAGCCCAGATCGGTTCATAAGCAATAACGAGTTTTGCAACTTCGCTAGCCTGGAAGCCTTCGAGAGCAGCGTTAATCTGAGCAACTACATGGTCGATGTAAGTGCCAGCTTCACGGATTTCGAGGCTTTCACCGCAGCAGATGATCGGGGTGATGCCAGCAGCAAAAGCAGCACGAGCGCGCTTGTTTACGCCTTCATCCGTTTCACCGAAGTAGTCACGGCGTTCGCTGTGGCCAAGGACAACGTAATCTACGCCGATTTCGTTGAGCATACCCGTGGAGATTTCGCCCGTGAAAGCACCTTTTGCTTCCCAATGTACGTTCTGTGCGCCAACATGGATGTTGGTGCCTTTTACTGCTTCACAAACGGAGGAAAGAGCCGTAGCCGTTGGGCAAACCACAACGTCTACCGTAGCGTCCTTAACGAGAGGAGCCAGAGCCTTTACGAGCTCAACGCCTTCCTTAATCGTGTTGTTCATTTTCCAGTTGCCTGCAATAATCGGAGTTCTAGCCATTTTTATAGCCTCCCAATTTAATTTTTAATTTTAAATTGATAAGATAGCTTACATCGCCACCTCATCCGCCCCCTGCGGGGGCACCTTCCCCATAGGGGAAGGCTTTTTCTTTCGTCTCAAAAAGATAACGCGTACTCGTTGCCCAGCGCCCAAGGAAGGGCGCAGGCGGACGTAAATCCCGTGATGGGATTTCAGTCCGTGTTTTCGCCTGTGCCCGTTAGGGTATTTGGATACTTTTCTTTGCGCCAAAGAAAAGTATCACCACTTACTTATTTATCAGCGATTGCTGCTACGCCCGGCATTTCTTTGCCTTCGAGGAATTCCAGCGTTGCACCGCCACCGGTGGAAACGTGGGAAATCTTATCGGTGAGGCCAGTCTTCTTGAGAGCTGCTACGGAGTCACCACCGCCAACGATGGAGATAGCGCCTTCGTCCGTTGCCTTAGCAACAGCTTCAGCCACAGCCAGGGTGCCTTTAGCGAAAGCGTCGAATTCGAATACGCCCATAGGACCGTTCCAAACAACCGTCTTAGCGCCTTTGAGTGCTTCCACGTATTTTTCGGAGGTCTTCACGCCAGAATCGAGTGCCTGCCAGCCATCGGGAACTTTGTCCACGTCAACAGTCTGGGTGTTGGCATCTGCAGCGAATTTATCAGCGATAACGAGGTCAACCGGCAGAATTACTTCTACGCCCTTTTCTTCTGCTTTCTTGAGCAGTTCACGAGCCAGGTCGTACTTGTCCGGTTCGCAGAGGGATGCACCGATGGGCAGGCCTTTAGCTGCGTCGAAGGTATGAGCCATGCCGCCGCCGATGATGATTTTGTCAACCTTTTCAATCATGTTGCTGATTACGCCGATTTTATCAGAAACCTTAGCGCCGCCGATGATGGCAACGAACGGATGCTGCGGAGCTTCCAGAGTCTTGCCGATGTAGTTGATTTCTTTTTCCATGAGGAAACCGGCAACAACTTCCACGTACTGAGCAATACCAGCGTTGGAAGCATGGCCGCGGTGGGATACACCGAAAGCATCGTCAACAGCAACGTCAGCGAGGCTAGCCAGCTGTTTTGCAAATTCGGGGTCGTTCTTCTTTTCAGCCTTGTGATAACGGAGGTTTTCGAGAAGCAGAACTTCGCCAGCCTTGAGGTCAGCAGCAGCTTTTTCAGCAACTTCGCCTACGCAGTCAGAAGCCCATTTTACATCTTTGCCGAGGAGTTCGGACAGATGTGCAACGAGGTGCTTCGTGGAGAACTGCGGCTCACGAGCTTCGGTCGGACGGCCGATGTGGCAAGCCAGGATAACAGCAGCGCCGTTATCGAGCAGGTAGTTGATGGTCGGCAGCGTGCGAACCATACGGGTGTCATTGGTGATGTTCTGATTTTCATCGAACGGAACGTTGTAGTCAACGCGGACAAATACTTTTTTGCCCTTGACGTCAATATCTTTCAGGGTTTTCTTATCCATTTATAAACCTCCAAAACAATAAATTGAGGCCCGGCCCAAGTTTGCCAGGCCGGACCTCAATAGATCTTCGTCGTATTCAGTTACGAAATCAAATAATTAGCCGAGTTCAGCGAAGTATTTGATGGTACGAACCATCTGGCTCGTGTAGCTGTTTTCGTTGTCGTACCAGGATACAACCTGTACCTGCGTGCCACCTTCAACGGGGTTAACCATCGTCTGCGTAGCATCGAACAGGGAACCGAAACGCATGCCAACGATATCGCTGGATACGATTTCTTCTTCGTTGTAACCGAAGGATTCCGTAGCTTCCTTCTTCATCTGAGCGTTGATCTGTTCAACCGTAACGTCGCCCTTAACAACAGCGTTGAGGATCGTCGTGGAACCAGTCGGGGTCGGAACGCGCTGTGCAGCACCGATCAGTTTGCCCTTCAGTTCAGGAATTACGAGGCCGATAGCTTTAGCAGCACCCGTGGAGTTCGGAACGATGTTGCAAGCTGCTGCACGGCTGCGACGGAGGTCGCCTTTACGCTGCGGGCCATCCAGAGTCATCTGGTCGCCAGTGTAAGCGTGAATCGTGCACATGATACCGGACTGAATCGGAGCCAGGTCGTTCAGAGCCTTAGCCATCGGAGCAAGGCAGTTCGTCGTGCAGGATGCAGCGGAGATAACCTTGTCTTCCTTCGTCAGGGTTTCATGGTTAACGTTGTATACGATAGTCGGGAGGTCGTTACCAGCCGGAGCGGAGATAACAACTTTCTTAGCGCCTGCAGCCAGGTGTGCAGAAGCTTTTTCTTTGGAAGTGTAGAAACCAGTGCATTCGAGAACTACGTCTACATCATGCTTGCCCCAAGGAATGTCTTTTGCATCCTTTTCAGCGTAGATTTTGATTTCTTTGCCGTTAACGGTGATGCTGTCTTCGCCAGCCTCTACCTTGTCAGCGTACTTGTACTTACCCTGCGTGGAATCATACTTGAGCAGGTGTGCGAGCATTTTCGGGCTCGTGAGGTCGTTGATTGCAACTACTTCATAACCCTCTGCATCGAACATCTGACGGAAAGCGAGACGGCCAATACGGCCAAAACCATTGATAGCAACTTTTACTGCCATTTGAAAAATACCCCCTAAATTTTTTAGAAGTTTCAGTTCTTACAGAGACTATAATACAATAACTCCCCCGCAAATGTCAATCTTTTTATCATAAATTAGAGCAATTATTCAATGAATCGCGGAGATTTTTTTCAAAAAATTCGTAACAACGATATAACAAGAGTTTTTCGGAGCAAACGATGTGCGATAATAATAAAAAAAGCCTTCCCCTTGAGGGGAAGGTGGCACCCGTCAGGGTGACGGATGAGGTGACAGATTTCTGCGAGAAACACCTCATCCACCGCTGCGCGGTCCCCCTTCCCCTCAAAGGGGAAGGCTCATATACGATAAATTTTGTTTATGATTTATGCGAGTTCGTCTTCTTTTTCGAGCTTTTCCAGTTCGAGCATAGCCTGAACATAGATGGCACACTCCAGACGTTTCTTCTGGATTTCGCAGCCCACTTCGTAAGGCTTGCGGATATCGCCGTGGAACAGGTCGGCGTTGGCATGGCAGCCGCCGGAACAGAAGAAACGGGACCAGCAGTCGCGGCATTTTTCCTTGTTGAGCACATGGCTTTCGCGGAAGTACTGCGGCAGCTTTGTATCCGTCACGCCTTCGTCCAAAGAACCTAAGCGGTAACCTTCACGGCCAACGAACTGATGGCAGGGATAGAGGTCGCCGTTTTCGGCCACAGCGAAGTATTCGTGACCGGCACCGCAGCCCGAGAGGCGCTTAGCCACGCAGGGGCCATTAGAAAGGTCCATATTGAAATGGAAGAAGAAGAAACCTTTGCCCTCACGATGGCGCTTCATATAGGCTTCAGTCAGCTTGTCGTACTCGGCATAGATGCGGGGCAGGTCTTCCTCGGTAAAGCCCAGCGGGCTGTCCTTCAAGACCACCGGTTCCATGGACAGGATATCAAAGCCTTCATCATTCATGGAGAGCACATCATCGGTGAAGTCCATATTGTTCTTCGTATAGGTGCCGCGCAGGTAGGTGTAGACACCGCGGTAATCCCAGTCGCCGCCCTTACGGGAATCGAGGCACTTGTGGAAGTTCTTGATGGCTCTATCATAGGAACCATTGCCGCCCACATCCGGACGCATGGCGTCATGGACTTCCTTGCGGCCATCGAGGGACAGCACGAGGGAGAAGTCATTGTCGTTGAGCCACTTGATGTTTTCATCATTTAATAAGAGGCCATTGGTCGTCAGCGTCAGCTTGAACTTCTTGCCCGTTTCCTGCTCGCGCTTGCGGGCGTATTCGGTCACGGCCTTGACTGTCTTCATATTGATGAGAGGTTCGCCGCCGAAAAAGTCCATTTCGAGATGCTTTCTGGGGCCGCTGCTCTTTATAAGGAAGTCAACGGCTTTCATGCCGGTTTCCGGACTCATGATGGCACGTTCCTGACCGTAGCTGCCGCCGTCGCCAAAGCAGTATTTGCAGCGCAGGTTGCAATCCTGAGCAATCATCAGGCACAGGGATTTTACGAGGCCCTTCTGCTTGAAGGTAGGAGGCACATCGATATCCGGGGCAAAGAGTTCCCCAGCGTCCATCAGCGCATGAAGTTCGTCCAGCGCTTCTGCCAGGTCTTCTTTCTTGTAGCTGTCCTGCAGTGCAGCGATTACAGCCGCATCATTTTCCCCGTCAAAGGTGTCCATGATGTCGTAAATCATTTTATCGATAACGTGCACCGCACCGCTGTTGATGTCGAGCAATATATAGGTACCGTTTTGCACGAATTTATGAATTTTGGCTTTCATTGTAACTCCTAACTTTCCTAAATGTAAAAAGCCCTCCCCAAAGGGAAGGCCCGTAATTAAAGCAATTGCTTACTTTTCGCAAACCTGGTTGCCCACAGTGCAGGAAGTCTTGCAAGCGGACTGGCAGGAAGCCTGGCATTCGCCGCAGCCACCCGTCTTCAGGGTCTTCTGCAGAGAAGGTTTGTTGACCGTCTTGATGTGTTTCATCATGTAGCCCTCCTATCAAAAATAGAATCTCCTATGTATTATACCGTTTTTTCTGGCATAACACAAGGAGATTGCAAAATTATTTCTGACAATTCACCATCTGCCGCTGCTGAAAGGTAACCGGCGTGAGCTTGAGGCTCTCGGCAAAGTCATAAGCCAAAAGCAAATGCGCACCGACTGCTTCCGCACTATGGGCATCGGAGCCCAGAGTCACGAAGCGGCCGCCCATTTCCTGATAGCGTTTGTAGATGGGCATAAGGTTTTCCAATGCGTCCTTCGCCCCCAGACGGCGGGTGTTGATTTCCATGACCACCTCATGGTCGATAGCCGTCTTGAGCACCGCATCGATTTCATCGGCAAATTCCCGATAGTAAAGTTCCGGGTCATCATAGGGCGCATAGCGGCAGATATAGTCGATATGACCCAGCGCATGAGCAAAGCTATGCGTCCTGAGATTTTCCGCCATCTGCACGAGATAGCGATGGTAGGCCGTCTGCTTATCCTTTCCCTCATAGTAGTCGGGATAGTAGATGTCCATATCATCCACCATATGCTGGGAGCAGATAATGAAATCAAACGGCACCCGCTGGGAAAATTCCACACTTACCTCGCGGGTACGCTCCCGCATGCCGATTTCCACGCCCAGCCGCAGATTATCGCCCCGCAACTGGCTGTAGGTCTGCCAGTAAACATCCGGGTTAAAGGAAAAGACTTTGCCTTCCTTGCTCGTATAATCAGCGTCCAGATGCTCTGTAAAGACAAGACCAACGCCCTGCTTCTCAGCAGCTGCCAGAGCCTCCTCTGCCTTCATCTCTGAATCGGCGGAAAACGCAGTGTGTATATGGCTGTCAAATATCATGGTCGCACACTTTCCTCGTTCTCGTCTTATGCCTGCTGAGCAGCATAGGCTTCCTTGAGGGCATTGGCCAGCTGGTCGGGGCAGGAAGTCGGCCGGGGTCCACAGGTGTTGCCTGCGAAGCGCTCAATCACATGGTCGATATCCATGCCCACCACCAGTTTGGAAATGCCGGAAAGATTACCGGCACAGCCGCCCTCGAATTGGACGGACTTAATGATTTTGCCATCCAGTTCCACCGTTATCTTCTTGCTGCAGGTTCCCTGCGTCTTGTATTCGTACTTGCTCATTTCTTCTGATTATCCTTTTCCTCAGTCTTTTTCAGCGGGGACAGGGCAAAATTCTGGAGATTGCCATTCTTGTCGAACAAGAATACACAGCGTACCACAGGTTCCTTCTCAAAGGACATGAGATACATCAGCTGGTCGCCCTGGTCGAAGCGGGTCCAGCCCACAAAGCGGGAGGACTTGTATTTTCCCAGATTCTTGGCCATATCATTGCTGATATCCGTAATTTTCTTGACGTCGATTTCCTTCTGTGCTTCAGCACCCATGAGTTTCAGGGATGCCGCCGGGTTGTTCTTCACCAGCATGGTATCCACCCAGGCCACAGCCTTGCCCTGCTGTGCGGACATGCTCTCGGCTTCCGGCGTAGCGGCCATAGCTGCCACGGACATGCTCATCATAGCACCTAAAGCTAAAGCGACAATTTTCTTCTTCACTGCAATCACCTCATAATTTTCACATGGACACATCCGTCACGATGCCGTCCTGTGTGTAAACATAGATACTCTTGCCGTTATGGTTGAAGACATACTGCTTCATCTTCTTGCCCTCGCCTTCGGACACATTGACCCGGGAAGGCTCCCCATAAGCAGCTGTTATATTATCTTCGCTGTCACCGGGGTGAATTCCTCCATATTTTCCTTTGGAGAGATTTGCCGCATGTTTCTGCGCGTTTTTCTTATCCAGTTCCGCTTCCTTCTCCGCCGCTTCATTCATGGCGATAATGAGGCGCCGGAAGGGCACGATTTTTTCTGCCAGCGTTCCCTTATAGCCCTCCGGCATATCCTGCACGATGGACAGCAGCTTCCTGTCCCCTGCCACATCCTTGTTGCTCATATGCCCCCGATACGCAGCCACCTGATTCATGGCTTCTGCGTAGGAAAGCAGCATTTCCGCATCCGGGCAGGCTCCGTCAAGGCTGTTCAATAACTGTGCATCATGGAAATCCTGCAGCAAATGCACTGCCTCCTCCGCTTTTTCGCGGTCCGGATGATTGAAGTTCAATCCCTTCAGAATGGACACGGCCTGCTCATAGCGGCGGGTCATGTTTTCTTTCTGGTCACGGTCAAAGGTTGACGCCGTGGTGCTTTTCGTGCGGGTGTCCATTTCCCCATAGCCTTTCACACCGCCGATAAAGCCCACCGTCACAGCCAGGCATACAAAAAGTGCCGTCATTTTATAATTATGCTGGCGGAAAAAACGGAAGGCCACCAGCAAAAACAGCACGGGGCACACCAAAAGCAAGCAAAGTGCAAATAATGACATAAAAATCCCCCTTGGGCTACGCTTTGAATTCACTTGCTCCATTATAGCACAGCCTTCCCCCGGCGAAAACAGGGCTAAAGTCCCTATTCGCCGGGGGAAGGCTGTCTTTTTATCCTTGCAGTTTTACTTCACGGAAAGAGGTAATCGCACCATTCTGTACACCGGTAATGAGTTCCTGAATAATCTGCGGGTCGCTATAATCCAGCGGCAGGAAGCAGCCATCCGCACGGTTGTAAAACTCCCGCACTTCATTTTCGAGGCCGCGGATATCGGCTTCGATCTGGGCCGCGCGCCGCTCATGGGCTTTCCCCGCCTGCACGTAGGATATGCTGGTAACGCCCAGCCATACCGCAAAGAAGAACGTCCAGGGAACACTCGGGAAGAACCCCGTGAGAATCAGGAAAAAGAACAAGGTCGCAATGCCGCCGCCAATGGTATAATTGGCCAGCACCGGCTCCGCGTTCTGGGTTCGCATCAGCCACAAATCGCCCAAGGTCGCATACTTGCCCCGAATATGGGCGAAGTACCCCTGCAGGCGGTTGAGCTCCGAGAGCATCCTGTCCTTTTCCTGGGGCACATCTTCGAGCTGCCGCAAAGCTACCAGCCGGGGCATTGCGGCGATGATTTCCCGCGCTCCATCGTCCCCCACAAAACGGGTCATCAAATCTTCCTGTCCGGCTTCCGCCCGTTCGCCGCAGAAGGAACACTCCTTAGCCTCCGGTTCGATAATACAGCCACATTTTTTGCAAATCATTGTTCTTCCTCCTTTCTCACCGAACAGCCTTCCTTTAGCTATATATCGGTGAATTTCCCCAATGATTTAGTAAAATTATGCTTAAAAGTTTTGATAGTCATACATATTCGTTATAAAATTAAAAATCCCTGCCGAAGCAGGGACTTTTATTACACTTTTAATCAAAATTTAATCCAATTTTGGGGAATTCTGTCATATTCTCACTTTCCCCAAACCTGACCCATGAATTCATCATAGACTGCTTCCAAGTGCTGCACCAGCACGCTGAGCATCAGCTGTATCATCTTGCTGTCAAAGGTATCGTCCACAAAGGGCAGGCAGATATCCAAATAGACCTTGCCATCCTGATGGACATAATACTTGAAGCTCTTGTAGCGGGCATTGAGCTCGTTGAGATACTCCTTGATGCGGGGCTGTTTATCCTCGGGCAGGCCGCTGATAATCTGGGTGCGGATTACGGTGAAGATACTCGTGTCAATCAGAATGGCCATGGGAAGAATCTGTCCCCGGGCCTCAATCCGCGAACGGAACAGCACTGTAGCGTAATCATCATCCATGGATTCCGTGCTGAACACGTTGATGTTGTTCTCAATCAGAAATTCCTGAAACTTGACCGCCTTTTCATTGCTCTCCACACTTTTTTTGGCTTTTCTCGGCATCTCCTACCTCCTTAAAATGCAAAGTAACGGCAGGCGTTGTTGTAGCTGATGTCTTCCACCAGCTTGCCCAGAACCTTCATATCTGCCGGGTACTCTCCATTTTCCACCAGGTTGCCGATGAAATTGCAGAGGATACGACGGTAATACTCATGACGGGAATACGACAGCAGCGAGCGGGAATCCGTCGGCGTGCCAATGGTATTGCCCAATACGGAAACGCTGGCCAACACGCGGAGCTGGGCTTCAATGCCCTCCTTGTTGTTGTTGAACCACCAGGCAGCCCCCTGCTGGATTTTCCCCAGCGCCTCTGTGCCGGAGAAGCACGGCAGCAGGGAAGCAATGACGATATTATCCGCTGGATTCAGCGAGCAGATAATGGTCTTGGGCAGATGCCCTTCCTTATCCAATGCGTTCAGGAACTTGGCCAAGGCCGGGGCACAGTTATGGGTGTCCACTGCGTCAAAGCCGCTGTCCTGTCCCAACACTTCAAACCGGGACGCATTCACATCCCGCAGAGCCGAATAATGCAGCTGCATAGTCCAACCTCGGCGGGCGTATTCCCGGCCCAGGAACATCAGCACAGCCGTCTTATACTGCTCCATGGCCTGCTTGGAGGGTTTTCCCTTGCCATTGATGACCTTGCCCACCACATCATCCAGCTCATATTCCTTGGCCTCCGCATAGACCATATACGGCAGAGCGTGGTCAGCAATCTGGCAGCCGTTTTCCGCAAAGTAATCGAGCCGTTTTTGCAGGGCATCGTAAATGTCCTGCATGGTGGATACATCTTCCATCCCAGCGGCTTCGCCGAGTTCATAGCGCATATAGGCATCCCAGCCGTCATCCTCGATATTCAGAATACTATCCGCCCGGAAGGTGGGCAGGACTTTGGCCGTGCAGGTGCCGTCTTCTTTGATTTTCTTATGCCATTTGAGGTCGGATACCGGGTCATCCGTGGTGCAGATAACCTGCACATTGGAGCGCTCGATAATCCCCTGGGCCCGCATATCCGCAGCTTTGAGCCGCTCATTGCAGGTTTCCCAGATTTTCTCGGCGTTTTCCCCATTGAGAATCAAATCGCAGTCAAAATAGCGCTGGAGCTCCAAATGCGTCCAATGATACAGGGGATTGCCGATAGCCCGGGACAGGCTTTCGGCAAAGTACTGGAACTTTTCCCGCGAAGAAGCATCGCTGCCGGATATGCACCCCTCGGACACGGCATTGCTGCGCAGCAGACGCCATTTGTAGGTGTCGGAAGCCAGCCATGCCTGCGCAATATTGCGGAACTCACGGTTTTCCGCGATTTCCCGGGGATTGATATGACAATGATAGTCATATATCGGCATGGGAGCGGCGTGTTCGTGATACAATACGCGTGCCGTTTCAGTTTGCAGGAGAAAATCCTTATCCATAAAGTTCTTCATATACAACCCTCCCATAATAAACGTCAGGATTTACTGCCCATGGTAGTCTTATAATAAAGTGCTACGCATACGATAGCAAAGAGGATGCCCACCGGATAGGAAATGCTGGTGGACAGCTGCAGACCTTCCGGAGCCTGCAGGATGTAGGTGCAGGAAACAGCCGACATGAAGGTGGCCGGTACAAAGGGAATCTTCCAGGCACCGGAATCCTTCTTGGTCCGATAAAGATAAACAGCACCCGTCCAGAGCACAATCATGGCCAGCGTCTGGTTCGTCCAGGAGAAATAACGCCAAATGATATTGAAGTCCATCTGGGACAGGATGCCGCCCACTGCCAGCAGGGGAACGGCGAACATCAAACGCTTGACGGCCTGATTCTGTTGAACACCGAACCAGTCAGCAAGGGTCAGACGGGCAGAACGGAAAGCCGTATCACCAGAGGTAATCGGGCAGGCGATAACGCCAAGCATAGCCAGAACTGCACCAACGCCCGACCCCATGAAGCCAACGCAGATATCGTAAACCACGGTACCAGCACCGCCAGCCTTCATAGCTGCGGCCAGACCGCCCGTACCATCATAGAACGTAACACCGGCAGCTGCCCAAATCAGGGCGATAATACCTTCGGAAACCATGGCGCCGTAGAATACCGGACGGCCCAAACGTTCATCCTTCAGGCAGCGGGCCATAATCGGCGACTGCGTGGAATGGAAACCGGAGATTGCACCGCAGGCCACGGTGATGAACATCAGCGGCCAGATAGGCATCTTTTCCGGCCCTAAGGGATGCAGATTCTGCAGGGTCATTTCCGGCATGGTGTGGCCGCCAACGCCAAAGAGCATGCCGCCCATGATACCCAGAGCCATGATGATTAAGCAGATGCCGAACAGCGGATAGAAGCGGGCAATGAGCTTATCGATAGGCAAAAGCGTTGCCAGGAAGTAATAACCCAGCACACAGGGAAGTACAATCGTTACCGCTACGCCGGTAAGTTTTGCCAAGAGGCCAGCCGGGCCCGTCATAAATACAGTACCGACCAGTACCAGCAGCACTACGGAGAACACGCGCATAATCATCAGCATCGTGCCGCCCATATGATTCCCGACTACTTCAGAGATACTCTTGCCATCCTCGCGCAAGGAAATCATACCCGACAGGTAGTCATGAACAGCACCGGCAAAAATCGTACCAAAGACAATCCAGAGATAAACGCTCGGCCCCCAGATAGCACCGCCCAAAGCACCAAAGATTGGGCCAAGGCCGGCGATATTTAACAACTGAATCAAAAATACCTTCCAAGTGGGCAGAGGAATGTAATCCACCCCATCATTATGCACCAGTGCCGGCGTCTTGGCATCGGTGGGACCGAACACATTATCGACGATTTTACCATAAACGAAATAACCTACAATCAGAGCACCTAAAGCAACCAAAAATGTAACCATGAATGTTCACCTCATTTACCAGATTCGAATAATTGCCAAGAATTTTGGGTGACAACTTGCACATCATCCATTTGCTTTCCTTTCCCTCAGTTTTCTGGCACCACCTCCCCAGCCGTCACTTTGAAGGTCACCGGCAATGATGTCACCGACTCGTTGCGCGGCGCTTCAAAATTGAAATAATAATTATAATGCCCATCCGGCAGTGCGGCATCTTCGAGCAGGATACGGCCTGTCAGCGTGAATTTTGGCCCTTTCTTCCGGCTGCCATCCAGGCGGTGGAAGATGGGTGTAATCCTGTCGCCCAATTTTAACTGGCGCAGGTCACGCTCGGGCACGCCATCATGCATGACACGCCGTGCACCCAAAATTTCAAAGGCGGCCTTATCCTCATCATAAGCAGATACCAGATAATAATTTCTGCCGTTGAGAAGCACAGACGAATAGTACAAATAATAATCGGGATGTGCCTCCACCATGTTCATAGGCAGGACATGGCCGTTAAGCTGTGGCCACTGGCCGGCAAATTCGCACTTAAAGACACCCTTGTCCCAGTCAGCGTACACCTTAGCATCGCTTCCGAGGACTACTTCCTCGCCCCCCTGCCAGGAGGTCACGATGCACGACGCCGCACTGATGGCATTGGCATCATCCGGATCAACCTGCACCATAGGCATATTATCTTCATCCCAGCTGACCGGCACATCCATGAGCTTATACAAATCAAACTGATACAAGGGCTTCCCCTGCTCGTCTGTAGCCAGCATCTGCGTATAGAGCTTTTGATAATTTTTGCTGGCCTGCGGCAGCTTGCTGTAGGCCAGTACCGAATCTATTGAGCCATCCAGACTGTAATAACAGGAAAGGCCCATGCCATAACGGCGGTACTTGCCTGCCACACGATAGCAAACTGCATCTTCCACGGCCTTCTGCAAGGCCAGAGAAGATTCTAAATCCTCCATGCCCGCAGCCAGCGAGCCCAGGTCAATCATATTGGTCCAATATTCATCATCACTATTGGGGCCGTAGTTTTCCACGGAATTGGCCACCCGGTCCATACCGGTAAACAGGCGCAGCGGGTATTCATTTGCCTGCTGCAAAGCCTCGCGCCCCATGCGCTCATAAGCCCTCTGCAGAGCCGGCAGTTTCTCCATATCCAAAACCGACATGTTTGCCATATCCGCCGCCTCATACTGCTGGCAGCGGGTCATATACGTATCGCAGATGATGCGGCCAAGCTCCCGTCCTTCAATGGCAGGATTTTGGGCAACCGCGCCGAGCCAGCTGGCATAGTCAATGCCGTTCTCGGGCATGATTTCCTGCGAAGCCACCAGATATCGGGTATAGCCCTGCAAAGCAGCTGCTGTTTCCAAGGTTGCCATCAGGCAGGTATCAAAGCAGACGACATCAAAGGCAGGTTTCGTGCTATTACCAGCCACGGCTGTCAGGGCAGCGCGCAAATCGCCCAGCGACAGCGAATTGCCGTAGCGTTCATCCTGACAAAAGCCAACCAGACTGCCGCCGCCATGATTCCAAAAGACCAGCATCCTGTGGTCAGCAGGGTAGTTTTCCTGCGCAAAGCGCAAAAATCCCTGCAGGGTTTCCCGATCGCCCATGCTGGCATTGGGCAGAACTGCCACCTGCTGCAAGCCGCCTCTGTCGTAAACATAGCGGCCCAGCGACTCGGACGATATGCCCGGTGTATGCCATTTCAGAGCACCGCCTGTCTGGATAATAACTTTTACATTATCCGGCAGAACCACCTTTTGTATCTCCCGCAGATTATCGGTGGCGCTGGCATTGTTGCTTTCCAAATCAGAACCGCACATGTAGAGGTAGACCGCCCAGCTGTCCTGCGCAAATGCACGGGCATTTTCTCCCAGCAGCAGCCCGAGCACAAGTATAAGAGCCAACAGGTAACGGCCTATGGCCATTTTCTTCTGCAAAACACCCACCTCCACACCAGCATCAGCCCATCTGCAGGTCTGAACTCATTACGCCGTCATTCTTCCATTCATCCGGATAAATCCAGCCACATCATGGTAACCTCCCTCTTTGTTTGAACCTTGTTATTTTTCTGTTAATAAAGAAGCACAAGCGGGCCGTTTTGTCCCGTCCTGCTATTTATGCTATAATGAGTATTCGTACTCAGGGCGGGAAAATCCTGCCCCTGACAAAAGTTTTCTGTACCCATCACTAGGAGGCATTCCATGGAAATCCTTTTATTTTTATTACTGGGCCTGTTCGTAGGCACCTTCGGCACGCTCGTGGGTATCGGCGGCGGCCTTATCTGCGTCCCCATCTTCATCCTATTTCTGTCGGCAGGCACCGCCCATCCCTTCTTTGAAACCGCCGCACAGATTACGGGCACCTCTCTGGTCATCGTCATGGCCAACGCCCTGTCGGGAACGCTTGCTTATATCCGCCAGAAGCGGGTGTATTTCAAGGCGGCTGTTCCCTTTGCTCTGGCCACCCTGCCCGGTGCCTTCTTTGGCTCCTATATCGTGGACAAGTTCAACCAGCCCATGCTGAACTTCTACTTCGGCATCTTCCTCTTGTTCATGGCTTCCATCATGTACATCAACAGCCGCCGCAAACCGCCTGTAGACGTACACGAACTGCCGCCGGACTTCACCTACAACAAATGGATTGGTATTATCTCCAGCTTCGGCGTAGGCTTCCTGTCGAGCATCTTCGGTATCGGCGGGGGCGTTATCCATGTGCCGCTGATGATTTATCTCTTAGGCTTCCCCGTGCATATGGCCACCGCCACCTCCCACTTCGTACTGGCGGCCTCCTCTGCCTTCGGCGTGGTCTCCCACTTCCTGCTCGACCACATCATCTGGCTGCCCGCCATCTGCATCTCCATCGGTGCCGCCATCGGCGCCCAGATGGGGGCAAAAATCTCCAAGAAAACCAAGTCCAAGGTTATCCTGGCATTGCTGTCCCTGGCCATGTTTGCATTGGGCTGCCGCTTAATCCTTATGGGGAGCGCGCAGTAAAATTGCAGTTTGTCGGGGAGTTCGTGATAAAGGTATCCTGTTCATGCGCAGTTAGGGGCAAACGAGGGAGTAATTTTTCTGTTTTCCGCTAAACGACCCCCTCGTAAGATAGAGCTGTCCAGTTACTCGCGCCGGGCAGGCCAACGGCGCTGCTTTCAGCGTGCTTGCTTAGCAGTGTTCTAAATGGGGCCGGCCTTCACTGCGTTCAGGCAGTCGCTCCCTACAGAAAAATCACTCCCTCGTTCGCCCCGAGATACGGCCTATGCTATTGCCACGAACTCGTTGCTCCTGTTACAAAAACATCGATGTACTTGTTGCTTGTCACCGCGAAAATATCGTTTTATACGAACATCGCTTAGGGCGGAGGTGGTGATGCTTTTCGCCGTGGAACGACTGTCCGAACGCAGTGAGGACTGGCCCACAAACGTCATCAGCTAGGCATTGAGATGAACATACGCGCCGCCGGTCTTGCCCGGCGCAGGCAGCTAAAAGCCCATAAATTTACTTGTGGGTCATTTAGTGCAACGGCGAAAAGTATTACCATCTCCGCCCCACTGAGCTGTAACAACTAAAAGAAATCTCGCAATGACATCGATAAACTGCAATTTACACAAAAGCCCGGTGGCTGATAATACTTTCCCTTCGCTTTAGGCAGAGGAAAATATTATCAGCCACCGGGCGTCTTTATATATCGATGTAAACCGAACTCAAATCGGCCGCAGCTCCCAATTCCCATCCCCAGCCAGTTTCAACTCCTGCTGATGTTGGGCAAAGAGCGTAGACCTATGCCCCACGCTGACAACGCCCATCTTGGGCAGTTCCGCCTGCAGCATTTCATACATTTCCGCCTCTCGCGGTTCATCCAAGGCTGACGTAGCTTCATCCAGGAACACCCAGTCGGGCTTTTGCAGAAGAACTCTGGCGAAGGCCAGCCGCTGCTGTTCCCCCAAAGAGAGGATGCGGCTCCAATCGTCAATTTCATCCAAACGCGTGGTGAATTTTTCCAGACCCACTTTCGTCAGTGCCGCCTGCAATTCACTGTCGCTGCCAGAAGCTGTGCCGGGATAATGGAGCGCACGGCGCAGGCTCCCTAGCGGCAGATAGGGCCGCTGGGGCAGGAACAATAACCTGCTGCCCGCCGTCAATTTCAATTTGCCGGCTCCATAGGGCCAGATTCCTGCCAGACTGCGCAGAAGCGTGCTCTTGCCGCAGCCGGAAGCTCCTGTCACCAACAGGCGGCTGCCTGCGGGCAGATTCATGCTGCAGTTTTCGAGCAGCACACGGCTATCCGGCAGCTGCACCTTTAACTCCTCGACATCGAGAGCAGTGCCGCCCGCCTGCCGCTGAATGCCGGCTTCCACACCTTCTGCAGTGTCCATATGCTCCGTAAAGGTTGCCAGTCGTCTGACTACCGCCGCCAACTGTGCGATGGTATCGTAGGACTCCACAAAGTAGGACAGGGCATCCTGCACCCGGCCGAAGGCAGATACCGTCTGCATCAGACCGCCCAGCGCAATGCCTCCGGCAAAATACTGCGGTGCCGCCAAGATAAGCGGCACGATAATAGCCAACTGGGCGTAACCGTTGACGTAGAAATTCAGCAGTTTCGTCTGCTTCATGAGCTGCCAGAAGTTGCTGATAACCTTGGCAAAGCGCTCATGGAAGCCCTTGTTCTCCGCATTTTCCCCGCCATAGAAGGCAATGCTTTCGCTGTTTTCCCGCACGCGCATCATGTTGAAACGGAAGTCGGCCTCAAAGCGCTGCTGCTCGAAGTTCAGACCGATAAGTTTCCGCCCGACCAGATGAGCGCAACCCGTACCAATGCCGGAATAGCAGAGCGAGAACCAGAACATATAGCCATAGATGATGATTTCCTGACCGCCCAGGTTCAGCGTAAAGGCCCCGGACAGATTCCAGAGCACCACGCCAAAGGCCGCCAGAGTCGTCATCTGTTTTAAGAAACCGATTAATAATTGCAAGGAAAGATTGACAAACTGATTGATGTCCTCGCTGATTCGCTGGTCCGGGTTATCCGTATCGCTGCCTAGTACCTGCAATCGGTAGTAAACCTGCTTGTCCAGCCAGCGGGAAAGATAGGCATCCGTAAGCCAGGTGCGCCATTTTATCTGCACCGCCTGCCGCAGGTAAATGGCATACACGGCGATGACGATGTAGAGCATGGCCAGCCCCGTAAATTCCCCCACGAGCGGCCAAAATTGGTCTGCCTGATACTGCTGCAGGGCATTGTAAAATTCATTGTACCAGCTGTTTAGCCGCACGAGCAGATACACGCCAAAGAAGTTCAGGCCGATAACAAAGGCCAACAGCCCTCTGGCTTTCCACTTATGCTCGCTGTTCCAATATCCCCGAAACAGCTGCCAAAAAGCACGGAATGCTCCGCGTTTCCCCATATCCATCACTCCAAAAAAAGAGATTGTTCCGCCGTAATGAAACGGAACAATCTCAGTATAGACCTTTCACTTGCCGGTGGCAATAATTATTTGGTGTTTAGGGATGTGGCTTCAGCCAATCATTTTCTTGATATCTTCTTCCACCGTGGAAATCGTGCCAATGCCGAAGTTTTCGACCAGCACCTTTGCCACATTCGGGGAGAGGAAGGCCGGCAGCGTGGGGCCAAGATGGATGTTCTTGACGCCCAAGTGCAGGAGGGCCAGCAGCACGATAACGGCCTTCTGCTCATACCAGGCAATGTTGTAGGCAATGGGCAGTTCATTGACATCACTGAGGCCAAAGACTTCCTTGAGCTTCAGCGCAATCAGGGCCAGACTGTAGGAGTCGTTGCACTGGCCTGCATCCAGCACTCGGGGAATGCCGCCGATATCGCCCAGATTCAGCTTGATGTACTTGTACTTAGCGCAGCCCGCGGTGAGAATCACCGTATCCTGGGGCAGTGCCTGAGCAAATTCTGCATAGTAGTCGCGGGACTTCATGCGGCCGTCGCAGCCGGCCATGACCACGAACTTCTTGATGGCACCACTCTTGACGGCCTCCACTACTTTATCGGCCACAGCAAAGACCTGCTCATGGGCAAAGCCGCCCACAATCTGCCCCTGCTCCAATTCCGTGGGCGCGGCGCATTTCTTGGCCAGTTCAATGATGGCCGAGAAATCCTTGGAACCATCCGCCTTGGCTTCAATATGCTGACAGCCCGGCACACCGGTCGCGCCTGTGGTGAACAGGCGATTCTGATAGCTGGCCTTGGGCGGCACCACACAGTTGGTGGTCATGAGAATCGGGCCATTGAAGGAGGCAAATTCCTCCTTCTGCTTCCACCAGGCATTGCCGTAGTTACCGGCAAAGTTGCTGTACTTTTTGAACTTGGGATAATAATGAGCTGGCAGCATTTCCCCATGGGTGTAAACATCTACGCCCGTGCCCTGCGTCTGCTCCAATAGCATTTCCAAATCCTTTAGGTCGTGGCCGGAAATCAGAATGCCGGGGTTCTTGCGGACACCCAAATCCACCTTGGTCAGTTCCGGATTGCCATAGGTTTCCGTGTTGGCTTTGTCCAAGAGAGCCATGCCATCCACGCCCCACTTGCCCGTTTCCAACGTCAGGGCCGTGAGTTCATCGCCTGTGAGGCTGTCGTCCAAAAGTTTAGCCAACGCCGACTGCACGAAAGCATCAATGGCTTCATTCTCATACCCCAGCACATTAGCATGCTTCTGATAAGCCGCCAGACCTTTGAGGCCATACGTGATGAGCTCCCGCAGGCTGCGGATGTCCTCATTTTCCGTGGCCAGCACACCGACTTTGGCAGCTTGCGCGGCAAAGCCTTCAATATTTTCCTGCCAAAGGGCCGCTTCCGGCAGATTCTCCCGCTCCTGCAATTTGGCCAGAAGTTCCTGCTTCACCCGCAAGGTCTCGGCGATGCGCTCGACAATGACCTCCCGGTCAAAGTTGGCATTGGTGATGGTGATGAAGAGATTGATGGTCACGAGATAATTGACCTGTGGCTCCACCTTCCGGCCCTCAGCCCGCAGGCGGGTGGTTACAGCCGACAGCCCCTTGGTCACATAAATCAACAGGTCTTGCATCGCCGCCACTTCCGGGGTCTTGCCGCAGACGCCCATCATGGTGCAGCCCTTGCAGCCGGCAGTTTCCTGACACTGATAGCAGAACATTTTCTTTTCCATAAAGCACGCTCCTCGTTATCTAATACACATGAAAATATACATCATCGTTTTTCATTTACAAGGCCATTATAACGAAGGAAAACGCTCTATGCTGTAACAAGCGTTACAGCATAAAAAGGCCGCAAGCAAAAGCTTGCGGCAAAAAAACTGTCTGTTAAGCGCCGATATCAATATTCCCACCAGGAGCAGGTTTAGGCTTGTAATTGCTAATCTGGGCATTAGCCTGCTGGAAGCGGCTATTACCGAGCTTCGTTTCTGTGCCGAACTGCGATACGCGCGTGACATCGAGGGCTGCTTTCATGCCTTTCGCCGCAATCGCCTGACCTTGCTCAGAAATCGCCTTGACCTGCTGTTGGAATTTACTGGACCCCAGTTTCGTTTCAGTGCCAAAATTGGATACTTCATAGTAAGACTTGGCCTTATCCATGATTTGGGATGTTTTTTGCATTCCCTCATTCGTTGTTTTCACATTATCACGCTGAAACTTACTGGAACCAATTTTTGTCTCTGTACCAAAATTCGATACTTTTGTGTAAGACGCTGCCTGTTCGCTACGCTCTTTAGTCGCCTGCATTCCCACAGAATGAACCTCGCGATTTAATTGTGGGAAACTCGAAAGCGTCGTAGCACCCACCGCCGAGATACCCATTGTCGATCCCTCACTTTCCCTGAGACATTCCTTAATCCTTTACATAGGTATACAGCCCTACTTTAATTATATACACTTTGTATTTGTTTTTCAACCGCTTTGGCATTATTTATTATTATTGATTATTCCTATTCAGCTGACCAGCCCCAAATCCTGCAGGACTTCCTTCACCTGGTCGATTTCGATGGGCTTGGAAGCGTAGGCATCACAGCCCTGCTCAAAGGCCTGATCCACGTATTCCATATCGGCAATAGCCGTCATCATGATGATTTTCACCTGCCGTGCGGCTTCTACTTTTTGCCGGGCTTCAAGCTCCCGAATCAGCTTGAGCACCATCAGGCCATCCACCTTGGGCATCATGATATCCAGACACATCAAATCATAGGGCTCGCCGGCCTTGAATGCTTCCAGATATTTGTCAATGGTTTCCATGCCGTTATTGGCGGTATCACATGAGCCGTAATCCTGCAGGAATTCCAGCAGGAACGTGCGGCTGAGCACATCATCTTCCGCAATCAAAATCTTCATGAGGATTCCTCCCTGGGTGCCATTTCTTCATCCGCTGCGAGCTTCTGCATGCAGTAATGCATCAGATTTTCCGTGCGCGGGTCCGTGTCCGCCTGCTTGTCTGCGGGCTTTTTCCGCGGGCGCAGGAATATCCGCCGTTCCTGTCCGGCTGAATCAGCCTCCTGCAGCGGAATCCAAAAGGAGACACACGTTCCCCGGCCCAGTTCCGAATCCAGACTCATCGTGCCGCCCATCAGCTCCACCAGTTGCCGGGAAATCATCAGCCCCAGCCCCGTGCCTCCAAAGAGGCGGGTAGTGCTGCTGTCCGCCTGGGTAAAGGGGCTGAACAATTTGTTCTTCATGCGCGCATCCACGCCGATACCGGTATCTTCCACGCTGAATTCGAGGGTCGGCTGCTCATGGCGGACACTCTGGTAAACCGCCATAGTTATCCTGCCCGTCTCGGTAAACTTCAGCGCATTGGCCAGAATATTATGCAGCACCTGCCGCAGGCGCAGGGCATCCCCCCGAATAAACCGAGGCAACGTGGAAAAATCCGTCGTGACAAATTTCAGGCCCTTGGCCGCCACCAATGGCTGATAGAGTTCTCCAATGCGCTGCAGGCTCTCCAGCAAATCAAAATCCAGTTCCTCCAGCCGCAGCTTGTCATTTTCGAGCTTGGCGAAGTCCAAAATATCATTCAGAATATGCAGCAAATCGTCGGCACTGCGCTTGGCATTCTGCAGGCATTTCTGCTGTTTTTCGCTCAAGGGTTCCCGGCCTGCCAGTTCCATCATGCCGATAATGCCATTGAGGGGCGTGCGCAGTTCGTGGCTCATGATGGAGATGAACTGGGTCTTGCTGCGGTCCGCTTCCTCGGCCGCCCGCTTGGCCCGCTCCAGCTGCTGCTCGTAATGCTTGCGCACCGATACATCTACAATGGTGACAATCAGCTGCTTGTCCCGGCCTTCCCCTGTCTGAGATACGCCAAGATTCAGCCAGAGACGGTCCCCGGTTTTGGCATTCTTCATCTGCACGGAAAACTCACTGGAAAACTCGTCATCAGCAAGAGCCGCTTCAATATTGCGGCGCACAGGACAGTGACGGCAGTTTTGGCCATGGCCGCAGCCCTTTTCCAGACTGTTCTCACAGCAGAAAGCGTCACCAAATTGACGGCCAACTACATTCTGCCCGTCTGTCTGCATCAAAATCCTGCCCATCTCATTTACCGCCAGCACAGCCCCTTCGGCATCCAGCAGGCAAAGGCCCACCTTGGCCGCCGAAAAGACCGCCCGCATGTATTCCTGCCCAGCCTGTACCTGGGCCTCCAACTCCTCAATCTGGTTCATGACGCCAGCCAGCTGAGAGGGCAGATTTTTTTCTGTCATCTGCATAACTCCGCCTCCTAATCATTAGCTTTTATATTGCATCCTCACAATCATAAACGCTAACAATCAAAGAAGAACGCGAAACATTTCTAAATTAAGAATAACACAAAATCCCGCCCTTGTATAGATAGAACATTGACACCAAGGGTTCCGGGTGCTATCATTTTATTTAGTTATTCCAAACCGTTGAAGCGGGAGAAACATCCGTTATGCTTGCACAGAGAGTCCGGGTAGCTGGGAGCCGGGCGGAACACAGACGGGTATATGGGCCGCTGAGGGCGCACCGAAAGCATTTGACATTTGACTTTGTTAGTAGGCTGCGACGTGAGGACACGCGTTAGTGGTCAGAGGTATGTTAGTACCTCGTTAAGGGCATGGCACAGCCATGAAACAGGGTGGCACCGCGAAATTTTCGTCCCTGACAGAAACGATTTCTGTCAGGGATTTTTTAGTTCCTGACAGGGCAAAAAAGGAGCTAATATTATGGAAAACACCAACAACGAGAAAAAAATCATTCTCTCGGGCATTCAGCCCACCGGCGTCTTCACGCTGGGCAACTACCTCGGAGCCGTGAAGAACTGGCAGAAGATGCAGGAGGAGTACAACTGCTATTACTTCATCGCTGACCTGCACTCCCTGACCGTCCACATTGACCCGACCAAGCGCAAACAGCAGACCCTGCAGGCATTTGCCCTGCTGCTCGCCTGCGGCATTGACCCGGAAAAGAGTCTGGTCTTCATCCAGAGCCATGTCAGAAGTCATGCGGAAATGGGCTGGCTCATGAGCTGCTGCTCCCAGTTCGGCGAACTTAGCCGCATGACCCAGTTCAAGGATAAATCCAGCAAACATCCCGAAAACATCAACGCCGGCCTCTTCACCTATCCGGCTCTGATGGCCGGAGACATCCTGCTCTATCAGGCCGACTATGTGCCCGTAGGTGCTGACCAGACCCAGCATCTGGAATTCACGCGTGACATCGCGACCCGCTTCAACCATAACTACGGCGAAATCTTCAAGCTGCCGGAGGGTTACTTCCCCAAAGCCGGGGCAAGGGTTATGAGCCTGCAGGAACCCACCAGCAAGATGAGCAAGTCCGACACCAATCCCAAGGCCACGATTTCCATTCTCGACGAAGAAAATGTCATCCTCAAGAAGTTCAAGAGCGCTGTCACCGATAGTGAAGCTGTGGTATGCTTCCGCGAGGATAAGCCGGGCGTCAGCAACCTGATGACCATCTACTCGGCCATCACCGGCAAGACCATGGCTGAAATCGAAGCCGAATTTGCAGGCAAAGGATATGGCGACTTCAAGGCCGTTGTCGGTCAGGCTGTAGCCGATGAACTCAAACCCATCCGCGAAAAATACGCCGAACTCATGAAGGACCGCAAACACCTCGAAGCTCTGATGAAACAGGGGGCAGAACGGGCCGACTACATCGCCCGCAAGACCCTGACCAAAGCCAAGAAAAAAGTCGGTCTCCTTCCAGAAGTACGCTGAACCGACAAAACATCCACATAAAAGATAACGTAACATAAAGCCCGGGGGATGTATTCCTAAGCGATTTACGCGCTACGCGCGTACTAGCGCAGGAATATATCCCCCGGGCTTTTAGTCTATGTCATCTTGTAAGATTTTCATTTTACACTTTGAACTTCTGCACTTCTTTCTGCAAATCCATGGCCATTTTTGCTAACTCGTTGCTGGCATGGGCGATTTCCTGTACGGAAGCACTCTGTTCTTCCGTAGCTGCCGATACGGTTTCTGCTTCTTCCGCGGCACTGCGGCTGCTTTCGCCGATGGTGCGGATATGGCCCACGATTTCCTGACCGCTGACGGCCATGCCGCTGATGGCGGTGGAAATCTCCTGTACCTGCCCCGATACATTTTCGACGATTTCGATAATCTTGCGGAAGGACTCGCCCATGGACATGATGTTTTCCGTGCCCACGCGGACTTCTTCGCTACCGGCCTGCATCCCGGCCACAGCATTGTCCGTATCCCGGCGGGTTTCCTCAATCAAAGCGGAAATGCGATGAGCTGCTTCCTGCGAGGATTCAGCAAGCTTGCGTACTTCGTCCGCTACTACGGCAAAGCCGCGGCCATGTTCACCGGCACGAGCCGCTTCAATAGCGGCGTTGAGGGCCAGCAGGTTGGTCTGCTCGGAAATGCTCGAAATGGTATCGACAATCTGGCCAATTTCGCTGGAACGCTCACCCAGAGCCGTAACTACCTTGGTGGATTCCCGTGTGGATTCTTCAATGCGCTTAATCTGGCCAATAGCTTCGTTCAAGGTCTTGCCACCATCGCGGGCCACGGTCGATGCCTCGCGGCTGTTGCTGGCTGCTTCATCAGCTTTGCCGGCAATGTCCTGAATGGTGTCGTTGAGGTTTTCGATGGCTTCGGAGGTGGAGTTCACGGCATCGAGCTGCTCACTTGTGCCCTGCGCCACTCTGACGATGGAGTCGGCCACCTGATTGGAGGCCTGTGCTGACTGGTCACTGGTGGCATTGAGTTCTTCCGAAGCGGCTGACAGGCTTTCAGCGGAACTGCTGACATTGTGGAGCACCTTCTGCACACCATGACGCATATCCCGCACAGCCGTAGCCAGCATACCCAATTCATTATTCACCGTAATCTGGGCCGGACGGTCCTGGAAATCCCCGGCTGCGAGCAGGCGCATTTCATCCATCATCACAGCCAGCGGCTTCATGGAACGGTTGACCGTAAAGAGCACGCCCAGAGAAATCAGGATAATCAGCACGATGGAAATGCCTGCCATGATTTTCAGCACATTGCCCACCGGCGCAAAGAGCTCATCCTGATAGGCAATGGTAGCCATGCCCCAGCCCGTTGCCTTGATGGGATTGTAGAAAGCAATCATATCCTTGCCGTCTGCGCGGGTGAATTTATAGACGCCAGCCTCACCGGAAAGCATCTTTTCGCCCAACGTACGGACGGCCGGGTCATCCTCTTCCGAAATCTTTTTCTTCATAATGGCGGCTTCATCAGGATTTACAATATAAGTGCCTTCTTTGGAAACCAGCAGGCTGTAGCCGCTTTCCCCAAGTTTCAAATCGCTGACCTTTTCCATCACGGCATCCACATAGATGGCTGCCAGTACCATGCCCACATTGGCACCGCTGCTGTCCTTGGCCAGCGCGATGCTGTTCACGATAATCTTGCCCGTAGCCTGCGAAACAACCGGCGAGGACATAAAGCTGTCCTGAGCGCCCGTCATCGTCTGTTTGTACCAGGCCTTGTCGGCATTGTGCATCTCTTTGAAGCCCGCCTTGGTCTGGCCATAGAGCACGCCAGACCCGTCAAAAGGCCCCCAGCTCACGCTGTCGTAGATACCAGGATAAATCTTGTTCATGAGATTTAAGCGGTAGACATTGTTCTCATTCATCAGCTCCGGGGCGTTTTTCAGATTCTTTGCCGCCGGATGAGATGCCGCCGTCTGGGTTTCCAGCATGCGGCTGTCCAGCCAGGCCGATACTCCGCTGGCCACTTCCTGCGCGTTCTTCAACGAACTCGTGGTAAGCTGCTGCTCAAAGGTGGAACCCACATAGCGGAAGATAATCCCCGCCATCAGCACCAATCCCACTACCACAATAGGAATCACATAAATCAAAATCTCCGTCTTGACCGTTCTGGTCTTCTGGGTCAAGCTTTCCTGACCAGCCATCGTACTCCCTCCCCTTATACCTCTAATCGTTAAATAAATATTAGCTATATTCAGTTAATTGCAGCCATTCCCCGGCGCCCAAGGAAGGGCGCCTGCGGACGTACTCATTATATATTCCAATGAATCATCGCCCGGATGGACATCTCTGCATCCCCATCATCAAAAGCTTCCATTTCCGGCAGCCAGTCTTCGGCAAACAGCGGCAAATCCTCCACCAGTTTCTTGATGAACTTATTCACCACCTGCATGGCCACATCATCCTGCGGGGAATTGAGGAACTGCCCCAAGACGCGCCCCACTTCCTCCATTTCCTCTGCCTGCAGATAGCGGGTGGCACTGTCGAGACTGGACAGGCGCAAAATGGAGTAATTGATGGTATCCTCTGCCGTCAGCAGCTGCTCGGCCTTGACCATCAGGCCGGCCGTCTTCAATTTTTCGGCCACCACACTGCCATTTGTACCCTCCGGCAGCTGCACCAGCACCAGATGATTTTCCGTAGGACTGCAAAGAAGCTTGCAGCCTGCCGAAAGCAAACCATTTTCCAAGCCGCGCGCATTGTCCAAAACCTGCTGGGCATAGTCCTGATACTCCATGCAGTCCGCTTCCTTGAACACCAGTGCCAAAGAAGCCAGTACATTCTTCTTCAGCGAGCTATGGCCCGTTTCAATCACCGTCTTATCCAGCAGCTCGGCAATCTTCTCCTTGCAAAGGATGATGCCGTTCTGCGGGCCATGCAGGGCATCGCTTGCCGCAAAGGTAGCCACATCAGCATAGGGCACCGGGGAAGGAATTTTGCCCGCCGCAATCAGCCCGGAATTCTGCCCCAAATCAATCCAAAGATATGCCCCGACTTCATCGGCAATCTTTCGCAGACCCGCATAGTCAATATTGCGCGGATAGTTTACCGGCGAATAGATAATCATATCGGGACGGTGCTTATGCGCCAACGCCTGTACCTTGGCAAAGTTCAGTTCCAAAGTATCCGGCTCCACCCCGAACTTCACGAAATTATACTGCAAATCGCCGGTGCAATGCTCCGACTTGCGCAGGTTGAAGGACAGCACCGTGTCCCCCTTCTTGAGCAATGCCAGCATTACCACGCGGGAGGCAATGGCAAGGCTCCCCGTACGCACAATGGCGTGTTCCGCATTGAAAAGTTCCTTGGCCCGGCTGATGGCCAGCTTTTCCAAACGGCTCTGACGATGCGCCTTGTGATGGTCGATGATTTCATCCCCCAGCGTGCTCCCCTTCAGGAACGACGCAAAGGGCGAAGCCGCATTGGTTGTAGGAATCAGCGACAGGGTGGTACGCTGCTGCTTCAGCGCACTTCTAAGCTGCCCGCACAGTTCCGGGTCAAAATTCTCCAATTTTCGCAGGATTTTCTCGTTGGTCATATTCCAGGTCCTTTCTCATCTATTGCTATAATTCGTCCGTTACTGCTATCGCTATTCACTTCGACAAAAGTAGAAAAAATCCTGCCAATGCGCTTATCTGCAAGAATATTTGTCCCTCGTGCGTTTAGACGAAATTGAGTGGGGCGGTGGAGGGCTGACCGCTGGACGTTAAGAAAATATTTTTTGCGCAACCCAAAAGCGGCCTTAAAAGTCAACTGTCCGAGCACAGCGAGTTTTGACTTTTAAGACCGCTTAATAAAAAGCAAAAAATATTTTTAGGCTGGCGGATTAGCGAAGGTCAGTCCTCCACCGCCCCACGCCTTTTGCCGCGAACCAACGAAAATGGCTTACAAAATTGGTGAGATTTTACAACGCCTTTACAAATTCTTCTCCCAGCTTGCGGCAATCGGCAAGTTCCGCATCCCCGGGAGCATTTTCGACAATCAGCCCGTCGGAGAACAACTTGGCACCGTCCCCTTTGGTGCGCTCAGCCCAGCTTTCCATCCAGGCACCGCCGCCCCAGCCATAAGAACCGAACAGCGCCACCGGCTTGCCGGACAGATGCTTTTCCGCATCTGTGAACAAAGGCTCGAAAGAGCCTTCCTCCAACACTTCATCCCCCATGGCCGGGCAGCCAAAAATCAGCCCATCATAATCCGGTACCGAAGAAGCCTTGAAGGACTCTACCTCAAAGAGGCTCACATCCCCGCCAGCCCCCTTGGCGCCTTCCTCAATGGCCTTCGCCATGGCCTCGGTATTGCCCGTGCCCGACCAGTAAACAATCGCAACTTTGCTCACAAAAATTCCTCCTTATCATAGCCCCCTGTCATACGGCTTTGACCAAATCCGGCAGGCTTGCGCCGCCTTCCAGCCGCAGACAAAAATCATGGGTACAATCGGCATACAAATCAAAGAGCGCTCTGGTTTCCCGCTCATTGGCATAGACCTTCCAATAACCGCTATAGGAAAAGTCCTGCCCTTTGTGGCGGATAAACCCTTCCACATCCTCCGGCGGATACCCCAGAAACAGCCCGACTTCATGCGGAAAGGATTTGCGCAGCTGCATGCGAAGTTTCAGATACTCCAACATCCCCATCAGCGTATCGTCCCCCCGATACCCAAGCCTAACGAGTATCTTCTTCGCCAACGGATGAGCCAAATCCTTCATCAGCGCCCGCTGCCGATAAAAGAGCAGCAGCACATACTCCTCCCCTTCTGACAAGCGGAAGACCGATATGCCCTTGCAGTTAAAACACTGCATATAAGAAGCCAGCAGCCCCTCAAAATCCTCAAAACGGCTCTTTTGAAACGACAACAAGCTAGCCGACTTCAGCCCCATCAACATCGGCGCCGCATGAAAGCCCAGCAGCTGTTCAAATCCCTCACGTCCCAACAACATCACCTCACAAATGATAGAAATTATCATTAACTTAACAACCTCATTATATTATAAATGATAATCATTTGCAAGTCATATTTAGAAACTCCTCCCTAAGACAGGAGAACCCTAGCAACTAAAATTGACAAACCAGAGCGAACGTACAGGATATATTCCCAAGCATAAAGGAAGCTGACAACATAGACGGCAAAAAGCGGAGCAGTGGAGGACTGCCCGTAGCGTTAGCCGCTGGACGTTAAGAAAATATTTTTTTGCTATACCAAAAAAGCGGCCTTAAAAGTCAACTGTCTGAGCTGAGCGAGTTTTGACTTTTAAGACCGCCTGATAAAAAGCAAAAAATATTTTTAGTCCAGCGGATTAACAAAGGGCAGTCCTCCACTGCTCCGCGCCTTACACCACGAACCTTAAGACTTATGTAACAGCTTCATTTTGACAATCCGCTTCACCGACTGATTAATCCTTTCCTCACTGATAACGCCTTTTTCCGCCGCCTCCAAAATTCCCAGATAAACGGCCGTCTGCCGCGGATATTCATGGCAGACGAGGGCAATATCAGCACCGGCCTGAATGGCCTGCACGCCGAGCTCACGGAAGTCGCCGTACTTCGACACGGCCCCCATCTCCAAAGAATCGGTGATGATGATGCCGTTAAAGCCGAACTCCTGCCGCAGAAGTTTTGTCTGCACCGCTGACGACAGGCTGGCTGTATGATCTTTATCGAGCGCCGGATAGACAAGATGCGATACCATCACCATGAAGTTTTCCGGGCTGTGATTGGCGATGATTTCCTTAAACGGCAGTAAATCCTGCGCCATGAGTTCATCCTTCGTGGCGGGAATTTCCGAACGGTCAATATGGGAATCCACCTGCCCGCGCCCAATGCCGGGGAAATGCTTCAAGGCATAGATGACATGCGCAGACTCATAGCCCTGCGCGGCTGCGGCCACAAACTTGGCCGCCGTCTGGCCGTCCGCCGAATACTCGCGGGGATTGTTGCCCACATCCGCTACGGGCGCAAAATTCACATTGATACCCAATTCCTTGAGGCGATTGCCCGTCTTCTGTGCCCAGGCTTCGGCCTGCGTATTGTCGCCGCTCTGGCCAATGCTCTGTGCCGCTGGCGGCGGTTCAATAAAGCCCTTGCCCCGGGCCACGGGGCCGCCTTCTTCGTCAATGGCAATAAACAGAGGGACTTTTGCAGCCTGCGCCTGCAAATCCGCCGTGAGTTTTTTCGTCTGCTCGGCCGACTGCAGATTGCGGTCAAAGAAAATCACGCCGCCGATATGGTACTGATTGAGCATAAAGCGGCTGTCGTCATTGATTTCCGTGCCATGGACGCCAATCATCACCATCTGCCCTACCTTTTCCGGCAGGGTCATCCCAGCCACGATGGCATCCACCTGGTCATCAAGCGTCTGCGGCTTCTTCGCATTTTCATCAGCCTCTGCGCCCTTGCCGCAGCCAGACAGCAGCATGAGCAGCATCACCAGTGTCAAAGCAAAAAACCTTCTGCAAATCCCCATGATTATCCCCCTTGTCAATCCTCCAGCATGGCCTGATAAACATCCCGGCGGGAAATGCCCAACGCCTTGGCGGCCTCCCGCATAGCGGCTTTCTTGTCCAGTCCCTGGGCCATAAAATGCTCACAGCATGCTTTGGGGTCAGCAGGCAGTTCATTTTCCTCTGCCGCCACTTCCCCGTCAAAGCCGGCCACAACGATGACATATTCCCCGCGCGGGTCGTTTTCCTCGTAATGGGCCATGATTTCCGTAAGGCTGCCGCGCTGAAACTCCTCGAATTTCTTGGTAAGCTCGCGGCCCAAAGCCACCTGCCGGTCGCCTAATACCCCATACAGGGCTTTGAGCGTAGCCTTCAGATGGTGCGGCGCCTCATAAAAAATCAACGTTTCCGGATATTTCTGCACACTCGTCAAAATTTCCTGCTGTTTTTTCGCCGTCTTGGGCAAAAAGCCGATAAAGGTAAAGCGGGTGGTATCAAGGCCCGAACAAATAAGCGCCGACAGCCCCGCATTAGCACCGGGCAGGGGCGTTACCTTAAAACCGGCTTCAATAGCCAGCCCTGCCAGATGGCTGCCGGGGTCGCAGATACCGGGCAGGCCTGCGTCACTGACGCAGATTAAGTCATGACCTTCCTGCATGTATGCGATAAGCTCCGGCCCTTTGTTGAGCTTGTTGTGCTCATGGTAGCTGGTCAGCTTCGTATGAATATCAAAATGAGTCAAAAGCTGCCGGGTATGGCGGGTATCTTCAGCGGCGATAAGCTCTGCTTCGCCGAGCATCCGCACAGCCCGGTAGGTCATATCCTCCAGATTGCCAATCGGCGTGGCACAGAGGTAGAGGGTTGGGATTTTTTCATTCATTTTCTTACATTCCATATATCTGTAAAATTTCGTCGGTATAGGAGCCGTCGTCTTGGTGGACGATTAATGGCGGCAGAACTTTTAGGCCGCCGGGACTTGCTCCTACCACGGCTTCTATCAGCATCATATTGGGCGCTTTGCCCGCCTTGGGCTGCACCATCTGCAGGCGTTTGACCTCCATCTGCTTTTCATGGAGGGCCACAATGATTTCGCCCAGCCGCTCCGGCAGGTGTACCATGCCGAAGTGACCGCCAAAGCGCAGGCCGTAGCGTGCCGCCGCCACGACATCCTGCAGGGTGGCCGTAAACTCGTGGCGAGCCCGTGCCACGCCAGAGAGTTTATTGGCCTGCCCCTCTCCCACCGGACGATAGGGGGGATTGGCGAGCACCACATCAAAGGATTCGGGCTTATAAAGCTCCCGAATGGCACGATAGTCGCCCTCGCGCACGAAAATCTTTTCCTCCAGCTCGTTGAGCCAGACATTACGGGAGGCGAGTTCAGCCATAACGGGATTTAGCTCCACGGCGTCCACACGGGCTACCTCATCGGCGATAATCAACGGGATTACGCCTGTACCCGTGCCCAGTTCCAATACCTTTTGGCGGGACTTTAACGACAAAAAATGAGCCAGCAGCACGGCATCCAGTGAAAAGCAGAATTCCTGCGTATTCTGGATGATATGCCGCCCGCTCTTCATCAAGTCGTCCAGCCGTTCATATTCGCCTAAACGTACTTCCCGCATCAGTGGCGCTCCCGATTATCCCGGCTCCGCTTGTCCCCGCGCTTGTTGTTCTTGGGGCGGTTGTCCCGGTTCCCCCGGCGGTGGCCTGCGTCCCGGCTGCGGTTATGGCTGTTATGAGAACGATGGCCGCCCTCACGGCGGTTATCCCGATTCTCCCGATTTTCACGGGGACGGCGCTCCCGCCGCTCGCCGCGGTCGGAATGTTTATTTTCTGCACCTTCGCCAAAGTCCTCAGCCAAAATCTCTGCGGCCTCAGACTCCTGTTCCTCGTAAGCCGCCATCATGGAAGCGGCCATGCTGGTATCGTCCTCATCCTTTTCGATGACATCTTCCCAGGCCGCCACAATCGTACGGCCGGAATCGAGCAGGATGGTGGCCGAGCGGCGCTGCTGGTTCAGCGAGATGACCTTGCCCTCGCCTTCCACGGACACCACACGGGAGCCCTGGGAGGGCGGCATGATTTTTTTCTGCTGATGGGGGCAGTTATCCCCGCAATAGCAGTCGTTTTCGTATTTCAGGCAACACATAAGGCGGCCGCAGATACCGGAAATCTTGGTAGGATTGAGCGAGAGATTCTGGTCCTTGGCCATGCGGATGGACACGGGCTCAAAGTCGCCTAAGAACGTCGCACAGCAAAGCGGCCGCCCGCAGCAGCCAATCCCGCCCATAAACTTGGCCTCATCACGGACACCAATCTGGCGCAGTTCAATGCGGGTGCGGAACACAGCCGCCAAATCCTTAACGAGCTCGCGGAAGTCGATACGGCCGTCAGCGGTGAAGTAGAAGATAATCTTGTTCATGTCGAAGGTGTATTCCACCTCCACCAGATTCATGGGCAGGCCATGGGCTGCGATTTTTTCCTCGCAGATGCCAAAGGCTTCCTTTTCCTTCTCCTTGTTCTCCGCGATGCGGCGGATGTCGGATTCATTGGCAATGCGGTGCACGACCTTGAGCGGCGGAACAATCTTGTCCTCCGACTCCTCCCGCGGGCCGATTACAGTCTCGCCGCATTCCATGCCCCGGGCCGTCTCCACAATAACCTTATCACCGAGCTTGATGTCCAGATTGCCCGGCGCAAAATAATAAATCTTGCCCGCCTTCTTGAAGCGGACACCGATAATCGTCTGCATAAAAATCTCCTACATTTATATATAATCTGCCCTAGCGGCAGTCCATTAAGCGAATAAAATAACCTTCCATCTGCAGGCGCAAATTCACATTGGCCTGCAGGCGGTGCAGCAGTTCGCGGGTCTCCCGAAGCATGGCAAAGAGCTTTCCCTTGGAAAACTGCGGCAAAAGTTCTGCCAGCCGCCCCCGCAAATCGCCGTTATAAAGCAGGGCTGTGCCACCGTCGTCGTAGAGCAGCAGCATATCCCGCAGCAACATATGAAAGTAGCCCACCCATTCGGCCAGACTCTCTCTATCCATTTCCCCTTTGGCCGCCGCTTCCTCCCATAATTTTGACAGGTTAAGGGAGGGCAAAGCCACCAGGAACGCAAGCGCATTATCCCGCAGTTCCAGCCCGCCATGCTGGGAAAGCTTCAGAGCCTGCCCTAAGCTGCCATCGGCCAGAAAAGCCAGTTTTTCCGCTTCGTCTGCGGGCAGCTGCCGTTTCAGCAACTCGCCCCGAACTTCCTCATGGGAAAGAGGCCCGAAGGCCAGCGGCATACAACGGGACACAATGGTATCCAAAAGGCTGCTTCTGTCACGCGCTATGAGAATAAAGGTTACCTGCCCTTCCGGTTCCTCCAGCGTCTTTAAGAGGCTGTTGGCCGCAGGCTCGTTCATGGTATCCGCATCATCAATGAGCACCACCCGGCGCCCGGCGCGCACCGCGGAGCGGGACACCACCGTCTGCATCTCCCGGATTTCCTCAATGCGTATGATGCGGGTGGACTTGCCCCGCACCTCCGGCACCAGCTCATAGTAATCGGGGTGAGTGCCTGCCGCCATAGCCCGGCAGTTGTCGCAAAGTCCGCAGGGAGCATGGTCATGGCCACAGAGAATAGCGGCCGCAAGAATCTGGGCACAGAGTTTCTTGCCAATCCCCGCCGCCCCGGTAAAGAGCAGGGCATGGGGAAGGCGCCCCTCCTGCAGGAGAGCCGTCAGCTCCTGAACCTGTGCCCTATGACCTGTCAAACTGTCCCAACGAATTTCCACAATTTCCACTCACTTAATTTCACATATACAAATCCACCAGCATCCCACGGATGGCATCATGGCTGGCCACGATGTCGAGCTGGTCAGACTGTCCCAAACGGATTTTCTCCGCCATTTCTTCCAGCTTCTTGTCGATTTTCCGCACAGTCGTATAGACCTTCTGCCGCCCCATTCTATCCCAGCCGGCCTGGCTATGGAGCTCGTACATGCGGTTCACCGCTTCTCCCACGAAGTTCTTGATTAATGTGCGGTAGGATTTCAGCTCATCATAAGTAGGGGTCTTGGAAAGCCTTGCCCCTTGCTCGTCAATCTGCTTCAAGAGTTTGTCCAGCTGCTCCGTTGAGAGGCTGTCCTCCTGCTCTAAAAGCTCCATGGAAAATTCCGTATCCCCGCTTTCCACCCGCTCTTCCCGGCCCATTACCCGGGTAAAAGCTGTCTCCTGGGTGGCACGGCTGTCAACTTTCAGTGGCATAATCATCACCCGCTTCGCCTAGGATTTGTTATACTTAGCTATAATAAATTATAGCGGTTTAATGGGTATTATGCAATAGAAAAACCGCCCCCGCAGGGACGGTCATTCGTGGAAAACAGGAATCAATGATGATGTCTGTTCTGACGCTCATAGTCCGCCTTAATCTGCTTGACGGCCTCATCATGACGATTCTGTTCATGCTTCATTTTCTTGTCAAATTCCTGCTGCGTAATCTTGCCATGTCTGAGCTCATAACGCAAGGACAGGATGTTCTGTCTGTGCACACGTTCCTCTTTCTGCATGCGGTGGCTGTACTCATTGTGGGTGCCATCTTCGTAAGCAGCCTCATGGTGAGCAGCTTCCGTAACAGAAGTCATGGACATGCCGGCAATGCCGAAGCTCATTACGCCAGCCAAAGCCAATGCGGCGATTTTCTTATGATTTACCTTAAACATTGTATCGACTCCCTAACTCGATGGATTTATTATCATACCATCCTTACTATACATTGTTTTCAGATTCTTTTCATTAGGAACGGATTAAATTTCCATTAATTTTTGATTAGGTTTCTTCAATGATGATGATTTCCAAATCCCGCCGTCCGAAAGCCAGGGCTTCTTCGTGACTGTCAAAGGCCACGTCGATGCGGTGTCCCTTGATGGAGCCGCCGATATCTTCGGCCACGGCCTCACCGTAACCGGGAATGAACACGCGGGTGCCCAAGGGAATCATGTTGGGGTCCACGGCAATGACACCATGACGCACGAGGGTGCCGCTGGCAGTATGTTTGCTGTTGCCCGGGTCGTAGGCACTGTAACCCGAAGCCGACACATACATGGCATGGCCGGTGGGAATGGAATCTCCCTCGTGATGAACCGCATGGGCCTTGGTACGCGTCTTTGCCGGAGTTTCCTTTCTTTCGTAGGTCTTGCCGCCGGAAAGATAATAATAGGTGCCATCACCGCAGATACCGTCCACGGTCAGACCACGGGCTTTCTGGAATTTTTTGATGGCTGCCACCGTCAGCGGGCCGCAATCGCCATCCGCCGCACTTTCGAGGAAGCCCTGCTCAATCAAAAGTTCCTGTACGTGGCGCACAGCCTCGCCTGTGGAACCTTGCTTTACCAATATCGAGGCAGCCGCAGGGACTGCCGTACAACACATGAATACCAGGGTAAATAAGACTAACCGAAATGTTTGCTTACGCAATAAAACCACCTCACTAGCTTCTCTATCCATTTTCACTTATGCAATACCAAGGATATTTTAGCAAAAACCGTCAGTTTCCGTCAAACGAAGGCCAAGTCTTTCGTTTCCTGCAAATAACAGAAAAAGCGCCGCTTTCGCGACGCTATGCCTTTTCAAGTGGTGGGCAGGGATGGATTCGAACCATCGTAATCCGAAGATGACAGATTTACAGTCTGTTGCCTTTAACCACTCGGCCACCTACCCATAAAAATGGTGACCCAGGAGGGACTCGAACCCCCGACCCTTTGATTCGTAGTCAAATACTCTAATCCAACTGAGCTACTGAGTCATTGTATATATTGAAGTTTTTTGTAATTGGTGGGCCCACTTGGACTCGAACCAAGGACCGACCGGTTATGAGCCGGTTGCTCTAACCAACTGAGCTATAGGCCCAAGTTTACATCAAACTTACAAACAATATGGAGCGGAAAACGAGACTCGAACTCGCGACCCCCACCTTGGCAAGGTGATGCTCTACCAACTGAGCTATTTCCGCATTTTATGGAGCGGAAAACGAGACTCGAACTCGCGACCCCCACCTTGGCAAGGTGATGCTCTACCAACTGAGCTATTTCCGCATTTTGTCTGACGCTTGACTTCAGAAGTTTTTCTGTGTCTCGCTGACTGACAAAAACTATTATATCCATACCTGCACCATATGTCAACACCTTTTTTCAATTTTTTTCAAAGTTTTTTTCGCAGAGAGGTTTCACGAATGATTTCGAGGCTGGATTCGAGGCGGAAAGGGCGCGGAGGACGGGGGACTATCGGCCATCCGCAAAGCCACGGAACTAAAAATATTTTTTATCCTTAACGCACTGACTGGAAAAGCCAAAACTCGCTGCGCTCAAACAGTAGACTTTTCCAGTCCATACAGCTGAATGATAAAAAATATTTTCTTAACGTTCCGTGCCTACGCTCCTGTCCAATAGTCCCCCGTCCTCCGCTCGCTGTCGCTTTGCTGGGTAATGAGGTACGATATATTCCGGGACTGCTGCAATAAAAAACAGCCTCTGTACACAATCTATGTAGAGACCCCCATAAGTTAGACCAAGGAATCTAACTTATGGGGGTCTTTTTATGGCAAAATATAGTGCAGAATTTAAATGTAAAGTAGTCCAAGAGTATTTGAACGGGGATATAGGTTATACTGCCTTAACAAAAAAATATGAAATCCCTGCCAAAAGACTCATTCAAGAGTGGGTAGGGAAATATCGAGCAATGGGGAAAGATGGCCTTCAACGTTCAAGGAAAAAAGAAATCTATTCTTTCCAATTCAAGGTAAATGCTGTAGAGTTATATTTAAGTACAGAGAGTTCTTACCAAGAATTGGCACTTCGACTAAATTTGAAATCTGCGGGCCTTTTAGCTAACTGGGTTCGACGCTATCGTGCTGTTGGTATAGAAGGTCTCAAACCGCAACGGAAAGGCAGGCGGCCAAAGGTGCCAGATAAAGCCAGTATTACACCAGAATGCAATATAAATCAAGATGAGAAGCTTAAACAGCTGGAAGAAGAAAATCTCAAGCTTCGTATTGAGGTGGCTTATTTAAAAGAACTGAGGAGATTGCGCCTGGAGCAAGAGGCGCAGAAGCGAAAGCAAGGATCGCCCACAGTCTCCGAGGATCATTCAAATTAAAAGACATCCTTGCAGTTATAAAACTCCCTAAAGCCACTTACATGTATTGGCAACAGCGATTCGACCGCCAAAATCCGGATGCTGAGTTAGAATCAAAAATCAAAGCTATTCGGCAAAACAACAAGGACTTTGGTTATCGTCGAATCTGGGGTAAGCTCCGCAAAGAGGGCCTTTTAGTCAATCGCAAGAAGGTTCAGCGACTTGTCCAGAAATTAGGGCTACAGGTAAAAGCTTTCTCTCACAAGAGCCGCAAGTACAGTTCCTACAAAGGTACTGTTGGGCGTATTGCACCCAATCGGCTGCGTCGCCGCTTCGATACATGTATCCCACATCAAAAAATCACCACAGATACCACTGAATTTAAGTATTATGAAATGGACACCAACGGGAATATTCTTACACGCAAGGCATATCTAGACCCGTTCCTTGACCTTTATAATCGTGAAATCATTAGCTTTAGTATCACCAAACGGCCATCATCACAAGGCATTATGTCTGCTTTGGATAAGGCAATTGCCATTACCTGCGACTGCCCTTATCGTCGAACGTTCCATTCCGACCAGGGATGGGCTTACCAAATGGGCAGCTATGTAGGCCGATTAAAGGAAGAACGAATTTTTCAAAGTATGTCTCGCAAAGGCACCTGTCTGGATAATAGCGTGATGGAAAATTTCTTTGGCCTGCTAAAACAGGAAATCTATTATGGGCATACCTATCACAGCTTCGAAGAACTTGAACGAGCTATACGGCATTACATCACATACTACAATAAGCACAGAATCAAAGCTAAGCTGGGGTGGCTCAGCCCAGTAGATTACCGATTACGTCATGCCGCAGCGTAAAAAAAACGGTAGCAGCAAATAATTGCTACTACCGGTAAGGTCTAACTTTATGGGGTCACTACACTATGTACAAGAGACTGGATTTTTGTTATACTGCCTTTAAGGTGCTGTTTAGCGGTTAATATTTGCCCTCAAAAGGGGGCTCGCCTTATGAATGAGATAATCATAATTTTAGTCTTGTTACTTCTCATCCTGATAGAGATAAAAAAATAAACCGCCCCATGCGACCAAACTTGTGGCGGTTTACTTTCATTAAAACGGTAAACTAACGAGGGCGACCGCTGGGCGGCACCTCTTCTTGTGTTCATTATAGCATTTGCCTAAGTCATTGGCAAATGCTATTTTTTTACAAATTAAGCCGTTAAGCTCATCTTGGCGCAGTGCTTGCTTTTTGGCCACAGCCCGCTGCCGCAGGCTGGCCCCTAAAAGAAAAATGCTAAACACCAAGCTGAAAGCCGCGACGTGGTAACCGGAGCGGGTAACTAGGTCAACGGCATGAGCGAGGGAGCCATTTAGGGCGAAGGCCAAAAGCAAGCACCTGCGCCAGTACGCATTAAGAACCACAGCGCTCCTATGCGTCTATTTCCTCTTTATGCCACTCCCCAAGCAGCTGTTCCGCCCGCTGCCGCACCCAAAGGGCCTGCTGCTGGCGCTCTGCGGCGGAATTTTCTGCGGGCGTAGTTTCTCCCGGCACAATCCCGAGGTCTGCCAGCTGGGCTTTTAGTTTTTCCAGCGCGGCTTCGGGATTCAGGTACCAACTGCTGCCCCGCACGCGGAGGAAATGCCAGCCCAGGCGTTCCAAGACCGCCTGACTGTAGCGCTGGCTGGCGGCTTCTTTGATGCTGTCCACCCAGTGCTCGCCGTCGCAGGCAACGATAACCCGGCTGTTGCCGCTGACTGCGGCCACAGGCACGCGCAAACTGCCCACCGCCATATCCTGCAGAATCTGATAGCCTTCGGCCTGCAAGCTGCGGGTGACGGTAAGTTCCAAAGATGTAGGCTGCTGAGGTTCTCTGTCCCCCAAGCCTGCGTCCGGATTTTCTGCATATTCGATAAGCCCCCGGCGCAAATCGCCCTCTTTGAGGGCCGCCGCAGCCATGGAATGAATGACCCAAAGCTGGTCGCGCGCACGGCTGGCGGCGACATTGTAGCGCTTGAGGGTACTACCGGCATGGCCGTCCCCCACAAGGCGCAAGGGGGTATCTTCGGCAGGGCTGTCCACGAGCGACAGGAAGATAACATCCCGCTCGTCGCCCTGAAAATCTGCGGGACTTCCGCAGAGGAAATCGCAGGCTTCCAAGGCGCCAATGCCAATGCGTTCTGCCGCCAGTTCCCGGATGAGTTTTCCCTGCTCGTCGCCTAACAGGGAGATGGCACCGAAGCTCTTGCCCTGATAGGCAGGTTCCTCCAGGCAGGCCGCCAGCACTGCCACAATGTACTCGGCTTCGGCCAGATTTTTCTTGCCGTCCCGCTGGCCCTCAACCTGCACAGGCACCAAGGGCTGCAGACTGCTTCCTCCAGACTCCCGCAAGGGGCGGATACGACCGTCATAAGCCAGCTGATTGGAATAGCCGATGATTTCCGGCACGCAGCGGAAATGTTCCGTCAGCATCCGGGCGGCAAAATTCATCTGGGCAATATCGTAGAGGGAAGAATCCATTGTATAGAGAGAAGCGTGTTTGATTACGCCGTCGATGGTCGTGCCCTGCAGATGGGTGATTTCGGCCGCTGTCACGCCGACGGCTGCAGGGCTCACCTGCTTGTCATCCCCCACGATGATGATTTTCCTGCCGAAGTAGAGCAAGGGCAGAGCCGTAATATCCGCCTGACTGGCTTCGTCAATCAGGATGATGTCAAATTTGGGGCTTGCGGGATTAAGGTTCTGCCAGACACGGGACAGGGGCATAATCCAGGCGGGCACCGCACGCTGCGCTTCCAGCATGCAGTCCCTTGCCTCCCGAATATGGCGGGCCGCATAGCGCCCCTTGCCCTTGCCGAGCTTCTGTACCGCTTTGCTCCAGCCCACCAGACTGGCCTGCAGGCCGGTGCCGGACACATTTTCCAGTAAGTGCTGCCAGGCGCGGGTTTCCGCCAGTTCCGCCGTCACCTGACGCAGACGGCTCGTAAGTTCTTCAATCTCCCCAGCCAGTGCCTGAGCATCAGCCTTGGGCAGCTCGCCAAGTTCCCGCTTGAATTGGGCGTAAAGCCAGGCATCGCCGATATTTTCCGGCACCTGTGCCTCTCCGTCACGGCCATCCTGCCCTGCAATCCGCGCCGCCCACTGCGGCGCAAGTTCTGCCAGCCGTTCCAGATATTCCTGCCTTTTTTCGAACAAGGGCAGGAGTTTTTCGTAGGCTGCCAGTTTTTCATAAGCGGCGGCATAGGCCGCGCTGTCGCCGTCAGCCAGAGCCGCACCGAACTGCCGTGCCAAAATGCCGTCAGCTTCGGCAATGGCCGCCCGCGTCTCCCGCAGGCTGTCTGCCGAGTGCTGCCGTCCGGCCTGCATCAGCAAAAGCTGCTGCCAGCGAGGGAAATCCTCCCGCAGCCAGCGCAGCTGGTCCGCTAGTTCCCCATGAGGGGTGGCAAAATTGGCAGGGCGATAGACAAGATTCATATTCACGCCGGCCTGACGCCAGAGCAGCAGCAAATCCTGCCAGACATTTTCCTGCCAGGAAAGGTAGCCCTGAATTTCCCGCCAGCGGGCGCTTAACAAATCGTCGCAGTCGTCCCCGGAGGCGGCCAGTTCCTCATAGGAAACCATACCGTATGGTTCCAACAGCTGGCGCCACTTGACCCGCACTTCGCTGCGGGCCTGCTGCAGGGCCACATACTGCATGGCCAGCTGGCAGTCCCGCCGACTTTCGAGTCCGTGGCCGTCGATGACAAATTCCCGCTGCACCGCCTTCCAGCCGCTGTGGCAAAGCTTGCGCCACCAGGACAGGCCGCCGTTATCAAAGGTCTCGGACATTTCCGCCAGGGTCTGAATCAGCTCCTGGTTGAGCTCCCGCTTGCCCTGATAGGCAAACTCCACCCCAAAGAACTGGGTCAGGTTCTGCTGTTTCAGCTGCTGTACCCGGGCAATGGAGCGGCCCAGCATCTGCCACATCTCCAGATGAGCCCCCTTGAGCTTGCCGGCCAACATGGCCTCCTGAGCCCATTTTTCCTCCAGCCGGGCAAAGTCAATCTGATCATAGAGCTCCCCGGCCTCCCGCAGCCTGTCCAGGGAAAGCTCCCCGGCCACCTGCTGTCCCTTGCGGCACAAACAGCCCACTTCGTCCAGCGTGACATCCTGCAGGCCCGCCAGGAGCTCCTGCCGCTTATCCTGTTCCGAGGCGGCCAGCTCAATCAGCCGTCCCGCTTCCTCCGGGGACAGCATGCGCCCTCTGTCCGGCAAATCCTCCGCGATTTCCCGCAGGCTTTCCGCCGTAAATACGCCGTTGCTCCGATAGAGGTCGGCAAGTTCATCCTGGCTCAGAGGCAGCACGCCTTCGGCCACAGGGCCCTGCACCACCTCTGCCAGCTCCTGATGGTCATGGATAAAAGCCGCCATGCGGGAGGGAGACCATGCCTTGCCCCCCAGCACAAAATAATCCCGCTTGGCCTCATAGCGCTGCATATCCGCCAGCACCGTGCGCTTTTCCCGCAGGGCATGGAGCAGGGACTGGCGCTCTTCTGCCAAACGCGTGCCCCGCTGGGCAAGCTCCGCCCCATCGCTATGGGCCAGCCGCTCGCAGATGCCGGACACCGACCGCTCCATATCCCCCTTGGCATCATCAATCAGGGACACGCACAAATCCTGAATCCCTGCCGGCAGTTTTTCCTTCAATACCGACAGTGCCTTGTTGGTGGCACTGGTCACCAGCACATGCTGGCCCTGGGCCAGAAAATGGCCCAGCAGATTGGCAATGGTATGGGTCTTGCCCGTGCCGGGAGGCCCCTGCACCACCACCGCCGGTGAGGCGGCAATCTTCCGGGCAATGCCCAGCTGCTCCGCGTTGGCGGCTTTGGTCAGCAGAATATCCTCAGCCTCACCCCGGATGTCATCGAGATTCAGGGTTTCCGGCTCCGCCTTTTCCTGAGGAGCGTCCGGGTCCACAATCCGCAACAGAGCCTCGGGCACATCCCCCTCCTGCTCAATGCGGGCCATGATGGCGCCGATGGAACGCTCCGTCCCCGGCTGCACCTTCCGCAAGAACAGCACCTGCCTATCATAGGTCAGATACCAGTCCGTGGGCAGCACATCAAAACGGTTGGCCGCATAACGGCAGTTGGGCGTGAGAGCTCCGGCATTCTCCGCCAGAAAGGCCTCCATATTCTCCGCCCAGGGATGCAAATCCGCCTCATCCAATGCCTCGGCAAAGGCCCGAATCCCCTCGGCCTCCACCCCCGGCATTTCCTGAAACATATCCACATAAAGTTCCGTGGGATATTCCGCAGACAAAAGCTGCATCTTGCCCTTGTTATCGTAATGCAGGCGCACCCGCTTCAAAATAATCGGATGATTGATGGCCGAATCCAAACCGCTCAAAAAAAAGCCATTGCCCGCCACAAGTTCCAGCCTATCCGGGTCTTTGCGCAATTTGTCGTAAAGCTCATAGAGCTGCATAAAGAGTTCCTGCGTGCGGCTCTTGACCATTTCCCCGGCCCGCCAGAGCGTGCGCTGCCGCTTCCATTTTTCCAAAGCCGCCAGACGCACCCCGGAATCCACAAACCGCTCCGTCACATCACCGAGCCGTTCGTCATGGCGCAGGCGTTCTTCCCGCACCTCGATATCCGTCACGGCAAAATCCCGCCAGTTGGGCGTTCGAATCCAGCCCAAGAGGTCAAAGGGCAGTTCCGGGCAGGGAATAAACTCCGGCTTTTCCACTTCCAGCAGAACATCCTCGCTGACGCCTTCCGCCTGCGGCAGCACGCGAATCCGCTTAGGGTCCACGGGCAACTCGTCCAGGAACAGCGACCACTCCTCCTCTTTGATACTGCGCACCAATTTTTGCCGCAGGGAAGCCACCTTGCGGATATAATCCAATAACTTTAAGACCTTTTTCTGGTTATCCATATAAACCTCAGAACCATTCACATTTTCACCAGGGTTATCCACAGATTTATCCACTAATCCACAATTTTGGGGATAAATCTGTGGATAACTTCCTTTTGCTCGTACACCTTTTTAAGATATTCGACTGATTTCGGCCAGTTCCTGCTAAAATTTCTAATGGCATTTTAATTTGACGCAAGCAACCACTCGGTATATACTGACCTTAATGAGGGACTCTGCTAAGGAGGTTTGCTTTATGAATAAAAAATCCTTTGCCCTGCTGGCGGCGCTGACCGCAGGAAGCTGCTGTCTGAGTACAGTCATTACAGGCGGTACAGCCAGTGCTGCGCCGCTGGGCAGCGTGGGCATGCCCAATCCCATGAAGGCCTATGACAGCGTGGCGGAAGCCAAAGCCGCAGCCGGTTTCCAGCCTCTCTACCTGCCGTCCATGACGGGCTATCATGTGAGCCATGTCTGGGTGATTGCTGGCGATACCATCGATATCGAATACACCGCTGATGGGAAAATCGCCACAAAATTCCGCCTGCGCACCGCCCGCTGCACAGAATTGACCAACGACAATATCAGCGGCATTTACGGCGCAAAATGGGAAAAGCAGACCATCGGCGGCCTGCCTGTGTCCGTGGCGCAGGTTCCCGCCGAACGCAAAACCTACCCCGAGGGCTACGCCGCCCACTGGACGTACAACAACATGCTCTTTGCCGTCAGCGCGGAAAACATCGGCAATCCGGAGTTCATGCACCTGCTGACAGACGGCCTGGTGGAAATGAGCAAGAACTATTTCTAAATACGCCTATAGGAAAAGCCGCCCGAAAGGACGGCTTTTCTCATGCATAAAGTGTGGATTATAAGCTCAGGCAGGGATGCTGGAAGATTCTTCTGCTGGGGGAAGCTGGTCTTTTTCCTTCATAAAACAGGGAATGGCACAGAACACAAGATAGAGCCAGCCGCCAAGAATTGCGCAGACAGGCAGCAGGATAACGGCCGCCACCTGCAGGATTATGCCATACTTCAGCATTTTAGCCCGCTGCATCACCGTGCCCAACATGACCACGAAGATGCCCAACGCCAAAGCAATCAGCAGCACCACCAGAATCATCACCGGCCCAAGCAGACTAACCCCCATGACATGGCGTATCCCCTTCAGCCAATAAATTATCGCAGCAAGCCCCAGCACGGCAATCATCCCCAAAGCAAAATACAGCAGACGCCGCTTGTAGGTTTCCTTGTCAATGCTGCGCTTCAGGCTGACCCAGCTCCAGTCCAGCCGGGTTCCCAGGAACAGGAAAAAGAATATCAGGGCAAAAACAAATCCCCAGCCCATAACAACAAAAAAAGTCATCTAATCATCCCTTCTATGAAATAAATCAGTTGTATGGTAACACATCTTGGTTAGAACAGGATTAGAATGGTTAGAATAGTTACCACGATGGGATTCGAGGTGAAAGGCGCGGCAGGCCATAACTATAGCTATTTTCATGAATCCTTACTGCCATAACACTATCGAATTGGCTGGCGCATCTTCTCTCTTGTGGAGAGAAGCGGAGTTGCTGTTGGCAGAGATTGTTTCTTTTGCTTGAACGAAAGCCCTTTTGTCCAGTATGGCATTACATGTAATAGTATGCAGAAGAACTGACTTGGCGGGGCGGCTGGGAGCTACTTCTGGCGAAGCGTATGGGCATTGGCGTGAAGAAAATTATTTTTGCCTACATACGAAAAAACTCCAAGCACTTTTGTCTGAACGCAGTGAGTTTAAGTGCTTGGAGTTTTATAAAAGGCAAAAATAAATTTTAGCCAAGGCTCATAGCGCAGCGGAAGCAGCTCCCAGCCGCCCCGCCAATACGCATGACCTTAGAAAGATTTATTTCTGGTTAGCAGCCTTTACTTCAGCCAGCTTCGGTCCCATAATGCGCTTGTAGGACTCTACGCCCGGCTGGTTGAAGGCATCCACGTTGGAGAGTTCGCCTTCGTAAGCTACGGACATAGCCAGCATGTAGAGGAGCTCGCCGAGGTGGTAAGCGTTGAGCTTCGGCAGAGTGAAGCAAGCGTTGTAGCGCTTGTTGGATGCCAGAGCGTCAGCGTTGGACTGACGGGCAACTTCGAGAGCCTGGCCCATGGTTACGCCGGAGATATCGGACAGTTTCTTCACATCCGGGAAGATATCGGGAATCGTGAGGTCCTTTTCCCAATCAGCCAGACGGATGAACTGAACGACTTTGTTGAGCTTGCCTTCCTGATGCTGCTGCGTCTGGGAATGCATGTCCGTGGTGCCGACAGCAACGAGCGGCGTACGGCCGTAGCAAACTTCCTTGCCGTCCTTGTTGTACTGCTTGCCGAGGGATTCAGCCAGCAGCTGGATGTACCATTCGGAAACGGACTTCATGTAATCGCCATAAGGCATCATAACTTCGATATCGCGACCATGCTTTTCGGATGCAGCAAACTTCAGAGCAGCATTGAGCATTGCCGGGTTCTGCCAGAGGTCATCATTCTGGCAGGCCTTATCCATGTCACGGGCGCCTTTGAGGAAGGACTCAATGTCAAAGCCCACGCAGGCAGCCAGCGTCAGGCCGACTTCGCAGAAGATGGAGAAACGGCCGCCCACCCCATCGGGTACAGCGTACTGCGGCCAGCCTTTTTCGATAGCCAGCTTCTTGAGGAGGGTCTGCTTTTCCATGTTCGGGTCGGTAACAGCAACCACTTCCACATCGATATCGCCGAGCTTCTGCAGGGCATCATAGATGACCATGAAGTTGCTCATGGTATCGAGCGTGCCGCCGGATTTGGAGATAACGAGCAGCAGCACTTTGAGGTTGCGCTTTTCATGGGATTTGGTGACTTTGGCGCTGTTTTCGAGATAGTGGATGATGTCACCCGTGCGGCGCGGGTCGATGTTCTGGCCGCTGAAGATGATTTTCGGGAAGCCGTTGCGTTCTGCCTTCGGCAGTTCGTTCCAGAATTCACCGCAATGCACATCAAAGATAACCTTGTCGCCCAGGAAGGAGCCGCCGATACCCAGAGATACAACGAAATCCACGTTGTCCTTTACATGGTCGGTCAGTTCCTGCAGGTGCTTCAGGGAAGACGGGCTATTGAGATGGCCTTCTTCAATGTAGGGCAGCTGGGAGAACAGCACCTTTTCCGGCTCGCCGTCCTTGGACAGATGCGCACGGATAAAGCCTTTCTCACGCATAACCTTCATGGCTTCGTGAGCTTTCTTCAAATCTTCTTCATAGCTTTTCAGGTCAGCTTCCGTAACCTTACCTTCGCCGTACAGGTTTTCGTAATCAAACTCAAAACCGGATGCAAGCTTCAAACTCATTGTCTACACTCCTCTAGTTCATTCATTCCATATTGGTATCATTACATACATATTGATTATAACGCAGTTGTTCAAATTTTGCCATAGGCAAAATTACTTATTCGCGTTTCGTCGATACGACATAACGCAGTTATTCCGATTTTGCCATAGGAAATTATGTGACAATAGAAAAAAGGAAATGTGAACTTGCAGTTTGTCAATGTTACTGCGAGATTACTTTTATTTGTTACAGCTCAGTTTGGGCGGAGGTGGTAATACTTTTCGCCGTTGCACTGAATGACCCACAAGTAAATGTATGGATTTTTTAGCGACCTGCGCCGGGCAAGACCGGCGGCGCGTATGTTCAGCCCAGTGTTTAGTTTATGCCGTTTGTGGGCCAGTCCTCACTGCGTTCGGACAGTCGTTCCACGGCGAAAAGCATTACCACCTCCGCCCCTAAGCGCTGTTCGTAGCAATCACTATTTTCGTGGTGACAAGGAGCAAGTACATCGATGTTCTTGTTACGGGAACAGCAAGTTCTCGCCGCTTGCCTAATCCGTAACCTGGGGCGGACGGGGAGTGATTTTTCTGTCAGGAGCGACTGCCTGAACGCAGTGAAGGCCGGCCCCAGCAAGAAAATGCTAAAAAAATACGCTGAAAGAAGCGCCGTTGGCCTGCCCGGCGCAGGTAACTGGACATCGCTATTTAACGAGGGGGTCGTTTAGCGGAAAACAGAAAAATTACTCCCCGTTCGCCCCTTGACTGCGTATAAGCGGGATACCATAAGCACGAACTAACGCAGAAAGTGCGTTGACCAAATTCTACGTCAACGCACTTTTGGTTAATGATATTGAATTATTTTAGGACAGATAAGGTTTAACGGCCTCAGCCATCTTATCTTTGGCAGCCTGTGCTTCGGCGAGGTCTTTGCCCTTCGTCGTGTAGTAAGCCTTGATTTTCGGCTCGGTGCCGGACGGACGGATGATGACGGAAGAACCGTCTTCAAGTTCGTACGTCAGCACGTTGGCTTTGGGCAGGCCCGTAGCAGCGGTGTCGAGGTAGTCGATAACCTTGACGACCTTCTTGCCGGCCAGTTCCTGAATCGGGTCTTTGCGCAGATTTTCCATCATGCCCTTCATCTTGTCCATGCCCGAAAGGCCCGGGAACTCGAAGCTGTCCACCTTGTTGAGGTAACGGCCATACTGGCTGTAAATTTCTTCGAGGCGCTGTTTGATGGACGAACCCTTACTGCGATAGTAAGCGGCCATTTCGCAAATCAGCATGGAAGCGACCACAGCATCCTTATCGCGGACATAGGGGCCGGCGAGATAGCCGTAGCTTTCCTCGAAACCAAAGATGAAGCGATCTTCTTCGCCTTTTTTCTCCAAACCGAGAATCTGGTCGCCAATCCACTTGAAGCCCGTGAGCGTGTGGCGCAGTTCTACGCCATAATGCTTAGCCACGGCATCCGCCAGCGGCGTGGACACGATGGATTTTACAGCCACAGGCTCTTTGGGCATGGTGCCCTTTTCCTGACGGCCGGCGCAGATGTAGTCGAGGAGCAGGACGCCCATCTCGTTGCCGGAAACCAGCTCATAGGAGCCATCCGGGCACTTCATGGCGATACCCACGCGGTCAGCATCCGGGTCGGTGGCAAGCATGAGGTCAGCATCCGTTTTCTTCGCCAGTTCCACGCCTTTTTCCATAGCGGCAAGGATTTCCGGGTTCGGATAGGAGCAGGTCGTGAAATAGCCGTTGGGGTATTCCTGTTCCGGCACAATCGTCACATCATCAATGCCGATGTCGCGCAGTACGCGGGTAACGGGTACAAGACCGGTACCGTTTAAGGGGCTATAAACGAGCTTCAGGCCAGCCGTCTTGCAGAGGCCGGGACGAACCTGGCAGGCCTCGATATTTTTATACAGGCCTTCCTTGCAGTCTTCCCCGACAAACTTAATCAGACCTTTTTCCACACCTTCGGCAAAGGACATATACTTTGCGCCTGTGAGCACATCGGTTTTCTGAATGGCGTTGTAAACGACGTCAGCGGCATCATCCGTCATCTGACAGCCGTCCGGGCCGTAGGCTTTGTAGCCGTTGTACTTGGCCGGGTTGTGGCTGGCCGTCACCATGATGCCGGCATTGGCTTTATAGAAACGGGTGGCAAAAGAAAGGGCGGGTACCGGCATGGGCTCGTCGTAAATGCGCACGTTAATGCCATTGGCGGCCAAAACACCTGCAGCTTCTTTGGCAAAAGTCCAGCCTTTGAGGCGGGTATCGTAGCTGATGGCAACCGTCTGCGTGCCGCCTTCACCTTTTACCCAGTCGGCAACACCCTGCGTTGCCTGACGGACAACCCAGATGTTCATGCGGTTCGTGCCAGCACCTAACGTGCCGCGCAGACCAGCCGTACCAAACTGCAGAGCAGCCGCAAAGTGCTCCTTGATGGCTTCATCATCACCTGCAATGTCCCGCAACTCTTTCCCCAGGTCGCAGTCAATCAGGTCAGCTCCCAGCCAGCGTTTGTATTCATCTTGATACATAAATAATCCACCCTTCTTGATAAAACTTGAGTCAATATATATTATATATACAACAAGGCAGGAGAAATCTCCTGCCTGAAATGTAAACCTTTGTAAATTATTTATGATTTTTCCGAAACGTCCTTCTCGTCCAGAAGAACGCAATGGCAAGCGGGATGCACGAGCCTGCCCAGGCCATGGGGTTGGCGACGCAGGCGCCGAAGTAGCCCCAGATTTCGCAGAGGAAAATCGCGGCGCCGGCGCGCATGAGTAGTTCCATAACGCCTGCAATGGTGGGCACGACGCTCTGGCCAAGGCCCTGCAGGGTATAGCGGAAGATAAAGAGTAACGCGAGTATCCAGTAGTTCACGCCGTTGACAATAAGGTACATATGCCCCATGTCCACAACTTCCTGCTGGCCCTCACCGACAAAGAGCTCCATGATGAACGGCCCGGAGGTAATCAGCACCACAGCCGCGAGAATACTGAAGCCCACGGACATATAACTGCATTTTTTCACGCCCTCGGCGATGCGGTCGTATTTCTGCGCGCCGTAGTTCTGCGCGGTATAAGCCGCCATAGCAAGGCCGAAGGACATCATGGGCATCAGCGCGATGGAATCGACTTTCTGCGCCGCCGCATAGGCCGCAACAGCCGTCGGGCCGAGGTTGTTCAGCGCCACCTGCAGGATAACCGCGCCGATGGCAATAATCGAGGACTGAAAGCCCATGGGCAGGCCGAGTTTCAAATGCGCCTTTAAGACCTGTCCGTTCATCTGCCAGTCCGCGCGATGTGTGCGGAGCACCGGCACTTTTTTGCAAATGTAAATGTAGCAAATCACATTGCCCAAAAACTGCGCCACGATGGTCGCAAGCGCCGCACCGGGAATGCCCCAGCCCAAGACGAGAATGGCCACTGGCTCCAAAATGATGTTGATGATGAGAGCGGTCGCCAGAATCACCGTCGGCATACGGCTGTCACCGAGCGCCCGCAACAGGTTTGTCTGGGTCTGCAGGCAGACGAACATCACAATCCCGCCGAACACGATGCTGATGAAGGAGTACGCCCCCTCCAAAATCTCCGGCGGCGTCTGCATCCAGATTAAGAGCTGGCGGCACAGCGACACCCCCACAACCGTCAGCACCACGGCCTCCAAAAAGGAGAGCACGGCACAGGTTGCCGCACTCTGCCGCACTCCGGCGTAATCTTTGGCGCCGTATCGCTGGCCCGTGTAAATGGTAATCCCCGTAGAAAAACCAATCACAAAGCCGAGCATGAGGAACATCAAACTGCCCGTACAGCCCACGGCCGCCAGCGCCTCAACGCCCAAAAAGCGGCCCACAATCAAGGTGTCCACAAAGGCATAGAGCTGCTGAAAGATGTTCCCCGCAATCAGCGGCAGGGTAAACATCAGAATCAGCCTTGCCGGACTTCCTTCTGTTAAGTTTTTTGTCATTCAAGATACCTCGTAACCAAAGCCCGCAGAACCTCCTGCATCACCGTCACATTGTCATCCAGTGCACCGATGCTGGGCTTCAATTTATTATAATGGAAATCATGGCGCGGATTTACACGGTAATCGGCCGGATAAGCCACCACCTCCACGCCGTTTTTCGCAAAGTTCAGCACGGAACGGCGCATATGGAAGGCCGACGTCACGAGAATCGGCTTCGTAAGCCCCCGCTCCTTCATAAGCTCCGTGGAAAATTTCGCGTTCTGTGTGGTGTTGACGCTCTTTCCCTCCACAATGATTTTGTCTTCAGGCACGCCCAAATCCATGAGAATACGCTTGGCAATGACAGCCTCCGGGCCGCTGTCGCTATAGACCTGCCCGCCCGAGAGAATGATGGGCACGTCAAGTTTCCGCTGCAGGCGCACCGCCGTCAGCAGACGGTTGGCCGGAGCAGAGCACAGGGTTCCCGCCCCGCTCACATCCGGCGTATCGGGGAAGGCCCCGCCCCCGAGCATAATCACGCAGTCCCCCTGTGGATTTTCCGGCGGCGGATAGGCCGACTCCAACGCCCCCATGACCCGCTCGGATACCAGATTGGTACACAGAAGGTAAAACACAAACACCAAAGCCGCAAGCATACCCGCCAGCCTCTTTTCCTGTTTCTTGTACAACCGCCAGGCGACAAACCACAACGCAAGAAAGAAAATCCCCGGCGGCAGCACCCACGCGGCACCGAATTTTAATAAGTAGACCATTTTCTTAATTTATCCTTCATGATATAATGATTACAGACAGTTGATGAGCCGGCTTTCCCCGTTCGGGGAGGTGAGAGCCATGACGCTATATGAAAAGCTTTCGTTGTTCATTGCATTTCTGACGCTGATTGTCTCAACCCTTGGATTGTTAAAGTAATTTAGCATGAAAAAAGCCGCCCATGCGGCACACGGCGACCTTTCTCCAAACAAACTATTCAATAAAGCAGGGAGAGTCGACGTTACCACACATCAACTGTCCTTTTTGTTATTTCCAATTATACATCATTACTTTTTTTTTAGCAAGTTTTCCCCGCGCTCAAAAGCGAATTAATATACTGCTGAGCCGCCCGCCCGGACAGGCCGGAATGGCTCATTTCCCACTTGACGGCACCCGCCCGCAGTTCTTCGGTGGAAAGTGTTATCTCGGGGTGGCGGGCCGCCAGTTTTTCCACAATCGTGAAGTATTCCTTCTGATTGGGCTTGAAGTAACCGATGGACAGGCCGAAGCGGTCAGCCAACGAGAGTTTTTCCTGCACGGTATCGTTCTGATGCAAATCCGGGTCGATGAAGTCAGGGCGGTCATCCACCCGTTCCTTAATCAGATGGCGGCGGTTGCTCGTGGCATAAATCAGGATGTTGTCGGGCTTGACCTCAAGCCCGCCCTCGATAACGGCCTTGAGGTATTTGTACTCGATTTCAAATTCCTCGAAGGACAAATCATCCATATAGATGATGAATTTGTAATTGCGGTTCTTGATGCGGGCGATAATGCGCTGCAGGTACTTGAACTCATGCTTGTAGACCTCAATCATGCGCAGGCCCTGGTCGTAGTATTCGTTGAGAATCGCCTTGATGCTCGTGCTTTTCCCCGTACCCGCATCCCCGTAGAGCAGGACATTATTGGCCTTGCGCCCCTGCACAAAAGCCTCGGTGTTGGCGGCCAGCCGCGCCTTCTGGCTCTCATAGCCCACGATATCGGTCAGTCGGATGTCCCCCGTGGTCGTAATGGGTTCCAGCAAATTTCCCGTCTCCTCGATTTCCGGCGACACGCGGAAGGCCTTGTTGAGGCCGAGCATGCCCACGCCGTACTTGGCATAAAAATCCGTTACGTTCTTGTACATGGCGGCGGCATCTTTGGCCCCGTCAATGGCGGCGGTGAGCTCGCGCACCTTATCGCTGACGCTCTTGTTGTAAATCTGCGCGGGCTTGGCCACGGCCCGGTAATTGCTCAGGATGGAGAAGCACCGCACCCCCAGCGCCTTTTCCCAGGGAGCGAAGTCATAATCCCAGAGGGCCTTGAAAATGGCCATATCATTTTCCGCAAAAACCTGCACACTGCCTGCACTGCTGCCGCGCTTTTCGCAGACCAAGGTAAAGGGCGCCTCTACAGTCGCGAGCAGAAAGGCCAGATAGGAATGCCAAAGGTTGCCGTCAAAGCCATAGCGGGTGGCGATGTCCAGCAGGCGGTTGACCTCCCCGAGCACGCCATTTACCAGCGCCGTCTTATCCCCTTCGTCTCCGTCTTTTATGCGCCGTCCGAGTTCTGCCAGCCGTACCAGAATGCTCTCCTGGGGCTGGCGGTAAATAATCAGTCCTGCAGTCAATTTATCCATAGAACTTCCTCCCCAAAGCCGCCATCACTGTAAATTATGTCCTTCTCATTTTAACACAGGTACACTGCAATGCAAAGAGGGCAGAAAAAAACCGCTGCATATTCATGCAACGGTAAAAATCGCCTTTGGCTTAGGACAGCATGTTGAATGCTGCACCGCGGCTGTGATTGTTGATTGCCCCCAGCATCTGCTGGCTGAGGTTTTGCATGCCCTGTTTCACCGCCCACAGAGCCGCCTGGCTCTGGGTCTTAGCACTGGCATTGGTCACGGATTCTGCGGCAATATCCGCATCATCGCTGACCGACAGGGAGGCCTGAAGGTTTTCCTCCATCGTGGTATAGTTGGCGGACTGATACTCCATCCCCTGCTGAGCCGCACCGATGGTAGTGGCTTCGTCGAGCGCCTTGTTGAGCGCCGCATCCACCGTGTCGAGAGCCTGCGAGAGGCCGGACACGGAACCATTGGCTTCCTGCAGGTTAATCGTGCTGTTGCCCTGGCTGTCCGTCAGGCCGAGGCCCTTCGTACTCATGTCGCCGAGAGAAACATTTTCATAACCGTCGATACCTGCCACCGTCACCGTCTGGCTGCCATCCAGCAAATTCATGCCGTTGTAGGTCACCTGTGCGTTGGAATTAATCTGGGACAGGGTCTGGTTGACGCTTTCCTGCAGAGCAGCCACATCAGTCTTCCCATTGGTACCATTTGCGGCATTAATCAGCGTTTCCCGTAAAGATGACAGGGAGCTTATCGTATTGCTCACTGCGCCCCCAGCGACGTTAAGCATGGAGTTGGCCGTCTGGGTGTTGGCATTGGACTGGCGTACGCCGCCCAAGTTGTACTGCATCTTTTGCGCGATGGCATAATCGGAGGCACCATTGGCCGCACTAGGCCGCTTGGAACCCGTGGCAATCCGCTGAATGCTCTGGGACTGCACGGAATGGGCACGATTCAGCTGATTCAAAGAACTGTTCAGCCCGTTCATCACACTGCCGATACTCATAAACATCTCTCCTTTCCTGTAAATTTTTTAGGATTTTGAGGAAAAATCCCGTTTCCTTACTGCGATTCGTTCATCTTAAAAACAGATACACTACTATAATTCTATTATACCCCCGATAATCATTGGACGCAATAAAAAAAACAGAAAAGCCAAGGGCAGGATATCCCTCTGTCCTTGGCGAAGATATGCAACATTATCAAGTTTTTTCGTCTGAGGTGACCTTATGAAAAAAACAACCTATTGGGCCAAGAATGATTTATCCTTGTTATTCCTGCTGTCCATCTTCATGAACGGCTTTGAAACGGGTGGGTATCAGGCCTGCCTTTTATACGTGGGACAGGAGTATGACCTGTCCATTGGCCAGCAGGGCATGCTGGCTGCCGTCCAGCTTTTTGCCACCATGATTGCGCCCCTGCTCTTGGGCGCTTTGGCCGACAAAATCGGCAAGAAAATCATGCTGGTCATCTTCACGGCCTGCCGGGCCTTGTCGGCAGGTCTCATCCTGCTGGCCACAAGTTCCCTGATTTTTGCCGCCGGGATTTTCGTACTGGGCTTTGCCTGCAGCATCGTGCAGTATGTGGCCATCGCGGGCATGCAGGACGCCTATCCCTTGACCCGCAACCGCCGCATGGGCTACATCACGGCCATGTTTGCACTGGGCGCCGTCATTGCACCGCTGGTGGTAGGACTGACGCTGACGACACCATGGGGCTGGCGCTCCTTCTTCGTGCTCAGCGCCCTCATCTTCCTCGTCCTGACCTTCTGTCTGGTTAAGACCGACTTTGCCCCGCGCGAGGAATCCTCCCCCAGCGAACTTGCCCAGGTCGAAGGTGGCATGTATCTCAAAGGCGTGGCGCTCCTCTGCACCATCATGTTTATCTATGTGGGCGTGGAAAACGGCTTCTGCTTCTTCCTGAACAGCTTTATGGCGGACACGCTGAATTCCTCCCGCGGCTATCTGGCCTTGTCCCTGTTCTGGCTGGCCATGATTCCCTCAAGATTTCTCTGCGGCCTCTTTGCCCAGCACCGCAGCCGCCTTATCTACATCGCCCCGCTGGGGGCAGCCTTGATGCTGGCTCTGCTGACTTCCCTGACACAGGAAATCCTCGTCTTTGCCGCCGTATTCGTCTTTGGCTTCTTCTGCGGTGGCGTCTATCCCAATGTGCTGACCTACGTGGCGGATTTCGCCGGTGGCCGCACCGCCACCGTTACCGCCGCCATCACCGTAGCCACAGGTATCGGCGCGACCGTAATCTCCGCCTCCTTCGGCTTCCTCCACGAACAGTTCGGCTTTAACGGCGCCTTCCTCGTGCTGGCCGCTCTGCTGGGGGTGGATATCTTAATCGCCGCTATGGTGCCACGGCTGCAGCGGCATTAACCCCATAATGAAAGCAAACGCCCGGAACAGCTGGTGATTTTTCACAACAAAACCAGCCGCCCCGGGCTTTTTGCTTCATTATGTTATTGCTTGCTCAGCCATTCGGCAATGGCTTTATAGTTGAAATACAATTTGTCCGCCATATCCCCGAACGGATGATTTACCTTCACCGCATGTTCATCGCTGATGAATTTGCCGTTCGTCATCCGGCCGAGCTTGTTCCAACCGGACATTCTGGCCACATGGCCGTAAGCATCCAGGAACGGCGCTACAGCACAGTCGCCGCCGCCCGGCTGCTCGCCGATAATCTTGGCCAGACCATCCACCTGCGCAAAGAACGGCAGGGCGTTGCCGCAGGAATAGGAAAAGCCGCTGGTCAGAATGTAGAAATCATACTGGCCGCCGAAGCCGTCACGGGCATCGAATTTGCCATCCAGATTCGTATCCACATGATACCACTCGGAGCAGTAATTCTGATTCAATGTGTGCTTATAGGTCAGGTTCACTTCCCCATCCGGAGACAGGAAGCCGAGCACCGCCGTCAGCGCCCCTACTGCGCCGCCACCATTGTTGGACAGGTCGATGACCACCTTTTTCACCTTGGGCGCCTTCTTTATCTTGGCAAAGGCATCATAGAACAGGCCGAAAGTGCTGTAATTATACACGTTCTCATTGGGCAGACGGTAATAGTAGGACGCCTCCTTATAGCTTTCCGCAAAGCTCTCAAAGTAAATAAAGGCCGTATCCCCGATGATTTCCACCCGGGAGTTGCCGAAATCCGCCGGCTTGAGCGATTCTATCCGTTCTTTCGTGGTAAACAGACGATTTGTGTCCTCGCTCTGCCGCCTTTCCACAGTTCTGTCCAGCTTGATGTTCTCCTCTTTCGTGCCTCTGACCTTCATATAGCCCTGTGCCTGTTCCAGCCATTTTTTGTAAGGCTTGCCGCTGTCATCCCGGAAAATATAGGTCAAAATGACGGGATTGAGCTTCAGCTCCTTGCAGACCGCTTCATACTGCTTATAAGTGCCCGTTTCCCCATTTAGGAATTTCACGCCCTTATCGGCCAGCTTGTAGGTGATTTTCTGCAAAGCCTTCATGGTCGGCTCCATGCCGCCGTATTCGGTGATGACCTTGGCGGTATTGATGTAAGAGCCGGTATCGAAAACGCTGTGCCCCAGCATCACGACATCATGGCCGCTGTCAAAGAGCTTGTAGACCACCTTGGTAAACGCCTCTGAATTGCGCTCGGCATCCGTGGACAAGAGTTCCTCCTTCAATCCGTTCTGCGCAAAGTATTTGTCAAAGCTCTCAATCCCCTTTTCCTGTTTATGACCGTAGTAGAGGTCAAACAGCAGGCAGGTCGTCCCATAAGCATAGTGGGCATAAGCAGGCGGAATCTCCTTTTCCTTGGCGAATTTCCCGGAATAATAAGCGGTAGAATAAGGATTCAGCTTGATGTTGGGATTCATGTTATGCCCATAAATATGGCCGATGGGCTCGTCGATATCGTAAAAATGATTCCCATTAAAGGAAAAACGGGCCGCACCGCAGGGCATGGCAAAGACATTCTGCAATACCGCAAAAGGCAGCAGCATCTGCCCATTATAGGAAGTCATGGCCAGGCCATAGTTTTTAAGGTTGACCGTAAAGCCAACATCTTTCGTTTCGCTGGAAGGATTTTTCCTGGATACGGCCTGCGCATTGAATTCATCCGGCATCAGAATGCCGTTAGGCAGGGCCCGCTCCCCATAGGAGCCAAAGAACGCATCCCAACTGTCACTGTCGATGGTTCCCTGCGTCGCATCAAACTTCACGCTGGCACCATTGCGCACAACCTTGAGCACCTGTCCGCCGTCCTCCATTTGAAACTCTGCTTTGCCACCGTATAACAGCGATAAATACTGCTGGGCAGAAACATAGGGCACCGAGTCTTCCCCTTCCACATTGTAAACCCGCATCGTCCAATATTTGTCCAGCCGGGATTCGTATATCCGGGAGTCAAAAGACCCGGTTACCGCTGCTGCCTCGCCCAAAGCCGGCGCCCCGGACATGAGCAGCCAGCCTGTCAGCAGACCGCAGAGCATTTTTTTCGGCAGTTTTTTCCTGTACATCGTTCCGTCCTCCCATATTCCATAATCACATCGCAAGAATCTGCAAAAAATTATCCCCACGGGAAAATTTCTTCTTCCGTGGGGATTTTCCTGCTAAACTACCGAAAATACAGGATTCGGGGAACAAAAAAGCACTGCCGAAGCAGTGCTGTATCTTCATATGGCAGGGGTAGCTGGACTCGAACCAACGCATGCGGGATTCAGAGACCCGTGCCTTACCAACTTGGCGATACCCCTGTGTTTTCACGCTCTCGCGCTATCAACAATAAATATTATAGCGGGTGAGTTACTCACTGTCAAGAACTTTTTTAACTTTTTTATCAGCGGACAGAAATCGCCCCTACAGGGCAGTCCTCGGCCACCTGCAGGGCATCATCCAATGCCGCTTCCGGCAGTTCCTGATAACCTTCCGCCAATCCGTCAGCCCCCATGCAGAAGCCTTCCGGACAAGCCCCTGCGCACATGCCGCAGGCCACACATAAATCTTTATCCACATAGCCTTTCATGGAAAACTTCCTCCCATCTCAAATCCGCACCTCAAAGCGCTGTTCTTCCTCTTTGAGTTTGGGCCGTGGCTTCAAGGGAGGTTTGGGCTTGGCTTTTTCCTTGGGCAAGTCTGCGGTAACCTGCTGACGGTAGGATTTGGCTGCCTGCGGCGGAGGGCTCGTGTTCACGGGAATGCGGCCTGCCTTCTGTAAGCGCTCTTTTGCTTCGGCCCTTGCCTGCCGCATCTCCGCCCGCAGGGCCGCGTCCTCGTCATGGGCGATTTTGGCCAGCACTTCATCCGGTGTAAGCCCCCTCAGGTCGGCAAACGTTTCCACCGCCTCACGATTGCGGGGAGCTTTGGCATTTTTCGCAGTCTTGCCGCCCTGCCCCGGCAAAGGCACAGGCGCCGCCGCGCCGTCAATATCCGCCAGACTCAACGTGCCAGGCTTCCCCTCCTTGCGGGCCAGAAGCGCGCGAATGCCGAACCAGACCACCACCGCCATAAAGACGAGCACCGCTCCCCAAAAGACGGCCCCGTGGGAGGCGAACTGACTCCAGCCGCTGCCCGGCGCATCCGCCTGCGTGCTCTGGGATGTCTGCGCCGCCTTGGCATCAGCCAAAGCCTGCTGACTGGGATTTTCCTGATTCAGACCATTCTGGGCGGGAATAACCTGCACCGAGCTTGCCTGATTCTCCTGCGAAGCGCCCCCGCTGGCATCCACAGGCTTGGCACTTTGGGCCGGCTTTTCCGGCTTGGACTGCGTAGTTTTGGAAAGAGCACCATTGCCCTGCGCCACCGACTGCCGCGCCTGGTCTTCGAGCTGCTCCTCCCCGGTCTGGTGCTTATCACGGGGCACATTCGTCTCCTGCGCCGTGCCCCCATCCTTCAACGTCACCCCCGGCACAGACGGCGGCGTAGGCGGCACTGGTGCCGTCGGCGCTTTCACAGCCATAGATTCCCCTCCCCTCTGCTAAGTTTCTTTCTATATTATAGCTTATTTTGAGGTGGGGTGACACTAGATTTTTATTGATAGTGCGTACTTGGCGGCGAGGCTGGGGGAACTGCACGGTCAGCTATACCTTCGGGCTGAAAGACACGGCCGCAAGGCGTGATGCTGTTGGTGTTCTAAGCGATGCGTTTGACCGTAGGCGTAAAAAAACAGCTTGATTTGCGGCGGCTGAAAAATCTACTGCCTGAGCGAAGCGAGTTTAGATTTTTCAGCCGCGAAAAGCAAACCAAGCTGTTTTTAGCCGCAGGTCAAAGCAAAGCGTGAACACCAACAGCATCACGCCGCCTTGCGCCACGAACCAGCCAACGCTAATCGCTAATTACAGCAGATGCGCGCGCAATTCCTCACCGGATTTTGCCGACAGATAGCTCGGCGCAATATCGAGCACCGTCTTGCACCCCGTCACGCCCTCTTTGGCCAGACGATAAGCAGCGCGTGCATAGCAAACGAGCACGCTGGTCGTGAATTCCGGGTTGGAATCGAGGTCGAGCTTGAACTCAATCACATGCTTGTTTTCCCCGTTATGCCCCGTAACACCACTGCGAATCACACTGCCACCATGCGGCAGCCCCTTGTGATTTTTGTCCAGTTCTTCCTGACTGATGAAATGCACCGTCGTATCGTAATCGGCAAAATAATTCGGCATGGTCTTGATTTCCTGCTCAACCTTAGCGGCATCCGCACCATCTTCCAGCACCACATAGCATTCACGCGTATGCTTTTCCCGCGTGGAAAGTTCCGGATTTTCACCAGCACGCACAGCAGCCAAAGCCTTTTCCACCGGCACCGTATACTGACGGGCATCGGCTACCCCTTCAATACGGCGGATTGCATCAGAATGCCCCTGCGAAACGCCGCGGCCCCAGAACGTATAGTCCTTGCCGTTCGGCAAAATCGCATTGCTGTACACGCGGGCCAAAGAGAACAGACCCGGGTCCCAGCCCACAGAAATAATACCCACATGGCCATTTTCCTTGGCGGCCTTGTCCACATTTGCAAAATGCTCAGGAATCCGCGCATGGGTATCAAAGCTGTCCACCACGTTGAACATTTTGGCATAATGCGGCGTCTGTACCGGCAAATCCGTAGCACTGCCACCGCAGAGAATCATGACATCAATCTTATCTTCCCATTCTTCCACATCACTGACATTGACCACTGGCACACCAGGAGTCTTGATGGAAAGCAGCGCCGGGTCACGGCGGGTAAACACCGCCACCAGTTCCAAATCATCATTGGCCTTTACCGCGCATTCCACGCCCCGGCCCAAATTGCCATAACCTAAAATACCGATACGGATACTCATAGCTATTACCCCTTCTTCTATAACAAATTCGTAATACTAACTTCCCTTACTATACCACAAGTCCGTATAATTGAAAACGATTTTCGCAAAAATATTTCCAGCTTATAAAGGCGTCAAACCCTTTACACCGCCCGCCCCCTTATGTTATAATGATTGTTGTTCAACCATGAACAGCATGGAGAGGTGTCCGAGTGGTCGAAGGTGCTTGACTCGAAATCAAGTGTGGTTAATAGCCACCGTGGGTTCGAATCCCACCCTCTCTGCCATTGAGATTAGAAAAGGCTTCTATCTATTTAGATAGGGGTCTTTTTTTACGTGTACCACGTTTGACTTATTGCCATAGGCACAAAAAGGGATGTTAAGCATTCCCCGTTTTTGCAGGTTTTGAGGGGGTAGGCCGTTAGACTTGTAAAAGACATTAAAAAAACATAATAAAAACATAAGTCAACAATGGTAGTTACTCAATGGACAAAGGAGAATGTACAATGAAACTAGGACGCAGTTTAGAACTATTTTTGACCGCCAAGCGAGGGGAACTCGTATCGGAGAAAACAGTAGCCTACTATGAATATTGGACAAAAGACTTTTTCCGATATGCAGTTACCGTTCAAGGCGCGTACGATTGGGACTCCATACGAGCTGAACACATACAATCCTATTTAGCTATGCTAGGGACAGAACGCAAAGTGCGGTCGGCCACCGTGCATGATGCTTACCGGGCTGTCAAGGCATTAAACAGATGGTTGTTCAAACAAAGTTATATCCCCTCCTGCGTTATCGACAAGGTACAAGCCCCCAAACAGGAAAAGATTATCCCGCGAACCTTCACGATAAAGGAAATACAAGCCATGTACGGGGCATGCAGCAAAACTTCCTTCGCCGGGGTACGCGATAAGACAATGCTTACTCTGCTCCTTAGCAGCGGAATCCGTAAGAGCGAATTGGCTGGCATCTTATCGGAGGACGTTGACTTAGAACAAGGACACATTAAGGTATACGGCAAAGGGAATAAGCAACGCCTGCTCCCCCTAGCCCACAAAGCCAAAAAAGCCTTGGAAGAATACAACCGCCTAAAAGCCTGCAAAATATTCCCCATACGGAGCAAATATTATTTCGTCAACAACAAAGGCGCAAAACTAAACAACAGTTCCATGGACAGCATCTTCAAGCGCATAAAAGAACGGTCGGGAATTCAAGGGGCAAAAGTTTCCTGTCATACATGGAGGCATACCTTCGCAAAATCCTACCTGCTAAACGGCGGTGACGTATTCAGCTTACAACGCTTGCTCGGTCATTCCGATTTGTCCACCACCAAACGCTACTTGAATTTGAATACCAAAGAAATACAGACGCAGTACGACAAGTTCAATCCCTTAGACAATATGGACTGGGTATTTTAATCGGCACATCGGAGGATAATTATGCAAAAAGTAGATACCACTGTAGGAAATTACACTGTACAAATGCCAGCCTATCTATGGGACTTCCTAAATGAACGGGCGCAAAAGTTGAATTATATGACTGGTACATATCTAAGTTCAATCATTTTCCAGGAATTGCAGAACCCTTCAACGCCTAGAGAGGTTTTTCATTTAGTGTTAAGGGAGCGCCTTTATCCTCTATACGAAGAAAAAAGCATACAGCATATAATAGACGTTATCGATGATGAGACCCAGCAGATAGTCGATTTACTGCCTGACGAAGATGACGATGATACGCCTCAATAATGATATAACATCTTGTAAACAAAAAGCCCACGGTTATGCCGTGGGTTTTTAGGTGCTTATGGATTTGTTACTTTATCAATCGTTCACAAAAAGGGAGAAGTTCTTCTATCTTAGCTACGATGCGATGTTGTTCGTTTAATGGTGGAAGGGGGATAAGTAATTTTTGAAGAGTAAGTGGCTTTAGTTCTTTTTGGTTGGTTGAGCCTTCTCCTTGTTTTTCAAGATATGCTTGATTATGTTTTAATACAGCATATATATATTTATGGCTGATTGAATTAGACGGACGTATAATTGTAACATGAGAATCAGGTACTATTGGTAAATTCTTTGGATTATCAGTGCTTCTGTATAGACCAACGCGTCCCATTGTCCCAGTTCCGGTAGAGTTTACGATAATATCTTCATTTAGCATAAATTCATTAGCTGGGTACTTGATAAGTTTCGCTTCATCCAAACATTTAGCTAATTCAAGATTTATAGAACCTTCTTTGGTGTTGCATTTTTGTGCAAAAACAAGGGTGTTGCTTTTGTTTATGTAAGAAGGAGCTTTCCCACGTTTTATGTCTTTGACGACAATATCATCTAGTCGTATCCATTTCCACGTATCGGGAATATCAAAGGGAATCTCATCCTCTGTTATTGGTGGCAGTGGCTTTGTTTCCTTTAGCTTTTTTTCTTCGATAAGCTGTTTTTTCTCGGCCTGAATTTGTTGCAATAACTCATCGGCAGTACCTTCTTCTTTGCGCTGTTCGACCAGTTTGCCCTCTATGGCATATTGAAGTATGCTTTTTTTCATCATTTCGGGGAAACGCTTGTTAAAGGCAGTTAGCTTAGTATGTGCTTTATCGTATTGGTCGATAAGGGGCAGTAGTTCTTCGATTTTTTCCATTATACGTTGTTGCTCTGCAAGTGGCGGAAGAGGGACAAGATAACTTTTCAACTCGGCAAATGGTGGTATGTTTTTTAAGGCACTTCCTTTGCTGCTTTTTCTAGCTGTATTTTTCAAAATTGAATCGAAATATAGCAAAAAAAAGGGAACATATACGCTTGGCATTAACTTCATTCGCATCAATGCTTGATTGATTATACCCGTTTCACAACCATCAGGAAGGATGTAGGTTTCACCTATGGTTCCTGCACAACTGACTATGATGTCACCAGATTTGACTTCAAAGCCAGTCATTTTTTCTTCAAAATATTTTCGTGATATATAATAGTTACCCAGCGTCGCATCTTTTTGAATCGCATTTTTCTGTTCATAAACTTTTATTGTATCAATTCCTTTAGGAACGAACATCGATTTTGTCAATGCACTTCCAAATGGCCCCTTTTTATACACTCCAAATTCATCAAATCTTACCCATTCCCAACTGTCAGGAATGTCAAAAGGCTTTTCATCATCACTTATCGGAGGTAGTGGTTTTGATTTTTTTATTTTCTTTTCCGCAATAAGCCGATTCTTTTCTTCTTGTATCTTTTCAAGCAGTTCTTTAGCAGAACCTTCTTCCGGCCTCTGTGGCACTAAACGACCTTCTATTGCCCGTTGGAGTATACTATTTTTTAACTGTTGTGCATTCATTTAGCATCCTCCATAATCGCCATTATCTTATCGAGGATATGGTCTATTTCCGCATTAAGTGACGCTCGTTTTTCTTGGTACTGATTGATTAAATCCATCGGAGGAATAATTTCCTCTTCTTCATGGGGGAATCCGCACAAGTCGATATTATAGTCATTTTCGGCAATTTCCTGTACCGTGTACTTCTTAGCTTTAGCCCAGCCATCTTCTTCAACTTCCTGCCGATTGTTCCACCATTCCATAACAGGGGTGAAATGTTCCATCTTCATGGGCTTGGTCTTGGAGAAATGTTTATACCCTTCGGGCATATCTAAGCGGTAGAACCACGTTTCCTCGGTTGGCTTTGTATTATCGAAGAATAAAAGATTGGTTGTAATGCTGGTGTAGGGGGAGAATACACTGCCCGGTAAACGAATAACCGTATGCAGATTAAACTCACTGAACAGCTTTTTCTTAATATTAACCTTCGTATTATCCGTTCCGAACAGGAACCCATCGGGGAGAACCACTGCAGCTCGTCCATTCTTCTTCAAACGATACATGATAACGCTCATAAAGAGATCAGCTGTTTCCGAATCGGCCAAATCATCGGGGAAATAGTTTTGTACGCTTTTATCCTCACGACCACCGTAAGGAGGGTTCATTAAGATAACATCAAATTTATCCCTGTCCGTATAGTCGAGAACTTTCTTCAGTAGGGAATTATCATGGTAAACCTTCGGCACATCAATATCATGTAAAAGCATGTTGGTAATACACAAGAGATACGGGAATGGCTTTTTTTCTATGCCGTAAATGGACTCTCCGAATAGTTCCTGGTCTTCCGTGGTCTTAACTTGTTTGCTGAGTTCCTTTATCCAGCTCGTCAAGAAACCGCCTGTTCCGCAGGCAAAGTCAGCCATTTTTTCTCCTAATCGGGGCTGAATCATGTGCGCCATAAAATCGGTCACGGCACGCGGGGTATAAAATTCACCAGAACTACCTGCTGATTGCAATTCCTTCAGGATTTCTTCGTAAATATCCCCAAAGGCATGGGACTCCTTTACATCCTCGAAGTCAATTTCATTTACCGTGTCGATAACCTGCCGTAAGTAAACGCCATTTTTCATGTATTGGTTGGCATCTTCAAAGGTAGACTTGACGATAGCTTTCTTTATAGGCGTATCGGAGGAAACATTTAATTCCTTCAAGGTAGGAAATAGCGTGTTGTTTACAAAGTCTAAGAGTTCATCGCCTGTAAGGGCGTGGCCGTTCTCGTCTGGTTCTGCCCAATTACGCCAGCGACATTCCTCGGGGATAATGGACTGGTAATCGTCATCGTCAAATTCCCAATCTGCCTCTTTTACATCATAAACCCGCAGGAATAGAAGCCATACTAATTGCTCGATACGCTGGGCATCACCATTGATACCCGCATCCATGCGCATGATATCGCGGATTTTCTTTACAAAACCAGTTGTTGCCATTTATACTACCTCATTTTCATAGATTTCTTTTTCTAGTTCCTGCAATGCCATTTCATAACCCTGTTTGCCTCCGAATAGTTTCGCTATGCGGGAGGGTTTGCCAAATTTTGCGAAGTCGGCCAGCTTGAAGATTTCGGTCTTTTCGATTTCATAGATACCCTCATTCATATACTTATCGAGGAGGATTTCTAGCACAGCCCGCGCATCTCCGCTATACTTGCTGAAGAAGTCACGTTTCTTTATATTATCAGCCCGTTCTTTCCGTGTCAAAGGCTTAGCACCAAAGGCCACATAGCAGATAAAGTCAAAATCGTCTACATCGCCCATATCCTGGGATTCTTTAAGCGCCTTTAGGTCTATGCCCAAATCGCGAAAGGATTCTTCAATGACTTTCTTTTTCTTCTCGGAGTTCCAACGCCGAATGAAGTTTTGCAGGGACGCAAACTCGCCAACAATATTATGCTTAGTGTAGTCAATAATATCTTCCTGTTTCAGCAATTTGCCGTCAGTGTCGTATACAGATACGGTTTTATTGATAATCTTGACGGTACAGCCGTTCTTGTCCACAATGGGCTTTATCTTGGGCTCGCCTGTGCCACCGCCGTTACCATCATCACCGCCTGGTTCGTCCCCTCCGTTATCATTACCGCCGTTACCACCTCTCGGTTTGCCTTGGCCTGGTTTGAAGCCATCATCCTGTTCTACTTCACCGTCCCATTCGGGGTCGTTAAAGAGGCGTGCTACATTGCGGAAGTCCATTACTACGAAATAGGTCTTGCCATCCGCTTCGCGGATTCGTGTTCCACGACCAATGATTTGCTTGAAGGTTGTCATGGAAGTAATGTTCTTATCGAGGACTATCAGCTTTGTCATTTTGCAATCTGCGCCAGTAGACAATAGCTCCGATGTGGTTGCAATAACAGGGTAGGGGGAAGATACCGAAATGAAATAGTCCAGCTTGCTCTTGCCGTAAACGTCCGACCCTGTAATTCTAACGCAATAGTCGGGATTTTCCTTTACCATATCGGCGTTAAGGTTATTCAGGGCTATCCGCATCCGCTCTGCAGCATCTTCCGTGGCACAGAACACAATGGTCTTTTGCATCCGTCCCGTCTGCTTTAGGTATTCGGTTATTTCATTAGCTACTTGGTCAATCCTGTCCTGAATGATAATGTTGTAATCATAATCCACGTTGTTGTATATGCGGTCTTCGATTTCGTTGCCGTATATATCCAACTGCCCTTTACGCGGCCTCCAACCGTCACCGATATTGGTAGTCACGTTGATAACGCGGAAGGGGGCTAAGAACCCGTCCTCAATGCCTCGTTTTAGGCTGTACTCATAGATAGGCTTGCCAAAATAATCAATATTTGAGACTGTGTTGGTTTCCTTGGGGGTAGCCGTCATGCCGATTTGGGTAGCACTGGAGAAGTATTCCAATATTTTACGCCAACGGCTTTCTTCCTTTGCAGAACCGCGATGACATTCATCTACAATTATCAAATCGAAGAAGTCAGGCTTGAAACACTGGCTAAAGTTTTCCGATTCGCCTTCGGCCTCTTCATCAGCCTTGCCTGTCTGTTGGTATAAAGCAAAGTATACTTCATAAGCGTTAATAGTGCTCTTATCATCCTTGGCAAAGTTTATCTTGTGAATGGTCTTTCCCAACGGCGCAAAGTCCTGCTCTATGGATTGGTCTACCAAAATATTGCGGTCGGCCAGGTACAGAATCTTTTTCTTGACCCCAGCTTTCAATAAACGATAGACGATCTGAAAGGCTGTATAGGTTTTACCCGTTCCAGTTGCCATAACTAGCAGAATACGCTCCTGCCCACGGGCTACCGCATCGAGGGTACGGTTCACGGCAATGCGTTGGTAGTACCGAGGCTCATGGGTTGTCTGGCTTGAATAATACGGTTGTTTAATCAGCTTGATTTCGGCATCATTAAAGCCCTCGCCGTTATTGACTTCCTGCATTAACCTTGCCTTTAGTTCTTCCATAGTAGGGAACTCATCGAGAGAAAGCTCCCGTTCCTTTCCCGTCAAGAAGTCATGCTCATAGAACCCGTCACCGTTAGAACTATACGCAAATTTCAAATCTAACTTCCGGGCATAGTCCATCGCCTGCTGCAAACCGAAGGAAACAGAGTGGGCGTTGTCCTTGGCTTCTACAACAGCAATGGGATAATTGGCATTTAGATATAGCAGGTAGTCTACCTTTTTAGGCTTGCCACGGGAAACCATATTGCCCCGCAGATTTATCTTCCCATCCGTGATACGGGTCTCCATAGTTATATGGTCTTTCCACTTCGCCTGGATAGCGGGAGTTATGTAGTTAAGTTTGATGTCCTCTTCCGTCATCTGTTTCTTGTCTATGATAGGCATAAGGAACGCCTCCTGCTCTGTTGCGGGTTGTGACTTACATAATATGTATATATTCTTTATTATAGCATAGTTGACCTTCTTGCTTTGTAAACGAATCGAAAAAAGGGATTGACATGTCAAAAGATGAAAGATACAATATATAGCGTTACGGCACATGATAACCACAATATAATGTAGGGGGCACATAATTAGTAAAAACAATCAAACTCGTGATAGCGTAAAAGCTAAAAAGAAGGTCAAAAGTAAACACTTGCGGATGTCAAAAGACATTTTTTATGGTTGGATTAAGTGCTTTTATATCCCTTGCGACTTGTCAAGAGGTGAGCAGGCCGTATTTTCTTACGTAGCGCAACATAGACGGCTTAGGGAATTTGACAACGCTATAATAGATAAGGACGGCGAACCAATGGAAGTTAAAAACCTATTGGAACGGCTTACAATGAAGTACGATAGTAACGGACGGGGGCTTATTGCTGGATTAAAGAAAAAGGGAATCATAGCGAAGTCTAAAGGCATCTTGTATTTGAATCCATACATAGCACACAAAGGGGGCGTAATGGCAAAAAGTACGCTAAAGTTGTTTGAATACTTCAAGTTTGGGGAAGAAGAAGCCGAGGACTTAAAGGATATGCTCCCATTTGACGAAGAAGCACCAACAACACCGCTGGAAGAAATACCAATGGAAGACCTACCTTTTTAATGTCTTATATCAGTGTACGTTTGTTTTGGGCTATACTTTTCTAAAATGGCGTGTTTGAAAAAAGTGCGTTTTGTCTGTGAAATATGTAATTTTTTTATTATACGTATGGGAATATATGACAAAATAAAAATAGGCAAATTGCGGGAAGCCTTGCGGGACAAGGGCTGACGGCCATCTAAGAATTCAATCGTATATATAATATAAGGGGACTTATAGGGGTAAGTTCTCTTTTTTCTTTCTAGTGCGGTCATCGTTGATAGATACTCATTTTCCTACGCGTGTATCACGCTACGGATAAGTTGCAAGCAACTTACTTCTTTTTGTGCTTATGCACCAGTTCCCTGCCGGGGGCTCTTACGAATCGGAAAAGCTTTCGGGGTTAGGGGCGTGGCAACTTATGAAGGTATAACGTAGATAACCTAGTGGTGGCGGTAAAAGGGAATAAGTTCTTCCGATGTGGTAAGTGATAGCGAAGTGGTAACGTAGCAACAGAAACAGTATACTAAAAAAAAGAAAACCGTGAACACGAAACACCGTGAAGTCGTGAACGTTGGAAAGGCGGTAGACTTGACAATCCAATACTTTATTTACACAGAGGCATTATTTGGAGGCAGTATACTTGCGTAAGAGGGCAGGACGGCTTATCAAGTAGGGGGCGTGAGGATTACAAAGGGGGCACTAGGGAAGTAGTAAAACAGGAGCGCTGCTTCCGATGTGATAATTAAAGAATAGTGTAGCGGTAGAGAAATGATAAAAGTAACTGACATGAAAAAGTATACATGAACATGAGGGAACACAAGGCGATTATAGGAACGTGGATGCATGACGACAGCAAGGGGGGGCGTTGACGATGAGGGGATTGACAAAATGCAACATACAGAACTGACAACTGCAAATAGGAATCTACAACAATATGCGGAAAATAATGCACTTACATGATTATGGTACGTTGTAACATAATTGATAACAACAATCATTTACGGTTCATAACATCTGTAGTAGCTGATAGCTATTATCAAATGTGTTACGGAAAGCTGTTACATTGCGAGAGGTAACAAAAAACAAGCACAGAAAACGAAGCGGGAACGCCGATACCAACAAGGGTGCAAGGGGGCTTTGTATAAGGTGTTACGGAAAAGGGCTGTATAGCGTTAACGGTGTTACATTATTTAAGGGAAAATAGCAACACGAAAAGAGCAAGGGGTATAGTTATATAGGGGCATCAAAACAAGGTACGAAAAACGCACAAAAAATAGGAGATTCTTCCGGGGCTGGCCGTTTCTTCCGATATGTAAAACAAAGATGATTGCATCAATATATGTATCATAAACAGAAGTGATGAAACAGATAATTGATAATAAATCTAACTGATGGTAATTACGGTTAACCACAGTTAGGAACAGTTCTCAATCATAACACATCAAAAAAACCCCTATTTATGTATGGGGGGCAATTTTTTCTAAACCTAAGGCGCTGTATATAATCGGCTTCGTCCCCTTTGAGTGGTTCAAGCATCGTATAGGTAAATTTGAAACTTCAATAACTTGTCCGATAAGACAACCAGGACAGTCATTATAGACCAAAAGCCCCCGTCATGCTTACGCACGAGCGAGGGCCCGGAGGTCTTTCTATGCAGTGAATATTTTAACAAATTTAGTAGACTATTTCAAGAACATGTTTCCGATAGGAGAAAAGACTACTTGACTGAATTGGATATACGAGCTATGATGGGCTGGAAAAAAAGATATTTTATTTATTTAGATAGGGGTTATTTAGGTTTTTAATTGTCCGAGTGGCGTCCCCCATCGGGGCTCTGACTCGAAATCAAGTGTGGTTAATAGCCACCGTGGGTTCGAATCCCACCCTCTCTGCCATTGAGATTAAAGGGCTCGCGCGATTTTGTGCGGGTCTTTTTTGCTGTCCGTTTTTTGCGTTCAGCGGGTAACACAAAGGTATTTTTCCAACCGTTACGAGCCGTTTCGGGACTTTTTTCCGTCAGATAGTTGGGGACGAACAAACAGATTTTTCCGCTCTGGTCGTCCCCCTTTGACGCAGGCTACAAAGACCGCGGCGTAAAAGCCCATCCCTCCTTCTGCGTCCTGCGCCAAACCGCCATGCCTGCCGTGCTGGTGGAAACCGGCTTTATCGACAGCGAGGACGTAAACCTCCTCACCCGCCACGGCGACGACATAGCAAGAGCCCTTGCCCGGGGCGTGACGGATTACGCAAATTTTCTTGCCAGTGCGTAGGTGAGGTGGTATAATAAAGCTACAAATGAAGTAATGATGGTAGCCCACTGGGTTCACCGATAAAAGAGTCTGCAGCTTGGTAACCTGCGAGACTCTTTTATTTTGCCTGAATAGAGAAAAGGTGCTGTGATGAAATGCGAAATCATTTTATCCACGCACCAACTCTTACTTTATATGAAATGCTGTCTAATCCTTGAATGTCACACTGATGCCTTATTCAGCGATTGGACACAGATTTTTCGCTTTCTGCCGAAATTTACTCAATCTGACAAACATCTTGCTTTGCCACCTCCTTTTCGATAAACTATATTGAGAACATCTATCAGGAGGAACTTATGATTATACTCATCTTTCCCACCACGAAAATGGAGCCGCTCCCTTGATAATACTGGGGCATCGCGTAAGATATAAAGCCTCTCTTGACAAAAAAGCAATCTGCTGTTTATCCTGTCTATAGACAATGACAACTTCACAATACACTGTCAGAGGATGAGAGTATTCGCCAGTGACGATACCAAGGAACCGCATTATACTATGTTTCATTACAACTGTTTTGGGGAGGCCTATGCAATTATTATATGTTTTTATCGGGTTCTTTATTAGCTCATCTGTATTGAAGTAAACACGAAACAAGGAGCATCTTTATGACACTGCGTCATTTCCAAATTTTTCTCTATGTCCACGATGAAGGCGGCATGACCCGAGCCGCCGAAAAACTGCATATTTCCCAGCCCTCGGTGAGTCAGGCCATTCGAGAGATGGAAGAGCATTATGGAACGAAGCTCTTTGAACGGCTGGGCAAGAAGCTTTTTTTGACCGTAGCTGGGGAAGAACTCTTGCAGTATGCCCGTCACATCGCCGGCCTTGTTAACCAGTCAGAATCTGCTATGCAGGATTTTGCTGACGGCTCGCCCTTGCGAATTGGTGCCACACTGTCTGTGGGAGAAAGCATATTTATCCCATTGCTGGACAGATTCCGCAAAATCTGTAGGCAGCGGGTATACTCGTACATTCACAATACTGCTACTTTGGAAAAAGCCCTGCTGAATGATGAATTGGATTTGGCCCTGGTAGAGGGAAACATACATTCTCCCTATCTGAAGGAACATCCCTTTATGGCCGATGAACTGGTATTCCTGGCTGCTCCCCATAATCCTATCCCTCGTACTATTTCCGACCTGTCCCAAATGCCTTTCATTACCCGTGAAGTAGGCAGCGGCACTCGGGAACTCTTTACGCGTATTATGACGGAACAGGGTATAAAACCTAAGATAATCGGCACCTACAATAATTCCGAAAGCATAAAGCAGGCGGTCATGGCAGGTTTTGGTATAGCTGTGCTGTCAGAACGGGTTGCCAACCATGAACTTGCTGCAGGCAAACTGAGCAAGTTTGACATTCCAGGCATTTCCTTTACACGGACTTTTCGGATTGTCTGCCATGTCAATAAATATCAGACGCCAGCCCTGGAGAATTTCATTGACCTTTGCGGCAATTTTGATGATTATCATAGGTTATAACCTATGATAATCATCAAATCATAGTATTTTACAATTTCCCCAGCAAATGTTAGGATGTTTCCATAATGATATTCAAGGAGGCATCTTAACAAATGAAAAAAGAACACATACGCGGTATTTTGCTGGCGTTGGTCATTGCCATACCAGCCTGGCTTTTGGGCAAGCAGTTTCCTATTATCGGCGGGCCGGTATTTGGCATCCTGCTGGGCATGCTGCTGGCTGGAATAAAGCGCCCCACGGCCTTAGAGCCTGGCATCGCCTTTACAGGCAAAAAGATACTTCAATACGCCATTATCCTGTTGGGTTTTGAGATGAACCTCTTTCATGTGCTAGACATTGGCAGCCAGTCCTTTTCCGTCATGATATTTACCCTGCTAACAGCATTTATGGTAGCCTTGGTGGTAGGCAAAATGCTGCATCTTGACCGCAATACCACCACCCTTATTGGCGCAGGTACGGCCATCTGCGGCGGCTCAGCTATTGCAGCGGTTGCTCCCGTTATTGGTGCCAAGGACAAGGACATCGCCTTTTCCATCTCCACCATTTTTCTCTTCAACGTTCTGGCTGTATTTATTTTCCCCTTTTTGGGCCATCTGATGAATATGTCTGACCTGGGCTTTGGCATGTGGGCCGGGACAGCGGTAAACGATACTTCCTCCGTGGTAGCTGCGGGGTATTCTTATAGCGAAGCAGCTGGTGGCCTTGCCACCATTGTAAAACTCACCCGAGCTCTGATGATTGTTCCGGTCTGCCTGATTTTTGCCCTGCTGATGGCACGGGAAAAATCAAGCAGTGGTGCTGGCTTTAACTTCAAAAAGATTTTTCCCTGGTTTATCCTGTGGTTTGTAGTGGCTTCCATTGTCAACACCACCGGCATTCTGCCGGAAGCACTCTCGCAAGCACTGGGCACCTGGGGCAGATTCGCCATTGTCATGGCCATGACGGCCATTGGCCTGAACACCCGGCTCGGGGAACTGGTAAAGCATGGCTTAAAGCCCATTTTCCTGGGGCTTTGCTGCTGGGCAGCGGTGGCCTGCATGTCCCTGCTGATACAGTATCTGATTGGTATTGTATAAGAGCAAATACTTATGCTGGTAAGTTTAATAATAAACTTAGTATACAGTTTTCAAGAAGCCGTCAGGTTTTTGCATGTGGGAAGTTTGAGATTATACTGAAATCCCTAGCTTATTTCTTAATTGCCGGCCTTTTTGAAATCGGTGGCGGCTATCTAATATGGTTGTGGCTCCGAGAAGGAAAAAGCATCTATTTTGCTCTTATGGGCGCTATCATACTTATCCTTTACGGCGTGATACCCACATTTCAACCTGAAGGAAATTTTGGCCGCATATACGCTGCATATGGAGGAATTTTCATTGTCATGTCTCTCCTATGGGGCTGGGGCATAGACCATATAACCCCAGACCGCTTTGACATCATTGGTGGTCTTATTGCCATGATTGGTGTCTTTGTCATTATGTACTGGCCTCGTTAATTTTATCAATAAAAGGCGCTGTGATGAAATGCGAAAGCATTTTATCCACAGCGCCTCATTTATTTGTTAAAATCCGCCCCCGTAGGAAGCTGTGTTTTTAAGTCTTCCGGCAGTTCCCGTGTCAGGCGGTACTCACTGACGCCCATAGGCTTACTCATATCTCGCAGGGAGTATTCCGCCACCACGTTGTTTTTGTTTTTGCAGAGAATCAGTCCGATGGAAGGATTGTCCCACTCGTGACGAAGCTGGCTGTCCACCGCTGACAGGTAGAAATTCAATTGACCGGCATACTCCGGCTTGAAGTCACCAGTTTTCAGCTCAATGACAAAATAGCACCGCAGATTCAGGTTATAGAACAAAAGGTCAATAAAGAAATCATCGCCACCCACATTCAGATGGTACTGCTGCCCCACAAATGCAAACCCCTTACCCAGTTCCAGCATGGTCTTGGTCACATCCTTGACCAATGCATCCTCTATATCCCGCTCCAGCATATCCTCCCGCATTTCGATAAAATCGAAAATATACGGATCTTTCATGGTATCCCGAGCCAGTTCACTCTGGGGCTTTGACAAAAGCTGGGAGAAATTGCTTATCTTCGGCGCCGTCTCCTGCCGCTCATAAAGCCGGCCCTCAATCTGATGCGTCAAAACATTTTTGGACCAACCATTTTCAATGGCCTTACGGGCATACCACAAACGCGGTTCCATATCCTTGACCTTTTCCATCAGAACAATATTATGCGACCATGGTAATTCTGCAGACACTGTCTGCAGAATCTCTTTGTCCGTCATCGCAGCAAATTTCTTCATATACCAAAGGTTACGCACAGAAAAGCCCTTCATCCGTGGAAAATCGCTTCTTATTTCAGCGGCCAGCCTTTCTACAAAAGAGTTTCCATAGGCAGCATTTTCATTCAGCAGCGTACCAATCTGCCAATAAAGCAAGATAAGCTGACTGTTGACCTGCAGAATGGTCTGGTACTGGGCCTGACGGATTTGAGCCTTTATGGTATTTATAAGCTGTAATTGCTCAGTGCTTGATACAACACTATCTGTTTTCATATGCAATATTCAATCTCCTTATTATGATGGATACAGGCCCGCAAGAGCATATTATCAATAAATCAGCCCCCCCATACTCTCCCGATAGCGTTTCTTGAACTGCATCAGATTGATGATTTCTGCCTGATCCATAGCCGGCAGTTCCGCAAACTCCCGAGCGAACCGGGCCGTCTTTCCCTCTGCCGGTGCCCTTCCATGCACAAGCTCATCCATAGAGGTACCATACAGTTCTGCAAAAGCAGCTAACTCGCTGGCGCTGACTTCTCGCTTCCCCGCCTCAATGGCCACAATTGTCGTCCGTGCCATCCCCATCTGGTTGGCCACAAACTCCTGCGTCAAATGCAGCGCCTTTCTAGCCGCCTTTAATCTCTCGTGCATGATTTCACACCACCTTTATAACCAGTTTACTTGAGCATGTCAGCCTTGTCAATGTAAAATGTCGTAAAATCCGACATTAATTAAGAATCCAATACCGCCATCGTACACAGACAGCTGACATTGACCAGCCAGCCGCCCACTGTTACTTTTGTCTTCAAACTTGAGGTTCCAATCTGACACCTCAAGTTTATTTCCATCCATCAACTGCTTGCAGGACGTGCTGCGCGCCTCCCGCGCGTTACAATCCGGCATCCGCAGGCCGTGCCCTTGTCGGTAATTCATGGCAACAAGGCAGGTGGCACAGAGGGCAGGGAGCCGTCTCTGCACATGGACGCATCCGCGTCCATTCTCCGCCCCCTTTCCCCCTACGGCTCCGATGAACGGAGCCTACCCTCTTTCCCCGATTGCCCGCCCTGCGGTGCTGTGGCTCCTCAGGCGAACAGGGGAATAATGTGCCACGGGATAGGGGGACAGGGGGCTCGGCAGCCCTTCGGGACGACTACGGCGGCCTGCGAGCAAGGAGTGGGATAACTCGCGCCGCCGTACCCCCTGCCCTCAGTGCCTCGATATAAACAACAGGGCTAGTTGCAGCCTGCTCGTCATTCATGCGTATTCGGTTTGTGTCCGTCTGCTCGGGTGGACAGGCCTGCCCCCTCGGAATGCCACTGGCATTCCTCGACGCATCCGACACAAAATACGATAACAAAGTTTTCTGCTTGGCTTCAAAATATAAGGGATATCTTCATATAGCGATAATAGCCTTCATAATGTATACTATAAGTAATATAGCCAATAGCTAGTTATGGGAATGGGGGAATTGATATGCGAAAGATTATGGCCATAACCATGTTATTAGTTACCCTTTTGGCATCCACTTGTTTTGCCGCTGATTGGTATTGGCTTGTGTCAACAGATACTGCCAGTTTCTACGTTGACAAGAACAGCGGACAATGGAACGGCCTGCATCTTAACTGTTCGGAAAAAATTATCTTCGATGATGGTAATTACGCCTTGTATGATATTACCTATGATTATAGCGACTCTCATCGCATAAAAAGACGCCAAAACTTTATTTGGGTTTATAATGCAGATGGCTCATATATCGGTAGTGACCGCGGTTATGAATGGACAATCATCCCACCTGAATCTGTAGGCGAAGAAATTGCCCATAAGGTATTCTTTTTATTTAAGAGCAGAATAAAGTAATCTGTTTCTTTCATTTACCACTTCTGACAGGTCAACTAATCCCAATAATAATGACGGAGGTTCTACATGGAAAATGTCAATGTAGGCTATTATATAAAGTTACGGCGCAAGGAACTGGGGATGACTCAATCCCAGCTTGCACAAAAGGTGGGAAAGTCAGCTCAGGTAATTTCCAACTGGGAGTGGGGCTACAGTCCCAGTATGAAGATGGAGGAACTGGCCAAGGTGGCCACCTTCCTGCAGGTTAATGTGGGCTATTTTTTCCCGGCCGAGGAAAAACAACGGACAACTGACCCCCCGTAGTGGACAAACAACTGCGGGCTATTATTGACATTTATCCTTCCCTCAGCGATTACACCAAAGATATTATTGACGCCATCATTAAAGTGGCCAGAACACATAAATAAGCACGCATATCAAGGAGGCTGTGATGTAGCCTCCCTTTTTATGTCCACACCATGTCAGTCCGAGATTTATATTTAATTATGAATGCTTTCTGCAGCCACAATAAAAGAGAGCACATCGGATGATATGCCCTCTGGCTATGTCTTAGCCTATATCGCTATTATTTACCAACACAAGCGCTGGCGTTTTGTGTTTCAAATACATTTGCTGCCATAGTAATTTTATGACCACCACCGATAGGGAGTTTCATTTGTGTTTCATCTACATTTGCTGCCATAGAATTTGCATTACTGTCATGGAAGCTAGGACGGGGACGTTTCTTGCTCCCACCGGGATTGCATCGTCCACCAGCTACCATATCCAGTTCCATAACATCAATCTTATTCATGAGCTTTTCCATTTTATTTTCCTCCTCCACATCTTAGGGTGTTGTTATCTTGCTTTCTGTTCTTTATATCCCCGAATGCAAAAAGTGTGTAGGGTAATAGAAAAAAATTTTGTAATGCTTGACCTTATCAATCGTAAGTATAGACAAAGGTAAACAAAGTCAACTAAGTACAACAGAAAGGGGATATCAAAAATGATGGACAAGAAAGAACTTAACATGATGGAGATGGACATGGTGGCTGGTGGTAGTTGGTTGGACGATTTGATTGATTTCGGTCAGGATGCAGTTAAAGAAATAGCCCCGTATATAGAGGAATATCAAGAGTATCTGCCCTTACCAAGATAATCGCCTTTCTCCATCCAAGGGGGCGCAAAAAAGCTACTGTACAAACTCGACATGTGCAGTAGCTTCTCTTTGTATCCAGTTTTTATCTATACCTTATGACTTGTTTGCGTTCTACATGATACTCTTTAATCGAACGATTCGGACGACGATTATCAGGATAAACGTACCGCTTGCCTCCAGTCACCTTATCCAGTTCCATATCGTCCAGTTTGTTCATCATCAGCTTATCCATTTTATTTTCCTCCTCACAGGCTTGAGTGTTGTTTTTGCTTTCTGTTCTTTATATCCCCGAAAGCGAAAAGTGTGTAGGGTAATAGAAAAATTTTTTCGTACAGGCTGCGTAAGGGCTTTCTCCGATATGGGGAAGGCTCTTTTTTGTGGCAGAAAAACGGCGTATTATTGCCAGTCATCAGTAGCCCAGGCGATGAAGAATAGCAGACCGAGCACACACAATGCGGTAAATCCCATGATAATCAACTCCTTTTCGTGCAGGTTCGGCAGATTAGCAGGACAATCCTTTCTCCGATTCGAGGAAATTTCCTTGCACACAAAAAAAGAGAGCACATCTGATGATATGCCCTCTGTCTATGTCTTAGCCTATATCGCTATTAGCTGCCATAGAATTTGCATTACACATTAATTTTATGACCACCAGCGACAGGGAGTTTCCCGATAGGGAGTTTCCCGATAGGGAGTTTCATTTGTGTTTCATCTACATTTGCTGCCATAGAATTTGCATCATGTTTGCGAGGACGAGGACGAAGTTTTATAGAACCCCCAGATACCTTGTCCATTTCCATAACATCCATCTTGTTCATGAGCTTTTCCATTTTATTTTCCTCCTCACATCTTAGCGTGTTGTTATCTTGCTTTCTGTTCTTTATATCCCCGAAAGCAAAAAGTGTGTAGAAGAAAATAAAATTTTTTGCTTCCCCTCATAACTTTATCCGCCCGACCTTATTCTCCTTGTAGCTGTAAAAGAGGTTATCCCCCAGTATCACATGGTCTAATACTGGGATTTCCATAATGTCCCCGCAGAGCATTAAATGCTGCGTTACCTTTATATCCTCCTTGCTGGGCGCGGGCCTGCCGGACGGGTGGTTATGAGCCACGATAATCGCGGACGCTGAATAGCCCATTGCATCACGGAACACTTCCCGGGGATGTACCACCGCTCCCGACAAACTCCCCACCGATACAACAGACGTTCCGATTAGGCGGTGATGGATGTTCAAGGCCAGCAGTTCCCCATGACTTTTCATAATTATGTCCCAATCTTTCATTGTGCCCACTCCTTTTTCACTGCAAAGGCATCCGCCTTTTTACACGAGCATTTCACTTGAAGAAGTCCATGGGGATATTTCAATGACAAAAGCCGTTATCCTTCGATAACGGCTTGTCACGATATGCAACTTTTTAATGGGGCAGGGCCTGTTCCAGTCCAAAGCTCACCCGCATGGCGGCCATCCGGGCATCTGCCAGCACAGTCCGGTAGCCCTGTTCATACTGCTGCTTGGCGTAAGCGTCAACCAAGTGAATAATCTCCTCCAGCCGCCCTTGCGTCCACGGACTCATGGCATAGGCCTCCCCCAACTTGCCACGAACCAACGCTTGTAAATCCATTTCCATTTCCTAACATCCTCCTATTTTTAGGCCACAACCAAAAGCACTTAATACTCAATGCTTTCCTCATGTTCCCGTATTGTCCGTTCTATCATTTCATGGAACCCTGACAGGGCGGCAAAGGGTGCGAACTGTGCCGCCCGCTTTATCATGGGCATGCGCCGATGGTTTTTCGGTTCCGGACGGGGCATATTTACAATATCGGCATAATCTTCTTTTTCTCTGGTAACAAACATACTTTACGCCCTCTGTGCAATTCATCTACTCATAGTGTAATACAAAAAGAAGCGGTTGACAAGTCAAATTTTGACCGGTCAACCGCTTTGCTTATTGACTTGTCATTTTTCCAGCCGCCTTAGTTCCTGTATGAGTTCCCCCAGCTTGTCGGTGAATTTATCCATGGACTTCTAGAAGCTGGTCAATAGATAAAAGGTCACCACAATGGGAAAGCCCACAGCGGAAAAGGCGGTGAGTATGGTCTGCTCCACCTTTTCGCCACCTTATGGCAAGAGCTGTTCATCCACAATTCGCAGATACATGTACCTGCCCCCTTATCTCACAGCACATTATTCCCTATTCTGCAGAAAATAATGTACCACAAAAATCTTTTGACCATTATCCCCCTAGATGACAGAACAGCATTCATACACAACAAAGAACCGGACGTACTGCTCATGCGTCCGGTTCTTTGTATTCAACGATCTTCAATAGTGCATTCCCATCAGCTCCGCGTCACTGGTAATGGCATCGGTGAGCCGCTGCTGGAAATCCTGCATGGTAATCAGCCCGTCGGGGTTGGGGTAGATATTCTGCAAATGCAGGGGCACGGCCTGCGGCGGGTTATCGGCATCGATAGGTGTTTTGCCGCACAGCTGGCTGGTCGAAGGATAGACCAGTTTCAGAGCCACATAGCTTTCGCCGTCCGCGTCCTGCCATTCTTCCACCACGAGCTTCGAGCCAATGGGCGCTTCCTGCTCGATGGTTTCCGGCAGTTCGGTATCCTTGACCTCCAGGGCCCCCATCACCGATGCAATATTGGTATCATGGCCACACAGGAAGGTAAACTTGCGCTTTTGCAGGTTCAGTTCCTCCTGAAAGATGGACAGCATCGGCCGCGCCAATGCGCGGGAAAGGGTTGGGATATGACGATAGGCATGAATGCCCAAGTCTTTCACCGACGCAATATCCCGCCACTCGTTAAATGTCAGTTCATGGCCAAAGCTTGCCCGCTTGTCGCCCAATTCATAATACTGCAGGACCAGGGCATCACAGGTCATCATCAGCGGACGGATGGAACCGCCCAAATGAACGCCATCCTTGACGCTCACCTTAAACTCGCCCTTGCTGACTTCCGGATTGTCAAAAACGCCAGCTGCCGTCTTTACACCAGCTGCTACACGCTGCGTCAGGGCAGCATTGCCGCCCAAGGCCGTAAGTTCAGCGGTCAGCTTTTCATCATAAGCGGGCTTATGTCCCGCCTGCCCCGGCAAAAATACGGGGTCTGCTTCATTCACATCGCCTTTATACTGAACGGGCACATCCACATCCGGGAACATCCCCGTTTCAAAACTTCTGGCCGTGGCAATGGTGCGCTGGAAGGCATTGGCATAGAGCAGGATATCCCGCGCCTCCGGTTTATAATCCGCGGGGAACAGTTCTTCCTTCTGGAAATAAAGCCGGCAATAGGCCCCCATTTTTTCCTCAATCTGCGCGCCATGCGCGGTAAGCTCGCCGCCCTTTACACCAAAATCATGCCAAGTGTGTGCGGTAATCTCGCCCAATTTCTCCTTGCTTACCAGCGGCGCCCGGATATTGTGCCGCGACAGGACGATAACCTGCGCCAAATGATACTTGCTGTGAAATGCGTCCTGCGGCACTGCCTCCGCCTGCTGACAAAAGCACAGCACCATCAACAAAGCAGCCCAAATCTTTTTCAACAACATCCTCAATCCCTCCCCACATAGTCAAAAAAGCCCCATAAAGGGGCTTAATCATCCGTAACCATTAATAGCTGGGATGTACTTTCACATAGTCCACCGGACGGCTCCAGTCAACGTGTACTTTGGTTTCATTCCAGAGGCGGGTCAGCGCCAGTTTGAAGCTTTCCACATCGGCCAGCGGGTCGATTTCTTCCGGCGTGAAGTCCATGAGCGTCTCATGCGGCACGTTAATGCTGTGCTTTTCCCCCAGGTATTTTTCCGTCAGGCTCTTGGCCTCATCGTTGTTGATATTGACGGTTGCGCTCTTGCTCTCGCCATCGTAGTCAATCCAGCCCAAGTCCTTGCCAAAGCTGATAGCTACGCTAAATTTATTTTCCATGGTAGTATCTCCTTTAATCCTACGTTTTCTACATCTGATTATATATGATTCGGCCTTATTTTACAAATTTTTTGGGGAAATGGCCAAATTAAGTAAATATTTTCAAAAGTTTGTATTTGTCAAGTCTTGCACATGCATTTTTTTTGTGCTACTATACTAACAAAGAAGGATAAGCCTGGGGTGTGCGCGGGCTTTTGGAATGTCCAACCTACATTTATTACAGGGAGCCTGACTTGATTCTGGTGGAAGTACGCCGAGGCGTCATGCGGAAGCCAGACTTAGGGCACCCACCTGCTAGTCGCAGGTTTTGGGCATTTAAGGCAGCGGCAGTTTGGACCCCTTCTTTGAAAAGGGAGTGCTAACCTAGGGTAGCATTCCCTTTTCACGTATCTGCAGGTATCAGTGCAGATATGGGCGCAAATTGATGGCGACTTCGTTGATATGGGTAATCTTGGGGTCCGGGTTCTGCGGCATGGCCGGAGCCGGTGCATCCACCACTTCAATGTTGTCTAGCATCTGCCGCATCTGGCCGCGGATGCCTTCCAAATAGATTTCCCGCAGGTTCGCCTGCTCTTTTTTTTCTTCCTCGGTAAGTCCCGTGGAGCGCTGCTTCCGGGACAGTTCATTAATCCGGGCAATGAGTTCCTTAGTTATCATAAAAGTCTCTCTTTCTTCAACAGCTTTCATTACACAACGCAATATTATACCTTTCGCCCCCGCCCTTGTCAAAATATTTCCCGCCCCATTGCCAAAGGTTACAGCGGTTTAGTATAATGGGCTATGGTTGTACAACCAAATACAACTTCACAGGAGGTTCGGACGTTTTGGAACCTGGCATTAGCTTTTCCGCTTTGGAGGAACAGATTCTCCTCCTGAAAGAAGCCACGGATGCGGTACTCCTGGACACGATAGGTCTGGGACAGAAGATGCAGGAAGCGTTTGAACGGCATGCCGACAGTACGATGAGCTCGCAAGTGTTGTGGAAAGCACTGCAGCCTCAGGACTGATGGCGCAAAAAGGCCCTCTCCCTTGCGGAGAAGGCCTTTTCTCGTATTATTTTTGAACCGTTATTCCGTAACAGCCTTGGGACGGCGTTTGAGCTGTCCGGCGATAATCAGGCCGAAGAGCACGATGCCGACGCCGTCGGTAGCCAGGCCCGGCTGAATCATCAAGAGGCCTGCCACGACGAGTACCAGTCGTTCCCATACCTTGCAGTCCGCTGCCAGATAGCCGATAAGCGCGGAGCTTATAGCCACCATGCCGCAGAGGGCCGTCACCGTGGACAGGACAAGTTCTGCTGCCGTGCCGCTCATCATCAGGAGCACCGGAGACATGACGAAGATATAGGGAATGATGAAAGCGGCAATGGCCAGTTTCGAGGCATTGACGCCGGTTCTAAGGGCGTTGCCGCCGCTGATGCCCGAACCGGCATAGGCAGCCAGTGCCACCGGCGGGGTAACGTCAGCGATGATGCCGAAGTAGAACACGAACATATGGGCCGCCAGCACGGGAACGCCCATCTGTACCAAAGCGGGCGCCGCAATGGTCGAGGTGATGACGTAGTTTGCCGTGGTGGGCACGCCCATGCCCAGGATAATCGCCGTAATCATGGTGAAGAACATGGTGGGCAGCAGCATACCGCCGGAGAGGGTCAGCAGGCCCGAAGCAAGCTTCAGCCCCACACCGGTTTTCGTCACCACGCCGATGATGATACCGGCAGCGGCGCAGGCCACCAGTACGCCTAAGACGTTGCGAGCACCTTTTTCTAAGCCCTGCACGACCTCAATGGGTTTCATGCGGGTGGATTTGCGCAGGCAGGAACAGAGAATTGCGAGAACAATAGCCACCAGGGCCGCCCGCATGGGCGTATAGCCCGATACCAGCAGGTACACGATAATAATCAGCGGCAGAGCCAGATGGCCCCGCTCTTTGAGCAAGGTGAAGAACTGCGGCAGCTGTTCGCGGGGAATGCCCTTGAGCTTGCTGCGCTTCGCTTCAAAGTGTACGCCCAGCCATACGCCGGAGAAGTACAGGAGCGCCGGTACCACGGCGGCCTTTACAATATCAATGTAGGGAACCCCTACGAACTCAGCCATCAGGAAGGCTGCGGCCCCCATAACAGGAGGCATGAGCTGACCGCCCGTGGAAGCTGCCGCTTCAACGGCCCCGGCAAAGTTCTTGTGATAGCCCAATTTTTTCATCATAGGGATGGTCAGCGAGCCTGTGCCCACCACGTTGGCCACGGAACTGCCGGACACGGTACCCATAAGGCCCGAGGACAGGACCGCCACTTTAGCCGGGCCGCCGCTGGCCCAACCGGCAATGGAATTGGCCAAATCGATGAAGAACTTGCCCAGCCCCGTGGACTCCAGATAAGCACCGAACAGGATAAAGAGGAAGATAAAGGTCGAAGACACGCCCAGAGGAATACCGAAAACACCCTCGGTGGTGTAGTAAAGATGGCCGACCAGCTGGCTCACCGTCAGGCCGCGATGGGCCAGCACGCCGGGCATATAGGGGCCGGCAAAGGCATAGGCCAGAAAGGCCAGTACCACGCAGACCATGGGAATCCCCACCACACGGCGCGCAGCTTCAATCACGAGCAGAATACCTAAGACGCCGACCACCAAATCCACATCGGACACCAGCCCTGCCCGCAGTACCAGATGCTGATACTCATAGATAATGTAGGCAGGTGCCGCCGCGCCTAAAACCGCCAGTACCAAATCAAAGGGATGCAGCTTGTGCCGCGACCAGCTTTTCCGCGTGGGATAGAGCAGAAACACCAACGCCAGACCAAAGCCCAGATGAACACCGCGCTGCAGTTGGGCATCGAGCACCCCGAAGGTTGCGGTATAAAGCTGAAAGATGGAAAAGCAGATAGCGATAAAGGCCACAATCTTTTTCATCACACCGGTATATTCCATGGTGTCTGACTCTTTGTCATACTCCTTCAGAACCGCATTTGCGGTTTTGGCATCATGTTCATTCATTCATAACCAATCCTTTCCATAAGGGCATTAACTCTACCGTCACTAACGTGCCGGGCTGATACTTTTCATAGAGAGGGAACTTCTTCCCCGCAAGGCTTAACGTAAGCTCCGTACCGACGCCCACGCGCAGAGCAAGCTTTGGATACCGCCGCTCCTGCCCCCGCAGCCAGAAATAATCACCCTCCTGATGGAACTCCCCTTCCGCCGCATCAAAGGGCAGCCCCACGCCGAAGGACTGATACTTGGTAGCCGTCAGCAAAAATCCCTGCCGCGCTTCATCCACCGCCAGATATTCCTCCACCGGCGTCTTCTGCACAGAATGGATGAAACGTATGGACAGCGGCAAACCTGCTGCCACCTCTCCGATATAAAGGCGCTCGCCTCCTGCCCGCACGACAATGCAGGGCAGGGTGAGTATCTGCCAAAGAGCCAAAAACAGCCCTAAACCGCATAGTAAAAATTCTTTCTGCAAAATATCACCTTTTCGCAAAAAGGGCTGTTACACCCCGTGCAACAGCCCCGCAAAACTTCAGAATTACTCCTTAAAGAACTTCTCTGCACCAGCATTAACCGGCAGCGGCATACCTTCGAGAGCCTTCTCCTTCAGGATGGCTTTGGCGGCCGCATGAGCTGCATGGATACGGTCAAGGTTCTTGAACAGCGCCTTGGTGAGTTCATAGCCCAGCTTGTCGTCCACCTTGTCGTTGGCTACCAGCATAGCCATTACGGAGACAGCCGGAACTTCTTCATCAAAACCTGCATAGGTACCAGCCGGAATAACCGTCTTGGTATAGAAAGGATATTTCGCAATCAGGGCATCTGCCTTGGATGCTTCAACCGGCAACAGGCGAACCTTGTGCTGGGAAGCGATATCCTGTACAGCGGAGGTCGGATAACCAGCCGTCAGGAACGCGGCATCAATGTTGCCGTCCTTCAGGGCGCTGGCAGCTTCTGCAAAGGAAAGATACTGAACCTGAATGTCGTTATACGTTACACCATAGGCTTCCATAATCTGGCGGGCATTGGCTTCTACGCCGGAACCGGCAGCACCTACGGCCACCTTCTTGCCCTTGAGGTCAGCGATGGACTTGATGCCAGAGCTCTCCAGCGTCACCGCCTGGCAGGTTTCCGGATACAGGGTAGCGATACCCTTGAGGCCTTCGACCTTCTTATCCTTGAACATTTCCGTACCATTCACCGCATAATAGGTAATATCATTCTGAACGATAGCCAAATCCACAGAACCATCTTTCAGCATATTGATATTTGCCACCGAAGCCCCCGTGCTCTGTGCACTGGCGTTCATGCCCGGGATGTCCTTATTGAGAACTTCAGCCATGGCACCGCCAATGGGGTAATACGTACCTGCCGTACCGCCGGTACCGATATTTAAGAACTTCTTCTCTGCGGCATTGTCACCACCACAGCCGGTGAGCACCGCTGCCATAGCCACAACCGCCAGCCCTGCCAACAGGGCTTTTTTCAAGCCTGTAAACTTCATAACTTACCCCTCCTATTGTGTCATTTGACCTATAATTTAAAACAATAACTGCATATCTCGTATATCATTATAGCATAGAGGGTATACACTGACAAGTGTTATAACCAGAAAAATAGACATTTTGTAATGTATGTATGTATACATTGCACAATTAAACAACAAAAGCGTCATTTCCGAGTTGGAAATGACGCTTTTAGACAAGACGCTTCTATATTGTATGTAATTTTACTGTTCCGTCGTCAAAACTTCGCTGTCCCGCGCATCCCGAAAAGAGGAATACACCCAGCCCACAGCAGCTGCCACCACAGCCGGTACGAACCAGCCCATGCCGATATCATAGAACGGCACATACGCCGTCAAAAATTCCGTCAATGCCGGGAACTTGATGCCAGCGGCAGCGAGGCCGTCCAGCACAGCAAAGACCAGCGTCACATTGATGGCCAGACGGTAAACGCTGTAGCGCCAGCCGATAAATCCATCAAACAAAGACAGAACCACGAACACGATAACCAGCGGATAGATGGCTACGAGGAACGGCACGGACAGCGAGATAATCTGCGTCAGGCCGATATTGGAAGCCACAAAGCTGAACAGCGTACCTGCCTGTACGAGGCGGGCATAGGAAACACGGTTGTTGCTGAGCTTGTTAAAATACCAGGCCATGCCGGAAATCATGCCACAGGAAGTGGTCAGGCAAGCCAGCGCAATGATGAAAGCTACTAATAAATTACCGGCCGGGCCAAAGAAGATGCCCACAGCACCAGCCAGCAGCTGGCCGCCGTTTTCTACATGACCGAGTACGCCAGCGCTCGTTGCACCGATATAAGCCAGAGAACCATACACGAGCGTCATCAACGCTACCGTGATGAAACCAGAAATGATGCAGATTTTGCTCACGGATTTATTATCCGTCGTACCGCGCATGCGGATGGCATTTACCACAATGGTACCGATGGACAGGGAGGCCAGAAGGTCCATCGTCTGATAGCCGTCCTGGAAGCCCTGGGAGAACGGAGCCGTAATATAAGCGCCCGTTGCGTCGAGCACTTCACCCAGAGGCGTCACAAAGGATTTCACAAAGAGAATGACCAAAAACGCCAGCAGCGCCGGAGTCAGCATTTTGCCCACACGGTCAATGAGCTTGTTCGGCGTCATGGCCAGATAATACGTTGCCCCAAAGAAGAACAAGGTATAGATGAACTGTCCCAGCGTCAGATTTTCCGCAGCCAGGAACGGACGAATACCGATTTCAAAGGACACCGCACCGGTACGGGGTACGGCGAACACCGGGCCGATGGTCAGATACAGGATAACCAACAACGCCGTTGCGAGCCACGGATAGGTCTTGCGGTTCATAAACTCCACATACTTACCGCCCTGCATGGCGATAGCCGTAATGCCCAAAAGCGGCAGTCCCACGCCCGTCACCAAAAAGCCCATCATGGCAATAATGCTGTTTGAGCCGGCAGCCTGCCCCAAGGCAGGCGGAAAAATCAGATTGCCAGCCCCAAAAAAGATAGAAAACATCATCAGGCCGACGGTCAGGATTTCGCCTTTGCTCATTCGCTTCATACTTACTCACACTCTTTTCTTACAAAATACACCTTTTGTCCACTCACAATGTACGCGAGTGAACATACAAAAAGCCCATGTCCCACTTTCCCGGACATGAACTCTAGGGTTCACCTTCGTTTTAGGATAGGTGTATTATAGCACAAAGACAAAAGACATGGCAAGAGGCATTTTGTATTTTCTGTGTAAACTCGTAAACTTTTATTTACTAGAAATATCTGTTATACTAAAGACAAAAATGTCCACGAAAATACATACTTATAAGGAGGAAAACCGTCATGTCCGAGGAAACTGCAGAAAAAAAAGAACTTGACCCGCTGATTACCCAGCCCCACGGGGTGGAACAGCAGGCCAAGATGGAAATTGTCAACATGATTCACAGCGGGGAATCCCCCTTTGACATCATCTACCATATGGCCAAGCGCCTCGAAAAATCCTCTGGCGAACCCGGCTACGCCCAATACGTCGAAGACCAGATTCGCGCCGTCTATGGCTTCGCCCTGCAGCATGTCAAGCCCATGCGCGACGAACTGCGCGACGTCGAAGAACGCCTCGAACGCATCAAAAAATCCTACGAGAACCCCGAATTCACCGAAGAAGAACACATCCGCATCGGCTTTGCCATCGAGCGCCACAAGAAGAACATCGAGCGCCTCAAAACCATGATTCAAAAAGCCGAAGCCGACGGCGAGGACGCCACCATTCAGAAAAACTAAATCCACACAAAAGCTCCCCATGACTACCAAGCCATGAGGAGCCTTTCTTTAGCGCTTCATGTTAATGTCCACGTTGGACATTGCACTAAAAAGTCTTTATTATTCGGTACATTCACGTTATAATATATATGCCGCCTTGCGAGAGGAGGTGAGTTACCCTTTGTTCAAAAGAATCGTGGAGTTGATACTAGCTCCGCTGATAGTGGGAATCCTGGTTGAACTTTTCAGCTACTGGCTTAACCACTAACAGCAAATTAGTAGAGAAAGCCCCTAGGACGGCCATCCTAGGGGCTTTCGAGTTACCCTTTATTCTTATCGTGCCTTTATTATAGCACCTAATTATCCTACAATGCAAGAACAAAATCAGCACGAACAGTTCCCCATGACTACCAAGCCATGAGGAGCCTTTCTTTACCGCTTCATGTTAATCAGTGCCTCTAACAATGGTCACTCTTATCGTCTTATTTTTTCTTCTGCCCGTAATAAGCATTGGGGCCGTGTTTGCGCAGGAAGTGCTTGTCGAGCAGCACCTGCGGCATGGGGTCGCGGTCCTGCGTGAGCATCTGGGTATGGAAGGCCATCATGGCAACTTCTTCAAGCACGACGGCATTGTGTACGGCATTGAAGCAGTCCGTCCCCCAGGTGAAGGGGCCATGATTCTTCACGAGCACTGCCGGCACATAATCCGGATTGATGCCGTATTTCTTGAAGCGTTCCACAGCTACCACGCCAGTGTTGTACTCGTAAGCGCCCTTGATTTCTTCCTCGGTCATATCGCGTGTGCAGGGAATTTCGCCGTAGAAATAATCTCCCTGCGTTGTGCCATAAGCGCGCACACCCTGTCCAGCCTGCGCAAAAATTGTAGCCCAGCGGGAATGCGTATGCACCACGCCGCCAATGTTGGGGAATTCCTTGTAGAAAATCCGATGCGTTTCCGTATCGGAAGACGGATTGAGGTCGCCTTCCACCTTGTTGCCGCCCAAATCCACTACGACCATATCCGACGGCTTCATCACATCATACTCTACCCCGGACGGCTTGATGACAAACAAGCCCTTCTCCCGGTCAATCCCGGAAACATTGCCCCAGGTAAAGGTAATCAGATTATGCTTCGGCAAAAGCATATTGGCTTCATAGACTTTCTCTTTCAGTTCTTCTAACATACGTTCCCCTCCAACAATGTGCAGTGCACACTTATTACCGATTGTTATTCATTGGAATTGCTTATACACATATCATACACCACTAGGATTGGCATTTCAATAGTTTTGAAAAATTTTTGTGCTCGTACACAAACAGTCATCAACAACCGATTTACTTCGTCAGCTCATACATCGCAATCTCATTGATTTCGCGGTTAGCCCCAATCAGGATTTCCTTCCCATCATGGGTATAATGCAGTACATTGGCAGCGCCGCAGCCTTCATCGAGTTTATCGGCCACATATTTGCCGTCTTTGTACGTAAACGCTAGCAAATACCTTTCGCCCTTACGATGGCCGATGATAAAGGTATTTTCTCCGTTAACCTTCCCGCCGAAGATGGCATGGAGGAATTCCAGTTTTTCGGGATAGGTATAGGCCACTTCAAACCTGCCATCTTTCTGTTCGTAGATGTTGATGGTATCGCCATGAAACGGAGCCAGAGCGCAAAGTTCTTCCACACCGTCACCGTTGAGGTCCATGAGCAGGGCATCGCTGGCTGCATCGCTCGTGAGTTCTTTTACTTCCCATTCACCGCCAGCAGTTTTCGGTGGGAAGAACTGGAACACACCGTTATCGCAGGAAACTACTGCCGAAGTGGAGCCGTCCTTTTCCTCATGCAGATAATAGCCGTGATTCTTGAGCATATTGTCCTTGAGGACCGTCAGTTCCAGCTGATTATCGTCATTGTAACCGGAGAGGTCGTCCGGCAGCTCGGCTACGAACACCTTTCCGGGGAAACGCCAGTCATCTTTGTATTCATGGTCAGATTTCAGCGCACAGGCAATGATGTAGTTCTTGCCGCCCGCCTGCAGGATGCCGAAACGGTGCACAAACGGCAGGTCAACCAGCGTGCGCACTTCCCAATCGTTCTTACCGCGCGGCGTAACCACAACGATGGAGGCTTCCTTGGAGTCATTCGGCGAATAGAATTTGCGGGTTGCCAGGAACTGGCCATCCGTGCCCGGCACCTGTACCATGGTCATTACCCCGCCGGGGCCTTCCCAAACCGTTTCTTCAATCTCACCATCGAGGCTGATGAGATAACAGTTGTTGACCTTTTCTGCAGCACAGAGGAAATGGTCCTTGCCCTGATAATGGAGCATGGCCAGAGAATAACATTTTTCGAGTTCACCGATAACTTTTTTCGTTGCTTTCATTATATAACACCTCTATTAATTCATCTTGTCCAAACGGCTGCGCATAAATTCGCTGGCCTTCTTGAGTTCGGCCTTGTAGTCCTGCCCGTCCAAGTACCAGAATTCCGCCACATAGCGGCGCACGCCCAATTCCCAGCTGGTCTTAATGACCTGCTCAAAATCCACATGGCCTGTGCCAAAGGGAATCTCGCGGTACCTGCCCGGCACGGTTTCCTTCAAATGCACCGCCACGATATGCCCCTTGCCGCGTTTGAGGTCTTCGGTCACATCGTCATTATAGAGCAGCGCCGCATTGGTGATATTACCCGAATCCGGATAAACACCCAGATACGGCGAATCCACGAGCTTCACATATTCCATGGCTTTTTTCACATTGTCCATAAACGGCGTTTCCATGGTTTCAAAGCCCATCTGAATCCCCTCTTTGCCTGCCATTTCAGCAGCAATTTTGAGGTTCTTCACGAAATCCGCCCGCGTCTTTTCCGAGCTTTCTTCATAATACACATCATAGCCTGCAAGCTGAATGGTACGGACACCCAAATCCGCCGCCAGTTTCACGGCCTTTTCCATGATGGCCAGGCTCTTTTTCTGCTTCTCCATATCCGGGCAGCCCAAAGGATACTTGCGGTGCCCCGACAAACAGATGGAGCGGAACGGTACCCCCACAGCCCGCATAGCTGCGCGAATGCTGTCTCTTTCCCCTTCGCTCATATCCAGACGAGCCAGCTTCGCATCCGTTTCGTCAATACTCATTTCCACATAATCAAAGCCCGCCTCTTTCGCCGCCTGCAGCTTTTCCACCCAGTTCAGCGTCCCTGGCATGGCTTTTTCATATAAACCTAACTGATATTTACACATAAAAATCGTCCTTTTCCCCATGTTATCTGACATTAATCCCTACGTTTGCAAATTAGACACACCTCAAATTGCGGTTTGTTAGTTCGTGGTAAAGGTATCTCGTTCATACGTGGTCAGGGGTGAACGGGGAGTAATTTTTCTGTCTTCCGCTAAACGACCCCTTCGGATAAAATAGCGGTCCAGTTACTCGCGCCGGGCAGGCCAACGGCGCTGCTTTCAACGTGTTTGCTTAGCGACTTCCTACAGGGGCCGGCCTTCACTGCGTTCAGGCAGTCGCTCCCTACAGAAAAATCACTCCCCGTTCGCCCCAAGTTGCGGATTAGCCTATTGTCACGAACTCGTTGCTCTCCCGTAGCAAGAACATCGATGTACTTGTCGCTTATCAGCGAGAAAAATACATTTAATGCGGATGCAACTTAGGGCGGAGGTGGTGATGCTTTTCGCCGTGGAACGACTGTCCGAACGCAGTGAGGACTGGCCCACAAACGTTATCAGCTAAACATTGAGCTGAACATACGCGCCGCCGGTCTTGCCCGGCGCAGGTTACTAAAAAGGCCATACATTTACTTGCGGGCCATTTAGTTGAGCGGCGAAAAGTATTACCACCTCCGCCCCCACTGAGCTGTAACAAAAAACATATCAGCACGCACTAACAAACTGCACTTGATAAAAAAGTCCGTTGGCGTTTTCGTCAACGGACTTTTTCTGGCTATCTTTGTACTGCCAAACGTTTCTTATGCGTCAACGATATTGGCTTGAATTTTTTCTTCCATTTCTTTTTCTGCCAGCAGATTCTTCAGGCCGATAACCTTGGCCTTCGTGCCAGTGAACGTGCCCACGAGGGATTCGGAGCAGAACACCACATCATAGTTGTTGGCCTGAGATTTGGCGTCGCCTACGTTGGTATGATAGATTTCCGCATCGAGGCCCAATTTCTTGAACACCTTTTCGAGCTTCATCTTGATAATCTGGGAAGAACCCATACCAGAACCACATGCAGCGATAACTTTTAATTTAGCCATTTTCAAGCACTCCTTTATAAAACACTTTGTTAAAATCTTTAATCAATAACTACCTGATCCACAGGCACGCCCTGTTTCTTGGCGAGGATTTCTTTATACTTGTCGAAGTCTTCGGCAATTACAAAGTAAGTATCTTTGTTCTTCGCGTAGAGAATCTGCGGGATTGCCAGCAGCAGGATTACTACCGCGGCTACACCAATGTACTGGAAGTTTTCCATAATCACACCGATGAAGGGCCAAACTGCATCCCAGTCGAAGTTGCCGTGCCAGCCACCGAAGTTACCCGTGGTGAAGTGGTAAGCAGCAAAGCCGCCGCCCAGTACCTGAATGATACCGGAGCAGAAGGGAATAATGGCTGCAGCGCGGATACCGCCGAGGCGGTTAGCAAATACAGCAAAGGTTGCATTATCGAAGAACAGGGGTACGAACCCGGAGATAATCAGAATCGGGCTGTTGAACACAATCAGGCCCATGATGGCCAGGAACTGACCGAAAGCACCGAACAGGAAGCCGAAGGTTACTGCGTTGGGATGACCAAAACCATAGGTTGCGGCGCAGTCCACTGCAGGCACGGAACCAGGCAGGAGTTTTTCGGAAATACCCTGGAAGGAATTCGTGAGTTCGGATACGAATGTACGAACACCAAGCTGCAGGATAGTCAGGTAAACGGCGAAGTTCAAGGATTTTTCGAGGATGTAGAAACCGAAGTTCTGCTTAGCACCGAAGCCCTTATCAATCTGATGCATGAGGTCCGGGCCGAGAATCGTGATAATCGTACCGAAGAAGATGGTCATGAGTACGCCCGTTGCTACCATGTTTTCATTGAAGATGGACAGGAAACCGGGCAGTTTGAGGTTTTCCAAAGAGTTTTTCGGATTGCCGATTTTCTTGGCAATCTTGGATACGAGGAAGATACCAAACATCTGCTGGTGACCAGTTGCAAAGCCGCCGCCTTCGGTGAGTTTGGCTACCGGTTCAACGGTGAGGTTAGAAGCAACTGCCCAGTAAGTACCCAAGAGGATACCGAGCATAACAACAACCTGCGGGTCCATAAGGCCCGGGAAGCAGAACAGCACGAGCCAGAGAGCCGTGGAGGACTGCTGTACCATAACGTGACCAGTAATAAAGAGCGTACGAATCTTCGTATATCTGCGGAACAATACCAAAAGGATATTCATGGTGAATGCAATCAGCAGAACCATCATCATCATCGAGAAGGAACGGCCGATATTTTCTACCGAAGCCTGGGCAGCTGCCTGACCGAAGTACGGGTCAATAACCGCTGCGGAGAGTTCAAATCTGTCCTTGAGCCCTGCAAGCACCGGACGGAAGTTACCAACCAAGCCGCCGCTGGCTACGTTCAAAATCATGTAACCAACTGTACCTTTGATGAAGCCCGCCAGACATTCATACCATTTCTTGCCCAAAAGAGCGTAACCGGCAAAGACGATAAAGCCGATGAAGAAGGCCGGTTTCGTCAGGATGTTGTTTTGGAAAAATTCCCAAACGGATAATAACATTTCCATAACTAGCTATTTCCCCACTTTCATTTTCTTTTCCCCTGAGGGGAGAACTCCTTCTCCCCTCGCCACAAAGCTTTTATTCCTCGATTTTCAGCAAATCTTCCGGCGTCTTCGCTTCCAGAACTTTTGCTACAATATCCTCATCGGATAAGGTTTCCGAAAGCGCCATCAGATTGTTGAGGTGAACTTCATCATCCGTTGCCGCGAGCACCACGAAGATGCGGGCATCTTTATCCGGGTCATTCGGGTCAAAGCTGACGGGCTTTTCCGTCTTCATGAAGCACATAGCCGTATCGTTTACGCCGCGGCCGCGCTCTGCATGCGGAATGCAGATGTTCGGGGCAATGACGATGTAAGGGCCGAGCTCCTCCACCTTTTCAATGATGATTTCGGGATATTCCTTCTCGATGGTGCCATCAGCCAGGAGCGGTGCGCAGGCTGCGCGAACCGCGTCACGCCAGTCATCGAAACCTTCATGGAAGGAATAGTGTTTTTTCTCCACAAATTCTTTGAACATTTACGATCACCTTTCAGATTACAAGCAGGAACGGAACGGGATATTCTGCGGATGCTCGAAGCAATCCTCGAAGCCCCGGCGATGATGGTAGTAGAGCTTATCCTTATCCTGCGGGTAAGTGTACTTACCGCCCACCTGCCAGAAGAAGGGATGGAATTTGTATTCGTTGCGGTCCTTCTTGAAGTCGTAGAGCACTTTGATTTCTTCACAGTCAGCCTGGAAGTTCGTCCATACATCCCAGTGGATGGGAACAACAACCTTGCACTGGAGGTTTTCCGCCATGCGCAGCACATCGATGGAAGTCATCTTGTCCTGCATGCCAATCGGGTTCTCACCGAAGGAACCAAAGGCCACATCAATGTCGTAATCCTTGCCGTGTTTTGCAAAGTAAATGGAGAAATGGCTGTCACCGGAGTGGTAAATGTTGCCGCCCGGGGTTTTGAGGAGGTAGTTAACTGCTTTTTCGTCCATGTCCGTCGGGCACTTGCCGGTGAGTTCTTCTCTGTCCGGGCCGGTGCTGTCCGTGGTCACGATGCAGGTTCTGTCGAAGCTGTCGAGGGCGATGATTTCGATATCCTTAATCTTAATCGTGTCACCCGGCTTTACGACCTGGCAGCGTTCACGAGGTACGCCCCATTTCACCCAGGTTTCCACGCTCTTTTCGGGGCCGATGAACGGAACCGGAATTTCCTTGCCGTTTTCATCCGTCGTGGTCATGCCGCTGTTGATGACGTGTGCGGCCCATTCAGCGGACATATGGTCCTGATGGTAATGGGTGGCGAGCACTGCATCCACATGCTTGAAAGCGAAGGGGTCAATGACAAACGGCACGTTGCGGAGGTTTGGCTGCATCGTGCGGCAGCCGCACATATTTGCCATCTGGTGGCCAACCTTCATCTTGCCATCGCCATGGGTGCGCTTGCCGTTGCCGCACCAGAGGTCAACCGTTACGTTGGCACCGCCCGGCGTCTTGAACCAAACGCCCGTGCAGCCCAGCCACCAAATGGAAACCTGACCTTCCGGAACGACCGCCTGCTCGATGTCCTCAACGAGCCAGGTGCCCCATTCCGGGAACGTGCTGTTAATCCAGGATTCTCTTGTCATCTCACTAATCTTGCTCATTTTGCCCCTCCTAATACTGTAAATAAGCATAACGAACATTTTATGTCGTTTTCCCCTTTGTTATGTTCGTTATTGGTCTAAATTATTTTATGCTCATATCATACACCACATTTACGCTTATTTCAAGTCTTTTTTTAATTATTTTTTCGTAAAACGACTTTTTTTCTTTATTTCATCCATAAAACAATCATTTATTGGTCACATTTGTCCTTGATTTATGCTCATTTACGTTTTATAATAGAATCAAGCGTATAAGAGCATAACCTGCTCACAACGCAAATAATAAGGAATAATACGCCAAGGAGGTTTTCTCCATGAAAAATAGCAAAAGCGTAGTCTTCAAGCGCCAGCAGGCCTTGTTAAAGGAACTGCGGGAGGAAAAGACCATCGATGTAGAAACGGTAGCCCAGAAGCTGAACGTCTCCCCCACCACCATCCGCCGGGATTTGGTAATGTTTGAAAAGCAGAACTTAATTGAACGGTTTCATGGCGGTGCTACATTATTAGAAGAATCCCTGCGGGAGGAAGACAACCCCACAGACAACCGTGAAGCTGAAGATAAAGAACAAAAACACATTATCGCCCGCTACGCGGCCGAACTGGTGGAGGACGGCGATACCATCTTCATTAATTCCAGTTCCACAGCCCTGCTGATGCTCGACTACTTAAAAGGAAAAAACGTCATCGTGGTGACCAATAACGGCTTTGCTGTCGGCCATCCCCATGACCCGCAGGTGGAAATCATTATGACCGGTGGCGAAATCTATCAGCGCCGCAAATCCCTCGTCGGCGAGTTCGCCCTGCACACCCTGACCAAAATCATCGCCGACAAGGCCTTTATCGGTGTCGGCGGCATCAGCGCCGAGGGCGGCATTACCACATCGGTACTCCCCGAAACCGCCGTAAACGAAACCATGCTGCGCCGCTGTCAGGGGAAACGCTATGTACTCGCTGCTAACAGCAAAATCGGGCGCGAGCACAACTTCCATAGTGCCGATGTCAATCAGGTCAACTGCCTGATTACCTGCAAAGGGGCGCCCTCCAATGAACTGGATGCCATACGGCATAGCGGTGTAGATGTAGTGGAACTCAATCTATAATTACAATTTAACTTCGATACATTAAGAAGCCCAGTGGCTGATAATACTTTTCCGCAGCTTAGACAAACATGTCTAACGCGACGGAAAAGCATATCAGCCACCGGGCTTAATTTTTTCAAAAATTTTTTCAAAAAGGCCACACACTTTTCAATCTCATGGATATAAAGAACAGAAAAAGAAATTACCAAGAGCGAAAGGGATGATTACAATGACCAGACAAAATCTTCTCAAACAGAATCCGATAAACGACGAACAGCTTGGCAAAGTGAACGGCGGCGCAATCCCCATCGGCCCCATCCTCAAGATTGTCGCTCCCATTATCTTACCGCCTGTAATTGAGCAGATACAAGAAACCCTAAAGAAACCGAAAGGCAATCCGGCCGTTCCCAACACCGACTTAAATCCATATGTAGACAAGGATGCAGTCCCTAAGAAAACTTACGATACCGGCGAACCAGTCCCCAATGAGGACTTAAACAAATATGTAGAGAAATAAAAACAACTATAGAGATACGAAAAGGAGTGTATTATCATGACGAAAGAAATCCTCACCAACAAACTGGCCAACGAACAGCTCAACCAGGTAAACGGCGGTACTTTTGACTCCAACAAGCATGATGAACGAATCTACAATCAGGCAGGCATGCGTACGGATTATGGTTTCTTTGCCAAAGATAAGTTCTTTATCAAAAATAAAGACGGCAAGGAAATTTCCATCACTTATGCACAGGCAAACTGGGCCGTTGAATACTGGATGAATCACAATAAGCAGGCAACCTACGAAATCGTCGCTGCAAACTGCAAAAAATAAATAGATTCCTGCTTACCCATTACAAAAGGCGATGCCCACCACCGGCATCGCCTTTCCTTATTCCCTATTCCTAGCTCAGCACAAGCCCTGCTCAATAAAGCCGCGGATGGTCTTCATCACCCCGTGTTCCGCATTGCTCGGTGCTACAAACCGTGCCGCTTCCTTTACCGGCGGGTAGGCATTTTCCATGGCGTAGCTGTAGTACGCCGCGCCCATCATTTCCAAATCGTTCATATAATCGCCAAACACCGCACATTCCTCCGGCTTAAGGCCCAGGCGTTTCTGCAGGGCTTTCACTGCCATGCCCTTGTTGGCCCCCTTGTTGGTCACATCCACCCAGAATGCACTGGCCAGCACCACCTGCATGGAATCGTAATACTTGGCAAACAGCGGATAAATCTTCTCCGCGGCATCCCCATCGGGAGTGAAGAAGGAAATCTTGATGGGTTCATCGGGAATATCGTCGAAGCTGTCCACGATTTCCACTGCGCGGAAATACTTCTTGAGCTCGCCCATCTGTTCCTCGGGCTGCTTGCCGCGCAGCAGGTACACCGTCTCTTTGCCGCAGAACACGTTGTAGATGCCATCTATCTCGTTGACGCTGTTGTAAATCTCCCGCGCCAGGTCCCTATCGATGATATCAGAAAAGAGTTCCTCCCCATGCTGGCGCACGATGGTGCCATTGTCGCTGACGAAGATAAACTTATCCTCGTACTTCTCAAAGCTTTTCAGCAGGGAAAAATACTGCCGCCCACTGGCGGGAGCAAACTGCACGCCCCGGGCATGCAGCGCATCCATCACCTCATCAAATTCCTGCGGCAGCTGACCGTTTTCATCCAGCAAAGTACCATCCATATCGGACAAAATCAACTTGATCATGTAATTCTCCTTATCTCACCTTTCCAAATCAATTCCAAGTATAACAAATCCCTGTGTGACTGTCGATAGCACACAGGGAATTTTGTATCAGGCAATATTGTTCACAATCCACGCCAGCAGGTGTTCTTCCACACGGCAGCCGACACGGTCAGCAATTTTTTTCGTATCCTCATGAGCGTTAGCCGGAGCAATGCCCATATCGGCTTCTGCCAGCATTTCATTGTCGTTGAGGTAATCGCCGCAGGCGATGATTTCAATGCCCGGCAGTTGTTCGCGGATGGACGCCACCATGGAGCCTTTGGACACGTCTTTGGCCACGAACTCGTAGTAATTGTCCTCGGAGTAGAAGCCGTTCGCCAAAGCCGCTACGCCCATCTGCTCGGCAAGCTGCACATATTTTTCCAGATGCGCGTGCTTGTCGCAGGCAAAGAATTTGAGCCACGGCGTCTTGGCCGTGTCCGTAAGTTTATCCAGCGCCGTATGCGCATAACGGTAATATTCGTGCGGCAGACGCGGGTCGTCGTTCGCCTCCGGCGTAACGATATGGCAGTTATCTGCCGTATAGACCTCGATGCAGGCCTCGGGAAATTCTGCCAATGCGCGCGCAGCAAAGGCTGGCCAGAGATTTTCCGTATCCTTTGCCGTCAGCGGCATGGTCTTGAGCACTTTTTTGGTCGCCCAGTCATAAAGCATGGCCCCGTTGAAGAACACGGACGGCGCATTTATCGGCAGTCCTTCCACATACCCGGCCGCCGCTTCGGGCGTGCGGCCCGTGGCTATAGCAAAACGGCCGCCGCCATCCACAAAGGCCTGAATGGCCGCTTTATTCTCTGCAGAAATCACGCCGCCCCGCGGAATCAACGTGCCGTCCAAATCGGAAATAATCATTTTGCCTGTATATTTACCCATAATCTTTTGCTCCTTACAGTTTTATACCAACGGTGATTTCCTGCATAAAGGCCTTGGGCGTGGTATGCAGATATTTCTTGAACATCTGGGTGAAATTCTTGTACTCGCCAAAGCCTGTCTGCTCGGCCACCTCGTAGACCCGCCAGGTGCCGGCCTGCAGCATTTCAATGGCCCGCTGCAGGCGGTACTGGGTCAAAAGATTCCCAAATGTCTGCCCTGTTTCTTCTTTGAGCTTGCGGGAAAGGTAGCTGGACGAAACGCCCAGTTCTGCGGCAATGGCCTCGCTGCTGAGCCGCCCCTGATAGCCCGCTTCGATGCGTTTGAGCACCGCCTGCACATAGGGATTGCCCGTATGATAGGCCGCCTTTAAGCCCTCGTCCCAAGAGAACGCTTCCTCTGCTGCCGGTTCTTTTGACTTGTCAATTTTGGCCAGTGCCCTTGCTAAATCCGCTTCGTTGACCGGTTTCAGCAGATAGTCGCAGACGTCTAAATGCAGGGCCGTCTGGGCATAGGAAAAATCCGCATAGCTGGTCAGATAGATGACCTTGGCTGGATTCTTCTCGGCTTTCAAGGTTTCCGTCAAAGCAATGCCGTCCATCACGGGCATCTTGATATCCGTCAGCACCACATCCGGGCCGGTTTCCTGAATAACCCGCAGGGCCTCCCGGCCGTTGGCGGCCTCGCCCACCACTCTGGCCCCCAGTTTCAGCCAGTCAATGGTACACACCAGCCCGCGGCGGATAATTTCTTCGTCTTCCACAATCACCAAATCAAGCATCTTGTGACTCCTTTTTGAGCAGGGGCAGGCACAGATGAATCTCCGTGCCGCCCGTTGCCGGACAGTCGATTTTAAGGCCGCATGCCTCGCCGTACAAGAGCTGCAGTCGCCGCTGCACATTGAACAGGCCCTTGTGGCTGCTGTTGTTGGCACTGCTCTGCAAGAGCGCTTGCAGCTCGGCCAGCTTCTCAGGCGCGATACCGTCGCCTGCGTCCTTTACCCGCACATTCAGCTGGCTCTCCTGCCACTCGATGCGGAAGTTAATTCGCAGATTGCCTTCTTCATCCTCGCCGTATTTGATGGCGTTTTCGAGCAGTGGCTGGAACAGGAGTTTCGGCACAGGCACCGTCTCCGCCCGCTTATCAATCTCCATCGTAAAATCCAGACGGCTGCCGAAGCGGTACTTCTGGATTTTCATATAGCTTGCCAGATACTTGATGTCCTCCTGCAAAGCCACCTGCCGCCCATCCTCGGCAATGCTGTAGCGCAGAAGCGCCGACAGCGCCATAATCATTTCCGTAGCCGCGCCAGGGTCAAGGCGCACCATGAATTTGATATTTTCTAGCGTATTAAAGAGAAAATGTGGATTGAACTGGGATTCGAGTTCCCTGAGTTCTGCAATGGTGGTGAGGTGGTCCAAAGCCTGCGCGGTCAGCTTACTCTCCCGGCGGACGCTGCGCAAAATCAACGGAATCATCAAGAGCACCGCCAGCACAATGGCCCCGGCGCCGATAATGTAGCGCACCAGCAAATCCGTGACAGGGGTCACGGCATAGAGGCGGTACTCCTCTCCGCCAAAGGGAACAGGGGTACTGGTCACATAGAAAATTTCTTTGCCCTTTTTCACCAATTCATTGTCCGCCGTGGCAAATTCGCCCAACAGCTTGCGGCTTTCCATGAAACGTTCTCCGCTCTTTTCGAGCCGGACATTGCCGAAATGGTCGGTGAGCAGCATGGGTACCCAGCTGTCGCTGGCCAGACTGTTCAAATAAGCCGCCGGAATGTCGTAGAGCAGATAGCCGGCCACTTCACCATCCACCACGATAGCCCGCCCGCAGAGCAAATCCTGCCCCATGGGCGCCGGCAAAAATTCCTGACAAACGGTAAAAGGTTCCTTCCCCAGCCGCTGCCATATGCCCCACTTTTTCTTCACCGGCAGGATGCCCTTGGGCAGTTTCTCCCGGCTGCCCAGGAGCACCTCGCCATCCTTATCCACCACATAAAAATCCGCCCCGGTATGGCCCACATCCTCATAAAGCCGCGCAAAGGCCGCGCCCCGCTTTTCGTCCTCCTGCCAACGCGACATATCCCTGCCCTTGGCCAGAAAATGCGCCGTAGCCGCCCCATGCTGGGAAAAATCATCACTGACCGCCGCCAGCTTCTCCGCAGCCTGCTCCCGCGCATCCCGATTTATCCCCACCACCGAATGACGCCAGCTGGCAAACATCAGCACCGAGCCAATAAAGGCCATAATCAGCAGCGGCACTACGGCATAAAGAAACAATGCGCGCTGCAGACGAGATTCAAAGTAACGGTGCATGGTGAGGGCTCCTTTCGTTTACGTTCTAAGTTACTACTACATTATAGCGAAAAATTACTGCCTTTTCAAAGGAAGTTCGTACAGTGGGCGCGGTGTGGGGGAGGTCAGCGCTCCGCTAATCCCCGCAGCTAAAATGCTTTTTTGTCTTTCAATTAAGTATCGGCAAAAATCAAAACTCGCTATCGCTCAAACAGTAGATTTTTACCGATAATATTGCGGTGGACAAAAAAGCATTTCTTCACGCTGCAGGGCTTACGCTCCACCGCCAACCTCCCCCACACCGCGCCCCCAAGATACCATTTTGTTATCAGCCACGATTCTTTCTCGCCGCCACGTTACTTTACAAAATTCCACGCCCAGCAGCTTCGCGGCAGGGCTGGGAGCCTGACCGCCTCGCATTAACTTGGTCTGGTCGGGACGGTTTGCCATAAGCGGCGCGTTTGGCCTTGGTCGTGAAGAAATCATTTTTTGCCAACCACTAAAATAGCGTGAAAAGCCAACTGTCTGAGCAAAGCGAGTTTTGGCTTTTCACGCTATATAAAGGGCAAAAAATGATTTTAGACCGAGGTCTTAGCGCAGCGTTGGCAAACCGTCCCGACCAGACCGGCCTCTGCTAATCTGGTCAGGCTCCCTGCCCTGTCGCGCCACGAATCTTACTGCACGCTGGTAAAGATATCTTTGAACTTATCCAGCCATGCCTTCTTGTTCTTATTCACCACTTCTTCATTATCCGTGATGGATTTGATTTCAGCCTTCGGCAGCAGGCCTACCGGTGCTGCTACGTCATCGCGGACGCTGCGGCGATGGAGTTTCTGCGTGATGAGGGTCTGTGCTTCTTTGCTGGTGATGAAGTCGATGAACTTCTTGGCATTTTCCATATGCTTCGCATTCTTGATGATGTAAATGCCGTCCGGCTTGGAGATAACGCCTTCCTTCATGTAAACCAGCTTAACCGGCGCACCGTCAGCCACGTATTTAGCGCCGCCTTCTTCAAAGGTCAGGCCTACAGCATATTCACCATCAGCTACACCTTTATAAACAGCAGAGGAACCGGACAGCAGCTTGCCATCGAGATTCTTGGCCAGCTTCGTCACATAATCCCAGCCTTTGTCGGGGTCGCCATTGCCCATGGCATAGAGCATATTAATCAGATGTTCGTAGGAAGAAGAAGATTTAGACGGGTCAGCAAAAGCGATACGGCCTTTGAGCGCCGGATTCAGCAGGTCTTCATAACCTTCCACCTTCACATCCCCAATGAGGTTCGTGTTAATCATGATAACACTGGGGATATCCGTGAAGCGGGTGATGGAACCTTCTTCATTCTTGAATGCCTTCTGTACATGGTCTTCATTAGCGGAACGATATTCCTCAAAGAGCGCTGCTTTCGGCTTCATGGTCGAAAGGGAACCGCCCCAGAAGATGTCAGCCAGCGGATTGCTCTTTTCCGATTCCACACGTTTTAAGAGCTCGCCCGTACCTGCGGCCACAACTTCAACCTTGACACCGCTCTGTTTCTCAAATTCCTCCACCAGCGGATTGATAAAGGCCAGCGGATGCGGACAGTAGATGACGACCTTGTTTTCGTCACTGCCGGCACTCTTTGCCGCATCCTTCTGTTCCCCGCCGCCGCCACAACCGGCAAAACAGGTGGTGAGCATCGCCGCGCCCAACAGGCCGGCAATCCATTTTTTCAGCTTCATAACGAAACCTCCCTTAAAATAAAGTTATAGCGCTATAACGCCATAGGCGTTTTATAACGTAACATCGCGGCGGCCGGATACCTTGAAGAAGATAACCATGGCCGTGATGGTCGTTAACGTAAGAATCGTGGACAGGGCTGCCGCTGTGCCGTAGCTGGCGCGGATAACCTCGGTGTAGATGGCTACCGACATGGTTTTCGTGGCGCCTGTGAACAGGATTACCGAAGAACTCAGTTCATTGATGGCCGTAATCCAGGAGATAATCGCCCCGCTCATGACACCGGGCAGCATCATCACCGCCGTGACCTTGAAGAAGGTCTTGAGGGGCGATGCCCCCAAGCTGATGGAAGCCTCCTCCAGGCTGGGACTCAACTGATAGAGAATCGCAGAGCTGGAACGCAGTGTATAAGGCAAACGGCGGATAACCAGCGAAATGATGATGATAATCGCCGTGCCAGACAAAAGCATGGGCTCATCGTTAAAGGCCAGGAGCAGGGTAATACCTAAGACCGAACCCGGAATGATATACGGGAACATGGTCAAGGTATCAATGACATCCGTAAGCCAGCTCTTTTTGCGGGTGGTCAGGTAAGCCACCGTCATGCCCAGGAACACAATCATCGCCATCGCTGCCGTACTGTAAAGGTACGTATTGGTAATAGCCGTACCCAGGGATTCGAAAATCGTACGGTAGCTGTCCAAAGAGTAGCCATCCACAAAGATGGAACCATTGGTCTTGAGGAACGAAGTATAGATAACCACAAGCTGCGGAATCATCGAGAGCGCCACGAGCACATAAATGCACAGATGCATGATGACGTTCTTAATTCCCGTCATTTCCCCCACCGGCAGCGGCCGCAAAGAACTCATGGTAAAGGACTTCTTATTGACCACATATTTCTGCAGCATAAAGATGGTCGAGGTTATGAGCACCATAATCGCCGCCATGGCCGCCGCGAAGTTGGCCTGGTCGCCCACTTCGTTGATGAACTCGGAATAAATCATGACCGGCATGACGTTAAAGCCTTCGCCAATCAGCATTGGCGTACCGAAGTCCGCCATCGCATTCATAAACACCATCAAGGCACCGGCGAGAATCGTCGGCGTAATCAGCGGCAGCATAATCGTGACAACCTTCTTGATGCCGCTGCAGCCCAGACTTTCCGCCGCCTCAATCAGTGCCGAGTCGATATTTTTCATGGCCCCGGCCACATAGAGATAGATAAAGGGATAGAGCTTCAATGTCAATACGAGCAAAATCCCCGCAAAGCCATAGATGGACGGGAAATCAATCCCCATGCCCGCCAGCCATTGCGTCAAAATGCCGCTGCGGCCGCCAATCAAAATCCACGAATACGCACCGATAAACGGCGGCGAGAGCAAGGAAATGATGATGCAGATTTCCACAATATTCTTGCCCCGCACCTTGAACAGCGTCATAAAGTAAGCCAGAGCCGTACCGATAATCACGGCCAGCACCGTCACGCAGGTCGTGACGCTGAAGCTGTTAATCATGGATTGGTAATAATACTTCCTGTCGAAGAAGTGGGTGAAGTTCTCCATCGTGAACTCCCCGGTCATGGCATCCTGGAAGGCGCTGGCAAACAGGGAGAACAGCGGATACATCAGGAATAAGCCAAAGACCACAATGGAGAGCAGGGTTATCCACGCCCAGAAGTCCCATTGGAATTTCTTATTCATTTTCCACCACACCTTCCATCAGACTCTTGGAGCCGTCTGCCCGGAACACGTTGATTTTCGCCGCGTTGGGTTTGAGGTAAACCGTGTCACCGATTTCCAAAACGCGCTCTGCGTGTCCCAAATCCTGACTGAATTCAATGGCGGGCTGGTCAGGCACCAGCATATCCTCGGGGAACTCCAGCCCATAGGTGATGTACTTGCCCAGGAAAACCTTGGTCTTGATGGTGCACTTCACGCCCTGACCTTCGCCGCAGATGGAAAATTCTTCGGGCCGTACGGCAATGGTTACATCATCGCCGATTTTTCCTTCTTCACTGAGGGTATTCATGGGCAGGACAAAACCATCCGCAAAGACCACGGCCTTGCTGCCGCCGCTTTCCTCAATGCGGCCTTTGAAGAGATTGGAGTGACCGATAAAGGTTGCCACGAACACATTGTAAGGACGGGTGTAAATCGTATGCGGCGAAGCCGTCTGCTGAATCACGCCCTTCTTCATAACTGCAATTCTATCGGAAATCGCCAGTGCTTCTTCCTGGTCGTGAGTAACGTAAACGGTCGTAATGCCCACCTGTTTCTGCACCTCACGGATAGCCGAGCGCATCTCCACACGCAGCTTGGCATCGAGGTTCGACAGCGGTTCATCCATCAAGAGCACACTCGGATGAATGACGATGGCACGGGCCAGCGCCACACGCTGCTGCTGACCGCCGGAAAGCCTTTCAGGAAGCCTGTCCTGATATTCCGTAATCTGCACCACATCGAGAATCTTATCGACTTTGGCCTTCATCTCGTCCTTCGGCATATTGCGGAGTTTCAGACCATACTCGACATTTTCCCGCACCGTCAGATGGGGGAAAATCGCATAACTCTGGAACACCATGCCGATATTGCGCTTGTGCGCCGGAATGTCGTTAATCACCTGGTCATTGAAGCGAATCTGCCCGCCCTCAATGCTGTTAAACCCGGCAATCATGCGCAGGAGCGTCGTCTTGCCACAGCCTGACGGCCCCAAAAGAGTGAAGAACTCTCCATTTTTTATATTCTGGGAAAGCTGCGGGATAATCGTCAAATCCCCATACCGCTTAACCACCTTATCCGCCGTAATGGCAACACTCATTGCCCTCTCCTCCATTCGCACTGTCTATTATTCACTAGCTTATCTTTATTTTAACCGCCACATAAATAACAAACAATCCAGAATAAAGGATAAATGTCCGAAAAAATGAACCACTCCGTAAACGAAATGGTTCATGAAAAGTCCTATTTTTGTTTTGCCGCCCACATGGTTCCCACGCAGACCAGCACGGCTCCTAGCCACAAGAGCCAAATACAAGGCTTTACGCTGATGCTCGTCGTCACCGGCTGGCTGAGTTCTGCCGTAAGCGCAGGCATACTTTCCAGACGAATCTGTCTGCCGCTTTGGGTAATCCCCGTCAGGCGCAAACGCCTTTGACCGTTAAAGACCTCAACAGGCTTTGATGTGGCGCCGTCTTTGGTCGCGGTCAGCTGCAGCTCTGCTTCTTCAATCGTATTGCCATCCGTCACCCCGACCTTGGCCGTCACCAGCATGGTGCCATCGGCCTGCTGTTCCATCGCCGCTTCTTCAAAGCGGTACGCCAGCACATCATCCATACCCATATGGCCCTGCTTCAAAATCATTTCCATGCGGTCCTTGTCCTTGGGCGGCGTGGGCGCCAGATAAACATCACCGCCCAGCCCCTTGGCAATGGCTGGTTCACGGGCTGCATCTTCACCATTGGCATGAAGTTTGGTCAGGGCGCGGACTTCCTGCCCGTCCACCTGATACACATAATATTTTTCCTTATTGCCATCCGCAAATTCCTGTCCCTGATAGCGGATTTCGTGGCCAAATACCGTATAACTTTCACCCACCTGCAGTTCCTGGTTATGTGACTGACTGCCCGAGCCGGCCAGCACAAAGGCCAGACAGGCAAGTCCCAAGCCAATATGTGCCACGGCACCACCTGTCCGCAGCCCCGACTTGCGCCAGGCAAGAACAGCCGCACCTACCGCCAGCAACGAAGCTGCGGCCAGCAGGCAGGGCAAGACCTGCCGCACACCGGCAAGATAAGCTATCCCTGCACCGAGCAGCCCCAAAATAAGCAACGGCATGCCGGAGGCCAGAACTTTTCCCTGACCATAGCCGCGCAGCAGCGCACAGCTGATAACCAAAAGCATGGCAATCGCCAGAGGCATGGTCGTCCGCACATAAAAATCCGTATCCACCGCCGCAGGTTTTCCCAACAGCTGCGTGAGGAGCGGCATGGACATACCCAAAAAGACAATCGCGCTGACAAAGACCATCAGTAAAGCGCCCAAGAGCAGGAGAAACTCCCTGCTGTCATAGGAAGGATAATATTCACCCTTGGGCAGGCTGCCCGCCTTAGCCATAAGCAATAACAGCCCTGCGAGCAGCACAATGGCATTGACCACCGCAATGCTCATGCCAATGCTGTCCCCGGCGAAGGAATGCACAGAAAAATCGCCCAATATGCCGCTGCGGGTCAAGAAAGTGCCATAAATGACCAGCCCATAGGCGAAAATCCCCGCCAGATGCACCATGGTAATGACCGCCGGACGAATCTGCGCGGCCTTCAGCACATGCAGATAGACGCCTGCCACAAGCCAGGGCACCAGCGAGGAATTTTCCACGGGGTCCCAGCCCCAGAAGCCGCCCCAGCCTAAAACCTTATAAGCCCAATAGCCGCCGATAAAAATGCCTGCGCCCAAAAAACTCCAGGCGATAAGCGCCCAACGCCGCGCCGCCGGCAGCCAGTCTTTGGCCTGCTGCCCCGTGATAAGGGCCGCCGCCCCATAGACAAAAGGCACTGCCAACAGCGCATAACCGACAAAGATGATGGGCGGATGAACCGCCATCCACGGGTCCTGCAGAAGCGGATTGAGGCCAATGCCATTTTCTACCACGTTTGGATTGGGCACAAAGGGACTTTTCGCCATGACCAGCACCGTAAGGAGTGCCTGCAAAGCCATATACACGGCCAGCCCAGCCGCAGGCAAAGCATGCTTCTTAAGCAGATAAAAACCTGCTGCCGCATGAATCAGCAGCCAAAGCAAAAACGAGCCCTGCTGACCTGCCCAAAAGGCGGAAATCTTATACATCAGTGACAGTTCTATCGCCGAATAATTGGCCACATAGGCAATATCAAACCGATTACTCAGAATCAAGATAAGCAGATAAATGCTGGCCACGGCCGCAAAGGCAGAAGATAAGCCCATCAGGATGCGCCCGCGTCTTTGCCAAGCCTCACTCCCCCAGGCAAAGCAGAGCACTGCCCCGAGTGATAATAACAGGGTTAACGCTAACGAAATAACACCAACCAATCTCCATGCCCCCCTCACTTTTGCTTCTGCTGTTCGTATTTGGACGGACATTTAATCAGCAGCTTTTGCGACTCAAACGCCGTACCCTGATATTTGCCGATGGCTACAATATGATGGGCTTCATCAAATTGGTCAGGCTTCGTCCCATGATAATGCACGAGCATGGTTTCGCCCGTATCCTCATCCTGCAGGGTAAAGACGAACAAATCTCCCTCCATATGCGGAGCCGGCGCATTTTTCGCGAGCAGCCCCTTTACCTGCACGCTGCCCGTACTCTTTTGCGCCTCAGCAATGCCCACATAGGGCGTGACCGCATCCATAAAGCTCCAGCCGGCATACCCCACAAAGGCCAGCAGCAGTACAGCCAGGATTATTTTGCGCATACGTCTACCTCCTCTGCCAAAAGCCTTTTAACCTGCCACTTATACAGCCCGTAAAAAATTCCCGTCACATCCACGAGCGCCGCTATGAGCACGATAAGCATCACCGTATCCATAGCCAGCCCCGAGCCATTAATGACCGGCGACGGATGCAGGGAAAAATAAAGCCGCGGAATGATGAACACCAAAAACGGCACCGTCAAAAAGGAAAACAACGCATAGACCGCCGCCGCTTTCGCCCGCTTGCGCCCTGCCGGCATCGCGCCCCGCAGGGTAAGATAGGCCCCATAAATCAGCAACAGAACAAAAATCGTCGTCTGCCGTGGGTCCCAGTTCCAATACGCCCCCCAGGTGAGCTTGGAGAAAACCGCACCGCTCACTGTGGCTAAAATCACAAAGAAAAAGCCCAGCTGTGCCGCCGCGGCACTTTTAGCATCGGCCATCATTTCTCCTTTTTGCAAAAAACGCCCGCCCTCAAAGGCGCTGATAAAAAAGGCCAGTACCGCGACCCAGGCCACGGGAATATGAAAAAAGGCCAGCCGCACATAGTAGCCCAAACCTTCTGCCGGCGGCACCACAAAAAACACCAGCCCCAAAACCAACAAGGTCAGCAAGCCGAGTATCGCCCTCATAAAAACTCCCCCAAACTAATCCTCATACCAAAGATAATCAAAGAGCACCGACGCCCCCATAAGCAAAACGCCATCGTAAAGCGCCATCCCGATAAGATAACTTAGAGGCGCTGAACCACCGCCCAGCGCTCCTGCCGTCAGAAAGATGGCCGGCAAAAACACCGGCAGGATGACCGGCAGCATCAGGATGGAAAAGAGGCCGCTTTTGACCTGTGCTCCGCAGGTAAGCGCCGCAATAAGTGTGCCCGCCGCAGAGATGCCGAGCGTGCCGAGCAGCAGCGTCCCCAAGAATACGCCTCCCAGCACCACCTCGGCCCCCGTCAGCAATAAAAACAAGGGCGCAATAAAAACCGTCAGACACAGCAAGAGAAAGCCCGTATAGAGCAGCTTGCCCCATAGCACCATCTGTGCCGCCCCATACAGTTTCAGCGTGGGCAACGTACCCGCCATATCCTCATCGGCAAAGCTCCGGTCTGCTCCGGCCATGGACGCAAAGAACAAAATAATCCAGAGAAGCGCCGCCGCAAGTTTCGGCTCTAACGGTGCTCCCTGCAGCGCCATGCTGACGCAGGCCAGCGTGGTCAGCGCAAACATCAGCATCGCCCACCAGGCGGCCTTAAAGCGCAGGCCTAATGTAAATTCCTTGGTAAAGACCAGTTTAATCCCCGGCCAAAGCGATGATTTCATCTGCCAGCGCCTCCTCTCCGGGGTCATTTGTGGCGAGCACCACCAGTACATTCTGCTGAGCTGCCACCCTCACCTCGCGGGCCACCATCGCCCGACCGGCTTCATCAAGGTTGGCCCCCGGTTCATCGAGCAGCCAGATATCCGCCTGCGCGGCCAGCAGCACCGCCATTTTCAGCCGCTGCCGCATCCCCGTGGAAAACTCCCCGGTATAGGCCGCATTCGCAGCCTTAAAGGATAGTTCAACCCGCTCCAAAAGCTGCCGATAAGTCGCATCCGCAAGCGAAATCCCCCGCAGCCCTAGAAAAAAATCCATATTTTCCCGCGCGGTCAGGCGGTCGTAAAAACGCAATTCCGGCGTTACCATAGCCAAATGCTCACGCAGTTCTGCCTGTTTCAATACGCCATCATCAGCACTAACCGTGACCTCGCCCTTGGTCGGCAACAGCAGGTGCCCAGCCAGCTTCAAAAAGGTGGATTTGCCGCTGCCATTGCAGCCAGTAACGGCTGTAATTCGGCCGCTATGCAGTTTAGCGCTCAACGGGCCAAATATCTGCCGTCCATGAAAGGACTGGCTGACCTCGCTAAATTCTATTGTCATCATAACTTAGTCCATCGCCGCAATCTTTACGGCATCCAATTCCATCCAATCCTCACCGGTGTGCAGGAGCCCTTCCGTCTGCATGCTGCTGATTTCACGGGTCAGTGCGCTACGGTTGCATTCCAGCTCCTTGGCCAGTTGCACCCGTCCCGGCACATGCACACGGGCTTTGCCCTGACGCTGCTCCTTATAGAGCAGATAGAGAATCAACCGTTCCCGCAGCGTCTTTTGCGAGAGAATCTTGATTTTCTGCATCATCAGCACATTTTTGCGGCAAAAGGCCTCCAAAAGGTTCTTCATGACCAGACCATGTGTGCGCCCCAGCTTCGGCCCCGCTGTCAGCAAAGACTGATAAGGAATCCAAAGCACCAGCACATCTGTCAAAGCTTCAATGGCCATATCGTACGGAATCTGCGGCATAATGGCCGAAGTGCTGCCAAGCATCGCTCCCCGCTCCAAATTATGGCTGACATTTTCATTGCCGAAACGGTCTTCTGCCAATACCTGAGCCTCACCTTCCACGATGACACCGATATTGCGGTTTTCCTCATAAGCCTCCAAAATCCGTGCGCCCCGGCCGACCCGCTTTATCTTAGCACCAGTAGCCGCAATGAATTGCTCCACCTCTGCTGCCGGCACCCCCTGAAACAGCGGCAGCTCATGCAAATCAAGATGATAAACCTGCATCGCCTTCACTCCTAAGTACACATTTTTTCTTCATTATAGCAATAATAACGCGATCATCATGTTGCTTTGGCAACTGTATATAGTAATTATTCTATCAAGCGTAATAAACTCCTGCATTGGAGTATCCTACAAGAAATGAATCGCTGTTTTGTAAGGATATTTTCATAACAAAACCGCCCCTTAACGAGGCGGTTCTGTTCATTCGTCAGCATTATGTTTTTACAAGCTTCCTTTTGCCAAAGCATTGGCATCCTGAATTACCTGATGTGCCAAATCAATCGCTTCACCGCTGATGCGCATGCACTTGTCCGGATTATGGAAGCCGTTGCCATTTTCCGCAGCTACCCAGTCCCAATACCACTGTGCTTCACGCAGTTTCAGCCGTACAGGTGCCAGTTGTTCATCGGTAGCACCGGCATCCATGGCGGCCTTTACGGCCAGATGCGCTTTGGCTACCGTCTGTCCGGCAATGCGCTGCAGTTTGAAGTTATTGTCATGGATGGTCTTCACCCGAGCAATCAGTGTTTCCTTGCTCTCATCATGGCACTTGAGGCAGGATGCTTCGATTGTCTTTAAGGGGCTGGTCATCCAATGCGAGGTGTATTTCTGACCGTTTTCCCGCATATAGGGCATATGGCAGTCCACACAGGTCACACCGGCATCAGCATGGACGCTGGTGGTCCAGATTTCAAAGTCCGGATGCTGCGCCTTGAGCATCGGCGTCTTGGAATCGGGATGGAGCCAATCCTGCTTGAAAGCGCCCAGCTGTTCACTCTGGGTCTGATAGAACTTGAACTGTTCTTCCGGTTCCCAGCCGGCAATAAAGGGATGACGCACCCGTCCATCTTCGGCCATAAAGTAATACTCGTTATGGCACTGACCGCAGACATAGCCCCGCATTTCATTATGGGATGCCTTGCTGATATCGATGCCCTTCAGCGCCATGGACTCAACAAAGCCCTGCTGATAAACGCGCAGTTCCATGGTATCCGGGTCATGACAGGTAGAACAGCCCATATACAGGTCTGTGCCTTCCACGGTATCCTTATTGGTATAAGGCGGCGTTGCCTCGGCAAAGGGCAGGCTGGCAAAATCCCAACCACTTTCCTTATACCATTTGTCATACATCCAGGAACCTTTGCAGACAATGCAGTTGCCCTTCTGCGGCGGGATGCGCTGAGAATTTATCTGGTCAACGCCTGCCCAAGTGTGTCCACGAGCCACATCGTACTGTACCGAGAATTTATAGCCTTTGAAATTCTCCTTGATTTCCGGCTGCATTTCGATATAGGATTTTCCCGGGTCACTGCCGCCATAACCGGTGGGGCTTTCCCCGCCCTGATTGTTTTTCATATAGGAATTGTATTCCAACGGATAAGCCTCTTTATAGGCTTCCTTACCCAAATGGGCATAATTTTCATGGGATATCTTGGCCAATTTTACGCTGTCATCATTGGGTGCTGCCCCCAGACGCACCACCACGAAGCCGAAGAACAGCGCACAGACGGCCACAATCCCTGCTAGAATTTTTTGCAGCTTACTCAACTTTTATCCCCCCTTCGAGATGGTTGCTTCCATGAGCTATGCGGCTGTGACATTTCAGACAGTCCGCGCCGGTATCCTTGTCCACACCTACGGCCATGTGCACGCCGCTCATGGTCTGTTCATGGCAGCGCAGGCAGTTGCCATTCACAGTCTTTTCTCCCCCCGCCGACAAATCAATCCGTGCCGGATAGTCGCGCAGTACCGCATGATAGGTATCCACCATGCCCGTACGGCCCTTCTCAATCATGTAGATGGCCATATTGTCATGGGGAAGATGACATTCCACACAATCCTGTTTGCTATGCGTTGACTTAGCAAAGGACGCTGCTTCGCCCTTCATCGCATGACAGGAACCACAAAAGGCCACCGACCCGGAAAAAGACATCATGCCCGCTCCGATGGCACAAACCACCAAGCCAATCGCGAATCCGCCCGCCAGACAGCCCAGGGTATGTTTGGTAAAAAATCCTTTCCAATCCACTGCCGCTCCCCTCCTCTCAACTTTGGCCCCATTATATCATTATTCAGAATAATTTGAGGTTGCCACAGCAACTCCCCTGAAAAAAAATTGCAAAAAAAGGCTGGAAAAGCCCACTGCCTGCTTGCAGTTTGACTTTTTCAGCCTTAACATCCGCTATTTATTTTTACATCCGCTTAACTGGCACCGGCCCACGGGAAAGGGCGATGGCGCCCGTGCGAGCGATTTCGATGATTTCGTATTCCGACAGCACCTCGATAATACCGTCAATCTTGCTCTGCTGACCCGTGAGTTCGATGACGACATTTTCCTGGCTCACATCCACGATGCTGGCGCGGAAGATATTGACGATGTCGATAAGCTCAGCGCGGTTGCTTTTATCCGCCCGAACTTTAATCATCACGAGCTCACGCTCAATGGATTCGACCTCGCTGAGGTTGACGATTTTGATAACGTCAATGAGCTTGCCCAGCTGTGTAACCACTTGGTCGAGTTCATTTTTCGACTCCACCGACACCACGATATTGATGCGGGTCACATCCGGCTCCTCGGTGTAGCCGGCAGAAATGCTTTCGATATTGAAGGCCCGGCGGCTGATAAGCCCCGATACATGGGTCAGGACACCAGGTTTATTGTCTACGAGAACCGCGAGTAAATATTTCTTCATCATTTGCTACCTCCCAGCACCATCTGGTCAAGCCGCTTGCCACCCGGAACCATCGGCAGGACATCTTCCTCCTCGGGAATCAGCACATCGATAAGAGCAGGCCCTTCTTCGGCCATAATCTGCGGCAATACCGTATCGAGTTCTTCCTTCTTGGTCAGCCGGTAGCCTTTGAGCCCCATAGCCTCTGCCAATTTCACAAAATCCGTCTTGCCCTTGAGTTCCGACTGGGAGTAATGATGATTGTAGAACAGGCGCTGCCACTGCCCCACCATGCCCAAGATGCAGTTATGGACAATGACCACCTTCACATCGATATTGTTGTCCGCAATGGTGGCAAATTCCTGACAGTTCATCATAATACTGCCGTCACCGGTAAAGAGTACGACTTTGCTCTGTGGTGCGCCAATCTTGGCGCCCATAGCCGCGGGCAGGCCGTAGCCCATCGTGCCCTGACCGCCAGAGGTCAGGAAATGACGAGGCTTAAATACATCAAAGAACTGTGCCGCCCACATCTGATGCTGGCCCACATCCGTAACCGCAATGGTATCCTTATCGGACAGCTCGCTGACTTTCCGAATGAGTGCCCCCGGCTTAATGACGTCACCCTGTTCCACAAAGCTGAAGGGATGCTCCTTATGCATCTTGAGAACTTCATCCTTCCAGCCCTTGAACTTCTCGGCAAAGGATTCGCCAACAGCCGCCAGCTGTTCATTGAAGCGGGGCAAAGTCCAGCGCAAATCGCCGAGCACCTGCAAATCCGCCGTGACGTTCTTGTTGATTTCCGCCCGGTCGAGTTCAAAATGAACGATTTTTGCCTTGGGCGCAAAGCCATCCACTCTGCCGGTCACGCGGTCGCTGAAGCGCATGCCGATACACAGCAGCAGGTCGCATTTCTGAATGGCCATGTTGGACGCATAACTGCCATGCATGCCCGCAAAGCCCAAAAAGCCCTCGGTATCAGCAGGCACGGAACCCAAGCCCAAAAGCGTTGAGGTCACCGGCACACCCAATTTCTGCGCCAGCTTCTGCACCTCATCCGCCGTATCGGAACTGATGATACCACCGCCCGCAAAAATCAAGGGACGTTCCGCCTTGCGCACCGCTTCCACTGCGGCCGCAATTTCCTCTTCATGGCCATCATAGACACCAGAATAGCCGCGCAGGGTTACCGTTTCGGGATATTTATAGTCGATTTTGGCATCAAAAACATCCTTGGCCACATCAATGACCACCGGCCCCTTGCGTCCCGTGCGGGCGATAAAGAACGCCTCTTTCAGAACGTGCGGCAGTTCCTTGACATCCTTGACCAGATAGTTATGCTTGGTAATCGGCGTCGTAATGCCGAAAATATCGGCCTCCTGGAAAGAATCCTTGCCGATATAGGGATTGGCCACCTGCCCCGTGATGCAGACAAGCGGCACCGAATCCGTGCAGGCCGTGGCGATACCTGTAATGAGGTTCGTTGCCCCCGGCCCGGAAGTGGCAAAAACCACCCCGACTTTCCCGGTAGCCCGCGCATAACCATCTGCCGCATGAATAGCCCCCTGCTCATGCCGGGTCAAAACATGCGGAAATTTCATCTTGTAAACCGCGTCATACAGTGTCAGCACCGCTCCCCCCGGATAGCCGAACACCACATCCACGCCTTCCTTTTTCAGGCTCTCCAATACCGCCTGAGCTCCATTCATCATCAAATCAAGCCCTCCCCACCGTCTGCGGAGCCATGACAAAACACAACCTCACAGTCTCTAAGTTTACATTTCAAGTTAAAGTCATAGGGTTATTATACACTATTTGTATACAATATTACAATACGAGAGCACCATAAGTATTTATTCTATAAAAAAATACCGGCTAACTTATTCGTCAGCCGGTATTAAAATTCCTGCTATACCTTAAACTTCGCTACTTGTTTCTTGAGGTTTTCAGCGCCTTCCATGGAGGCATTCATCATTTCCAGAATGTCATTGGCCTTCTGGGCCACGTCGGTGACTTTTTCAGCCACGGTGGTATTGCCCACAGCCCCTTCATGGGTGGCCTTGGCGATTTCTTCCATGGACTGGTTCATGGTTTCCACGGCGCGGATGAGGTCCTGCGACGCCGTGTTACTCTTCTTGGCGAATTCATTGACATAGTCGGCATCTTCCTGATAGCGGATAGCCGTTTCGTTGATGAGCTCGTAATCCTTGCCGACCTTTTCGTCCATGAACTTTAAGAGGTCAAAGGCACCATCGGAAAGGTTCTGCACCGAGCCGGTCACCTTGCTGGTGAGCCCCTTAATCTTTTCGGCAGTATCATGGGACTGTTCGGCCAGTTTTCTGACCTCATCAGCCACTACGGCGAAGCCACGGCCTGCATCGCCGGCTCTGGCTGCTTCGATGGCGGCATTGAGGGCCAGCAGATTGGTCTGTTCGGCGATTTCCGTAATGTCCTGCGTGAGGTTATTGATGTTATCGACAACCTTAACGGATTCAATGGCTTCTTCGAGGGATTTCTTCGTGCCCTCATACATCTGTCCTGCTTCTTTGCTGGATTTTTCCATGGTGGCCTTGAGCGACCCTGCCCGCTGGGCAATTTCCACGGTATAGCCCTCACTGTCAGCAGCGTCCTTAGCCGTAGCATGGATTTTTTCCCGCAGATGGTCGGAAAGATTCTGCATGCTCACGGTGGAGGCAGCGGTTTCTTCCATGCCAGCGGCCATTTCTTCGGTTACAGCCGACATATCCTGGGTGCTTTCATTGAGGTTGCCGACCAAAGCCTGAACATCCGTCACCAGGTTGGCACTGTTTTCCGCCTCGTCATGGACATTTTTCAGCACGGTACGCAGCGCTTTCTGCATTTTATCGAGTGCCTGCACCATCATGCCCACTTCATCCTGCCGATGGGCAAGTTCGGCAGGAATTTCCTGCGTGAGGTCACCGTCAGCCACAGCATTGAGCGCGCCAATGGATGCAGCCAGCGGAGATGCGATATTCTGGGCAATCAGGAACGCAATGGCAATGCCCACCAGCAGGCCTGCCAGAATAATGCCCACGAAAATCTTAATCGTCAAATCGTAATTGGCGTTGTTTTCCTCAAAGAGCACCTTGCCCTGCAATACGTTATCCGGAGTCAGCACTGCCATATCCGTAGCGATAACGTCCGTGGTGGAGAGGTTCTCAAAGAGTTTTATCTTGTCTGCCTGGGTAGTGCCCAGCGATTCACAGGCCTTGACCTTGGATTCGGCCGTCACGATATTTTTTTCCAGGCTGGCAATGATTTCCTGCGCCCGGCTGCTTTTATCGATTTCCTTGACCTTGGCGATATTCTCCTTGATGGCAGACAATCGTCCGCTGATATCCGCCAGCACAACCTTGCGGCTGTCCAGAGAGAAATCCTGCTGCAACAGATAGGCCACATCCACATCAATGCCCCGCAGATGGTTGTTGGCATCATTGAGGTACTGGGTGGTCATGAGGTTGTAGTTATACATATCGTCCAAGGACTGTTTGGACTTATGATTGGAATAAATCCCCACTGCCGCCACCACGCAGGTGATAATCAGCATAATCGCCGACAGCAGCAATATCTTGGTTCTCACACTCAGGTTTTCCATGACGGTATCCCCCTCCCCTTATTTGCGGAACTGCGCTACATTTTCCTTGGTAACGGGGGTAAAGTTCACCGTGATGTTCTCCGTGGGAACATTCCCCTTCAGACAGGATTCGGTCAGCTGAAAGGCCCCAGTCGCCAAAGCTTCGGCATCCTGCTTGACCGATTGGCTCATTTCCCCGGCAGCAATAAGCTTCAGGGCATCATCCACGGCGTCAACACCGGATACCAAACAGCCGTTTAAGCGGCCCGCATCTTTAAGCGCCTGCACCGCACCGATAGCCATGGCATCGTTGGCAGCAATAACCCCGTCAATCTGGGGGAACAGCTTCGTCCAAAGCGCTACGTTTTTGAGAGCATCCGCGGTACTCCAGTTGGCGGAGATGCTGGCCAGAAGCTGCACATCCGGACGCTTGTCCAGGCAGGCTTCTTTGAAGCCCTGCCAGCGCAGGACGCTGCCCGCAAAACCTTTTTCGCCTTCGAGATAAACCACCTTGGCATTGGGCGGCAGGTTCTTGGCCATGTATTCGCCCTGCATAATCCCCGCCTGCTTCTCATCGGGCATGCAGGAAAGGAATTTGCCGCCGTTCAGGCCGCGGTTGGTGATGATGATGGGAATACCGGCCTCGTTGGCCTTCTCCACCATGGGCACCATCGCCGTGCCATCAACAGCCAGCAACACAATAGCACTGGGCTTTGCCGCAATGGCTTCCTTCATCTGGTCAATCTGCATGTTCACGTCGCCCTTGGCATCCCGAAATTCCATCGGAATACCGGCAGCTTTCGCCTTGTCCTCAAAGGACTTCTTAATCATGTCGGTAAAACCATCCCCATCTTTATGGTTCAGGTAAAACACCGTGCCCGAAGCACTTCCGCCGCCGCAGCCAGTAAAACACAACATGGTTACAGCAACCAACATCAGCCCTAGCAGTGTCCGAAATAGTTTCATCACACCCACTCCTCTTTCCCAGACATAAAATTAAACAATTTCCTCATGTTCCTCAGTGAGTTCATGAGCTAATTTTATTAAAACGCGGGTAATCCGCGCTCCGTCCACTTCTTCCACGTAGAAAAAATTTCCCTGGACAGCTGCCATCTGGCCGACCTTCGGCTCACTGCCAATCTGGTCATAGAGCCAGCCCCCTACGCTGTCCACATCTTCATCTTCAATGGTGATTTCCAAAATATCTTCGAGTTCTTCCAAGAGCATCTTGGCATCCACCGAATATACATTGTTGCCTCTGGCTTCCGCCGTGGGACGTTCCTCGTCAAACTCGTCCTGAATGTCGCCGACGATTTCCTCCATGATGTCCTCAATGGTCACCATGCCTGCCGTCCCACCATACTCGTCCACGACAATAGCCATCTGACTATGGCTGCCCTGCATGGTCTTTAAGAGCACATTGACATCCATGCTCTCGGGCACCACCAGCGCCTTGCGCGCCAATTTGCGGAAATTCGGCCGCCGCCCGCTGGCCATGGCCTTCATCAAATCCTTCACATGCAGGAAGCCGATGATATGGTCCTTGTCCTCCTTACAGATGGGATAACGGGTCATCTGCTCGGAGAGAATCACATCCATATTCGCCTGCCAGCTGTCCTCCAGATAAATAACCACCATATCCGTGCGCGGCGTCATGATTTCCCGCACGTTGAGCTCCGTAAAGTCAAAGACATTGTCCACAAAATCTGCTTCGGTATCATCAATCAAGCCCTGCCTGTGGCTTTCCTCCATAAGCAGGCGGATTTCTTCTTCGGTATGGGCCGACTCGCTCTCACTGGCAGCCTTAAAGCCCATGCGCGCCGTCACCCAGTTGGCCACATGATTGAGGAGCCAGACAAAGGGATACATGATACGATGAAAAATCAGCATGGGCAGAGCGACCGAAAGCATGATTTTTTCCACGTTCTGAATGGCCATGGTCTTCGGCGTAAGTTCCCCCAGCACAATATGCCCCGCTGTGATGATGGAAAATGCCACCACTAAAGACAGGGTATGTCCCACCATATCATCAAGCCCCGCCATCTGCGTAAAGGGCAGGATAAGCTGCGCAACGGCCGGTTCACCGACCCAGCCTAAGCCCAATGAGGCCAGCGTAATGCCCAGCTGGGTTACAGAAAGTGACGCATCCAGATGGTCGGTGAGCCTTTTGGCGTACACCGCCCGGCGGCTGCCCTCCGCAATCAAGGTTTCCAGCCGTGACGAACGGATTTTCACGCAGGCAAACTCCGCCGCCACAAAAAAGCCATTCATAAAGATTAAAAACGCGACCAGTACTAACTGCAATAGTATCGGTACAATGTCCAAAAGTTATTCCCTCCAAATGTTTTCGCTCACCTATGGTTATGTATTTGGTTTACTTCGCCGTTGCCTTCCGTTTTCCCTGCCGATTTGTATGTTTCTTATTTTTAGAGGCAGTTTTTTTCGGCAACGTGTTGTTGTTCTTCTTCACAGCCGCTTTTTTCTTGGCCGGTGCAGGCTTATCGCCGCCCTTCAATGGCTTGAACGCTATGCCCAGCTTCTTTTCGAGCTGTTCAAGCTTATAGGCTTCCTTGTTGTCCGCCAGCGTGATAACCGTGCCCTTGGCGCCGGCACGGGCCGTACGGCCTGCACGATGCTGATAAACTTCACTGCTTTCCGGCAGGTCGAGGTTGAATACATAGTCTACATCCGGAATATCGAGGCCGCGAGCCGCTAAATCCGTGGAGAGCAGCAGCTTAATGCGCCCTGCCTTAAAATCGGCAATGGCCTTCTGACGGGCCTGCTTGTTATTGTGTCCCAAGAGCGTGCCCACCATAAAACCTTCGTAGCGCAGCTGCGCCAAAATGCGCTCAGCATCAAAGACTTTGTTGATAAAGACCAGACCGCGCTTGACTGCCAGACGGCGGGCCAGATGGCGCACCGTTTCCACCTTGTTGCGGAACGGCGTCATGCGGTAGAGGTCTTCGCGCAGAGCCTGTACTGCAGGGTCTGCCTCCACCTTGATGACTTCCGGATGCTGCAGGAAATCTGCCCGCTCCAAGGCCTTTTTCGGTGCCGTTGCCGAAACCATCACCACCTGACGGTCTTCCGGCAGCAGGCGCACGACATCCGCGGTGTTTTCCATATTCTGGTCGTCAAAGAGGCGGTCGAACTCGTCGAGCACCAGCATTTTGACCTTGTGCAGTTTGAGTTTATTCTTCTGCGCCAGTTCGATAATGCGGCCCGCAGACCCCACAATCAGCTGTGGTTTATCTTTCAGCTTATCCATCTGGCGGGCAATATTGGCCCCGCCGATAAGCCCCTGCACCTTGAGCCCCAGGCCTGCGCCCTGCGCGAGGTCACGCGCCACATTTGTAATCTGCATGGCCAGCTCATAGGTCGGCGCCAAAATCACCGCCTGCACATCGCGGGATTCCGTGTCGATTTTCTGCAAAACCGGCAGCAGATAAGCCAGCGTTTTGCCCGTCCCCGTGGGGGCCTGAGCCACCAGATTGCCGCCGCCCAAAACTTTGGGAATGACGGCTTGCTGCACCTGCATAGGGGATTCAATATTCTGTTTCGTTAAAACAGCGGCTAACGCTTCGCTGATGCCGAGGTCTATAAAATTGCTCATTTTTTGATTACCTTTCTCTTGTTCGTGATGGTTGTTAATAAGTGCCGGGAGCGGGGGCACGATTGGGGAGCTGCACTAAATGTCTGGCATGATTAGTACGTGAATCTAGTTACTCGCGCCGGTCACCACGGCGCATTTACATCGCGTTGTCCAGTTTTTTTGACTTGCCAGCCAGCGGAGCAGTCGTTCCGCTCCCCAATCGTGTCCCCGCTCCTGCCGCTTTTGCGGCCGTTGCTATTCGCTTACTTTTTCATCGACTGCTATTGTGGGGAACGTGCATTCCCGTAAAAAGGCCTTAAAGTCAGTCTCCATAGATTATGAAAGCATTATACCATAAAAGACCGTCCTGCGCATAAAACCTCATACTAAAATTAACGGGCAGCGACTTGGGGGAGGGGGCATGTTTTGCGGGTGGAACGACTGCTCCGCTGGCTGGCACTACAAAAGGCCAACGAGCTAAGATGTCAATGCGCCGTGGTAACCGGCGCAAGCACCTATAAGCCACGACATTCTCATGCCAGACATTTAGTGGAACCCGCAAAATATGCCCCCTCCCCCAGCACAAACGCCTCAAAAGCAGGAATAATTACCTTTAACAACGAATAAAGATAAGGGTAATTTTATCTATGCAACAAAGGAGGTTCACTATCTTGAAAAGAATTATCACGTTATTTGCAATCGCCCTCTGCCTGGCCCTGCTGCCCACCAATTTCAGCACCGCAGCAGCCGCTCCTGCAGTTCAGGGCAAGAAAATAATCTTTATCCCCCTCGACAACCGTCCCATAACGGACAAGGAAACGCGGGAAGTTGCAGAAAAGGCTGGCTATAACATCGTCGTGCCGCCCGAAACCTTGCTTGGCAGCCGTGAGCAGCACGGCGACCCGGACGGACTTTGGCATTGGCTGCAGGATAATGCACGCGGTGCAACAGCCGCGGTTATTTCCACCGATGCCATGATTTACGGTAGTCTCGTCAGCTCCCGCAACCACGAACTGACACAGGAACAAATCACCGAACGGGTGAACCGCTTTCAAAAACTCCATCAGGATTTTCCCCGCCTGCCCGTCTACGGCTTTGGCACCATTTTGCGCACCCTCTTAACTGCGACCCATTCCGGCGCGGGCATGGAACCGGCAATTTATCAGCAGAATGCGGTAAAAATCCGCGACTACAGCGCTCTCCGCGATAAAACCGAAATGGGGCTGGCCTCCCAAAAAGAACAGCGTGCCATGCAGAAGCTGGAACAGGAAATCGCTCCGGCTGTCATGGAGGACTGGACGCACCGTCATAACCTCAACTACAATGCCAACAAAGCGCTGATGGACCTCACCAGACAGAACAACCTTTCCTTCCTGCTGCTCGGCGGTGATGACGGCGCTTTATACTCCCAGACCCATTACGAAATCCGCCACCTGCAGGAATATGGCCAGAATATCGGCAAGACGAAATTTCAGGTAACCTCCGGCGCCGATGAGCTCGCCATGGTCATGCTCTGCCGGGCCATTCTTGACGACAAGCGCGATATTCCCTTTGTCTACACCGCCTACAATATCGGCAAAGGCCGCGACACCATCCCTGCTTATTGCAATGAAAAAATCGGCATGGATATGGATAACACCATTATCGCCGCCGGCGGCATGCAGGTTCCTGTACCGGAACGCGCTGAACTTATCATGGCCATCAACACCAATCCGGACGGCAAAACCGGCGCGGCCAACTCCCCCGCCAACACGACTAAGCCCCGCCAAGGCACCAAGCCCTTTGTAAATATGGTCAAAGATTTTGTCAGCAAAGGCTATCCCACAGCCGTAGCCGACATCGCCTATGGCAACGGCGCCGACAACGCCTTGATGAACGAGCTGCACAAAGCCGATTTGCAGTTCAAGCTGCTGGCCTACGGCGGCTGGAACACCGCGACCAACACCACCGGCTTCCTGCTCGGCACAGGAATGCTTGCCAAATGGATGGACAGACAGTCGCAGGAAGAACTGATGCTGACCCGCTACTTAGAAGATTGGGGCTATCAGGCCAACGTGCGCCAGAGCCTTGCTGCTGCCGTTTGGAGCCAGCCCGGCTACAACCAGCAGACCGGCGAACTCAACGGTGCCCGCAGCTTTGCCGCCGCCAAAGGCACAGAGATGCTCAAAGCATTTGCCCAGAATAATATCAAAATCCCCGCAGGACTTTCCCTGGAGAAATTCCATATTACACATCCGTGGAACCGCTTGTTTGAATGTGCGATTTTCTTCTGATTTCATTCGCAGGATACATAGCTGACTCGTCAAATGACGGGTCAGTTTTTTATTGGGGTGTTCCCCGCCCAGCAATGCGCCCTGCCTTCAGCAGGCAAAATAAAAAGAGCACATCGGATGTGATATGCTCTCTGTCTATTCTGTAATCAAGCGAGAATGTTGTTTTGGGGCTTACCCGGTTGTGTCCACTTTGGTTTAAAGAAATCGAAGAACTCCTTTATTTCCTTAGCTCCATTTTTGACTTTGTTTTCCAATTTATCCATAAATTTCTTCATCCCTTTATCACATTCCTTGCTTGTAAAGAATGCACTACCTCCAGCTACCATGTCCAGTTCCATAACGTCCAGCTTATTCATGAATTTCTTATCCATTTTATTTTCCCCCTCACATCTTTGTGTGTTGTTATCTTGCTTTCTGTTCTTTATATCCCCGAAAGCAAAAAGTGTGTAGCGATGTGAAAAAAATTTTTGTAATGCAAATAAGCGCGGTGTCCGGTGATGTCTTTCCTTAGCTTGACAAACCTGTCTAAGTGAAGGAAAGATATTACCGAACACCGCGCGTCTTAGTATATCGATGTTCTACGAATCCAATAACGGCATGCCCTTATTATCATCGAAGGTCGCCGTACACCGCGGATAATTCGTGCATCCCCAGAATGCCCCGTTCTTCCCGCGAATCAGCCGCAAATGCCCTTCCCGGCATTTCGGACACAAATATTTATCATCTGCCGTCTTGCTTTCCTTGGCGGCTTTTTCCATGGGACTTGCCGAATACTTGGGCTTATCGCCCCAATTCTGCCACGGACGTGGTGCCGGACGGCTGGCCTCATAACTTGCCATATCTGCCGCCATCTGTGCTTCGTAATCGGCCGCGGCAAACAGGGAATTCAAATCCGCCATATCCTGCGCACTCGGGCCGGCGCCTGTCTGGGCATAAGCCATTGTGGGAGCCGGTCGCGGCGTGGACGCAGTACGAGTACGCACCGCTCCGCCGCTTTGCCGTGCCAGCTGACTGGCCGATACTGCCGCAGGGGCACTATTGCGGAAACTGCGTGCCATTCTTGCCTTGGCATCTTCAAAATCTGGCTTGCCGTCCTTGTCGTTGCAGGTCATGCGGCATTTAGGATAGTTGGAACAGCCCCAGAACAGGCCGTTCTTCCCCTTGCGCTGGGTCAGTACGCCGCTATGACAGCGCGGGCAGACGTTTTCGCCCGTGACTTCCATCTGCGCATTGCCCGCCTTGCCGCAGAGTTTTTTCGTGAATTCAATCTGGCCCTGCAGAAATTCTTCCAAGGTGCCATCCCCTTCGGACATGGAATGGAGCTTATCCTCCCAAATGGCCGTGGAGTCCGGATAGGTCATTTCATCGGGCAGGGCATCAACCAAAAGATACGCCGCTGGCGTGGGCACGAGATACTTCTTCTTGCCCTGTTTCTGCATGAATTTGCGTTTGACCAAATCCTCGATAATGGTCGCGCGCGTAGCTTCGGTGCCGATACCGTAGACATCCTTTAACTGCTTTTTGGCTTCGGGATTCTTCACATACTTGTGGATTTCCTTCATGCCCGCGAGCAGCGTGGATTCCGTAAAGCGCACAGGCGGTTTAGTGGCCCGCTGGGTAATATCTCCTTTTTCATAGTTGACATTATCCTTTTTCTTCATCACGGGCAGGGTTCCGTCACTCTCGTCCGATTCATTGTCGCTGTCGTTATCCTCGTCGGCAGATTTTTTCTTGGCCGCCTGATACATAATTTTCCAGCCCAAATCCCGCTCTGTGCGGCCGCTGGCGGTGAACAGTTCTTCCTTATAAGTAACCTCGACCTTGGTCTGGTCGTAGAGGTGTACCGGATAGAACTGCGCCATATAGCCGCGGGCAATCAAAAAGTAAAGATTGCGCTCCTCGGTGGTCATGGTCTGCATATTTGCCTTGACCGTGGTCGGAATGATGGCATGGTGCGCCGAAATCTTCTTATCATTCCAGGCCCGGCTTTTGCATTTCGTATCTACGCCATTTGTCCAGCCGGCCAGTCGTTCATCTCCAGCCTGCGCCAGATTGGTGATGATTTTCGTCGCATCGCCAAACTGATTGGTGGGCAGATATTCACAGTCAGAACGCGGATAGGTGGTGAGCTTCTTTTCGTAAAGCTTTTGCGCCGTATCGAGCACCACCTGCGGGGCATAGCCGAACATCTTGCCCGCCAGCACCTGCAAAGAGGACAGGGAAAACGGCAAGGGCTGCGGCTCCTGCTTTTTCGTCTTTTGGTAGGCCGAGATTACGCCTTCGCGCGGCTCCTGCTGAAATTCCGCGAGTTTTGCTTCGGCGATAGACTTATCAATCAGGCGGTTTTCGCTGTCCAGCCCCGCCATGGTATCCCTGGGCTTCCACTGTGCGGCAAAGCGGCCGTTCTCGTGGGAGAACTCCGCCTTAATCGTATAGTAATCGACGGGCTTGAAGTTCTCTATCTCCCGCTCCCGGCGCACGACGAGCGACAGGGTCGGCGTTTTTACCCGGCCAATGGGCAGCACCAACTTATCATGGCCCGCCCGCCGTGCCGCCAGCGTATAAGCCCGCGAAAGGTTCATGCCGATAAGCCAGTCCGCCCGCGCCCGCGCCAGTGCCGACTGCTTGAGATTGAAGAACTCACTGTTTTCCCGTAGGTTGGCATTGGCTTTCTTGATACTCGCCTCATCCAAGGCATTCAGCAAAATACGTTTGACCGGCTTTTTATTGCCCAGATAGTCGAGCACCTCATCCACCAGCAGCTGTCCTTCGCGGTCAGGGTCCCCGCCATGGACGATTTCATCACAGCGCTCAATAAGCCCCTTGACGATGGCAAACTGCTTTTCGCAGGATTTATCGACAAAGAGTTTCCACTGCTGCGGGATAATCGGCAAATCCTCCGCCCGCCATCTTTTATACTTCGGGTCGTATTCGTCAGGCTCCGCCTGCCGCAGGATATGGCCAAAGAGCCAGGTCACGACCCCTTCCCCGGTTTCCAGATAGCCGTCACCACGGCGCACAGGCCCCTTTAAGCATTTGGCGATTTCCCGCCCCATGCTGGGCTTTTCCGCAATATATAAACGCAATTTTTCTTACACCTCAAAAAATCAATCGATAAATTCCATAGATAACCAGCCCGAGCCAGCAGATGACGAACAGGGTCGCCGTAAACAAAATGGCCGGCATATAGCGCAGCATTTTCCCCGCCTGCGCTTCTGCCTGATAGCGCACATGCGATGGCAGCAGATTCGTAAGTCCCATGACCGCCGCCGGCACAATCACCGCATCATCAATGACTCCTGCCAAAGGAATGGCATCGGGAATCAAATCAATCGGGCTGACCAAGTATAAAATCGCCGCGATTAACAGCCCTTTCACATTCTTCGGGGTATCCCGATGTTTCAGAGCCACCAGCATCACCAGCAAATCATAGCGAAACAGTTTCAAAAATGTCAGGATTCTACGCATAATTTATAACACCTCACAACAGGAGCGCATTTATCTTTTTGTCGAGAATGTCCAGATTATTGGTGGAAATACTCAGCACCTCCGCCCCCTTGGACACTTCACTCTTGGCCTTCTGAGTGCAGGCATGGGAGACGGCATTGGTATTAATCACGAGGATATCCGTCCCTGCCAGTTTTTCCCGGTCAAAGTTCTTATTGCTGCCAATTATCTTAAAGCCGGGATGGCGGGCCACGACCTTGGCCTGCCAGGCTTCAGTGCCGCCGATAACCGCAATCTTCCACGGCAAACCGGCAAAGCAATCGACATCTTCCTCTGCCTGCGCTTCTTCCCCTTCGGGAACGTCCTCTGCCACAGGCTTTTCCACCAGCGGCTCATGCTTGCGCAAACGCTCTCTTACTTCCGTCAATTTTTCCTGCAGGTGGATATTTTCCACCAATATATCTTCGTATTTTTCCTTATAGCTGTCCCGCTCCGTCTGGAGCACTGCCAGCTGATTTTCCAAATCCGCACAAATCGTTTCCAGCTCCGCCAGCCGCTTCAACGCACTTTTCGGAGGCTTCGTCTGGGCCATCGCATTCACCTCATCTTCATCTGCTATTGTACTATGAATTCTTGGTGAGTCAAGCCTGCACGATGCAGAGCGCGGGAAAAATACGTTCATTAGTGCGTGCTGTAATATTTTTGTTACAGCTCAGTGGGGGCGGAGGTGGTAAGCAACAAGTACATCGATGTTCTTGTAACGGGAGTAACGGATTCGATGCAATAACCCAGGCCGTACCTTTGGGCGAATGGGGGAGTGCTTTTTCTGTAGGAGCGACTGTCTGAGCGCAGCGAAGACCGGCCCGCCGTAGGAAGTTACTAAGTTAATGCGCTGAAAGGAGCGCCGCCGGCCTGCCCGGCGCAGGTAACGAAACAGCTATAACCTTGCAGGGCGGGTCGTTTAGCGGAGACAGAAAAAGTACTCCCCCATTCGCCCCTGACAGCGTACAAACGGGATATATTTTGCACAAATCCGCTTATAATTTCTTATAACACGACGCATATATTAATTGACAATAGTATACCTCCCTGTTATAATTAGTTACAAATTTACAGTTAATAATCATTCTCTCTACCAACAGGAGGAAAGCGATGAGTAAAAAATATTTCCCTTTGTCCACTGACAAATTACATGAAGTCATCCAGAAATTCCCCACACCCTTCCATATATATGAAGAAAAAGCCATCCGCGAAAACATCCGTGCCCTGAAAGATGCGTTCAGCTGGGCACCGGCTTTCCATGAACAGTTTGCCGTCAAAGCCCTGCCCAATCCCCGCATTGTGCAGATTCTCCACGAAGAAGGCGCTGGCACCGACTGCAGCAGCCTCGCTGAACTCTTAATTTCCGAAGCCGCCGGCCTCAAGGGCGAGGAAATCCTGCTGACCTCCAACGATACACCCGCTGACGAATTCCAAAAGGCCGTGGAACTGGGCGCCATCATCAACTTGGACGACATCACCCATCTGGACTATCTCGAAAAACACGCTGGCCTGCCGCAGGTGCTCTGCTTCCGCTACAATCCCGGGGACGAAGTCGAAGGCAACGACATCATCGGCCAGCCCACGGAAGCAAAATACGGCCTGACCCATGACCAGATGCTCGAAGGCTACCGCCGCGCAAAAGAAAAAGGCGTCAAGCGGTTTGGCCTGCACACCATGGTCGCTTCCAACGAGCGCCGCACGGAAGCCTTCCTGCTCACAGCCCGGCTGATGTTCGATTTGGCGGTGGAACTCAAGGAAAAACTGGATATCTCCGTGGAATTCGTAAACCTTGGCGGCGGTTTCGGCATTCCCTACCGCCCCGAGGAAGAACCGCTGAACCTCAAGGAAATCGGCGAAGGCATCCATCAGCTGTACAACAAGATGATGGTGCCCCACGGCCTTGATAAGGTCGCTATTATGACGGAAAGCGGCCGCGCCATGACCGGCCCTGCCGGCTGGCTGGTTTCCACGGTCCTGCATGAAAAGCATACCTACAAGGACTATATCGGTCTGGATTCCTGCATGGCTAACCTCATGCGTCCGGCTCTCTACGGTGCTTACCATCATATCACCGTAGCCGGCAAGGAGGACGCCCCCTGCGACCATGTTTATGATGTGACAGGTTCCCTCTGCGAGAACAACGACAAGTTCGCCATTGACCGCAAACTGCCGGAAATCAATGTCGGTGATATCGTGATTATCCACGACACCGGCGCGCATGGCAGCGCCATGGGCTTTAACTACAACGGCAAGCTCTGGTGCGCAGAGCTGCTGCTCCGTGAGGACGGTTCCATTGAACTCATCCGCCGCGCCCAGACCATTGATGATTATTTCGCCACATTAAAATACCCGGGCTCACTGCTGTAAGTCCGGGCAAGAAAATCACATATTGACCACTACACAATTCCGGCCATTATTCTTGGCCTGATACAAGGCACCATCGGCGCGCTTGAACAGCGTGGCGGCGGTGTCTTTTTCGTTCTGCCAAAGGGTGATGCCAATGCTACAAGTTATCCTATGGCCTGCAAAAACCATACCTTCCACCTGCTGGCGAATCTTCTCGGCCAAAACCTTTATTTCCGTCAAATCGGCGCTGTTTACCAGCACGAGGAATTCCTCGCCGCCCCAGCGGACGCAGGGGTCGTCTTTGTCCAGCTGCTGCCGCACCACGGTGGCAAAGCCCCGCAAAACTGCGTCTCCGGTATCATGGCCATAATTGTCATTGATTTTCTTGAAGAAGTCAATATCAAGCATCAGCATGCCAAAGGGGATGTCTTTTTTCCGGGCCTTGGCGATAGCCGCCGCCAGTAAATCCTTCAGCTTGTTGCGGTTATAACAGCCCGTAAGCGCATCGGTTTCGGATTTTCGCTGTATGACGGCCACTTCCTGTTCCAGCCCGGCCGTCTGCTGCAACAGGGATTCCTCGTGGCGCACCTGCTCCCGCAGGATGCAGATGACGAAGTACAAAAAGGCATAGGCCCCCAACGGCGTCAGATACATACGCCATGGCAACAGATGATAGTGACCTGCTATCCCGTCAAACAGCCCGAGCAGGGTAAAGGCCACCGTGGGAAACAGTACCGCCTTGCAGAGGGCATCCCCCTCCCTAGCTGCCTGTATGCACCAATAGATAGCAAAGCCTTCCCCAAAAGGCAGCAGCAGATAGAAGAAGGGCATCAAGCCGTTCATGCTGTGCAGGCCTAAAGCCTCACCTGTCATAGCCGTCACAAAGAGCAGCACATTAGCTCCCAGCACGTATTTCATGCGGGCATAGCTTTTCCCCTTTAAGAGTTCCAACAGCACGAGATTGGAGGTGATGGGCAGCAGATAGGCAAAAATGCTCAGCATGTACCACCAAAAACGCGGCCAGTCCCCAAAGAGACTTTTCACGTTGGAAGCACTGACACACCAGAACACAAACACCGTCATAAAGAGGGTGATATACGCGTAGAGCCGTTTCCATCCCTGCGGATTGAAGTAGTAATAGAGGAACATGATAAAGATGATGGCCAGACCGACGGGAATCGCGATGACCAGCGGAATATCCGAAAAAAAGAGCTGGCTCATCTGAACCTGTTCTGTATCTACCGAAAACATACTAAACCAGCCCAAGTCTTTGGCAGCATGGGCATAGAGCTCAATCACCAATAGCTGCTGGCCGGAAAACTCCGGCAGATGAACCATATAGGGCTGTGAGCCTTCATCAAAACGCTGTGGCTGAAAACTGCCTGCCGAAAAGAAATACTCATCCCCCAGCCACATGCGCACCGCCTGTTTGGCTGTCAAAAAGAGCAGTATTTTCTTTTGCGGCTCTGTATCGTTCACCTTCACTGCCAAGAGCAGGCGGTCGGTGCCCTGCTTGAAGAGAGGCCGGCGTTCCAAATCAAAGAGGGGCCAGCTTTCCACATTCTGCCGGGCAAAATTCGGGGCGGCCGTGAAGGGGGCCCCCGTAAATTCATAGTAATGCCATGGGCCTTCGAGTTCAGCGGCTTGCGCACTGCCGCCTGCCAGCAGTCCCAGTCCCAAAACCAGGCAGAGCAAAATTCTATATATGCTTTTTCCCATCTCACTCTGCCTCCTTTCCCTTTTCTCCGCTTTTATTCTACCGCCACCTGATTGCGGCCGTTGCACTTAGCTTTATAGAGAGCATCATCCATGCGGCGGAAGATGCCCACCTGACTGTCGGTATCCGCATGCCACTGCGCCACGCCAGCGCTTACCGTAAGCTGCCGGTGACGGAAGAAGGGATGCACTTCCACCTGATGGCGGATTGTATCAGCCAGCACACAGGCCTGTTTCACATCATATTTAGGACAGTAGATAACGAACTCCTCCCCGCCCCAACGGAAGAATTCCTGTTTTTCCGTCATCTGACTACGCACGAGCTCCGCAAACTGCCCCAGCACCCTGTCTCCAGCTTCATGTCCATAAGTGTCGTTAACGTCTTTGAAGTAATCAATATCCAGCATAATCAGCGAAAACTTTTTGCCCGCCGTAATCTTTTGACGAATGAAATCTTCAAAAGCGCCCCGGTTGCGGCAGCCTGTCAGCTCGTCCATTTCCGCCCGCGCCATGGTGGCAGCAATTTCAGCCGTCAGTTCTTCCGCATGAGCCTCCAGTTCCCGTTCCCGCACAATCTGCTCCCGCACCATACAGATGACAAAGGTGGTGCAGGCATAGATACCCAACGGCAGCAGATAAAAATGCCAATTCCAGAAACGGGTGTAGAGCAGGACGCCATCTAACAATCCCAAAACAGCCATTACGACCATGGGCACCAGTGCAAATTTGGCGTAGGTGTTCCCCCGTCGAATGGACTCCCACATGCTATGAAAGACAAGTGCCTGTAAGCAGAGCAGGGAGCCATAGAGCAACTGGCGGCAGACGAGCAGGCCGTCATGTCCTGTAAATTCGAGCAGCAGGGCCACACCAGCTAGCCCCGCATACCCCACCACGGTACGGTTAATGGCTGGGCGCAAATCCGCCTCCAATATTTCGGCCATCAGGGAGTTGGCCACCACCGGCAGCAGATAACAGAGGAAATTCTCCAGAAACCGCCAAACCACCGGCGCATCCCAAAGCAACTGCTTCACATTGGACAAGCTCACCGTCCAAATGCCGATTATCGTCATCAGCAAAATCAGCTTGATATTAAGCCAGCGGTGCGCCGCCCGGTTGAAAACATACATCAGGGTAATCATGGCCAGCAGAACTGCCACTGGCAGAGAAATCACATAGGGAAAATCCATCGAGAATATGCGCTTGGCCTGAGCCTCCTGGCTATCCACGATAAAGTTCTTAAACACCCCCAACTGATGGGAGTGATCCGCATAAAAGTGAAAGAGCAGCATGGTCTGATGGGGCACATATGGCAGCTCCATCAAATGCCATTTGCGGCCATGCCCCAGAAAGCGGGCAGAAAAATCACCATCGCTGTAAATTTTGCTGCCCTCCACAAAGACCTCCACTGCCTGCCCATCGGTTGAAAACAGCAGGGTATTCTTCTGCGGTTCCGTAGGCAGCAGAGGAACCTCTAGCCAAACCTCGTGCTTATCACCGGGGATTGGCGACTGGAAACGGCCAAAGTCAAAATACTTCCACTTGCCCTCGCTGTCCTCCGTCAGATACTGCCAGTCTTTGCCGATTACCGCAGCCTCGCCTGCGGACAGAAAAAACAGCATACCAAAAAAGAGACACAATACAACTACGCTTATCCGCTTCATCGTCTGCGCCTCCTTCTGCAAAAACTGCCTTCCTTTGCTATATAATTAGATATTACCCGGTAAAATTCCTTTATTCTGATTCCTCATCACTGTAGAGATTTTTGAACCAGTGCAAATTGCTCTTCGGTTCCCGGCATACCCGGTTGCGCCCCGTGCGCTTAGCCATATAGAGAGCATCATCCACCCGCTTTAAGAGCTGTGTCTCCGAATCATCCGCACCATGCCAGGATGCCACGCCCAGACTGCAGGTAATGCGAATCTTGCCGTCATAGAGCGGCGTGCTCTCCACCTTTTGGCGCAGCCGCTCCGCAATCATCATGGCCTCCTCACCAGTGCAATGACGGAACAGGATGATGAATTCCTCACCGCCCCAGCGGACCAGCACATCCTTCTTCTTGATATTGTGCCGGATTACCTCCGCAAAACCGGCCAGCACTTCGTCTCCAACCTCATGGCCGTAAGTGTCATTAACTGTCTTGAAAAAGTCGATATCCAGCATAATCACGGAGAAGGGCTCCTCCTCATTCTTATGCTGCAGGATTTCCGTGGCCAGCACAATCTCCAGCTTATTGCGGTTGTAGCACTTGGTCAGATTGTCCATGGTGGCCTTTTCTATGGCCTGGCTTACCTCCTGCTTAAGACCGGCCTCACGGTTCATCAGCATGCGTTCCCGCTTAATCTGATGGCGCATGATAAAGGCCACGAATACACAAAGCGAAAGGGTGGTATAGGGCAGTAAATAGCCATCAACTACATACCAGTGGCGATAAAGGGAAATGCCATCCAATGTGCCGGCTCCCGCCATAAAGAGCAGGGGCACTGACACCGCCCTTGCATACATATTGCCCTGATGGGCAGAACGGGCAATGGCATATAGTGCTGCCATTTCCAGCAGCGGCAGGAATGTATAGAGGAGCACCCTGCCCCGGCTCATGCCGTTGAAGCCCAAAAACTCTGCGCCCACGGTGATAAACAAAAGCACCGCATAGATGAGTACCGTCCAGCGCACCATCTTCTTGTAGCTTCTGTCCACCACCTGAAAGATTACGATATTGGCCAGAAGCGGCAGCAGATACTCCGACATCTGCATACTGAAGCGCCAGAACAGCGGCGCATCCAGCACATACTGCTTGGAATTGGTGGCACAAATCATCCAGATAATGAACACCGTGATAAAGGCAATAAAGGAATTATAGAGTCTTTTGGGCGCAGCAGGACTGGTGGCGTAAATCATCATCATCACCAGCATGAACACCGCCAACGGAATATTCATCAAATAGGGCACATCCTGACGGAAGATGCGCAATACCTGTTCCACATTGCCATCCAGCCAAATCTGGCCAAAGTACCCCAAGGTAGCATCCGAGGCCGAATAAGCATGAATCCTTAGTTCCCTGCCCCCGCTGCCATCCGGAATACTCACGATATGCCAGCGCTGTCCATAGGACATAAAGGCAGGCCGCATCTCCCCATAGGTATAAATACAGCTATCGCCCAGCCAGACTTCAAAAGCCTGATCGCGGGACTGAATCAGAAGCGACGCATCCCGCGGCATATCCTGTGGCAAATTGGTCTTGAGCCATACCTGCTGCGTATCGCTTTCCACCGGCGGATTCTGCGGGAAATCAAAAGGGCGCCAGGGCTCCCCTGCCGCTGCGCCTTCCTCTGTCTGCCAGAACCATTGCCCAGCCAATTCAGCCGCTATCCCCCGCATGGGCAGCAGCAGTATGCATACAAAAAAGAGGGAACAGGCCAGCCATAGCAATAAGGCCGTGCCTTTCAAAGCCGACTTTAATTGCAAGGTTATCCCTCCCTCTTTGTTTGTTTTAATTTAATTTATGCCAGCACGCGGGCAAGGCGTACCAGTTCCGGATTCAGCGTCTTGGTGTTGTTTACGGCATCAAAGAGATTTACGCCCACAACCTTGCCTTCATTGAAACCAAAGACCACATTGGTTGCACCGGAGATAATGGCAAGCGCTGCCTTCTCACCCAGCATGGAAGCCTTGATACGGTCTTCAATGGTCGGAGAACCACCGCGCTGAATGTGACCAAGTACGGATACGCGGGTATCGATGCCCGTCTTGTCCTCAACCACCTTGCCGAGGCCCACAGCAGAGCCAGCGCCTTCTGCTACCACGATAATGCTGTAGCGCTTGCCGGCATCATACATAGCCTTGAGTTCATGGCAGATTTCATCGAGGTCATATTTCACTTCCGGTACGAGCACGTATTCAGCACCGCCAGCGATACCAGCCATCATAGCCAGCCAGCCGGAGTTACGGCCCATAACCTCTACGAGCATGATGCGGCGATGAGCCGAAGCCGTATCGCGCAGCTTATTGATGGCATCGACAATGGTGTTGGCAGCCGTATCGCAGCCGATGGTGTAATCCATGCCCCAAACGTCGTTGTCAATCGTGCCCGGCAGGCCGACAATCGGCATGCCCGTTTCCTTGGACAGGAGAGAGCCACCAGTCAGAGAGCCGTCACCACCGATGATAACGAGGCCCTCAATGCCGCGTTTCACCAGATTATCAAAGCCCTTCTTGCGGCCTTCGGGAGTCTTGAACTCCATACTGCGGGCCGTGCCCAGGAAGGTGCCCCCTCGCTGAATCATATCGGACACGCTGCGGCTCGTAAGCTCTTCGATATTATCGTCAATCATGCCGGCATAGCCGTCATAGATGCCGTATACCTTTACCCCTTCATGCAGGGCAGTACGTACTACAGCGCGAGCTGCCGCATTCATCCCCGGGCTGTCGCCACCAGAGGTCATTACGGCAATTGCTTTTTTAATCATGCAAACATCTCTCCTATATAGAAATCCATAACAAACAAAACTAATTCAAAACATAACTATCTTTATTTTACGCAAGTCACTAGCAAATGTAAAGTATTTCCGCGCAATTTGTCGGGCTTAACACGAAAAACCTTCCCCGCAGGGAAGGTTTTTCTATAAAGTTTCTAAATTACACCTTCATGATGCCCAGAGCATAGCAGATGATGCCCAGTGCGAAGAGACCGAAGATAATCCAGATTGCGTTGACTTTACGCTTCAGGAGTGCCATGCAGGCAAAGGTCATGAGCAGAGGAACGAGGCCCGGCATCAGCTGGTCGAGGATACCCTGAACCGTCGTTACCACATGTTCGCCCTTAGCATTGGTGATTTCAGATACAACTACCGGAATGTTAACGGACGTCCATTTGTTAACGAGCGCGCCCATTACGAACAGACCGAGGATGGAAGCACCTTCCGTAATCTTCTGCAGCTTGTTGCCAGCCACATCCTGTACAACATCCGTACCTTTGGCATAGCCGTACTTAATACCGTACCAGCGAACGCCCAAACGAATCAGGTTGAAGAGAACGAAGAACAGGATTGGGCCGATGATGCTGCCGGTCATAGCAAAGGAAGCACCGAGAGCAGCCGTAATCGGACGGAGCGTACCCCAGAAAATCGGGTCACCAACACCAGCCAGAGGGCCCATCATACCAACTTTGATACCGTTGATAACACCGTCGGGAATGTCAGCACCGTTGGCCTTCTTTTCCTCGAGAGCGGCCGTGATACCGATAATCGGAGCAGTTACGAACGGCTGCGTGTTGTAGAATTCCAGGTGACGTTTGATAGCCTGCTTCAGTTCTTCACCTTCATAGAGACGGCGCAGGATAGGAACCATACCGAAGCAGTAGCCCAGGCCCTGCATACGTTCCATGTTCCAGGAAGCCTGCAGGAAGTTAGAACGGACGAAAGTCCAGAAAAAGTCGCTAGAAGTAATCTTCTTTTCCATTATATTATCCTCCTCAAGTTTCAGCTCAGTGCAAAATTAGTCCAGTTCGTCGTCAAGGTCGCTGGAGCTTGCAGCGGCAGCAGCCGGAGCAGCAGCAACTTCAGAATACTTCGGGTTGAGCTGGATGTAAACCACAGCGCAAACGAGGCCGATAACGCCCAGAGCAACCAGGTTGAAGTTCGTGAAAGCAGCGACAACGAAACCGAGGAAGAAGAACGGCATGAGGTACTGTGCGCCCATCATGTTGATAACCATTGCATAACCAACAACTACGATGAAGCCACCAGCAACCTGCAGACCACCGGAGATAACGGGAGGAATAGCATTGAGCATGTCCTCAACAGCGCCCGTACCAACCGTCATAGCAACGAGCAGAGCGGGGATACCAACGCGGAGACCCTGCAGCAGCAGTGCGCCGTAGTTGCAGAGGTCGATACCGAAGAGGTTGCCTTCTTCAGCATAATCATCAGCTTTGTGCTGGAATACCACGGAAACCGTCTTACAAATGATAGCCAGAACCTGACCAGCAGCAGCCAGCGGCATAGCGATTGCGATACCCGTTGCCACATCCTGATGGCTGGCAATTACGAGAATTGTGGAAATTACAGATGCCAAAGCTGCATCCGGAGCGATTGCCGCGCCGATGTTCATCCAGCCCAGAGCCATCATTTCCAAAGTACCGCCAATGATAATACCGGTAGTCATATCGCCTAAGATAAGTCCAGTAACGGTGCAAGCAATCAGCGGACGGTGAGTCTGCATTTCATCGAGGCAGGAACCCATACCCGCAATTGTTGCAAAAATAAAGATTAACAAAATTTGCATAGTGCCCATTATATATTCCCTCCATTATGATAATCCTGCGGTGACGGGCCGGCATACACCCCAGCCCGCCGCCGCAAAAATACGGCCAATTATTTGAGGACATCCATCAGCATGACTTTCTTATCCGTGTCAACCTTGCGGATTTCCAGTTCAATGCCTTTTTCATTCAGCTTCTTGAAGGATTCGATATCCTGATCGTCAACGGAAACAGCGCCCGTAATCTGATGCTTGCCTTCGTGGAAGCTCATGCCGCCGATGTTAACGCTCTTGATGTCTACGCCATGTTCTACCATGTAGAGAACGCTGGTCGGGTTCGTGAAGAGCAGCAGGCATTTTTCGTTTTCGTATTTCGGGTTGTTGTAAACGCGAACAGCTTTTTCGAGGTCTACAACGTGGGATTTGATACCAGCCGGAGCAACCTGTTTCAGAAGCGTTGCGCGGATGGTGTCTTTTGCCACATCATCATCGCAAACGATGATGCGGGTGCAGCCCGTAACCTTGGACCAAACGGTTGCTACCTGACCATGAATCAGACGGTCATCAATTCTTGCAAGTACGATATTCATTACAGTTCATCCTCCTCATCATCGGCAATCTGGCTGGCATGGAACGTCTGCAAACCGCTGCGGCCTGCTTCTACGGCGCGTTCCATCAGAGCTTTGATGTCAGAACCATCATCAGCCAGCTGAGCGCTGCACATCTCGATGAGCATCGGCAGGCTTACGCCGGTAACAATGCCATAATTTTCGTTGCTGATTACCAGACGGCAAGCAGCGTTGTACGGGCTGCCACCGAACAGGTCGTTCAGGAACAGCACACCATCCTTGCAGTCAAGGCCTTTGATGGCTTCTTCGTACTTAGCCACCACATCGTCCGGGCCTTCACCAGGAACCAGCGTTACAGCTGCAACATTTTTCTGTTCACCGCAAATCATTTCACAGGAACGAACCAGTTCTTCTGCGAAGATGCCATGCGTACCAACAATAATACCAAACATTCTTTCTACCTCCTAAACAATTTCCCCTAAATTCATATTTATGGTTGAATTTGAACGTTTTTGGCTTTTTTTGCCTTACGCCCCTATATAATGCAAGATGCGTGCCAACTTTGTGTATCAAAAACGAAATTTTATGTTTTCGTTTGTTTTTCCGTGGTTTTCACGTTTTTTCAGAATAATAATCTTGTTTATGATACTATAATTCTTGTTTTGATACACTTCGATACACTATTCAATACTCTTTTCCTAAAAATGACCCTCATCATGATAAAAAAAATACACTATGACAAATGTCATTGTCATAGTGCATTATCTGTATCAGAGCATATTCGCCATAAAATAATACTCATCTTCGTCAAAACGTAATTTCAGTGTTTCATCGAAGATTTTGGCCGCTCTTTTGAGTGCCATGAGTTTCTTTTCATCTACGGCTGACTTGTCTTCCTTATATACCAGCGGGCTGCGGGTCACCACGCGCTCCAAGGCACAACCGCAGTGCACGAGCAGGCGCACCCGCAGGGGATTGGAGAGTTTTAACTGCAGGTCTGCTTCCAGTGACTTGTCAAATTCCAGCAGCACACTCATGATTTTGGCAGGATTCAAATAAGTAAGGAACCGTTGCAGGGATTCTTCGCAGAGCCGCTGCACCACCATGTTCCCCTTCCCCTTGCCCTCGCTGGGGGACAAACTCGTTTCCAGCACCGACTCACTGTCAAAGACCAGCTCGGTAAGCAGCCGCTCCCCTTCGCCGTCAATCAGCTGTTCCAAGGGAATAAACGGCACGTTCATGGCAGGCTTCTTCATGCCCACCGCCGCCACAATGCGGTATTCCTTGGCGATTTCCGCCAACCGGTCATCCATATGCAGAACGCCAATGGGAATGACCTCGATAATCCGTCCCGCATGACGCAGTACATCTTCCACGAGCGCCTTGAGTTTCATGGCCGCACCGTGTCCCGAGGAACAGATGGTCACAATGGCTTCCTGTGTATTAATGGGCAGCTCATGTGTATCAACTGCCTCATAACCTTTGAAACTCAACAAGGATTCATAGATACTATCCAAATCCATGCCGGCAATATCCACCTTGCGCATGGCTTCGAGTATCAGCGGCGTGGAAACCATATCCAGCGTGCGCACAGGAATCTTGAGCCGCTCGGCCAGCATGGCCCCGATATTGCAGAGGGATCCCATATCTGCAAGAATGAGTACCCCCTTCTGACATTCCATGCCCTTGAGCATGGCCGCCGTCTGTTCGAGTATATCCTGTGGATTAACCTCCAGCGGCATATCAATGGCAATGATGTTGGTATCCGTGGAGCTGAACAGCCGCTTGGCCACATCCACCATGGAACTGGCCGTAGCCTTTCCGTGAGTGGCCACCAGAATGATGATTTTTTCTTCCAAGTCATCATCATCCGAGGATTCCAACAGCAGCGCGATATACTCAATCTCAGCCTGCGGTACCTTCACATGGTAGTGCTTTTCAATCAGCGCGCCCAGTTCCTCCGCCACCCGCATATAGTCCGAATCCTTGGGGATGGCCCCTTCGATTTCCGTGTAGGGAATGGACTCCTGTGCCTTGACCCGCTTGAGGAAGGCCGACAGATGCAGGCTGAACGCATACAGGAACCGGTCACGGTAACTGCGGTTGAGCCGTTTCTGCACATAGAGAGAAATCTGCTCGGAAAAATCCACCAGCGCCTCATCCACAATCTTTAAGAGCCGTTCCCGGGTGGTCATGTTGACGGAATGCTTCTTATTATACAGTTCCTTTACGTAGACATTCACATCCGTGGCTACAATCTGCTTGACGAGCTCATCACTGATGCCTTCTCCTTTGAGCAAGGCCACCTTATCTTCCACGACCTGATAGAGGTTGAAGCCTTCCCGGCTGCCCTCGTCATCCACCTTGAACTTGCCGCCCGGTGGAGACACGAGCAACGGTTCGCTGACATACTGGGTCAGCTCCGCCAAAGCCTGACGGTTGGCCGAAAGGGTCAGCAGCCCATCCCGCACCCCCAAAGGCAGCATGCGGAAGTCCGCCTCGATAAAACTCGGATTGTCAATGCCGTTCAAAAAAGCCTGCGCACAGAGCAATTTGATGTTGGATTTCAGCTGCCCCACATTGCCGCTGCCGATACTGCCAATCAAAGCCTTGACGGCTTCCACGCTGATGCGCACCGGCTTCTTGACCCGCTGGGCTTCTTCCATAAAGAGCAGCTTCAAAATATCGAGCTTTTCTTCCAAGGTGCGTTCCGACAACGGCTTAATGGTAATGATGTTGGGAATACGGCGCACAAAAGTCTTGGTCAGCGCCGAATTGGGGTCCTCGGTGGTAGCCCCGATAATCAGCACCTTGGCCTTGCGGCTGCGGGTGGTTTCCCCCAAACGGTTAAAGGTGCCCGTATCCATAAAGTAGAAAATCATTTCCTGCCCTTCCGGTGGCAGGCGGTGAATTTCGTCCAGGAATAGCACGCCGCCGTCCGCTTCTTCCACCAGACCGGCTTTCGCCGTATCCGCTCCCGTAAACGCACCCTTGATATGGCCGAACACATGGGAGATTAAGAGCTGCGGATTGTTGTAGTAATCCGCGCAGTTAAAAGTGATAAACGGCGCATCTTCGGAGAAGCGCTTCATGGCCTTGCCATACGCAAACATCATATGGGCAAAAAGCGTCTTGCCGACACCAGTCTGGCCGACAATCAGCGTATGCAGGCCATCCGGCGGATAGAGAATCGCCGCCTTGCCCTGCTCTACCTGCCGCTTGAGGCTCTTATCCGCACCAATCAGCCGGGCAAAAGGATTGGCTTCTTCTTCCGCATCACTGGCAAACAGCCGCTTGCACTCCTCCACATCACGGAACTGCAAAGGCCCCTGCCCCAATTCTGTCCCCAACAACTCCGCTAGTGTCTCCCTGTCAAAATACCGCACCGGCCGTCCGGTAAACTTCACAATCTTGTCCTGCCGGTGCAGTTCATTTAATTCCTTGGACACATTATTCCGCAGAATATCCAGCTCCGCCGCAATCTCCTGGGCATCAAAACCGATTTGCCCTGTCAAATCCTTGGCCTTAATCGCTGCGGAACGCTCCTGTATATAAGTCAAAATCCGCTCACTGCGTTTCAACTGTATCACACCCCTTCGATACTCTTTCTAAATCATATAACAGAGTATCAAAAAAGGCAAGCAACCGATAAGCTCGTTGCTTGCCTTTTTTCTTTAATAACGCTGTCTATCTTTGAGCGCCCGTTCTACTTCGCGTTTTGCGGCTTTCTCATGCAAATCCTGCCGCTTGTCGTAGTTGTGCTTGCCCGAAGCCAAAGCCAGTTCGAGCTTGGCCTTGCCATTCTTGAAGTAAATCTTGAGCGGCACGAGGGTAAAGCCCTTTTCCCGCGTCTTGGCGAAAAGCTTGACGATTTCGCTCTTGTGCATCAGGAGCTTGCGGGGGCGCAAAGGGTCATGGTTGAAGATATTGCCCTGGTCATAGGGGGAAACGTGCATGTTTTCCACGAAAATTTCCCCGTTCTTAATCATGGCGTAGCTGTCCTTGAGGTTGGCCTTGCCCGCCCGCAGGGATTTCACCTCCGTGCCTTGCAGGGCAAGCCCGGTTTCATATGTTTCATGAATGAAGTAGTCATGCCGTGCCTTGCGGTTTTCGCAGACCACCTTCATGCCGATATTCTTCTTGCCCATTGTATCACCTCAGTTGTTATTTGCTATTGCCCGTGCCGCCTTCAGTCTTGCGGTGCGGACGGGGACGACGCTTGCCCTTGGATTTCTGCGCCTTTTCCTTTTCGGCCTTGGCGGCAGCAGCGGCCATTTCCCGTTCCTTCTTCTCATGGTATCCGGGAGGGTCCGGCCAGACGGCACTGTTGAGCCCCGTCACATAGACCCGATGATAACCGGCCTCTTTGTCGCTGCGGCGTTCCTCACGGTTGCGGCTGCGTCCTTCTCCGCGGAAAGAGCCTGTACCTACGCGGCTTTCCTTATCTGAGCGTTCATTACGGCCCGGACGGCGCTTGCGGTCAGCCTTGGGCTTACGGCTTTCACCCTCGCGCTTTTCGCCCTGCGGCTGGGGCAGTTTTTCCCCGGAAGCACCGCGCTTTTTGTGGCCGTGACGCTTCTTGGCAGGCTTCTGTTCCTTCTGCTTGGTTTCTTCCTCCGTCAGCATGGGTTCTGCAATCAGTTCATCTTCCAAGAGCGGCTTGGCTGCCTTCTTGGGACGAGGCCCCTTCTTCTTGTCCCCTTTGCCTTTTTTGCTGCTATTGCCCTTCTGCGCAGGGCGTTCCGGCACATACTGGCCGTTATCTTTCAACACAAAATCCAAATTCCGTTCCTCCACATTGGCCCGCGCCAGGATTACCTCTACCTCGTCGCCCAGACGGTACTGGGTGCGGGTGCGCTCGCCAATCATTGCATATTGTTCTTCCACATATTCGTAATAGTCATTGGTCATGGTGGAAACATGAACCAGACCTTCCACGCCGTTATCGAGCTCTACAAAGATGCCAAAAGCGGTCACACCGCTGATAACGCCCGTGAATTCTTCGCCCACGAACTGTGCCATATACTCGATTTTCTTCATGTCCGTGGTTTCCCGTTCCGCCTCGATAGCAACACGCTCCCGCTGGGATGTATGGTCGGCGATTTCCGGCAGAACCATCTTGAGCTTTTCCTGACGCTCAAGGGGCAGACTGCCCGTAGCAAAAGTCTCCCTGAGCAGACGGTGAACAATCAAATCCGGATAGCGGCGAATCGGCGAAGTAAAGTGCGTATAATAGCGGGCCGCCAGACCAAAGTGGCCCAGACTCAATTCACTGTAACGGGCCTGCTGCATAGAGCGCAGGGATACCGTGCTGATAATCCGTTCCTCGGGACGGCCTTCAACCTTTTCCAAGACCTTCTGCACATCCATAGGCTTAATCTGCCCGGCCTCATCCCGCTTCACATAGAGACCAAAGGTCGCCAGCAGATTGTTGAGCCGCTCGATTTTCTCTTCGCTCGGCTGCTCGTGAACGCGGTACATAAAGGGCAGATTCTTCGTATCCATATGGCGGGCCACGGTTTCATTGGCCGCCAGCATGCATTCCTCGATAATGGACTCGGCAAGGCTGCCCTCACGCTTGATAAGTGCCACGGGATGACCATTCTCATCCAATTTGACCTTTACTTCCGGCAGGTCAAAATCAATGGAGCCGCGGCGATGGCGCTTGGCCTTCAAGGCATGGCGCAGCTCGGCCAGCGTTTCCAGCATGGGCAGGATGTCACCATTATCGGAAACAAAAGGTTCTGCCTTGTCCACGAGAACCTTGTTGACGATATTGTAAGTCAAGCGGCGGTAAACGTGTATCACCGTCGGAATAATCTCGTAGCTTGTTACCTCACCCTCTGCAGAAATCTGCATTTCGCAGGCCATGGACAGGCGGTCAACGCCGGCATTCAAACTGCAGATGCCGTTGGAAAGTTCCTTGGGCAGCATGGGAATAACACGGTCCACCAGATACACGCTCGTCCCGCGGGCATAGGCTTCCCGGTCAAGCGGCGCATGTTCCCTGACATAATGGCTCACATCGGCGATATACACGCCCAGGAAGAAGGAACCATCCGGGTTCTTGCGGGCATAGACACCATCATCCAAGTCCTTGGAATCCTCGCCGTCCACGGTCACAATCTGCAAATCGCGTCTGTCGCGGCGGCCAGCATATTCGGCCGGATTCGGCTCCGTTTCCGTGGCCGTAGCTTCTGCCTGTACATCCTCCGGGAACGTCTCGGACAGCTCATACTGGCGCATAACGGAGAGCACATCCACACCGGGGTCGCCCACCTTGCCCAGCACTTCAATGACCTCGCCTTCCGCACTGCGGCGGCCGCTGGGCCATTTGGTGATTTTCACGACCACCTTGCTGCCGGTCTTGGCGCCCTTGAAATACTTTTTCGCCACAAAGATATCCTGCGTGAGCTTCACGTTATCCGGCGTTACAAAGCCAAAGGTCTTGCTGCGCTCGAAGGTGCCCACAATCTTTTCATTGGCACGTTCCAGAATGCGGATGATTTCCCCTTCGCGGGAACGCCCTTCCTCCTGCGCAGGCGTGACACGGGCCACCACGCGGTCCCCATGCATAGCCGAGCCCACGGCATTGGCGGGCACAAATACGTCCGATTCATCTTCCGTTTCCCGCACGTCGGGAATGATAAAGCCAAAGCCCTTGGCGGTCATGGAAATACGCCCCACCACCAGATGCATCCGGCTCGGCACACCGTAAAGGTCACTGCGGTTCTTGATAATGGCGCCCTCTTTTTCCAACTCTTCCAGCGCCACCGGAAAATCCACTAATTCCTCGTCCGTCAGTCCCATAGCTTCGCCTAATTCCTCTTCGGCCAGCGGTTTATAGGCGCTTTCCTTCATATAGGCGAGGATTCTTTCTTTTAAGTCCATTTGTTCTCCTTACAAATTTCGATTCTCCCACAGTCGTTCTCTTTAATTCTGCAGGAAGGCCACAGCCTCTTCAAAAACTCTCTCTCTTTCACTGGCCAGCGGCAGAAGATGTCCCGACTCCTCCAGCCAAATGATTCGCGCCTGTCCTTTTACATGGGACAGGATATAATCCGCACTCACCGGTGCGGCAGTATGGTCATCACGACTATGCATGATGAGCAGCGGAGCCGTTACTTCCTCAATGGCTCCCTTGGTCTTTTCGATAACGTCCACCAATTCATGAATAGAGATTAAAGGCATTTTCCGATAAGTACGATTAGCGGCAGGCGGTACGTTCTTCAGACGGCGGCGGGCCTTGGGCACATAGCCGCCATAGCAGGCCTCACGAGGCGGCAGCGCCGCAAGTCCCCGCTCCTCGGGGATAAAAATCGGCGCCGCCAGCGTCACCACATGGGAGACGATTTCTTCCGTGGCCAGAAGCAGGGCAAAGAGCCCGCCCATGGAATGGCCGATAACGGAAATATCCTCACAGTAGCCGGACAACAGGGCATAGCCGTCCCGCACAGAGTCCATCCAGTCTTCCCAGGTCATGTGACTCATATCCTCTACCGTGGTGCCATGGCCTGCAAGCCGCACCCCCAGCACGGTAAAGCCCTGCTTGTTCAAAAATTCCCCCATCAGCAGAAGCTCCGCCGGCAGTCCCGTAAATCCGTGGATAAGGAGCACCCCTTTTTTCCCGCCGGGCATAAAGAAGGGCTCCGCTCCCGGTAGTATCATCCTTTCACCCCCTAAACTTAAATATCCCTGTTCCGGCTAGAGAACAGGGATATTGCCGTTATTAGCTTGTCATTTTGGCAATCACCATGGTGATAATGGCAAACAAGATGGCAAGTACCACCGTCACCCGCGCCAGCAGGGCATCCATCCCCCGGGCCTTGCCGGAGAATACGGTATCAGCACCGCCGCCCATGCCGCCCATGCCAGCGGATTTTGCTTCCTGTCCCAGTACTGATGCGATAAGGCCAATGGCCACAATAGCATCAATTATCATCAAAACGGTAAGCATTAGATAAGCCTCCCTTTAATTACAGTCTCCAATCAATAGTAACACAATTACAAGGGCTTGTGCAAGTTTTTTCTCTATTAGTTTGCGGTGATGAGTTCGAGGCTAAAGGCGCGTCAGGCGGAGAATATCTGCCCTGCGCTATGACTGGGAGCTAAAATTGTTTTTTGCCCTTAACTCACTGACAGGAAAAGCCAAAACTCGCTTCGCTCAAACAGCAGCCTTTTCCAGCCAATACAGCGGTATGGCAAAAAACAATTTCTTCACGCTCCCAGCCATACGCTCCATTCAGACATCCCCCGCCTGACGCTCAATACCGTGCTTTGCACGCAATATTGGCAGAGCATCCTGTCTTTCTTGCTTGGACATATTCTGTTATAATATATGTGCCGCCTCGAAAAAGGAGGTGAGTCTCGGTTGAGTCGGAAAATCGTGGAGTTGATACTAGCTCCGCTGATAGTGGGCATTTTGGTGTCATTGTTCAACTATTGGTTGAATCACTAAAAGCAAAGTAGTAGAGAACACCCCCAGTACTGGCATACTGGGGGTGTTCGAGTCTCGGTTGTTCGTTTTCGTAACCTCATTATAGCACTCCACATCGGGAAAATCAATCATCCCCACCCACGTTTTATGCTCCCTTAAAATGAAAATGTACGTTCCAACGCATCCAGCCACACTCCAGTATTGTAGTCATAGGTACGGATGACAATGCGGTCTTTGTAGATATAAAGTGAATTGGTATACAAATGCCGCGCATCTATTGTCGGATTGTGGATATTGACCAGATTTTCATTGATACGGTTCACGCGGATATCCGCATAGCTGTCATTGGTCGGCGGCGTATGCGTATGGCCGGATATCCAGAGGCTGCCCGGTGGAACAGCAGACAAAATTTCCAAAAGCTTCTGCGACGGCTGCGCCGTAGCTGCCACCGTATTAATCTTCTTACTATACGTGCGCAAAGTTCCCATAATCGGGCCATGGAAAAAGAACAGTATCGGCCCGTTACGATGGGACGCAATCTCCTTCTTCAGCCAGACAAGCTGCTCGTCTGAAATCTCCACCGAACTGTGGCATCCATCCGGGGACAAATATAGCATCCGGCACCGCCCCACATCACGGGCGTAATAAGCCCCAGGCAAATGATACCGCTTTTGAAAAGCTGCCAGCTTTGCCTTTTTCTCGGCCAAAGTCCCCGCTGCTAATTTGTGCTTTTTGCCCTTCTTCGTTTCAACCGGCTCGTCCTTATATGCATAGTCATGATTGCCCGCTACAGCATAATAAGGAAATTGCAGCTGTCCCAGATAATCATCTACCACACGGAATTCTTTCTCATTGCCATAACGGGCAGCCAAATCGCCTAACAAGGCCACCTCATCCACATCCGCCCACGCATTTACGGTTTTTAGCAGGTTTTGTTTTTTCGCCCAAATATCGGCCTGTGCTTCCTTGTTCGGAAATTTCTTCACCCGCACAGGCAGATGCAAATCGCTGATAAGCAGAATGTGATAATAATCCCGCCCTTCGGCAAAGCCCAAAGGCATTCCGCCCATAGCAAACCAACCTAAAAAAGCAACTGTAGATTTTAGGAAATCTCTACGTTTCATGGCAAAATCGCTCCTTATAAATACAAAAGCTTTAATTCCATGTTTGGTTTTCGTACTCCCATTATAGCCCCTCCGCATCAGGAAAATCAATCATATGTATCGGATGGCGTATCCACCATGCAGAGCTGTGTTATTCGCTAAAAAAGAACAGCTACTGCACACATCACATTTATGTGCAGTAGCTGTTGGGAAGCTGCTAATCAGGTAATATCTTTTACGAGCTCGTAAGTATCTTCAACGATGTTTTTAAGATCGTTCCACCAGCTGCCACCAGACACATTGTCCAGTTCCATAATCTCCAGTTCTTTCTTCTCCACTACGTTAAGTTCTTTCTTGTCCATCATTTTGAACATCCCCTTTCTATTGATATTGTTATTGGATAGGATTTACCGTATCATACACGAGCTTCATGCCCTTCCAGGTCACTTCCACCGCTTCGTTTGTAACATCTTTAACGCCATCCCAGACATCTTCTACAACATTTTCAACCTCATCCAAAAGGTCACCAAAGAAATTACCACCAGCCACTGTGTCCAATTCCATTAAGTTGAGTTCTTTCTTGTCCATCATTTTTTGACAACCCCTTTCTGTTGTGCTTAGTTGACTTTGTTTACCTTTGTCTATACTTACGATTGATAAGGTCAAGCATTACAAAATTTTTTCCAATATCGCACACACCGGACTCGATGCTGCTATAGACAAATTCGCTAAAGCCGGCTTAGTGGCTTGGGACGCAATCAATGCACGACGGGGTGGGATTATTGACAAAAAACCTCTATTCTTCTTAGAAGAATAGAGGTTTATCATTTCATTATGGTGACCCAGGAGGGACTCGAACCCCCGACCCTTTGATTCGTAGTCAAATACTCTAATCCAACTGAGCTACTGAGTCATTGGTTAACTGCTCTCGCAATCAACAGAAATCATTATAGCGTTTACGAGAGCAGGTGTCAATACTTTTTTTGAAATTATTTTTCCAAAACTGCCTCTGCTTCCACTTCAGCTTCTGCATCATCCTGTTTATTGATCAGGCGATTAAGCAGGGGAACTGTCAGGGCCATAACCAGCGTTACGCCCAGCGTAACCATACCAATCTGCGTGAACACGTCAGAGTAAACGCCCAGCGTCAGCACAGGGTCGGTTACATCCTTCGGCACAGCCGTGAGGCTGGCTACCCAGCCGCCGATGATAGAAGAAATAGCCGTGGTCAGGAACCATGCGCCCATCAGGAAGCCGATGAGTTTCTGCGGCACGAGTTTGGAAATCATGGAAAGGCCCAGACCGCTGATGAGAAGCTCGCCAATGGAGCTCAGGAAGTAGGAACCTACCAACCACCAAGCCGATACAATACCTGCTTCGCTGGCAAAGTTAGCCGAGAAGCCAACCACAAGGAAGGAACCTGCCGTCAGCAGCATGCCCAGCGCAAACTTAGCCGGCATCGAAAGGTCTTTGCCCTGGCTGCCGAAACGGGAATAGAAGTATGCCAAAACCGGGCTGGCCAGCATAATCCAGAACGGATTGAGGGTCTGGAACACCTGCGCATCAGGGATGTTAATGCCCATAATGCTGTGTTCCACGTTTTTAATCGCAAAGAAGTTGAGCGACGTCGGCATCTGATTATACAGCGTGAAGAACACGATAGCTTCCACAATCAGAATCATAGCCGCAATCATATGGCTGCGGGTAGCACCAGAAGACTGGAAAATCATCTTGATGAATACACCGTACACCAGAATACCAATGATAAGGAGCAGCCAGTGTGCTACGGACAGATGGCTGAGCAACCAGCTGGATATAAAGGTCATAGCCACAACGCCAGCAATCGTTGCCAGGAGTTTCGGCATGGACAGTTTTTCAGCACCTGCCGGAGAGTCAATGCCGCGTACCAGATGACGGAAACTTACGAAGCCGCCAATAGCCAGCACCAGCCCCATAGCGCAAATCATAAAGCCCAGGTCAAGGCCGTACTGCGCACCAATGATAGGCACGAGCAGCATGGAAACGAAAGAACCGATATTTACGGCCATGTAGTACATGGTAAAGGCACTGTCCAGTTCTTCCTCTGCACCTTCATAGAGTTTGGAGAGCAGGGAGGACGGGTTTGCCTTGAAGATACCATTACCGCAGGCAATAGCACCGAGTGCCAGGAACACCATATCCTTGTTGGTACCAGCCATGCCCATCATGAAGTAACCAATCATGAGCACCGCTGCGCCCAACGTAATCGTGCGCTGGGTCCCTAGCACTTTATCGCCTAAAAAGCCGCCAATGGATACATAACCATATACCATGGCGCTGAATGCACCAAATACTACGAAAGACTCTGCATCTTCCATGCCCAGGCTCTTAACAAAGAAACCTGCCAAAACGGCCTGCAGGCCATAAAAACCAAACCGTTCCCAAAACTCCAGGAAGAAAAGCATATTAAACGCCTTTTTACGGTTCACCGGTTGCGTTCCAACCATAAAACATTCTCCTAACTTCTTACAAATTACACATACAACAACGCATTTCCCACAATGTTTGTTACGAGTAGACATTATAGCACAAATTTAAGTATCTGCAAACCACCCGTAAGTGTAAAAACTGTTACATGGACAACTATACATTTTTTGCCTCTGTATTTCAAAGACATTTGTCTTTATATTAAACTACTATCCAATCATCATAATGCCACATCCTCATCCAAGGAAATATATGCTATAAAAATAACACAAAAAATTTATCGTATATGTAAAGATGTATTTTTATCACTACAAGGCCATAAAATGTCCACAATCTGTATACACTACCCCCGCCTGCAAATTGACATTTGAAGGATATTTGTTACAATAATAGCGGACATGCAGTCCATTACTTTATTGCAGAAAGAAAGGTTTTATCATGCTCTACATCGTTACCTGTCTTATAACAGAGGAAGCCAGTACGGAGTTTTCCATCATTGGCGCCGCCGCCGACAAAAAAAAGGCCGCCGCTATGGCCGCCGAAATTTACAAGGATTATAACAAGGTTGCATCCTTCCAGAATATCGAAATGATTACGGAGTGGCTGGCCACCCGCAGCAGCTATTCCTTCCGCAAAGACAAAAGTCATCGCCTGCAGCTGGCCATCACTGAAGTGGATGCCGAAACGGAAACCGCCAATAAGCAGGTAATCTTCTCTGCCGCCGCTGAACAGGACGAGCTCATGCGCAAGGTCAGCCAGGCACTCTTTGAGGGCAAACACACCGCCGAGCGCGGTGGCGAAGTGCCCTCCTGCCCGATAGGTTAACCAACCCACCGCCTCCACGGCCATATGTGCTAAACACATATAAAAAGCCAGCCCGTGTGACTGGTGATGTTTTTCCGCAGCTTTTGACAAGCCTGTCTATGGCGAAGGAAAAATATTACCAGTCACACGGGCGTCTTAGTACCACAATGTAAATGATATAAACTATGCAATATATACACTAAACCCGTCACCGGGCATCTTTTGCATATAAACTGGTGCGATTGGCGCGATTCGAACGCGCGACCTGCCGCTTAGGAGGCGGACGCTCTATCCAACTGAGCTACAACCGCAACATAGATTAGTATAGCAGAAATCCTGCCAAATGAAAAGCCTTGCCGCAAAATCGGCAAGGCCTTTCTATTTTAGGAATCCCGGCGGCAGATATCTGCGCCCAGTCCTACTAATTTATCTACTAAGTTATCATAGCCACGGTCGATATGATGGATGTAGCCCACCTGGGTTTCCCCTTCGGCTACGAGACCAGCCAGCACCATAGCAGCACCGGCGCGCAGGTCAGTGGCTTTCACCTGACAACCCGTCAAGGTTTCCACGCCCTCCACCACAGAGGTACGGCCATCAATCTTGATGTTGGAGCCCATGCGCTTGAGTTCATCCACATGCATAAAGCGGTTCTCGAACACCGTTTCCGTCACGAGGCCAGTGCCCTCCGAGATAGCCAGCATAGCCATAAACTGCGCCTGCATATCCGTCGGAAAGCCCGGATACGGCATGGTCTTGATATCCACGGCCTTGGTCCGCTTGTCGCAGGTCACGCGGATGCCATCCACATCTTCTTCAATGGTAACGCCAGCTTCCTTGAGCTTGGCGATAACCGGTTTCAGATGTTCGCTGATGGCGTTTTCGATATAGACATCCCCCTGCGTCATGGCAGCGGCTACCATATAGGTACCTGCTTCAATGCGGTCAGGAATGATGGTGTAATCACGGCCTGTCAGTTTGGGCACACCTTCGATCTTGATGACGTTGGTACCCGCACCGCGAATCTTAGCGCCCATCACATTGAGGTAATTGGCCAAATCCACAATTTCCGGTTCCTGCGCGGGATTTTCCAGCACCGTAACACCTTCTGCCATGGAGGCAGCCATCAGAATGTTCTCCGTAGCTCCTACGCTGGGGAAGTCCAGATAGATTTTCGCACCTTTGAGGCCTTCCGGAGCCGTGGCTTCGATAAAGCCGTGGCCAATCTTAATCTTGGCTCCGAGGGCTTCAAAACCTTTCAAGTGCAGGTCGATGGGACGGGTGCCAATGGCACAGCCGCCGGGCAGGGAGATTTTCGCCTGTCCGCAGCGAGCCAGAAGCGGCCCCATAATCAGGAAAGATGCCCGCATCTTGCGCACCAAATCATACGGCGCTTCGCAGCTGCCGATTACCGTGCTGTCCACATTCAGCTGATGCTTTTCCTCATCAAATTCTGCCTTGACCCCTAATTTCTTCAAGACCTCGGTAATGGTGTGTACATCTTCCAGAGCCGGGACTTCGTCCAAGAGGCTTGCCCGCTCCTGGCCCAAAAGGGTGGCTGCAATGATGGGCAGCACCGCATTTTTGGCCCCGCTGATTTTTACGCGCCCTTTAAGTGGACGTCCCCCATGTATAATCAACTTTTCCATTAAGTTCCTTATCCTCCTAGTAGTCATGCTCTTCAAAAAGCACCAACCAATAGTTTACCATTAACCGTCAGTCTTTACAATAGGTTAGTTTTACTTTTGCCCAGGAACGCTTCCCCTTAGCGTTCCACTATCAGCGAGGCATGAATCACATTGTCAATGATGTAGCCTGTTGCAAATTTCGTCTCGCCCGGAGTCACCGGTTTCTTGCCCAGCTTGTCGAGGTTGCTGACCCGCTCTTTGCTCTGCTGCATAGCGGCCTGCTGCGCCTCCTGCATGGCACCCTTGCTGACCGGTTTCTGTACCTGTCCCGGAGCAATGACGATTTCATTGTTCTTGCCGGCTCTTTCCAGCTTTTTCAGTTTATCTTCCGTGGTCTGCTTGTTGTCGCCTTCGCTGACCACATCCACGCCGGACTGCTGCAGGAGCATCAGCGTGGTGACAGGCACCAGCCCGCCGCCCCGAATATCCAGATTCAGCGTACCGCTGGGCTGTGCCACGGGTACCGTGTACGGAATAATCAACGTTTCCTTGGCTTTGCGATAGGGTTTGATGGTGGTGGTGAATTTCACCGTCTCACCGGGTTTGACCTTTTTCTTGTCCGGTACGGCCGAAATCAGCGAAGCCGTTTTGCGGTCGCCGTCCACGGTAATGTCCACCTGTACATCGATGATGTCCGATTCCTTGTCGGAATTCTGGCAGATGGTGCTCATGGCCTGCATAAGCTCTGCCATGGCAATCTGGCCTACATCCGCCGTGTTATAGAACATATTATCTCTTGCGACCACACCATCCTTCACCGCATCAGTACGAATCTTGAAGCCGACTTTGGCTGTGCTGCCGCTGAGATTATCGCTAGTCTTGGAAAGCGCCGCATAGGCAATACCCCCGGAAAGCTGCGGCAGGAAATCCTCATCATAGGCAATCCGTGCACCGTAGTTTTCACTGCGGGAAAGGCCGTTGTCCTTGACATTGACCTTGATGGGAACCACCGATGGGAACTGTCCCAAAGTCCCGGCAATGCCCGTAGCCCGGTCCTGACTAATACGGCCGATGATATTGCCGATATTGGCCACCTTCATGCCGTTGCTCTGACCGCTGATGGTGCCCACTACAGTGGCATCGGTCATAAAATAGTTCACATTGCCCCGATGGAGGAAGGGATGGCCAAAGGCCAGAATCCGCTTGCCGTCCACGGCCGTAACCGTGCCCGTAGCACCTACGGCAAAGTCACCATAAGTAACCGCCACGCCCACTGCCGAGCCCGGTTCGAGCGTTGCATGGTAGTCGGTCTTATTCATATCCGCTGCACTCGGTGCGCCCATGGGCAGGAACTTGTAACTGCCCTGCGGGTCAATCTGGCGCTTCAGAAAATCCAAGCCTGCCTGATTGAAGCCGGAAAAATACATGACATCCTTGGGTTCTGCGTTGGCATCTGCATTCTTTTCCGCATCGGAAGCAGGCTGTTTTTCCTTGCCCTTTTCCTTATCAGCAGCTACTGCCGCCCGCGCTCTGTCCAGAAGTTCATCCCCATAAACTTTCTTATCCTGGGATTTAGCCCGTTCTTCCTGCTTTTTCTTCTTCTCGGCCTCAGCCTTTTCCCGCGTTTCCGCCGCTTTCTTGATATTTATCGTGGAAATATGCGTCTTGTTCTTCTTGTCCGGCATGGACCAAAGGGGCAGCATCTCATCAATCGGCGTAATGAAGAAGGTATACGGCGTCATATCCTTGATACCTGCCGCCACGGCGCCGATAAGATAGCCATCCACATAGACCGGACTGCCGCTCATGCCCTGCAGGATGCCGCCGGTCTGCTCAATCACAGGGCCGGAAGCCTTAGCCATAATCATGGGCTGGGAGCCTTTGCCGTTGTCCATATTGCCCACGATATCCACCTGGAAATTCCGCAGCTCGCCGCTACTGTCAATCACCGTGTAGGCCGTGCCCGACATCCCTTCCGTTACCTGACTGTGGGGCAGTATCGGGTCCATAGCCATCCCTGCAGTCGGCGGCACAGCCAGCATGGCCGCCATTCCTAAAGCAGCCACTTTCCTTATATATTTACGCAAAACAATTCACCTCATTTGCTCGCTTTTAATCATTATTTTTTTATTATATCGTGATTAAGACGTTTTTGCCATAGGCACAAAGTCCCATTCGGATTATTTATTGGTGAGAACCAGTGCCGACCCCACGGAACGCTCATGGCCATCACTCGGCGAGTTCTGCAGTTGGCCGCCCACTACCAGAGCGCTGGAACCGCCGCCATCCAGATTCATGGCGTCCTTGGCGCCCATCTTCACCAGCAGTTTTGCCCAATCGGTGAGGGTCAGGCCCTTGCTGCTCGCCTGGCGGCCATCTACCACGCCAAAGAGGTAATTGCCGTTTTTAAGGATGGCCACTGCACTGCGGGGAGCACGCCCATAGCGAATATCCGAGGGGAACTGTTCGGCTCCAGCCGTTACGTTCACCTGACCATTCTGCACCAGACGCGGGCCGGCGCCCATGATTTCCAAAGCCTGATTCCAGGGAGCGCCCAGTTCCTGGGAGATAACCGCCCGGTCTCCGACCTTGACTCCGGCAAAGGCATCTGCAACCTTACCATGCACCGATATCACGCAGCCATTCTTGGGAATTACGGAATTGCCCGTGTTGATGGCCGTTACCTTGCCATTTACCACGGTGTATTCGCGGCCAAACTCATTGGTTCGCGTACGGCTGCCGTACCAGTGATTGTAAACGGTCAGATTGTCCGCACCGCGCTCCGCATCCACACCGGATATCGGCTGTGTCACTTTTCCCAGAGTTACACGGCCCGTGTAGGTGACCTGCCCCATGAAGGGCTTGCCGTCCGAGCCGATGCCCAGCGCGGTGCGCCGATAATAAGTAGTGCCTGCCATATCGCCATCAATCTTCACCATGCCGATGGCATCGCCATTGCCGGCAAAATAGGTGGCATTGACGGCCGCCACCGCATCCGTCATATCGGAGATGCCACTGGTGGTCTGCAGCCCCGGCACCCGCCCGCGAGCCAGTACCGGCTTAATCTTATAGAGATTCTTGTCCGCTTCGATAAAGTACGCGGAAATCTGCCCGGCATCATCCCAGTAGACATACTCACGGCTTGCCAGTCCCGGCGCCACCATTTCCGTATACAGGCCATCATAATGGAGATTCATCACATTGCCACCGGTAATGGTCGTGCCCGGTTTCTTATTGGTACCCGGCTTAACCTGTCCCGCAGGTTTCTGCGCCTGCTTGCGATTGCTTCCCGCTGCCTGCGGCAGTATATCGATAAAGACGCGGGCAGGATTCGCAAGCTTTGCCACCTTATAGGTCAGCCCGGGCTTCAGCCGCACCGACACCAGAAGATGCCCGTTCTTCTCCGTATAGGACACCTTCTCAATGCGGGAGCTGGAGAAGGATTTTTCATCAATACTGCGCTTGTCCGCATTGTAAAAGTCCAATGTCACCGTCCGCTTGTCGCTGGAAACCGTCACATTGTAGCGGGGCATTGCTGACCAGTCAAAAACCACCCGGTCATGTGCCGAGCCGGAATGATAGCGCACGGAATTGAGGTCCGCTGCCTCAGACCAGGCAGGAACACCTAATAAAGATACGGCCAATGTCAAAGCCGTCAAATTGCGTTTATTGAAAAACAAAATATGACCTCCCTAAATAGAAATCGGGACGGCCCTTTCACCGTCCCGCCTTCCATTCATTTTATCACATTTTGCGCTGCATTGCGACTCTCAACCTGCGGTTTGAGCTGTTTGTACATCATATCCGCAATACCAATGCCGCCGCCCGCCGCCACGTTCTTCATCAGTTCGTCATCCCGCATATCCTGAAAAATTTTCAGGGCATGGGACTCGCCGAAAAGTGTGTTTTCCGGCACCGTGGCCCGCATTTGGCGATACATCATATTGAGAAAGATGGCTTCAAAGCCCTCGCAGGCTTTTCTAAGTTCTTTATCCCGCTTTTCCATGGCCTTGGCTTCCTGAAGAGCCGCTGCCTCCTTGGGGTTCAAGGCTTTTTCTGCCCGGCCCTGTACCTCCTCAAGAATCTTGGAGAACTTCACCGAGTCAGCCGCGGCTTTGGCCGAATTATAACTGGTGTTGCCGCTCCCCTCCAGACCTGGCGCTGTAAGTGGTCCTATCTGCATTGCCATCACCTGCCTCCTGCAAAGAATCTTAAATCAGCTGCAGGTCTGCATGAATAGCCCCAGCGGCCTTCATTGCCTGCAGGATGGAAATAATATCTCGTGGGGTTGCTCCTACTGCGTTGAGCGCCCCGACAATATCGTTGATATTGGCCGTAGCCGGCAGTACCACGGTGCTGGCCTTATCCTCCGTCACGGTCACATCCGTATTCTTGGTCACGATGGTAGTACCATAGCTGAAGGGGTCCGGCTGATTGGCATTTTCGTTTTTCTGCACCCGGATGGAAAGGCCGCCCTGCGTGATAGCGATTTCGTCCACCGATACATCACCGCCCATGACAATGGTACCCGTGCGCTCGCTCACCACAATCTTGGCCACATTATCCGGTATAATCGGCAGTTCCTCAATGGACGCCACAAAGCCCACGACATTCCCACGGAAATAGGAAGGAATGTTTAGGTCAATACGCCCGGGGTTCACGGCATGCGCCACGTTCCCATACTGGGAGTTGATGGCTGCCGCCATGCGGGTTGCCGTGGTGAAATCCGGATGGGCGAGGGACAGCGAAATACGCCCGTTAGTGCCCAAATCATCCTCCACCGTCCGTTCCACGATAGCCCCATTGGGCGTCATGCCCACCGTGGGAAAGTTCTTGGTTGCCGTGGAATTATTGCCTCCACGGCCAGCCTGAAAGCCACCGGTAGAAACAGGGCCCTGTGCCACGGCATAGACATTGCCGTTGCCCGCCTTCAGCGGCGTCTGCAGGAGCGTCCCCCCCTGGATGCTTTTCGCATCGCCCAGGGACGATATCGTCGTATCAATCGTATCCCCCTCACGCACGAAGGGCGGCAAGGTAGCCGTTACCATAACCGCTGCCACATTGGAGGATTTCAGGGAACCCTGATTTACCGCCACGCCGTAAGTCTTCAGCATATTTACAATGGACTGTACCGTTTCCGTGGATTTATTGGAATCGCCGCTGCCGTTAAGCCCTACCACCAAACCATAGCCCATGAGCTGGTTGGAGCGGACGCCCTGCACCTTGGCAATATCCTTTATTCGTGTCACCGCATTATCTGCCGAAGCCAGCGAGGGGATTCCCCCTAAAACCAACGCTCCGGCCAATAAACAAGCCAATACTCTTTTCATAAATAGCCTCCGTATCCTGTTAGAACAAGAAGTTGAATATCTGCGTCAAAATGCCCTGCCGCTGTTTCGCGTTCAGGGGGCCCTTGCCGTCAAACCGCACCGTGGCTCCCGCAATCTTCGTCGAGGAAATGGTATTGTTGGCGGTCACATCTTCCGGACGGCATATTCCCTTGAAGGTAATCTTGTGTTCATTCTTGTTATTCCAGATGGACTGGGTGCCTTCCAGCACCAGATTGCCGTTGGGCTGCACATCCACCACCGTCACCGTCACATTGGCACGGGTGGTATTCTTGGATGAAGCCGCCCCATCGGCATTAAAGGAATCCGAACCGCCAATGGAAGCCGCTTTGATGAAGTCAAAAATGCCAATACCAGCATTCACAGATGACTTTCCGCTCTTGCTGTTGGAAGTGGAGCGGGTATCCGAAATGCTAGTGGACTCACTGATGACAATGGTGAGGATATCCCCCACATCCTGAGCCTTGCGGTCAGCAAAGACACTGCGAATCTTGCCTCCATCTGCCGCCCATAAAGACTGCGCATCTACCGTAGCCGGAGCCAATGCATAGAAAAGGCCTCCCGCCGCCAGAGCCAGAGCAATCTGCCGCTTATATTTATTCTTCATAGTCACTACCTGCCTTTTTCTGTCACTCTATCTCCACGGTCGCAGCATCCACTACCTTGCCCTGCAGAATCCGGGAGGAATTGGCATTGCGTACCTTTATCCTGCCCCCCACACGGCCCTTCTGCATGGCAATGCCATTGGCACTGACCTCTATGCCCTTATATTTGGTCACGAGTTTTACAGGCGTGCCCGCCTGAATCACCACGGGATTTTGCAGCATATTCTGCTCCAAGGGCTGTCCCATATGGATATAACGCACAGGAACCCGCCCGGCAATTTCCTCAAAGGAGGAAAGATAGCGGCCCTGTCCGCCATGGACTTCCCGCTCCTCCAACCGCACAGCATTCGGCGCGATGGCTTTTTCTAAAGCCAAATCCGCCCCCGCCACCAGCACCTTATCAAACACCTGTACCCGGTAATAGCAGACTACCTGACGGTAGAGTTTTTCATCCAGTAACAGGCGAATATGAACCGGCTGAACATTGCCGTAACGCAAAGGCCCGGGAAGTTCTGCCTCATAGCGCAGTTTCCCGGCCGGCAGCCGCAAATCACTGGGTGCATTGGTCAGCGTCAGCACATGCCGCCGCTTCTCCCCGGCTTTATAAAATTCCAGTTCCAGCTGCTGCCGCGCAATCCCTGCCAGCTTCTGGGAACTTATCATCTGCGGGAAGACTTCCGCCTGCATATGGCCGCCATAAACAGCTTCTGCCTGCGGCGAAAAAGCAAGGGCTAACAGACAGAAGAAGCCACTCCATAGCATACAGAGTATGCTGCGAATGGCTGGGCGGCTCCTCTTAATATTCATCAGCGTTTAAGCCCGTTGGCAATTTCCAGCATGGAATCGGAAGTGGTGATAGCCTTGGAATTGGACTCATATGCACGCTGGGAAACAATCATATTGACCATTTCCTCCACAATCTGCACATTGCTCATTTCCAACGTGCCCTGGGTAAGCGTTCCTGCCCCGTCCTCACCAGGATTGCCTTCAATAGGCTGACCGGATGCTTCCGATACGATAAAGAGATTCTTGCCAATGGCCGTCAGCCCCGCAGGATTGACAAAACGAGCCAGCATAATACGCCCCACATTCTGCTGCGTACCGCCTGCCGGCGTTTCCGAAACCTGACCATCGCCAGCAATAACAATGGAGTCCACTGGCGAATTTTCATTAAAGGTAATACCGTCTGCCAGCAGATAGCCGTCAGAGGTCACAAGGCGCCGCTGGGAGTCCAGCTTAAAAGAGCCATCACGGGTATAGCCCGTGGTGCCATCCGGCAAAGTCACGCGGAAATAACCTTCCCCCTGAATGCCCACATCCGTAGGATTCTCCGTCGTCTGCAGTGGCCCCTGGGTGATTACGCGCTGCGTAGCCGCAACACGGGTACCCAAGCCAATCTGCAAGCCGGTAGGATACTGATTATCCTGCCCGCTCTGTGCCCCGGCATCCCGCAGGGTCTGATAAATCAAATCCTGAAACTCCGCCCGAACCTTCTTGCCGCCATATGTATTTACATTGGCAATATTATTGGCAATAACATCCATATTAGTCTGCTGCCCCTTCATCCCCGAAGCTGCCGACCAAAGTGCTCTCATCATAACGAGCTACCTCCTTACACCACAAAACGATAATGCTATATCGTTGCCCAGCGCCCAAGAAAAGTCACACCTCGAACCTCTCCAATATATATCGAACAAATCATCAAAAAACTTAAATAAAAATCAGGTTAAACGACCTACATCATTAACCGATTTATCCAGCATCGCATCCTGGGTCGTAACCGCTTTGGAGCCGGCTTCATACATGCGGTAATTATTGATGAGTTCCACCATCTCCGACACCACATTGGTATTGGAGCGCTCCAACAGTCCCTGCTGAATCTCCCCTGTCGCAGGTGCAGGCCGCGCGCCTTCCTGCGGATAATAGAGGTTATTTCCCTGTTTGAGCACCGCCCGCCGATTGTCGAACTGCACGAACTGCAGCTGCCCAATCTGCACATTGTCGGCATAGACTTCCCCTTTGCTGCCCACCATGATGCTGACCGTGTCCTGCGGGATAGTGATGCCGCGCCCGTTGCGCCCGAGCACCGTCTGACCATTCACGGTCTGAATCTCGCCTCGGGCCGATTTATAGAAGTTGCCGTCACGGGTATAACGCACCCCGTTTTCCGTCTGAATGGCAAAATAGCCGTTGCCGGAAATGGCCAAATCCAAAGGATTTCCCGTGGTTTCAAAAGCCCCCTGGCTGTGCTCGGTGGCAATTTCGTCAATATAAGACCCCAGCCCCAAAGTCCCCACCACAGGATACTGCTCCCCGACATGGAACTGCTTGAAACTGGTTACATCATTATGATTAATTCCGTCGTTGATGCGTTTAATCAGCATGGGATGGAACTCCCGGCTGATGGCTTCATCCCGTTTGAAGCCGGTGGTATTGGCATTGGCAAGGTTGTTTGCCAGCGTATCTGTGCGCTTGCTCTCGGTAATCATGCCCGTGCCTGCAGTATATAGGCCACGCCACATAGTATAATCCTCCCTTAAAACCTCATCCGTCTCGCATATGCTCGACACCGTCCCCATAGAGGAAGACATTTCCATACTTCTTCTTGCCTGTATATTTCGCGCAAAAAGGCGAAACTCCTTTCGAGTTTCGCCTTTGTCAAAAAAATATATTTTTTTATCGTCCAGTCTTTACATTGCGGGCTTTGCCGTCAAACTTATTAAAGCTGTCCAGAGCCATGCCGCAGCCGATAGCCACGCAGCTCATGGCATCTTCTGCCAGGGCCGTGGGAATATCCGTTTCGCGGCGAATCAGCTCGTCCAGACCATAGAGCATAGCGCCGCCGCCCGTGAGCACAATACCGCAGTTCATCACGTCTGCCGACAATTCCGGCGGCGTGTCCTCCAGCACCTTCTTGACGCAGTTGACGATTTTCGTCACGCTGTCATGGGTGGCTTCTGCTGCCTGTGCCGTGGTAATCTGCACATTCTTCGGCAGACCGGAAAGCATATCGCGGCCGCGCACATCCATGATTTCATTGCGTGCACCGGCAAAAGCCGCGCCTACACGCATTTTGATTTCCTCAGCGGTACGCTCGCCAATCATGATGTTGAATTCCTTCTTCACGAAAGCGGTGATATCCTCATCGAACTTGTCACCGGCCACACGGAGGGAGGCACTCGTCACAATGCCGCCCAAGGAAATCACGGCGATATCCGTAGTGCCGCCGCCGATATCCACGACCATGGAACCACGCGGTTCTACGATATCAAGCCCGGCGCCCAAAGCAGCGGCCAGCGGTTCTTCAATGAGCTGGGTATGACGCGCACCAGCCTGCTCAGCAGCTTCCTGCACCGCACGCTGTTCCACCATGGTGCAGCCTGAAGGAATGCAAATCATGATGCGGGGACGGAATACGAAACGGCGGCCCACCACCTTTTCAATGAAGTGGCGCAGCATGCTCTCCGTGATGTCGTAGTCGGCGATAACACCTTCCCTCAGAGGGCGGATAGCCACGATATTGCCCGGCGTACGGCCAATCATCTGGCGTGCTTCCTCACCGATAGCCAGCACCCGGTTCGTATCGCGGTCCACAGCCACAACCGAGGGTTCCCGCAGCACAATGCCCTTGCCCTTTACATATACCAGCACGTTAGCCGTGCCCAAGTCAATACCAATATCTAAAGACATGCCAAACATATGTCAAACAATCTCCTTCCGAAGTCAGCCAATCAAAGTAACAATCTATAATATATAATAAATAACCTGCAAATACAACCGCCTCTTATAAAAAATCTACGGCTTTCCCGCAGGTCTGACGAATTTACACATTTTCCCGTCATTTTTGACAGTTACACTAATTTTGCGAAAAATATTGCTTTTGTTTCTTTGCAAATACTTATTGACACCAGGTATTAATAGTGCTACCATTAACACGACTTAGGGATATATTTCACAATTTGATTCAGGGGGTAATAACAAAATGAACAACAGAAGAAAAATCGTCGTCATCGGCGCCAGCAACGTTGGCTCCGCAGTTGCCAACAAAATCGCTGACTTCCAGCTTGCTACGGAAGTAGTCCTCATCGACCTCAACGAAGACAAGGCTTGGGGCGAAGCTAAGGACTCCAGCCATGCAACGAGCTGCATCTACAGCACGAACATCAAGTTCCATCTCGGTGACTATGAAGACTGCAAAGATGCAAACATCATCGTTATCACGGCAGGCCCGTCCATCCGCCCGGGTGAAACTCCGGACCGCCTGAAGCTGGCTGGCACCAACGCTAAGATCATGAGCTCCGTAATGGGCGAAATCGTTAAGCGCACGAAGGAAGCTATGATCATCATGATCACCAACCCGCTTGACGTTGCTACTTATGTTGTTTCCACGCAGTTCGATTATCCGCGCAACCTCATCCTCGGTACCGGTACGATGCTCGAAACCTATCGTTTCCGTCGCATCCTGGCTGACAAGTACCAGGTTGACCCGAAGAACATCAACGGTTATGTTCTCGGTGAACACGGCAACGCTGCTTTCGTTGCTTGGTCCACGACTGGCTGCGCTGGTTTCCCCATTGATGATCTGGATGAATATTTCCATCGTACGGAAAAACTCAGCCACGAAGCTGTTGAACAGGAACTCGTTCAGGTTGCTTACGATGTTATCAACAAGAAGGGCTTCACGAACACCGGTATCGCTATGGCTGCTTGCCGCTTCATCAAGTCCGTTCTCTATGATGAACACACCATCCTGCCCTGCTCCGCAGTTCTCGAAGGCGAATATGGCATCAAGGATGTGGCTCTGTCCATTCCTCGTATGGTTTGCGCTGATGGTATCATGCGCTCCTTCGAAGTTCACCTCACTGACGATGAACTCGAAAAGATGCACAAAGCTGCTCAGAGCGTTCGTTCCGCTCTCGATGGCGCTGGCATCAAATAATTTCATTTGTTGCTTATATGCAGACAATAAAAATCGCTGGACTTTCGTCCAGCGATTTTTTATTGTCCTTATTTATCAGCAAGTATGGCACTCGTCGTAAATGCCCGCTTTTTTCAGCGTATCGACAACGGTTGCGCCGATATGGGCAACGGTGTCGGCTACTTCAATACCAACGCCGTTGAGGGCCTTAATCTTATCGGCAGCTGTACCTTTGCCGCCGGAGATAATTGCACCGGCATGGCCCATGCGTTTTCCCGGAGGCGCCTGACGGCCGGAGATAAAGGCAGCTACCGGTTTGTCCGGCATGTTTTCCTTAATCCATTTGGCGGCGTCTTCTTCAGCCGTACCGCCGATTTCACCAATCATCAGCACAGCCTTGGTTTCGGGGTCATTCTTGAAGAGTTCCAAGGCATCGATAAAGTCCGTGCCCTTGACCGGGTCACCGCCGATACCGATAGCAGTCGTCACACCAATTCCGGCATTCATAAGCTGAAAAGCTGCTTCATAAGTCAAGGTTCCGGAGCGGGAAACGAGGCCTACATGACCTTTTTTCTGGATATTGCCCGGAATGATACCGAGTTTGCATTCATCCGTGGTCAGAATGCCCGGGCAGTTCGGCCCAATCAGGCGGGTCTTCTTGCCTTCCATATAGCGGCGGACTTTGACCATATCCTGTACGGGAATATGCTCCGTAATGCAGACTACCAAATCAAGACCGGCATCCACACCTTCCATGATGGAGTCAGCGGCGAACCTTGCGGGTACATAGACCACGGAGGCCGTAGCCCCTGTTGCGTCCACTGCGTCCTTAACGGTGTTGAATACGGGAACTCCTTCTACAACTTGTCCGGCTTTGCCCGGCGTTACACCAGCGACAATCTTCGTGCCATAGGCCAGCATCTGCTTCGTATGGAAGGTAGCCTGTTTGCCCGTAATGCCCTGTACGATTACCTTTGTATCTTTATTTACTAAAACACCCATTTAGATGGCCTCCCTTACTTTGCTGCCTTGACACGTTTTACGATTTCTTCCGCGCCGCCCTCCATGGTCGGTGCCATGATGACGTTGGCAATCGGAGAATCCTGCAAAATCTTACGGCCCTGTTCCACATTGGTGCCCTCTAAGCGCACAACTACAGGAACCGGCAGGGACTTGCCATCATCCGAGATAATCTTGGCTGCTTCGACAATACCGGCTGCTACTGCATCACAGCGATTGATGCCGCCGAAGATGTTGACGAAAATGCCCTTGGCCTGACCGCCGTCCAGCATAATCTGGAAGGCTTCGGCAATCTTTTCCGGCGAGGAATCGCCGCCCACATCGAGGAAGTTGGCCGGCTCGCCGCCATAGTGTTTGATGATATCGACTGTAGCCATTGCCAGACCTGCGCCGTTAACCATGCAGGCAACATCGCCGCCGAGGTTGACGTAGTTGAGGCCAGCTTCTGCTGCACGGCGTTCCTTGGGATCTTCCTCGCTCTCATCACGGAGTTCTTCGATATCCGGATGACGGAACAGGGCGCTGTCGTCAAAGTTCAGCTTGGCATCAAGGGCAATCACATCATCTTCCGCCGTAACTACGAGCGGATTGATTTCCGCCAGCGAGCAGTCCTTGCCAACAAAGGCATTGTACAGGCAGGTCATGAGCTTCGTAGCCTTGCGGATGGCCGGCTGTGGAATGTTGATATTGTAGGCCATGCGGGTAGCCTGGAACGGTGCCAGACCAACCACCGGGTCAATGTATTCCTTGAAAATCTTTTCCGGCATTTCAGCGGCCACTTTTTCGATTTCCATACCGCCTTCTTCGGAGCCCATCATGACCACGCGGGCCGTCTGACGGTCAATGACGAAGGACAGGTAATATTCTTTCTTGATATTGGAACCAGCTTCGATGAGGAGGCGTCCCACCTTCTTGCCTTCCGGCCCCGTCTGATGGGTCACAAGCGTTTTGCCCAGCAACTCGCTTGCATAATTTTTCACTTCATCAAGATTCTTGGCCAGCTTGACACCGCCAGCTTTGCCGCGGCCGCCAGCATGAATCTGGGCCTTCACTACGACTACAGGAGTGCCGATTTTCTTGGCATTTTCCACAGCTTCATCCACCGTGAATGCAGGCAGCCCCTCAGGAACTGCTACCCCATAGGCTTTCAATACGGCCTTGCTCTGGTACTCATGAATATTCATCAAACATGCCTCCCTGAAATTGGTATGACCTTTTCGAGAATGATAAAATGCTTTATGTTCTCGTTCATGTTTATATTGTATGCTTTTTTCGTGTTTTTGTCTACTATTTATTATTCATTGCATGTATTCGCTAAAATTATCGTTATTAATGTTTTTATATTTCCCCATCATTTACGACACTAATGAATAAAGAATACATATTGGTATTATAAATTTAATTAATCTTTCGGCCAGAGCACGAAAATCGTCTGGGATTCCCATTTTTCTCCGGCTTTGATGATGGGCTGCGGGAAGTTCGGATTAGCCAGCGAATTCGGGAAATACTGCGTTTCGAGGCAGAAGCCAGAACGATACTGGAATTCCACGCCCTTCTTGCCCGGCAGACCGCCTTCAAGGAAATTTCCCGTATAGAACTGTACGCCCGGCAGGTCGCTGTAACAGGTCAGCGTCAGACCGCTGTTATCCGATTCGGCATAGGCCACTTTCTTGAGCCCGCCCTTGAGGTAATCAATCGGGCAATGCGGGTCATAACCGAACATCCCCGGCTTCATTTCCACACTGACCGGTTCCTCGCGGATAACCCAGTTGTGGTCATAGCCCTTGCCCATGACGAGCTCATCAAAATCATCATCAATATGAGCGCCAATTTTCGTCGGCTGGCGCAAATCCATCGGCGTGCCCTCTACATCAAGAATACGCCCATCCGGCAGGGATTCGCTATCTGCCCAGGTATACTTGTCGGCAAAAATCTGGATTTTCTGGTCGAGGATGGACGGGGATGCAAAGCCATCCAAATTGAAGTAGCTGTGGTTGGTCAGGTTGCAGATGGTATCCTTGTCACTGACCGCCTCATACTTAATGGACAGCTCATTGTCGTTAGACAGCGAATAGATAACGGCTACATCCATATTTCCTGGATAACCTGCGTCCCCATCCTTGCTGTGATAGGTCAGACGCACACCTTCATAGACTTCCTCTGCCTCCCAAAGTTCATTATGGAATCCCTTGCTGCCGCCGTGGATATGGTTCTGATTCTTGGAACCGGTATTCAAATCCAGTTGGTATTCCTGCCCATTGATGACGGCCTTGCCGCCGGCAATGCGGTTGGCATGACGGCCCACCACGCCGCCCATGCTGGTATCGTCTTTCTCATAAGTCAGTGCATCCGCATAGCCCAGCACGATATCTATTTTCTGATAATCTTTGGCATAGGTACTCCAGCTCACGAGCCGGGCACCATAGTTGGTGACTTTTACTTCCGTCCCCTTGGTGTTGCGCAGGGTATAGAGAAACGCCTCACGACCATCGCTTAATTTGCCAAAGGATTCTTTCTTGATGATTGCCATGAAAATACCTCCCGGTCATTCAACTCTGAATTGACTACGATTTCTTACAATTCTATACAAGTTTCACTTTACTCTTTCTTGTTTTATTTGTCAACCACCTGTGAAGATTCAATTTAATTTATCATTTTTGACAGAATGTGTTATAATGTCATTATTGGTTACATATTTATAAATGGAATAATATTATATGTATTTCAAGGGGGATTATCATTATGGCAACCGAAAAGAAAGTTTATGTCTTCTTCAACTGTGATGAAGAGAAGACAGAGAAATCCATGAACATCTTCTACAACAAGACCATCTACAACGACACGAAGAAAGCCCGCAAGGAACTTCTGGCCAAGGTAGAAGAAGAAGTCGCAGCCGGCCGCGTGAATATCGCCGAAGGCAAGGACGCTTCCGTCAACAAGGCCATTCTGGAAGGCGACCCGACCAAAGCAGACAAATATCTGCAGTATGCCACGATTAAGGCATTCAGCTTCATCTAATACCCCGCCAACAGGACTGCGTTGACAATACGCAATAAAAAAGCCCGTATATACTGTTTCTTTCACTGAGACGCTGCGCGTCAAACGTTACAGAAACAGTATATACGGGCTTTTATTGATTGTTTTCGTCTTGTCCTGCTGGAAGTTACTTTACGTTAACCGCCAGCTTATTCACATCAATTTCCTTCAGGCTGTCCACCACTCTGTCGGCCAGGGTTAAATCCTGCTTGCCAGAGTGAGGATTGCGGTAAGCAGTGCAGAACATACCGGCCCTTTTCGCGGCCAGAATGCCGTTTTCCGTATCCTCGATTACCATACAGTCAGCAGGCTCAACGGCTAAGCGTTGCGCGCTAATCAAATAGATGGCAGGATTCGGCTTGCTCTCGGGCAGTTCCCCGCCGGAGAGTATCGAAGTGAAATACTTGCGAATGTCGAAGCTATCCAGCACCGTATTCATCACCCGCACATTGGAGGATGTGGCAAGCGCCAGAGGAATGCCTGCCTCATGCAGGGATTTTATCAGCTCCACGCTGCCCTCCACTGGGGCAATTTCCCCGCTTTGCAGGATTTCCAGATAGTGAGCATGCTTATAATCTGCCATATCCTGCGGGTTGATATCCGTGCGGCCATGTTTGGCCAAAGTCTCGCGGAAGATAGCACCACTTGTGCGCCCCATATAATGAACCAAATCCGCTTCATTGAAGGGAATACCAAAATGCGCGAAGGTATCCATTTTCACCCGGCTGTGGATGGGTTCGCTGTCGATGATGACCCCATCCATATCGAAAATTACTGCTTTTACTTGTTTCAAATATCCTGACTCCTCTGCACCAATCCCATAAAGGTTTCCTTATCCATGGGCTTGGCAAAATAATATCCCTGAATCTCCCGACAGCCAATCTTGCTCAAGAAATCCAGCTGTTCCTGGGTTTCCACACCTTCCACCACGACATCCATGTTCAGGTGCTTGCCCAGTTCCACAATACTTTCCATAATGGCTCCGGCACGGCTTGACTTGTCCACTTCCTGCACAAAGGCCATATCGATTTTGAGCACATCCACCGGCAAATCCTTCAGCATGGACAGCGAGGAAAATCCGCTGCCAAAATCGTCCATAAGTACGGAAAAACCATTGCCGCGGAAGGCCCGCACCATGGCAATCAGCTGATGCGGATTTTCCATATAGGCGCTTTCCGTGATTTCCAATTTCAGCATCTTGGGCTGCAAATCGTATTTTTTAATCAGGGACTGCAAGTAATCCAGCAAATCCTGACTGTAGAAATTCAGCCGCGAAATGTTCACCGAAATCGGCAGCGGATTGTAGCCTGCGTCAATCTGCGCCCGCAGTACCTTGCAGGCCTCCTCCCAAACAAAACGGTCCAGCCGCACAATAAAGCCGTTGTTCTCAAAAATCGGAATGAACTTCGACGGCGGAATCGGCCCCTTGGGATAACGCCAGCGCACCAGAGCCTCCGCTCCGATGATTTTTTTGGACGGAATCTCATACACCGGCTGCAGATTGATGACGAACTGCCCCTCATGCAGGGCATATTCCATATTGCGGACAATCATCTGCTCCTCAATCATCTGGTCCCGCATAGCCTTGTCATAGAAGGCATAACGGGTCATATAACGGCCTTTGATGCGATTGAGAGCCATATGCGCGCGGTCACACATCTGATCCACCGGCAGAAAGACATTTTCCACCGGATAAACCCCTGCATAGAACAGAATATTGTGGCTGATTCCCAAGGACTGAATGGTGCTGTCCAGCCCCGCAATAAGGTTATCCATATCCAGTTTTTCCGTAGGCTGGCACAGGGCAAAATGGTCGGCCTCAATACGGGCACACAGACCGCCGTCCCCCGTCAGCACATTGAAATAAAACGCTGCCGTCTTCAAAATGAGGTTACCCGTCTCGATGCGGAACAGGTCATTGACCACCTTGAAGCAGCTGATGTCCAGATACACGATGCTGTACCCGGTCTGATGATGCTCCTGCATCAGTTCTGCCGCCTTGCGGTAGAACGCCTCCCGGTTGTAAATCCCCGTCAGGCTGTCCTTTTCCACATGCTGATGCATCTCGACCAGCTGGCGGTTCTGCGCCATCTGCGCCACCTTGCGCCACTCATTTTCCTCACGGGCCATAACGTTGCGGATGCGGCAGCGCACAATGGTAGGATTGTAGGGCTTTGTTATAAAATCCGCCGCCCCCATCTCCATGGCCCGGGCCTCGCTGTCCCCATCGTTATTGGCCGTCATGACCACCACAGGAATCCCCGCGAGCTGGTCATTCCGCTTCATCATGGCTAGCACCTGAAAACCATCCATCACCGGCATAACCAAATCCACCAATACGATATTCACCGATTGGCCTTCGATGATTTCCATGGCTTCCTGGCCGTTCTCGGCCTCCATGATTTGATATTCTTCCTGGAAAAACTGGGTCAGCACCACCCGGTTGATTTCCACGTCATCCACAATTAACATTACTGGTTTATCGTCCACAATATCACCCTCTTTTGTGTGATTTTTGAATCACGCCCATAGGTATACTAACTATATTATACTACAGAGCCTATGAAAAATCCTTCCACGCCAGAAATAAAAGCCGTCCCTTTGCGCTGACGAATTCGTCCATATACGACAAAAGGCGTATTCGATCTTGCAGGAATCAAACACGCCTTTTATCAAAGCTTTATGTAAATTCTTCTTTTTAATTAGAACCTTGCCTGGAAAACAAGATTCAAGAGGAAAAGAAAGCCCAGTACGTAGCTCAGCGCATGAACATTGCGCCAGCCGCCGTTCAGGATTTTGAGCAGCGGATACGCGGTGAACCCGAAGGCCAGCCCCGTCGAAATACTGCCCGATAAAGGAATCAGCACCACCACCAAGAAGGCGGGGAACCACTCCGAAAAATCCTTGAACTCCATGTATTGAAGCTGCTGCATCATCATTGCTCCCGTGATGATGATAACCGGAGCAATCGCCGCCGCCGACACATAAGCCAGCAGGGGAATGAAAAACAGCGACAGAATAAATAATATGGAAGCCGTCAAGGCCATAAGCCCAGTGCGTCCGCCGCTGGCAATACCAGCCGCACTTTCCGCCGCCGCCACCGTCGGACTGGTGCCCAGCATGCTGGAAACCATGGTGGTAAAGGCCGAACCCTTGAAGGTCTTGGGGAACTTCGCCTGGTTGGGCAGGATACCTTCCAAAAGTCCCATGGTCTCAAAGACCATAATCATGGACATGGAAAACACCGCCAGCAAAAAGGGGATGGAAAGCATTCGCGAAAAATCCGCCTGCAGCAAAAGCTGCGGATAAAGACCGATGTCTGCCAGATTCACGCTGACCTGACTCCCCTGCCCCACACCCATAAAGTAACCAAGCACGCTGGTCACCACAATGGCGATGAAAAAACTGCCCATCACATTGCGCAGGTAAAGAGCCAAACTCAGAACCAAGCCGAAGATGGCGAGCAGCGCCGCCGGATTCGTCAGCGAGCCCAGCTCGATAATCGAACTCGTGCCGCGGCGGATAAGTTCCGCCTTCTCCAGACCAATCTCCACGAGAAAGAGTCCAATGCCTGCCGTAATCGCACATTTCAGCGACGGGGCCACAGCACCGCTAAGACGGGCCGCCCATTTCGAGCAGGCCACAAAGGCAAAAATCAAGCCCGAAACCAGTGAAATCGCCAGCGCCTCATGCCAGCTAAGTCCCATCTGCACGCAGATGGTGTAAGTAAAGAAGGCATTAATCCCCATGCCGGGGGTCAGCACAATGGGCGCATTGGCCACAAAAGCCATCAAGAGGCAGCCAATCACCGACGAAAAAATCGTCGCAAACACGGACAGTTCCACTGGAATCCCCGCGTCAGCCAAAATCAAAGGATTGACTATTATAATGTAGGAAATCGCAAAAAATGCTGTGATACCTGCTACGATCTCCCGCTGCCAAATCTTTGGATGACTCAGTGCATGACCAAACAAATTCCGCATCATTCGCGCTCCCCTTCCATTTTATCTCATTATCACTGTTAGTTTATCCTTTTTTCGGCAATAAAAAAAGGACATTCGTCCAAATTAATGTCCTTTTTTATTTTGTAAAAATCATATATAATGAAAGAAAAGTATTTTTATCGGAAAGGAACCGCCTCTATGAAACTCCAATACATTCTCGACCATATGCCTGCCGACATCAAACGACAGACCACCCATAAAGTCTACCTGCCCGGCGAGTCCATTGTCCGCAAGGGCGAGGAAGCGAAGCATGTCTACCTGCTGACCAAGGGCGAAACCCGGGTCAGCAACGAATTTGCCAGCGGGCAGCGCTATACCTTCGGCTCCCTTGATGTGCCCGATTTGATTGGCGATTTGGAGGTACTCGCCGGCCAGCAGCTTTACGCCGCCTCCAACGAAGCCAGCTCCACCTGCGAAGTCATCGCCATGCGGGCCGAAACCTTTCTGCAGTGGATGCGCATTGACAACGACTTCGCCGTAGCTGTCGCTCAGCTCTTGGCCGCCAAGATGTACCCAACCTCCAACGAAGCAGGCCGCGTAAAATTCCTGCCCAGCCTTGACCGCCTCCATGGCTATCTCTTAAAACGCCTCGGCGATATTGAAACCGACCTCTTCATCCTCCACACCAGCCGCCAGCAGATTGCCGACGACATCGGCACCAGCGTAAAAACTGTCAACCGCGGCGTGGTCAAACTAAAAGAAGCAGGGCTTATCTCCCTGCTTCACGGAAAGATTACCATTAACAAAGAGCAGCAGCAGATGCTGAAAGAAACATTTACAGAAGAGTAAAAGTTAAGTTCTATGCCTGAAAGCCCTTGATGACTTATTCCTGCGCTAGTACACGCTTCGCGTGTAAATCGCTTAGGAACAAGTCATCAAGGGCTTTCATTGATAATTGACTTGTCAAAAACATTAAATCTGATATACTATATCTAGCGCACATCCTGTGTGCTGGCCACCATAACGGTAGGCGGCGTATTTTCCTCGCAGAAAGGGTCGTAATCCCTTAGAGAAAGCGGGGTCATAATGGTGAGTGATATGTCATTTCAGCTTTTAATGCTGTTGCTTATTATCATCGTTCTGAAAAAGAAATAACCGCCTGAGCTCCTACACTTGACGGTTATTCGCAACTTATATGCCGATATTAACCAACGAGCTGGGAAAGCACGCCGTCTATCGGTGGTCTTTTTTATCTGTCTTTAGTCTAGCACAGTTGACCGGAAAAGGCAAATGAAAAGTTCTTGCCATCGCTGAAAGCCCATGGTGGCTTATTCCTGCGCTAGTACACGCTGCGCGTGTAAATCGCTTAGGAACCAGTCACCATGGGCTTTCATAGTTAATTGACTTGTCAAAAACATTAAATCTGATATACTATATCTAGCGCACAACATGTGCGCCGACCACCATAACGGTAGGCGGCTTGTTTCCCTCGCACAGAAAGGTCGAAATACCTTACAGAAAGCGAGGTCATAGTTTTGAGTGACGCAACTATGCAGCTTTTGCTGATTTTGTTGATTATTCTTGCCATGAAACAGAAATAACCGCCCCAGTGTCCTAAGCTCTGGCGGTTACTTCTAAAGTTTTGAAGTTACTAACCATCGAGTGCGGGAACTAGCCGTCTATCGGTGGTCTTTTTTATCTGCCTTTAGTTTAGCATAAGGCAGGGTAAAATGCAAGAAAAAGACCTGCCCTGCATTTTCCAAACAAAAACGTAGGGAGTTTTGTAGCATATACGTACAAAACTCCCCTGCTTTAAGTGTAGTGACAAACTACAGTGTCCTAATTTTAAGTGCGGGTGACCCGCGTGTTTATGGGTTAATATTACATCATTACCTAATTGTTGTCAATAGTTTTAAGATACAACTCCCGAATTACAGATTTGATGTACGCTTTTTCAATTCATCCTTGTTCGTAATATCTTTTAAGTCCATTCTTGGCCTCTCCTCTAATGTGTTTAGAATTATTTTATCATAAATACATAGAGAAGTGCAAGAAAAAGACCTCCACCGAAGTGGAGGTCTTTGTTAGTTGCGTATAATCTGCTAATCGTTAGATTAGAACAGGAATTCAACACGGCCGAACAGCGTGTTGTATTTCTGGTTGTCAGAAATGCGCTTGCCAGTGCCGTACTGAACCTGGGTAACGATGTTCTTCCAGGGAACATACTTAACACCGAGTTCGAGGCCCTTGAAACCACTTTTTACAACATCATAAGTCGGATCAAGAGCTACCATCGTACCGAGGTAACGGTAACCAACCCATGCACCCCAAGTGCCCTTGTTGGCAGCTTCAGCGCCCTTGTAGGATACGCCATAAGCGAAAGCAGTCTTTTCGTTGGTCACAGGAACACCTGCAACTTCGCTGAAGTTAGAACGAGCGTAAGTAGCATCAATAGCAAAGTTCTTATCGAATCTGTAACCAGCACCGATAGACCAAATGCCATCAGAATCGCGACCATTAAGAGCATTTAAGCCAGTAAGGGTACCCCAGTCATCAAACTTGAAGTGCTGATAGCCAGCGCGAGCGCTCAGCTTGCTAGCATCATAGTTCAGACCAATGCCCCAATAAGTGGAAGTGCTGCCGAAGTTGATGTTATCACGTTCACGACCGAAGTTTACAGTAGCCTTCAGGTCTTTGCCGCCAAATACTACGCCGATACCAGAGAACGGATCATCAAATACGAGGTCGTTAGCAATGGTGTTAGCGAACTTACCAGCTTTAACCGTGAAGTTCTTGTAGTCACCCTGAGCCCAGATGCGCTTCAGTTCAACTTTGCTGCTGTCATTACGAGTAGCTGCATTAGTATTTAAATCGTCAGAAGCATCCCACTCAGCATCGAGACGTGCATTTACATGCCAGTTTTCATTTACTTCAGCGCTGGGTTCGAGACGGAACAGGAATTTGTGCGTGTTGGTGTCGCGATCTTCCGTGGCAGTGCGAGCCGGTTCACCTTCATAGTGATTACGAGTGAAGGTGTACTCAGCCTTGCCATTCCATTTCACCATGTCAGCGTTGCGTTCGAGCTTAGCTACGCGAACACCGAGGTTGTTGAGTTCTTCAGCGAATTCAGCAGCCAGTTTGTCAACCAGAGCTTTGTCAGCGCCGGAAGTGTTCTTAGCCATAGCTTTAGCTACCATCTGAGCCATTTCGTAACGGGTGATGTTACGGTTGCCCTTGAAGGTGCTGTCGCCATAGCCTTCGATAACGCCATCAGCAGCGAGCTGGCTTACAGCGTCATAAGCCCAATGATCAGCAGGAACATCGGAGAACGGATTTGCAGCAGCAAAAGTCGTGCTAGCTGCACCAACAACCAGAGCGGTCGTCAGAGCGGATACGAGAGTCTTCTTCATGAGAAACTCCTCCTTCTGTAAAATAGAATTAATATTCGTTCTGAAGGCGGAATAGAAGACTTTGCGAGTGTCCATGTTTCCTCAGCAATTTTCCATTCGTTTTTCAGAACCTAAGTTATCTTAACATAATATAAAACGATTTGCAATAGGAAACTAATTAAATTTCGATTAAATTTCCATTAAAAATTCAGAATCAAGACAATACTTTGTGAGCGTTGCTAGATAAGTTCGCGACCGAAAAGCCCGTGGCAGTATATTCCTGCGCTAGTACGCGCAAGCGCGTAAATCGCTTAGGAATACACCGCCACGGGCTTTTCTATGGGTAACTGTTGTCCATTAAAAGTTTTATTCACTGTAGGAATATGTTATAATGCGTGTGTTGCCACAGCCTTCGTCAAAGGTTAATCCGGCGAGGAAGGAGGTTATACATATGTCTTTTCACGAATTCTGGCTCTCTGTGCTGGCAAGTATAATCGGCAGCGTTGCTGTTGAGCTTACTATGCACTGGCTAGGCATGTAGCCAATGCCAATGGTGGTAATTAGCCAATTGTTCCCCCTGCCCGTCAGCAGAAGAACATAAGAAAAAGCCCCTTATGTTGGTTCGTCAGGCCAACGGGGCTTTTTCTTTTTGGTTATAAAATGTCTCTTCACGTTATGGGCTTATTATAACATTCGCCATTTTTCCTGTCAATCTGACGACAAACACAAAAGACTATCATGGATATTGACAAACCATGATAGTCTTTACTAAATTCTTAATTGGTGCGGTCGATGGGACTTGAACCCATACGTCTTGTGAACACTACCCCCTCAAAGTAGCGCGTCTGCCAATTCCGCCACGACCGCAATATATTCAATTAAAAGGTTTTACACATAAAAAATGGTGCGGACGAGAGGACTTGAACCTCCACGATGTCACCACCACTAGTACCTGAAACTAGCGCGTCTGCCGATTCCGCCACGTCCGCATTAAGGTGTCGTCGGTGTAAGCACCGAACCAACACAAACGATTATACGGGATAATTCTGAATGTGTCAATAGTTTTTTGAAAAAAATCAAAAAGGAAGCCGTTTCCAGCTTCCTCATAATTCAATATGGTGCTCGCCGAGGGATTCGAACCCCCGACCCCCTCCATGTGACGGAGATGCTCTAGCCAACTGAGCTAGGCGAGCTTATGGTGGGGTTAACAGAATTCGAATCTGTGACCTCCTCGATGTCAACGAGACACTCTAACCAACTGAGCTATAACCCCATGTCGTAAGGACAAGACTCATTATAGCCAATGTTTATTGTTCTGTCAAGGAATTATTGTGATTTCATCATACAGGCGCTATAATATTGTTGTTGCCACAGCCTTCGTCAAAGGTTAATCCGGCGAGGAAGGAGGGCTGTTTATGAATTTCTCTCAATTTTGGTTATCGGTACTTGCAAGTTTTATCGGCGGTATTATCGTTGAGCTTGCACTCTACCTGCTGGGCCGCTGACCAGTGGCAATGTGGTAATCCAGCATAATGCACTCCCTGCAAGCATCAGCAGATGAACAAGAAAATCCCCCGCACAGGCATCACTCTGGCGGGGGATTTTCTTTGTTTAGTACTGTAATGAACTTCTCTCAATTCATTTGTAATTTTAGTCTAGCATCGACGTCTTTTTTTGTCAATGATATTTTACGGCCAGTAAGTGCAATACTAGAACTTTCCTCCCCCGCCGCCGTGGCTGCTGTCGCTGGAGGATGATGAGCTGCCACTGCTCTTGGATTTTTGCCGGCGGGTTACGGTGGTATAAAGGTATCTATCCTGCCGCTGGAAGATGTCAACGCTATCCTGTTTCAGGTAGGCGCTGGCTTCTACGGCAGGAGTAACATTACTCATGCCGCAGATGAGGTAATAGGCAAAGAAAAAGCCGCTTGCAGCTGCCACTGCTGCCGCAATAATCGCTGCCCAAATGTCAAATTCATCACCAGGGTCATAGGGCACGCCCTCTTTTTCGTAATAACTCAAATAGCGGTCTATACCGTCCACGAAATGATTAAAGCCGTCGCTGTAATCGCCATTGGACAAATCATCCAAAAAGAGATTTTTGAGGCCGTGTATCCCCGCTTCGTCGGTGATTTTCATCCGCATTTTATTATCGGTGGAGATATACCAGTCGCGGCTGCCCATAGCCAGCACGAGGACAATACTGCCGTTTTCCCCATTGGCAAAGTTTTTGTCCAGAATGTTGTTGGCGTATTTGCCAATGCTGATGCCCCCCGGCACCTCCTGCATGGTGCAGATGCCGATTTTGATTTTATGGGCAGCCTCTACCTGCTGGATTTTTGCCGTAAGCGCTTCACGCTGGCTGTTATTCAAAAGTTTTGCCTGGTCCACCACGGGCGCAGCCGCCAAGGCCGCTGTCTGGCAGATAAGCAGGAATGCGAGGCAGGCGCCCTGCAGGATTCTTAAGATTTTTTTCATCGCCATTCCCTCCTCAATCTGCCAGCAGCCACTTGGCTGCATAGTACACAATGGGCAGGACTACAGCAAAGACCGCCAGCCCATAGGCCACGGCTTTTTTCATGTCGTAGGGAAGGCTGCCGACCACCTTGCCGGACTGGCCGTTCATCATAAAGGTATAGGGCTTGTCCTGATAGCGGGTGGTGACAATCCAGACGGGTGCCATACAGTAAGCCACAACGCCTGCCTGTTTCTTCACATCAGATTCGGTGCAGTGAACACTGTCATACCCTTCCACGGTATCCGACAGAACATCAATGGCACTCTGCTGTACCCGCTTATCCGCCCGCGGCACGGAAGCCTCAGCATCCACATCGTATTTATCCGCGAGAAAACCTGTCATATAGGCGTTGGAAAAGGGCACCATTTCGCTGTAGTCAAAGGGTTCAATGCTCTCCATATAGGTGTCGTCCATCTTTTCACTGCCGTCCACCGGAATGCGGGAAAAAGCCATACTGCCGGAGCGCAAACACTCATAATGGCTGGTCTCCGTGACCTCCTCGTCACTTGTTTCGTAGATATGAATTTTCTCCGCCCGAAAATGAGCATAAGCATCCACCTCGGAATCAAAGAGCCAGAACGGCACATAAAGCGCCTGAATGGCCTCAATACGATTCTGAGACTTAAAGAGACTGGGCAACAGCCACTTGTTTTCATAGAATGCCTTTAGCGCCGCCTTGGCATCGTCCTTGGTCTTTTTGAACGGAATGATGTAGTCGGGCTTGAGCATGCCCTCAAAACGGCTGGGCAGCATCACCGCATGACCACAGTAACAGCATTCTGTGGCCATGGTATTGCCATCGGCCACGATTTCCGCACCGCAGGACTCGCAGGTGTAGGACTTAAACGCCTCTGCTTCTTCGGCTGTCCACTCGCCCCCCGCTACTGCCGTATCCCATTTTTCATCTTCTCGTTCGGCTGCTTCTGCCGCCATGGCCTCTTTGGCCTGAAACAGTGCTTCAATAGATTCCGCATCAAGCTCCGTACCGCAGTATTCACAGGTTATCTTCTGCGTGCCAGGCTTAAAATCCAGTGGCGCACTGCAGTTAGGGCATTTATAAGCTACGGAAGAACTTGCCATACCGCCACCTCCTTATCCAATGTCAATTTCATCACGGACGCGGGCTCCCGCATTCAGCGCAGAACTTGCCGCTGTTTTTGGCCCCGCAGGCACAAACCCAATCACCAGCAGGACGGGGTTTGCCACATTCCGAGCAGAATTTGCCCGTATTCTTGGCACCACATGCACAGGTCCAGCCGTCCTCCGGTTTGGCAGCACCGCATTCGGAACAGAACTTGCCCGTGTTGCCGCTATGGCCACAGGCACAAGTCCAGTCGCCCGCAGGTGCCGCCTGACGGGCAGCGGTCTGCTGTACCTGGGCAGCTCTTTGCGCCTGCCCCTGTGCCATCATATCACCGACATTGATGCCATTTGCATTGCCAGCCATGTTCATGCCCATAAAACCGATAGCTGCGCCGCCTTCGTTGTTCGCCGCATCACGCAGAGCGTCCGCCTGCGCAGCACCATAGAATCCTGCCATCAAGGACGGGTCACGGCCCAGGACAGCAGCTTCCTGCATCTTCTGCAGTTTTTCGAGCACTGCCTGACTCTCATCCGTGAGGCTGACACTGGCCACGGCAACAGATACGACTTCGATACCGCGCAGATTGCCCCATTTCTGGCTGAGGCTTTCGTTCAGGGCATCGGCAATATCCTGCGAATGTGCCTCCAATTCGTCATAGCCCACCCGCATAGCCGAAACTTTGGCCATAGCCGGTTTGAGTGCCATCATGAGCTCGGATTTGAGCTGACTGTCGATTTCCTCACGGCTGAACGTATCACTGACATTGCTGGCAATATTGGTGTAGAACAGAACCGGATTGGTAATGCGATAGCTGTACTCACCGAAGCAGCGAATCTGGATGGTCTGCTCATAGTTCAGCGTATCGTCCCGCACCTTGAAGGCAATCGGCGACGGCGTGCCGAACTTGTTGCCGTAGATTTCCTTGGTATTGATGTAGTACACCCGCTGGTCACGGCCTGTATCCCCACCAAAGGAGAAACGGCGGCCGATTTCTGCAAAGACCTTCGGAATTGTATCGGAAAGGTCGCCTGTGAAAAGCGACGGCTCCGTTTCCCGGTCATAGGTGTATTCCCCCGGTTCGGCGCAAATGTCCACCACCTCACCATTTTCCACAATGATGAGACACTGGCCATTGTTGACCGCTACTCTTGAACCCTGAGAGATAATGTTGTCGTCCCCCTTGTTGGAAGAACCGCTGCCGGTCTTGCGGTGCCCCTTGGCCATAAGTACGTCTGGCGGCAGACTGTCACAGTAGATATATTCTTTCCACTGGTCGCCCAGCACACCGCCCACGGCACCAATTCCTGCTTGCAAAAGTCCCATAATTTTACCTCCTATGTAAATCCACTAAAGACAATTTTATCTGTATTAAGATTCGCCATGCCGCAGACAAATTCCCCCTTGCAATACAATAACAAAAATGATATACTGAAAAAGTCGTTGCGGGCATAGTTCATCGGTAGAATGAAAGCTTCCCAAGCTTTAGAGGTGGGTTCGACTCCCATTGCCCGCTCCATTGATTATTCAGTCACTACTTTGGGTAGTGGCTTTTTTCGTATGCAAAAATAAGAACGTACCTACATTCGCAGAGGTACGTTCTGTCAAATAAGCTCGTTATTCTTAAGCTGTCTGTACAGTGTATAAAAGGCTGCGGGAAAGCCCAGGATAATGCCACCGATTATCCCTGCTTTCCCCAACTGGAGAAAATCTCCGATAAGACTGCCAATGTAACCGCATATGCCTACGAATACCACTAGGTAGATGCCAACTCCGCCCAGTATCGAAAAGGCTTTGACGGCCTGTTTGAGGCCGCTTGGTTCCTGTCCGGCCATCTTATTTGCCTACGAAAATATCGGGGCGGTTATCAGCCAGGCCATAATAGTAGAGAATGGCCTGAATGATGCGCGGGGAGGCCTTGCCGTCACCGTAGGGGTTTACGGATTCTGCCATGCGGCTATAGGCGGCTTCATCCGTCAGCAAGGTCTTGGCTTCGTTATAAACCACATCCCGGTCGGTGCCGATGAGTTTTACCGTGCCCGCAGCAACTGCTTCGGGACGTTCCGTGGTATCGCGGAGCACGAGAACCGGCTTGCCGAGGGCAGGAGCTTCTTCCTGCACGCCGCCGGAATCGGTGAGAATCAAATGCGCACGGCTCATCAAATTGGCAAACGGTTCATAGTCCAGCGGGTCAATGAGGTGAACCTTCTCCAAGCCGCCCAATTCTTCCTGCACGACTTCACGGACTTTCGGGTTCTTATGCACCGGGAAGACCACTTCCACATCGGCAAATTCTTCCGTCAGCTGGCGCAGAGCCTTGTAGACATGGCGCATGGGCTCACCCAGATTTTCCCGGCGATGGGTGGTCACGAGGATGATGCGCTTGTTCTCAAAGTCGATATTCTGCAGCAGTTCATCTTCGAACTGGAAATCATCCTTTACCGTATGATGCAGGGCATCGATAACGGTGTTGCCCGTGATGAAGATGCTTTCGGGCTTCACATTTTCCGCCAGCAGATTGCTCTCGGAGGTTTCCGTGGGGGCAAAGTTCAAGTCAGCAATGCAGCCCGTGAGCTTGCGGTTCATTTCTTCCGGGAAGGGGCTGTACTTGTCATGGGTTCTGAGACCTGCTTCCACATGGCCTACCGTCGTCTGATGGTAATAAGCGGCCAAAGCACCGGCAAAGGTGGTCGTGGTATCACCGTGTACCAGCACGATATCCGGCTTTTCTTCTGCCAGTACCTTATCCAGGCCCATCATGGCCTTGGAGGTGATGTCAAAGAGGGTCTGGCCCTGTGCCATGATATCAAGGTCATGGTCCGGCGTGATGTTAAAGAGTCCCAGAACCTGGTCCAGCATTTCGCGGTGCTGAGCCGTTACCGCCACCACCGGGGTGATTTTGTCCGGGTGCTTCTGCAGTTCCAGCACGATAGGTGCCATCTTTATCGCCTCAGGCCGGGTGCCAAACACCGTCATAACCTTGATTTTCTTTTGTTCCATTAATAGTCCCCTCTCTATATAAGCCTTCCCCTATGGGGAAGGTGGCAGCCGCAGGCTGACGGATGAGGTTTCAGGCAATCTCTGACATGAACCTCATCCACCGCAAGGCGGTCCCCCTTCCCCAGAGGGGAAGGCAATCATTGCGAATATTTCTTTTAATGCTGCTGGGCTGAATCATTCATGCGAAAGATGCCGATGCGTTTTGCACCGTAGAGCACCAAAGCCACGACCATGCAGACGATGGCAATGGCGAACTGCGAGCTGACTTCCGTCAGCGCCACAGCGCTAAGCCCCAGCAGGGCGCTGATGACGTACATCAGCAGTACGGCCTGCCGCTGGCTGAAGCCCAAATCCATCAGACGGTGGTGGAGATGACCTCTGTCCGGCTTGAAGATGGGCACACCGCCACGGTAGCGGCGCACGATGGCAAAGGTCGTGTCCAGAATGGGCAGCCCCAAAGCCAGAATCGGTACAATCAGCGCAATGGTAGCCGCGCATTTCACAGCACCGATAACGGAGATACCTGCGAGCATATAGCCCAGGAACATACTCCCCGAGTCGCCCATGAAAATCCGGGCAGGATTGAAGTTGTAGTAAAGGAAGCCAATCGCAGAACCAGCCAGTGCTGCCGTCAGAACAGCCACGAGCAGAATGTTCTGCTGCAAAGCCACTAAGAAGATGGTGACGGACGCGATGGTAGCCACACCAGCCGCCAGGCCGTCAAGTCCATCAATGAGGTTTACCGTATTGGTAAGACCTACAATCCAGAAGATGGTCACGGGAATGGCCAGCCACTCCGTGTAGAAGAAATCGCCGAATGGGTCTGTGATGAAGTCAATGCGCACATCAAAGGCAATGACCAGCACAGCTGCCGCGACAATCTGCCCAACCAGTTTGACTTTGGCCGGCAGGTTCTTGTAATCGTCGATAACACCCACGAGCACAATCAAGGAACCGCCCACCAAGAGGCCGGTGACCTCGAAGAGCACATCCGGCTCCACGTCGATGAACTGCATAATCCCAATAATCGCCACCATAAAGGCTGCGTAAATACCCAGACCGCCGATACGGGGAATAGGTTTTTTATGTACTTTTCTCGCATCAGGAGCATCCATGGCTCCCGTCTTGGCCGCCAGGAAAATCACACCAGGCGTAATGAGCAGAGCCACACCTGCGGCAATGACAAACGCCAACATATAATCCGGCATACAAGTAGCACCTCTTTTTCTCAAATAATTACTAGAAATTCATAACAAGCCTATTTTAGCGCAGAGGGCCTATAGTGTCAATGAAAATAAGCTGAAAGCGCAATTTTTTAAGAGAATTTTAATCATGAATTTCATCGGGGCGGCAGGTAACAATCGTACCATCGGTTTCGTAATAAATCACCTGCCCGAGCTTGGCATTGCGCAGCATGCGGCGGCACAGCAGGCAGGGTTTGCCGGAGGCCAGCGTGCCGTCTGCATTGATGCCCACAATGTAGATAGTAGCTCCCTCCATGGCGGCAGGGTCAGCGTTGATGATAGCGTTCTGCTCGGCATGAACGGCCACGCAGAGCTCGTAGTTCTGCCCTTTGGGCACATGGAGCCGTTCCCGCTCGCAGATGCCCGTGTCGATGCAGTTAGCTTCCCCACGCGGAGCGCCGTTGTAGCCGGTGCTGATGATGATATGGTCCTTGACGATAATCGCACCATAGCGGCGGCGCAGGCAGGTAGCCCGGCGGCCCACCGCCCGGGCAATATCGAGGAAATACTCCGTCCAATCGGGACGCGGCTGGGAATTCTTGTTCTGCTCCATTTCGTTACTCTCCTTTGCTCTGCTGTTCTTCCTGTAAAAAGCGGCGTGCTAAGATGACCGCCACAAAATCATCCACAGGCACCGGCGGCACCTGCATGGTGACGGGGATAAGACGGCGCCAGCCCTTGGGCGGATTAGCCTTCCAGTATTCTCCCTTGGCTAGTTCCGTGGTGCGGTATTCATCCCGCACCAGTACCACCAGCTCCGGCACTTCTTTCAGCCGCCCTTGGGCGATTTTGCTGGTGGTGCCGTTGCCGATAACGAGACGGCTAAAGCCGTAGTCAGCTTTAGCCGCAGTTACTTCTTCTATGAGTTTGTCTGTCTCGATGACCCGCTGGGTCAGGACCTTGCCCTCACCGTCAAGGACGGCGAAACCGCATTTATCCCGCCCGGGGTCGAGGGCTGCGATAGTCATTGCGTGTTTTTCTCCACATTTATCTTCAGACGCAAGGGCCCGGAAGCATCGGTGTTGCCGTTGGCATATGCCGAAAGAATCACCGGCCCCCGCTGGCCGCGGAGCTGCGCTACAATCTCGTAGAACTGAGCTCCTTCCATTACCCCCACAGTCCCCCGCAAGGGGTCAGGCAGAATGCCCTTGGAGGTAGCGGCAAAGTTTACATCCTTCAAGAAGTTCATAATGGTCTGTTCTGCTTCCGCATCCGAACCATCCATCATGTCATAGGGGCGGGCAATGATGAATTCCTTATCCCGGAAAATCACACTGTTGGGATAAAGCTCCAGATTGGTGCGGACTTCCTCGCCCCGCACCAAATTGCCGGCTGCCACAATGCGTACCACCATATCCCGTGAGCTCTTGGCAATGTTTTCTACCGCCGTGTCATATTCGGGCTGGTAAATCCAGATTTCCTTGTCGGAACGGTCACTGCCGAAACGGGCCGATACATTGCGATTGGCCAGAGCCGCCAGCGTCTGCATGTCTGCGGCCACATCCTCCACGGAGCGATTGCCCCGGATTACGCCGCTGGCGATGATTTCTCCAGCGCGGAAGGCGATATCGCCTTCGCGAATGGTAATCAGGCCATCGCGTAGCTGCTGCGTGCGCTGCTCCAAGGATTTGTTATCGTTGGTCAGCTTGTCATTGGCCGCCAGGAGCTTCTCATTGGAGCCGGACAGTTCCTCATTCTTTGCCGTCAGCTGTGCCTTGGCACTTTCCAATTCGGTAATGCCGGACTGCAGCTTAGCAGCCTCTTCCTCCAAGGTTTTCTGCTGCTTGTTGAGCCTGTCTACGTCCGCTTTGGACTGCTGCAAAGCTGCATCCGTCTTTTCCTGCTCGGACTTAGCCATAGCCAAATCCGCCTGCGTATTCTCCAGATTGTTTTTCGTCTCCTGCATGGTGCGGTTCAGCTTCTCCATGCCGAAGAGTGCAGTGCGCACGTTATCCGAAGCCGCTGCCATTACGCCAAACGTCAGAGTGGTAATGACAATACCGGTGAATATCGTAATGATTATGGATGTATGCCGGGGACGCAGGCCGAAAATCGACAGGCGTTTCTTGCCGATTTTCGTGCCGAGCCTATCCCCGATAAAGGCGATTACCCCACCGGTAATAACCAGCACGGTAATCAAGGATATTCCTGACATCTGTCAACCACCTTTCCTAAAATTTAGCGGGCCGCCCGCCTGATGAGTAAACCGCCTGCGATAAGACCGATAATGTTAGGCAGCCAAACAGCCAGCAGCGGCGGCAAGGCCTCACTGCGTGCCAAAGCGCTGCCCATGGTCATCAGCGCATAGTAAGCAAAGATAATGATAACACTCATCGCAAAACCTGCCGATGAGCTGTTGCGGGTCGGCTGCAGACCCAAGGGCACACCGACCAGCGCAAATATCAGACTGGCCAAAGGAACCGTCACACGCTGATAAAGTTCTGCCTCAATCGCACTCGTATTGACATACTGGGTCTTCATGATTTCAATCTGCGCCCGCAGTTCCTTCATGGTCATCTCTTCCAGTTCCTTCTGCTCCCGGACAATCTGCTGGGGATTCGAAGCAATCGGAAGCACCTGGGTCTTAAAGCGAATCATATGTTCGCTCTGGTCTTCATTCTCGGAAATATCGTAGATGACACCGTTATGCATAACCCATTTCTTGCCATCCCAGTCTGCAAAATCTGCATTTTCTACATGCTTTACTTTGCCGTCCGGGCCAAATTCCTGCAGTGTCACGCCCTGCAGCTGCTGTGTCTCGGCATTAAAGAGACGCGCATAAGCCAGACGCTGCATCTTGCCCTCGGAAATCTCCTTGAGGATGATGTGCTCCTGACTCTTCATGGTCGTGTTGCCCTGAATCTCGTAATAGAGCACATTGCGGTAGGCAGTATTTGCCCAAGGAACCACGTATTCATTGAAGGCAATCGCCCCAATGCTGACAATGAAGCCAAGGACAAGGGCGGGCATGGCAATACGGGAAAAGCTGATGCCGCAGGACTTCATGGCCGTTATCTCACTGTTGCTGGACAAGCGGCCAAAGGTCAGCAATGTAGCCAGCAGCATGGACATGGGAAAGGTCCACATAACGACACCGGGCAGACCAAAGATGAAGATTTTGATGACCGCCTGCAGGGAAGCGCCATAATCCGTTATGTACTGAGCAATCCGGAATAATGTCCCCGAACCGATGAACACCGCAGAGAACGCGCAAATGCCAAAGACGAAGGTCATGAAAACCTCGCGGAATATATATTTGTCCAAAATTCGCAATCGCATATCTGTTCTCCTTACAAGGTAAAGTTCTCGCCGAGATAAAATTTCCGCGCGATGGGGCTCTCCGCAATCGTGCGGCTATCGCCCTCCAGCAGAATTTTACCTTCACTCAGTATATAGGCCCTGTCCACAATCTGCAAGGTCTCGCGCACATTGTGGTCCGTAATCAGGATGCCCATGCCCCGCTGACGCAGGTACTGGATAATCTCCTGAATGTCTGCCACAGCCAGCGGGTCAACGCCGGCAAAGGGTTCATCCAACAGGATGAACTGCGGTTCCAGCGCCAGACAGCGGGCAATTTCCACCCGGCGGCGCTCACCACCGGAAAGCTCTGTGCCCTTGCGTTTACGCACATGGGTGATATGAAACTCCTCTAAAAGCTCCTCGAACTTGTTTCTCTGTTCAGCTTTGGAAAGTTCCGTGGTCTCCAAAATGGCCATGATATTTTCTTCCACTGTGAGTTTGCGGAAAATGGAGGACTCCTGGGTCAAATAGCTGATTCCCAAAGAAGCCCGGCGATACATGGGCATTTTGGTGATATTCACATCGGACAGAAACACCTCACCGGAGGTCGGCTGCTCCAAGCCCACAATCATGTAGAAGGATGTGGTCTTACCGGCACCGTTAGGGCCTAAGAGGCCTACGATTTCCCCCTTTTCTACACGCAGGGACACCCGGTCCACCGCGGTGTGTTCCTTAAACTTTTTTACCAGATTTTTTGCCTCAATATGCAAAGCTCTGCCCTCCAAATTTATCGTTACAGCCCCTTACTTGACCTTGGCTCTGCCATTGGGGTCAAGATAAAGGGTAAGTCTATTGCTCTTCATGGTATTGTTTTCCTGAATGGCCCAGGCATTGCCGGTCATGATGACACGGCCCTGTTCCTTGCCCACGTAATCTGCGTGGTCGCCGCCGGCTTCCATCTTACGGGACGGGCTGTTGACATGGACATTGCCCTTGCCGATGTAATGTTCATCATCCAGCCAGCCTTCCATATAATCAGCCGTAAAGGTGTCGCCGCCATCCGTAATGGTGCCGCCCGTAGGGATTTTCACATATTTATTCTGATTGGGATAGTAGTCCACATGTTCACCCGTAAAGGTCTTCTGGCCCTGAACACCATGCACATTCCCCGTGGCACTCATATGGCCCTGACCATCGGAGACAACCTTGTCACAGGTAACACGCAAGTCGTCACGCACAGCGATAACATTGCCTTCCACGGTCCCCTCCTGAGTCTTGGAATTGTAGGTAGCTTTGGCACCAGTAACCTTAGCATTGCCCTGCTTCATCAGCACATCACCGGTGGCTATAGCCAAACCGCTTTTCATATCGTATTCCACCGTGTCCGCATCCAGGCTGGCCGGTTCATTTGCGGCGAGCAGTGTACCCACAGGCAGAGCTGCGGTCAAGCAAAGGGTCAATAAAAGCTTTCTCATCTTATTTTGCATTTGTATTTCCTCCTTTGGCCAGATGGGCTTTGCCAATCACCTTGACTTTGTTGAAGCCGTCACTGCTTTCAATCCGCTCACCCGTAGCCAGCATATCTTCTTTCGTGACCTTGGCACTGCCCACAGCAGCCAGCAGCTGCTTGGCAGCCTCCCAGCGCAGTTCATCACTAGTCAACCTGGCACCATCGCTGTTTTTCACATCCACATTGCCAGCAATGACAATGTTCTTGGTCTTATCCTCATAAGTACCCTTATCAGCGGTTACTTCCACCACCCGGCCATCCTCGGCATAAAAATGACCTTTCAGTTTTTCCAGTTTGGCGTCGCGGGTCTTCACATCCACATCGATATGTTCAGCCGTCAAATCCCAGATTTTCCGGCCGTTCTTTTCCTCGCTGAGTACATTGCCATCATAACTCATAAACCGCCCACTATTGGGGTCAGCATCCGGCGAAGGTGTATCCGGAACGGTAACCACCGCCCAAACAATCGCAGCGATAAAAACTGCCAGTCCTGCGCCAAGCCATAACTTGCGCTTCTTGTCCATCAGGCTTCCTCCTGTGCTTTAACCGTGTGGTGCTTGCCCACATTCTGCTGTTCCGGGGGCGTATTCCACCGCTTCTGGAACCACAGCCACTGGGTGGGGTTTTCCCGGATAATATCTTCGATTATTTTCGTCATCTTCACGGTGAAGTCAAACAAATCCTTGTCCGTATCGCCGGTGTCCTCGTACCGCATGACCTCGCCAATCACCACTTTATGCTTGCCATTCTTCTGGCGCAGGATGAAGGCGGGCAGCACCGGCGCCTTGAACTTGCAGGAAAAGACTGCCGGGCCCATGGGCGTAGCTGCCAGCTTGCCAAAGAAGGGCAGGAATGCACCATTGGGGCCGCCGTCCTGATCCGCCAGGAAGCCAAGGATTTTTCCTTTTTTGAGTGCCTTGGCTGCCGCTAACAGCTCACTGGTGCCCCGGGAAAAAATCTCCACATTGATGGTCTTACGCAAATCATTCAGGGCATTGGTATACTGCATATTGGGCTGTGGCTTGGCAATGGCCGTTACCGGCAGGCCGTTCATGGTAAAAGCCGCCGACAGCCATTCCCAGGTGCCGATATGACCGGTGAGCACCACGACCCCATGGCCTTCTGCCAAGGCATCCGTCATGCGCTCCAAATGGTCAATTTCGATATACTCGTGAAAGTTCTTGGGGGTCAGCTTGGGCATATAGAGGATTTCGAGCACATTGCGTGCCAGATTCACAAAGGAATCCCGCACGGTTCTGCGCGCCTCAGCCTCATTAAGCCCCAAGGCAGGCATAATCTGTGCCACTGCCAGCTCCCGCTGCTTCTTAATCAGAAGATAGTATAGCTGTCCCAGTACCCAGCCGGCAGCCATTACGAGTTTATAGGGGGTATGACGCACCACCCAGCTCATAAACATCACAAATTTATACTGCATTAATCTTCTTCCCCCACAATTACATTACTTGCTTTACTGAATCAGTCCGGCATTTTCCTCAGATTTCACCGGAATCAAAAAGCTGGCCATCAAATCTTCCCATTCGCCCTGAGCCTTGAAGATGAATTCCAACAGTTCCCGAACAGCACCTCTGCCGCCGGGGCAGCAGGAAACCACCAGAGAATGCATGCGCACATCGGGAATGGCATCGGCCACAGCCATGGGCAGGCCAACCTGCAGCATGATGGGCAAGTCGATGAGGTCGTCACCAATGTAGGCGATTTCTTCATCGCGGAGACCAGTGCGCTTCTTGAGCTCATCATAAGCCTCCCGCTTGTCGGAATTGCCCTGGAAGACCTCGCTGATATTCAGTTCTTTGGCCCGAAACTCCACTTGCTTGGACTTCCGGCCGGTGATGATGGCAGTCTTAAGCCCCACCTTATGTGCTAAGGTTATGCCCAAGCCATCCCGGCAATAAAAGGGCTTATAAAGCTCCCCCTTCTCGCCAATATAAATCCCACCATCTGTCAACACGCCATCCACGTCAAAAATAATCAGCTTTATCTTCTTGGCAGCTTCAATTGCTTTGCTGTGAATCTCCATTATACCACTCCTTGACGCAAAAGGTCAGTCAAATGAATAATACCCACAGGAATTTTATTGTCATCAATAACCGGCAGCACCGTAACGGGGCGCGGTTTGTGTTTTTCCATAACCGAGAGGGCCGCCGAAGCCATGGCTTCCTGCTTGATGGTCAGCGGCGTTTCGAACATGATATTGCCCACGGCTTCATCAAGGAATTTATAATCCTTGGCCAGCGCCCGGCGGATGATACCATCGGTGATGATGCCTACAAGCTTGCCGCTGTCATCAACAACAGAAGCGGCGCCCAAGCCCTTATCCGTCATGATAAAGAGGGCATCCTTAGCCGTCTTATCCTTATGCACCAAGGGATTTTCTTCGCCCGTGTGCATGACGTTTTTGACGGTGAGCAAGAGTTTACGGCCCAAAGCTCCGCCCGGATGGAACAGGGCAAAATCCTGACTTGTGAAGTCCCGAACACTCATGAGGGCGATAGCCAGAGCATCGCCCATGGCCAACGTGGCCGTGGTGCTGGCGGTAGGTGCCAGTCCTAACGGGCAGGCTTCTTTTTCCACGCCGATATCGACAAAATGGTCAGCGGCCTTGCCGAGCTGCGAATCACGGCGTCCGCACATGGCAATGATGCGGGCGCCAATACGGCGGATAATCGGCAGGATGTTGACCACTTCTGCCGACTCACCACTGTTGGAAATGGCAATCACCACATCATTTTCCGTCACCATGCCCAAATCGCCATGGAACGCTTCACCGGGATGCATGAAGAAGGCCGGCGTGCCGGTGCTGGCAAAGGTAGCGGCCATCTTGCGGCCCACATGACCGGATTTGCCCATGCCGGTTACAACCACACGGGCCTTGCAGTCCAGAATGCACTGCACAGCAGCCACAAATTCCTCGTCAATGCGTTCCTTGAGTTTTTCTACGGCAGACGCCTCAATGGTGAGAGTTTCCAGTGCCGCTTCTTTTATCTTGTTGATCAATCTTATCCCCTCGATTTACTAAAGCTTAAATCATTTCTGCTTATGACGGACGATTTCGTGAATGGCAACAGCATCCTTCAAGAGGTCTTCCAGCTTGTCCAGGTAAACCATGTTGGCACCATCAGACAGGGCCTCTTCCGGATTGTCGTGAACTTCCAGGAACAGTGCATCCACACCGGCAGCCACAGCAGCCCGCACCAGATATTCCACATACTCACGGTTGCCGGCAGAAGTAGTGCCATTGCCACCCGGAAGCTGTACACTGTGCGTGCCATCCATTACCACGGGATAACCGAAGGAGCGCATGATGGGCAGGGAACGCATATCCACCACCAGATTGTGGTAGCCAAAAGAAGCACCGCGCTCGGTGAGCATCATCTGGTCACAGCCGCTTTCATGGAGCTTGTCCACCACATTGCGCATGTCCTCAGGCGCCAGAAACTGCCCCTTCTTCACGTTGACCACACGCCCCGTCTGAGCAGCGGCATGCAGAAGATCCGTCTGACGGCAGAGGAACGCCGGAATCTGCAGGATATCGGCCACTTCAGCCACAGGCTTAGCCTGCGCGGACTCATGGATATCCGTAACCACAGGAACCTGCAGTTCTTCCTTGATTTTCTTGAGCATCTCAATGCCCTTTTTCATGCCAGGGCCACGGAAGCTATGATAGGAAGAACGGTTCGCCTTATCGAAGGAAGCCTTAAATACATAGTTGATGTCCAAACGCTGGCAGATTTCCTTGATGGTACGACCAATCAGCAGGCAACGATCCAGACCTTCCAACACACAGGGACCAGCCAGCAAAGTCAGCTTTTCTCCGCCACCAATCACATAATTACCAACTTTAACCTGATTCATATTCAAGCTCCTTTCGATTTATATATCTCGTTGACCTTCGCCAAATCCTCGGCAGTATCAACACCAACAAACTTCGCTTTTGTCTCGACGACCTTGATGCGGTAGCCATTTTCCAGTGCACGCAGCTGCTCCAAAGACTCCGACTGCTCCAGCGGGGTAGATTCCATCTTCGCATAGCTGAGCAGGAAATCCCGCTTGTAGGCATAAATGCCGATATGCTTATACACTGGACAGCCTTCATTGCGCGGATACGGCATTACCGAACGGGAGAAGTAAAGGGCATAACCATTTTTGTCGGTTACAACTTTTACATTATTGGGGTTCTCGATTTCCGCCCGCTCCGTCATCTTTGTCTTGACGGTAGCCATCTTGAGTTCACTGTCCATCTCAAAAACAGCGGCCAGTTCATCAATGAGTCCCGGTTCAATCAGCGGCTCATCCCCCTGCACGTTGATGATCAAATCCACATCCGGAAATGCCTCAGCTACCTCGGCCAGACGGTCGGTGCCAGTGGGATGGTCGTCCCTAGTCATCATGGCCTTGCCACCATTTGCTTCCACGGCCGTTACGATGCGTTCATCATCGGTCGCCACAATGGTATCCGAAACTTTTTTGGCCTGTATCGCCCGGTCGTAAACCCGGCAAATCATGGGCTTGCCCGCAATGTCCTTCAATGGTTTGCCCGGCAGGCGGGTGGATGCATAACGGGCGGGAATAACACAAAGTACCTTCATAATGGTCCCTCTTACTTTTTATTTTGCAGTCCGCGGCCCCAGTTTGTCTGCCAAACGCTGGGCCAGCAGTGATTTGAATTCTTCTTTGCCCTGCTGGAAGGTCACTTCCACGCAGATGACGTAAACGGGAATCTTGATGCCGGCATGGATGACTTCCATGGGAATTTTCACCGCATCTTTTTCCGTAATGACAATGGCTTCTGCTCCCATGCGTTCAGCCTGATGGAGAATGTCAGCCATTTCCTGCATACTGTAGTCGTGATGGTCGGGATAGCGCAGACTTTCCAAAATCACCGTGCCCAAATCCGACAGGGTCTGTTCAAAGGAGGCAGGATTGCCGATGGCGGATACCGCCATAATCTGCTTACCCCGCATCTGATTCACATCGATGCCATCACCGGCAATGTCCACATACCAGTCAGCCAGGGGGATAAAACGCCGTGGCTGATGGATGCTTTCCACAATCTGCGCCTCTTCGTTGTAGCGATGTACCGTATCGCGAATAAAGTCACGCGAACCCTCGGCCGCCTGGTCCACTTTGGTCAGCAGGCATACATCAGCACGGCTGATATGGGTGATGGGTTCGCGCAGTGTGCCGCGTGGCAGCATATAGCCGTTGCCAAAGACATTGACGGCATCCACCAGCAAAATATCCATATCGCGTTCAAGCTGCCAATGCTGGAAACCATCATCCAGAATGGCTACCTCGGCACCAAAGTTTTCAATGGCGTACTGCCCCGTAACAGAACGGTCTGCGCCAATAAGGACCGGCACTTCCGGCAGGTGCTTGGCCAGCATGAAGGCCTCGTCACCGGCATCAGCAGCCGTCATATGAAGGCGCTCACCATCGGAAACAATACCGACCTTGCCATGCCATTTAGCCCGGTAACCACGGTTCAAAATGACCACCTTGTAGCCCATATCGCGAATATCGCTGGCCAAGCGCTGAGCAGTCGGCGTCTTGCCTGTACCGCCTACGGTCACATTGCCCAGACTGATGACAAAGCAGTCCAGCTTTTTGCGGCTGAACATACCATGGCGATAGCCCCAAAGTTTGAAATCCACCAGCAGCGCATAGATTTTCGACAGGATGTAGAGCAGCGCCGTCAGGATATGCTCCCCAAAGCCGTTTACTTCCTTCAGATGTACCAGCTCGATAAAGTAGGTCTGGAAGTTGTCAATCTTCTGGGTAAAGCGGGCCCGCTGACGGTTCTCAGGAATACTCTCATAGGATTCCAGCATTTCCCGCAGGATAATCGCCGACTTGCGGGATGCGCCCTTATTTTCGCCCACAATAGCCAAGGTTTCCGCTTCCAGCTGATGGCGGTGTGCTGCATCATCAAAGAGCTGCACAGTCTCTGCCGCCAGTTCCTGTTCGTTATTCACCGTGATGCAGGCATTGCGCTTCTTGAACAAGGCATGGGTATCCTTGAAGTTGAACATGTAATGGCCCACGATAATGGCCTTGCCATGGGCTGCAGGCTCCAGAATATTGTGCCCGCCATGAGGAATCAGACTGCCCCCGACATAGACCACATCACCAACACTGTAAACCTTGCCCAGTTCGCCAATGGTATCGAGAATCACGATATCCGCATCCTGCGGCCCCTGTTCCTGCTGCTTGGTGCGGGTGGTTACCGTAAAACCGGCCCGCTTGCAGATATGAATGACCTCCTGGGTACGCAGCAATTCTCTGGGCGCAATGACCAACTTGGCCTTGCCATGCTTCTCCCGCACAGCCTTAAAGGCTTTGAGGACGAAATCTTCTTCGCCGCGATGGGTGGAACCGGCCAGCAAAATACCTTCGGCCTTTTCCAGCCCCATCTCACGGACAATGGCTGCCTTTTCTTCCGGGCTGACATCGGTGTAGGTCTGGTCAAACTTGGTGTTGCCCGTCACCGTCACGAGTTCCGGGGAAGCCCCCAGCCGCATAATATAATCCGCATCAATATCAGACTGCATGGCAAACTTGGTCACCGTGCCAATCATGTCACTGAGCAGGCTTCTAAGATAGCGGTACTGCTTCACACTGCGGTCGCTGATACGGCCATTAACCATCATGACCGGAATATGCAGCTTGCGAGCCGTCTTCAAGAAGTTCGGCCAGAGCTCCGTTTCCACAGGCAGGAATACCCGGGGATGGATGCGCCGCAGGACACTGCCTGCCAAAAACGGCAGGTCAAGCGGGAAGTAGATAATGGCATCCGCATCTTTGATGATGCGGTTGGCCATTTCATAACCGCTCGTAGTAACTACAGACACCAGAATTGGCGTCTTGGGAAATTCCTTATGAAATTCCTTAATCAGGGGACTCGTGGCTACGATTTCACCTACAGAAGCCGCGTGCACCCAGATACAGTGTTTTTTGGCCACCTTTTCCAAAGTCTCTACCGGGTAGAACCCCAGACTCTGGCGGATACGCTCCACAAAACCTTTTTCCCTGACCGAGCGTATCATAAACACCGGTATAATCAATATGACGACCAGAATCGCCGCTAAGTTGTAGAGGATTTGCATTACTATTATGCCCCTTCTGCTGCCACGTTACCGCCGCCGAACTGAATGTTGTAGAGGTGGCTGTACAAGCCGCCCTGCTGCAAGAGTTCCTCGTGAGTACCGTGTTCTTTTATCCTGCCGCCATCAATAACATAAATCTGGTCGGCGTTGAATATCGTAGACAGGCGATGAGCGATAACAAAGGAAGTTCTGCCCACCATCAGGCTGTCCAAAGCCGCCTGTACGATTTTTTCGCTTTCCGTATCCAAAGCCGAAGTGGCTTCGTCCAAAATCAGAATCTGCGGATTCTTGAGGATTGCCCGGGCGATGGCCATGCGCTGGCGCTGGCCGCCGGAAAGATTCAGCCCCCGCTCCCCAATGGTTGTATCATACCCCTGGGGCAGTTCCCGAATGAAGCTGTCGGCATTCGCCGCCTTGGCTGCCTCAATGACTTCTTCGTCCGTGGCGTCCAGCCGCCCGTAACGAATATTTTCCATGACCGTTGTAGAGAACAGCATGGTTTCCTGCGGCACAATGCCAATCTGCTCCCGCAGGGAATCCAGCTTCACATCCCGGATATCGTAACCGTCAATGGAGATGGAACCGCCGTTAATCTCATAGAAGCGGGGAATCAGGTTGGCGATGGTAGACTTACCTGCACCGCTGGGCCCCACAAAGGCAATCATCTGCCCCGGCTTCACATCCAGAGATACATCTTCCAGCGCATTAACCCCTTCCTTATAGCCAAAGGTCACATTCTTGACCTCCACATGGCCCTGAATCTTCGGCAGGGATTTCGCATCTTCCTTATCGCTGATGGGTTCCGGCAGGTCGATTACCGCAAATACGCGGTCCACAGCGGCCATTGCCCGCTGCAGATTGCCGTAAACACGGGCCAGACGCTTTACGGGGTTCGCCAGATTGACCGCATAAGTTAAGAAAGCCACCAAAGCACCGGCCGTCATCTGGCCGTTGACCACTTCATAACCACCAAAGCCTACAATGAAAGTAACGGAAACCGCCGCCAAAAATTCCACAGTCGGTGTCAAGAGGCTGGTGAGCTGCACATTCTTCATGGCCGCCTGGAAGTTCAGGATGTTCTGATTGATGAACCGCTTGATTTCATAATCCTCACGGACAAAGGATTTCACCACCCGAATGGAGGAAATACTTTCCTGTAAGAGAGACGTGATATCCGCGGCCCGTTCCTGAATCACCGTACCATTGCGCTTGAGCTTGCGGCCAAAAATCTTCATTGCTTGACCTACCAGGGGGATAACCACCAAGGTCAGCAGGGAGAGTTTCCAGTCCAGATAAATCATCATGGCAATGGAACCAATCAGAATGGAACCTTCCGTGACCATTTCAATCAGCTGGTCCACCAAGGCTGATTGGATAGCCGCCACATCGTTGGTGATATAGCTCATGGTTTCGCCTGTCTGATGCTTGTCAAAATAGGCCATGGGCATGCGCTGGAACTTGCGGAACATCACTTCCCGCACGTCGATAACCACTTTTTGTCCAATATAAGACACCAGATAGGACTGGCCGTAGTAGAATATCCCGCGAATCAGGAAAACCACCACAATGCTGACGCAGATGACGTACAGCATGACCATATCCTTTTCAGCCAGCACCTTATCCACCATGTCCTTGATAATCCAAGGCAGGTAGAGGTTACAGGCTGCTGCCACCACAATGCAGACAATGGCCAGTGCCAGGCGTTTCAGATAGGGCCTGATATATTGCAGAAGCCGCTTATAATTCTTCATGTATTTCCCTCACTAATTTATTCAGCGGTAAATTCCCGCACTGCATTCAAAATCCGTTCCGCTACCCGCTGAGAAGCTCCGGGAGCTCCCAACTTCCGACAAGCCAGTTTCAGCTTCTCAACCACTTCCTGCCGATGGGCCTCACCGGGATAGAGCTTCATGAGCTCACCGGCAATATTTTCCGGCGTGACTTCATCCTGCAGCAGTTCCCGCTGGAAGCTTTCATTCAAGAGAATATTGGGCAGACTGAAATTATCAACATGCACCAATAGCTTCCCGATAGCATAGGACACGGGTGACAAACGGTAGAGCACCACGCAGGGAAGCCCTAAAAGTGCCGCCTCCATCACCACGGTACCAGAAGTAGCCATGGCCGCATCCGCTGCCGCCATAAGGCTGTAGTGCTTTTCGTCGGTCAACGTAACCGCTACGCCGGATGCGGCAATCATCTCTTCAATCCGCTCACGACTCACAGTATCGGCCACCGGCAGATAGAATACCGTATCCGGCTTCTCGGTCAAAAGTTTTTTAGCCCCCGCCAGCATGGATGGCAGCAGAAGTTCAATCTCCTGCTTGCGGCTGCCGGGCAGCAGCAGAATCACCGTCTTATCCTCCGGCATCTGAAAGAACCGACGGGCCTTCTCCCGGGGCATTTCTGCCCGTACGGCATCTACCAGCGGATTGCCCACAAAGGAAATCTTTGCCCCGGCCGCCTCATACACCGGCAGTTCATGGGGGAAGATGGCGATAAATTCATCGGCAATCTTCGCACAATCCCTGGCCCTACCCTTCCGCCAGGCCCAGGCCGAAGGCGGAATATAGGAGAACACGGGTATCCCCAAAGACTTGGCCCGTTTGGCCAGCCGCCAGTTGAAATCGGGATAATCGATAAGCACCAGCATGTCGGGCTTTTCTTCCCGCATAAACTCCGTCAAATCATTCAAGAGTTTCCAGATGCGGCGGATATTCACCAGGACTTCCCATACGCCCATTACGCTGTAATCGGCAAAATTTCGGCACAGGCGCACGCCGGCATCTTCCATGCGGCTGCCGCCGAAGCCAATAAGCTCCGTGGCTGGTGACATCGCCAGAATTGCCCGGGCAATATTTTCGCCGTGCACATCCCCAGATGCCTCACCAGCGGAAAGCATAATCTTCATGGGTCGTCCTCCTCAATTCAATACTAAGCCAAATTATATTATAACGCAAAGAGGGAAGTTTTACCAGCGGCAAAACCATCACTTATCTATCATAACAAGCAAAAAAGACGCTGGGCATACATATTTGCATCCCCAACGTCTCTGTATCGCTTACATAGCCATAATGGTGATATCATTGGCTTCGGCCAGAGCGATAACTTCTGCCCGCTCCACCAACAAAGTAGCATCAGCTTCGATAGCCAGTGCCTTAGCGCCGGTTTCCACCATCATCTGCAGGGTCTTGAGCCCCACCGTGGGCACATCAAAGCGGCTGTCCTGCTGAGGTTTGGCCACCTTGGCCACCACAGCATTGCCGCCAGCCAGTTTGCCGCCCCGCAGGATGCAGGCATCTGTTCCCTCGATCGCTTCCAGCGCCATCACAGCCATATCCTTGACCACCACAGTCTGTCCCACATCCATTCGGCCAATTTCCTTAGCCATCTGAAAGCCGAACTCCATATCCTTTCGCTCGGCTTCCGTAGGCTGGCGTTTGGTGAGAACACCTTTGCCTGGCATCAGCTTGCGGATGAGTTCCGTCTGGTCAAAGGTTTCTACATCAATCTTCCTGAGCTCATCAATGATGGCCAGCATGATGGTATCGTCCTTCCGATCCGGCACCCGCATAAGAATCTGCATGGCCTTTAAGTCCGGCAAAGTTTTCTTGGCGAACAGAACTTCCTTGGTAACCTTGCCAATCATAGTCACCTTATGGATGTCATTCTTCTTGAGATACTTGAGAATCTTGCCCACCTTCAGGACATTGATTTCCTGATAGTCATCGGCATAGTCGCGCAGACGCTGGTCGGTATCGGGCAAGAGTGCCACAGCATAGACCTCATAGCCCAGCTCCTTGGCCGCCCTGGCAATCTCCACCGGCAGGGCGCCAATGCCTGCCAAAAGTCCAATCCGCTCCATTACAAACCTCCGCAACTACAAACAATCCTCATTTATCGTCCCGGCGTTCCCGGCAAATGCCCCGATCGGCATTGCGCAGGAAGCGCAAGAGATGATCCACTTCTTCACAGGGAGCAACTTCCTGTTCAATAATCTCCACCGCTTTCTGCAGGCTCAGACCGGAACGGTACAGAATCCGGTATGCCTGTTTCAGACTGCGACGGGCAGACAACTCAATGCCAGCCCGGGAAATGCCCACACTGTTAAGCCCGGCCACTTTGGCAGGCTGACCAGCCACAATGGTGTAAGGCACTACATCCTGCGTCAGACGGCTCATACCGCCAATCATGGCATTACGGCCAATCTTGACGAACTGATGTACACCGGTCATGCCACCCACAACAGCCCGGTCTTCCACAATGGCGTGACCAGCCAGGCTGGCCAAATTGGACATGATTACCCGGTTGCCAATCACGCAGTTATGGGCAACATGGGTCAGAGCCATCAGCAGACAGTCATTGCCAATGCGGGTTTCCTCGCCTTCACCGGTAGCCCGATGTACCGTAGCGCCCTCACGGATAACGGTGCGGTCGCCGATATAAGTAAAGCTTTTTTCGCCCTTGAATTTCAAATCCTGCGGCACTTCACCGATGGAAGCGCCCTGAAAGATATGACATTCCTTACCGATTTTCGTCCAGCCTGTGACTACTACATGAGGTCCGATAATGGTGCCCTCACCAATTTCCACATCGCTGCCGATTACGCTATAGGGGCCAATCTGGGCCCCAGCGGCGACTTTGGCTCCTTCTTCCACAATCGCCGTGGGATGTATCTGTGCTTCTGCACTAATATTTTCCGTGCTCATCTCTACAACTCCTTATAACCAATCTGCCGACTCCCCACAATATCAGCAGCCTCTTTGCTCTGTCTTTTTTATATACTCCCAAACTGACCTCTAATTCTCTCATTCTATCTGACAGCAAATTCAGGCGTTATCCGAGCTGAACAAAGATTATCATCAGTTTATCAGTAAAAATCACATGTTTTCTTCTTTTCTCATAGCAAACTTAAAGTCAGCAGAGGCAACCAATTTGTCATCTACATAACCATCGCAATGGAGCACACCGAATTCGCCGCGAACCTTTACGATATGTGCCTTAGTTACCAGCTGGTCGCCGGGTACTACCGGACGCTTGAACTTGATGTTTTCCATGCCGCCAAACATGGCAATCTTGCCCCGGTTTTCTTCCGGATAGAGCATGGCTACGCCGCCTACCTGCGCCATAGCTTCCAAAATCAGCACACCGGGCATAATGGGATGTCCCGGAAAATGGCCTACAAAAAACGGCTCGTTCATGGTCACATTCTTAATCCCCGTAGCCGATTTGAACGGATCGATCTCCACAATGCGATCCACCAGCAGCATAGGCGGGCGATGCGGCAAAATCTTCATAATATCCGTAATTTCCAAAACCATTGTAATTCCCTCTTTCTAATAGATTTCTCTATCCAAATATCAACCCAAATTTTCCACAAGTTTTTTCGCCAAATTCGTATTCAGCGCATGTCCCGAGGCCACCGCTATAACATGGCCGCGAATAGGGCCTGCCAGACGCAGGTCGCCGATAACATCCAGGATTTTATGACGAACCAGCTCGTCCTCAAAGTGAAGCGGATTGAGCCAGCCTGCATCATTGTAAACGATAACGCTCTCCAGCGTACCGCCAAGCCCCAGTCCCATACTGCGCAGGGCTTCAATCTCCTGCTCATACGCAATCGTGCGGGCCGGTGCAATCTCCCGTTCGTAAAGCTCCGGACTGATTTCGAAGTTTTCATACTGCACGCCGATAAGCTTATGGGGATTTACAGAAGTAAAGCTCACCCGGAAGCCGTCATAGGGCAGCACCATGACAAAGCGGTTAGACTCCTCATCATCAATGCGGTAAACTTTATCAATGACGATTTCCTTACGCTCGGCCGCAAGTTCCTTAACACCTGCATCCTTCATCTTCTGGAAGAATGCCAGCGAAGAACCATCTGCCACCGGCGGTTCTTCGGCATCTATTTCAATATAGCAGTTGTCAATACGCAGGGCATGAAAGGCACTCATCAAATGCTCGATGGTGAACACCTTGCAGCCATTTTCCTCCACAGTAGTTGCCCGCATGGTGGAAGTGACATTAGATGCCGTTGCATGAATTCGGGGCTGCCCCTCTAAATCCGTGCGCACAAAAACCAGCCCGGTATCCGCCGGAGCCGGCTTGAGCACCATGTGTACCTCACGGCCGGAATGCAGGCCGATACCAGTATAGCTGGCCTCTGCCGCTAATGTAGTCTGTTGCAAATCTATTCCTCCTGATAGCTTCATACGCTCTTCGAAAAATCCGTATCGCGATATTCCTCCCGAATGGATTTCCAACGATCATGAAGCCAGAACCATTCCTCCGGATATTTCCTTATATGTGCCTCAATGGCATTGTTGATAAGCTGCGTGGTCCGATTGATATCTTCACGCTTATCCGCCGTCTTCTCCACATAAAAAGGCCCTTCCACAATCAACGTATGGAAGCCTGCCTTATCCCGATGCATAAAGGATGTAAAGATCGGCACTCCCTGAAAGCGCGCCATGGAGGCCGCTCCCGGAGTCGTATTGGTCGGCTTGCCGAAAAAATCCAGAACAATGCCGTCATGACGGTTGGTGTCCTGATCCATAATCAGGCCAATAGCCCAGCCCTTCTTCAGCATGGCAAACATTTCCCGCACGCCGGTCTTGTAAGTGATATGCATGCCAATCAGCGTACGATATTCATTGATAAATTTATCCGCAGCCGAATCCTTCTGCTTCATGGCCACTCCCACCAAAGGAATGCCCGCCATCGCAAAAGCGCCGCCCATGAGCTCCCAGTTGCCGCTATGGGACGCCGCAATCACAGCCCCTTTGCCTGCCGCCATTCCCTGCTGAAGTTTTTCCAAGCCTTCAATGCGCACATAATTTTCCGGCTGCTTCTTGATGAGAGGAAAGCGCAGAACTTCAAAGAGCATGGGGCCAAAGCGCACGGTACTTTCCTTGGCAATACGGCAAGCCTCATCATCGTCGGCACCCAGGCACATCTTTATCTGTCCTATGGCCAGCAGTTTGCGCTTGCGTGGAATCACCAGCCATGCCAAATTTCCCAGACCGCGGCCCATTTTCTCACAGAGCCCGCGGGGCAGGGCACAGACCAAAGCACTTATGCCCTTTAATATATAGTACAACAACTTCTTAGCCCTCGTACTTTGCTAATTTCTTTTCCAGCTGGCTGATTTTCTTCCGCATTTCCGGCAGTTTCTTCATCGCCGCCTGCATGCGCAGCCATTCCGTATGGCTCTGCACCGGGAAGCCAGCACAGAATACACCTTCCGGCATATCACCGATAATACCGGAGCGGGCCGCATAGACAGAGTTTGCTCCGATATTGATATGGCCTACAGTGCCCACCTGACCGCCGAACGTAACATTATGACCTACGGTAGTCGAGCCAGAAATGCCCGTCTGAGCTACAATCAGGCAGTTAGCGCCAATTTTACAGTTATGGCCAATATGCACGAGATTGTCAATCTTCGTGCCCTTGCCGATAACCGTAGCGCCCATAGCAGCGCGGTCGATGCCGTCATGAGCACCGATTTCCACATCGTCCTCTAAAACTACGATGCCTACCTGCGGCACCTTGGTATGCACGCCGTCTTTCGTGGTAAAGCCAAAGCCGTCGGAGCCAATAACTGCCGAGCTATGAACCACACAACGTTTGCCCACCCGGCAGTGTTCGCGAACAGTGGCATTGGAATATATGACACTGTCATCACCAATTTCTGCATACTGGCCAATATAGGTATGAGGATAGAGCACCACATTGTCACCGATAACCGCATGGTCATCCACCATGGCAAAGGGCATAATGGTAACATTCTGGCCCAGCTTCACATCCTTGCCCACATGGGCCTTGGCGCTTACTTCCGCGGGACGCTCCAATTTCGGCGTGAAAATCTCCAGTAGTTTGGCAAAAGCTGCTCTGGGGTCATCCACATAAAGGGCCGTCTTGGGGAAGTCCTCTATCCCTTCCGGCAGCATTACAGCCGCGGCCTTGCAGGTCTTAGCCTCCTCGATATGAGGCTCCACTGCAAAGGTCAGGTCACCGGCACCTGCTCCGGCAATATTGTCCAGGCCATCTATTTCAATCGCTTCATCGCCGGCGACGCGGCCGCCCACAATGGCTGCAATTTCCTGCAAAGTCTTCTTCATGCTGGTACTCCCATCTTACTGCAACTGGGCAATGACATCATCCGTAACATCTACAGCTCCGGTAACAGCCACCGGCTGATCCGTGCTGTTATTCACAACTGCATCCAGTTTCTTATTCTTGCTGACAGCCGCCAAAGCTACATCCATCTTCTGACGAAGCTGCAGCGAATAGGACTGATTTAAGCCCTGAATCTTGCGCTGACCATCCATCTGAGCCTTCTGCAAATCTTCCTGGCTCATGTTAGGATTCTCCTGCATTTTCTTCTGCAAATCCTGGCTGGCCTGCGTCTGCGCTTCTTCAATCTTCTGATTGCCTTCTTCGATAAGGCTGTTTATCTGCGGAGCTTCTTTGGAAACCCGCTCACCATCTATATAGCCGATTTTCGTCTGGCCGCAGCCGCTGGCCAAAGTGGCACAGAGCAAGGCCATAATCATAGCAGCTGCTGTTTTCTTGCGTAATTTCATCCTATCTTCGCTTCTTTCTTTATAAGTCAATTACAGATTTTTCATCTCTTGCACAATTTCCCCGGTCACATCCTGCGTGCGTATACCAATGGCCACACCAGCTTTGCGCAGCAAGGGATTAAACTCAGCTGCACCAGGCATAAAACTTGCCAATGTCTGGGGATGGTGCACCAAAATCAAGGTGAAGTGGTGCATAATGGCAATCTTAGCGGCTTTGCCGGCCACATCATTGAGAACATGGGCCTGCAGAGCAGCAAACTCCGTTTTTTTCTCCGCCAGAAGCTGTCGCTTTTCCAGCCTGGCCTGCACCTTTTGCGCCAGCTCCTGCTGTTTGGACAATGCTTCGGCATTGCGTTTATCGTCCTCGCTTTTGGTCTTCAATGCTGCAGCCATTTCCTGCTCACGCAGATTGGGCAGATTGGCCTGCCACTGGGCTAGTTCAGGCCCCAGTTCCTTTTGGACATAGGCTTCAATCTCGGCCTTATAGGACTGCCAAAGCTCATACTGACGCCTTCCGCGCTCTGCCTGCAGCTGGCTGCGCTGAGCCAGCCAGTCAGCCCGCTCCTGTGCAATGCTTTCCTTGGAATCCAGCGGATTGTGCATGGACTCCTGATTGTCCAGCCGGATATTGAGATTCAGGATGGCGTTCAGGAATTCCTCATCGACAACCTGCCGCCGGGCATTATATTCTGCCTCGGTACGCTGCCTGTACTCCTCACGAAGTTTTTTTGCCTTGCGCTCCAGCTCTGCCCGGCCGCCGATTACATCCGCTGCATTTTTCTGCCAGACAGACTCCTTGAAGGTTTCTGCCAATAGCTGCGGAGGCTGCATGGTCAGCAGATCACCCACATCACTAACTTCCATCTCCAATAGTTCGCACTGCGCCTGCAAATCCGTCAGTTTCGCATAATCGGGATGCGCCTCCAGCACCTGCTGCCAGTCAATCAGTCCCGCATCGGGAATCTCTGCGAGGCTTTCCGGAGCCTGCCGGGGAATGATAAATTCTCTTGCCAGCCATGCCCCTAGCAGGACAAAGAGCAGTGCTACTAACGCACCTGCAAGAATATGGCGGCCTCGCTGCCTCTTTTTTTCCTGCTCGTCCTTGCTTGCTTCTGCCATGGCCGACACCTCAACTTTTAAGCTTAAAAGTAGTACCGAGCATATCTTTGCTCGGTACTGCCTTTTATTATTCTAATCAGTGTAGCACCTGACTATTATTTGCTGACCTGCTTCAGTACATCCTGCGTGATGTCTACGCCACCGTAAACCACAGCGCCCTTGTCCAGAACTACGGACAGGCCCTTCTGTTCAGCAACCTTCTTCACGGATTCTTCCACACTCTTGGTGATGGGTTCCATGAGTTCCTGGTTCTTCTGCTGCAGACGCTGCTGGGTCTGGGCATAATAGTCACGTTTTTCATTATCGTTCATATTGGCAGACTTTGCTTCAAAGTCCTTCTGTGCTTCCTGAACTGCCGTCTGCATTTCCGTGGAAGCAGCCTGAACCTTCGGATGCTGGCTCATAATCTGGCTGTAATCAACCACGCCCACATTGGAGCTGGCTGCACTGGCCATGTTCGGACCGAACTGCGTCAAAGCCATGGCTACAACGGAGCCTACAAAAGCCAACGCAATGAGAATGCTAACGATTTTAACCTGTTTTTTCTGCAATTTAACCATTTCAAAATCTCCTTTTCCTAATTGAGGAATTTTTCGAGTTAATAAATGCCATATACGATTGACATTATAACAAAATAACTTTTTTTATTCAAGATATTCCCTTAAAAATTACCGATAAGCCGCAGCCAATTCTGCTCATTATCCAGTACATATTCAAGGCTTACAAAATCATGCAGACGGTAGCGAAGCGCTGCTTCCCCCATATTGTCCGCTGTGCGGTACTCGTACCGCAGAAGCCAGCGGGGAGCCAGCTGCTGACGAATATCATAGATGAGCTTATGCTTCCGCATATCATAGCGCAGGCCCACCAGCCTGCCGCCCCGCAAATCATGCTGCCAGCCCAGCTGCCAGTTCCATTTCATCTTTTCTGGCAGCAAATCGGCCAGTACAAAGATTTCATCCTTCGAACCCAGCATCTGTCCGGCATGCAGCCGCAAAAGCAGGTTTTCGTCATTCTTATGACTCGCTTTCTCTTTGCGGCCGATATCCAGCCAGCCTGACAAACGCAAACGATAGCGGCTGGTATCGGAACGGCTCATAACCTGGGTGCGTTCCGCCGGCTCAATCGCCACCTTTGTCTGCATGCTCAGAGCGCGAAAATCCTGACGGTTATCCAACCCTTGCGCAAAAGCCTGTTCCAGCTCCTGCCGATGACGGCGGACGAATCCCACAGGAACACCTACAATTTCATCGACCTGTGCCTGCATCACATCCCGCCGTGCCAATAGTGCACTATTGGGCACTGTATCCGAACGCATGGATAAATCCACCGTCCGCACCACAGGCAGCCGCGGATAAACCATCAGCTTCACCTGCGTATGCGGTTCCGGATTTACATCAAAATCCGCCCGAAACTCTGGCAAATGCTGTTCCAGATAAGCATTCAGATGCTGCTTCAATACGCCATTGGTCCAATCTGCTGCTGCAGTGGGAAGCCCCATCATCGCATCTTCAAAGACACGTTCCACTCCTGTCAGGTCCTGCCGCACCATATTCTCTATACGGGGCGGCATTCCTTCGACAGATGTTTCCACCTGCACAGACTGGATGACCTCCGACCAAGGAAGCAGTTCCACCTCCACCTTTGTTTCAGCAGCAGGCTGGATACGAACTTGTTTTACCGTGTACCCTACCAGCACCTTATCAAAGACTTCATGAATGAGTCCCGCATAACCGGCATTACCAGCCTGCACCGCAGCAATTTCCTTGCCCTCCAAAAGTTGGCTGGCAATAGCCGCCACACTATGGTTCATTCGCTCTGCCACCAAAGGCGGCAGACTGTCATGAGCTGTGGTTACCGCCACAACCCTGTCCACCTTCGCCGCTTCGGCGGGAAAAGCCAACAATATGACCAAAAGCGCGATAACCGCCGCTATAGCCGGCTTCATCAGAAGGCGCCGCCAACACTGAAGTGAACGCGGCCACCATTGCTGCCTCGGCCATAATCAAGACGCAACGGACCCAGTGGCGTATTCAGAGACAGACCTATACCAACACTGCCATGAATCGTACCACTCTGCGGCAAAAAGTCATCGAACCAGGCACCGCCCCAATCCGTAAAGATTGCGCCCTGCACCTTGCTGACAATCGGGAAACGGTATTCTAACGTAGCCAAAATCATATGGTCACCGCGGTACTGGTCATCGCGATAACCGCGCAGGCTGTTCTGGCCACCCACTCTGTACTGATTGAATTCAGAAATGTCGCCATGGCCCCAACCATACTTGCCACGCAAAGCAATCACCTGCGCACGCCCCACTTTGAAGTAGCGCTGATCTTCAATCGCCGCCTTCTGGAAATTGAAATCGCCGCCTAAGCCAGCCACTTCAGCTGACAGGCTGACCCGGCCACCTTCCGTGGGGTTATAGATGTTGTCACGCGTATCGGTAACATGTTCAAAGGTAACACTGCGGGTTGTACCGAAATTATCATCGCGCCACTGCTTCCATGCGGGCGTGCTGCGATCCCCCTGATTACCATTCTTCGTGTGACGCACATAGCTATCCGAACGATTTTTCAAGGTGATATAGTTCGTGGAAAACTCACTGATCGGACGTCCCAGTATAATTTCTCCACCAGCGTATTTGCGCATATAGCTTTCCTTGAGATTACCGTTTGTATCATAATCGCTGTATTCATACGTTCTGTTATACACACGCAACGTACCAACGGTTTCCTTCTTGTCAAGATAAGGATGACGCCAGGAGAAAGTAAAACCATGTGCATCTTTTTCATTACCGCTGCGTTCGTAGGTAATGCTCACAGCATCGCCAGTACCCCGGAAGTTGGAATCGCCAATGCTCACCATCCCGATAACACCATCTGCGGTGCTGTAACCAGCACCGATACCAAAGGTACCCGTGCGTTTTTCCTTGACATCCAGTTCCATAATCACAGCATTGGGTTCCACGCCGGGATTCATCTTGATATTTACATCTTCAAAGAAACCCAAGTTGTAAACTCGCTGCATGGAACGGCGGGCCTTCTTGGAGTTAAAGGGTTCTCCAACCTTTTGACGCATTTCCCGCAGGATAACGTAATCCTTGGTCTTGGTATTACCCTTTACCTTATAGCCCTCCAATACGCCTTCATTGATTTTCAGCGTAAGGTTGCCATCCTTATCAATATTCATATCCGTAACCTTAGCCAGAATGTAGCCATCGTTGCGATACTTTTCCTTGACAGCCTGCACATTCTCCTGCAGCGTACGGTTATTTAGGATTTCGCCTTCTTTAACGGTAATACAGGAACGCAAATCCTCCGTCTTGTAGACGGTATTGCCCGTAATTTCCACGCTCTTGATAATCGGATTTTCCAGTACATGATAGGTCAGTACCACACCTTCCGGCACTTTCTGGAAAGTGGGGAACAAGTCATAGAAATAACCTGTATTGTATATTGCTTCCCGGTCCTTATTCATGCCATTAACCGTGAACATATCACCAGTTTTCATAGACAGCGATGACTTCGCCGTAGCTTCCGTAACGGCAGTAGTCCCCTCAAAAACCGTATCCACGATGGTCTGGCCTTCGTATTCCTTACTGTACTTTTCAATGGCATCTTCCTGCGGACGGTTCTTGGACCAGTCAGCTGTACGCTTATCTTCCTGCGCATTTCCCTGCTGAGCAGCCATCTCCGCAGTTTTTTCCGCCGTTGCAGATGTATTCGCAGCAGGCGCACTTGCCGTGCCCGCGGATTCTGCTGCCACAGCCGTGGCGGCTTGGCCGGCCGGTTTAGCAGTCACTTCTGCATGCGACACTCCCGGTACAGCAGCAAAACTGGTAGCCAGCGCTACTGCACAGGCAAGGAATCGTCTGTTTTGTTTGTTCAAAGGTCAAACCTCCCAAAATCTTCTTATTGCCGCAGGATTTTTCCTGCGGACTGCATAAGTTGTTGTTTTTCCTGATTGGGTATCTGAGGCGAAGGGGATACAGGTGCGTCCGCCTCCACACTTGGCGCCGGAGCATCGTTCTTTTCGGGCAGCAGCGTAACAGGTACCTGAGCCGGTACTTCTGCTTTTGGCTCCGCAGCTATCTGCTCAGTCTGCACGGGTATCTCCCTTAGCGGCAAACTGGGCTCCTGACTGGCAGCCGGTACATTTTCAGCCACCGGTGCTGCTGGGGCCGGCATTTCCGGCGCAGGTGGTGCTGCCGCCGGTTTCCACCAAAAGATTACGGCCAACAGCACTGCCGTTAACAAGGCCAGACCTCTCCGCCCCCATATTTTCAGCCGGCAGCTGCGGGCACTTGGCCCCACATGAGCAAGTTCTGCCCGGGCCAGCATCAGCTTCAAATCCCCCTGCACATCATTATCCTGTGCTAAGGAATCGTCCGCCCTGCCCAGCCATTCCCGGGCCGCCCGTATGTGATTACGTTGTGTCCGTTTGTCCATACCTGCCCCTCCGACCGTAAAATTCACTAAACTCTCTTTATTTACAATCGGCTGACTGTATTTCCCTTTGACACATCATATCACGTCGATACCGACTCTCACAAGCCATTAGCATGTTATTTCGTCATTTTTCAGCTTAACTTTGCTCATTTGAAAATTATTTCACCAATACTGCATGAATCTGGACAGCATTCCCCGAATGCGCCGGATGCCTGTCTTCTGCAAGCGGTAGACATGACTAGGACTGATATCCATAGCCTCTGCCACTGCTTGCACATCCTGACTGGCTAGATAAACATTTTCCAGCACCTCTTTTTCCCGGGCAGGCAGGCGCGCCATGGCTGTCCGGAGTTTTCCCACCAGCTCATGATTCTCTGCCTGCTCGGCCACGGTAGGCGAGGTGTCGTCCATCAGGTTTTCCTTATAGGTGGAGCCGCCCTCATCCTGCACAGCATCCATACAAGGGCTGTCCGAAGCCCCTTCCTTTTGCAGAAAGTCAAGCATCCGCCCGCGAATGCGGTGAATGGCAAAGAGACTGAAAGCAATTCCCCGCTCCGGGTCATATCGCTCCACCGCTTCAATGAGGCCCACCGTACCTTCCTGCACCACATCCATGATATTCTGCAGGCTGCGGTAAGGCAGTGCCTGTTTGAATACCAGGGGCTGATAGGCCTCGATGAGCTGGCGGCGGGCATCTTCCTCGCCACCGGCCTTATAGGCCTGCCAGAGCTGCGCTTCTTCCTCTCTTGCCAATGGTTTTATCCGTTGTAATTCTTTTACATATTGTGCAAAACGCAGCCCCATCACCCCCTTTCTGCGCTAAGCATTGTTAAAATGTCATGCGGGCTTCCACACCAACAATGGATTTGTTGGACTCCCGCTCAAAGGTCAAGCCCCAATGGTCATTGATATCATACTGCACGCCATAGCGGTTGATGTCTTTACTGCCAAAACCATGCGTATAACGGAGCATAACCTTGTCTGATATATATTTTCCCATAGTTACATTAAAATCATATTTGTTTTCGGCATTTTCTTTATCTTTTTCTGCATTATAGTTGCTGAACAGAGAACCGTTACCCCGGGAAATGGTTAATTTATCCATATACAGGTAGTTCCGCATAAGGCCCTCTACCTCCGAGAGGAAGGTCATCTGCAGGCCCACCGCCAGCAAATCGCCAGCATTCATACTGCTATTGCCATCCCGGTAAGCATCCCGCAGCGTCAGCAGCTGCACAATCTGCGTCTGGCTCATGGCTGGGCTGGAAGAAAGTTTCATCTTCGCCGCCCCTAACGGCCCTCTTACCGACAGAAACACCCTGGCCCGAGCCAGTTTTGTATCGGCAAAGAAATCGATACTAGGCATAAACGAGGCTACCTGATTGAAGTTCGCGACACCTTGACGGATATTGAACTCCGTCTTCATATAGTTGATGGTGCCCCCGCGTTTCACCTGCAGACTGCCACTCATCTTGGGATGGCTCATAATGCCCCCGGCATGGAAAGCACCGGTCAGATAAAGGTCATAGAGATAGGGACTGTAAAAATGCACCTTATCTCCCACATTGACCTGCACATCCAGAACCATTTCCGGCATTTCGCCATCACTGTCCGGAATCGTCGGCACTGACACCTGACAATGCTTAAAATCCAGCTGGCCATAGAGCTTAGGCAGGCGATGTCCATAGAAGTCCGTATCCTTTAGGCTGAACTGTCCATTCAGCGGGCCGGTAAAGAACTTGCTGTTTATCCCAAGCTGGTCGATATTCAGCGAAAGGTCATAATGTTCCGGTTCCAAACCGTTAAAGCTTACACTGCCTTGTAAACGATAGGAACCACCGCCCATTTTACCAGAAAAATCTTCAACTGTCACTTTACTGCCGGCAAAATTCACCTTGACGGCCATATCCGTAACCGGGTCATTCAGTTCTTTGAGCTTCACCGCCCCATTGGGAACAACAATACTGCCATCTATCAGCGGATGGGCCAGGGAACCGTAAATTTTTACTGCACCTTCCGTAGCCCCCAACGCCCAATCCACCTGTTTGGATATGGTGGGCAGCAGGGACAGATCTGCATTTTCCAGACCAATCTGCAGCTGAATCTGCTCATAATCTTCCAGCCATTCATCCTTGCCTGCCGTCAGTGCCCGCAAAGGAACAATCCCTTTAGCTATAGCCGAGCAGCTGCGCTCGCCCACCTGCTTGGCCACCTTCAGTTCAGTCAAATCAATCAGGCCATTTTTCAAATGTGCAGCTCCGATAAGGGTATCAAAGGACGATCCCTGAACGCCTCCATTTACCACCTGCAAATTCAGATCTGCCGCTGGATTATAGGTATAACCGCCAATATTTGCCTCAATATCTGCAGCCCCGGTAACATTCTGCAGCCGCAATCCTGCCAGTCCCGTAAACATACCAAAGTCCAGCTGACTGGCCGAAAAATGCACATTCATCGGCCCGCCAATGGTCACGGTTCCCGCTGCGGAAAAGAGTCCATTGGGGCCCTGACTGCCGCTCAGCTTGTTGATGTAAACGATATGATTCAGCAGCTGCAAATCCAAGGCCACATTGTGCACATCATAGCCGCCCGCAGTCCCCTGCTGAATGTCGCCATCTACCTTGACCGTAGGATTATCCGCAGTCCCGCTGATATGCGCAAGCAGGTCGGCCCTGCCGCTGATAACATCAGTTTTGGCATTGGCCAATGCCGCCACAGCCGCAATATCGGCATTCTGCACCACCATATCGCCATCCAGCCTGCCGGTGTTGGTATCATACTCCAGCTCCAAATCATAAGTACCGCCATCCTGTTCAAAGCCAAAATGGTCAATATCAAAGCTGTTGTTCATGAATTTTACCAAGCCCCGCAGGTTGGTCAATGTCACCCCATTGAGCTCCACCGCAGGCGCATTCAAGATTCCATGGAATATAGGATTATTAATCGTGCCATCAATCTTGCCCATAAAGGTTCCATGGCCGCTGACCTCATAAGGAAGTTTATGCTCCACCCGCTTCAAATCGATATCACTGGCCTTCACTTCCATATCCAGCGACTGATCAGCTGTGGTAAGGTTGCCATTCAGCACCATATCAATCATCGGGGAATACGCATGAAAATCCTGCAGGCGCAGCTTGCCATTTTCCAGGAAATAGTCGCCATCCATACCGGACAGCAGTACCCCCCGATAGCTGCCCCGATAAAAATGAATATAGCCGACCGCCTTAGGGTTATCTAACGTCCCCGTAAGCTGAATGACATTATCCACATTGCCGGTAATGGGCTGATCCGGCGCAATCAAAGCCGCAATATCTTCCATGCGTGCCCCCATGGTATCCAGCCGGAGATTTATGCGCTTCTCCCCGGTAAAACCCACAGAACCTTTGGCCTGCCAGACTTCCTTGCCATCTTTTTCCATGAGGAAATCATCAATACCAATTCCATCGAGACTGCCGCTGGCGGCTATTTTCAAACTGTCATAAGGCTGCTTGAAAATCTTCCCTTGAAGGCCGGAGAACTTGATGTCCACCTGCGGATTGCGCTTATCACCATGAACAGTACCTTTGAAATCGGCCAGCCCTGACATGTCAATGCGGCTGTCAATATTTTGCAGCATGGCCAGATCAAAGTGACCGCCATAAAAGGCCAAATCCAACTGAGCGGAATCCCGCATATCCCGAATAGAGCCTTCCAACCCCAAACTGCTGTGGTTAGGCATCTTCACACTTAAATAATCAATCAGCAAATCATCATCAGCCAGATAGAAAGATGTCGTTGCTTTATCGACCCGCAGTCCCTGCCAGCCAGCATTTTTCACACTGGCACTGCCATAAAGCTGCAAGGTACTAAGGTCAGTACCGATACCATTACCGCCCACGTCTGCTGACACCCGGCCGGTAATTCCCGCCAGTTGGGGCAAATACGCCGCACCCTGGGCAGCATCAATATCATCCACTTTAAGATGGACCGTGTAGCCCAAATTTTCCGTGGAGATTACCGCTTCACCACGCGCCTTTCCGCCCCAAACCTGTGCAGAAAAATCCCGCACAAAGAGGTTCTTGTCCTGATAGCGCACATCTGCAGTCACGCCACTAAAGGGTACATCCATGATTTTCCCCTGAGGTACTTCCACCTTGCCATCCACGCTGGGATTATTGAGCGCCCCCGTAACTTTCACTGCAAACTTTGCCGCGCCTGCATAGGGAAGATTGGTTAAAATCTTGCCCGGGTCAAAGGACTCCGAAGCCGCTTCCAGTTCCATATAGGGTGTTGTCTGCAGATGTTTGATTTTACCATGAACATTAACCTGCTGACCTGCCGCCGAAGCATTGATGTTCAAAAGTCCCTCTTCATTGGTAAAAGATGCATGGCCGGCAATATTTTCGATTTCCGTGTCCTCTACCCGAACAGCACCAGCGGCCAGTTCCGCTTCACCGCTGAAGGAAAGGTCTCCATCCCGGCGGTAGATATGCAGCTCGGCCTCAGGAATATTGCCCCCCTTAATCTCCACATTCTCAGGAAGCAACCCCGCAGGAATAAATGACAGATAGTTCTTTATCTCCATTCCGGACAGGCTGGCGTTGATTATCTGACGGCTATCGGAGATGGTCGCCGTTCCTTTAATGGCAGTGCCTTGATTTTCAGCAGCAAACTCAGCCTTATACACGGGATTATCTGCCAAATCTACCAGAGCATTTACCTTTTCCAGTGACAGTTCCTGTCCCGCCCGGCGCAAACGTACCCGTGCATCCGTCGCCTTGACCCGGCCCCGGAATTTTTGCGAGCTCTTTTCCTCGGTGATTAAATCCTGCACGTTCCAGCTGCCGTCAGCACGCTCGGCCAATACAGCCTGCAGCCCTTTGACCTCAACTTCAGCCACTGCTTCTGCAGGGTCCATAACCGCCGCAAGCAGGCGGCAGCTGACCTGCGCCTCGTCGGCACTGGCAATCAGCTCCGCCTGCTTGTCATAAACAGCCAGATTATGGAGTTTGATATCCCGCAGGGAATTTACTTCGATTTCCCCCACCGTCACATCTGCGCCCAGAGCCTGGGTGGCCAAGGAAGATACTTCCTCCCCGGCCCGTTCCATGAAGTTTTGCGTATGTACATAGTACCACAAGCCGCCGGCTGCTACGCAGCCTGCCGCCAATGTTCCTATTATCCATGTCTTTACCTTCATTACGTTCTCCCCAAAGGCCCATCATAGGCATTAGATTACAGTCCTTTAGTGTTACTTGGCCATTTCACTGGCCACTGCTGCCGTACTGGCAGGCTGTTCCGTTTTCTTAGTCGGTTCGCTGACCACGGCGGTCTTTTTTTCCGTGACAGCTTTCTTTTCCGTTGCTGCCTGCTTATTGGCATCAGCAGTGTTGCGGACTTCCCGTTCAGCCTGACGCATAGCCTTGATTTCTTCCTTGGAAGCCTTCTTGGCTTCCGGCGTCAGTTCCAATACAGGATTTGCCGTCACTTTGGCATCGTCCCGGACTTTCTTCAAGCGGTTGCCTTCCATCTGCGATGCTTTGTATTTCGCCACATCAATATCCACAGGAATACCCATAGCCTTATCCAGTGCAGCTTTGGATACATTGTATTTATACAGCGCCGTGTTGTAGTTCGTACGCGCTAAGGTCATTTTCTCCGTAGCATCCATTACATCAAGGTTGGTACCCACACCGGCGGAATAACGAACATGCGCGATTTTTAAATCTTCTTCCGCCTGAGTCACAGCCGTCTCCGTGGTGCTGATGTTCTTTTCAGCAGCCTGCAGATTCAGCAGCGCCGTGCGCACATCGAGCTGGATGGTTTCATCCTGCGTTTTCAGTGCTTCCTGCGCTTTAACCAAGGATGCTTCGGCGTTATTCACATTGGCAGTCGTTACGCCATTATCAAAGATATTCCAAGTGGCAGTAGCGCCAAACACCCAGGTATTGCTATGGTCAGCATGGAAGGCATTCTTACCTTCAATGGCCTTGTTGGCAGAAGCCGTAACAGTCGGATACCAGCCGGCTTTGGCCGTATTGATGCCTGCCTCAGCCTGCTTCACGGCATAATAAGCAGCAGCTCCGTCCGCACGGTTGTTCAGCGCATAATTCGTGCAATCATTCAGATTGAGGTTATACGCAGGATGCTTCAGTTCTTCATCAATTTCGAGCGCCGTATCCGTCGGCAGGCCAATGACATTGTTCAAAGTAGCGATGGCAATATCGTAATTGTTCTGCGCCGTGGTCAGCGCCTGCTGCGCATTGGCCAGGTTTACCTGGGAAGACAGTACATCCGATTTGGCTACTGTGCCGACCCGGTACTGAGCATTTACATTGTCCAAATGCTCCTGATAGGCCCGTACCGCATCTTCCTGCACCTTGATTAAGTTCTTGTAATTCAGGATATTGTAATAATCAGCCGTGGCCTGATAGCGAATGGACTGCTTGGTATTCTCCAGTGTAACATCCGCAGCATTCAGAGCATAGCCAGCGGATTCAATCCCGCTGCGCAAGGAGAAGTTGTACAAGGGAATGGACGCGGAGGCACTGTTGGTAAAATAGGAATTGTCTCCGCCATGTGAAGCCTTAGCCAGCATATCATTTGCACGATTTGCCCCCGTAGACAGTGACAGCGTCACGCCAGTCTGACGGCGATACTTGGAAAGATTCCACTTGGCCACATCCACGTTAGCCAATGCAGTTTTTATACTGCGGTTGTTCTCCAACGCCATCTGCACCGCATCATTAAGATTCAGCTGTACGGTATTAGCGGCCGATACAGAGCCAGCCGACACCGTCAGCAAGCCCCCCAAAATCATTGCCGTCAATCTTTTATAAAAAAGCTTTTTATTCATTACAAATCCTCCTTAGAAATACTGCTTGAGGCCCACATAGGCCGCCCGCTTGTCATGTTTGTTGACATTCTGCCACTGGCCCATGAGCCAGGTATTATCCATAACCCTGACCTGCGCGCCTAAACGCACAGACAGGTCATTAAAATCATAAGCATCTGCTGAGAACTTAAAGTTCTTGCCTGCATAGGCATCCACCCCCACACCGGCGGCACCACGAATGGCACCGACCCGGCCTGCAAGATTGCCCTGCCGTTTGCCCAACTGGAAGTTAATCCGATTGGTTTCTCCGATATCTTCGACCCCCATGTTGAGGAATGGCCCCTGTTCCATGCCGATGTTAAATCCCATACTGGTATCCCAGTCACGTTTTTGACCGCTGTACAGGGTTGTCACTTCCGCATGCGTCTCGATGGAATCCAGCTGTTTCTTAACCTTCTTGGCTTTCTCCGTCAGTTCCCGGGCATTGTGAATGGTAGCCTTTACATCTTCCACCGTCTTTTCATCCCCAGCCACCTTGGCAATGCCTTCCGAGATTATCCGGATTTTTTCACTGGTCTGCGTGATATTATCCAAGGTTATGCGCAGGTTTTCCGCCGTCTGCGGGTCCGCCCCCACCGTGGCCAGATTGGCCATTATGGCTTCCACGGAATGCATCGTACGGTTCAGGCTGGCGGTCGTGAGATTAATATTGGTCAGAGTCTGATTGACATTCCCCTGATTGGTTTTGACCATGCTTTCCATAGCCCCCAGCATGCCGTTGATATGCGCGGTGGTATCCCGCAGGTTCACCACCATCTGCACAATGGAGGTCTGGAAGGCTTCATTGCCCACAATGTTATTCATGCTGGTCAGAAGGTCCTGGGCCTGTATCACCACTTTGTTGATGTTACGAAACATCTCGTCCATGCCTTCTTCTTCGCTTCCCAGCAGAAAATCCCCTTCATCCAGATAGCCGTCTTCGCTGTCTCCAGGGGTGATGTTGATGAATTTATCCCCCATGACCCCGCTGGCTCCAATTCCCACCTTGGAGCCCTTGGGTATCTGTACGCCGTCATTTATCTTCATGCCCACAGTAACACCGCGGCCATCGTTCTCTATGGAGGTTACATGCCCCACAGGTACCCCGGACAATCTCACCAGGGATTGGGGTTCCACCCCCACTACCTGCTTAAAGCCGGCATAGAGAGTATAGCCCTTGTTCCCGCCGAGCTGAAATCCGCTCAGCATGATAATGACTGCGGCCAAAAGTGCCAGTCCTGCCAGGGTAAAAGCTCCCACCTTTGCTTCTACGCTCATGCCCGCTATTCATCCCTTTCCGTTTTCTCTGTGTGCAGGATTTTGAAAAAAGCCTGCACACGTTCATCCTCTATCTGTTGAAACCGGTCCACCGTATCCACGGCAATTAAGTCACCTTCATAAACCATGGCAATCCTGTCAGCAATCCGGCAGGCACTGGCCATATCATGCGTGACCACCACGGAGGTAACCCCGAGTTTTTTCTGCATATCTACGATTAATTCATCGATTTTGGCTGTGGTAATGGGGTCCAGGCCGGAACTCGGCTCATCGTAAAAGATGATATCCGGCTCAAAGGCAATAGCCCGGGCAAGTCCCACCCTCTTTTTCATACCGCCGGAAAGTTCACTGGGAAGTTTTTTCTCCACCCCGTGCAGTCCTACCAAATCCAGTTTTTCCTTGATGATACGCTGGATTTTTGCTTCCGGCAGTTTCCGGTGCTCCCGCAGGCCAAAAGCTACGTTCTCCCCTACGGTCATGGAGTCAAAAAGCGCAGAATACTGAAACACCATGCCCATGTTTAAGCGCACCTTATCCATTTCTTTCTCCGAAAGATGGGTGATTTCCTGCCCGTCAATATAGATTTCCCCACTGTCAGGACGAATAAGCCCCACCAACAACTGTAAAAGCGTACTCTTACCGGAGCCAGAACCACCGATTACCGCCAGAGTCTCCCCTTTTTTGATGGTGAGATTGATGTCCCGCAGGGCATATTTGCCATCATAGACCTTATTTACATTCGCCAGTCGAATCATATTATCCTCCTGCCGGCCTTAGTATAGAACAAAAGTCAGCGCGGCATTTAAGATAAAAATCACAATAATTGAAGTCACCACGGTACGAGTGGTGGCTTTACCCACACCTTCAGCACCGGCCGGGCAATGCAGGCCGTAGTAACAGCCCAGCACCGCAATGACATTGCCAAAGAAAATGGCTTTTATCATACCGCCAGTCAGGTCAAAGGCTACGGCAAAGGTGTGAATGGAATTGATATAGCTAAAGGAACTGATACCGGAATAATACACCGCCACCAGATAACCACCGAGCACGCCGATAACATCGCCAAAAACAGTTAAAAGCGGCACGACCATCATACAGGCCAGCATGCGGGGCACAATCAGGTAATTGACGGGATTAACCGCCATAACCCGCAAGGCATCTATCTGCTCCGTAACCTTCATGGTGGAAATCTCTGCCGTAATGGCAGCCCCCACCCGCCCGGCGCAGACCACCCCCACCAGCACCGGCCCCAGTTCGCGGCCAATGGCAATGGAAATAATTCCGCCAACGGTGCTCTGGGCTCCAAAACGAATCAATATATCCGCCGTCTGCAAGGCAAACACCGCTCCGGTAAAGAGCAGAGTCAGACTCACAATCAGCAGGGAGTCCACCCCCAGATGAGACATCTGGGCCAGGATATGGCGGGGCCGTGGCCGGGTAAAGAGCTCCAGCATGGTATCACGATAAAGAAGCACGATGGTGCCAAATTCGGCCAACCGCGCAAGAACCCAAGCGCCCAAGACCTCCAAAAATCGCATCCAGCGTGCCTCCCTTCACTCATATCTTAACCACCCTTTGATTGTAACAGTCAAAAGGCAATTAGTAAATATAAGTGTACTATTTTTTTGTCAAAATTTCAAGTTATTTCCATCATGGATGTGGGGTTACATCGAGGTAAAATGCCAGATTGGTGCAGGCGGCAGGGGCATGTTTTGCGGGCTGCACGAAAAGTTAGTGCGTACTGCAGACGGGGGCGTATTTTGTGGACTTCGCTAAATGTCTGGCAGGGTGAGAAAGTACCTCGTTGTTACCCGCGCCGGTTACCACGGCGCATTGACATCGCGATGTATTGCTTATACACCTCGCCAGCCAGCAAAGCAGTCGCTCCGTTCCACAAAATACGCCCCGTCTGCCAGTAGCTTTATGTTACGCTTCTGCCGTTCCGCCCGCAAAACATGCCCCTGCCGCCATTCGCTTCGCTGTGGCGGCTTTGCTTCGATCGGCCAATACATGCCTGGACACCGGTGCTTGTATTTTGCTCGCAGATGCGAAGTACCTTGGCACGGGTGGTTGTTTTTGGACTGCAGCACACTGCCGAAGGCTGGCTCCTAAGCGAAAAGAACTAAACACATCGCTGAAAGCCGCGACGTGGTAACCGGAACATCCACCTAAGTCAACGGAATCTTCGAGGGAGTCATTTCGTGCGGAAGTCCAAAAATAACCACCCGTGCCACGCCCATTTAGCGCAAAGGTAAAAAGTAAGCACTGGCGCCCCCCACGCCTTCATATCATGCGGAAGTCAAAAACAATCACCTGTGCCACAGCCTATCTGCGAATCTCCAATGGCCGGTAAATCCCGCCCAGCAACGCTTCATAAACAATCCGCTTAACCGCAGCCGGGTTGCTCTGCCGCATCCCCATAGACTCAATCAGCCCGGTAATCAGCCCAAAGAAAATGTCATTCATATCCGTAGAGGAAAAATCCCCCAGCAGTATGCCCGCTTCCCTGCCCCGACGGAAAAAGCCCGTCAGCACGCCATCGAATTCATTCCATTCCGCCTCACTGAGGCTGCAGGGCAAGGTTTCCCTTCCCATACAGCGCACATAATTGGCATTGTTGGCAAATATTTCGATAATCTCCTGTAAATCCGCCAGCCAGTCCTCATGCTCCTGCTGAATCAGCTCCCGCACTTCCCGCAGCACCATGCGTTCCTCTGTGGCCAGCAGTTCACAGATATTCTGCTTATTGGTGTAGATACGATGGAGGCTAGCCTTACTGATGCCTACGGCGTCTGCCAGTTCCTTTATGGTGCAGCCGGGATTGTCCGCCAATGCTCCGGCCATTTTTTCCAGTAATTCTTCGCGATCAAATGCCATAACTTTTCTCTCCTTGTTCAATGAAATCAAGTATAACATCATTCAGGGGAAATAGAAACCATATCCTCTGATTTGGCCTGACGGCGGTCAAGGGCATTTCTCAACAAGCTGTACAGGCAGGGAATCACCACCAGGGTAAGAATGGTCGAGGTGACCAAGCCGCCCAGGATGGCATGTGCCATAGGAGCACGGACCTCAGCACCGGGCCCCAAGGCCATAGCCAAGGGCAGCATCCCCATCATCATGGCAGCGGTGGTCATAAAGATGGGGCGGAAACGGGCCTTGCCTGCCATCACCAGAGCTTCATTAACCGCCACACCTTCTGCCATGCGCTCCTTGGCGTAATCCACCAGCAGAATTGCATTCTTCGTCACCAGCCCCATCAACAGCAAAATGCCGATACCGGATATCATGGAAAAGCCGCTGCCGAAGATAAGCAAACCTGCCAACGCTCCGATAAATGCCAGAGGTAACGCCGCCATAATAGTCAAGGGCTCCAGGAAGGACTCAAACTGCGCCGCCAGAATCATGAAGATAAAGGCAATGCCCAGCACCAAGGTCTGCAAAATGCTTTTCATGGTTTCATCCATTTCCGTGGCCTCACCGGCACTGCCGGTGCTGACGCCCGGGGGCAGCTGCAGATGTTCCAGCTTTTCCTCCCACTGCTGTTCAAACTCACCTAAAGATACGCCGTCCACATTGGCGGAAATGCGCACTTCCATGCGCCGCTCATAACGGCGGATGCTGCCGGGACTGGTCTCGTATTTCCAGTCCGCCACCGCCGACAGGGGCACCAGCTGTGCATTGCCTGTGGCATCGGTGCGTCCCGTCACCACCTGAATGACATTCAGCTGGCTGGGATTTTCCCGGGCGCTTTCCGTCAGGCGCAGGCGCACATCCACCTGCTCGTCCGTGCCATTGAACTTGCCGGTTTTCTTCCCTTCAATCAGGGTGGAAACCGTATTGCCAATGGTCTCATTACTGACCCCCAAATCGTGGGCACGGGCATCCTTGGTCATAACGGAGAGCCGTGGCGCACCGGGGCGGTAGGAACTGGTCACGTCAGTGGCTCCTGGCATTTCTTCCAGCGCCTTGACCACCATATCCGAGGCCTCCCCCAATTTCTGCAAATCCGTCCCCGTCAGGCTGATGGCAATGGGCCGGTCACCGGAATCGGACAAGCCTTCCACATAGATTTTCACCCCGGGAACGGCATTGAGCTGCTCACGCAGCTGGGCCACCACTTCGTTCTGACTCTCTCGCTCCTTCTTAGGCTTGAGTTTCACAAACATGGCCTCGGCATCCGTAGCGGAACTTGTAGCGTAGACATGCTCCACCGCCGGATGCTGGCGGATAATCTCCGTCAATTGCTGGGTGCTCTCCTCTTTCTTGGCCAGCGAGATGCCATCCTGCAATTCATACTTCACCGTGAACTGTCCCTTATCGCTGGCAGGCAGCATATCCATGCCGATAAAACTCAGCATAGAAAGGCTTACGGCAAAAAGTCCCACCGCCAGCAAGGCGGTCTTCCTGCGATGGTGAGCCAAAATCTTCGTCAAGATTTCCCCATAGCGCAAGGCCATTTTATCGAAGGAACGGCTGAACTGCCGCTGCTTGTCCCAGATAAGGCCCTGAGGCTGCACCTCCGGTCGCAGGAACTTCGAGGCCAGCATGGGCGTCAGCGTAAAGGAAATAAACAGGGATATCAGCACCGCAAAGCTGATGGTCAGGCCGAATTCCTTGAAGAAATCCGCCACGGAGCCGGTCATAAAGCCCATGGGCATAAACACGGCAATCACGCTAAAAGATGTAGCCATAACCGCCAGCACGATTTCCTTCGTACCCAGGGCCGCAGCCGCCTGCGGGTCTTCCCCCTGCTCCCGGTGGCGGATGATATTTTCCACCACCACGATGGCATCATCAATCAGCAGGCCGATGGCCAGAGACAGCCCCAGCATGGTCATGGTATTGATTGAAAAACCTGCCTGATTCATAAAGAAGAAGGTAGAAATCAGGGATGTAGGGATGGTCACGGCACTGATAAGAGTACTGCGCAAATCCCCTAAGAACAAGAACACCACCAGCACCGCAAAGATGCCGCCGATAATCAAATCCTCGTAAACACCATGCATGCTATCCTTAATGCGCTGGGCATCGTCCCGCACAAGATGCACCCGCACCGTATCCGGCAAGGTCTTTTGCAGTTTGCCCAGTTCCTCCTTGACGGCGGCGGCCACCTTCACCGCATTGCCGCCGGACTGCTTGCCCACCTCAATGCCGATGGCCTGTACGCCATCATAGCGGGCCACGCTTGTTCTGTCCTTGATGGTGTCTTTCGCTTCACCAATCTGCCGGAAATACACCGGCTGGCCGCCCCGCTGCGCCACCATAAGGTCGTTGAAATCCTGGGGACGGGCAATTTTTGACTTGGTGCTTACGGAGAGCTTTGCCGTGCCGCTATCCAAGTTGCCCCCGGGCACCTCCTTGATGCCCTGCTCGATGTTTTCCGCCACTTCCGCCGGTGCCAAAGCAAAGGCCCGCAGGGCTTCGGGACGCATCAGGAGCTGCACTTCCCGCTTTTCCTCACCGAAAACGGACAGCTTCCCCACACCGGCAATCTGCTGGATGGCCGGCTTTACCTGTTCCTCCACCAGAATGGAAAGTTCCCGCTGGGAAAGCTTATCCGAGGTAATGGCAATAGCCGCCACCGGGTCGGCATTCATATCGAAGCGGGAGACCACCGGCTCATTGACGCCCTTGGGCAGGTCATCCTTGATGGCATTGACCTTGTCCCGCACCTCCTGGGTAGCGGCGGCAGGGTCAACCTCCATGGCAAACTCCACGCCGATATCCGCTGAGCCCTCCGTGGAAGTGGAGGTGATATGGCGCACACCCTTGGCTTCGCTGACGGCCTCTTCCACCTTGCGCACAATCTGCGCATCCATCTGCTCGGGGCGGGCTCCGTCATAGGTAATCTGCACCGACACATAAGGATAGGACATATTGGGATATTCGGCAATGCTGAGCTTAAAGAGACTCACTATGCCCAACAGCACCAAAGCTGCCGTCATCACCGTGGCCAGCACCGGCCGTTTGATACTAAGTTCCGGCAAACTCATCAACTTTCTCCTCCATAAGCATTCACACGGTCCCCATCCTTGATTTTATCCAGATTATCCGTAATCACCAGCGCGCCTTCCGCCAAACCGCTCTTGATTTCCAAATCCTCATCGTACAAGGCACCGGGTTCCACCATGACCTGCTGAGCCTTACCCTCATCACTCACCACGAACACATAGTTCTGCCCCTTGCGGGAAGTCATGGCACTGCGGGGCACCGTCAGCACCGGCTTGGCTGCTTCATCCGCCAAGGTAACTTCCGCAAACATGCCGGGCATCAGGACAAAGTCAGGATTTTCCACCCGGATTTTCACTGTAAAGAGGCGGTTTTCCCGGCCTGCCACCGGATTGATGACCGCCACTTTTCCCGCAAAATTTTTGTCCTTGTAGGTGTCCACCTTCACCGTAGCATCCTTGCCAATCTGCACCTTGTCGATATCCTGCTGTTCCACCTGCACCGTCACATAGACCGCATCAATCTGCTCCACCGTCATCAGCTGGGTGCCGGCGGAAACCATCTGCCCCAAAGTCACATTCTTATTGGCTACCACACCGGTGACGGGACTTACCACCGTGGCATCCGCCAGCCGCTTTTGAGCGATGGCCAGATTGGCCGCCGCATCATCCATTTCCGTACGGCTGGTGGCCCATTGGGTCTGGGCCGCATCCAGATTCTGTTTGGATGTTGCGCCCGTATCGTAAAGACTGCGCTGGCGCTGCAGATTCACGGCGATATTATCGTGGTTCACCGCCGCCTTGTGCACACCATTTTCCGCAATGCGCACATTGTTCGCCAGCTCCTCGCTGTCCGTACGCAAGAGAGGTGTCCCGGCCTGCACCTGCTGGCCGTTTTCCACGGTAAGTTCCTCCACCGTGCCAGAGTAACGGCTGCTGATGATGGCTGAGGTCAGACCCTCCACCGTGCCAGTAAGGCGCAATCCCTGCTGTTTCTCCGTGACCGCCGCCCGCTGCGTACTAACGGAAATAGCGGCCACCGGCTTCGTTTCCTCGGCTTCGCCGGAATCACTCCACCAGAATACGCCCCCCAGCAAAACCGCTCCTAAGAGCAGGTTCACCCAGAACGGCTTTTTTCTTATCTTCAGCTTTTGCACTTATATCGCTCCTTTTAAGACCATATTGACTCATTTAAACTAATATTATCATCTTCTCACAAATAAGTCAATATGGTCTTATTTACATTATTATCGCCTTGTTTACAAAACAAAGCAGGAGTCCCCATGAGTGCGCCGAAATAAATAACAGTGTATTGTTGGCATGAATTTAACAGACAATATAGAAGGAGGTTTTTCTATGGTTTTTGGTAAACGGAAATTTTCTCTGGGGTTAATGCTGCTGCCCCTGCTGGTATTCGGCCTGCTGCTGGGCAGCCTGCCCAGCGCTTCAGCCGCCCCCCAGAGCAAGGTCAATCCTCACGATTCTTCTGGCTTTGTGGTGCTCGCCGATGTGGTGCCGGATATCATTCAGGAAATTCGCTACTACTCCACCTACAATTTTGTCGGTGACCGCATCGATGGCTACAACGAGCCCATCGCCCTGATGACCAAAGAAGCTGCTCTGGCCCTTAAGGCTGTATCAGATGATGTCAAAGCCCAGGGCTATCGGCTGAAAATCTACGACACCTACCGGCCCCAGCGGGCAGTCACCAACTTCGTCAAATGGGCAGAAGACCTGAATGACAAGCGCATGAAGAAATACTTCTACCCGGAGGTGGAAAAGGACCGTCTCTTTGCCGAAGGCTATATCGCCGCCAAATCCGGCCACAGCCGGGGCAGCACGGTGGATTTGACTCTCTTTGACATGAACACGGGCAAGGAACTGGATATGGGCGGCACCTTCGATTACTTCGGCCTGCTGTCTCACCCCGACTACCGGGGCAAGCTGACGGAAAAGCAGATTAAGAACCGCATGATTCTGCGGGACGCCATGCTGCGCCACGGTTTTAAGCCGCTGGAAGAAGAATGGTGGCACTTCACCCTGAAGGATGAGCCCTATCCCGATACCTACTTTGAATTTCCCGTGCAGCGTCTGCCGGAATCCAATCTGACCACGAAGGCTTCGCCTGCCTGGGTAACGAATCTGCCCGCAGCCAAAACGGCTAAGCAAATGTTTGTAGTAGGCGCAGTCAGCGGCACCACCGCCTGGGTATCCCTGCATGAAAAAGATGCCAACGGAAAGTGGCAGCAAATTATGACCACGCCGGGCTTTATTGGCAAGAATGGTTTAGGCAAGGAAAAAGAGGGCGACAACAAAACGCCAGTAGGCACCTTCCGTTTCACCGCAGCTTTCGGTATTGCACCGAATCCTGGTTCCATCATGCCCTACAAGCAGGTGGATGAAAATTTCTACTGGTCCGGAGATGCCCGTCCCGGCATGAAGTACAACGAAATGGTAGATATCCGCCAGCTGCCCGGTCTGGATAAAGATGGCAGCGAACATCTTGTTGACTACAATCCCCATTACATTTACTGCCTGAATATCGGCTACAATGAAGCCGGCACGCCGGGCAAAGGCTCTGCCATCTTCCTGCATTGCTTAGGCTCTAACAAGCCCTACACTGGTGGCTGCGTTGCCATTCCCGAGGACAAAATGCGCTTTGTACTGCAGCATGTACGCCCCGAATGCAAAGTAGTCATTGACTCCCTGACAAATTTAGGCGGCAGTCTCTGACATTTTTTCTCCACCAGTAGTAGACATGTCCACATAAAAGTGTTACAATGTAAACATCATAAATCGCGCAACGAAGCCGCATGTCATATCCGTCAGGGATATTAGCATGCGGCTTTCTATGTAAGGGCGATTGCAGAAAATTTTGGGAGGGTTCTTTATGTCAGAAAAGAAACACAGCAGCCTCGACAAACTAGGGATTTGGATTATCGGGGCTACCGTCCTGGGTGCCATCACCGGCCTGCTTCTGGGGAAAGATGCACAGATGCTGGCGCCCATGGGCAATCTCTTCATGCAGCTGATTAAGATGGTCGTCGTACCCTTGGTACTCTTTTCCCTAATTGGCGGTGCCGCTTCATTGGGAAAATCCAGCAGCGCCGGGAAAATCGGTATCCTGACCTTTGCTTACTATGGAATTACTACGGCTGTAGCGGTAGCGCTCGGCCTTGCCGCCAGCGAAATCTTCCAGCCGGGACGGGGTATTGAAATGACTGCTCTTTCGGAGGCAGCCATTCATGTGGACCACATGGAGGAAAGCACCCATATCCCCGGCTTTTGGGAGACGGTGACGGGCTTTGTGCCCACCAATCCGTTCCAGGCTCTGGTAGACGGCAACATTTTGCAGATTATCGTCTTTGCCCTGTTCATGGGTTTTGCCGCTACCTATATGGAGGAGTCCAAACGCAATTATGTCTTGAACTTCTTTAATTACCTGACAGAATTATTCATCAAGGTCATGACGGGCATTATGTATGTTGCCCCCATCGGCGTCTTCTGTCTGATGGCCGATGCTACCGGAACTTTTGGCTACGCAGTGCTCACTAAGATTCTCTATCTGATTCTCCTCTATGTCGTCGTGCTGGCCATCGTCACCTACGGCATGCTTGGCGGTTCCGTAGCCATGTTCTCCCGCTGCACTACTTATAAACAGTTCTTCAAGAGCATGTGGAAGGTACAGATTTTTGCCTTCTCCACCGCTTCTTCCATTGCAACACTGCCTCTGAATATGAACACCGCCACTACGGAACTGGGCGTATCTAAGGAAACCACATCCTTTGCCCTGCCGTTGGGGGCCACCATCAATATGAATGGCAATGCCGCTTATTACGCTATGGCGGCCACCTTTATCGCGCAGATGTACGGTATGGAACTCTCCTTGTCCCAGTACATCGCCATCATCATCACCAGCACCCTGGGGGCAGTAGGCCAGGCCGGTGTTCCCGGTCCCACGCTGCTGGTAGTGGCCGTACTGGTTTCCGCCGGCATCCCCATCGACGCCCTGCCGATCCTCTTTGGTGTGGACAGAATCTTTGACATGCTGCGTACCGCCGTCAACATCACCGGCGACGCTGCCTGCGCCACCATCGTAGACAGATTCCGGGAGCCCACTGCTACGAAAGAAAAAGAACACGAACCGGTTATTTCTGCATAAAAAGTTACGTGAAGCATTAATGCTTGGTACAGATATTTATAAAGGAAAAACTCCGTGGCCGTTTATTTTACGGCTGCGGAGTTTTTTCTCAGTAAATTGCAGTTTATCGGGGAGTTCGTGGTAAAGGTATCTTGTTCATACGTAGTTTGGGGTCAGACGGGGAAGTAATTTTTCTGTTTTCCGCTAAACGACCCCTTCGAAAAAGAGAGCTATCCAGTTACTTGCGCCGGGCAGGCCAACGGCGCTTCTTTCAGCGTATTTGCTTAGCAGGGGACTACATGGGGCCGGCCTTCACTTCGTTCAGGCAGTCGCTCCCTACAGAAAAATCACTCCCCCGTCCGTCCCAAGATACGATCTATGCTATTGCCACGAACTCGTTGCTCCCGTTACAAAAACATCGATGTACTTGCTGCTTGCCACCACAAAAATGATGATTGATACGGTCATCGCTTAGGGCGGAGGTGGTGATGCTTTTCGCCGTGGAACGACTGGCCGAACGGAGTGAGGACTGGCCCACAAACGGCATAGACTAAATATTGCGCTGAACATACGCGCCGCCGGTCTTGCCCGGCGCAGGTAACTAAAAAGCCCATAAATTTACTTGTGGGTCATTCAGTGCAACGGCGAAAAGTATTACCACCTCCGCCCCCACTGAGCTGTAACAAAAAATTTTAGCACGTACTGGCAAACTGGAATTTAAGATGTTTTTATTGAAACTTCATTGCTTCCGCCTTAGCCAATTCATCACAGCGCTCATTCTGTGCCACCCCCACATGGCCTTTTACCCAATGGAACCGCACCTTATGGGCCGCAAAGGCTGCATCCAGCTGTTGCCATAAGTCCTGATTCTTCACGGGAGTCCCTGCCGCCGTGACCCAGCCTTTCCGTTTCCAGCTGACCAGCCAGTTTTTCGTAAAGGCGTTCTTAAGATACTGGCTGTCGGTGTAGAGGTCAATGACTGCGCCTTGGCGGGCAAAGGACAATGCCTGCAAGGCCGCCGTGAGTTCCATGCGGTTGTTGGTGGTAGACTCCTCACCACCGTGCAGTTCCGTAAGTTTCCCCTCGATTTGGTCAGCAATCACCGCCGCCCAGCCGCCGGGACCATCGGGATTGCGCAGACAGGAACCATCCGTGTAGATGATATAATCCGCCGCATCGTCAAAATCCGCTTTATCCTCTGCCACAGGCTGGCTGGCAGCTGCTTTTGGCGCGCCTCCATAAGGCGGCACATAATCGAGATTTAACCAGGCCGTCGCCTCGTTTGGGTCCGTAAAGCCTTTATACCGCGCTCCTGGGAATCCATCCACCTGGGCCTTGCATTCTGCCCATGTGGTAAAAATCCCCGTCTTACGGCCATTTCTTACTGCATATACTTTTTTAGCTGCCATCTTACCCTTCCCATCTTGCAAACAAATCTGTATCAATCCCCAGCTGGTCACAGATTTTCCCCACCAGCATATCCACCAAATCCTCAATGGTTTTAGGCCGGTGATAGAAGCCTGGTGCCGCCGGCATAATCCGCACGCCCAGCTGAGCCAGTTTCAGCAGATTTTCCAGATGAATAGCATGCATAGGAGTTTCCCGGGGCACTAATATCAGCTTACGGCCTTCCTTGAGCATCACATCCGCTGCTCTTGTCAGCAAATTATCCGACATGCTATGGGCAATACTGGCCGCCGTTTTCATGGAGCAGGGTAAAACCACCATCGCATCAGCCCGGAAAGAGCCGCTGGCAATCGCCGCTCCCACGTTATCATTATCGTAAAGCACCGCCACCCGCTTGGCCAAAGCCTCACGTGATACACCGCACTCATAATCCAGAACCTGCCAGCCGCTGTCGGTCACAACAGCATGCACCTCATGGCCTGCCTGCCGTAAAACCTCAATCAAGCGCAGAGCATAAATACTGCCACTGGCTCCGGTTATTCCTACCACTAGCTTCATGATATTTTTCACCTCATCCCCCTCAAAATAAAGGGCTTTATCCACTATCATAGGTACTCCGGCCCGGCGGCTGTTTTTGACTCGCTGCGCTTAGCCGTTAAGCTAAAAACAGCCGCCGGGCCTCCTCGCCTTATCAATACTGACTTAAATTTACCTTGGTCTAATTATAACGAAGGCTGCAATGGCCTGTCAACGAACCACTATCCTATAATGTGACGATGACAAGCCTCAGTTAACCGCCGATAGGCTTATTTTGTCATTGGCAAAATCTGAACAACGGCGTTATAATGATTATACTTTATTATTAGAAGAAAGCTGGTGCAAATCCATGAAAATAGATGACATTCCGGTATTAATTGCAAAAGAACTTGGCGTGACACCGAAGCAGACCTCTGCGGCCATCGAGCTGTTAGACGGCGGCAATACCGTACCGTTTATTGCTCGCTACCGCAAAGAGGCAACGGGTGCTTTGGAAGATGAGCAGCTGCGCACGCTCGAAGAACGCCTGACCTATCTGCGCAATCTCGTCAAACGGCAGGAAGAAATCCTCGCCAAAATCGAGGAGCAGGGCAAGCTGACCGATGAACTCAAAGCCGCCATCGAAAAGGCACAAAAATTACAGGAACTTGAGGACCTCTATCTGCCCTACAAACAGAAAAAGCGCACCCGCGCCCAGATTGCCCGTGAGCGGGGTTTGGAGCCGTTGGCCCAGATGATGCTGGAACAGGCAAAAATCAAGGGCACACCTTTAGAAGAATCCAGCAATTACATCAACGAGGAACAGGACGTCGCCACTGCCGAAGATGCCTTGCAGGGCGCTATGGATATTGCCGCTGAAGTTATTATGGAAGATGCCAAACTGCGTGCCAATATGCGTACCCGCCTTTGGAACAACGGCCACATCGAAACGGAACTCGTGGAGGATGCCGAAGAAGCCGACACCTTTGCCATGTACAAGGATTACAGCGAGCTTATTCATACGCTGCCTTCGCACCGCATTCTCGCCATCAACCGCGGCGAAGCTAAGGGCTGTCTCAAAGTCCATGTCACGATTGACGCCGAGGACTGCCAAGGCCGCATTTTCCGCCGTATCAGCAAGGCGCCCTCAAAATGGGATGAAACCTTGAAAGCCGTTATCGAGGACGGTTGGAAACGCCTGCTGTTCCCGGCTCTGGAGCGCGAAGTCCGCAGCCAGCTCACCGAAGATGCCGAAGCGCAGGCCATCAAGATTTTTGGCGTGAACTTAAAGCAGCTGCTCCTGCAGGCGCCTCTTGCCGGTCATACTGTACTGGGTCTTGACCCCGGCTACCGCACGGGCTGCAAGATGGCGGTTGTCGATGCCACCGGCCATGTTGTCGACCACGGTGTAATTCAGGTAACGCAGAGTGACGGGGCTAAAGCCGCCGCTGCCAAAACGGTATTGGGGTTGATTAAAAAGCACCACATCACGCTGATTTCCATTGGCAACGGCACGGCTTCCTACGAAACGGAACAATTCACGGCCCAGCTGATTGCCGACAATCACTTGACAGATGTGCACTACCTGATTACCAACGAAGCCGGCGCTTCCGTCTACTCCGCTTCGGCACTGGCCAAGGAAGAACTGCCCGAATACGATGTCACTATCCGCGGTGCGGTCTCCATTGCCCGCCGCATTCAGGACCCGCTGGCTGAACTGGTCAAAATCGACCCCAAAGCCATCGGCGTAGGGCAGTATCAGCATGATGTCAACCAAAAGGAACTGGGCGCGACTCTCGATGCCACCATCGAAAGCACGGTTAACCATGTGGGCGTTGACCTCAACACGGCCAGCGGCGCACTTCTCAAACATATCGCAGGCATCAACGCCACCATTGCCAAAAACATCGTGGCTTACCGCAATGAAAACGGCATCTTCACGAGCCGCAAGCAACTGCTGAAGGTTCCCCGTCTGGGCCCGGCCGCCTTTACCCAGTGTGCCGGTTTCCTGCGCATTGCGGGGGGCAAATCACCCTTGGACAACACCCCGGTTCATCCGGAATCCTACGATTTAGCCGAAAAACTGTTGGCACGTTTGGGCTTTAGCTTAAATGACCTCAACGATAAAGATGCACTGGCCATGCTGGCGGCCAAGGCAAAACTTGCCGACTGCGCGAAACTGGCCAAGGAATTGGACGCCGGCGAACTTACGGTCAAGGATATTCTCGATGCCCTCGTAAAACCGGGCCGCGACCCGCGCGAAGACCTGCCGGCACCGCTTACCCGTCAGGCGGTTGTGAAACTTTCCGACATCAAGGAAGGCAGCATTATGCGGGGCACGGTGCGCAATATCACCGACTTTGGTGCCTTTGTCGATATCGGCCTCAAAACTGCCGGCCTTATCCATATTTCCGAAATGAGCAATAAACGCATCAAGCATCCGCTCGATGTGCTGGCTGTCGGAGATATTATCAAAGTCATGGTCATCAGTGTTGACGAGAGCCGCAACCGTATCGGCCTGTCCTTAAAACAAGTACCGAAGGAGAACATCGGATGAGTTTGTTAAATAGAACACTTACCGCCATTGAGCCAGCCAATCACGAATTAGCGCAGCAGGCAGCCGCCCAGCTGACCAAGGTTATGGAAGGCGACGAAGATTCCCTGGGACTGCTCAAGGACCTGCTGCTCAAATATCTGGCCATAACCGGGGAAATGCATCCTGCCGTTCCCGATAAATGCACGGTCATCTGCTGTGCCAGCCACGGCGTTGCCGCCGAAGCCGTCAGCGCCTATCCGGAGGAAACCACCCTGCAAATGACCAAAAGCTACCTGATTGGTCAGGGGGCCGCCGCCAATGCCTTCTCCGGCTTTGCCGACAGCGAAATCTTTATCGCCGACTTCGGCATCAAGGCAGATACCACTGACATTCCGGGGCTATTGGACTGCCGGATTGGCAACGGCACAGATAATATCGCCCAAGGCCCGGCCATGAGCAGAGAACAGGCCATCGCCGCCCTTGAAAAGGGCATTGAACTAGCCGAAAAGCTCATTGGCGAGGGCTTTGACTGCCTGCTCCCCGGTGAAATGGGCATTGCCAACACCACCGTCAGCGCGACCATCTGCGCCGCCATCTGCAACAAAACAGCCGCGGAAGTCACTGGCCGCGGCACAAATATATCCGATGAACGACTGGCTAAAAAGACTGCCATTGTCGAAAAAGCATTAAGCCTCAATCAGCCAGATAACACGGATGCTATTGATGTACTGGCCAAAGTCGGCGGCTTTGAATTCGGCGCCATTGCAGGACTCATGCTGGGCTTTGCCGCGCATCATAAAGCGGTAATCTTAGACGGCTCCAACTGTGCCGCCGCCGCCCTGATTGCGCAGAACCTTGCACCGGACTGTGTCGATTACTTCCTGCCCTCGCATCGCGGCGGCGAACCTGCGCAGGGCTTTGCCCTTGAAAAACTCGGTCTTACGCCGCTGCTGCACCTTGACCTGCGTCTCGGCGAAGCCTGTGGCAGTTCCATTCTCGCCCGTGAGCTCGAAGCCATGCTGAACCTTTGGGATGTCGTGAGCCACCTGCCCCATGACCCGGTGGAAACACCTTTCCAGCAAGCCTATATGCCCAATCTTGCCCCCAAAGTCACCAACAAAACCTTTGATTTCTACCTCTCCACCATGCAGGATTTGGATACGCAAGCCATGGAAGCCTGCAAGGAGCGTCTGGATAATCTGGTCAAGCCCTTGGAAAGTTTAGGCGCGTTGGAGCAGATTGCTACAGAAATCGCAGGCATCATGGGCGATGAACTGCCCAACTGCGATTTGGACCGGGCTCTGCTCTGTTTCACCAGCAAGGTGAGCAATCCCCTGCAAATGCAGCTTACCGCCGCCAGTTCCCAAAGTGCCAAGGCAGATGTCACCATCGCTCATGTGCGCGAAGGTCTGCCGCTAACGGCCGCCTTTGACTTTGGCCGGGAACAGGGCGAATTTTTATCCCTGTCCTATCCGCTTTTAGGTCTTTCCATGACCGAAATGGACGAGCATGCGCCCTTTGGCACAACGGCAGAACTCCTGCGGCAGGAACTCTTGAACGCCGATGGCAGTTTGAAATATCCTGCCGATGAATTCCTGGCCCATGCACCGGAAGCCGTGCAGCCCTTTATCGGCGCGATGATTGGCGCCATCATCGCCGCGGCCCATAACAGCGCCTTTATCATCTTGGATGACGAAGCCAGCGAAATCATCGCCCGCTATACGGAGCTGCTCTGTCCTGCAGTGCGCCCCTATATCCTCCATGTACAGCCTTTGCTCGTAAAGGCAAATTGCACTCTGCCCGGCGGACTTATTGCGGGACTCGGCATGGATATCGCCGAAGCCGCCCTCTATATGCTCAACTATATGCGCACCTTCGCCGAAAGCAAGGTCGCTATCGCCAGCGACGGCCCCGGCGCGCAGCGTCAACAGAACTAAACAGAAACGCGTGTCAGCGGAAATCATAATCATCCTGATGCGAATCACGCTCCAACGGATAATCCAGCTCCATCGTGTGAATAACCAACACGATATCGGGCTGGGTTTTCTTTATATAACTGCGGATACTACCCTTGAACCAGCGCGGGTCAAGAATATCCATCTGCTTTACGCAGAGTGCTAAAAACGGTGCCACACTGTTGGCAAAGGAATCCTTCACCACAAGGATTTTGACCGTCGCGGCATCCTCTGAAAAGTTCTCGATATGAATCAGGGAGCAGTCGGCAAAATTATAGGCCGCATAGGGATTGGAGCCATAAAAATCCTTCCGTTCCACCTCATGCCTATCGTAGGTGACGGAAAAATCCCCATAGGTGTCGATGACTAACCCCGGAATTTCATAATGCAGGCTCGTGGGAAATTTAGGATAAAGAAGCATAAAATCATCAGGCTCTGCCAAAACTCTGGTCCGCCGCTTGCCCTGACTGCCCAGAAAATAGGCCGCGAACTGCTCCTGTCGGTAGTTTTCCGGCTGCAGAAGTTCCTCCCGCAAAGGTACGCCCGCTGCCTCTTTCAGCCAGCCAGCCACCTGCCCCGCAGCCCACAAGCCTGTGGTCGGCAGCCAATGATGGTCCGTGCGGAAGAACAGCTGATGATAGGGCCTATCCGGAAACGCCGCCTGCATGCGCGGATAGAGGTCAAGGGTGTCTATGCCACAGTTCTGCAAGCCCTGCAGCATCGCATCTTTTTTCTGCAGGCTAAAATCCACCCGCCCGATGAATTTACCATCGCTCGCTTCATCCAAGGCCGGCGGATTGGGCACGAACAGAAACTTAGCCCCCTGCGCATGGCAAAAATCCGCCAAACCTGCTGTTTCCTCAATGTATTCCTGAATGTCAAAGGGAAGCGTGGGGAAAAAGAGCCAGCCATCTGGCAGCACCTGTACGCTGCCGGGAGTTATGGGCCGGATGTCCCAGCCAATCAGCCGGTCATAACGCCTGCCCGTTTCGACAATGCCCGTATAGCCGGGAAAATACGTTTCGCTCCAACTGGCAAACCGTGCCTGCTCCTCCCGCAATTTATTTTCCCGATAGCGCATTTCCGCCAGCAGATTTCGCTCCGGTTCCGGCTCTGAAAAAGGATAGAGACCAGCCCAGTCAATATCTTTTTCCCTTGGATGGATGCGTTCCAGCAGACGCCAATTATCCCAAAGAACCAACTGCGTCAGCGCGTTATCCCACTTGCAGCCTTCAATCAGCACCACTACGGTAAACCAGCGCAGGAATATCATCAATAGAGCCAGCACCAAAACACCTGCGCAAAAACGCATCATATAGTCACGCATGCTCATAGCTGCACCTCAAAAGTTAAAATAGATAAACGGATTGTAATTTCCGGCTACGGTAGCGATAATGGCGAGCAAAAACAAAACGGCCGCCAGACAAGGCTCGACCACAGGCTGCCAAAGCGCCCAACGTTTTGCCACCCAAGGATAGATGGGGAGAGAAAAGATAAGCCCCATCAGCCAAACTATCCCGCCGTCAAAGAGAAAATGCCCCGCCAGCTCGTCATAGAGAGGATTTCCGGCCAGCCCCCACATCATGCCCATATAGGCGAGACTCTGCGTTAAATCAGAGAATTGAAATACCACCCAGGCCATAATGACCGCCAACAGGGTGTACATATGTCCAAAAACGCCCAGGCGATTGGCAAAGCCGGTAAACTTCTCCAGAATCAACAGGCAAAAATAAATCAGGCCCCAAAGCAGAAATGTCCAATTCGCGCCATGCCAAAAGCCGGTCAGCGACCAGACGATAAAGAGATTCAGCGCCAGACGGCTTCGGCTGCAGCGGCTTCCCCCCAGCGGAATATAGACATAATCCCGGAACCAGGAGGACAGGGAGATATGCCAGCGGCGCCAGAATTCCGTCACGCTGCGGGAAATATAAGGATAGTTAAAATTCTCCCGGAAGTGGAAGCCAAACATATGCCCCAGGCCAATGGCCATATCCGAGTAACCCGAGAAGTCAAAATAAATCTGGAATGTATAAGCCATAGCCCCGAGCCAGGCCGCCGCCACAGACAGCGGTTCCTGCTCAGCCATAAACCTTGCGTCCAGCGCAATGACAGCAAAATAATTGGCCAGCAGTACTTTCTTGGCAAGACCATAGATAAAACGTATCATGCCGTTCGTGAAATCCTGCCGCGTTTCCTGCCGCTGAAGGATTTCCCGCTCAATATCAGCATAGCGCACAATCGGCCCTGCAATAAGCTGCGGGAACAACGCAATATAGAGACCTACATGCAAAACATTTGCCTGTGCCTGCGCCTTGCCATAATAGATATCAAACAGATAAGACAGGAGCTGGAACGTAAAGAAGGAAATCCCGATGGGCAATGCCAGCCGAATGGCAGAAAAATCCGTCTGCAATAAAAGCCCCAGCTGAGCTGCCGCAAAGGTCAGGTACTTAAAGACAAACAACATGCCCAAATGAAAGGCTGCGCCCAAGATGAGCCAGCGCTTGCGCGCTTCCGGCGTTTTTGCCCCGCTCATCCTTAGCCCCACCTGCCAGCCAACGACGATGGACACCACCATCAGCCAGACAAAGAACGGCTCGCCCCAGGCATAGAACACGAGGCTTGCCAGCAGCAATAAGATATTACGAAACCTCCTGCTCCGGCAAAAGGGGTTATAGTAGAGCAGGAGTATCAGCGGCAGAAACATAAACAAAAAGATATTCGATGAAAAAACCACGGCCGCCCCTCCTTTGTAATTTTTTCGCTGGATTCGACCTTCCCCACCTATTCGACATTTCGCCTTCGACTTCCTGCCGCAGTGCACCGCTACGGACAGACAGCAAAAAGCCCCTAAAAGCATCTTCTTGCTTTCAGGGGATATTATCGTAAACTTTCCTGCTGATTTTGTTGTTCTCGTTTAGGCTTCCTGCGCCAGCATTGCCTGCTGGCAATGTGGACAAACGCCATAGAAATAGTATTGCTGTCCTGTCAGCTGATAGCCTGTCTCGAGCATGACCTGCTCCGAAAAATCCGTGGTCGGCAGGGTCTTTACATCGTCCACCCGGCCACAGTGCATGCAACGGATATGCGGGTGCGGACTGACTCTGGCATCATAGCGGAAAGAGTCCTCGCCCACATTCAATTCCTGTACAATTCCTACGGCACACAAAATATTCAACGACTTATAGACCGTCGCCAAACTCATGGTAGGATAATCAGGCAGCAATTCCTGATACAAAGTTTCCGCACTGGGATGTTCCGTGGTATGCGCCAGCGCATTATACACCGCCAGCCTCTGTGGTGTGACCTTGAAACCGCGCTCCCGCAGCAGCGCAGTCACTTCCTTCGGTTTCAATCCAACCCGCATGATAAATCCTTTCTATAAGTAACAAATAATTATTATCCTTTGCGATTTATTCTAAATAAAAAAGCACCTCCTGTCAAGAAGGTGCTTCAAAATTATTCTGCCGTAGTAGCTACGCCATACAGCGTCGTGTCGTTCTTCGTCTGAATGTAGAATTCCGTACCGGCCGGCAGTTCAATGTTCTTGCCGTTGACAAAGGCACCGCCAATGATGCCAATGGGGCCGAGGAGAACCATGCCTGCTACACTGGCACCAGCAGCCAGCGCCAGACTCTTCATTTCCTGCTTGGCTTCCTCACCTACAAAAGTAGCAACATAAGTACCATCTATGGATTTCGTCTGCTTATAATCAACATCCAGCTCGGCATTGCGGCCAAAGTTACGCGCCTGCGTTACCTTCTTGACGACGCCATCGCCCGGTTCCCCTTTAGCGAATACCAGCTTGCTGTCTACGATGACATCAGCGGCCACCTTATAGCGAATGATATCGCCTTTTTTCAGATTCTTGGTATTTACCGGGTCAACCAGCGCTACCTTAATCAGCGTATTTTTCGGCACCACGACCTGTTCCATCGGCAGTTCCACCGTGCCAAAGGAAGCCGAAGCCAAATCCTGAATCCGTTTCTTGTACGTACCCTCGTTGGTATGACCGTTGATGGTCATTTCCATATCAGCTACGCGCTTTTCTACGGAGTTCATGCTGACTTCATGGTCAATATTCCACTCAACCGCATTGAGCTGTGCCAATACCGACGGCTTGCTGCCATTGGTATACACCTCATCATAAAGAGCATCCACACGCGCCATCATGCTGCCCTTCTTATGGCTGCCATTATAATCTTTTTCCAGTTTGTTTATACGTTCTAAAAGAGCACCAGTCTGTTCTGTGCCGTAGGTATCTTTTTCTACAGCAGAAAGTTTTGCCTGCACCGTTTCCGGCGTTGCGGCACTGGCCATTCCCATGGATGATACCAACATCATCGCCGACATGACCATCGCACATACTTTGCGAAATTTCATAAACTCGTTCCCCCATTCATTTCTTCACTGACCTTACTATTGTACCATATTCTAACTTGTTTTTCTTAAAAATCAGTTAGAAACATCAATTTTTTCCTGTTTTTTGGCAATCTCGTATTGGGCCGCCTTTGTCTCAGGCTCATGGTTGCCTGCCGGTTCCGGGTGAATCAAAATGTCAAAGGCGCCGAACTCCTCCCGGATTTTTTCTTCGAGCTCATCACAGATTGCATGAACATGGGAAAGATGCATATTGCCATCAAAGAGCACATGCACGTCCAAAAGCTTATACGAGCCGGATTTGCGGGTGCGCAGGCAATGGCAGCCTTTGACCTCGGGAATGGCATCGATAATGGCCATGATTTTGTTCTCCTGCTCCTCCGGCAGGCTCACATCCGTAAGCTCCATAGTGGAATCCACCACCATCTTCCAACCCTCCCGGAAGATAATCAGAGCCACAGCAATAGCAATGGCACCATCGAGCCAGGCCCAGCCGGTAATTTGCATAAGGATTAAGCCAGCCATGACGCCTACCGAAGTCCAGACATCTGCCCGCAGATGCAGGCCATCGGCCTCCAGCGCCTGCGAGCCTGTGAGCTTACCCACGGAAATCAGTTTGTGGGACACGAGCAGGTTGATGATGATGGACACCAACATAATGGCCACACCGAAGTGCAACATCTCCGGCACTTTATCCTGTCCGATGTGTTCAAAGGCTTCATAGACAATGCCCCCAGCCGCCGCTACAATGAGCAGAGCTTCCACCGCCGCCGAGAGATTTTCAAACTTACCGTGGCCGTAGTCATGTTCTGTATCCGGGGGAGTCACCGACTTCTTCACGGCCCAAAAGGCAATCAGCGAGGCCACCAAATCGACACTGGAATGCAGGGCTTCGGAAATCAGACTTACCGCCCCCACCCAAACGCCCACAAAAAGCTTCAGGAGCACCAGCACGGTGTTGGATATGATGGACAAATAAGCGGTATCTTTTTTCAGCACATCTATCTCAGTCATAAGAACCTCCATTCCGATTCGCAAAGATTTCATAGTAAAAGCCTCCCCCATATTGGAGGAGACTTCAAACATTTAATTTGTGCGGGGCTGCTCGTAAATAAAGTCCACCACGGTCTGCATGGGGGAGGTTTCCACAAAAGGCAAATCCAGATGCTGATCCCCGGATTCTTCCAATGTCTGCTTGGTATCATAAGCCTGCACCTTGGAAGCCAAGATATGGTAGACCCGCTTGTCCCTGTTGAACTGCATCAGGTAGATATAGCGGCGGTTCGTACGGGCTTTGATGACAGCCACCCGTGCCTGCACCAGTTCATAAGTCCGGCTCGTATTATCAGGCTGCACTTCCACCGTCTGGAAATAGGACAGGGAATCCACATCCACATAGTACCCTGTCGGCCCTACGGCATCCACAAACTGCATATTTTCGGCAAAGACACTGGTACTGCCCCAAAACAACAGTCCCAGCAACAACGGCAAAATCCGCCCCAGTTTCATCTATTTCGCTTCCTTCTATGAGTAAAGTGTAACATCTTCTAAACATGATTCATTATAGCCAAAAAGATTCGTTCGTGCAAGGTTTGCATCGGTGAACTTTTGGGACTCGGACTCACATCGTGCCGCGAATAAAAAGATGTACCACGGAGTGGGGCGGGGGCAGCAGACCAACTGTCCCCGCCCCACGTTGTACCTTCATATATCAGCAAATTCGCGGCACGATATTCCCCAACGGCATATCAACTACGCGAATCCCGCCGATTCCCGTGCGCAGTCCCACGGTTCCCGGAGCCTCGGCCGTAACTTCGCCGATAATCCTTGCCTCCTGCCCATAAGGGCTTGTCCGCATTGCTTTGAGCACTTTATCGGCACTTTCTGCAGGCACAAAGGCCACGCATTTACCCTCGTTAGCCAGATACAGCGGGTCAAAGCCAAGCATATCGCAGACACCCTGCACCTCGGGATGAATGGGAATCTCATCCTCGTCAATCAAAATGCCACAATGCGAAGCCTCAGCGATTTCATTGAGCACTGCCGCAACGCCGCCGCGGGTCGGGTCACGCATGACCGCAATATCCGGTGCAGCCTCAAGCATAGCCTTGGTCATTTTATTGAGCGGCGCACAGTCCGTCTGCACGCTGGCAGGCAGATTGATATTGTGCCGTCCCGCCATAATGGCGGCCGCATGGTCGCCGATATAGCCGGAGAGAATCACCTTCATGCCCGGCTTGACGTTTTCCGGACTGATATGCGTGCCGGGAATCTTGTCGCCAATCCCGGCCGTGGTGATGAAAATGCCATCGGCCTTGCCCTTTTCCACCACTTTGGTATCGCCAGTAGCAATGACGACACCGGCTTCATCTGCCATCTTCTTCATCGTGCTCACGATGGTCTGCAAATCCTTGATGGGGAAACCTTCCTCGATAATCATGCCCACCGAGAGATAGCGAGGAATCGCCCCCGTCATCGACAGGTCATTGACCGTGCCGCAGACGGCCAACTTGCCGATATTGCCGCCCGCAAAAAACAAGGGCTGTACCACATAGGAATCCGTGGTGAAAGCCACTTCGCCCTTCATCTCCACCAAAGCCCCGTCATGCAGGGTGTTAAGCACCGGATTGCCATAGGCCGGCAGGATAACCTGCTCCATCAATTCCTGACTCACCTTGCCCCCGGCACCATGGGCCAGGGTTACTTTATCATTTGCCATATTCAAACCTCCCCTGACCATATTTATACCAGGCCGCACATACACCTTCCACCGACACCATGCAAGGGCCGATAGCGTGTGTCGGCACACAGGCCTTGGCAAACAGCGGACATTCCTTGGGCGTTACAATGCCCCGCAGAACCTCGCCGCAGCGGCAGGCCGTCTTTTTCACCACCGTCTCTACTTCCAACGGCAAGACCTGTTCAATATCAAAGCGGGCATATTCAGCCTTCATCTTGAGCCCGGACAGGGGCACAATCCCCATGCCGCGCCAGCCTGTATCGCACGGCTCATATACCTTATTGGTAATCGCCATGGATACGGGATTGCCTTCTGTCTTTACCACATCGGTGTACTCATTTTCCACCTTGGCTTCGCCGTTTACTACCTGCTGCACCAGACGGTAAAGGCCGCGCAAAATCTGCAGCGGCTCAAAGCCTGTGACCACGCCCGGCACATGATACTTGCCGATTACCGGCTCATATACGCCGGTTCCCGTGACCACCGATACATGGCCTGGCAGGATAAAGCCGTCCACATGGACTTCTTCATCGTTCAAAAGTGCTTCCATGACCGGCGGCACCAGTTTTTGCGCGGACAACATGTAGAGATTGCTTATCCCCTGCTGCTCAGCCGCCAGCACCGTAGCCGCCGCCGTCGGTGCCGTGGTTTCAAAGCCCACCGCGAGAAAGATAACCTTCTTATCCGGATTGTCTTTAGCAATCTGAATGCTGTCCATTGGCGAATACACAATGCGGATATCTGCACCATTTGTTTTCGCTTCATTCAGACTGGACTTGGAACCGGGAACTTTAAGCATATCGCCAAAGGTCGCGATAATCACATCATCACGCTGGGCATAGGCAATCGCCTTGTCCATATAATCGTCCGGCGTCACACAGACAGGACAACCAGGCCCCGATACGAGTTCCACCGAATCCGGCAAAATCTGCCGCAGACCTGCGCGGAAAATCGCCACCGTATGCGTGCCACAAACCTCCATAAAACGCAGCTTGCGGCCAGTTGTGGCGGCCAGTTCACCTATTTTTTGTACGAGCTCTTTGGCAAATGCCCGTTCTTCCGCTTTCGTCAGCTTCTCCTTAACTTCCGTCACAGCTTATCCACCGTCCTCGGCGCCCCACGCATTTCCGCCATCAGGGCATAGGTTTCCTCTGCGTCCTTCTCCTCCACCTTCTGCATGGCAAAGCCGGCATGCACCAGCACATAATCCCCGAGCTTCGTCTCCGGCAGCAGCATCAGACTCACATCGCGGGTCACCCCCGCAATATCCACCGTGCCCATGGCATCCTTTATCGCAACTACTTTGGCAGGAACAGCCAAACACATAGTATAACCTCCTAACGCATCATCTGACAGACGAAAAATCCTCTGCCACTTTATGGTAGTCCATATCGTCAACATTATCACGCTTGCGCGGCTCAATTCCCCAGTTTTTGAGTTCTTTGAGCGCCTGCTCCACCATCTGCGGCAGCAGTTCCATCATGCCATCCGACAACTCAACGCCTGCCTCTACATCATAGGGCTGGGCGCCAATAACCACCACATCGGGAATCTTATGCCCCGTAACCGTGAGTAATCCCAGCACATCCTGAATGCCGACTTCATGAGCAGACAGTTTATCCTGAAAGTGCTCCATCACATCATCGTTATGAAAGCGGAACGTCGTTCCGGGATCGGCCCCGCCATTGATGGAGTCAATGACCAAGAGTTTCTCTGTACCCGTGACATACTGCGTGAGCTCAATACCCAGTGTACCGCCGTCCACAATCTGCACGGATTCCGGGAATTCGTAATGCTTGTCGAGATATTCCGCCACCCGCACGCCGAAACCTTCGTCCCTCAGGATGACATTGCCAATGCCCAAAATCGTCACTTCATTTTTGTAGAGCACATTATCCAGACTGGACTTGCCGCCAGCCGCAAATACATCAGCCATGCTTACTGTCCTTTCTTGGCATCAATCTTTTTCAACAGCCAGTCACACCATTCCTCAATGCCCTGCCCCTTGGTGCAGGAAACTTCCAGCACCTCAATGCCCGGATGCAGGCTCGTTATATCCTTCTTGGCTGACTCCATATTGAAGTTACAATACGGCGCCAAATCCACCTTGTTCAGCAGGGCGATTTCGCTTTCCTTGAACATCAGCGGGTACTTTAAGGGCTTATCGTCGCCTTCTGTCACAGAGAGTACCACTGCGCGAGCATCTTCACCCACAGGGAACTCTGCCGGGCAGACGAGATTGCCGACGTTTTCCACCACCAGCAAATCCAGCTCATCCAAATTCATTTCCTTGACGGTTTTCTGCACCATATTTGCATCGAGGTGGCAGCCGCCCGCCGTGTTAATCTGAATCACCGGCACGCCGTATTTATCGATACGCTCCGCATCCTTGCTCGTAAAGAGGTCGCCCTCTATAACTGCCATCTTGATTTTATCCTTCAAACGCTCCATGGTCTTTTCGAGCACGGAGGTCTTGCCTGCCCCCGGCGAGCCCATAAAATTCAGTACAAAGACTTTTTTATCCGCAAACATGGCCTGATTTTCGGCGGCCAATCTGTCGTTTTCCCCTAAGATATTCTTGATAACCTTTATCTCCATAATCAGTCAACCTCCAAATATTCCACCTGCATCTCCCGGCCGCTCAGGGTGGTCAGTACCCCATTTTCGCATTCAGGACACCAGAAATCATAATGCTCGATATGAAACTCCTTGCCGCATTTGCTGCATTTGCCCATAAGCGGCACATTCTTTATCTTCAGCTCTGCCCCTTCGGCAATAGTTCCCTGGGTCAGCATATTAAAGGAGAAATTCAGCGAGTCAACTTCCACGCCGGACATCTCCCCAATCAGCAGACCGATTTCATTGATTTTATGGGCATTGTTCGCCTTTGCATAATCCAGAGCAATATCCAAAATCCCTTCGGCAATGGCCATCTCATGCATATTTTTCACCTCGTTTGCATCTTTTGGGAGCGTTCCCCCAGCAGATACATAATGAAAACGCCTTCCCCGCCAACACTATGGGCAGGGAAGGCGTCACCTAATCAGCGATTAATCACAGAACCGCGTCCAAACCACGAGCGTTCAAAACCTTCAGGATTTCCCCCAGTTTGGTCTTTTCCGGGTTGTAATCCACCGTGGTTTCACCATCATGGGCATGGATGTGAACATAGAGCACCCCGGGCAGGCCCAAAAGCTCTTTTTCCACTTCCTGAGCAATCTCCTCAGTATAACCATGCACCGTAAACTGCAGACGAGTGTTAGAACCACCCTCATGCCCGCAACCACATTCTTTACACATTGGGCAAAGCCTCCTCTATTATAAAAATCATGCGTACTCGTAGCCCGGCGCTCACGGAAGAGCGCTGGCGGACGTAAATCGCGTGATGCGATTTCAGTCCGCTGTTTCTTTTGGTCCTTTTCTTTGCACCAAAGAAAAGGACATAGACCACGCACTAACAACAACCACTAACCCTACTTGCCCACTGTGGTCAAGTAACAACTAAATCACTTCAGCGTGCCGTCAAGATGACCTGCATCACGCGGCTTATGCGCCAAAATCTTGCTGCCGGAGAACATGGAAGAAACTTCGCTTTCACCTTCCATAAACTCTGCACGGATAACCATGTAGAGATGACCGATAGCAAAGAGGATAATCGCCCAGGCTACATAATGATGTACCAGATGGGCCATCATTTCACCGCCCAGCACCGTGATTACCCAACCAAAGAGGGTGCCACCGATGCCCGAAGGATCCGTCATGTAGTAAATACCGAAGCCCGTGAGGATTTCGATAAATACCAGCACATACAGGAACGCATAGGAGCAACGGGCAATGGGGTTACGCAGATAGGACGCATGTTCCGAACGCAGGAACATATAATGGAGCGCCACATCTACGGTATTGCTGTAGAAGTACCCCTTCCATACATGAGGGAACAGGCGGTCACCGGGATTGGTGCAAAAGCCGTAAATCCTCAGGATAAAGGCGGCACAGAACAGATAGGCTGCGACAAAATGGATATTGCGGATATTATCCAGCGTCATACCGGAAAATGTCGGCTCTGAAGCATGGATACTCCAAGGGCTGGTAATCATCAAGCCTGTAACAAACAGGACGCAGATGGCTACCACCATAATCCAATGAAAGATCCGCAGCCAAGGACTAAACAGGTAATATTCCCTGCGAACTACTTCTTTCATAGCTTTTTCCTTTCTGCAGATTACTTGTCCACCCGCGTACCAGAGTACGGGTCCGTGGTGATGACGTTAATCTTTTCACCCTTGGCATTGAACATATGCGTTGCGCAAGCCATGCAGGGGTCAAAGGAACGAATAACCTTCACGATTTCCAGCGGTTTGTCCGGAATCTTCACCTGCGTATCCTTCATGGCCATTTCGTATGCACCATTGCCGCCCTCATCATCACGCGGGCAGGCATTCCAAGTGGTCGGAACGATACACTGATAGTTGTCCGTCTTGCCATCCTTAATGGTAATGTAATGGGACAAAGCGCCGCGCGGTGCTTCGTAGAGGCCAACACCTTTGCATTCTTTCGGCCAGGTGCTGATTTCCCATTTATCAGAGTTGGCAACCTTGGTATCACCAGTTTTGAGGTTGGCAATGAGCTTATCGAAGAAGAACTTGTTGATTTCGGCAGCCAGCTGGCAGTCGAGCGCACGGGCAGCCGTGCGGCCAACCATCGTCGGCAGCCATACTTCCGGAGCCAGGCCCAGAACCTTGGATACTGCATCGAGCTGGTCAAGCATCATCTTTTCTGCCCAGGTCATATCCGGCAGCAGGCCTTTCTTAGCCTTGGTGTAGATGATGATGTAGCGGGCCAGCGGGCCAACTTCACAGAGTTTGCCCTTCCATTTCGGCGTTTTCAGCCAGGAATATTTGCCGCTTTCATTGAGCGCCTTCCAATCCGTTTCCGTGCCCTCTTTAGGACCGGTGAACTTAGGTGCAGTAACGCCTTCCCAAGGATGACGGTCTTTCTTCCCGGCAGGATACTCATACCAAGCGTGGTCAACGCTTTCCGTAATATTTTCCGTCGTAACATCTTCTGCCGTTACCTCCGAGAACTTAGCTGCTGCGAGCCCCTTGCCGAAGTCTTCAACTACACCGTTGCAGCGGATTAAGAGGTTCTTGAAGAAACCGCCATCGCTGGTACCCGTGTAGCTTTCAATCGGATATGCACCATAACCCAATACGCAGGTCTTGGCCATACCGCCGCCATCAACGCGGCCAGCTTTCACATAAGCCGAACCGATTGCCAAAAGGTCAGGCAGATAGTAGTTGTTCACGAGACTTCTGCCCATATTGATGGCTCTGTCCACGATTTCCAGACGGGCCGTGTTGACCGGTGCATTGCCGTCTTCCAGAGAAATGGAGCAGGGCATGCCGCCAACCACATAATGCGGATGCGGGTTCTTGCCGCCGAAGATAACGTGCGGCGTAACCAGTTCACGCTGCTTGTCCAGCATTTCAAGATAATGTGCTACAGCCAACAGATGAACTTCAGGCGGCAGCAGCTTGTAATCGGGATGATCCCACCAGTTGGCGGAGAAGATACCGAGCTGACCGCTTTCGACGATAGCTTTTACCTTGTTCTTAATCTGCTCAAAATACTGCGGCGTAGCTGCCGGGAAATCATGCTCATAGGCTTCCGTTACGGAAGTGTCCGGAGCACGGAACGGCAGTTTGTAGGTATTGAGCAGCGTATTCTGCAGATTAGCCGTAGCAATGGCATCAGCAGCCAGTGCTTCTACCGGGCTAACCCAGTCCAGTGCATGGAGATGATAGAAATGCACGATATGGTCCTGCACCGTCAGCGTAGCCGCCATGATGTTGCGAATATAGTTGGCATTCTTCGGAATCGTGATGCCCAGAGCATCCTCTACGGCGCGCACAGACCCCAAGGCATGTGCCGTGGTGCAAACACCGCAAATACGCTGAATATAAGCCCATGCGTCACGAGGGTCACGGTCTTTCATCACCAGTTCCAGACCACGCCAGGCGGTACCGGAGGAAACAGCGTCTGTGACTTTCCCCGTTGCTTCATCAACCTGTACCTCAACACGAAGATGTCCTTCAATGCGGGTTACCGGATCTACTACTACATGTTTCATTTATTCACCTGCTCCCTTATTCCTCATTATGTTCTTCCGCTTCGCGTTTCTGCTTCTGCACGACGCTCATTGCGCCATGAACAGCTACGCCGGCAGCCGTACCAACAGCCATTGCGGCACCAATCTTATCCACATTTCCGAGAGGACCATACTCCGGCATACGGGTGGTCATGGGGTCCTCGTCCCAGAAATGCGCATTGGAGCAGCCAATGCAGGGAGCACCGGACTGAATCGGATAGCTCATGCCCTGGAACCAGCGCAGGTTGCCGCAGGAGTTGTAAGTCTCGGGGCCGCGGCAGCCCAGTTTGTAGAGGCACCAGCCAGCCTTTGCACCTTCATCATCAAAGTGCTCGGCAAACATCCCAGCATCAAAGAAGGGACGGCGATAGCAGGTATCGTGGATGCGGTTGCCATAGAACTGCTTGGGACGGCCCTCATTATCAAGAGGCGGCACCGTGCCGAACAGAGCAACGTGCATAACCACGCCCGTCATAACTTCCGGAATCGGGGGGCAGCCCGGTACATTGATTACCGGAGTCTTGCCTGCGAAATGGGCAATGCCCGCAGAACCCGTGGGGTTCGGTTTAGCAGCCTGAATACCGCCGGATACGGCGCAGGTGCCGTACGCAATGACGGCGGCCGCATTGTGCGCAGCATGCTGCAGGGTCTCGATGAAAGGCTTGCCGCCGGACATGCAGTAAACACCATTGTCCTTCGTGCAGACAGCACCTTCCACGCACAAGATGTACTGACCCTTGTACTTGTTAATGGTTTCTTCCAAGTGTGCCTCGAAGGGCTCGCCACTGGCAGCACTCAAAAGATGGTCATACTCCAGCGCAATCTGGCTCAGCACCAAATCCGATGCCAATGGTGCACCGGAACGGATGAAGGATTCATCACACCCCGTGCATTCATGCCCGTGAATCCAGACTACAACCGGCAAAGGCTTCTTTTCGGCAGCTTCCACCACCCTGGACACCTGGTCCGTGCTGAGTCCCATCAGGGAAGTCAGCGCTACGCAAGCTTTCACAAAGCTGCGGCGGCTCATGCCTTTTCTGAGATATACATCCCACATACTCTCCCGTTTGTCCACTTTTTTACCTCCTCTTGATTATCCTTGCAATAATTGCCACAGAAAATTCCACCGCTGGCTCATTTGCGGTTTCATAAAGAAAATCTATTAGCGAACAGTCTTATTATACGCTGAAAAAATACAAAATGCTATATCTATAAATGCATTTATTCACCATAAATTAACTTTATTTTCGCCAGGCAATAAAGCAAGAATATCCTTTGATAAACAGGACTAATAACGCCCATTTTCCATAGATATCCATGTTCACCATTTTCGCCAAACCCCTGCTTTTTTCCTGCTACGAAAAAACATTTTAAGCCTAAATAAAAACGAAATTATCCTGTTCATCTTGCAAAACAATAGAAAACGCGGTATACTTCTAATTGGTTGCTGATGAAGCATAATCCACATTAATTGGGGACATAGCTCAGCTGGGAGAGCACCAGGTTCGCAATCTGGGGGTCGAGGGTTCAAGCCCCTTTGTCTCCACCAATTTTGAAATAACAAAGCCTTCCTCAGGGGAGGTTTTTTTCTTGTATATACGAGGAGAATAAAACATGGAGCGCCGCGTACTTTTCACCATTATGCTCACATCTTTCCTTACCCCTTTTACAGGCAGTGCCTTGAATCTGGCTCTGCCTTCTTTGGGTGCAGAATTTGGCGCTTCGCCAGCGTCCTTAGGCTGGGTGCTGGGCAGTTTTCTGCTGGCGGCCATTGTCGTGCTGCTGCCTTTTGGGAAACTTGCCGACCGCTATGGAAAACGGCGATTTTTCATCATGGGTAACGGGATTTTTGCCCTGACTTCTTTGGCAGCTTGTTTTGCCCCGAACCTGCCTCTGCTGATTGCCGCCCGCGCAGCCCAGGGCATCGGTTCTGCCATGACCTTTGCCACCTCCATGTCCATCCTGACGCTGGTAATCCCCAAGGAGCGCCGTGGTTGGGCCATGGGCTGGAATGTGGCAGTTGTTTACACCGGCCTCACCTTAGGGCCTGCCGCCGGTGGTTTTCTCAACTACTATTACGGCTGGCAAAGCATCTTCGTGGTGCTCTCCCTCCTTGGCGGCATCGCCTTTCTGGCCGCCCGCCATTTCCTGCAGGAAGAATGGTACGAGGACAGCAGCCCCCAATGGGACAAAAAAGGCGCCGTCCTTTACGGCGGCGCTATTCTCCTCGTCATCTACAGTCTGTCCCAACTGCTTGCTGAACCACTGGCCCCCGCGCTTTTATGCGCAGGCCTGCTGCTGTTTGCTGTGTTCATTCGCTATGAACGGCACACGAAAAATCCACTTCTGCCGGTAAGTCTGCTGTTTACCAACCGGCCTTTTTCCCTTTCCTGTCTGGCGGCACTGCTCAACTACTGTGCCACCTTTGCCACCAGTTTATTGCTATCGCTCTATCTGCAGTCAATTCTGGGACTGACCTCGCGCAGCGCGGGACTTATCCTGCTGGCCCAGCCCATCATCATGGCCAGCCTTTCCCCCTTGATGGGCAAGCTGTCGGATAAATACTCACCCACAAAGCTTGCCGCCTTGGGCATGGCAGTCATCACCATCGGCTTAGGCGGTTTTGCCCTGACGGTTCACAATCTCTCCCTGTATCTGCTCATCCCCATGCTCATCATCACCGGCACCGGCTTCGCCCTATTTGCCGCCCCCAACAACAACGCCATCATGAGTTCCGTTGAGAAAAAACACTACAGCCTCGCCGCCAGTCTGCTGAGCACAACCCGCCTGTTTGGTCAGGTACTCAGCGTTGCCATCATGAATTTAATCCTGTCCCTCCAATGGGCAGATTGCGCCCCACGCGAAATTCTCTTACAAAACCTGCAAATCGCCCTGCTCTGCTTCGCCCTCTTCTCCGCAGCAGGCGTAATACCCGCAAAAGCACGAAAATAAGGACTGCGAAATTGCAGTTTGTTGGTTAGTACGTGCTGAAATATTTTTGTTACAGCTCAGTTTGGGTGGAGGTGGTAATACTTTTCGCCGTTGCACTGAATGACCCACAAGCAAATTTATGGGCTTTTTAGTTACCTGCGCCGGGCAAGACCGGCGGCGCGTATGTTCATATCAGTGTTTAGTTTATACCGTTTGTGGGCCAGTCCTCACTTCGTTCGGACAGTCGTTCCACGGCGAAAAGCATCACCACCTCCGCCCTAAGCGGCGTCCGCATAAAATGTATTTTTCCTCGATGATAAGCAACAAGTACATCGATGTTCTTGTTACGGGAGCAACGAGTTCGTGGCAATTGCCTCATCCGCAACTTGGGGCGAATGAGGGAGTGATTTTTCTGTAGGGAGCGACTGCCTGAACGCAGTGAAGGCCGGCCCCATGTAGGACGCTGCCAAGCAAATACGCTGAAAGCTGCGCCGTTGGCCTGCCCGGCGCGAGTAACTGGACAGCACTATTTTGTGAAGGGGTCGTTTAGCGGAAAACAGAAAAATTACTCCCTCGTTCGCCCCTGACAACGTATGAACGGGATATCTTTCCCACGAACTAAACAGCCCGTTAATGCTGTTTTTTATTTATTCCAATATATTTTTGCCATCCAGTACGGCTTCTACCAGGGCCTCCCCCACATACCGAAGTTTCAGCGAAAAATGGGGGCGCTGCTCCTCCAGCAGGTGGAAGAATATCTTATCCCCTTCCCAGAGGGGCAGCTCATAGACCTTTTCCTTGTCTATCCATTCCAGCGTTCCCTCGTTGCACTCGCCGATTTCTCCCTCATAAGCCGAGGCCGTGTAGAGGAACATATATTCGGTCTGCCATTTGTCGGACATAAAGGTGATAATGCCCCGCTGTTTATACTCCGTAAGCGTCAGACCGGTTTCTTCCCGTGCCTCCCGCAGCAGACATTCCTCCGGGGATTCATCCGCCTCGAAATGGCCGCCAATCCCCACCCATTTATCCTTATTGATATCATGCGCCTTTTTTACCCGGTGCATCATCAGATACCGGCCATCCTTTTCAATATAACAAAGGGTAGTCAAATTACTTTTCGGCATATTCTCGCCTTCCATCCTTCACCGTCTTATGGTTTCGTTCAGGCTTCCCTGACGGTATCCCTGTAAATCCATGGTCACATAGGCAAAGCCCAGTTCCTTTAACTTCTTCACCACATCGTTGCACAAATCCGCGTCTGTCAAACGGGCCATATCCTCATGAACCAGTTCCAGACGAGCCAGATTTTCGTGACTGCGCACCCGGACATTATGGAAGCCCCGCTTTTGCAGATAGGCTTCGGCCTGTTCTATGCGCTTCAATTTATCAGCCGTTATCTTTTCCCGATAGGGAATGCGGGAGGCCAAGCAGGCCGAGGCAGGCTTTTGCGCGCAGGCCAGCCCCAGTTCGGCCGCATAGGCACGAATGTCCGCTTTGGTAAAGCCGGCTTCCTGCAGCGGGCTGATGATCCCCAGTTCCCGCAGAGCCCTCCGGCCCGGCCGGTAATCATGCCAGTCGTCCACATTGCCGCCATCGAGCAGGTGAACAAAACCTGCCTGCCCGGCTAACTTCCGCAGGCGGTTAAAAATCAGCCGCTTGCAGTAATAACAGCGGTCCGGCGGATTATTGCGCACATCCTTCATCCGGATTAAATCCAGTTTTGTCACCTGCTGGCGCAGCCCTTCCTGCTCACAAAAAGCCCGGGCCGCAGCAATCTCACTTGCTGGCATCAGCGCACTTTCCGCCGTCAGAGCCAATATCTGCTCATTGCTCATAACCTGCTGCGCAGCCTTTAACAGCACCGTCGAATCCACACCTGCAGAAAAAGCTACGGCCACCCGGCCGTAGCTTCTCAGCAGGAAATGAAGTTTATCGACTTTTGACTGTAAATCCTTGTCCATCATTGTAACTCTCCACTTCCTTGCCAGAATTGAAACTCCTCTGACACGTTTTCCATTTCCGCTGCCATATTACCCGTTGTCCAAAGCTGATAGCGGCCATCCACCACGGCGCCTTCCACCCCCCGTGGCAGAGTCTGCAAAAAGCGGGTTCCTTGCTCCGGCCCCAGGACAAAAACCGCCGTGGTCAGCAGGTCCGTCAGCATACCGCCATCCGGCACGGATGCATCCGCCAAAATGGTGACGCTCATGGCACCGGATTGAGCAGGACGGCCGGTACGGGGGTCGATAATATGGTGATAGCGAACACCGCCGGCCTCAAAGAATCGCTCATAATCCCCGGAGGTAGACAGAGCCGCATCCTGCAGGGACAGCACCGCCATCTTCTGCTGGGCATCATCCTTGCGGGGATGGCGCAGGCCAATTCGCCAGGACTTCCCTTCTTTATTCAGCCCCAGCCCATACATGGAACTAGCACCCAAATTAATCAGACCGTCCTTAATGCCGTATTTTGCATAAATCTGCCGCACTTCGTCCACTGCAAAGCCCTTGGCAATACCGCCTAAGTCCACCCCCATGCCCTTCTCCTGCAAGCGGGCACTATGAGTTTCTTCATTGAGCTCCAGCTTCTGCCAGCCCACCAGTTTTTGAGCTGCCATCAGCTCCTGCGGGGAAGGCACTTTTGCATGGTCGGTGCCAATCCCCCACAAATCCACCAAGGGTTTCGTGGTCACATCAAAGGCCCCGTTGGTTTTTGCTGCATAAGTCTGGGCAAAGGCCAGCATCTTGTAAACCTCCGGATGCAGGCTCACCCAATGGCCAGACCCTGCGTATTGCGCCAGTTTGCACACATCGCTGTCGGGCACATTCGGATTGACCATGCCATCAATATTTTTCAGCCGGGCCATGCTTTCATCAATAGCGGCTTTGGCATCAGCTCCATCAGCAGTGAGGGTGACCGCCGTATCCAAAACGATATCGCTTTTTTGCACCTGCTGTTCCCCACAGCCGGCACACAAACACAAGCATACCAGCAGGAGCACCGCATACAGCTTCTTCATGTCAGGCATCTTCCTTCAGCTTATGATTGGATACTCGGGCTGGGTTCCAGTTCCCGAGCCAAATCATGATTTGTCATGGCGCAGACGCTGGCATCTGACCAGACATTCTCCGCTGTCTCTATCATATCAATAATGGTGTAAATAGGCAAGATGACCCCCATCAGGCCGATCGGCGCACCCAGAGAACTCATCAAAGACAGCGTGAGGAAATAGCAGCCCATCGGCACACCGGCATTGCCGATAGCAGCCAGTACGGCGATAAATACCCAGGCAATCATGGTGCCGAGCGTCAGTTCAAAACCGGCATTCTGCATCACAAACAAGGAAGTCACCAGAATGAAGGCTGCACAGCCATTCATGTTGATAGTGGTGCAGATAGGCAGAACGAAGCGGGATACCTTGGGATTTACCTTTAGATTCTGTTCAGCCGTGGCCAGCGTCACCGGCAGGGTTCCGGCAGAACTTTTGGTAAAGAGCGCCACAGCCACAGCCGGAGACATCTTACGGAACACATCGAGCGGATTAAGCCCCCGTAGCAGCAAGAACAGCGGAATGACGATAAACATCTGAATGAGATTGCCGCCCATAACAACAGCTACATACTGACTCAATGCGCCGACGATTACGCCCGCTTCAATCTGGGCAGACAGCTGACCGGCAAAGGCCAGAATCCCCACCGGCAGTGCCCACAAAATGGCGCGAATCAAAGTGAAGAGCAGTTCCTGCAAACCATGCAGGCCCTTCAGCAGCACTTCCCGATTTTCCGTCTTGGGCATAAAGGCCAGCCCCAAACCAACGGAGGCGGCAATCAGCATCACCGACAGTACATTACCAGCCAGGAACGGCTGCAATACATTATTGGGAATCACCGAGAGAATATGGTCATAGTAGGTGAGCTTGCCTACCTTGTCCATAGGCACAGCAGAAGCTCCAGCCCCTACGATTTCTGCCGGCAGATTGCCTGGTGAAATCCACAGATACAGTCCCAAGCCAACTGCAGCAGCCGCCAGCGTAGTCAGGAAAGTATAACTCACCGCATGGGCAAAGATACGGCCGGTTTCCCGCTGGCCGCCCAATGCCGCCAGCGTGGTAATCACCGCCAAAGCGATGGTGGGCACGGCAATAAACTGGAACAGTCGGGTAAACACCGTGGCGATAAAGTTAAACAGTTCATTCAGCGGGGCAATCCCTAAGAAGCCTAAAAAACCGCCTGCAATCAGCGCGCCGAACCATAGCACAAGCTGCTTGCGGCTGGCCTTGGGATTGTGGGCCCGCAGGGCTTCTTCCCTGGCTTCCGCCACGGATTTCTTTTCTTCTGCCATAATAATTCCTTCTTTCCATTTGTAAATTTATTATAAAACCTAGTAAATTAATATGTTAACACTTTAGCACATATTATAAATAAGTCAAGCTAAATCTGTATCTTTTTCTACATTATATACCATTCTCGCAACAAAATAAAATTTGCAAATTGTCTGGTAATTGCAGGATAATCCACCGGTCAGGGAGAATAGATATGTATAATTACCCTGATTCACCTGCATTGACAAGGATGTGATACGATGAACATGAAACTGCACGGAGATAAGATTGCTTATTTTTTCATTGCCTTTGCGTTATATCTGCTGATTCGGGCCTTTTCGACCCATTTGACCATGCCGCTGACCAACGTACTGCTCTATGTATCCATAGCCTCCTCCCTGCTGGCCAGCAACGTGCCCCGGGTACTGGATATTCCCCTGCACTATGCCTATCCCGTGAAGTGCGTGGAATACTTCACCTTCGGGGTTTCCATCGTCTGCTTTATCGCCTTGTGCTTAAGACATATGTGGATTTGAAATACAAGCACCTAAAAAGCTCCGCGAAACTCGCGGAGCTTTTTTCGGGAATGAATATAATAATGGAATGTGTATGTAGACTACTACTGGACTTATCTTAGGCGAAAAGACCAACAGCGTAGCCAGCAATGCCAAGGGCGAAGAGGCCCAGGATGATAATCAGCGGATTAACACCTTTCTTTAAGAGATACATGCAGGCAAAGGTCATGAGCATGGGCACGATGCCAGGCATCAGGCTGTCGAGCAGGCTCTGAACCGTGGTAACGACCTGTTCACCCTGGCTGTTCGTATAGGAGGACAGCACCATGGGCATGTTGACCGTGGTCCATTTTGCTACGAGAGCACCCATAACCAAGAGACCGAGTACAGAGGAACCTTCGGTGAGGTAGCGCATGCGGTTGCCGCCTACTTCGTTTACGAGTTCCGTACCTTTATCATAGCCGTACATTACGCCGTACCAGTTGGTCAGAAGGCGAATGACGTTGAATGCCACGAAGAAAATCAGCGGGCCGACGATGCTGCCCGTCAGAGCAACACCAGCACCGAGAGCTGCGAGGACCGGACGGAGCGTGCCCCAGAAAATCGGGTCACCAACACCAGCCAGAGGACCAATCAGACCTACTTTAACGCCGGACAGGGTGTCCTCACCGATATCGGCGCCGTTAGCCTTCTTTTCTTCCATGGCGGCAATGATACCCATAATCGGGGTTGCCAGGAACGGCTGGGTGTTGAAGAATTCGAGGTGACGTTTCAGAGAACGCTTGTATTCTTCCGGGTCATCTTTGTAGAGCTTCTTGAGTGCCGGAATCAGGGACACGCAGAAGCCGATAGCCTGCATACGCTCGAAGTTGAAGGAGCCGAGCAGGAAGTTGGAACGGATAAAAATCGATACGAGATCGCCTTTAGTGAGCTGTTTTTCCATGAGTCGAACCTCCCCTTACATCAAATCGGAATCATCAATGCTGTCGAGCGGGTCACCAGAGCCGCCAGCAGCTGCGCCATTCAGTTCACGCTGCAGGCCACGGATGTGGAAGTAAGCAGCGATAAGACCGATAGCACCGAAACCGATGAGGTTGACGTTGGTGAACACAGCGATGAGGAAGCCGAGGAAGAAGTACGGCATGAGGGACTTGGCGTTCATCATGTTGATAACCATTGCATAACCTACAACTACGATGAAACCACCGGATACCTGCAGACCGCGGGTGATAACTTCCGGAATGGAAGCCAGCATAGCGTTAACGGTGTCCGTACCAGCAACAGCAGCAACGACAGCAGCCGGAACAGCTACGCGAATACCCTGCAGCAGCAGACCGCCGATATGGCACATTTCAATGCCGAAAGCATTGCCTTCGAGAGCGAATTTATCAGCCAGATGCTGGAAGAATACGGTAATCGTACGAACGAAGATGGTGAGAACCTGACCAGCAGCGGCAAGAGGTACGGCAAGCGCGATACCAGCGCCGATGGACTGATGACCAACGATTACAAGGATTGCAGATACTACAGAAGCCAGAGCCGCATCCGGTGCCATAGCTGCACCAACGTTCATCCAGCCCAGAGCCAGCATTTCCAGAGTACCACCTAAGATAATACCGGTTGTCATATCACCTAATACAAGACCGACCAACGTGCAGGCCACCAGCGGACGATGGAACTGTGCTTCGTCGAGCACACTCCCCATACCGGCAATGGCTGCCACAACGATGAGCAAAATAAATTGTACACTCGTCATAATTTCATTTCCCCCTAACGAATTCTCTAAGATTCCCTAACGAATCATGCAAGACCTTTTGCCTTCAAAGCCGACATCAAATCCCCTTTCGGCTCGCTGGCAAGTTTGCGGATTTCCACTTCGATGCCCATTTCCTGCAGTTCGAGCAGTGCTTTGACATCATCCGGATTTACCGCTACAGCGCTGGAAATCAGCGTATCGCCGTCTTTGTAAGTCATGCCGCCCAGGTTTACGGACTTGAAGGGAATACCGCCCTTCACTGCACGAACCACATCAGCCGGCTTCGTGAACAGGAACAAGGTCTTAAATGCATCATACTTCGGATTCTTATAAGCTTCGCAGGCCTTCTCCACAGGCACAACGTAAGCTTTAATTCCCGGCGGCGCAACCTGCAGCAAGAGTTTCTTGCGCATGTCATCCTTAGCTACTTCATCACTGCAGCACATGATGCGGTTGCAGCCCGTAACCTTGGTCCAAACTGTTGCCACCTGACCATGAATCAGACGGTCATCAATACGGCAAAATGCGATTTCCATAATTCATTCCCCTTTCGGAATTTCTCCTGCACGATTTTCCCCAATCGGTGCAAGATAGTTAAGCTTTGTTTTTTTCTGACAATAAGAATTATAATATCAAACTCGACCAAAGTCAGCTGAACTCTGTCACAACTTCATAAATAATCGTATGACATTTGTCATATTTTCATAATAAAAAAGACTGCTGCACTTGTTAACGTGCAGCAGTCTGTACTCACTAAGGGATATTTTCAATTCACTTAAAAGGAGGCTGCTTTGGGCAGTTCCTCTTCATCAAGGCTGAGGTCTTCGCCATTGCTCTCAATGACCTTCTTATACCAGTAGAAGGATTTCTTACGGGCACGATTAAGGGTGCCGTTGCCTTCGTTATCCTTATCCACATAGATAAAGCCATAGCGTTTCTCCATTTCGCCGGTACCAGCAGATACCAGGTCAATGGGGCCCCAGGGGCAATAGCCCATAAGGTCTACACCGTCTTCTTCCACAGCCTTCTTCATCTCAGCGATATGGGCCTGGAAGTAGGCAATGCGGGCATCATCTTCGATAAGGCCGTCAGCATTGGGCGTCTCATGGAGGCCAATGCCGTTTTCCACAATCATCAGCGGCAGTTCATAGCGCTCCTGCAGAACATTCAGCATATAGCGCAGTCCAACAGGGTCAATGGGCCAGCCCCAATCGGATTCCTCGATATAGGGGTTCTTGACCCCGTCGAAGAAACCGCCCTGCAGATTCTTCTTGCGGCTGTCCACAGATGTGGTCGCATGGCTCATGTAGTAGCTGAACGCGTAGTAGTCCACGGTGCCTTCGGACAGAATGTCAAAATCGCCATCTTCCATCTCAATCTGATAGCCCTTGCGCTCCCATTCCTTCAGCACATAGTTGGGGTAATGGCCCCGCACCTGTACATCGCCAAAGAAGAAGCTCTTGTCCATTTCCTTCAAAGCTGCTATCTGATCCATAGGGCGGCAGGTTTCCGGATACACGGGCGTCATGGCCAGCATGCAGCCAATCTGGAAGTCCGGGTTAATCTTATGGCCTTCGATAACGGCCTTAGCCGAAGCCACGAACTCATGGTGTGCCACCTGATACATGACAGCCTTCTTGTCCTCACCCTTCTTATAGAGCACGCCGCTGTTGGTGAAGGCGGTGAATGGCACATTCAGCTCCCGCTGATTATTGATTTCGTTAAAGGTCATCCAATACTTAACCTTGTGCTTATAGCGTTCAAAGCAGACGGTGGCAAAGCGGACGAAGAAATCCACCAGCTTGCGGTTCCGCCAGCCGCCGTACTCGGTGACCAGATGGTAAGGCATTTCAAAATGCGACAGGGTGATGACCGGCTCCATGCCATACTTGTGCATTTCGTCAAAGAGGTCATCATAGAACTTCAGGCCCTCTTCGTTGGGCTCCGTCTCATCCCCTTTTGGGAAAATACGGGTCCAGGCGATGGAGGTGCGGAAGCACTTGAAGCCCATCTCGGCCAGCAGCGCAATATCTTCTTTATAGCGATGGTAGAATTCAATACCCTCATGGTTGGGATAGTTCTTGCCAGGAAGCACGCCCGGGGTGATTTCACGGGGTACCCCATGACGGCCCGCGGTCATGACATCGGCTACACTTATGCCCTTGCCGCCTTCCTGCCAACCGCCTTCGAGCTGATGAGCAGCTACTGCACCGCCCCATAAAAAACCTTTCGAAAAACTCATATTGTATCTCCTTCGTCAAGCCACTTTAGCGGCAGCTTTGTTCTGCGCTTCGAGCTTTGCAATCTTCTTGTGAACATCAATAAACTCCTGGGCGATGGTCTTAAACGCCTCGGCGCTCATCAGCTGGTCCTCGGCATGGAGAATCAACAGCGACAATGTGCTGCCGGGGCCGCCCTCGGCTTCCTGCTGCAAGAGGCCTGCATGAGCGTTGTGTCCCTCCACGAACACTTCGTCCCCCTCTTTAATCAGGGATTCTGCCTCTGCAAAGTTTCCTTCCTTGGCCTGCTGAATGGCCTCAATATAGGAACTGCGGGCCGTGCCTACAGAAGAGATAATCTGAAATGCAGTGAGTTCTAAACCTTCCATTTACGCATCCTCCCCTGCTCAAGCAATCAGCTTTTTAGCTGCTTCCAACACGCCCTTGCCATCCATGCGGCCATAGAGCTTCATGTCGATGGCTTCCACGGGAATGCCCGGGCAGGCAGACTGCACTTTGGCCTTGGCAAAACGCACCTGGGGGCCAAGCAGAATTACATCGGCATCGGAAGCCTTGTCCTTTGCTTCAGCAGTAGGATAAGCGGCAATTTCACATTCAAAACTCTCAGATGCAGCCGCTTCCTGCATTTTCTTGACCAGCATGCTGGTGGACATACCTGCGGCACAGAGAAGAATGATTTTTTTCATAATTATGCACTCCTTTTATATCTCAATGGTTCAGTACGGGCGTACCCTCTTCTTCATGTTCATGTTCCTCAGCTTCGCTCTGCTCTTCCTTATAGAACGCATTATCCTGCGCCTTCACAAAGGGGAAGTAAATGGCAGTAGCTGCAGCTAGGCCTGCAATCTGTACGACTGCCCCCTGCCAGCCATTCATGAGGAAACCGGCAATGATGGGCGGCGTAGTCCAGGGCACCTGGATGGCGCTGAAGGGAGCCATGAAGCCAACGGCAATGGCACCATAGGCAATCAGCATAACAGCCAGCTGCGCCAGGCAGAACGGAACAATCATGTACGGATTGAACACGATGGGAAGACCGAAGATGATGGGTTCGTTGATGTTGAAGAGACCGGGGACCGTGCCCAGGCGGGTGATGGTTTTCATCTGCTGGGAACGTGCCACCAGATAGCTGGCAATCAAGAGGCCGAAGGTTGCACCGCAGCCACCGGGTTTCATCAACGTATCGGTAATCTGAATGGTGAGGATATGTGCATCCGGGTTACCCAAGAGGCTCATACCGGCATCGAGGATTTTCTGGTTGTCCAGAGAGTTGGCAATCATCAGCGGATTGAGAATGCCGCCGACCACGTTGGGGCCATGAATACCGGCCCAGAAGAGAACGGTCATCAGCATGGAGAATACCGTGCCGCCCACGATGGTATCCGAAAGACCCTGCAGCGGCGTCTGAATTACCGCGAAGATAAGTTCCGGCAAAGTCGTATTGCCGATGAAGTGGCAAAGACCGAATACAACCGCAGCGGTCGTAAAGAGGATGACGCCAGGAGTCAGAGCCTCAAAGGCGCGGGCCACACCGCCGGGAACTGCAGCCGGCATCTTGATGCCAATGTGGTTCTTCTCACACCAGCAGCAGACAACGGAAGTGAAGAAGGCCACCATAATGGCCGTGATAACACCGTTACTGCCGGCCCAAAGTTTTGGCATGACGTTTTCCGCCAGAGCGCCGCCGTCCACAGCAACGCTGGCAGGCATGATGATGACGAACATGGCCAGAGCCAGGATGGAAGCCATAATAGCGTCACAGCCTTCAGCCTCTACATATTTGTAGGTGATGGCCAGAACCGCGATAAATCCTAAGATATTAAAGGTACCACCAGCTACGGCATTCAGCGGGTCCGTCCAATGTGGGCCGAACATGCTGGCCATCAGCTCGGGATAACCCGGGATAGGCAGATTTGCAATCAACAGGAACAAGGAGCCGCAAATGGTGAAAGGGGTGGTCATGATAAAACCGTCCCGCAAGGCGGCTACCGCTTTGTACTCGGCGAAGCGAGCCATGAATTCGACAAACTTATCGAACATCTCTTGTTTCGTCATGAGGTAAAGCCTCTCTTTCTCAAATGAACTAATCCTAAAGCTAAAATTATGATTTCCTGTATCCCCTGCGCGCGTTGGAACTGTTCTTCACATTTCCCGGGGATTTTCCTCCTTGGTACGTTCCTAATATAGCATGGTAATTCCGTCTGTTCAAGAGATTCAGACAGTTCTGGAATGTCGTTTCAAAAGAAATAAAAAAATCCGAAACAAGATTAAACAATGTTTCGGAAAATGGTTTCTATATTGTTTTTATCGTACTTTTACCAGAGCCTGTCCTTGGCATCAGAACGGCCGATTGCGCCTTCGTAAAGGTCGTAGAATTCCTCAATCGCCTGAAAATGCTTGGACAGAATGATGCCCACCAGCACGTCCATGTAGTAACGCACCCCCACGCTGAAGATATTGCCGCCGCAGTCCAGATATTCCAAAGTATTGGCCACGTAGAGGAACTCATCACAGATGCGGGAAAGGGGCGTATCCTTGTTACAGGTCAGCAGCGCCGTGGGTACATGGCACTCCCGCAGAATTTTCGCCGTGCGCAGGAGGCGCTTGTTCTCCCCGGAACGGCTGATGAGAATGGCGAAGTGACTCTTGTCCGAAATCAACGCCTGAGAAAACTGACTGTTCATGGAGTTATGCGCTACAGCCGTCTGCTTCACCTGCAGCAGGTTGTAAACGGCAGTTTCCGCCAGTGAATAGTTCTGGTCATAGGCATAGATGTCAATGACAGCCGCCTTTTCCATGAGATTGGCTATGCGTTCGAGCTGCGCCATATCCATCTCGTTCTTTGTTTCCTCGATGGCCTCTATCTCAATGGCTGCCATCTTCCGCACAATATCCCTTACGGAGTCCTTATCCGTGATGGGACGGCTGATCATGGCCGAAATGTCATGGTCAGCAGAGGAACGGCTCATCTCGCTCATAAAACGTATCTTAAACTCATTATAACCTTTGAGCCCCAGCTTCTGGCAAAGCCGGAACACGGCCGCGGGGCTGGTGAAGGTACGATCTGCCAGTTCCCGGATGGAAATGGTCGCAATTTCCTGCGGATTTTTCGTGATATAGTCAATGACGGATTGTTCCGTAGGCGAGAAACGCTCCGCCTCCTGCATGGCTTTTAATAGTCGCATGGGGCCTCCTTAGTCTGCTTACTGAACACCTTGAACACAAAATTTATTATAACGCTATCAAATTAATTTTTCTATAGAATTTTCCACCACCAAAGAATGTATACAGGCAGGATTTTCTCAGTCAAACGCTAATTATGTATAGAGGATGATGGCGGAAATACTGCCATCGCCAACAAGAGGAAAGGAGGTTTTTTCTGTGGAAGATTTAGAACTGATCGCGTTTAAGATTATTTCCGGTGTGGGGGCCGCCCGCAGCTCCTATATCGAAGCCATTCAGGCCGCCAAAGCCGGTGACTATGACCGGGCAGAAAAGCTCATCGCCCAGGGCGATGAAAGTTTCGTCGAGGGCCATGATGCCCATACGGGGCTTTTAACCCGTGAAGCCAACGATGGTCAAGGCAGCAGCGTCACCCTGCTGATTCTCCATGCCGAGGACCAGCTCATGAGCGCCGAGGCCTTCAAAATCATTGCTCAGGAATTTATCGCAGCCCATAAACGCATTGACCAGTTGGAAGCAAAATTAAAATAATATGACGTAAAACAGCCCCCTGGCACATTTCCATCTGCCAGGGGGCTTGCTTTATGTCATTAGGGTTACAGCCGTTCTGCCGCCAATTCTGCAATCTTATCTTCCAGTACGGCAAGTTTCGGCTTTTGTCGAAGCTGTGCTATATCATAGGTGATAAGCAGGGAACCGGTCAGCGGATTGATAGCGGCAGTCTGCACGCCTGTGAAGGATTTTACATATTCCTCCAGGGGCTGCTGCCATTCGGGATAAGCTGCCAGCAGACTGCTGCGCAGGCGCACACGGCCCGGTACATAGGAATCCACCTGAAAGCTGTTCACCAGCACCTGCACGGGAGTAAGCTGTGCATGAATATCCGCTTTGACCGTCAGGCAGCAGTTTTTGAGTCTGCCCGCATCAGCCTGCATCTTCTTATGATGCTGCCAGCCATGCCAAAAGGACAGCGCCGCCCAGGCAACACCGAAGCCGGCGTGAAGATTCTTGCCGGCGAACAGGGTTGCCAGCGTGCCCACCGAAGCCATCGTCATGGGCAGGCCCAAGGGTAAATTTTTCCAGTCGTTCTGCATGATTATCCCCCTTTTCTATCAGGCTGCCCGGCGGTTGCTGCGGGCAAAGAAACCAGACTTATTGCTGTTCAAAATACGGCAGCTGTTAAGCACGACAGCCAAAGTTGCCGTATTGTGAATCACGGCCGCCCACAGCGGGCTGATTTTGCCCAACGCGCCTAAAAGCATAGCCGAGGAATTGACCAGAATGGTCGCCATGAAGTTCTGATGCACCAAATCCATGGTGCGGCGGCCAAGCTGCAGAGTTTCAATCAGACGTTCCGGGTCTTCGGAGTGGATGGTCACAGCCGAGGATTCCGCGGCAATATCCGTCTGCCGCCCGCCCAGAGATACACCGACATCGGAGAAAGCCAATGCTGGCGCATCGTTAATACCATCGCCGACCATCATGACCGTACCACGCTGCTTGAGCTTGTTGACATAATGGCTCTTGTCCTCCGGCAGGATTTCGGCATGATAGGAGTCAATATCCATATTGTGGGCAACTTCGGCGGCTACCGCCTTGCTGTCGCCCGTGAGCATGACGATTTCATCCACACCATGACGGCGCATCTGATTCAGCGTCTTTTTCATCTTCGGACGGATGGGATCTTCGATACCGATAACGCCGATAAGGTCCTTATCACGGGCTACATAGAGAAGATTCTTGAAGGCCAGGCCATCCGCCAGCCCCTGCGTATCTTCAATGCCGTTTTCCCGCAGGAATTTCAGGCTGCCGACACGAATGAGGCCCCCCTTATACCCTTCAAAGTCAGGCACCTTGGCCTGCATACCGCGGGCCACAATGGTCTTGGAAGATGTATGCTGAGGCGAAGTCCATTCCTGCGCCTCCACGTATTTCTGAATGGCTACCGCCAGCGGATGAACGGAATGCTGCTCGGCAGAAGATGCCAAGAGAATCATTTCCTTTTCCTCTACGCCCTTGGCGGTTTTGACAAAGGCAATCTGCGGAATGCCCACCGTGAGCGTACCCGTTTTATCGAGCACGACCGTATCGGTTTCGGCCAGAGCCTCAATATAGTTGCCGCCCTTGACGAGGATACCGCGCTTGGCCGCCGCACCGATGGCCGCCGACATGGCCGTAGCCGTGGACAATTTGAGCCCGCAGGAGAAGTCGATAAACAAGAGGTTCAACACACGCTGCCAATCACGGGTAGCACCATAGACAATACCTGCGCCGATAAAGGAAACTGGCACGAGGAAATTGGCCATCTTGTCGGCAAAGTTCTGCACCGGAGCCTTGCGGTTCTGGGCTTCTTCCACCAGATGGACGATATGGGCCAGCGACGTGTCCTTACCGACCTTTTCGACCTTGATAACCAGTTCACCGGCCTCAACCACACTGCCGGCATAGACAGGCGAATCCGTATGCTTCATGGCAGGATTGGACTCACCGGTAATGGATGCCTGATTGACTGCGGCATCGCCGCTGATTACCCGGCCGTCCACAACGATTTTTTCACCGGTATGGGCCGCGATGGTATCGCCAACCTTGACCTGTTCCACAGGAACTTTGCGCTCGACCTCGCCTTCCACCAGCCATACATAACGCTGGTCAAGAGAAAGCAGGCCCGAGATATGCGTACGGGCCTTTTCAGCCGCATAGCTTGTGAGCATTTCTGCACCGTTGGACAGCGCCAAAAGTGTCAGGCTGGATTCGGGCTTGCCCGCCAGCACTGAGGCGATAACGGCCGTAGCCGTCAGGGTATCGGCATTGGGCTGATGGTCTTTGACCACGCCGCTCACGCCGTTTTGGATAAACTTCCGGGCAATGCCCAGCACCAGCAGGCTGCGCAAAATCTTCGAGCCCACAAAAAGCTGCGGCGAAGTGCGCTTTAAGACTTCCATCGCCGCAAAGCCCGCCAGGGAAATCACGGCATCCCGGCGGTATTCGGCCAGCCGTTCAGAGGGCGTAATGGCCGCTTCCTGCAGGCGTTTTACGGTTTCAATCAGCATTTTTTGAATTTCCTGCAGCTGATAAGCCGTCATCTGTCGTTTATACCAGATATGCACCTTGCATTCATCCACCGTCACCGCAATAATATTGCGGTTGCGGCGGATTTTAGCGGCCAGCTTTGCCCGTTCTTCACGGTTGAGCGCTGCCTGCAGGTGAAAATAACAATTTCCGTACATCATACGGTACGCCACCCTCTTATTAAGGTCACGGCCCACCAGAGCATCTGGGAGCCTGATGGATACTGCTTAGTAAGCATCATCTTTCTAAGACCACGGAGCAGGAACAATAGCGAAGCCAAAGAGCTCATATCGAACCAACCGCAGGTATGGTCCTTAATCCACTGGCTGAATGCCCGCGCCGTATTGCGAATGCTGCGCGTGATGCTGCCTGCATGGGCTTCAGAGCTTGCCATAGCCGCCATCTTGCCAAAGCCATGGCTGATTTTAGCGGCCACACCGCCGAAGAACTTACGTTCCAGCCACTGTGCCAACTGTTCGACATCGGCCTCATAGGCCTCATCGAATACCAGCAGGATGCTGCCGCTGACGGGATTTGCCTGTACACTTTTCACATAATTGAGCTTAACAAGCTGTTCTTCCAAAAGCTTTGCCAGTTCCGGCGAAAGCTTGCTCACGCGATAACGGCGGCGTCCAGGCAGGCTCGACACCAGCTTAAAGGACGGCGCCGGGCAGACTGCTGCTGCCACCGTGCGCTTTACCTTGCGCAAAGGCATGGCTGCGCTACCCATCTTAGGTGCACCGCCACCTGCTACCATCTGGCGAATGCTCTTGCCAATAGCCGCCCCCATCATAAAACCTGATACATAAGACATTCGTTATTTCCTCCTCGCATGCGTCATAATATACTCCTCCACCTTGCGCAGTTCTGCGTTGCGGCGAAGTCTTTCCGGCTCATAAAGGATTAATATGGAACCCGATGTGGTGTTGGTCTGCACACTGTCAATCTCGCCAAAAGCCAACAGCTGACTTTCGACTTCTGCTGCCAAACCGGCATTGCCGATGAGATTATTGCTATACAAACGCACCCGTCCGGGCAGATAGGACGAGATATCCACAGAACGGATAAATAAATCCAACTTATTGGTGGGGATTTGGATGTTTCCCAGCAAACTCAAAACAATTTCCTCCCTGTTGACAAGAAAAGACTGCCGCAAACGTCAAGAGCGGCAGTCTCCTTTCTCGTCAAAAACGATTTATAACTTATTTAGCCTTTTTCGCTTCCTGAGCTGCGATCAAATCTTCGAGCTCTTCCTTCTGGCGCTGCAGTTCAGCAACCGGAAGTTCAGCAGCGGGAGCAGCCTGCTGCATAGCAGCCAGCTGAGCTTCACGCTCCTGCATGAAACGATAGCCAAAAATACCAGCAACAGCACCTACAGCCAGACCAATCCAAAAGTCAGTTTTCTGGAACATCGAATCCATCCTCCTTAACATAAAACAACATATAAACAGGGATTATCCCCGCCTATTTCTTTATTGGGCATCCTGTTTCCCCATTCTGCCATTGGAGAACAAAATCGATAATGTAGAAATATTATCAATTTCAAGCTAAATCATAGCAGAATTGAGATTTTTTGTCAATGCAGGAATTCCCCTCTACACCTTATTATAAAAGGCATAAAGGGGAATTGTCAATTAATTCTATACAATCAATAGTAATTATTAATCACACTTGTCCTCACTGGGTACCCTATAGGCTACAGCATACATGGTTGGCAGCACCAAAAGCGTCAGGATTGTAGCCACCAACAGGCCGCTGGCAATGGCTACTGCCATAGGCCCCCAGAATTTGCTGACCATCAATGGCAGCATACCTAAGATAGCCGCAGCCGCCGTCAGCATAATGGGACGGAAACGGAGAATGGCCGAATCCACCACTGCATCATAGGGGCTTTCTCCTTCGGCAAGGTGTTTCTTTATCTGGTCGATAAGGATTACCGAGTTGCGGATAATCATGCCGAAAAGTGCCAGGATTCCCAGTTCAGCCACAAAGCCCATGGCCGAGTCTGTCAGAAGCATGCCCCAGACCACGCCGATAAGCCCCAAGGGAGCCGTCAGCAGGGTAAGCAGCATCTGTTTGCCACTGTCTAACTGGAACATCAAGAGGGTCATGATGACAAAGAGCATGGCCGGCACAGGCGCCAACAAATGCTGGGATGCCGTGTGGCTGTCCTCCAAGGCTCCGGCAGGTTCAATGCTGCAGCCGAAGGGCAAATCCTCCCGCAGCTCGCGCGTAGCCTCATAGGCCTTTTTCGTGGCATCATTGGCGGTACCGCTATGAACTTCGGCCTGCACCGTCACCGTCGGCATCAGATTGCGCCGCTTCACCAGGCCGTCTTCTGCGCCATAGGAAATCTTGGCAATCTGTTCCAGCGGCACATAACCGGCACTGCCCAAATAGACGGGCAAGCTGCCCAATTTGCCCAAATCTTCCCGGTCGGCTACGGAAAGCCGCAGGGTGATGTCCAGTGTTCGGTCTCCATTGTAGAACTGTGCCGCTTTGGCACCAGTGACCTCAGTGTAAATCATCTGCTTCACCGCCTGGGCACTCAAGCCCAAACTTTTGAGCTTATCCTGGTCGAGTTCCAGTTTCACCACTTTGCTCTTGGCGTTCCAATCCAGATGCACGTTGTAGTTGTTGCTATCAGCAGCCACAATCTGTTCCACCTTGTGAGCGATAGTTTTTGCCTGCTCGGGACTGTATCCGCGCACCCGCAGCATCACCGGATAATCCGTCGGCGGCCCGGTCTGAATATACTGCAGCTTGGCCCGCACATCCGAAAACTCCTCGTTAAAGGCCTGCTGCAAGTCTTTGGCCAAGGCCTCACGTGCTTTGACATCCTTGGTCACAATCACAAAGTTGGTGACATTATCCGCATCTGCCTTGGGGTCAACCGTCAGCACGAAGCGGGGAGCATACCGACCTACATAGTAGGAATAACTTTCCAGCAAATCCTCATGCTGCTGGAGGAATTGCGACATGCGGTCAGCCACCTGCTGGGAGGCCTCCATGGAAGCTCCGTCCGGCAGTTTCAGTTCCATCAGCACTTCCGGCCGTGTGGAAGTCGGGAAAAATTCCTGCCGGATATGTGGCATCATCACCAGCGACAGGACAAAGAGTACCACCGTACCCACCAGCACCAACCGGCGATGACTCAGGAAGAAGCACAGTACCTTACGGAACTCCACATAAAACCGACTCTGATAGGGATTGATTTCCCCAGCGGAATCCACCTTGGGCTTCGCCTTAATCATATAGGTACCCAGAAGCGGAGCCACCATAACCGACACAATCCAGGAAAGCACCAGGGCTATGCCGATAACCGGAAACAAGGCACTGCAGAATTCGCTGGCCATGCCCTCGGAAAAGGCCACGGGAATGAAGCCAGCACAGGTAATCAGCGTACCGGTAAGCATGGGCTTAGCTGTGGCCTTAAAGGCGAAGCAGGCCGCATCAAAACGGTTCATCCCCGCTTCCAGTTTCACGCTCATCATTTCCACGGCGATAATGGCATCATCTACCAGAAGGCCCAATGCGATAATCAAGGCACCCAGGGACACCTTATGGAAATCAATGCCCAGAATATACATGCAGATAAAGACGCCGCAGAGCACGAGCGGTATGCAGCAGGCTACAACCATGCCGGTGCGCCAGCCCAAAGACAGGAAACTTACGGCCAGTACGATAACAATAGCTTCGAGCAGTGTCTTGATAAACTCGTTGATGGAATCACGCACCACATCTGACTGATTCGCCACCTGCTGGATTTCCACGCCGGCAGGAACTTCTGCCTGTATAGCCTTTATCTGTTTTTTGAGGTTGTCGCCCAAATCCAAAATATTGCCGCCGTCCTCCATGGACACAGCAATACCAATGGCAGGCTGGCCGTTAAAGAACATCTTGTTTCCCGCGGGGTCACTGGCCTTACGGGTTACCTTGGCGATATCCCCCAGTCGGAAGTTGCGACCGCCCGCGCTGATAGGCGTTTCGGCAATGGCGTTTACATCTTCATACTGACCGGACAGTCGCAGATAGACATTGGACGAATCCGTGTCCACCATAGCTGCTGCCGTCATTTCATTCTGTGTCTTTAAGGCATTTGAAATCACCTGCGGACTGATTCCCAGCTCCGAAAGCTTCATGGTATCCAGTTCCACATAGATTTTTTCCTTCTGCTCGCCAATCAGCTCCACCTTCTGGACGCTGGGCACATTCAGCAGCATGCGGCGGGTCTTTTCTGCGTACTGGCGCAGTTCTTCGTAACTGTATCCTTCACCGGTCACAGCATAGATGGTGCCGAACACATCATCAAAACGGTCGTTGTAATAAGGGCCATAGACACCTTCCGGCAAATCCTTCCTGATGTCCTCACAGAAATTACGCACATCCCGCCAGGTGGGGCGGATATCATCCTTGGCAATGGCATCATCCAATTCCACATAGATAACCGTCTGCCCCGCGCGGTTTTCACTCTTGATATTCTTCAGATGTGGCGTATCCTGCAGGCGCTTCTCCAGCTTGTCTGTAACCTGCTCCTCCATCTCCTGCGCCGTAGCTCCGGGCCAGGCCGCCGTCACCACCATCTGACGAATGGTGAAGTTCGGGTCCTCCATACGCCCCAGCTGAAAGTAGGACAGGACACCGCCAATGGCGGTGACGATGATAAAATACCACACCAAGGTGCGGTTCTTTAAGCTGACTTCCGTAAGATTCCGCATCAGTCCGCCTCCGTCCGTACCGTCTGCCCCTCGTGCAGCTTATGGACACCAGCCGTAACAATCAAATCCGTGGCATTAAGGCCCGTAACGAGCACCTTGTCATCCCCCAGATTTTCTACGGTTACAGCCTTGGCCGTGAGCTTGTTATCTTCGTCCACTACCCAGACCTGCGGCGTATCCCCATCCTGGAAAATAGCGGCCAGCGGAAGTACAGCACCTTCCGCGCCAGCATTATCGGCTCCCTTAATGGAGACGTTAGCTGTCATGCCCAGCTGCATACCCTCCGGCGGTTCCGGAATGGCCACCCGGACTTTATAGGTGCGGGCAGTTGGATCTGCCATGGGCGAAATCTCCCGGATAGTGCCATCAGCCCGGCCCTTTAACGCCCAGAAATTCACCGAAACCGGCATGCCCAGAGTCAGTTCACTGACCTTGTTTTCCGGCACAGAGATTTCCACTTCCATTTCGCCGGTCTGTACCAGTGTCAGCACCGTCTGCCCGGCGGCCACGACCTGACCTTCCTCTGCCGAGATAGAGGACACTACGCCGTTAGCTCCGGCAGTAAGGTTGGTATATCCCAAAGAGTTATGACCCTGCTTCTGCTGCGCCAATGCACTTCTATAAGCCGCAAACGCCGCATCATAATTCGTCTGATACTGGTCAAGCGTGGCACGGGATATCGCATTTTCCTGATAGAGCTGGGTATAACGCTCCAGATTCTTCTCCGCTAACGAGAGCTGCGCCCTTGCTGAAGCCAGCTGAGCATCGCCCTGATTGGCCTGCTGCACCACATCACGGGCATCGATGACCATGAGCACATCCCCGGCCCGTACCCGGCTGCCGGCCTGTACGTTCCGGGCCAGAATCTGTCCCCCTACCTGAAAGGACATATTGGTTTCATGACGCCCCTTCACCGTACCGGAATAGCTGCCACTTTCCGCACTTGCCCCCAAACCTGCCTGCTGGGTCTTAACCAGCATCGGCTTATCCTGGGCCGCTTCTTTATGACCGCAGCCGCTGAACAGAACCGTCACCGCCAGCAGAGCTGCCGCGCCAAACTTAAAGTTTATCACGAACAGCGCCCCCTGTCGGCAAATGCTTGACCAGTTCTACCAAGTCCGCATCACAGGCTCTGTCCACCAACTTATGGAAACCGTTGAACAGCTCCTTGATTTCCTTCTTATCCATATCTGCCACCAGATAATCCACCCAGCCCTGAATGACATTGCGCAGATATTCATGCTGCTGACGGCCGTAATCCGTCAGATAGATATGGCGGATGCGGCGGTCATTGGTATCGGCCTCCCGATAGATAAAGCCCTTGTCCACCAAAAGGTTAATCGTGCGCGTCACGACTGCCTTATCGAGATAAAGCATGGCCGCCAGCTCATCCTGTTTGGCCCCTTCATGGTCAAAAATGCGAATCAGCATGATATACTCAGAAAAAGTTAAACCGAACTTTTGGCAGGCTTCCACCACAAACAGCTGTGAACGGCGGTGCAGAATGGAAAACCAGCGCCCCCAATTTACGTATTCATCCATCAAAATTCCTCCTCAGCAAAATCCAATTTTATCGCAAAATAAACTGTATAACTGTAAGTTGATTACATCAAACAATTTTACTCTAATGACCGCCAAAAGTCAACATTCATGGCGCTTTTCTGACAATTCCCACAGGATATTATCGTTGGCAAAAAAGGAACGGCCGCGGTATAATGGAGGAGAACTTTTTCCAAAGGAGGAACACCTATGACCTGTCCCCGCGTTGGGCATATCGACTTTTTGAACGTCCTGCCCCTTTCCTACAGCTACAATCACGGCGCCGCCCAGGGGCTTTCCATAACCCGCGGCGTACCTGCCGTCCTGAATAATGACATCATCAACGGGCGTCTGGACATGAGCAATACCTCATCCATCATTTACGCCCGCCACAGCGAAAAATTAGTGATTCTTCCCGACGTCTGCATCAGCACCGATGGCCCTGTACAGAGCATCCTGCTGATTTCCAAGAAGCCCATCGAAAGCCTAAAAGATGACAAAATCATCCTCACGGCCAAGAGCGCGACCTCGCACTGCCTCTTAAAAATCATCCTGCGCAGTTACGGCGCCATTCCCAACTACTATGTGCGCCATGTCGGCCCGGATGCGCCCATCCCAGATGACGCCACGGCCTCCCTGCTCATCGGTGATGATGCCCTCTGGTGCTACCATCACCGCGAAGAAGGGCTTTACTACTACGATTTGGGCCAGGAGTGGCAGGAACTCACCGGCCAAAAGATGGTCTATGCCCTCTGGGTCGTTAACCGGGACTTTGCCGAAAGCCATCTGGAAATGCTGCAGCTTATCTACGACCGCGTGACCAAGTCCTTCCGCAAGTACCCGGAACAGAAGGATAAAATCATCCGTTCGGTACTGGACGATAAGCCCTTCACCTATGAACAGCTCGACAGCTACCTCTATAACACCATCAAATGGAATTTAACCGAGGAATACAAAAAAGGGCTGGAGACATTCTACGCTCTAGCCCATAATATGAATTTAATTGAACATATCCCGGAACTTCATTTTGCCAAGGTCAGACGCAATTAAGCCTTTATGGCCCACCTGAGTTTCGTGGAATGTGCCCGGCTATTGCGGTAACATTCCTCCTTGGACGGACGGATAACCTCCTGCGAAATCTCGCGGTAGATGCCCTGCTGGAAGAAAGTCTTAAGGGCTTTCTTCACAATCCTGTCCTCGCCGGAATGGAAGGTCAGAATGGCGGCCCGCCCGCCGGGTCTTAACGCCTCCGGCAGTTTTTCCATAAACTCATAGAGAACTTCATACTCGTGATTGATATCGATACGCAGTGCCTGGAACACCCGGGCGCTGCTTTTTTTGATGAGTTCTTCCCGCGCAAGCGCTTGCTTCTTCGTGCTGTAACCGGCCCGCTCCTTCATCTCAGGGGGCAGTTCCACCTTCGCCAAAGCCTTGGCTACTTCGTCATAAAGCTCCCGCGTGGTCTTAATCGGCCAGCGGCGGCGGGTAATCTGCCGGGCAATCTCGGCGGCATAAGGTTCATCTGCGTTTTCCTGCAGCATGCCCGTAAGTTCCTCCTTGGAAATATCCGCCAGCCTTTCTGCCGCCGTAATCCCCGCTTCAGGATTCAGCCGCAAGTCGAGCGGCCCATCACTCTTGAAGGTAAAGCCCCGCTCGGGGTTGTCAATCTGCATGGAGGACACGCCGAGGTCCGCCAGTACGAAATCAAAGCCACCGACTTCCTGCGCCAGTTCATCAATCTGACAAAAATTCATATTCCGCAGCTGCCAGATATCCTCGCCAAAGCCCTTGTCGCGGATGCGCGCTTCTGTTTTCTTCGACTCAATCGGGTCAATATCCCCACTGTAAAGCCGCCCCTGCCCCGCAAGTTTATCGAGCATGGCCAGCGTATGACCGCCATACCCCAACGTGCCATCAAAGCCCTGCTCGCCGGGCTGAATGGCCAGCACATCCAGAATCTCCTCCACCATAATGGGAATATGCATGCCCGCCGGCGTATTGCCCTTGGCGATAACATGCGCCACTTCCTCCCCATACTTTTCGGGATTGAGTTCCTTATACTTCTCAGCAAAATGCCGGGGATACTTGCCGCTGTAATGTATGCGTCGCTTATGTTTCTGTTCTTCCATTATCGTTCCTCTATCTAAATCCATTCAACTATTTGTGTAACTAATATATCACAGTAAAGCCGCTTGAACAATCCCCGGCAGGTAAACCGCAATGCCCTCCCAAGGGCGAGCGGGGCTTTATTTGCTGACCGGAGCGATTGCCGCAGGCTGGCGCCCAAACGAAAAGCCCCGGTTACCACGCTGCAAGCCGCGACGTGGTAACCGGAGCATCCCGCTAAGTTAACGGCATAGACGAAGGCGCCATTTAGCGCAGGCCAGCAAATAAAGCCCCGCTGGCCACATCGCACGCACTAAGGTTCAATGATATTAAAGAACGCCTTCGTCACCGTAATCGCATCTGAGAACCGATTGAGCAGACTCTTATCCCCTTCCTGCCGAATCAATTTCGCCTGTTTTTCCTTATCCTTGCTGAGCAGGGTAAACAAGCCGTCCTTCGGCATCCGCCAGACAGCATCCGGATTCTTTGCTTCCTCACCTTTCTGATAGAGCAGAATCCCCGAGCGAACCTTCAGCAGATATTTTTCCCCTGTATCCGTCAGATGAAGATTTACATCAAAATTCAAATCATGCGCCTTATCCGTATCCAGCATAATCCCCAAATCATCCAGCATCATGGACGAATCCATTTTGCGGCGGATATCCGGGCTTGGCGGTGGCGTGCGACTGGGGTCAAACTTGCTGCCCTCCCGCAGTTCCTTGGCGCCTGACAAATACACATTGCGCCAAGTGCCGGATTCCGCCTGATAAGCCAACTGTTCCAAAGCATCTGCGCAAAGATTGCGGGCCTCCTGATTCTTGGGGTCAGCAAAGACCAGCTGATTGGTGATTTCCGCTACCCACTGATACTCCCCTTTGGCAAAATCCTGCCGTGCTTTTTCCAGCACAGCCTGCGGATCACCCAGATACTCTGCATATTTCTTCGCACTTACCGCAGGCGGCAAGGCATTCAGATTCACCGGATTGGCATCGTACCAGCCCATGTACTTTTCATAGACGGCCTTGGCATTATGGGGAACCGTACCATAATACTGACGGGTATACCAGACCTTCTCCAGCGCTGGCGGCAAATGGATAGCATGGGCAATTTCATTTTCCGTCATGCCCCGATTCAGATAGAGCAGGGACTGGTCATGGATAAACTGATAAATCAGCGCCGTATTCGTGATGTACTCCTTGATATACGCATTTCCCCAATGAGGCCAGTTATGCGCCTGAAAGACCACCTGTGCCTTGTCGCCATAGCGGCTTAGGGATTCCATCAGATAATGCGACCACTTGTTGCCATCGCGCACCTCTGCGCCCCTCAGGGTATAGAGATTGTGCAAAGTTCCCGTGCAGTTTTCCGCCATCCACAGGGCTTTCTTTTGCGGAAACCAGGTATTCATCTCGGCGGGAGCTTCGGTGCCCGGCGTCAACTGGAACTCCATCTCCACGCCATCGATATTGAGCTTTTCTCCTGTGCGCTTGATGTTCACCGTCGGCGAGAGATAGGAAATCTGCCCGATGGACTGCCCCATGCCGATACCAATAGAGAGCCGCCCCTCAGGTCCCGGGTCCAGCAGTGTACCATACTGATAAGATGCCCGGCGCCCCATCGCCGCTCCGGCGTATACATTTTCGCTGACCGCATGCTCCTCAAAACCTTCCGGCGCAATGATGGGTACATTATCTTTTTCCGAGACAATGCCCCGCACGCCGCCATAATGGTCCACATGCGAATGACTGTAGATGACCGCCTTCACCGGCCGCTTGCCAAAATGCTTTTCCACAAGCGCTTTGGCTGCCTGACTGCACTCTACCGTCATCAGCGGATCAAAGACTATCCAGCCTGTCTTCCCGCGGACAAAGGTGATGTTTGACATGTCATAGCCACGCACCTGATAGATGCCGTCCATGACCTCAAAAAGACCGCAGACATGATTGTTCTGGGCGTTGCGCCAGAGACTGGGATTGGCAGTAGCCGGCGCTTTGTTCTGCAGGAAACTGTAGGCCGCCTGACTCCAGACTACCCGTCCCTTGGCATCCTTGATTTCGAGTGCCTTGGGCGCTTCAATGAGCCCCCGCTCAGCAAACTCCTTTTCCCGTTCATCCGAGAAGTCCAGCTGGCTGTAAACCTGCTGATTGGCCGCTGCCGTATAGGGCGAAGCCGGAGCTGCCTGACACCAGTCAGCAGGTACCAGACTCACGGCCAGAGCCGCCGCCAGGGCCGCGGCTGTCCTGCGGGCACAAGTCTTGCTTATCATCCTTTTCATCCATCTGACCTCTTTTCTCTAAAAAATTACACCAAACACATCTGCCGACAACTTTCGCGCTCCAGACAAAAAATCCTGCAAAATTAACATAAAAAAAACCTTCCACACAGGGAAGGCTTTTCGCAATCAAATATCAAAATGTCTGGACAGCGTTACAGCAATACCATCTTCATTATTGGTCGCGGTGATTTCATCCGCCATGGCCTTGAGCTCGTCACAGGCGTTACCCATGGCCACGCCATAACCGGCAAAGTCCAGCATGCTCATATCGTTCTGGGCATCACCAAAGGCCATAACTTCACTGGGGTCAATGTTCAGCCGCTTGCAGGCCTGCCCCAGTGCACTGTACTTGCTGACGCCCTTCACCGTGGCTTCATAGAACCAGGGAGCTGACTGCACGAAGGACAGCTTATCCTCAAAGCCGCGGCGAATATCCGCCAGATGCGGTACCAAAATATCATTGGGCGCCGCCGTGAGAATCTTCACCGGAGCAAAGTCCACCGCATCGGCAATGTTATCCACCAGCCGCACCTGCATATTGTTGTTGCGGCACTCGTCCATCACCTTATGACGGCGGGCGTCCGTGGTATAGATATATTTTCCGTCATCCACAATGGGCGACAGTTCCGGCCAGGCTTCCAGATGACGCAGGAAGGAAACCGCCGTTTCATTGTCAATGGCACAGTCAAAGAGAATCTGCCCCGTGGTCGCATCCTGAATCCGGCCGCCATTATAGGAAATCCGCAGGCCATGATAATCCTCCAGATGCAGGGCATCCGCCTCCCGCTGCAGACCCGGTGCCTGACGGCCGGAAACCAGCGCCACAATAACCCCCTGCTCCTGCACTGCCATCAAGGCATCGCGGGTGCGGGGCGTAATGACTTTATCATCATTGTTCAGGGTGCCGTCCAAGTCCAACGCAATCATTTTATATTCCATGTATAACTTTCCTTTCGTAATGCAAACAACACTCTCAATATAGCATAAAGCCCGCCTGCTATCAATACGCAGACGGACTCTTTTTTCAGCACTTTACGCCCTGTGCTCCGGGGCAATCATCAGCCGGAATACCAGATAGCCCAGCCCATAACCACAAATCATAATCACGCACATGGGAATGGCCGTATTATCTCCGGCAATGCCCACCAAAGGCATCATACAGCCGCCGAGAATCATGGAAAAGAAACCGATTAAGGCGCTGGCACTGCCGGCATTTTTTCCCTGCCTTGACAGGGCCAGGGAAAAACTCGCAGCTCCCATCACCGAAAGCGGCGTAATGGTCAGAAAGAGCACCGGCAGGATAATCGCCATGCCTGCCCCCGCCGAAAAAGCCAGTAGCAGCAATACAGAACCCACCAAGGGCACGATTAAGGATACCTGCAGCATCTTCACATCTTCCACCCGTCCGGCCAATCGTGCCGGCAATGCGCCTGCCAGCAGCAGCCCGGCCCCGATGCCGCCGAAAATCAGGCTGAACATCTGCGGCGAGACATGAAAGATATTCTGAAATACAAAGGATGACCCCGCCAGATAAGAAAAGAACGCGCCAAACACAAAACATTGCGCCAGACAATGCCCCAGAAAATAACGATTTTTGAGCAGCAGGGGAAACTTGGCAAAGGATTCCTGCAGCCCCTTGAGCCGCTTATCGGTAGGCAAAGTTTCCTTATAGATAAGCGTCGCTATCAGCTGGAAAAGCCCCACGGCTACCAGAAGCACAAATACGCCACGCCAGCTGGTAAAGAGCAGAATCTGCCCGCCGATTACCGGCGCAATAATCGGTGCCAGACCATTGACCATCATGAGCATAGCAAAAAACTTCGTCAGCTCCGGCCCCTCACAAACATCCCGGGCAATGGCCTTGGCAATCACGATACCGCTGGCCCCGGCAAAGCCCGACACAAAACGGAAGAACAGAAAGAGCATGATGTCCTGCGCCCAGACACATCCCACGGTGGACAGGGTGAAAATCACCATGCCTGCCGCCAAGGGCCATTTCCGCCCATAGCGGTCACTGACCGGCCCCGCAAAAATCTGTCCCAAAGCCATCCCCAGCATGGTCATGGTCAGGGTCATCTGCGCCAGAGATGCCGAAATGCCCATATCAATCTGCACCGTCGGCAGAGCTGGCAGGTACATATCCGTAGCCAGCGGAGCCATAGCCGTCATCAACCCCAAAAACACCGTGAGCCAAAGCTGTGTTCCTTTAGGCATCGCCATATATTATAGAAACCTCCTCTAAGCAATCATTGATAGTAAGGTATTATACCATATTTTTCCCGACTAGAGCGATTAATTTTACCGCGCGAATTTATCCACAATCGTCTGAAAAATACCAATCTCCTAGCAAGGCAAAATCTTACACTTATCCACATTATGCACAGTCTTTCCTGTGGAAACTGTGGATAAGTGCGCATTTTTCCTGAAAAAAACCTGAAAATCCCTTGTTTATGGGGTCTTTTCTCCCCACCTCTTTGTGGATAACTTTGTGTATATGATTTTTCTTTTCACTTATAATGTCAAAACAAGCCAATTTATGAAAAATGTGTTATACTATGTTTGTTTGTTAGGGAAAATTTTATCAAGATAGGGGGATAGGTTTTGACAGGTTGGACTGTCAGAGCATAAATAATGGTAAAAAACAAACAATTAGGATTAATCGCGCATGATGAATGGCTGGCTCCATATGAGGACGCTATTCGGGGACGTCATGAGCATGCGGTTTGGAAAATCAATCAACTCACACAAAATGGCAAAAGCAGCTTGAGCGACTTTGCCACGGGACATCTCTACTATGGCCTGCACAAGCAGGGCCGTGGCTGGGTTTTCCGGGAATGGGCACCGAATGCCCTGGACATTTACCTGATTGGTGATTTCAGTGACTGGCAGGAAAAAGAGGAGTTTAGATGCCGTCACATCCCCGGCACCGGCGACTGGGAGCTTGTAATACCCGCCGGTAAAATCAAGCATAAAGATTTATACAAGATGAAGGTGCACTGGCGCGGCGGTGAAGGGGAACGCATTCCCGCCTGGGCAACCCGTGTGGTACAGGACGAAAACACCAAGATTTTCTCCGCTCAGGTTTGGAACCCGCGCAAGAAGCACACCTGGCACGATGCCAAATTTAAGCCGGACACCGCGCCGCTGCTTATCTATGAATGTCATGTAGGTATGGCGCAGGATGCCGAAAAGGTAGGCACCTATAAGGAGTTTACGGAAAAAATCCTGCCTCGGGTAAAGGCGGACGGCTATAACTGCATCCAGATTATGGCCATTCAGGAACATCCGTATTACGGCAGCTTTGGCTATCATGTAAGCTCCTTCTTCGCACCGAGCAGCCGCTGCGGCACGCCGGAAGAACTCAAGGAACTCATTGATACAGCACACAAGATGGGTCTGGCTGTTATCATGGACATCGTCCACAGCCATGCCGTCAAGAACGAAGTGGAAGGCCTCGGCAACCTCTGCGGCGACCCCAATCAGTTCTTCTATCCCGGTGACCGTCACGAACATCCGGCCTGGGACAGCCTGTGCTTTGACTACGGCAAGGACGATGTCATGCACTTCCTGCTGTCCAACTGCAAATACTGGCTGGAAGAATTCCATTTCGATGGTTTCCGCTTTGACGGCATCACCTCCATGCTCTATTACAGCCATGGTTTGGGCGAAGCCTTTATGAATTACGGCGACTACTTCAACGGCCATCAGGACGACAACGCCATCTGCTATCTGACACTGGCCAACAAGCTGATTCACGAAATCAACCCTCATGCCATCACCATCGCGGAGGATGTCAGTGGCATGCCGGGACTCGCGGCCAAATTCGAGGACGGCGGCTATGGCTTTGACTATCGTCTCGCCATGAATGTACCGGACTACTGGATTAAAACCATCAAGGATAAGAAGGACGAAGATTGGCATCCGTCCAGCATTTTCTGGGAAATGACCAACCGCCGCGCTGATGAAAAGACCATCTCCTATGCCGAAAGCCATGACCAGGCACTGGTTGGCGACAAGACCATCATCTTCCGCCTGATTGATGCCGATATGTACTGGCATTTCTCCAAGGACAACCGCAATGGCATGGTTGACCGTGGCATTGCCCTGCATAAGATGATTCGTCTGGTAACGGCTTCGACCATCAACGGCGGCTACCTGAACTTCATGGGCAACGAATTCGGCCATCCCGAATGGATTGACTTCCCACGGGAAGGCAACGGCTGGGGTTACAAATACGCCCGTCGTCAGTGGCATCTCGTAGATGATAAAAACCTCTGCTACCATTATCTCGGCGACTTCGACCGGGAAATGCTCGCCACCCTCAAGACCGTCAAGAACATCCAGAAACAGCCGGTTGTCGAAATCTGGCACAACGATGGCGACCAGATTCTGGCCTACAGTCGTGGCGACCTCGTCTTCGTCTTTAACTTCTCTCCGACCCAGTCCTTCCCGGACTACGGCTTCCTAGTACCGAAAGGTTCCTATGAAGTTGTACTCAACACCGATGCCAAGGAATTCGGTGGCAACGGCCTGGCGGATGACAGCGTGATTCACAAGACCAACTTTGACCCGCTCTATGAAAAAGACGGCAAGGAATGGCTGAAAATCTACATCCCGGCCCGCAGTGCTGTGGTTCTGCGCAAAAATAAATAAAAGGCAAAAGCCCCGTATGTCAAATCGCATACGGGGCTTTTTCTATACCTTACAAGGACGATGTACAATGTGGGCATTTCGTTGCTTCATCAGGAATTTCCGTCTTGCAGTAAGGGCAAAGACGCGGTTCCTTGGCAGGTTCCTCTTCCTTCTTGTGCATCACGCGGTTAACCTGCTTAATCAACATAAAAATAGCAAAGGCTACAATCAGAAAATCAATGATGGCGTTTAAGAATGCACCATAAGCAATAACCGGCAGCCCAGCGGCCTTAGCCTCTGCCAAAGTCGCAGCCGGCGTGCTGGACAGATTGATGAACAGATTGGAGAAATCCACTTGCCCCAAAATGAGACCAATCGGCGGCATCAGAATGTCGTTGACAAAGGAGGTGACAATCTTGCCGAAGGCAGCACCGATGATGATACCCACAGCCATGTCCAATACATTGCCACGCATGATAAATTTCTTAAATTCTTCTACCATAATAATCCCTCCTTAAAAATAAAATAGGATAAATAACAACAATGCTAGTATAACACATGTACACGAAAAAAGCACCCTTACGGGTGCTTCTCATTTAACTGGCAACGCCCTATCCTCCCAGTCCGTCTCCAGACAAGTACTTTCGGCGTATGAGTGCTTAACTACTGTGTTCGGTATGGGAACAGGTGGAACCACTCAGCTATCGTCACCAGATATTTAGTTGAGTATATATGCTACACTCAAAACTATACAGAAGAAATTTCTATGTCGAACATTTTAGCTCTGAAAGATAAGCCCTCGATTTATTAGTATTGGTCCGCTGCATGCCTTACGGCACTTCCACTCCCAACCTATCTACCTTGTCTTCTTCAAGGAATCTTACTGGATTACTCCATGAGATACTTCATCTCGGGACAGGCTTCACGCTTAGATGCTTTCAGCGTTTATCCCTTCCGGACGCAGCTACCCAGCTATGCTTCTGGCGAAACAACTGGTACACCGGCGGTCCGTCCACTCCGGTCCTCTCGTACTAGGAGCAGCTTCCCTCATGTATCTTACGCCCGCGATGGATATGGACCGAACTGTCTCACGACGTTCTGAACCCAGCTCACGTACCACTTTAATGGGCGAACAGCCCAACCCTTGGGACCTGCTTCAGCCCCAGGATGTGATGAGCCGACATCGAGGTGCCAAACCTCCCCGTCGATATGGACTCTTGGGAGAGATTAGCCTGTTATCCCCAGGGTAGCTTTTATCCGTTGAGCGATGGCAATTCCACTCTCATTCCACCGGATCACTAAGCCCTACTTTCGTACCTGCTCGTCGTGTATGACTCGCAGTCAAGCTCCCTTCTGCCTTTATACTCTTCGCGCGATTTCTGTCCGCGCTGAGGGAACCTTTGGACGCCTCCGTTACTCTTTCGGAGGCGACCGCCCCAGTCAAACTGTCCGCCTGCCACTGTCCCCGAGTTCGTTACTCTCAGGGTTAGATTCCTAACACGCAAAGGCTGGTATCCCAACATTGACTCCTATAGACCTGGCGGCCTATACTCTCCGTCTCCCAGCTATCCTGTACGTTACATGCCAAAAATCAATGACAGGCTGCAGTAAAGCTCCATGGGGTCTTTCTGTCCAGTCGCGGGTAACCTGCATCTTCACAGGTATTTCAATTTCACCGGGTCCCTCGTTGAGACAGTGCCCAAGTCGTTACACCTTTCGTGCGGGTCGGAACTTACCCGACAAGGAATTTCGCTACCTTAGGACCGTTATAGTTACGGCCGCCGTTTACTGGGGCTTCAATTCCGAGCTTCACCTTGCGGCTAACCCGTCCTCTTAACCTTCCAGCACCGGGCAGGTGTCAGCACCTATACGTCAGATTTCTCTTTAGCAGGCACCTGTGTTTGTGGTAAACAGTCGCTTGGGCTTCTCTTCTGTCGCCGCCTGTCGCTCCATCCGCGAGGGACTTCACAACCTGCGGCCATCCTTCTCCCGAAGTTACGGATGCATTTTGCCGAGTTCCTTAACGAGGGTTTTCCCGCGCACCTTAGGATTCTCTCCCCGCCTACCTGTGTCGGTTTTGGTACGGGTACATGTCGTCTCGTTAGAAGCTTTTCTTGGCAGTGTAGTACGTCTGAATTTGACTTGTACCGAAGTACGCGTCTATCTATCGGTTCTCAGCCTTACAGAACGGGGATTTGCCTCCGCTCCAGCCTACCGCCTTCGACTGGCATTTCCAATCGCCAGCTCAGACTCCTTGCTGCGTCACTCCATCCTCAAACAACTTCATGCAGTACAGGAATTTTCGCCTGTTGTCCATCGCCTACGCTTGCTGCCTCGGCTTAGGTCCCGACTTACCCTGGGACGACGAGCGTTGCCCAGGATCCCTTAGGCTTTCGGTGGGCCAGATTCTCACTGGCCGTTTCGCTACTCATACCGGCATTCTCACTTCCATACGCTCCAGCTGTCCTTCCGGTCAACCTTCAACGCCCATGGAACGCTCCCCTACCCATGCTTGCGCATGCCGCGACTTCGGTTCTGTACTTGAGCCCCGGATATTTTCGGCGCAGGGCCTCTCGACCAGTGAGCTATTACGCACTCTTTAAATGGTGGCTGCTTCTGAGCCAACATCCTGGTTGTTTAGGAAGTCCTACATCCTTTTCCACTTAGTACAGCATTGGGGACCTTAGTCGGCGGTCTGGGCTGTTTCCCTCTTGAATACGGGTCTTATCACTCGCATTCTGACTCCCAGGTTCTTCTCATAAAGCCATTCGCAGTTTGACTGGAGTTGGTATCCATTACAGACCCGCGTCCGATCAGTGCTCTACCGTCTTTATGTGTCGCCTGAGGCTAGCCCTAAAGCTATTTCGGGGAGAACCAGCTATCTCCACGTTCGATTGGCATTTCACCCCTATGCACAGCTCATCCCAAAGTTTTTCAACACTCACGGGTTCGGTCCTCCACTCATTTTTACCTGAGCTTCAACCTGGCCATGCATAGATCACTGTGGTTTCGGGTCTAATCCATGTAACTTTCGCCCTATTAAGACTCGCTTTCGCTTCGGCTCCGTGTCTTCCACTTAACCTCGCTACATAAATTAACTCGCCGGTTCATTCTTCAATAGGCACGCCGTCGCACATATAAAGTGCTTCGACTGCTTGTAGACATACGGTTTCAGGTTCTATTTCACTCCCCTCCCGGGGTTCTTTTCACCTTTCCCTCACGGTACTATGCGCTATCGGTCGTTTCGTAGTATTTTGCCTTGGATGGTGGTCCACCCTGCTTCCCACAAGGTTTCACGTGTCTCGTGGTACTCTGGATACCGGCCCGCTTGTTTTCCTTTCGCTTACGGGGGTTTCACCTTCTGTGCCGCTCCTTCCCAGAAGCTTCAGCTAGGAACTTTCCGCTTGATGCCGGTCCTCAACCCCGGTCGTCCGAAGACGTCCGGTTTGGGCTCTTCCCTGTTCGCTCGCCGCTACTGAGGGAATCTCTTTTGATTACTTTTCCTCCGGTTACTTAGATGTTTCAGTTCACCGGGTGTGCCTCTCACAAGTGAGTGGTACGACATGACTCGTACCGGGTTGCCCCATTCGGATATTCATGGCTCACAGCCTACTTGCGGCTCCCCATGACTTTTCGCAGCTTATCGCGTCCTTCATCGGCTCGAAACGCCTAGGCATCCACCATATGCCCTTTGTAGCTTAACTTTCGTTTTGCCATAAAGTATCATATTGTTCTATGATGTCTATGCTTTTGAATCCTAAAATGTTCGTTCAACCTCTGTTTACACTGTCGTGTAGACCTTTGGTTAAAATTGATACATTTTAATTTCTTCTGTGTAGTTTTCAGTGTACATATACCATTCTTGTTTTAATGGTGGGCCTAAATAGACTTGAACTATTGACCTCACGCTTATCAGGCGTGCGCTCTAACCAGCTGAGCTATAGGCCCATAATGGTGGAGACGAGGAGAATCGAACTCCTGACCCCCTGCTTGCAAGGCAGGTGCTCTCCCAGCTGAGCTACGCCCCCATTATGGTATTTAATTTAGAGAGATTATTCTCTCAAAACTAGACAATGCAAATGCCAGATGCTCCGACCTAAGATTTTGTAATCCTTAGAAAGGAGGTGATCCAGCCGCACCTTCCGATACGGCTACCTTGTTACGACTTCACCCCAGTCATCGCCCCCACCTTAGACGGCTATATCCTTGCGGTTTACCCACCGGCTTCGGGTGTGAATGACTTCCGTGGTGTGACGGGCGGTGTGTACAAGGCCCGGGAACGTATTCACCGCTGTATGCTGACCAGCGATTACTAGCGATTCCGACTTCATGCAGGCGGGTTGCAGCCTGCAATCCGAACTGGGAGATGGTTTATGGGGTTCGCTTGCCCTCGCGGGGTCGCTGCTCTCTGTCCATCCCATTGTAGTACGTGTGTAGCCCAGGACATAAGGGGCATGATGACTTGACGTCATCCCCGCCTTCCTCCGCGTTGTCCGCGGCAGTCTCATTTGAGTTCCCACCTTAACGTGCTGGCAACAAATGATAGGGGTTGCGCTCGTTGCGGGACTTAACCCAACATCTCACGACACGAGCTGACGACAGCCATGCACCACCTGTTTTCGTGTCCCCGAAGGGAGGGATCTATCTCTAGATCTTTCACTCAATGTCAAGCCCTGGTAAGGTTCTTCGCGTTGCGTCGAATTAAACCACATACTCCACCGCTTGTGCGGGCCCCCGTCAATTCCTTTGAGTTTCAGTCTTGCGACCGTACTCCCCAGGCGGAATGCTTATTGCGTTAACTCCGGCACAGAAGGGGTCGATACCTCCTACACCTAGCATTCATCGTTTACGGCGTGGACTACCAGGGTATCTAATCCTGTTCGCTCCCCACGCTTTCGAGCCTCAGCGTCAGTTACAGTCCAGAAAGCCGCCTTCGCCACTGGTGTTCCTCCTAATATCTACGCATTTCACCGCTACACTAGGAATTCCGCTTTCCTCTCCTGCACTCAAGAAAGACAGTTTCAATCCCATCACGGGGTTGAGCCCCGCACTTTTAAGACTGACTTGCCTTCCCGCCTGCGCTCCCTTTACGCCCAATAATTCCGGACAACGCTCGCCACCTACGTATTACCGCGGCTGCTGGCACGTAGTTAGCCGTGGCTTCCTCGACGGGTACCGTCATTGCAAGAAACTATTCGCATCTCGCACGTTCGTCCCCGTCAACAGAGCTTTACGAGCCGAAACCCTTCTTCACTCACGCGGCGTTGCTCCGTCAGGCTTTCGCCCATTGCGGAAGATTCCCCACTGCTGCCTCCCGTAGGAGTCTGGACCGTGTCTCAGTTCCAATGTGGCCGTTCATCCTCTCAGACCGGCTACTGATCGTCGCCTTGGTAGGCCGTTACCCCACCAACTAGCTAATCAGACGCAGACCCATCGCAAAGCGATAGCTTACAAGTAGAGGCCATCTTTAATCAATCTCTCATGCGAGAAACTGACAACATTCGGTATTAGCAGTCCTTTCGGACTGTTGTCCCCATCTTTGCGGCAGGTTGTCTACGCGTTACTCACCCGTTTGCCACTCGACTCATCTAAGCAAGCTTAAAATCGTCTCGTTCGACTTGCATGTGTTAAGCACGCCGCCAGCGTTCGTCCTGAGCCAGGATCAAACTCTCCATAAAATTTATGAAGAACTTAATCAAGCTCTCAATTATCTATTAAAGAAATTGCCGATTGCTATGTTGTTCATACCAATCGATGTTTTAATAAGAAGTTTTCACTTCTCAAACATCTGGCTTTAATCATGTTGCATGATTATTTGCATTGTTTAGTTTTCAAAGAACAATCTGTTTTGTCGTTATCGGCTCTCGCTTCAAGCGACTCATTTATCTTATCGCATTCAGCTTAGCTTGTCAAGAACTTTTTTGAAGTTTTTTCGAAGCTTTTCGGTACTCATCAGTGCCTCGCCAGTCAAGGCTTCGCTACACCGTTTCGTGTCCGTGTCTGTCAGCGACTTGTATTATATTACACGAGTCAGAGGCTCCTGTCAACACCTTTTTTGAAAAAAATATGAAAAAGTTGGCAAAAAGTTCGAGATACAAGACGGAGGGAAGGGGAGGCAATGTACGCAAAAGCCCGGTGGCTGATAATGCTTTTCCGTCGCGTTAGGCAAGCCTGCATAAGCAGAGGAAAAGTATTATCAGCCACCGGGCGTCTTAGCACCACGATGTAAACAATATACGCTGTTTCTTTTAATTCACCCGTATAACCCCCGGCTGCACAATCACCCATTTTCCCTGCCGCAGTGTGAAATGCGCAGGCAGCTTCACCTGTACCTGCTTAAAGCTGCCGGTTTCATAATTAGAGGCAAAGGTTTCCTTCATGCCTCCTTTGTGATGCAGTTCCTCGTTATACTCAATCAGCGGATTCGGCACCACCGCAAAATCATCCGGCTTGCCCGTCATATTCCAGGCCCAGTACCTGCTGCTCCCCACATTGTCCACCGCAGTGTATACCAGCGTTTTCCCATCCTCCGCTTTCTGCGATTCTACGCAGACGAGCAGCTGCACCTTATTATTGCGTACGAAGTTTTCACAGGCTTCTGCCGCCTTGGGGATGTTCATACTGTTGGCCAGATTATTGTAATCATCCACAAATCCCTGCCAGACTTCCTGCTTAACATTCCCTGCCATAGCACCGCCCGCGGCCTTATCCATCGCCGGTTTTGTATCCGTATTATCCGGCATTGCATCTTTCGGCAGCCTGTCCTGCAAGGTCTTTATATCGCGCTGCAAAATCTTTACATCACGTTCCAATTCTTCTACACGGGCAATTTTTTCCCGGGTACTTCTAGTAAGGGAATAATTATAGGCAATGCCCACCAGTGCTACCATGCTAATGGCGCCCACAAAAATCAGCAATATATGAGCTGCCATAGGCGGAAACAACGCCGCTTCCATACAAACACTTCCTTCTGGTCAAACGTTATCAGGATGTCTTTTTCTTGCCGTTCAGAATATCACAGAGTTCCAACATATTCTTGATGCGCTGGGCTTCCGTGGCCGACAGCATCCGGTCATCATTCGAGCCGCCCGGCACCCCGAGCATCAGAATTTTCCCGGCCAGCTGGTCGCCCACTTCGCGCATGCCCTTCAGGGTTTCCGCATCCGCTACCTGATCGCACCATTCCATAATGCCGCTGTTAGTATTGGAAGTCACCACATTGCCACCGGCCTTGACTTGGAAAATATCTTCTTCGCTGGTCTGCAGGCCGACACCCTTAAAATTCATCGGCTTTTTTCCCCGATGACGCAGGATTACGTGAATAACCGCCGTCCCGCCGCCATCCTGAACAATATACGGCTGAATGAAAATTCCATCCTCCACGGGGTCTTCATAACGATAATAGGTGGAGCCGTCCATTTCTTTGCCCTTCAACATATCTGCCGTCAAGCCACGGATAACCTGATCCGGCTCCTCGGCCCGCCCGGTGCGTTTATCAATCAACGCCTGTTTGCGCCGCGCCTTTTCCTTTAACTTCGCTTCCTTGGCTTCCTTTGCATCAATCTCTGCCTGTTTTGCTGCATCTTTCCGGTCCTGCTCCGCCTGAACAACAGCCCGGGTCTGATCGTACTGGATGGCTGCGTAATAGCCGCCTACTCCTGCTACGGCAATGACCAGCACCACCAGAAAAATATATTTTAGCTTCGCCATAACAGACACTTCCTTCCCTGCGCGAAATGACACTTTTCACCGTAAATATACGCCCTAAAAACAGAATTTTCCTGCAAGATATCATAAAAAAACCAGCCAGACTCGCAAAAATCTGACTGGTCAATATTACAGATTAGCGGCCAGCATGGCACCTACACCAGCATAGACCTCCCGAGCGCGGGCCTTTATTGCATCCCGCGCCGTGTCCACAGTAAATCCGTCAAAGGCTTCCAACATCGGCAAATCATTGCTTTCATCACCGATGGCATAAACCTCTGCGTCCTGCCAGTTCATCAATTCCAGCAGTTTGTTAATCCCCTGGCTCTTGCTGACACCAGCTGGCACAATATCCACGCTGCAGCCGTTGGGATAAGCCTGCACATAGGCACCATACTTCGCATTGATGACCGCACTGGTTGCATCGGCTTCACTGGCCTCGTGGTATCCCAGACAGAACTGATGAATCTGCGGCAGACTCAAAATCTGCCGTTCCTCAATCTTCACGATGGGGAAATCCCACTCCAAGGCCTCCCGCATTATCCAGGAACCTTCCCGGTCATGGTAAAGATAAGTTCTGTCCTCCGCCGAAAAAGCAAAATGGAAGGAACGGTCAACGGATGGTTCCTTGACCATTTCCGCCAGCACCTTGAGGGGAATGCTCCCCTGCCACAGGGGCGTACCATCAGCTCGGAAGATAATGGCGCCATTGTTACATACGGCATAGTCGGATTCAATGCCGTAAAATTTCAGCTGGGGCATCAACATGCCGTAATCCCGGCCGCTGACCACACCAAACTTGTGGCCTGCCGCCCGCCATTTCTTTACGCCCTCCACATCTTCTGCCGCAATGGTTCGCTGACGGAATAAGGTTCCATCATAATCGCTTGCGCCTATCTTCATAAACCTTCACCTGTTTCCTTGATGTATAAAACTGCTTCGTAAGGTCGAAGCATCCCCTTACGGCTGCCGGGAACACTTTCCAGCAGCAGCCGCGCTTCCTGCAATTCCGGCAGGACATAAGCCTGTTCCCTGCCGGTAAAGTTCACCAATGTATAGACTTCCCTGTTGCCAAAGTGGCGCATAAAGGCCAGAATGGCTGGATTTTCCCGCAAGAGCTCTGTATACGTGCCCTGCTGCAGAACGCCTGCAACTTCCCCCGTCTGGCGCAGCGCCGCCAGCTGGCGGTAATAGCTCAACACAGAATCCGCTTCTTGCGCTTCACTTTCCACACACTGTCGGGCATAATCTTCATGAACGGGCAGCCATGGCTTGCCTGTGCTAAAGCCGGCATTTTTCTCCTTTGTCCACTGCATGGGCGTGCGGGCATTATCCCGGCTATAGCGATGTACCAGTTCCATCGCCTCTGCCGGACTCCGCCCCTCCTCCAAAGCCAGGAAATACTGCCCCTTGGATGAGATATCATTGTAATCGTTGATGTTGTTCCAGGCTACGTTATCCAGCCCCAGTTCCTGCCCTTCATAGATAAAGGGGGTTCCTCTCATGGTCAGCAGCACGGTAGCTATGGCCTTGGCCGCCAATTTCTTATCCGCATCTGCGGGGAAATAATGCGCCGTGCAGCGTGGCTGGTCGTGATTTTCAAAGAAGACAGGGTACCAGCCGTTCTTAGCCGTAGCCTGCTGACTTGCCGTAAGCGCCTGTTTTAATCCCGTGATAACCTTGGGCGTATAGCCCGTAGCATGACTCCATAGCTCCCCATCAGGGAATTCCAGATTGACATGGGAGAACTCAAAGAGCATATCGAAGGCGCCTTTTTCGCCCACCCATTTATCCAAATCCTCCGGAGCGACACCATTGGCCTCGGCCACCGTGAAAATATCGTGGCCCTTAAAGACCTTTTCCTTGAACTCATGGAGATAATCCAGAATCCCCGGCGTGTTGGCAATCATGGAATGGATATTAACCATGCCGTCATCACTATCCGGCTTGCCATCTGCAAACACGGCAGGCTTTTTGATATAGACAATGGCGTCAATGCGGAAACCGCCCACGCCCTTGTCCAGCCAGAAATTGGCTGCATCATAGAGCGCCTGCCGCACAGCGGGATTTTCCCAGTTCAAATCCGGCTGTGCCTCAGCAAAAGTATGCAGATAATACTGCTGGCGGGCTTCACACCAGGTCCAGGCACTGCCACCGAAGATGGAGCGCCAGTTCGTGGGCGCCGAGCCATCCGGTTTGGCATCCCGCCAGATATACCAGTCACTATGTTCACTCTCCCGTGAGCTTGCCGAGTCGATAAACCACGGATGCTTGTCAGAGGAATGGTTATAAACCAAATCCATCACCATGCGGATATCCCGCTTCCTGCCCTCGGCAATCAGCTTTTCCATATCCGCCATCGTGCCATAGGAAGGGTCAATGCCGGTGAAATCGGCAATATCATAGCCATTATCCACCATGGGAGAGGGATATACCGGCGTCAGCCATATTGCCCCAACACCCAAGGTTTTCAGATAGTCCAATTTTGCTGTAATACCTTTGATATCCCCCGTGCCACTGCCTGTGGTATCGAGAAAACTCTTAGGGTAGACCTGATATACATTTGTTTTCTGCCACCATTTTAGCTTATTCATGTTACTGTATCCTTTATCTAAGAACATTTCCTAATCCGTCAGTTTTGGCTATCGCCCTCCCCTGAAGGAAAGGCTTCACTCAAAAAACAAGTACAGGCGTTTCATTGCATTCAACATCCGCATCTTCATGTTTCTGCATCTGCGGATAATCGGTGCTGTTGGTAACAGCCATGATAACCGTAGTCTGATAACCGGCCTCCTTAATCACCTGCTGGTCAAAATGAATCAGCGGCGTACCGGCCTTTACCTTATCGCCAGCCTTGACCAGAGCCTTAAAGCCCCGACCATTTAACTTCACCGTGTCAATACCGATATGAATAAGAAGTTCTGCACCATTAGCCAAACGCAGGCCGATGGCATGAAGGCTTTCCTCCATAATCATAGTGACCTCTGCATCAGCCGGAGCTACCACCGTGTCGCCCTCTGGCTCAATGGCAATACCATCTCCCATCATCTTCTGAGAGAACATATCGTCATTTACTTCACTCATATCAATCAATTTACCGGATACACAGGCGCTTAGTTTCATGGCCAGGTCGTTATCCAGAGCAGTCTCCGGTTTTGCCACAGCCTGCACAGGTGCAACACTGTCAATCTTCTCCCCTTTGAGCAGCGCATCAAAGTAACTGCGTACCTGGGGTACAGAAAGTCCCACAATAACCTGAATGGCCTTGCCGTTTTTCACGAGGCCAAAGGCACCGGCTTTGGTAAACTTGCCGACAGCAGCCACTTTATCCGGGTCTGCTACCGTTACCCGCAGGCGGGTAGCACAGTTGGTCACTTCACGGATATTGTCAGGGCCGCCCAGAGAATCCAGGAATACTTTGGCTTTGATGGCCAGTGCATTATCGGCCAGCCCCATCTCTTCCATTTCCTTCTTGGCCTGATACTCAGCCTTGGAGAAGAGCTTGTCTTCCACATCATCAGCGGTACGGCCCGGCGTTGCATAGTCAAATTTCAAAATCAGCGTACGGAATACCACAAAGTAGATGGCCGTAAAGCAGAGGCCAATCACAATCTGCATAAGATAAGTAGCAGAATGATACTGGAACAGCGGAATCCAGTTCTGCACAAAGGCATCAATCAGGCCGCCGCCAAAGTTACCGGCCAGCCCCATGGCATAGAGTGCCGAAGACAGGCAAGCGGAGAGAACTGCATGCACCAGATAGAGCAGCGGTGCGACAAAGAGGAAGGTGAATTCCAGCGGTTCCGTAATACCGCAAAGCACAGCAGTCAGCGTTGCCGGAATAAGGAGTGCTGCCGTCTTTTTGCGTTTTTCCGGCTTAGCACACATATAGATAGCCAGAGCTGCACCAGGCAGACCAAAAACCTTAGAGCTGCCATGCAGGGCAAAGCCGCCCTCCGGGAACATTTCCTTGAGGCTGTGTGCACTGTTGGCAAAATCATTCAAATGCTGCAGCCAGTAAGCCTGAATACCGCCATCGCAGACAGCGGGGCCGAAGATAAACGGCAGATAAATAAAGTGATGTAAACCTGCAGGAAGCAGAATGCGTTCCGAGAACGTATAAGCCCAGACTCCCACCAATCCACTGGTCTTAAGGAAATCCTGGAACTGCATGATGGCATGCTGTACAGCCGGCCATACCAGGCAGAAGATAAATGCCAGCGGAATCATTACCGCAAAGCCAACGGCTACCACAAATGCCGGGCCTTTGAAAATTCCCAGCCAGTCGGGAATATCCGTATCATAGAAGCGATTGTGCAGATAAGCCGTCATGCAGGCAATGAAGATGGCACCGAGCATACCCATGTCCAACGTCTTGATGTTGGCAATCATGGCCAGCCCAGTTCCTGCGCCTGCTGCCTGACTGTAATCCACACCGAAGTACGACCCATGCAACGTCAGGAATCCGGCAATGAAATAGTTGAACAGCATGTAGATAACGAAACCTTCCATGGCGCAACGAGCCGGTTCCTTCTTGGCAAAGCCGATGGGAACGGCGATGGCGAAGAGGATTGGCATCTGGGCGAACACCGTCCAGGCGCCCTGCTCCACCACGAACCAAAAATCATACCATACGGTCCCCTGTGCGGCTATGCTCCCCAACAAGCCTTCATTTTTGCAAATGATGGATAAAGCCACCGTCAGACCAAAAAATGCAAACAGGATAACCGGTGTGTACATAGCGCCGCCAAACCGCTGCATGCCTTGCATCATGCGGTCTTTACTGATTGTCATTTTAATGCCCCCTAATTGTTCAAGTTGTTATGATTGCTTCGCTAAAAAGAGAATACCCTAAAAAGCCTGCGAACACAATAGTTTCGCAGGCTTTCGGCACATTGCCCTGTGCCTGTATTTTGTTCCATTTGGCGTACTTTGGTACATGCCCTTATCAGCCCTTGCGCTGCAAGTACATCCGATACTTCACATACCAGACCTCAATCAGCATAAAGTACGGCATCATGGACTGAAAGGCCGTATGCTCATCATCCGTATCATAGAGCTGGAACCGGGCTGGAGATACATAGAGGTTCACCGTGGACAAGCTGGCCAGCGTGTTATCATGCAGCTTGGTTATAGAGATAAAGGGCACATCCAACAGCTGCAGATGCCGGGCAAAGTCCACCACCAGCGGCGTTTCCCCGGACAGAGAAACGAAGATAAAGAGGTCATCTGCCGTAAGATTGCGGGAAATCGAAGCAAACTCCTCCCGCCCGCTGATTTCATAAATCAACACATTATCGTAAAAGAACAAGCGCTTCAGCTCCTGCGCCACATTGCTCTGCACATAACCCGACGCAAAGATAAAGACCCGGTTGGCCTCATGTATCAGACGGCTGGCGCTGTCAAAATTCCGCTTGAACACTTTGCTGGCAGTCTGGGAATAGAATTCCTGCAAATCCTGCAGCACATCATCCTTGTAAACAGACTTATCCCCTTCCTCCAACTTGAGCACGGCCTTCAAGTCGCCAAAGCCGTCGAAACCCAGCTTCTGGGCAAAGCGCACGATAGTTGTGGACGACACCGCACAGTTCTTCGCCAGTTCGTGAATGGAAATATGACGTGCCTGCGCGCGATGCTGAACAATATATTTATAGATAACCATATCGGTATCATTCAGATTTTGCCGATGCTGGTTGATGATTTCTTCCAATCGCATGAAAATCCCCCCTGCTTCCCCCTTAGTATAGCAAATCAGACAGAAATACACCAAATAAATCCCCCGATTTCCATATAAATCCTGCTTCGCCCAAATTACTTGCAGCCTCTAAACTGAGAGCAGTAAAGCAAAGGAGGAAGCAGCCATGTACAGCCTGCAGGAAGAAAATGAACTCATCCACCATGCACAAGCAGGAAATCAGTCTGCCTGTGCCCAATTATTAGCCGCCTATGACGGTCTTATCGACCATATGCGCCGCCGCTACCAATACACGCCCACCGGAAAACTGCTGGCCGATGATGCTCTGAGCATTCTGCAGCTGGCATTTATGGAAGCAATCCATGATTTCAACCCGTCCCTGGGTATTCACTTTGCCGCATTCCTACAAAGCCGCCTTCATGCCGCCCTATACAAAGCCTTCAAACAAACCTGCAGATACAATGAGCGCACCGCCCATCCCACCGCCCCAGCAGGAGAAGATGAGCATGATTTTTTCGCCCTGCAGGAAAGCTCTGCCCCCACACCGGAACGCAGCCTGCTTGCCCGTGAGGAACTGGCCAATCTGCTGCACCAACTGAATCCGCAGGAAAAAGAACTCCTGCAGCTTATCTATGCTCAGGGGCTCCCACAGATAACTGCCGCCCGCATCCTGCATATCAGCCCCCAGACACTGAACAAGCGCAAAAAAAGATTGCAGGAACACTGCCTGCAAATCCGGGAAAATAAAAACCGCCCTTAGTTAAGGACGGCATGTAAATTATAGTTTTATCGTTCAGGCCATACCGGGCATGGCATTCAGTGAAGGTTCATCCACAGCAGCGTTAAGGTCACGCACGCTCTCACGCTCCACGAAGAACAATGGCATATCGAGATTTGTCTCCTCCCGGCCCTTGCCCCGTAACAGGTTCAGAATATAGCTGGCCGCCTTCATGCCCATGAGTTCGTAATCAAAGGCCACGGTAGTCAACGCCGGATAGACAACGGCGCCCACATCATAGCCGCCAAAGCCCACCACGGAGATATCCTCTGGCACATGGACGCCCCGCTCATGGAAGTAACGCAGAATACCCAGACTGATATTATCCGTAGCCCCCACGACAACGCTGGGGGCTAATTTGCGTATTTCCTCTGCCTGATTGTAGGCGGACAGGAAATCAAAGCCTGTTTCGACAAAGTCCACTTTGGCATCCGTCCGGCCTTCGCAGAAACCTGCCACAAAGCCTGCCTTACGCTCAATGCCCACAGCTTCATCACTTTCCGTGACACCGGCAAAGACCGCATGCTTATGCCCCATCTGCCGCAGGTAAACACCCATGCGGTGTCCGGCAGCAGCGTCATCGATTTTAAGGCAGTGCACCTCCGCCTGCTGCTGGCCGGTATAAAGGATTGGCAAAGACCATTCCTTGGCCCGCCGCACATGTTCCGGCGTGATGCCTACCGAATCCACCAAAATGGCATCCACGCCCTGTTGCTGGAGCTTCTGCATATTCTCCAATTCCTTTTCGCCGGACAGCTGACTTACCAGCAAAATGCTCTGATAGCCCTCCGGTTCCAGCACCCGGGTAATCCCCGCCAAAAGTTTCCCCACGGTAACGGAATCCATGCGGGGCAACACAATGCCAATCAATTTGCTCTCCCGGGTTTTGAGCCGCTTGGCAAAAAAGTTCGACTGAAAGCCCGTCTCCTCAATAGCCTTGCGCACCCGCACCTGTTTTTCTACACTGATATAACCGTTATTCAAATAGCGGGACACTGTGCTCTTGGATACGCCCGCCAGTTCTGCCACATCTTTTATGGTTACTTTTTGTTCCATATAATACCCCAACTTCCCCAAGTATCGAGTTTTCTAATAATATCTTAGGAGATTTTGGTCAAAAAAGCAAGAAAAATATGGAACTAATTCCACATATCAAATATTAGGCAGCTGCCAGTTGATAGGTTCCTGTCCTGTGCTCTGCAAAAAGTCATTAACCCGCGAGAAAGGACGGCTGCCAAAGAAGCCACGGAAAGCCGACAGAGGACTAGGATGCGGAGATTCCACGATAAAGTGTTTCGGATTGGTAATCATGGCCTTCTTGCGCCGGGCAGGTGAGCCCCAGAGGATAAAGGCCATGGGCTTTTCGCGGGCATTCAGCAGTTCGATAATCTTATCGGTAAACTGCTCCCAGCCCTTCCCCTGATGAGATGCCGCCTGATGGGCGCGGACCGTCAGTACCGTGTTCAAAAGCAGCACGCCCTGCTCCGCCCAGGGCTTCAAGCAACCATTGTTCGGCACCGTACAGCCTAAATCCGTTGAGAGCTCCTTGAAGATATTGATAAGCGACGGCGGCGGCTCCACGCCCGGCATTACCGAAAAAGAAAGCCCATGCGCCTGCCCATCCCCATGATAAGGGTCCTGACCTAAGATAACCACCTTCGTATCGGCGTAACTAGTATAATGCAAGGCATTAAAAATCGAATACATATCCGGAAAAATCTGGCGGGTACGGTATTCGCTAATCAAAAACTGCCGCAGTTCGCGGTAATAGGGCTTGGCCATTTCGTCCCGCAAAAGGTCAGCCCAGTCATTATGAAAAATCTCCATTGAAATTACCAACTCCTATATTCAGCTCCCGCCCGCAATAGCCTCACAAATGAAAGCCCGCTCCGAGCCTCCCTTGCCGCCTCGAAAAACTCTTCGTGAGCCGGAAAGAAAGTATCCGCCGCGAACTTTCCCTTAACTTTCGTCAGCATAATCTCCTTCGCATAAGGCAGCAACAGCGAGTAAATCTCCCCGCCCCCCATGCAGATAAACTTTCTGCGAGGCTGTTCCACTTGCAACCTGCCCAACAGCGTCCATAGCTCCGCAAGATTACGGCAGATAAGCACATCATCCCGCACCAGACTTCGGGATAACACGATATTTATCCGCCCCGGCAATGGCTTCCCATCCGGCAGGGATTCCAAAGTCTTGCGCCCCATAATCACTACCTGCCCGATAGTTTCCTGCCGAAAATGCTGCATATCCTCCGCATGATGCACCAAGAGTTTGCCCTGCCGCCCAATGCCCATCTGTTCATCCACGCAGGCAATCATCGACAAGGGATACGGCTCACTAATCTCTGCGGCTGGATGGATTTCCTGCTGCTCAATCCGTTCGTCCCGGCACCAATCGTCCACCGTGCGTCCCTGCACCAGTAAATTCGGCGCAATATCCCGCAAAGGCATCAGCACAAAGGCCCGCTCTGTCACATAGGGATGGGGCAGCTTTAATTCTTCCGTATCCGAAACAAAGTCCTCTGCCCAAAGCAAATCAATATCAATCGTGCGTGCCCCCCAATGTTCATGGCGCACCCGTCCCAAATCAAGTTCAATCTGCTGGGTCTTATGCAAAAAGTTCAGCGGCGACAGTTCCGTTTCCACCATCGCCGCCGTATTGATAAATGCTGGCTGCTCCAAATTTCCCCAGGGTGCCGTTTCATAAAAAGGAGCCACCGCTTTTAAAGCTGTCTGGGGCAAACAGGCAATCTGTCGCAGTGCCTCTCGCAAGGTTTCCCCGCGACTCCCCAGATTTGCGCCCAAACTCAAATAAATGTTCATGTTAGCTCCGCGAACGCACTACGCTGATAGAGGCATCCGTAAATCTTCCCGGCAGCGGCGCATGGGGCTTGTGTACCGTAACCCGCACTTTTTCCACCAAACGGAAATCCTTTAAAATCGTCTGGGCGATTTCTTCACCGACCACTTCAATGAGCTTACGCGGCTCGCCTTCCACGATTTTCTTGACCACATCATAAACTTCTGCGTAGTTTACCGTCGCCGCCAGCTTATCGGATTTGCCTGCTTCCTTCAAATCCAGATACATCGAAAGATCTACGATAAATTCCTGGCCCATCTGCCGCTCACTAGGCAGGCAGCCGTGATACCCATAGAAATTCAGGCCCGTCAGTTTAATCTTATCCATTTTTTCCGCTCCTTAATATAACATCCGTCATCCGGCACATCCGTACAATAGGCTTCACATCATGCACCCGCACGATGGACGCACCCTTCATAATGCCAACTACACAGGCTGCCCCCGTGGCCTCCATGCGTTCTTCCACCGGCAAGTTCAGCGTCTTGCCAATAAAACTCTTGCGGCTGGCGGCCAGCAGCAACGGATATTCTTTCCCCGCTACTTGCAAGAGTTCCTCCTGCCGCCGCAAAACCTCCACATTCTGCTCCGCAGTCTTGCCAAAGCCAATTCCCGGGTCAAAGATGAACTGTGCGTCCTGCATGCCGGCTTCCCGGCCAATACGCAGGGATTCCTGGAAAAAGTCCTGCATAGAATCAATAATATCGCCGCTATACTCCGTACCATGCTGATTGTGCATCACAATTACAGGCAGACCGCATTCGGCCGCTGCCTTGGCCATCTCTCCCGGTTCAGCCGCATACTGCAAGCCCCAGATATCGTTGAGAATATGCGCTCCAGCGCGAGCCGCCGCCCGCGCAGTTTCTGCCTTGAACGTATCCACCGATACCGGCACCGGCGAGTTTTTGAGGATTTCTTCCAGCAAAGGCATGAGCCGTTCCATTTCCTCGCTGGCGGGCATCGGCGTAAAACCCGGACGGCTGGATTCTGCCCCCACATCGATGATGTCGGCACCATCAGCCACCATTTCTTCCAAGTGACGCAGCGCCTTGTCCCGCGTGTTGAATTTGCCGCCATCGGAAAAGGAATCCGGCGTGATGTTGAGTATGCCCATGACCAGTGTTTTTTCACCTAAAGTCAACGTCTTGCCATCCGCAAACGTGTATTTCCGTTGTACCATTATGCCTTTTCTCCTCCCAAAATCATCCATGCCTGTTGATAAAGGGCGGTATCTTCCTTAAATACGCCATTGCATTCCGAGGTTACCGTGCGGGTGCCATGTGCCAAATCCCCCCGCATGGTCATGCAGAGCTGCTGGGCTTCGATGATGACCAATACGCCTCTGGCCCCCAAATCCTTCTGCACGGCCGCTGCAATCTGCGCAGTAAGTCTTTCCTGCAGTTGGGGCTGATGGGAAAGCTGCTCCACCAGTTTGGAGAACTTGCTGAAGCCTGCTACCCGTCCATTTTCCGGCAAATAAGCAATGCTGGCCTCCCCGAAAAAGGGAACCAGATGATGCTCGCACATGGAGTAGAACGGCACATGTCGCACCGCCACAATGCCATCCGAACCTGCATCAAATGTTTCTCCCCAAAGCGGTTCCGTCTCCTTGCCCATTCCGTTAAACAGAAACTCATACATCTGTGCCACCCGGGCCGGCGTCTTTTCCATGCCCCGGGCCTTTATATCCACGCCTACGGCTTCCAAAAATTCACTCATGGCCTTTATCGCCCGCTCATTTGCCAAAAAAAAACCTCCCCGCAACTTTCTCCCTATAATATACTACAATCATACGCGATAAGCTAGGTTTTGCTATGGTAAAATATCCCTAACTGCGCTATGATGATAAGGAATATTTTAATTGGAGGTTTTTTTATGTTAGATTTGCTCGATGTCCATACCCATACCATTGCCAGCGTTCACGCTTACAGCACCCTGCGGGAAATGATTACCGCCGCCAAGGAAAAGGGACTCAAACTTATCGGCATTTCCGACCACGCTCCCTCCATGCCCGGCTCCTTTCATGAATATTATTTCTGCAACTTCAAGGTCATCCGCCGTGATGCCTACGGCATCGATTTAGTCATGGGGGCTGAACTCAACATCATCGACTATTCCGGCAGCACAGATTTGCGTCAGGATTTGCTCGACCGCATGGACTATGCCATTGCCAGCCTCCACGACCCTTGCATAAAGCCCGGCACGAAAGAGCAGAACACTGCCGCCCTGATTGGTGCCATGAAAAATCCCCGGGTCAAAATCATCGGCCACCCGGACAATCCCAAATATCCTGTCGATTTTGATGCACTGGCCAAAGCCGCCAAAGAAAATCACGTGCTGCTCGAATGCAACAACAGCTCCTACACCCCCGGCGGCAGCCGCAAGGGCTCCCGGGAACTGGCGGGGGAACTCTTAACTGCCTGCAAGAAACACGGCACCATGGTCATCATGGGCAGCGATGCCCATATCGACCTGGATGTCGGCAGCCACCAGCACGCCATGGAAATGATAGAAAAATACCAGTTCCCGGAGGAACTGGTGATCAACAGCCAACCTGAATTGTTCAAGAAATTGATAAGTCAGTAATCTTTTTGCCACTGCCTAATCAGCCTTTAATTTTGCAATGGTATCGTTATTCTGTACGAGTTCAAAATCTAGAGGTGTGATTACAAAATGGTATTAGCTTCTTTGCTATACAGCCATAAAGAATGCACAGAAGCAGACACTCATCAACGTATACGGGAAGTGAAGTTGGTATAAAATCATCCGCAGAAAAATATATCTGCTGGATATAAGGTCATAGAAGGCTATCCCTGCTGTATTAATGACTTTTCATCATTGAGGAACAATTCTATCATAGCCCCAATGCCTGCGTAAGACTTTGCTAAGAAATAAAAAGCCATCATCTTCTATCATTGCCGTATCAAATGAATGATTCGGTACTTTTTGTAGTCGAAATTTATAGTCGTAAATTTTGAGGAGAAGTCATTCGTTGTGAATATGCCCGGGACTCTATTCGTAAATAAGTGAAAAGGAACAGTCTTACAGAACAACACAGGGTGCTTATGGATAGTAGCGGAGAGGACGTCATCGATGAATATTACGTGACGTCCACAACTAGATGCTTTGCTAAGAGGGCTTAATATCGAAGATACGCCCATGGTTAACTAGACAGGCTGGCTACTTCCACGGAAGTAGCCAGCCTTATCAAGGATCTTACAGATAAGGGAATCTGCGTTAATATCCGACGGATTTACAATCTAAGTGCAACAGCACATAGCGTAAAATATAATAACGCATAGACCTCTGGTATAATGGTGTTTGCTACAACCCATTTCCAGGAGGAACTATGCGTCATTACAAGCATCTTACACTATATGAAAGAGAAAATCTACTATTTCTTAGAGCCAAGAGCATGGAGCGTAACAAAGGAACTAGCTCCCGTGAGCTTCGCAGGAATGCTGTTGGTCGTCAGTATATGCCAATAGTGGCACAACACCAATATCAGGCACGTCGTGCGTATTGCAAGCCCCATAACAGGCTGGAATGCACTAGTCTCTTGGAGCATGTGAAGCACAGGCTGCTCGAATGCCAGTGGTCTCCAGAGGAAATTTCTGGACGGTTGCGAACTGAATACGGTCAGTGCATCATAAGCACCACGACCATTTACCGTGCGATATAACGGATGGTTGAACGCTCCCAAATCCACCACGGCAAGTGTCATAAAGAAATTGAGGCACCGTGGCAAACGTAGGAGGAAACGTTCAGTCGAAGAGAAGCGTGGTAAAATCCAAATTAGCCATGATATTTCAGAACGCCCAGCAGGTGCCGAAAACCGTTCAGAAATAGGGCATTGGGAAGCTGATACCGTTGTTGGCCAGCAAGGAAAATCCTGCCTTGTAACCCTGGTAGACCGAAAAAGCCGCTACCTTATGTGTGGCAAGGCTGACAAGAAAAATGCTCAGGCAGTCAGCAGGACAATAATGGATCTGCTTCTTGGTGTCACAGCCCTGTCGGTAACGCCTGACAGGGGCAAAGAATTTGCCCGCCATGCAGATGTGACAGAATACCTAGATGGCCTGCCGTTCTATTTTCCGCAGCCTCACCAGCCGTGGCAAAAGGGGCTCTAACGAGAACACTAACGGTCTGCTTAGAGAATATTTCCCAAAGGGCAAGGACATAACAGAAATCCCTGATGACTACATACAGAAAAAAGTTGCTATGATGAACTTGCGCCCAAGGAAATGTCTTAACTACAGAACACCATATGAGGTCCATTTTGAGGAAGTGTTGCATTTAGCTTGACAATCCGTCCCTCAATATGGGGAAGTAGATGTTCGGCCACAGGGCCAGCCTCCTGCTCCAGATATTATTGACCTTCACCGAATTTGAAAGGGATATGATTGTGGATCGGACACAGGCAGGAAAAGATATTGCTAGAACTAAGGCCGTTTTTGCGAAGGACGACTACCAATAGACAAAGCTAGAAAAGATGCTACGTGTGAGATGTGTCTCAATGGTAGCATATCATGTGAGGAAGCCGCTCCAGCGGTCGGCATAATTAAAATTACTATAATAAGTGCTATAAGAGCAAAGAATGCTGATGATATAAGTGCACTGTAAATATAATATTTATATGACATAATCTTATATATTATATCTCGCGATATATCACATAAGATTATGTCATATAGGTATTTGCATTTTCGGATGGACCTCTCTTCCATTTCAATAAGAAAGAGAAAGAAACCATATTGTTCATCGAATCTTCCATCTAATAAGCGACCATTTGTCATCTAAAGCACGGTGGGAAGAAAATGCATATCAAATATTTGCTGCCGTAAACACTACAGGATATTCCACTGTACCACATTTACATTTGGTACATAATAGTCCTCGGCGGAGCTGACTACAAGCGCACTGGCCTATTGACGCTATTTTTATAAAATTACCGACAAATAAGAAAATATTTCACTTAATTTTTTGTGATAAAACATTTGAAGTCCCAGCAGGGAAAAGAGTTTTCTTGTCGAATCATAAAAGCAAATAGCGGAACACCTAAATGACAAGACGATCATAAATTATAATTATGATTTATGATTGTGGTTGAACTAGTAGAAGAGTTTTATATTGCGGGAGGAATGGGATATGAGTCACTTTTGTTCAAAATGTGGTGCTAAGTTAGAAGAAGGAACAGTATTCTGTGGTTCATGCGGAAAAAAAGTTGAAGACGTTATTCCTTTAGAAGAAAAACATATTCAACAACCAATTCAACAAATTAATTATCAAACAGAAGTTGGAAATACGCAACTAGGGTATCAAGAAGAGTCTACTTTTCAAGAAATGTTCCTTAAAAGAACGGGAAGACTTAATAGACTAAGGTATTTTAAAAGATGTTTAGTACTTGGTGTGATTAACTTTATATTGGTTATGATTGCTGATGCTGTTTTTTTAAAGCCCTGGGAATTGACTAATTCTGCATATGAAGGGTTTACAATATTATGCGGTTTGGCAATGTTATATCCTGAATTTTGCTTAAATAGCCGGAGATTAGAGGATTTGGATAAACCTAAAGAAATGGCTTATTGGCTTGCTGGTATAGGGGCAGTTGCAGTAATTAGTAGTACGGCTTTTGAATCGACAAAGGGAGGCATAGTTGCTTTACTTTACTTAGTAGCTACATTGTACCTATTACTAGCTGAAGGTACCAAGGGTGATAATAAATATGGTCCTGACCCTTTAGGAAGAACGTGATTTAAATTGAAAGGAAGATTAACATGGCTGATAGTAAAATTTTCCATATCAATGGTAATATCACCCCCGAAAGTATAGGTCGTGAAGTAGAAGCTTTTTTAAGGAATGAAAAAGAACTTACTGTTGAAGGTTTTTCTGCACAGGATGGTTACTTAGTGCAAGCAAAAGAAACATCTAGTTGGAAAACTTTTACAGGTTTAGGGAAAGCCTTACAGGTACAAATAATACCAAGCGGTGAAAATGATGTTATGGTAAATATTGGTATTGGTAAGTGGGCTGATAAAGCAGGCGCTGCAGCTGTTGGTTTATTTTTATTTGCGCCTTTAGCAATTACCGCTGGCGTTGGCGCATATATGCAAAATAAATTACCGGGTGAAGTTTTTGATTGTATTGAGAAATTTATAATGGCAGGCGGTCGTTCTGTTCGTCGAAATGTTACATTTGAGAGAACTGACGATACAAAGATTAGATGTCCATCATGTGGTGCTAATAATCCAAAAGGCACAAAATTTTGTTCTGGATGCGGGAGTAAACTATCAGATATATGTCCTTCGTGTGGTAAAGATGTTGATTTAGGAAAAAAATTCTGTCCTCATTGCGGTTCTTCGATGAAGAAGATAAAAACAATAACTTGCCCCAATTGTGGTTCGGAAGTTGAAGAAGGGCGTAAATTCTGTTCAGAATGTGGCACATCTATGGAGCTTGCAGTAAAAGATAAATGCCCTAAGTGTGGAGAATTAGTTGAAAAAGGGACAGTATTTTGTCCTTCGTGTGGATCATCTATAAATGGGGAGATTGTTTGTAGTAAATGTGGCAGTAAAATGGAAGCTACACAGAAGTTCTGCAGCAAATGTGGTACTAAAGTTGAATCTTAATTAATAATAATACCAAAGGCGGTCTAAAGACCGCCTTTGGTATCATTATTATTAATTAAAGGTTTATGTAATTTTTTGCAGCATTTCTATATAAAGTTAAAGCTTCTTCAAGAAATAGATTCGTTAGCTCGACATTTCTCTTTTCATATAAAACTCCTTGAAAATGTGATGGGTTCGCACCTTTTCCACTTGTTAGCATACCTGGGATAATATTTCCATTGCTGTCAAATTTATAAAGTGCATAAATGGGGAAGAAATGATTACTACCTCTCCATTCTCCGTATTCAGCATCATTACCTCTTGTATCAGAAAAAATTAAAAATTCTATAATAATAGGGTCGGGATTTTTTTTATCTTTCATAGAATAAAACTTTTCTAATGTCATGCGAGGAGTGGCTTCTGCAACTCTTTTATTTTTACTATCTACAATCATTATATGGAAACCATCATTACGTTTATCTACTGCCAGAAATCCATTTTGATTATGCCCGTATGAAGTAGCAACAATGTTGCAGGTGAATCCATATTTTTCTAGTTCTTTTTTTGTTGATTTTATAGATGGATGTTCACTTTCTTTATTATCTTCAATCTTTTGTTCATTTGATGTTTGAACATTTTTGCTTGAATCGTTTTTAACAGTTGAATTTGTTGATATATTTTGAGATGGAGCTTTGTTTTTATAGAAATAATATCCTCCTCCTCCAAGTAAAACTAACAAGGCTAGTATACCTATAATAATAGTTTGTCCACTATCATTATGTTTGTTATTTGATTGTCGATTTTGTTTAATATTTAAATTTTCATTACTTTGTGGATTTTGGGGCGCATTTTTTTGATGAATAGATTGCGCTGACGGCACAATTGTTTGCTCACTATTTTTATCTTGAATAATTGGTGTACCACATTTGTTACAAAACTTCATTTCTTCAGTTAATTTATTACCGCAGTTTTTACAGAAATTAGGCATGAAAGCACCTCCTAACTACAGAACTATTTCTTTTTAGGATTATAATCCTCTAATACTTTAGAAACAACACCTAAACTATCAAAATCATTCAAGCTTGATCCATTTATTTCTACGTAATAAATCGAGAAATTCTTATTTGAGGTGTCTAGCTGAAATTGAATTGTAAAATCTGCTGGTGCATTGTACCAAGTACATTCTCCATTAAACTCTACATATCTATAGCCATTATTTTCAAAACTTTTCCATTTCCCATTTGTGAAAAATTGATCAAACGCTTTACCAACTGGCACATTTGGTTCCATATATAATGTACCTTCTTTAACCATAGTAACATACTTATCGTTGCTACTACATCCTATAAAAGATAAGGAAATTATTATAATACTTAGCACTATAAATAATCTGGAAATGTTCATTTTATATCTGTTTAACATGATTGTCATCCTTTGCTATACATTAATTTCAATCATAAACAAGAAAACATAAGGCGAATGTAATAACAACAAAGACTTGAAACGCTCTTACCAGCCTTTTATCTTTATTGTCTTTGCATACACCTAATACGCCAAGTATTCCATAAATAACAAAAAATGCTATGGAATTTCCAATTACATCTCCTATAATGCTAGTTATTGCGTCTTCTACATCCATATAACGCGCAACACGAACCTGTAAGAAAAGCGATATTGAAAAAAAGCCTATTAGCCAAGGAGCAGAAAGGCTCTCGCTTGGAACACCGTCAAGAGGTGGATTTTTTCTTCTATACCACTCAAAAAGAACAATACATATAATCGTAGATGTAATAACGCTTACGCCTGACCAAAAACTTAACTGTTCCAAAAGCTTACCCATTTTTTCACCCCCTATTAATTTTTTGTTTTAATCAAGATAATCATTGTTACGCAACCAATCTCTGAAGTATCCACTCCAATCTTCATATGTGGTTTTAAAATATAGATGGTCAGGATCTATTACACGCTGCCACACATATACTCTTTGGGATGATTCATACCACATAGCTATATCAACTTGTTCGCTGTCTCCTCCTGAGCTAACATACATAGAAAACGTAGTGACACCATTGACTCCTTTACGGATGGAAAGGTCTTCTATTGACCAGGCATTACCTTTCCCCTGAGTACATATGACAATCTCTTTTGCTTCTGCTTTTCCAAAAAAGAACAGACCACATAAAACAAAAAAAATTGCCACTAATCCTATAATGTTCTTTCTCACGTTAATTACCTCCATATTTAATTATGAAATAACATGTTATTTTCCTTATAAAACTCCTTCAAATGTAATTGTTGTTCCATAAATATCAGTCATCCAAGAAATTATTAATTAATTTCAATGCCGTCCCTGCTTTTGATGCTGATTGTGAATCAGAATTTGCATTTGAAGATGTCGTATTTTCTATTGCTTTTTGTTCACCTAAATCATCAATAGGTGCAACAAGAATTTTTCCTGTACCTCGATATACGTTAACTACTCCTTCACCAGTAGCTACACTGCTAATAATAGAATTATTAACTTTTTCTACAGTAAATTGCAAACTACCAGACCAAGCAACAGCATATGGACCATCTATTCTTGCGATACTATCTTCAAGTGTAATCTCCATCAATTCATCATACGGTATGGAAGATTCCAATACAGCAACTCCATCACCAACTAATTTAGTATTGAACAATCCCTCTCCACCTAAAATAGCAGAAGAGAAATTGGCTCTTGACTGCATATCAATAGTTATATCACCAGAACTTGCAAGATACATACCATCTTCCACAACGATTCCACCGTCCCAATCGTTAGGATTTACTAAAATAATATGCTTATATGTTGGTTCAAGAATCAATGTACCACTACCTGAATACAGTGGTTTTACAGCTGATTCGTTATTTACAACACTTTTCACCATTTTCCCAAGAAAGTCTCCTGCATCTTTTACATCCGATTTTACAGCAATATTACCTACCATCATCTGCATAGCACCAGCTTGCAATCTATATGAATCATCTTTTAATTCAATCCAAACTTGACGCTTACGAATATTCATTTCAGATGCATAATATGCAAACATAGCCGAAAGAGGATTGGTTGACAAATCTCTTTTATATTCATATACTTTTACTGCACCTAATTCAGATACACAACTTCTATTATTGCCTTCCTCTTGCTTTATTGAAAAATTGCCATTATGTATCGGTTCACTATTTACATATCCTGTATTTGCTTGTGCTACTGGTGATGAACCAAGTTGTGCACCACAACTAGTACAAAATCTAGACTCATCCGGCAATTTTTGTCCACAATTAGTACAAAACATAATATTTCCTCCCTACATAAAGCCACAAACGTATAATTAGCCATGACCACCTTACCATTGTTCTCGTATTTGCTATTTCGTTATAAATTTAATATTTCCCTGCTACTCCTAAAAATATTCTAAAAACACTATTTTATTTATAAAAAAAAGCGGAATAAATGACAATTTAAATCATTCATCCCGCTTTTCCGCATCCATTATTTCATTTCTGAACATTTTTCTGACGCTCATTCCAGATAATTTCATTCCGTTTGTCCCTCGCCTCATCCCCCCCTTCATGTCCCAGAAGGTAAACTCAGTACTTTTAATATTCTGGTTATACTAAATAACATTTACGCTGTCTCGATGATAGACAAAGTCACTGTGAATATCATTACACACCATGTGCATGATGCCACAAGTTATCATAATATACAATACGGCCGTAGTATTTATAAAAAAAGCCGCTTCCACAAACATTTATTTATGGAAGCGGCTTTTTATACCTGCACATCTAAAACAGTCTGTATTCAACATAACGCCCAAACCATATTGAACACTTACAAGAATTACGGACATATAAACAGGTTGCAGGCTTCAGTATTTTCCCGTATACCGATAGACTTCCGTCCAGCCGCGGCCATAGGCACTATAGCAGTCGATTTCGCCGCCCTGGTCGCCGGTGCGCCAATCGCCGCCCTGCCCGTTTTGCACACCTTTGGCTTCCACGGTCCAGCCATCACCAACATACAAAGCCACATGATGTGCCGGGTCACAGAGAATATCGCCACGCTTCAGATTGTTTTTGACCGCCTGCCAGGAATACCGGGTGAAACCGCCAATTCGCTGCAAATCAGGCCAGATGGTATCCGCATCGCCCGTATACTGCTTGCCATGATAAAGCTTCCTATAATCAGGATTTTTATGCCAGGCCTCAATAATCGGAAAGCCCGCGTGCTCCAGAGCATGATAGATGAAGGATGAGCAGTCATAGTCCGGGCCCTCACGGGAACCTGTATAAGGACGGCTGGCCGTGGCGTTTTCCTTTCCCTGACTATAGCCATGACGATTATCGGCCGCTGTCTTCATGGCCCAAGCGATGGCTTTTTCCATGGGATTGCTGTTTGACGCACCTGCCTGGGCAATAGTGCCCCCCAGCAGCATAAATTGCACCACCAACAAAGAAATTACCAATACACAGTTTACTCTTTTCATAGTTTCACCAACTTCATAAAAAAAAACGAGTCGTTCATCTGTACTTATCATACAAGATGAACGACTCTATTACAATAGGGGCTTTTTATAGGAACTTAGCAGATTTCAACGAGATTTACGCCTAGCATTACGCCCAGGTCATGAATCTGTTCTTCCGTGAGGCGGAAGGACAGTACCGTATGGTGGCCGCCACCAGCTTTAATCCATTCGGTGGAGCCTTTCTTGAGGCCGCATTTCGGCGTCCAAAGCTGTTTTGCCACCGGCAGATGCGGGGTTTCAGCCTCTGCTTTGCGGCAATCAACAGGATAGCTGATCATGCGGAAACCATCGCGGAAATCAGCGACCGTTACATCGACAGCTTCGCCATCAGCGCCGGTGAATACCAGACGGGCCGGGTCATCCTTGCCGCCGATATCGAGCGGATGAACTTCCACTTTCGGTTTGTCGCTGGCAATCGTCGGGTCAACTTCGAGCATATGCGCACCGAGGATTGCTTCATGGCCTTTGCGCAGGTCAAGGGTGTAGTCTTCCATAAATACCGTACGGTCATTGTGGGCCATGATTTTCAGCAGGCGAGTCAGAGCAGCATGCTTCCAGTCGCCTTCAGCAGCGAAGCCATAGCCATCGCGCATCAGCATCTGAGCAGCCAGGCCCGGCAGCTGTTTGAGCCCCTTGAGGTCCTGGAAGTTGGTGCAGAAAGCATTGTAGCCTCTATCATCGAGGAATTTCTTGATGGCAATGTATTCGCGAAGCTGATAGCGTACAGATGCCTCAAATTTTTCCTGCGGGTTATCCTGCGGATTGAGCGTGTACATTTCAGCCAGTTTCTTGTATTCAGCGTCGATGTCAGCTTCCGAAACAGCATCTACCTCATCCACGAGTTCACCGACCGGCCAATAGTCAACCGTCCAGCCGAGCTGAATCTGAGCTTCTACTTTATCACCTTCGGTAACAGCTACGTCACGCATGGTATCACCGAAACGGCAGACGCGGATATGGAAGCTTTCGTTGTAAGCTACAGCTACATCCTGCCAATCAGCGATTTCCTTCTGGACTTCCTCGTCACCCCAGTAGCCATAAACAATCTTGTTGTTAATGTTCAGACGGGAGTTAAGATAGCCGTATTCACGGTCGCCATGAGCACTCTGGTTGAGGTTCATGTAGTCAAAGTCAATCGTAGCGTAGGGAATTTCGTTGAGATACTGGGTAGCCAGATGCAGGAGCGGTTTCTGCAGGAGTTTCGTGCCGCGAATCCAGTTCTTGGCCGGAGAGAAGGTGTGCATCCAAGTGATGATACCAGCTACTTCATCATGGTAGTTGACATCCTTCATGAACTGCGTGATGCCATCAGCCGTGGTCATAACGCCTTTGCAGACCACCTTATACGGAAGTTTGCCGCTGGCATTGAGCTTGTCCACAATGTCCTGTGTGTCACGTTCTACATTCTTGAGCTGTTCTTCACCATAGAGATGCTGGCTGCCTGCAACAAACCAAAATTCATAATTTTTTACTTCCAACATTGAAATTACTTCCCTTCTACATTATTGACTTATTTATCCGCGACGACTTTACCGGCCTGCTGTTCCAGCGGCAGACCTTCCTGATAAGCCGCAATAAACTTCTTGCAGCCCTCAACACCTTCTGCATTAGGTGTCAGCGTGGTGCTTTGAGGATTCTTAAAGACCTTGGTATCCAGGAAATCCGGCAGGCTTTCCTGACCTGCATTTGTCTTGGCGTAGACTGCCAGTACTGCCATGCCCCAAGGGCCGCCTTCGCTGGCGGTTTCCATTACGGTAATGGGAATCCCCAGACTGTCGGACAAAACCTGCTGCGCAATGACCGGCGTCTTGAACAAACCGCCCTGGGCCACCATCACATCAGTCTTTACACCTTCATCCTTAATCAGCACATCCATGCCGATTTTCAGCGGCGCAAAGGCACCGTAGAGCTGCGCCAGCATGAAATTGCCCAGGCTCATATGGCTGTGCGGGGTTCTGACAAACAACGGCCGGCCGGCTTCCACGTTGGTGATATTCTCACCGGAGAGGCAGCTGTAATTCACCAGACCGCCTGCATCCTTGTCGGCGCCCTGTACAGTGTTGAACAGGGTGCTGTAGAGCTTTGCCGGCGTTTGTTCGTGGCCAATGGCCTTGGCAAATTCACCGAACATGTTCACCCAGGCATTGATATCGGAAGAACAGTTGTTGACATGCACCATGGCAACATTGGCACCGTCAGGGGTTGTTACGATGTCGATATCCCGATGCACCTGCTTCAAGGGTTCATCCAACACATTCATGGAGAATGCGGAAGTACCTACAGAGATATTGCCCGTGCGTTTGCGCACACTATTGGTGGATACCATGCCCGTGCCGGCATCCCCTTCCGGCGGTGCCATGAGGGCACCGGCCTGCAATGTGCCGGTGGGGTCGAGCAGTCTTGCCCCAGCTTCCGTCAGATGACCGGCCTCCACGCCAGCCCGCAGGGATTTCGGCAGGATTGCCGTCAGCTTCCAGGGGAAAGCTGCCACTTCCGGCAGGCCATCGAAAATCTTGACCATGCCAGCATTATAATCGCCCGTTGCCTCATCAATCGGGAACATGCCCGAGGCATCGCCGACGCCCAAAACCTTCTCACCGCAGAGCTGCCAATGAATGTAGCCTGCCAAAGTCGTTAAGAAGTCAATATCCTTTACATGTTCCTCACCATTCAGAATGGCCTGGTACAGATGGGCAATGCTCCAGCGCTGCGGAATATTGAAGGAAAGTTTCTCCGTCAGCTTATCTGCCGCTTCACCTGTGATATTGTTCCTCCAGGTGCGGAAGGGCGCCAGTTGCTTGCCGTCCTTGTCAAAGGGCAGGTAGCCGTGCATCATGGCACTGATGCCGATGGAACCAATCTGCGTCAGGGACACATGATAGCGGCTCTTGACATCCGCTGCCAGCTCCTTAAAGCAGGTCTGAATTCCCTTCCAGGCTTCGGACATTTCGTAAGTCCAGATGCCGTCCACCAGTTGGTTTTCCCATTCAAAACTGGAAGTTGCCAACGTTTCGCAGTTCTCGTTCACGAGCACGGCCTTGATGCGTGTGGAACCCAGCTCCACCCCCAGTGCCGTAGCACCGCTTTCAATGCTAGCCGCATTTTTTACCAAGTCCATAACCAATAACCTCCTAAATGATGACGGTTATATCTTAATATACCGCCTCGTCCACATCAGATATGAACGAGGTCGTATATTTAGCCCATATTTGTCGCCGGGCAGGCTTCATCTTTTTTTTCGTGTGCAATTCCCGCTGCTTCAATTTCTTCCAGCGTTGCACCACGCGTTTCCGGTACACAGTTCCGGATAAAGGCTACGCCTAAGAGGCAGATGCAGCCAAAGATGGCAAATACGGCGGCCTGCGAAATGCTGGCGGTCATAATGGGGAATAACAGACCGACCAGGAAGGAGCCAATCCAGTTGAAGGAGGAAGCCATACCGGAAGCACGGCCGCGAATTGCCAAGGGGAATATTTCACCAACAATTACCCAGGTAAGGGGTGCCCAGGTAAAGGAGTAAAACGCAACATACACACACAGGAAACCAACAATCATCATGGGGTCCGTATCCGGCACAATGCTGTTGATAACAGCCGGCAGGATGAAGGAAAGCCCCATAACCGTGCCGCCCAAAGTCAGCAGCGTGCGACGGTTGAAACGGTCAGCCACAGCCAGGAATACCAGAGAACCAAGAACCAGCAGAATGCCCTGAATAATCGGCCACATCAGCTGGGAGCTGGCGGCCTGACCCGTAGCCTGTTCCACAATCAGCGGAATGTAATAGAAAATTGCATTAGCGCCCTGGAACTGCTGGAAGGCAGCCACACCAACGCCAGCGGTAACCAGATAGCGGTATTTATCAGAGAGAAGTGTACTAAAGGAAGTATTGGCAGCTGCTGCCGATTCTTCCTGAGCCGTTTCCTGAATGTCGCGGAGTTCTGCATCCACTTCATGTTTTTCACGGATAAAGCCAAGCACCTGACGAGCTTCCTCAATTTTGCCATGACGGACGAGGAAACGCGGAGATTCTGGCAGGCGAAGTACGCCCAAGAACAAAATGATAGCAGGTACGGCGGCCAGACTCAGCATGAGTCTCCAAGCCAGCGTTTCCGGCATATCTTTTAATAAGAAGTCAACTACATAAGACAGGAGCATACCGGATACAATCATGGTCTGGTTGATACCGGAGAGCCGCCCGCGCAGACGAGCTGGAGACATTTCCGACATATAGGCCGGCACGAGTGCAGATGCCGCACCAACAGCCAAGCCCAAAAGCACACGAACCGCAATCAGATATAGGGAACCGTCCTGCGGAGCCAAACCGGATAAAATCGAACCTACAACAAAAATAAGTGCTGATAAAAGAATCATTTTGCGGCGGCCCAGCTTATCGGAAAGCTGACCTGCTAAAGCGCCGCCAAAGATGGCGCCGAACATTACAGAAGAAGTAATCCAGCCGATGATGCTGGCGTTGCCTGCCAGGCCCCAGTCATTCTGCAGAAAGGGAAGTGCGCCGGTCATAACGCCGATATCATAGCCAAAAAGAATACCACCAAACGAACCAAAGAAATAAATGAATGCGCTGGAGATTTTCTTCTCCTGTGCATTAGAGGAACCCATTGTCATTGTGTACTAACCTCGCTTCTTTGTTGTCTACCATTGTGATTTACCATTCTGTGTTCGAGCACATTTATAATATAACATTACCAAATTGCTTTGTCAATGTTTTTATCGTTTTTTATTTGTGCTATATTTATAAATCTATATGGTATTTTCAGTAAATTCTTTTTTATTAAAAGGCCCCCGGCAGAGAAATCTGCTGGGGGCCAGTATTGTGTCACCGAGCACAGTTGCCGGTGATTTCCTTTAGATACTTAATGAGCAGCCGCTCGTCATCATAGACCTGCCGACCTTTCTTGGTGACGATGCCGGAATTGATATAGAAGGGTTCTTTCATGGGAATAACAACCAAATCATCCCGCTGCAGAACAGCCTGACGTGTTAGGAAGGTACTGCCAATCCCAGCCCGCACCAGATTCTTGATGGTATGCAGATACGGCGAATAATGCACGACCTGCGGCTTACCGTTCTCCTTGGCATACATATCATGTACCATGCGATAGACAAAGAAACTGCTATCCAATAAGACCAGCGGTTCTTCCTGGACATCCTCCAATGTAATATATGATTTTGCCGCCAAGGGATTTTCCGGACGGGTTACGAGACAGCATTCGCAGGCAAAGAGCTTTTCATAATTGAGTTTTTGGCTAAAACCGGCTTCATAGTTGGTAAAGGCGATATCGAGCTTCTCCTCCTCCACCATGTTCAAGGCAGAGATACCGCCGGATTCAATGATATCCAGACGGATTTCCGGATGCTGCTGACGGAACTCGCCCAGAATCCGGGGCAGGAATTGTGTCCCGAGCTGCAAGGGCATCGCCATGCGAATATGATTGCGATTGTGTGCCATGTCCTGAATTTCATCATCTAACTGGTCTATCTGATCCAAAATGTGTTTGACTTTGCCAAGTAATTTGCTTCCCTCATTGGTAATGAGTATCTTTCTTCCTTCACGATGGAATAGATTCAAGCCCGTCTCTGCCTCCAGAGTCTGCATGGCTACACTGATGGTAGGCTGGGAAACATGCAGATGCTCCGCTGCTTTGGTGATATTCTGCCATTGGCAGACTTCATAAAAATAACGCATCTGTATAAGGGTCATCATTCTTCACCTCATCATTCTGTTCTTTTTATTATAACCCCGTTGTTCCACTTTTACCACAGGCAAACCTTCTCTTGCCAGGACATAAAACATATAGGAAAAACTTATACATTTATCAAAAAACCGTATTTTACACTTCCTTGTTTCTATGACATAATACTATTTATCGAAGACTTGAGAGTATATAACTATTGTATATTCTCTCTTCCTTTCCATAACACAACATCACATTAGAAAAAGTCAGGCCAGTCCCCTTGGGCTGGCTTTTTCGTGCGCAAATTTAGCGGTATAATAGATAGAGCAATTATCGTACAGGAGGCACCGCCATGAAATTCTTTCACCTTTCCGACCTGCATATCGGTCTGAAACTGGTCAATCACGACCTGACAGCGGACCAGCGGTATATATTGGCACAAATCGTTACCAAAGCCCGTGAACGCCAGCCAGATGCTATTGTAATCGCCGGAGATATTTATGATAAGGCCATTCCTTCAGCAGAAGCTGTTGGCCTATTTGATGAGTTTATCACCCAACTGCATCAGGCGGTACCTGCTGCGGAAATCATGTTGATTTCCGGCAACCATGACAGTGCCCAGCGAGTCAATGTCTTCCGTCATGTGCTGGCCAGTCATAAAATCCATCTCATCGGTCTGCCCCCCATGGAAGAAGATGAATACATCCCCAAAGTCACCCTTAGCGATGAGTACGGCCCGGTAAACTTCTACCTGCTGCCCTTCGTCAAGCCCTCCATGGTCAAACGCATCACAGGTACGGATGAGAACGGAAATAATCTATCCTATGACGCCGCCCTCCATGCTCTTGTTGCACGTGAAACAATTGGCCAGACGCAGCGCAATGTGCTGGTCAGCCATCAATTCTATCTTTCCACCGGTGGCAGTGCTGATGATGTCACTCGCAGTGATTCCGAAATCATCACCGTGGGCAATATCGACTCCATCAACGGCGATATGCTGGAGCAGTTCGACTACGCCGCCCTTGGCCATATCCATAAGCCTCAAAAACTCAACGGCAAGGATTGTTACCGTTATTGCGGCACACCTTTGGCCTGCTCCATCAGCGAGGCTGGCCAAGCCAAGGGAATCATTGAGGTGGAACTGGCGGAAAAAAACAGTGTTAAGACCACCGTACTCCCCCTGGAACCACTGCACCCTGTCCGCAAGCTGAAAGATACGCTCCGAAATATACTGGCCCTGCCTTCTGATGATTATGTCAGCATCACCCTCACGGATAAAGAGGACTTGGATGTATTCGACATGCAGGACAGACTGCGCGAAGCCTTCCCCAACCTGTTAGAAATCCAACGGGAAAGTCAGCGTCAGGTCAACTATCAGCAAAAGATTACGGCTCAGGATATCCTTTCCCCCTTCGACCTCTGTAAAAATTTCTTGGAAGATATTGACCCAGAAGAAGAAAAACTGCTTACAGAAATCATCAACGACATACAGCAGTCGAACGGAAAGGAGAAACAGGCGTGAAACCCATAAAACTTACCCTACAGGCCTTTGGCTCCTACGGGGAGCAAACCATCATCGACTTTACCCGTCCCGTGCAAAGTCTTTTTCTCGTTACCGGAGATACCGGTGCAGGCAAGACCACGATTTTTGATGCCCTGGTCTACGCCCTTTATGGCGAAAACAGCTCCAATACCAACAAAAAAACCGGCAACGACCTGCAAAGCCAGTTTGTCGGCAGGGATGTCACGCCTTTTGTGGAGCTGACCTTCAGTGAAGCCCAAGGCGGCGCTGAGGAAATCTATACCGTCCACCGCTCCCCTGCCCATCTGCGCAAACGCCAACGTGGCCAGGGCGGGGATATCCCTGTCAATGAAACCATTGCGCTGACCATGCCTGATGGCCGGGATTTCAACGGCAAGAATAACGAAATCAACAATAAGCTGCAGGAAATCATCGGCCTGACCAAGGAGCAATTCATGCAGGTCGGCATGATTGCCCAAGGGGAATTTATGGAACTCCTGCGCACAGACTCAGGCACAAAAAAGGAGATTTTCCGCAAGCTGTTCAACACCGCTATTTTTCAGCAGATTACGGATAACTTAAAGGAGCGGAACAAGGCAGCCCAGAGTGAAATGGATAAACTTCTGCTGCGCTGCAAACTGAAAGCCGAAGATATACAGCTGCCGGAAAATATCCCCTCCGACCACCCACTAGCCGAACTAAAAACAGCCATTATCAAGTCCGAAAAGCCGAATATCGTCACGATTGAAAAACTACTGGAAGAATTGCCCACTCTCTGTGAAAGCCTTGCCCAACAGGAAAAGGAACTCAAGCAGTACTTTACGGCGCTATCGGCGCAAAGAGAACAGAGCATATCCCAATACACTGCGGGAAAACTTCTCGCAGACGCTTATGCTGAATTGGATAAGATTACGGAACAAGAAAAGGAACTCACAACCCAGCAGAGCGATCAAGAAAAAAATGCCCAACTCGCTCAGGCAATCATGGATGCCTATCAGATAAAGTCCGCCCATGACCTCTACGCCAGTCAGGCAAAACTCCTGCAGGATACCATGGCCCAAAAGGAACGCGAAACAGCCCGCCTTCCCGAACTCAAAACAGCTGAAGAAACAGCCACGAGCCAAAGTCAGGCAGCCAAGAAGGCATACACACAGGAATTATCCGCCTTCTCCGCACTGCAGACAAAAGTTACGGCCGCCAAAGAAAATTTTGCCGCCATAGCCGCAGCCGAAAAAGCCTGTACCGCTGCCAAAGCGCAAGCTGCTGCTGCCCAGGCAGAAAAAGAAAAAACACAAAAAACCTTAACCGCTTTTAACGAGGACATCAAGCAATGGAACAAGCGCTTTCAGGAATTATCCTCAGCCGAAGGTGAAAAACAGAAATGGGCAGAGAAACAGGGAAAAGTAGAAGCCTGGCAAAAACAACAGCTGGAACTGGCAGAACTGGACAAAAAGCGCTCAGCCGCTCAGGATGCAGCAACACAGGCGCAAAATTCCTTCAAACAGGCAGAAGATAACTACCAGCAGAAACGTGATGCCTATGAACACGCCCATCGGATTTTCCTAAATGCTCAGGCTGGCCTTTTAGCGGCCGACTTAGAGCCCAATACCCCCTGCCCGGTCTGCGGTTCCACCACACACCCTCATCCCTATGTCCTGTCTGCCAGCGAACAACCGCTTGAGCGGCAGGCATTAGAAGATTTACAAAAGCAGGTCCAGCAGCTCAACATTCAGCAGAGCAAGGCCGCGCAAAAAGCCAGTGAAGCCCTGACAAACTGCAAAAATCTCACGGAACACTACCAGTCTGCCAAGGAAAAATTCACGGCCAGTCTGCAGGAAGCCAAAATTCCCGCCGACACCAGCCTGTCTGCTATCGCTCAGGAATTGCATAAATGGGCCGCCGTCATCCAGCAGAAACTGCAAAAATATTCGTTAGAAGTACAGGAAGCCAATGCGCTCAAAGAGAAACTAGCCACCAGCAGCAATAAGCTCGCAGAACTGGAACAGGCCGCCCAAAAAGCCGACACAAGGCACAGGGAACTCGAAACCAAGTGGCAGAGCCTTTCCAGCCAGTTGGCCACCTTAAAAGGACAACAGACCTATGCTTCTCCTGCCGCTGCCGAAGCAGCGTTAGCGGCCGGTCAAAAACAACTCCAACAAACACAGGAAAAAGCGAAAAAAGCCGAAGGCGAACTGACAACAGCCCAGAAATCCCGGCAGGAAGCCGAAACCATCATCAAAGACTGCAGCCAAAAAATTCCCCAGCAAAATACTGCCAAGGAAACAGCCTATGAAGCCTATCAAAAACAATGCACAGCCAAAAATATGACAGAACCGCAATGGCAAGCCCTGACTGCTGAATACACTGCTCAAGATGGCGAGGATAAACGAACGCATTATCAGCAGTATAAAAATACTGCCCTAAAAGTCCAGGGTCAGAAAGAAACCCAGCTAAAAAATATCAACGGCCAGCAACGTCCTGACTTAACCGCTCTTGCCGCCACACAGGATACGCTTAATATTCAATGGCAGGAGCTTGGTGACAAGCTGAAACGCCTGCAGCAACTGCGACAGCGCAATGAAGAAGCCACTGATTCCTTACGCGACCTTATGGGCAATCGCAACAATAAAATTGCCGCGGCGGCGCGCATCGAAAATCTCTACAGCCGCCTCTCCGGTAAAATGACGGGCAGCCGCATGGATATTGAAACTTTCGTTCAGCGCCATTATCTGCAGCAAATCCTTCTGGCCGCCAATTACCGCTTTGCTGAGATGTCCGCCGGACAATTCGAATTGCGCTTGATGCCTGTGGAAGATGCGGGGCAGGGCAAGAATCGAGGCCTCGACCTCCGTGTTTACTCCACTGTCACCGGTCAGGAGCGCGATATCAAAACGCTCTCTGGCGGCGAGTCCTTTATGGCCGCCCTGTCACTGGCGCTAGGCCTGTCTGACCAGATTCAGGCCAACACCGCCGCAATCAACCTCGATATCATGTTTATCGATGAAGGCTTCGGGTCCCTTGATGACCACTCCCGCAGTCAGGCCATCAAAGTCCTCAAGCGCCTCTCTGCCGGCAATAAACTCATTGGCATTATTTCCCATGTAACGGAGCTTAAACAGGAAATCGACAACCAACTGCTGGTCCGCAAGGACGAAAAAGGCAGTCATATCGAATGGCAAATCAGCTGACACAAAGGCCCTGCAAGCAAAAACGCTTGCAGGGCCTTGTTTCACGTGCAACATGAAGGAAACGATAGGATTAGAACCAATACTCTACGCGGGCGAACAGTTTTTCTGCCTTACGGTCATTTTCGAGCTGCTTGCCCCGAAAATAAATTGCCTTAGCCTGCACATTGGGGAAAATGGTATACTGTGCGCTAACTTCTACGCCCTTCGTATTATAGAAGGCGCCATCACAGGAGGGATACATGGATGTATTAGCGCCTTGATGACGATACGATAGATAAGCCCCCCATGAGCCTTGATGCAATTTATTGGCGCCCTTATAGGCAAGATGCAGCAGTCCGGAACGATTATAGTAATCTGCGGCTGTATTCTGCATATAAGCACCGGTCAGAGAAACATTCTTGTCAAAGCGGTAAGTTGCCGCTGCTTCCCAGATATGAGCATTTTCCTCATTGGCTCCTCTGCTGTAAAACGTGTCCTTAAACATACCACTCTTAAGGTGATAATAAGCACCGGTCAATGAAAGCTTTCCCGGATTAACCGTTACGGCCAAACTTTGTATAGATGCTACATCTTCAGAAGCTTTGCGCTTGGTAGCTCGATTCAGTGCTTGTTCATAGCGCAGATTAGCTTTATTTATGCGTCCTGCACGAGCCTGCACCTTAACCTTATTCCCAAAATTAACCTCTACACCGGATAATTGGGTAAAGAACATTAAATTCTTGTCATAACTTGTCGCATCCGGAATACGCCCTATCTTCACATTGAAATTCTTATAATTTCCCTGCGCCCACAAACGCTTTAATTCCACATCACCCGTGTCATCTTTTTTTGTATCAATGCTCGAATCTAGCCGTGCATGCACATTCCAATTCTTATTGACCTGTGCTTTAGGTTCAAGACGCAATAAAAGCGCCTCCTTGGTGGAATCCTTCGTTTTTCCCGTGTTGTCTTCGGTCCGTTCACTGGTGTAAGTATATCGAACTTCGCCAGACCACTTTACCATATCAGCATTTCTCTCTAACTTGGCCACACGCACACCAAAATTATTTAATTCCTCAGCAAACTCAGCTGCCAGCTTATCCACAAGGCCTTTGTCAGCTGGATTGCCCGTTTCTTTTGCCATGGCCTTAGCCACCATCTGCGCCATTTCATAGCGGGTGATATTGCGTGCCCCTTGATAGCGGCCATCACCATAACCTTCGATAACCCCGTCAGCAGCCAGTGTCGCTATGGCCTCGTACGCCCAATGGTCTGCGGGCACATCAGAAAAAGGATTTGCGGCAGCGCTGGCCCCCGCAGCCGTTCCCACTACCAGACTGGCTGACAACATGGCTAAAACTGTTTTTTTCATAACCTGCACTCCTCTTTATCCTAAAATATTAATTACACCAGTACAGACATCACAAAAGAGGTAACCAAGGCCACCAACATCGGAATTGCAGTTCTTTTTACTACGTCAACTGACGATACATCAGCCACCCCAGCCACAGCAACCACCGCTGCAGTAATCGGCGAAGCGCTGCGCGCAATACTGGACGCCATCTGCATGGGCGTTATCATTGCGGCAGGCAAAATGGCCATTTTTGCAGCAATGTCCGGTACCAATGCCCCGAACGAATAAAAAGGAGCATTGCCTGACCCCATAATGACAGCAGATACCGTAACAATCAGAACCATCACCAAGGTTATTCCGGCTGCGCCGAAACCAGAACTCTGGGCACCGCTGATAATCATATCCACGGCCCCAATTTTCGTCAAGCCATAGGCAAATGTCTCACCTGCAACAATTAGGGTAATGACCGTAGCAAAAATCTTTCCCATTCCATCAAAGAAAACTTTAATGCTGTCAAATACAGTCTTTACGTCCCTTGTACGGACTAATTCAAACAACATGGCCAGTGAGATGCTGATAATCATCGCCGTAACCACCGGCATCTTGATGGTAGATATACACAGCTTGCTGAAAACAAGCACAAGTGCTATGGGAACCAGCGGTAAAATCGCATAAATAGCAGGCGGCAGAGAATCGTCCTTTTCAGCGGCCACAAACGTCATCGACTTCGCCTCTACACCATCCCTCCGGTCAAACCAGCGCTGTACAAAAAAATGCGCTACGGCAATCGCGAAAATTGTAACCACCGCTATGGGAATCTGCTCGCCAACAAAATAATCCGCCACGTCCAAACCGGCCGTTTTCGCCGCAAACACAGCAGTACCAGATGCCGGTCCTAAATCCAGACAAGGTGCTGTGGCAATGACCGCCGCCGCTGATAAACGGCTGACCCCCAAACTGGTCAGTACAGGATAAAGCGTTGCCATCAGCAATACACACAAGCCTGCCGCGCTGGGGATAACGATATTCAGCAGCTGCCCTACCACATAGCTGGCCGCTAAAAGCAAATACGGAGATTTCATCATACTTAACGGTTTAGCAGATAAATGAACCAAAACACGACTTGCCCCGATATGCTCCATATACTTAGCAAAGCCGCCTACAGCCATAATGAGCAAACCTATCCCAGCTGCGCGGGAGCTAAAAGTATCCTCGATAAACTTAAAGATATCAAACCAGACCATTCCTGTTGTTTTCTTGCCATCCAGCAAAGGATACCCCATTAGTATTGTCATGGCCATCAGAAATATGCCGCCAGCAAAAAGCACCGTCTGGGCATTTTTCTTCTTTAGAATCATATAGGCCACAATCACAGTAGTTATCAGAGCCAAGGCCAACGCTAACATAAACTCTCCTCCTCTTTTACCGTAAACCGACAATATGCTGTATAATCCGGCACAGCAATTCGTAGCGGGGAATAATGCTATCGATTTCCAGATACTCACCCTCACTATGGGCGCCACCGCCCACTGGCCCTAAACCATCAATTGTGGGGATTCCTTCAGCTGCGGAAAAACTGCCATCAGAACCGCCACCGCTGGCAGTCCAGCCAAAATCGACCCCGATTTCCTGCCCTATTTCATCAATGCGCCGGCAAAGCTCCATGGTTTTTTCCGTAGGAAGCATCGGCGGTCTTGTTATGCCACCTTCCACGGTAGCTGCCGTTCCCTCTACATGCGGCTGATTATGTAATGCATTCATAACCCCAGACACACGCTCTATTTCGGCCTTGTCATAATAACGTACATCAATTGCAGCACCGGCTTCTCCCGGTACGGCACTTATGCCAGTCCCCCCCCAGACCTTGCCTACATTTACCGTAGTCTCCTTGGTAAGATTGGTGGCCGACTGCAGGGCAATAATCCAATGAGCTAATTCCTCAACGGCATTTCTACCTGCTTGATAATCCACACCTGCATGCGCAGCTACCCCTTTGATATTGATATGGTACCTGGCAATTCCTTTGCGTTTATGAACCAGGTTTCCATTGGCACGACCAGCTTCCAGGACAAGAACGTAGCGGCTTTTTCTGGCTAATTCCGTAGAATACACTGCCGAATACCTTGAACTTATGCCTTCGTGGTCACTATTGAGAAACACACAAATCGATGCTTCTTGCAGAGCGCCTCGCGCCTGTAGATTTGCCAGTGCATAAAAACCGCTCAACATACCTGCCTTACAATCGATTACCCCAGGACCATAAGCGCGGTTTCCCTCTACTCTAAAGGGGCGCTTAGCAGCCGTTCCCAGTGGAAATACCGTATCCATATGCGCCAGCACCAATACATCATAATGGTCAGTCTCTCTGTTTACAATTCGCAGACAAGGTGCAATGGTCGGTGACAACCTGACTTCTTCGACCAGCCAGCCGAGCGATTCATACTTTCCCTTCATAAAAGCAGCAATCTTACCGGCACCTTCTGGCTCAGAGGAAACACTGTCGATATTGACGAGTTCAGCCAGTTCGTCCAAATAGTGCTGTTTTTCCAGCTCCATACCAACTACCTCCTGTAAAACATTATTGGATAAAACAAAATGTCATGGCCACACCATTATCATAATATTTGCTAGACTAAATGTAAAATTCGCAATACTTCTAAATTTATTAGTCAATCTAATTGGACAAAATATGACAAAGCAGTATATAATGATGGCGAAACCGAAAAAACGCAGAAAGGTGATGCGTCATGCTCTTGCGGCAAATACAGTATTTTATGGCGGTAGCAGAATCACACCACTTTACCAAAGCAGCGAAACAACTCTTTGTCTCCCAGTCTGCTCTATCGCAGCAAATAAACAAACTCGAAGAGGATTTAGGGGTTAAACTTCTTGACCGCATTTCACATCCCATTACATTAACTCCAGCTGGTGAAGAATTTTACCGCTGCGCCCAAAAAATAATATCCGATATCAATCATCTTGAGCTGCAAATGCAGCATTATGCCCGCGACAATCAAGGAACTTTACACGTTGGCGTGATTACAGGTCTGGGAAAACTCCCCCTCACAGACATATTTTCCAAATTCAATACCGAAATCTCCCCACAGATGCAATTTTCCCTAACCAATTGTCTTAGTAAGAAACTCTGCCATATGCTGGGCAATCACGAAATAGACATTGCCATTATGGCTGTCCCCGACGAATTGTCCACAACGGACTTTGAACTGCTCTCCTTGCAGCATGAACCGTTTATGGTTATTCTTCCACCAGCCCATCCGATGGCAAATCAAGCACAAATAAACCTAAACGACTTGCAGACCGAAAATTTTATTTTCCCTACGGCCGAAAATGTTTCCTATGATGTCTTTATGGCAGCCTGCCAGAAAGCAGGTTTCACCCCTAATATTGTTACCTACTGCAATACACCCGGCCAGCGGATTGACCTCGTCCAATCCGGATTAGGCATCAGTCTGATTTCGGAAAGCGGTTTTACTTATTTCAACCATCATGCTGATGTTGTATCCCGCGCTTTAACAGAGCCCTTTTACAAGCACATTGCTATGGTAAGACGGCGGGAAGAAAAACATTCACCGTTGGTCGATAAATTCTGGGAATATATCCGTACAAACTACGGTCAGGATGAAGCATAAATAGCAGATTCTTACCGTTAGAATATTATTTATATCACCCTTGAAAGGAGTGCTTTTTAATGAAGGGTCATTCTCTACTTATGGGGTTGCTGCTGTTATTAACGTGCATCCTTTTGCCATCTCACGATGTTCATGCACAAAAACAGCCACTCCCCACCGGTCTAAGTGATTTTTCCATGGCTGAAACGGCTGGCGCCACTACCGATTCACTAAAGGTATATACCTACAAGCCAGCCGCCTGGCAAGACGGCCGCCCCATTGTCGTCGTCTTTCACGGTTTGAAACGGAATGCGGAAGAATACTGTCAAGGCTGGAAGGAATATGCGGAAAAGCATAATTTCCTCATCGCCTGTCCAGAATTCACCGAAAGTAAATTTCCCGGCGTGCGTTATTACAACTTCGGTAACGTTATCGACAACGACAATACAGGTGGAAACATACAGCCAACAAAACAGTGGATTTTCCCAGTAATCGATAACATCATCAAAGAAACCAAAAAACAGGCTAACGCTAAGAAAAGCCGTGTCATCATCTATGGTCACTCTGCTGGTGCTCAACTCGTTCACCGTTATGTGCTCTTAAACAAAGGTACCTCTGCTGACCTCATCATTGCGGCCAATTCAGGCTGGTACACCATGCCAGATGAAAACATTACTTACTCCTATGGCATAAAAGGACTGAATCTGACGAAGAAAGAGTTCCGTAATGCCTTTACTAAACCAGTTGTCATTCTCTTAGGTGAAAATGATACACTCCGCTCCAAAGTGCTTCGCAAAACACCGGAAGCCGATGCCCAAGGGCAAAACCGTCTGGAGCGTGGACGTAACTTCTACAACAATGCACAAGACAAGGCCACAAGTTTAGGATTAAAGTTTAACTGGCAGCTTATCACAGTCCCCGGCGTCGGCCATGACGGTACTGGTATGGCAAAAGGCGCAATTCCCCTTATTGAAGCACTTGCCCGTTAAAAAAAGAAAAATTAACGCACACTAAATCCCCTGCAAGCAAAATTTGCAGGGGATTGTTTCACGTGCAACATGATGAAAAGTTCATCAGCTTCCTTATGCAATCATGGTTCCATCCGAGATTTCTGCTTTCGCAAACTTCACAGCTGCTTTAGCCAGTTCATCCGTGGAATCAATAAACGTGCCTTCCAAACCATACATGGACACGGCGACAGGCACTTCCGTACAGCCAAGGATAAAGGCTTCGGCGCCTTGCGCCTGCATTTCCGCCAGCAGTTCCCGGACTGCCGTCGTGTCGTAGTCCTCGTTCATAGCCTTGACCCCATCGTAAATCATATCATCAATCAGATGCTGTTTTTCTGCTGCTGGCATAATACATTCAATCCCGTTGGCCTCTAAGGTCTTCTGATAAAGACCTGTGCGGACAGTACCGCTGGTAGCCAGTAAGCCCACAGACTTAAAGCCCTTTTCCTTAATGCTGGCAGTCGCCACATCAATGATGGAGAGCACCGGAATAGTAATCTGTGGCAGAATTTCCGGCAGAAAATAATGGGCCGTATTGCAGGCAATGATGATGAAATCCGCTCCAGCCATCATCAGCCGTTTGGCACTTTTTACCATTTCGGGAGCCGGAGATGCACCCAGCCCCATAATCGCCTTGGTACGGTCGGGAACCTGCGAGTTGTTATCCACCAACATGGGAATATGCTCCTGGTCATTCTTCGCCGGTGTAGCCAAAATGATTTTCTTCATCAAATCCACCGTTGCCATGGGGCCCATGCCCCCCATAATGCCAATCGTCTTCATATCCTTCACGCCCCCTATAACACCGATTATTGTCTGACTTTTCCCTTGCCTAAAGCATAACATCAGCGTAGAATATAATCAAATACTTATAATAATATAAAAGATATAAAATATTTTTATATGGAGATGATTGCATGACCGGCATGGATTACGTCTATACCGTTTACGAGGAAAAGAGCTTTTCTGCCGCCGCCAAGAAACTCTTCATGACCCAGCCTGCCCTGTCCGCGGCCGTAAAAAAAGTAGAACAGGAGCTCGGCATGGCCATTTTTGACCGCTCCCATTCCCCACTGCGGCTCACAGATGCGGGACAAGCCTACATCGAAGCGGCGGAAAAAATCTTCCAGATTCAGCGCAATCTACAGCGTTATGTAGATGATTTGGCCCAGCTGGAAAGCGGCAATCTGGCCATTGGCGGCACCAACTTCGTAACCGCCTGCTTTCTGCCAACACTCATCCGGCAATTCAGCGAAAAGCACCCCTTGATAAAACTTTCCGTTGTTGAATCCAGCAGTGCGGAACTATTCGCCGGCTTAAAAAATGGCACCATTGACCTCGTCATCGACAGTGGCGAATGCGATACGAAAGAGTTTGAATCCCTGACCTTCTTCACCGACCGCATCATGTTAGCCGTCCCCAAGAGCATGGATACAGGGGCCACCGAACTTGCCTACTCCCGGCAGGATATCATTGCAGGCCGGCATCTTGCCCCCGGTGCGCCCGCTGCTGACCTCAAGCACTATGACCACACCGATTTTCTGCTGCTCAGCCGGGGCAACGATATGAACCGCCGGGCCAAAGGACTGCTCCGGGCTGTGGGCATCGAACCCCCGGTGCGCCTTTACCTCAATCAGCTGATGACGGCCTATCACATGGCGGCCGCAGGCCTGGGGGCTACCTTTCTCACAGACACACTTATCCGCATGGCCGCTCCCAATGACAGCCTCAATTACTACCTCATAAATCATCCGCTGATGGAACGGGAAATCTTTATCGCAGCACCGCAGAAAAAATACCGCCCCAAAGCCTTGCAGGCATTTTGGGACAGCGTGGCGAATATCTACGTCAACGATGTGAATACATGCCAATAGGAGGATTATCGTCATGAAACTGCACAGCATAACCCGACGCAGCGATATGCTAAAATGTATGCTCTGCCATAATGCCCCCTGCTCCACTGCCTGTCCCCACGGAGTAGAGCCTGAAAAAATTCTCCGCCATATTTGGTTCAACAATGAGGATTATGCTGCAGCCGGACTAACGGAGAGCAACCCCTGCGCCAACTGTCCAGCCCCCTGCCAACAGGCCTGTCTGCGTCCGGGGGAAATTCCTATACAAGAGCTTATCATCCGTCTCCATGAAGATGTTGCCCCTTATCGGGATATTCCCCAGCCCAACGACGAGTCGACCCTGCAAACAGACCTCTGCGGCATTCCGCTTGAAAATCCCTTTCTGCTGTCCTCATCCGTTGTGGCCAGCACCTATGATATGTGCGCCCGTGCCTTTGAAGCAGGCTGGGCGGGTGCTGCCTTCAAAACCATCTGCACACTGGACATTCACGAAGCCTCTCCCCGCTTTGCCTCCATTAACGGCGCTGACGGCAGTATGATTGGCTTTAAGAATATCGAACAGCTCTCTGACCACAGTGTCCCGGAAAACATGGCCGTATTCCGCCACCTCAAAGAAAAATATCCCTCAAAATTCATTTTAGCCTCTATCATGGGGCAAAATGAAACTGAATGGGGAGAACTTGCCCATACCTGTCAGGAAAACGGTGCCGATGCCATCGAACTGAATTTTTCCTGTCCGAATATGATGGAGGAAGGACTGGGTTCGGATATTGGCCAGGTACCGGAACTGGTCGAACGCTTCACCGCAGCTGCCAAAAAAGCCACGACCATACCTGTTCTGGCAAAACTCACCCCCAATGTTGCGACAATGAGTCCTGCGGCAGAAGCCGCCCTGCGAGGAGGCGCCGATGGCATTGCGGCCATCAACACCATCAAGAGCATTATGAACGTCAATCCCCATACCTATATTTCCAGCCCTGCTGTGCATGGACAATCCGCTGTGGGTGGCTACAGCGGCAACGCCGTAAAACCCATCGCTTTGCGCTTTATCGCGGAACTGGCAAAAAATCCTCACCTGAAAAACTTGCATATCAGCGGCATGGGCGGCATCGAAACCTGGCGGGACGGCTTGGAATTTTTGCTGTTAGGCGCAAGTTCCCTGCAAGTCACGACAGCGGTCATGCAATATGGCTACCGTATAATCGAGGATTTGAAAACCGGCCTGAACTACTATCTCCATGCCAAAAGCTTTAATTCCGTAAAAGAGGTCACTGGTCTTGCACTCGACACCATAAGCGAGACTACCGATATACTGGAACGAGATACCATTATTTTCCCCCAATTTAATCACGACACTTGTCTAGGTTGCGGCCGCTGCGTTATCTCCTGTGCTGATGGCGGCCATCAAGCCATTCACTTAAATGAAAAACGCCAACCAATTTTGGACGGAAAAAAATGCGTCGGCTGCCATCTTTGCCGCCTGGTCTGCCCCACCCACTCGATATCCTCAGTTAAAAAGCGGATAAGCAGACAACATTGAATACCTGCCTATGTTTCACGTGAAACAAAACTTCAGTAGGATAATATCCACATCATGGCGAATATATAGGAGAAATACTTATGTGTTAGGAAAGGAAGTCTCTCTATGAAGAAAAAATTTCTGACTGCTGTGAGCGGATGTTGCCTGGGACTTTGTGCCATGATGTTTTCACCAGTCCCGGCATTTGCTGCAGATACCATTGCCATTACCGACCAGCGCGCCACACCGTCATATTGGACAAAACATACCATCAATGGGGACAAAGTCTTGCTCACCCAGCAGGAAATCAGTACCATCAATCGCACAATGCGGGGAAAAAGCAAAACTCTGGTGGATTTAGCAGCCTATAATATCCACCAGTCTGCTGCAGCAGTAAAGGAAATGATACTAGCCGCCCAACAGGATTACCGCGGTGAAGAAACACCCGGCGAGGCTTATGATGCGAACGGCAAACAATTTCCTACAGCGCACTTCAAACAAGTAAAGGCTAACTGCAATCTTGAAGGATTAACGGGCAATATCACCGGCCAATACGCGCTGGTCACAGAACGCACGAATATGCGTCTGCTGCCCACAGCCGACAATTACTTTGATGATGTAACCTGCCTCCATTACGACAATCTACAGGCAACAGCACTCGACCCGGCAGAACCCGTGATTATTCTCCATACGAGCAAAGACGGTGCCTTTGCCTTTTGTCAGGCGCGCCATTATACAGGCTGGGTAAGCCTTAGCGCTTTGGCCATCACAGACCGCAAACATTGGCAGCGTTATGTAAATCCCAAGGATTTCCTTGTCGTAACCGCCAATAAAAAGGTTGTCTCCGTAGGCGGCACCTGTACGGTTCTGTTCCAAATGGGCAGCGTTATCCCGCTGGCCTCGAACAAACTGCAGGCCCATGACACCTGGCTGGCTTATGTTCCTGTTGCAGTAAATGGCGTTCTGAGCGAAGCAACGGTAAAAATCACCAATGATGACAGTGTCCACAAAGGTTTTCTCCCCTGCACCCCAAACAACTTTATCCGTCAGAGTATGAAATTTCTCGGCGATGAATATGGCTGGGGCGGCATGGATGACAGCGTGGATTGTTCCGCTTTTACCGCTGACATCTACCGCAGCATGGGCATTGAGATTCCCCGCGATGCCGACCAGCAGGAACTGGCTATGCCTCAGAGCCTAAAATTCGACGGTCTCACCACAGCCCAGCGTTTCGCAAAAGTAAAAGAAGCACCTGTCGGTGCACTTCTATTCAAACCTGGCCATGTGATGATGTACTTAGGTCAGGATGCGAAAGGAAATCCTCTCGTCATCCATTCGGCCAGCAGCTACTTTACCTTTGACAAAGGCAAGAAACAGAAACACTATATCCGCAAAATTCTCGTATCGGATTTGCACTATCAAAACGGCAAAGCCGTTGAAACCATCGACGGCCTGACCAGCGCAGGCTTTTGCGCCAAATAAACATAGCGAAAACAAAGAGGATTGCCCGCCATGAGCAATCCTCTTTTTGTTTCACGTGAAACAATATCTAATTTTAGGCTTTTGCACCTGTGGAATACATCTTAATCGGTTCCGGATTATCCTCGATGCTCCAGACACCGCATGGGCAGACACCGGCACAGATACCGCAGCCGATGCACTTATCGGGGTCGGATACATATTCCCAGCTGCCATCCGCTTTTTCAATGCGGGTGATGGCTTTTTCCGGGCAGGATTCCAGACACATCTTACAGTCACGGCAGGTACCGCAGCTGACGCAGCGTGCATGGTCGTCCACCGGGTCGCCTAGCAGGCAGTGATGGCATTTGTCAAAGTAAGCCTTGGAGAGCCTCCCCGCCGGAATCTGCTGCTTCTGCGGGAAAGGCTTAACCTCCTGCCCCATCACATACTGGTCAACGTAGTAAGCCGCTTTACGGCCACTGCCGATGGCATCCGTAAGTCTTCCCGGCTTAATGGTATCACCAGCCGTGAATACACCCTTGGCAATGGACTGGTCGGCCTTCGGCACGAGCCAGCTCTTGCGGAAGAATTCAATGCCTTCATCTTCGGGCAGGAAATCGAGTTCCGGCTCCTCACCGATGGACACGATAACCTGGTCGGCAGGAATGAAGGTGCCGTCATTTGCATAGACGCCTTCAGCCGTAATCTTATTGGTGAAGAACGGCCAAACGAGCTTGCCGCCCAAACCTTCTACATAGTCGATTTCCTCTTTGAACGCTGCCGGTTTCTGTACGTCCACCGCCACTACCGTTTCTGCGCCCATTTCATAAGCACCGCGACAGGTATCCATACCGGAGTTGCCAGCACCGATAACGACGACATGCTTGCCCGTTTTGGGATGCTCACCACGGTTGATGGCCTTGAGGTATTCGAGACCCATGGTCAGGCGTTCTGCCCCTTCCCAGGGGAAGAAACGGGATTTCGTGCCGCCCGTTGCCACAACAACAGCATCATGTTCACCGCGCAACTGGGCAAATTTTTCTTTATCGACTTTATAATTGGAAACGAATTTCACGCCCACGCTTTCAATGCGTTTGAGTTCCGCTTCCAAAAGTTCATGGGACAGACGACCACGCGGAATAACCTGTTCCAGCTTGCCGCCGATATGTTCCGCTTCATCATAGACCGTTACGCTATGACCCTTACGCGCGAGCTGCCAAGCAGCAGACAAACCGGCTACACCGCCGCCGATAACGGCGATTTTCTTGCCCGTCTGTACGGAAGGTTTTGCCACCGGCAGGAAGGCCGAACGATAGCCCAAAGCACCAATCTGAATCGGCTCATCAATACCGCCGCGGGTACAGCCATCCATACACGGGTTCGGACATACGGAACCGCAGACCGAACCAGGAAACGGCGTATAATCGAGTTCCAGCTGGAAAGCTTCATCGAGCTTGCCCTGACGAATCAAGTCAAAGCGGCGCTGGGTTGGAATGCCCGTTGGGCAGTTGAATTCACAGGGTGCCGCAAATTTGGCATTATCCCAGCTCGGTACACGCAGACGGTAAAGCCCCGTCGACAGCGTGTTATGTACCGCAAAATCATCATGAGCAACATCGGAGAAGATACCGCCCTTAACCCATTCATTCAAGCGGAAAGCCTGCATGGAAGGTTTGTTATTGCCCTTGGCTGCCTTTTCCGCAAAGGTCAGCGGCGTGAGCTTCTGCCATTCCTGCCAGTTGGTGAGTTCGCCTTTCAGCTCCGTACGTTCGATATGGCTCAGGAAATCGTCCATACCGCCCTGCAGGAAGGCAATATCCTCATCATCTAAGGGCAGGCATTTGATATCCGCCGGGAAATCATCGACATTGCCGCGGACATAAACGACACCGCCGACCATGCCGACACAGGCACGTTCACCGAGCACAGAGGAAAACTCTGCACTATCATAGCCGCAGACCACAGCACGGCCGCCGCCCATAAACTCAAAGGAGAAAGAACCTGTGTTCTTGAGAATCCAAAGCTCCGGTTCCTCATAGAGCGGGTCATGCTTCATCAGTGAACCCGTACGGGTACCGCTACGGCCGCCGATAAAGATTTTACCGCCTGAAGAGCAATGGCCGGCCGTATCACCGGCATCGCCCTTGACGGTGATGATACCGCCAGCATTAAGCCAGCCCACATCAGCAGAGGTTGCCCCCTCCACCACGATTTCCGTGCCCGGCAGACACATGGAGCCTGCGCGCTGACCGGCATTGGTGATATGGAAATGCAGCGTCTTGCCTTCCGGATGCCACAGGGGGCCACCAATATCATGCTGGCCGGAAGCCGCTACTTCAAATTCCGTTTCGCCCTGCCGTACAGCTTCTTCAATAGCCAGCAGCAGGTCCTGGGTGGACATACGGTCATGTCCCTTCATGGTATTAATCTTGAACATTACGCTATCCCCCTATTAACATACATACTGAATGCCGAGCTGGTCGGCCACGGCCTTGTCCGTGGATACCAGCGCATCGCTGCGACCGATAGGCAGCGAGCTGTTGCCGATAGGCGCCATGAGCTTTTTGAGCTCGGAGTCGAAGGCCAATACATAGTCCACAATCTTCTGCGCGCCCTTGTCGATATCCAGACGCTTCACGAGGCGCGGGTCCTGCGTGCAGATGCCCATTGGGCATTTGCCTGTATTACAAGAGTTGCAGCGGCCCTGCTCGTTGCCGACACAGCCTAAGAGCTGAATGAGTACCTTACCGACGAATACGCCGTTGGCACCAAGGCACATGAGCTTAAAGGCATCAGCTGCCGCATTGCCGGTCATGCCGATACCGCCGCCGCCGTAGAGGGGAATCTGCCCCTGCAGGCCCTGCTTGACAGCCGCCAGATAACAGTCGCGAATCTTCGATACCACCGGATGGCCCGTATGGTCGAGGGAAACCTCGTTGGCTGCACCAGTACCGCCTTGAATACCATCAAGGAAGAAACCGCCGCAAATCTTATAGGGGTCACGCAGCAGGTTGTTGTATACCGATACAGACGTTGCCGAAGCCGCACACTTGATGCCGACCGGCACGCGGAAACCGAACGCCGCATTCATGGACAGGTGCATTTTCTGTACCGATTCTTCAATGGAGTACAAGCCCTGATGATTCGGCGGCGAAGCCAAGGTTGCCTTCGGTACGCCGCGGATAGCCTGTACATGTTCAGCCACTTTCGCACTGGGCAAGAGGCCACCGTCACCGGGTTTTGCACCCTGGCCGATTTTAATGAGGATACCTGCCGGGTCCGTGACCATATGCGGCATGGCCTTGATGATACGGTTCCAGCCGAAATGACCGGAGGCAATCTGAATAATGAAGTATTTGAGATAATCCGATTCCAAAAGTTTAACGGGCATACCGCCTTCACCGGAGCTCATGCGCACCGGCAGGCCGCATTTCTCATTGAGATAGCCGACAGCCAAAGCCACGGCCTCCCAAGCTCTGGTGGACAGCGCACCGATGGACATATCGGAGAAAATCAGCGGATAAATCCAATCCACAGGCGGGGTCTTTGTCTTCTGTACCAGCTTGCCATCCTTGATTTCAAAGGGCAGGTCTTTAGCAGGCAGTACCCGGCCGAAAGGAGCGCGGATATCGAAAGTATGACGGGCAGCGTCCAAAGACGGGTCAGTCATCTGGGAGATACGGCCCACCACAATGCTGTCCAGCGTGCGCTGGGCGTTGAGGTTCGTACGGCCGCCCCGCTTGATGGGGCCGTTGTCCTTCGAGAGCAGGGTCTTGCGGGTATCTGCATTGCGCACCGGACGGATGGCATTATTCGGACAAATCTTTTCACACATGCCACAGCCACGGCAGAAATCCGTGAGGCTGGCCACCTGCTTGATGATGGGTCTTGCGATATGCGTATGTTTCGGTTCCGGCTGGCTGCCTTCCGAAACAGTGAGAGACTGCTTCTGCACCTCTACCTTGATGGCCTTGAAGGAACACCCCGCTACGCAGCTGCCGCACATGGTACAGCGCTCTGCGTGATATTCGATTTTCCACGGCAGGTCATTGACGCCGATATCCTGTGTTTTTACTGCTTCCATCTCTGTACCTCCAGGTCATTGTCAATCACGACAATCTCACGTTCATTGGGATAAATATCCTGCGACTGGTCACGGTTCGGCATGATTTCATTGATACCGCAGACCTCCGAAGAAATCGCCACCATGTTTTCATCACGGCCCACCACTACCGGGCGCAGCTTCTTAGAATCACAGCAGGTAATCATGCGGCAGTCCGGCAGCACGCCGATAACCGTATTCGGCCCGTTGATTTCCAAGTTGGCCAAAGACTGGCGAATAGCGACCAGCACATCCTTATCTTCACGTTGCTCACATTCCTCAAAGGGCAGCGGCGTAATGACATGCTTGTAATAAGTAAGCGGCCATTTGAGTTCATGGTGCACATAGTGCAGGGTATTCAGGAAGCACTGGGAATCGGATTCAAAGCCGATATAGCCGCGGTGCAGGGAAGACTGAAATTCCTTATTCTTCGTATAGAAGGTATTTTCGCCGTTAGCACAGAGCGTATAGCCCTGCAGAAAGAACGGATGCGCTGCATAGCGCACGATATCATAGTTCGTATTCTGACGGCACTGCGCCACGATGGATTTAGCCACGAGGCAGCCATTGTCATCCCAAAGATGGAAATAAGTAGCAATATCTGCAGGGTCGCCGATTTCCTTCAGCGTCAGCACATCCGGCCAGAAGGAATACACGAAACCGGCATTGTTTTCCGTGAGGATTTTACGCAAAGCCAGTCTTGTATCGAGCAGGAGGTTTTCCTTCTCCTCCTTCGTCATATGGCCGGCTTCTTCCGGATAATCATAGTTGCGGAAGATATAGTAAGGCATAGCCTTGATATCGAGCCCCGGACGCTTATCCGGCACCGGAATCCACTCGGCCAGCGGCACAAAGTTATGCGCATCCATATAGTCCTCGACCAACTGTGCGCCGCGCTGCGTGCAAGCCAGAGAAAGCAATGGCTTATCTTTATAATCGGAGAATATACCATAGAGATCCTGCATAACCATGGCAAAGCCCGAATTATCATGGCCTTCCTGCTGAGGCAGCATCAAATGCAAAGCCTTGGATGGCTGGATAGGCACCTTGCTCTTAATCGAACCAATTCTGCACATAACTGTCGCTCCTTTGCGAATGTATACAAAATATTATACCATTGTCCATACTTGATGTATTTTCATTACAACGTAATTTACATTATAAAAACTTTGTAAACCTGTGTCAATAACTCAAAAGCCGAAATTTATGCATTTATGATTGGCATAACCCCCAATAAAAAGCCGCACTCAGCCTACAGCCTTGTATATTTATTCATATTTATGTATTTTTTATAAAGCTATATATTTACACTGTTACAGATTTGTTATACCAATGAAGGCAATAAAAAAGCCCTATGCAACAATGTGCATAGGACTTTCAATAATATAATGCATTTGTTATGTTATGTATTTTTTTACGGTATACAAGAATACAAAGGCTGTTTTTCTCCTCTGCTTCCCCATGTAAGTATACATAATACTTTTAATGGAGATAAGCCGCAGGGTTCACGGCCTGCCCGTTAATCCGCACTTCATAATGAACATGAGGGCCAGTGGAAAAACCGGTACTGCCCATATAGGCGATGACCTGGCCGCGATGTACATACTGACCGGCAGTAACTGCTACCTGCATAGCATGGCCGTAACGGGTCATAATGCCATTGCCATGGTCAATATCCACCATATTGCCATAGCCGCCATCATTCCAGCCAGCTACCCGCACAACACCATCTGCCGTAGCAATGATGGGCGTGCCCATATCATTGGCAATGTCAATACCGGGATGGAAATCCGAGCCGTTCCAGCGCAGGCCGTAAGGCGAGCTCACAACACCTCTAGCCGGCCAAATTGCCGGCGTAGTGCCGCCTGGCAGGGACACGGCAGGAATCCCCAGTGCCTGCTGACGCTGGCTCAGTTCTTCCTTCAAGGCCGTAAGGGACTGACGGCGTACAGCCAGCCCCTGCTCCACAAGTGCCAGCGTATCGCTGACATTCTGCACGGTAGGTGTGCTTATAGGGCCGCCCTGCCCATTGTGGGTGGCAGGGTCAACACCCTGTTCACCGCTGGCATTCTCCTGCTGATTTTCCTGCAGAGGCTGTGCTCCGGACAGGCGCCGGATATCTTCTTCCAGCTTTTTCAGCTGATTCATTTCCTCCTGCAGGCTGTTGGCTTTTTTCGCCAGCTGCAGCAGTTGTTCCTGCTGAATACTGTTGACCTGGCGCAAATCCTCGATTTCAGCCGCACCATTGCGGTTAGCAAAAGTGCTGTACACCGCATAACTGAAAGCCCCAACAAAGAGCAGGGCACCAGCCAGCAGAGATACCACACCGTATTTTAACAGATTGATGGGCAGGCGTATGGTTTTTACATCACCGCCCTGGGGAGGGATAAATTTTATCGTATATTCCTCAGCAGTTTTGCTTATTTCTTTTTCTGCTGACATTAAAAGCCTTCCTTTCTAAGTACCTTTATTACTGGGCTTTGGCCATAGCTTCCTTCAGGGCCTGTTCTTCTTCCTGAGTCATGGGATAGGAAGATTTGCCATCCTCAATGGGCTTGGCATAGCTGCGGGAATCCTCACGGCCAAAAATGCTGGACAGCACCACGCCGTTGTTGTGGGCATCCAACAGCGCCACAGCATAGCTCAAGTCGCTGCCCATGTCCTCAAAGGCACGGAAACGCACCATACCCACCCTGGTAACTGCCATATTCAAAAGTTCATCCATCCGGCGGTTTTCCGTATCCAGACGCTGGTTTTCTTCCACCACATGACGAACCTCGTCAATATGGCCCATCAGCAGTCGCTCCAGATTATCCCCATCCACGCCATTCATCATCTTCCGATAGCGTTTCTTCATATAACTGAGGTTCCAGGCCTGCTTAATCATCACACACAGCATGATGAACATAATCACTGCCATAGCCACCACAATAAAAGGCATATTATCTGCCATAAACTTCATAAAATAGTTCATATTCATTCGAAACCAAAACTCCCTAATCGTTTATACCGTAAACTTCCCCGTCTGCGAAAACTGCCGCAAGGCATCCATCTTCGCCTGTTTCGTACTCTGCTGACGCTCCAGCATGGTTCCCATAATGCGTTCCAAATCTTCATTGGAGTAAAACTCAATTTCCAGCTTACTCTTTTTCTTCCCCGTCTGAATCCGCACCTGGGTGCCGAACATCTGCGTGAGCTTATCCACTGCATCCCGGATAAAAATGTCCTGCTCCGGCTTTTCCTTGGCGGATTTCTCTCCGGACTGTTCCTTCAGCAGTTCCGGATTTTCCAGCAGTTTCTTCACCAGCTGCTCCGACTGGCGGGCCGAAAGCTCCTTGCTCTGAATATAATCTGCCGCCTCCATCTGCAGCTCCTTATTCTCCAGTGCCAGCAGCGGCTTGGCCTGCCCCATGGAAAGGCTGCCGTTAGCCACATAGGCCTGCACCTGCTCTGCCAGATTCAGCAGGCGCAGGAAATTGGCAATATGGGAACGGCTGCGGCCGACTTTCTTGGCCACGGTTTCCTGCGTGAGCTTAAATTCCTTCATCAGGCGCTCATACGCCTTGGCTTCTTCCATGGCATTTAAGTTTTCCCGCTGAATGTTTTCGATCAGCGCAATCTGAGCAATTTCCTCATTGTTGAATTCCCGTACATCTACGGGCACTTCCTGCAGACCTGCCAGCTTAGCCGCCCGCAAGCGGCGCTCCCCGGCAATCAGTTCATAACTGCCCTCGGAAAGTTTGCGCACCAGCAAAGGCTGCAGCACGCCGAATTCCTTGACGGATTCCTTGAGTTCCTCCAACGCGCTTTCATCAAACTCCATACGGGGCTGATAGCGGTTCGGCTTTATGGAAGCAATCGCTACCGACTGTGCTTTTTCCGCCTTCTCCGGCTCCACTTTGGCTTTCACCAAGCCAAAAGCGCCTAACCCTTTGCCCAAGCCGCCTTTCTTAGCCACGGGCAATCACCTCTTTCGCAAGCTTCATATAAACCTCGGCTCCCTTGGATTTCTTGTCGTAATAAAGAATGGGCTGGCCAAAGGACGGCGCTTCGCTAAGGCGTACCGTGCGGGGAATCATAGTCTTGTACACTGCGGTATCGAAGCTGTTGCGGACTTCATCCACCACCTGCTCCGCCAGTTTCGTGCGGGAATCGTACATGGTCATAACCACACCTTCTACGGCCAATTCAGCATTGAGGTTGCTGCGCACCAGCTCAATGGTTTTCATCAGCTGGGCCACACCCTCCAATGCGTAGAATTCACACTGAATGGGCATGATTACAGAATCTGCTGCCGCCAGCGAATTAAGGGTCAACAACCCCAAGGAAGGCGGGCAGTCAATCAGGATGTAATCGTAATTATCCCGCACCGCATCCAGAGCTTTTTTCAGCCGCGTTTCCCGGGAGATGGCAGCCACCAGCTCCACTTCTGCACCTGCCAGTTCAATATTAGCGGGCAGTATATCCACCTTAAATTCCGTCTTCTGAATAACTTCGCTGACGGGCACATTGTCAATCAATACATGATAAATGGTCTTATCCAATGCGGATTTTTCCACGCCAAAACCACTGCTGGCATTCCCCTGCGGGTCACAATCCACCAGCAGGACTTTTTTCTTCTTGGCCGCTATACAGGCAGCCAAATTTACCGACGTGGTGGTTTTGCCCACGCCGCCCTTTTGATTGGCAACTGCGATAATCTTTGCCAAAACTTTTCACCACTTTCTTCCACTGTGCGTTAAGTTACAGTAATGCTTGTATATTTCCCTTAAAATAAGTATAATTGTTACATTAAAGGTTTTATTTTGGACAGTTGTAATTATTATCCCATCCGAAAATAAGCATACCTATATAATAATATGAAATGCAAAAAAATGCTATTGTTTCACGTGAAACAGTAAAAAAAATTTAAGGTGGTGAGTTCATGCCTGTTTATAATGCGCCCCTACTCTCCATAGATGCCAAGGAAACCCGCCGTTATGCGGGCCTGCAAAAAGCCGTTGACTTTGACGAAGAAAAAATCCTCGCCGCCTGCGAAGATGCCCGGCTTATGGCCGCCCCCAAAGGAATATGGGAAGTCTATGATTATGACTGTGAGAATCAAATCATTAAGTCTGCCCCGCCCTGTACCATACAGGGGCAAAAAATAGGCCAGCATCTGGCTGGCTGTGAAAAGATTATCGCCCTGTCGGCAACCGTTGGCGAAGAAGTCGAAGAAGAAGTGACCCGCCGCTTCAATGCCGGTGAATACAGCACCGCGGTCATCATGGATGCGGCTGCTACCGCCGCTGTAGAACAGATTGCCGATGGCATGGAAAAAGCCCTGACTCCCAAAATGGCCGCCCAAGGCTTTGCCATGAAGTGGCGGTTCAGCCCCGGTTATGGGGACTGGCCCTTGGAACAGCAGCCGGAGTTAATCCGTCTGGCCCATGCAGATAAAATTGGTGTCAGCCTCAGTTCCTCCCTAATGCTCATGCCCCGCAAGAGCATTACAGCGATTATCGGCCTCTACCGCAAACAGGCAGAAACTGCCCCCAGCCACAGTCCGCATGGTTGTGCAATGTGCAATAAGACCGACTGCCCCTCCCGTAAACAATAAATCTCCAGAACAGGAGCTGAATGTATGTGTAAAATCGAAATCTTTGATGGTGCCATGGGCACCATGCTGCAAGCCGGTGGCCTTCAGCCCGGAGCCTGCCCGGAACTCATGAATATCGAAAATCCGGATGTGGTAAAGAACATCCACAATGCCTATATAGAAGCAGGCGCCACCATTATCGAAACCAATACCTTTGGTGCCAGCCCCTTAAAACTCGAACACTATGGCTTAACAGACCGCATGGCAGAGCTCAACACGGCCGCCGTAAAAATCGCTAAGGCAGCCGCCAAGGGGCGGGCTAAAGTAGCCGGGTCCATGGGTCCCACAGGCCGTTTTATCGAGCCGCTGGGAGATTTGTCCTTTGACGAAGCCTACCAGAACTTCTACGACCAAGCAAAAGCCCTTGCCGAAGCCGGTGCCCATTTTCTCATTATCGAAACCTGTATCGACATTCAGGAAATGCGCGCCGCTTTGCTGGCGGCCAAAGATGCCTGCGATATTCCCGTAATCTGTCAGCTTTCCTACAGTGAGGACGGCCGCACAGTCACGGGTACTGACCCGCAATCGGCCGCGATTCTGCTCGACGCCATGGGCGCAGATATCATCGGTGTCAACTGTTCTCTTGGCCCGGAAGAACTGGTGCCCATCGTCAAAACGCTGGCCGAAAACTGCACCTGCCCCATCAGCGTGCTGCCCAACGCCGGTATGCCCTATCTGAAAGACGGACATACCGTATTTCCCATGGGGCCGGAGGACTTCGGTAAATGGGGCGTAAAACTCTTGGAAGCCGGTGCAAGCTATCTGGGTGGCTGCTGCGGTACCACCCCGGAACATATCCGCGAGCTTGCCAAAGCCGTAAAGGATATGCCCCTGCCAGAACGCAGATTGCCTGCAAAAAAACTCTGGCTGACCAGCCGCAGCAAATCCGTCTGCATTGATAAGAGCCTGCCCACCCGCCTCATTGGCGAGCGCATCAATCCTACAGGCCGCAAGAAGCTGGCCGCCGAAATCCGGGACGGTTCGCTTTTGGGTGTCAAGAAAGAAGCCGTCAATCAGGTCAAAGCCGGTGCCCACCTGCTCGATGTAAATATGGGCGTTGGCGGCATTGACCAGGCTGCCGCTATGAAAAAGGCCGTCACTGAAATCGCCCAGCTTACTGATGCTCCGCTGGCTATTGACACCAGTGATGCAGAAGCCTTGGAAGCAGGCCTCAAAGCCTATCCGGGCCGTGCGCTCATCAACTCCGTCAGCTACGAACCGGAGCGCATCGCCCAGTTCCTGCCGCTGGCAAAAAAATACGGTGCCGCTATTCTCTGCCTGCCTATTACGCCGGACGGCGTCCCTAAAACCGCCGAAGAACGTATCACCGTCATGCACAAAATCATTGCGGCAGCTAAAGAAGCGGGCTTAGATGATGGCGACTTCCTGCTGGACGCTCTGGTTATGACCGTATCGGCAGATAAGAACGCCTGCTATGAAGTGCTGATTACCCTGCAGATGTATCGGGAAAGATTCGGCTATCCCACCACCATGGGCCTGTCCAATATCTCCTTTGGCCTGCCCAACCGCCCGCTGATTAACAGCACGTTCTTTGCCATGTGTCTGGCGGCAGGTCTGGATGCTCCGATTATGAATCCTTACGACGAGTCCATGCAAAAGGCTCTGATGGCCAGCGCCGCCCTGCTAGGTGATGACCCCAACGGCCTTGCCTACAGCAAGAACGAAGCCAATCTGGCCGTTCCAAAGGCTGCTGCCACCGCCAAGGTCACGGAACTTTCCCCACTGGAAGCCATCAAACAGGCAGTCATTGACGGGGAAAAGGACGAAATCCCCCTATTGGTGGAAAACGCCCTCAAAGCCGGTATGGCTGCCAATACCATCACAGAACAGGCACTGACCGCCGCCATGACGGATATCGGCGTGGACTTTGGCGCAGGCCGTATGTTCCTGCCCCAGGTATTGCTATCCGCTGAAACCATGCGGGCTGCCTTCAACAAAATCAAGGAGTTGACCCCGGCCAGTACCGCCCCGGAACAGGGCACAGTCGTTATCGCCACGGTAAAGGGTGATGTTCACGATTTGGGCAAGAATATCACAGGCGCATTGCTTGCCAACAGCGGCTTCAAACTTATCGATTTGGGTAAAGATGTGGACAGCACCGATATCGTCAGAGCCGCAATCGAAAACAACGCCGATATTGTGGGCCTCTGCGCGCTGATGACCACGACCATGGTGCAGATTGACAAGGTTATTGAAGACCTCAAAGAAGCAGGCTGCAATGCCAAAGTCATGGTCGGCGGTGCCGCCGTCACGCAGGAATATGCCGACAGCGCCGGAGCTGATGCCTACGCTCCGGATGGCGTAAAGGCTGTAGAACTAGCCAAAGAATTAGTACAAAAATAAAAAATTAGGATGTTGCAAAAGCAACATCCTAATTTTTTGCATTTTATTCGTTTAATCAGAACAAGACCTTTGCCAGATGTAAATATTCCGGGTCAAGCTGTTTCTTGTTGTTTACGGAGTCATGCAGGTCGATGGATACTACGCGGCCTTTGCTGAAGCCGAATACCACATCAGACAGACCGGAGATAAGTGCCAAAGCAGCCTGCTCGCCGAGCTGGCTGGCGCGCACACGGTCGATAACCGTCGGCGAACCGCCACGCTGAATGTGACCAAGAACCGTTACACGAGTATCGAGTTCCGTTTTCTTGGCAATGAAATCACCGATTTCCTGTGCATTGCCAGCACCTTCAGCAACAACTACGAGGATATAGCGCTTGCCTTCTGCATAAGCATTCTTCATGTCATCGCAGAGTTTATCCAAATCATAGGGTTCTTCCGGCACGAGAATGTATTCAGCACCGCCGGAAATACCGGAAACAAGTGCCAGCCATCCCGAGCTGCGGCCCATTACTTCCATAACGATGACACGACGATGGGCCGAAGCCGTGTCACGTAACTTATTGATGGCATCAATAATGGTGTTGGCTGCCGTATCACAGCCAATCGTGTAGTCAGAACCCCAAACGTCATTGTCGATGGTGCCCGGCAGGCCTACGATAGGAATGCCCGTTTCCTGAGACAGCAGAGAAGCACCGCGCAGGGAACCATCACCGCCGATAACGCAGAGGCCCTGAATCCCACGGTCAACGAGGTGCTGATAGCCGAGCATACGGCCTTCCGGCGTCTTCCAGCGTTTGCAGCGGGCCGTACCGAGGAACGTGCCGCCGCGCTGAATGATATCGCCTACGTCTTTGGATTCCATTTCAAACATATTTTCTTCGAGCAGACCATGATAACCATCACGGATGCCCCAAACTTTTACACCTTCATAGAGCGCCGTGCGCACAACAGCACGGGCTGCCGCATTCATACCGGGGCTGTCGCCGCCGCTGGTCATGACTGCAATGCTTTTTAACATAATCGAAGTTCCCCCTTGAATTATAAGCAATCTGCGGTCATTTTTGCTGACCACAGGAAAAAACAAACCTCACTAATCCCTATCATACCATAAAAAGAAGAAATCTAACAGAAATTTTTTCATACACCTACGAAGTTAATTGTTACTGACAGAAGGGGACTATTTTTTGTATTCGCGCAAATGTCTCGCATGATATTGCCGTTTTTTTAGTTGCTCGCGCCGGTCACCACGGCGCTGCTTTCAGCTTTACTTCCCGCTCGTTCTCTTGCGAGCCAGCCTTCGGCAGTGCGCTCCATACAAAAAACAGCCCCCTTCTGCCAAGATACAAAGTTCCCGAAATAATCCACGATAAAAAATCGTACCTAAAGAGCCACAAGTGCAACGAGGGGCGAGGGGATATGTTTTGCGGGCAGGAGCGACTGCCGTCAGGCTGGCCGGAAGCCGAAAATTTCTGGACACAACGCTGAAAGCTGCGACGTGGTAACCGGAGCATTTAGCTGGAAAGCGCGACTTAGCGAACCGGTCATTTAGCGACGCCCGCAAAACATATCCCCTCGCCCTGACCGCAGTTACTTCTTGAAAAAATGTCCTTGACAAGCGCATATTATTCGTGTTAAATTCGTTGTAGTTGATGCTGTGCGACTGACGGAAGTGGATAACCACAGGGAGCACAGGGAAGAAAAGCCGACCGTCTGGGTGAAAGCCTGGATTTGTGTCGGCTTTTTACGTTATATGGAGGAGATTTGCAATGACGGAAATGGAACTGAAATACGGCTGTAACCCCAATCAGAAACCGGCCAGAGTTTTCTGCGAAAAAGGTCTGCCCTTTACGGTGCTGAACGGCAAACCGGGGTATATCAACCTGCTTGATGCCTTTAACAGCTGGCAGCTTGTGCGTGAACTCAAAGAAGCCACCGGCCTGCCTGCCGCCGCTTCCTTTAAGCATGTAAGCCCGGCTGGCGCAGCCGTTGCCGTTCCCCTTTCCGAAGCTCTGCAAAAGGCTTATTTCGTTGAAGGTGTGGAACTCAGTCCTGTGGCTACCGCCTATATTCGTGCCCGCGGAGCTGACCGCATGTCCTCCTATGGGGATTTCGTGGCCCTGTCTGACGAATGCGACGCCCAGACAGCCAGCTTCCTGAAACGAGAAGTTTCCGACGGCATTATTGCCCCCTCCTACTCCGCCGAAGCACTGGAAATTCTGAAATCCAAGCGCAAAGGCACGTACCTTGTCATTCAAATGGATACGAACTACCAGCCGGAACCTTTGGAACAGAAACAGGTCTTTGGCATCACCTTTGAACAGCAGCGCAATGACATCAAGATTACACCTGACTGCCTGACGGAAATTCCCACGGTCAATAAGGAACTGCCAGAAAGCGCCAAGCGTGACCTCTTGATTTCCCTGATTACCCTGAAATACACCCAGTCCAATTCCGTCTGCTATGCCAAGGACGGTCAGGCCATCGGCATTGGTGCCGGCCAGCAGTCCCGCGTACATTGCACCCGCCTTGCCGGCAATAAGGCCGATATCTGGTATCTGCGCCAGTGCCCAAAGGTAATGAACCTGCCCTTCAAAGAAGAAGTTCGCCGCCCGGACAGGGACAATGCCATTGATGTATACGTTGGCGAAGAAAGCGAAGACCTCTTAACCGATGGCAACTGGGAACACCTGTTTACCGAAAAGCCGGCACCGCTTACCCGCGAGGAAAAGAAAGCATGGCTCGCCACCCAAACGGGGGTAGCCCTTGGTTCTGATGCCTTCTTCCCCTTCGGCGATAATATCGAACGCGCCCGCAAGAGTGGTGTCAGTTACATCGCCCAGGCAGGCGGTTCCATCCGTGACGATAATGTTATCGCCACCTGTGACAAGTACAATATGACCATGGCTATGACGCATATTCGCTTGTTCCATCATTAATTTACTTACCCCGTTCTTACATACATACACACAGCAAAAATCGCTGGCGGCTCATCCGTCAGCGATTTTTGTCTTGTATCCTTATAGCGATATACGGAAAATATCTTCCAATACATCCCGCACGCTCTTATGCTTCGGCCAGAATTGTTCGTTCTTCTTTACTACCTTTAACACACTGTGGTAAATCTCATCTTCCAATGACCCGGACACGATATTTTCCCAGTTGTGCACACTATAGGGCCGTTCCTTGATGGCGTTATCTGGACGGCCTGTGACCTCCAATTCACTTAGGAACTGAATTTGCTTTCTATCTGGCCGCAGGTAATAATGCTCCAAAAAATATTTCTGGGGATAGCTGTACTCCTCATCCGGAGCCACCTTTATCAGCTTAATCCAGATATCCAAAATCTCCTCAGTTTCCGAATAGGGGATTGGCTTCCATTTTACATTCTGATTGTCCAGATAATAGACAAAGCCATTATCCTCAAACAGGTAAATATAGCGCTGTTTTTCCTTCGTTTCCTGTTTCTTCGCTTCATTTTCTGACTGATTTATAATACGTCCTGCTTCTTTTGGCTTGGTAAACCAATCATCTGCCCGTCCATCATCCGATGAAACTTCGTTATTACCTGTAATTTCTTCCGGCTTGTCTGCTGCATGAGAAATCATGGGCACTGCCCATAGCAATGCCACGATACAAGAAGCAGCAACATACCGCCAACATTTATTCATATTTCCACCTCTATTCACGCTCAATCCATCTTGCCTCTAATATTCTCTATAGCCTCCTAAATATCCTTTTCTATTCTTATCAATTACTATCCGAGAAAAATAAGCAGGGATTACTCCCCGCCTATTATTTAATCATCATTTACCATGATATCATCCATTATTTCTTGTACTGCATTTTTTACTGACCTTTCATATAATCGTCCATTTAACATATTATTATGTGCTGTTCCTGTAGCAACTACATCATTCCTGTACAAATATTTACCACTTTTAACATCTACCAAACGTGCTCTTACCCATACATTTTGTTTACTACTATGTGTGCTAAAAATTATGAAATTGTGATTATACATTCTAAGTTCTCCCAATGATAATGTCATCACAAACACATAGTCATAATCAAATTGTTTCCCTGCTTGTACATATTCTTCCAATCTCATATCCGCTAACCCACGCGGTCTTACACCAACAGGCATACCATCTACATCATTAGTGACTTGTGCAACATTTACTTTACCATCATCTGACTTTGTTGCCCTTCCCTTTTGCATATCATAAATTTCTTCTTCAGACTTCTGCAACAAATATGTATTTACATCAGTTCCCTTCATCACCGCAAATGACTCTCGTGGAAATTTCTCTCTTAATTGACCATATATCTGATTTTTTACCCTGTTTTCAACTACCAAACTTTCTGATCCTGTTATTACCACTGCAACACGCACTCTACCATCAGGCCCTAACGGCCCCTTTTTCCCATATATCAAATGATGCGCTCTCGCATACAAGTCTGAACTTTCATACTGACGGTCTTTTTTCAGCTCTCGTGGTGTTACCCCAATCGTAGGTTTACTTGCCGCTTCTACCGTACTCCCAAAAGAGTATACAAAGGACGAACTTAGAGTCTGCCCCCCCCGCAAATACAAATGCCCATTACAAAACATACTAATACCACCAATTTCCTAAACATCCCTTAGCCCTCCTTGTCTCAAATTCCATATATAAAATTTAGTATATATTCATAAATCGAATCATATTTAAGTATTTATTTACTTCCTCTTGCGAAAATCCATAAACACTCTCAATTTTATAGTCAGGTAAATAACAAGTCATATGATGAAATCCATCTTTATGGTCTGCCTTTTCTACATACACTTTTATTCTACCATTAGCTAACTTTTCCGAATGTGTTATTTCTGTTTCATCATCCAGTGTCATAAATGGATACATCATTGTTACCACCTGCCATCTTATATTATAGCGCAAATTTTCACAAAAGTCCATTTTATCTTTTTTTTATCTGATGAAAAGAGACTTTGAATACTATACCGTAGCTTATTCACACAGATAAATTGCAGTTTATCGATGTTATTGCGAGCTTTATTTTTTTGTTACAGCTCAGTGGGGCGGAAGTGGTAATACTTTTCGCCGTTGCGTAGATTTATGGGCTTTTAGTTGCTTGCGCCGGGCAAGACCGGCGGCGCATATGTTCAGCCCAGTGTTTAGTCTATGCCTTTTGTGGGCCAGTCCTCACTACGTTCAGACAGTCGTTCCACGGCGAAAAGCATCACCACCTCCGTCCTAAGTTGCATCTGCATTAAATGTATTTTTCTCGACGATAAGCGACAAGTATATCGATGTTCTTGTTACGGGAGCAACGCGTTCGTGGCAATAGTATAGGCCATAACTTTGGGCGGACAGGGGAGTGATTTTTCTGTAGGGAGCGACTGCCTGAACGCAGTGAAGGCCGGCCCCGGCAGAATGCTGCTAAACAAATACGCTGAAAGCAGCGCCGTTGGCCTGCCCGGCGCAGGTAAATGGACAGCTCTCTTTTACGAGGGGGTCGTTTAGCGGAAAACAGAAAAATTACTCCCACGTCTGGCCCCAAACTACGTATGAACAAGATACCTTTACCACGAACTCCCCAACAAACTGCAATATGCCCAAAAGCCCGCCAACATTTTTTTGTCAGCGGACTTTTTAAGTTAATGGAATTTTTCACAGACCTTTTTCTTGCTTTATACTATGGGATTTTTGGTTGGCGTACCGGCCTTGCGTGGATAGGCTTTCGGCGTGGGCATGGTCTTGGTTATGGTAATAACCGCCCGCTTGTCGTCAAGTTCCGGCAGCTTTACCGGACGGATTTCCGTCTTACTTCCGCCCATGACCTTGATAGCCTTGGCAGCTTCTTCTGCCTCATCATGATACTGCATACCCTTGAGGGCGATGAAGTGACCGCCTTTTTTGACAAAGGGCAGGCAGTATTCGCAGAGAATGGGGAGCCTTGCTACCGCTCTGGACACCGCAATATCGAAGGACTCACGGTACTTCTTATTGCGGGCGCCTTCTTCGGCACGGGCATGGACGCATTCGACATCTTTTAGGCCCAGTTCCTCGACCACCGTCTGCAAAAACTTAATGCGCTTGTTGAGGGAATCCATCAGGGTCAGCTTGATTTCCGGGCAGAAAATCTTTAGGGGCAGGCCAGGAAAGCCTGCGCCGGTTCCCACATCAATAACGGTTGTACCGTCCTTAAAGAGTTTTTCATCATAGGCCGTAATGCTGTCAATCATATGCTTGATGGCAACTTCCTTCGGCTCAGTGATGGCGGTGAGGTTAATCTTTTCATTCCACTCCACCAGCAATTCAAAGTAGCGGTTGTACTGCTCCATCTGCGTATCGTTAAGGCTTATGCCGTATTCGGCGGCCGCTTTGGCAAGTTCTTCCTTAAACATCGGCTTTGACCTCCCCTGCTTTGATGCGCTGCTGTTGTTCAAGCCAGATAAGCAGCACGGAAATATCTGCCGGCGATACGCCGCTGATGCGGCTGGCCTGACCTACGGAACGCGGGCGGATGGCCTTTAATTTCTCCCTGCCCTCGTCACGCAAGCTGGGCACATCATCATAGTTGAGATTTTCCGGCAGTAGTTTTTCTTCGAGCTTTTCCATGCGCTCAACCTGTTCCAGCTGTTTCTTGATATAGCCTTCGTAGGTGATTGTGATTTCCACCTGCTGTTTGACTTCCTTATTGAGTTCCGGCAGTTCAAAGAGCTGCGCGAGTTTATCATAGTCCAAATCCGGACGGCGCAGGAGGTCATAGAAACTCGTCGCATTGCGCACCGGTTCAATACCTGCTGCCGTGAGTTTTTCCGTGATTTCCTTAGTAGGGTTAATGCTGTTCTTGCGCAGATAGTCCAGTGCTTCATTGATGGCGTTCTGCTTTTCGGTGTATCTTGCCCAGCGGTCATCTTTGACCAGACCGACGCGGCGCCCGAGCGGCGTCAATCGCTGGTCGGCGTTGTCCTGCCGCAGCAGCAGACGGTATTCGGCACGGCTCGTCATAATGCGGTACGGTTCATTGGTTCCCTTCGTCACCAAATCATCAATGAGCACGCCGATATATGCTTCACTGCGCTTTAATACCAACGGTTCTTCATTTTTTATCAGCATAGCCGCGTTGATACCGGCGATAATGCCCTGTGCCGCCGCTTCTTCATAGCCGGAAGTGCCATTGGCCTGTCCGGCCGAGAAAAAGCCGTGAATGTTCTTGAATTCCAGCGTCGGTTTTAACTGGGTGGGGTCAATGCAGTCATATTCAATGGCATAGCCAGCGCGCATGACCTTGGCGTGTTCCAGCCCCGGGATGGTGCGCAGGAAGTCGAGCTGTACATCCATGGGCATGGATGTGGACATCCCCTGCACATAGACTTCGTTGGTATGACGGCCTTCCGGCTCTAAGAACAGCTGATGGCGTTCCTTGTCCGGGAAGCGCAGAATCTTCGTTTCAATGGACGGGCAGTAACGGGGGCCGATACCTTCGATAATGCCGTTGGCCATCGGAGCACGTTCCATATTGTCCCGCAGAATCTTATGGGTTTCTTCATTGGTATATGTCAGGTAACAGGGAATCTGTTCGCGGGTCACTTCATCACTCATAAAGGAAAAGTTGCGGCATTCCTCATCACCGGGCTGAATCTCCATCTTGCTGTAATCGAGGGTGCGGGCATCTACGCGGGCTGGCGTACCGGTCTTAAAGCGCATCAGTTTTACGCCCACTTCTTTCAAAGAATCGGAGAATTTCACCGCCGCCCTTTGACCTGCGGGGCCGCCCTCGTAGGTGTGCTCGCCGATAATGATACGGCCCTTGAGATATGTACCCGTAGCCATAACGACAGCCTTGGCCGTGTAGATTTCACCCGTTTCCGACTGTACGCCCGTAACTTTGCCCTCTTCGACCAACAGTTTATCAATCAGCAGCTGTTTGACATCCAGATTTTCCGTCTGTTCGCAGGTTTCCTTCATCGTGAACTGGTAGAGTTTTTTATCGGCCTGGGCGCGCAGGGCATGAACAGCCGGGCCTTTGCCCGTGTTGAGCATGCGGAACTGAATGCAGGTCTTGTCGGCATTGACGCCCATTTCCCCGCCTAAAGCATCGAGTTCCCGCACGAGATGCCCTTTGGCCGGGCCACCTACAGACGGATTACAGGGCATCATGGCAATATTGTCCATTGAAAGTGTTGTCAGCAGGGTATTACAGCCAATGCGGGCGGCCGCAAGCGCCGCTTCGACACCTGCATGGCCTGCCCCCACTACGATTACATCATAAGAACCGGCAACAAATACGTTTTTACTTTCCATTTTCCTTACCTTCTTATTTACCAATACAGAACTTCGAGAAAATCTCATCAATGATATCTTCGCCCACCGTATCGCCGGTGATTTCACCTAATTTTTCCCAGGCAGAACGCAGGTCGATGGAGATAAAGTCCAGCCCCATGCCCGCTTCAATCGTCTGCAGGGCCGCAGCTAAATGATTGTCAGCAGTGCGCAGGAGATTTGCCTGCCGCTCGTCGCTGACAAAACTGCCCTCGTCTGCTATCACTTCGCCGCCGTATACCTTCTGCTGAATGGCCTGTGCCAGCGCATCCAAACCATGATTTTCCTTGGTGGAGATTTCGATAACGGGCACATTGGCTTTGGCAGAAAGTTCTTCTGCCGTTACCATGGACTGCAAATCGCTCTTGTTCAAGAGAACAATCGCCTCCTGCCCCTGCAGCAGTTCCAGTATTTCTTCATCCTCTGCATCCAGCGGGCGGGAACCGTCAAACAGTGCGAGTACCAAAGTGGCATCGTTAATCATTTGCCGGGCCTTTTCCACGCCAATCCGTTCCACGACATCTTCCGTAGCCCGAATGCCTGCTGTGTCGATAATGCGCAGGGGCACGCCGCCCACATTGGCGTATTCTTCGATGGAATCGCGGGTAGTACCGGGAATATCGGTAACAATCGCCCGTTCTTCCTGCAATAAAGCGTTGAGTAAGCTGGACTTACCTACGTTTGGCTTGCCCACGATAGCTGTCATGAGGCCATCCCGTAAAATACGGCCTGTACCGGCAGTTTTTAAGAGCTTGGTAATATAGTTGCGGATTTCAACCACTTTTTCAGCTACTTTTTCCGTCACCACATCATCCACTTCGTCCTCCGGAAAATCAATAGCTGCTTCTAAGTGAGCAATCTGTCCCAAAATCTCCTGACGGAAGTTCTTTATCTGCTGGGAGAACTGACCGCTTAAATGCCCAGCTGCCATTTTCAAGGAACGGTCCGTCTTAGCCGTGATGATATCCATAACTGCCTGCGCCTGAGATAAGTCCAGACGGCCATTGAGGAACGCCCGCTTGGTGAACTCGCCCCCCTCAGCTGGTCTTGCCCCATGGCTATAGGTCAAAGCCAAAGTCTTACGCAGCGGCATTACACCACCATGGCACTGAAACTCCACCACATCTTCCCGTGTATAGGAATGCGGGCCTTTCATAATCAGCACCATAGCTTCATCAACAGTCCGCTCGTTTTCATCCACTATCCTGCCATAGACAGCTCTATGACTTGCATAAGAATCCAATGCCTTGCCGCTGGCGGGGCGAAACATCTTCCCGGCAATCTCCAGCGCCTGTTCCCCGCTCAAGCGGATAATGCCAATGCCGCCCTCGCCCTGGGCAGTGGCAATCGCACTAATCGTATCTCCTTGCATTTTCTCACCTACTATAATACACCTAAAAGATACACAAAAGGGCAGCCTCAAAATGAGACAGCCCTTTCACAGCTCTCTTAGCTAATGCTTATTAATCTTCGTTGTAGCGTTCCTGCACTTCATAATCGCGACGGCGGGAACGGCGGCGGCGCGGTACAATCACCACATAGCGGCGGGGTTCATCCCCGGCACTGTAGGTACTTACCCGACGATTATCCTGCAACGCCATATGGATAATCTTGCGCTCATGACGGTTCATGGGTTCCAGATGAACCTCTTCACCGATACGGCAGGCCTTTTCTGCCAGATGGCCAGCCAGCCGCATAAGCGTTTCCTCACGGCGTGCACGGTAGCCTTCAATATCAATAATAATGCGGACACGGCCTTCAGCCACACCGCGGTTAGCAGCCAGATTCACCAGATACTGCAAGGAATCCAGCGTCTGCCCATGTTTGCCAATAAGAATGCCCAGATTTTCGCCTTCCAGATTAAAGACTACACCGTCTTCTGCCTCAGACTGCTTCCAGGTCACTTCAATATTCATAGCCTCGAATACTTCCCGCAGGAACTTCTCGGCACGGGCCAGCTGTTCTTCGACAGGCACTGTCGGTTCAGCAGGCTCAACTTTTTCAGCAGCTTCCACAGGAACATCTGCTGCGCTGCTGTTATCTACTTTGACATCTTCTACGGTTACAGCAGGAGCAGCCTCTGCAGCCATTTCCTTCTGCGTAACCTTAATCTTTGCCGGCTTTACGCCGAACAGTCCCAAAAAGCCCTTGGACGGAGCTTCCAGCACTTCATAGTCTACATCGTTTTCCGTGCAGCCAAGCTGCTTCACAGCCGAAGCCAAAGCTTCCGCCACGGTTTTCCCCGTTGCTTCAACCACCTGTGCCATTAGGCAGCCTCCTTCTTCGGTGCGGCATTGTCACCGCGATACATCCACCACTGCTGGATAATCTGCACCACGTTCATGGTTACCCAGTAAAGTACCAGACCAGAGGGGAAGTTAATGCTGATCCAGCCGATAAACAGCGGCATGATGAACATCATCATCTTCATCTGCGGGTTATTGGAATCCGTCGTGGTCATCTTCTGCTGGAGGAAAGTAGTCAAAGCCGACAGTACCGGCAGAATATAGAGCGGGTCCGGATTCGACATACTGGTCATCCAGAGGAAGTAAGCCGATTCTGGCGTCGGATAGCTGAAATTGTACAGAGAATAATACATGCCCATAAGAATCGGCATCTGAATGAGCAGCGGCAGGCAGCCAGCCAACGGGTTCACACCGGCATCCTTGTAGAGAGCGCCGATTTTCTGCTGCATAACCTGCGGATTATCCTTATATTTCTCCTGAATCTTCTTCATCTTCGGAGACAGTTCCTGCATGGCCTTCATGGACTTGACCTGCTTCACCGTCAGCGGATAAAGCGCCATCTTAACAATAATCGTCAGTAAAATAATTGCCCAACCATAGCTGGCAAAACCTGCCGCACTGGTGATTGCAAAGAGACTTTCCAGTACAAAGCGCAGGAGGCTTTCAATCGGAGAAAAAAGAGTGCTAAAAAATTCCAAACCATCACGTCCTAATCTAACAGTCACACTAAATAATTATGGTACAGGGTCATAACCGCCCTTATGGAAGGGATGGCAGCGCAAAAGGCGCTTTATGGCCAACCAGCCACCATGGCGAACCCCGTATTTTTCAATGGCAATGCGCGCATATTCCGAACAGGTGGGAACATAGCGGCAAGTTGGTGGTTTCAATGGAGAAATAAACTTTTGATAGCCCCATATCAAAAGGAGCAAAATTTTTTTCACCGGAAGATACCTGCCTTTTTGCCCAAGGAGAGGAAACTCTTCTCCACCACAGGGCACTTCACGTTGAGCATAGCCTGCCTGCCCACGAGCAGCAGGGCAATGCCCGGCCTTAAATCCTGCTGATGCAGGCGGTAAGTCTCCCGCAGGAGACGCTTTACCCGGTTGCGCTTTACAGCACAGCCCAGTTTTTTTCCGGCGGCAAAGCCCACTTTCCCTGCCAGCTCCTCCGACTCAAATACATAGAGTACAAAGTAACGGTTGGCCAGGGACTTTCCCTTGCGGTAAACCCGCTGGAAGTCGTTGCGACGCTTGAGCATCCGCCGTCTCGGCAATTCAAACATACCTAAATTCACCAAAATCTATCTGAACATAAAAATGGAACTAATCAAAGAAAAAGGTCACTAACCAAAGTGACCTTGCTTTACAATTTATGCCGAAAGCTTCTTTCTGCCGCGCTGGCGTCTTCTCTTCAAAACGAGACGGCCGCCCTTCGTCTTCATGCGCTCACGGAAGCCATGGGTCTTCTTTCTCCAGTGGTTGTTCGGCTGAAAAGTCATTTTCATTCGGTATACACCTCCTTAAACTGGTATTATTCTGATTTCAGAAATTCATCGTTATGTCTCAGTGAAAAGTCACCCTCGCACTAAGAATCACTATGAATTATAGCCTAAGCCTTGGGCAGTGTCAATATAATATCCACGGTTTTTTCGTCCCTGGTTGTGGATAATTTCACAAATTCTGCGCATATCCACAGAAAAACTGTTGATAACTCAGTTTTATTTTGGTAAGATATTGTTGGTAATTTTGCGGATAACTTCACAGGACTTGATTTTTCGGGAGGGTTCGACTCCCGCATTTTTATCCCCTTTTCCCGCCTCGTCCCTTGCGGAAGCCTTCATTTATCCACAGCTGTGGATAATCATGTGGATAAACTTATACACCTGTGGAAAAAAATTCCTATCATACTTTTATATGCAGAAAGGAACTTTCTAAATGGAGCAAACACAGCTGCAGGCTGTCTGGGCCCAGATTCTCGACAAGATGAAAGAACAGCTAGCCCCCACAGCCTTTAATTGGCTAAATCCCGTTCAGCCTCTCTCCCTGACAGACGATACTTTGGAACTTGGCACTCAAAACGAGATGTCCAAGGAATGGATTGCCGGACACTATCAGACTTTTATCGAAGATGCGGTAAAAGCTGTGTTAGGCGACCCCAAGGTTGTCCAGCTGACGGTGATGGCAGAAGCCAGCACGGCAGGCCAGGAAGATGCCCCCGTAGTGGTAGAGGCCAAAAACGAAAAACCCGCGCAGGGAACGCTTTTCCCCGAAGGTGGCGCAGAGGCACATGCAGAAGTTGTTGCGGAACCTCATATTGTGGCTCCCGGCGACAATTCCTCTTTGAACCCCAAATACACCTTTGATACGTTCGTAACGGGTAAGTCCAACAATTTCGCTCATGCAGCTGCTATGGCCGTAGCCGATAAACCCGGCAAGACCTACAATCCTTTCTTTATGTACGGCGGTGTGGGGCTGGGCAAGACCCATCTCATGCACGCCATTGGCAACCGGGTGCTCAAGAACCATCCGGAAATGCGGGTACTCTACGTATCCAGCGAGCAGTTCACCAACGAAATCATTCAGGCCATCCAGCAGGGTACCTCGGATAAATTCCGTCAGAAGTACCGCAACATCGATGTGCTGCTGATTGACGATATTCAGTTTATTTCTGGCAAGACCAGTACGCAGGAAGAATTCTTCCATACCTTCAACACGCTCTATGACGCCCAAAAACAGGTTATACTGTCCTCCGATAGGCCGCCCAGAGAAGTGGAACGCCTCGAAGAACGCCTGCGCTCCCGCTTTGAGTGGGGCCTGACCACGGATATCCAGGCGCCGGATTTGGAAACCCGCATCGCCATCCTCAAGAATAAGGCCCAGAGCGACCACTTCAGCGTACCTGATGATGTGATGGTCTACATTGCCAGCCGCATCGACAGCAACATTCGAGAGCTGGAAGGTGCCCTGACCCGGGTAGTTGCTTATGCCTCCCTGACCAAGAGAACCGTTAACACGGATCTGGTGGCCGAAGCCCTCAAGGATATTTTCCCCAACGGCAAAGCCAAGGAAGTCACCATGGACATCATTCAAGAAATCGTGGCCTCCTATTTCAAAATTAAAATCGAAGACCTTCATTCCAAGAAGCGTACCCGTAATATCGCCTATCCCCGGCAGATTGCCATGTATCTGTGCCGGGATTTGACGGAAACCTCTCTGCCCCAGATTGGCCAGTTCTTTGGCGGGCGTGATCACACCACCGTTATCCATGCCTATGACAAAATCAATCAGGACAAGGAAACGGATAACCGTCTCAAAGGCATCTTAAACGAACTGATTGACCGTATTCAGAAGGTCTGATAATGCCACGCCCTCGTTATGCACAATGAGGGCGTGGATAACTTTGTGGAAATGCCTATTGAAATCTTGTTAGCAAAATGTGGATAAGTGAGAGCTGTGATTAAGTCCGTGGATAATGTGGATAACCGGCCCTATTGTTTTCAACACATTATTAACAGGCCGCTTGTAGATAAACTACTACACCGCAGGGCTTTTCCACATTTCCACAGGCCCTACTACTACTACGGCTATTTATTTATATATTTCTAGAGTCATAATAAAAAAAGAAAGGACCCTGCCCCATGAAAATAACATGCCCAAAATCTGAGCTGACCAATGCCCTTTCCATTGTTGCCAAAGCAATCGCTTCCAAACCCCAGACCCCCATTCTGGCAGGAATTTTTATGAGAGCGGAAAACGGTATCTTGGAACTTCATGCCACCAACAATGAGATCGGCATGGTCTGCCGTATCCCTGTAGATATTGAAGAACCGGGACAGATTGCCGTCAGCGGACGTTATTTCCTGGATGTTATCCGCAAGCTTCCTGGGGATAGTCTGACCATCACCTATAACCGCACGGAGAAAATCATCAACATCACTTCCAATCAGGCCAGCTTTACCCTGCTCAGCATGAATGCGGCAGAGTTTCCAACCGTTAAGGAAATCGAGAGCAACGTAGAATTCACCATCAAGGACAACATCCTGCGCGCTTTGATTAAGAAAACTGTTTTTGCCTGCTCCAAAGATGAGTCCCGTCCGGTTTTCACCGGCTGCTATCTGGAAGTTGCTGACAACAAAGTCACCATGGCAGCTACCAATATGCACAGATTGGCTGTGAAATACGAACAGTTTGCAGAACCACTGGGCAATATCAAAATCATTATCCCGGCCAATATTCTGCAGGAACTTCTCCACAATATGACTTCGGATATCCCCACGGATGTGCATGTTTGCTGCAACTTTAATCAGATTAGCTTTGCCTTTGATAATATCTACATGACTTCCCGTCTCATCGAAGGTGCATATCCCGATTACAATTACGTTATCCCGCCTAATCACGATACGTTAGTCACGCTGGACTCGGCGGAATTCAACGCTGCTGTTGACCGCGTTTCCCTGATTTCCCGGGCTGGTGATTACAATGTCATCAAGATGGAGTTCGCCAATGGCCAGCTCCATATCACCTCAAACAATCCGGATATCGGTAACGCCGAAGAAACGATTCCCGCTTCCATCGAAGGCCCCGAGGTAACCATCGCCTTCAACGCTCAGTACATCACGGATGTGATGAAGATTATCGACAGCAAAAACTGCGAACTGCGTCTGACCAAACCCCTCTCCCCCATGACGGTGCGGGAAGAAAAGGATGATGCCTTTATCTATGTCGTTACGCCGGTACGTACGGCCCATTAAGGAGGTTATCCACATGCAGATTGAGGATATCGAGATTGAAACCGAAGAAATCCAGCTGGATCAGTTCTTAAAATGGGCTGGTGTTCTGCCCTCTGGCGGAGAAGTCAAAGCCTTGTTGGCAGAAGGTTTGATTTTCCGCAATGGAGAGAAGGAATCTGCCCGCCGCCGCAAACTCCATGATGGTGATGTGATCGAAATCACCGATATGGGAGCATGGCGGGTAAAAGTCAACAAATAACAGGTGCAATAATGAATATTTATTCATTAAAACTGAAAGATTATCGTAATTATAGTGAGTTAAAGTTAACCTTTGACCCCAATATCAATGTTTTTCTGGGGCAGAATGCCCAGGGAAAGACAAACATCATTGAAGCAGTCTATTATGCTTCGCTTGGACGCTCCCACCGCACGAATACGGATAATGATTTAATCCGCTGGGAGCAGCCTGGAGCACTGGTTCAGCTGGGCTTTACCCGCTTGGGGGTGGAGAATAAGCTGGAATTTCAGTTCAGCCGGGAAAAGCGGCGCAGGATTCTTCTGAATGACCATCCTATTCGTCCCAAAGAACTGGTGGGCAGCTTAAATACCGTACTTTTTTCCCCGGAGGACTTATTCCTCATCAAGGGAGCGCCGGCACTTCGCCGGCGTTTTTTGGACGGAGAGATAAGCCAGGCTAGCCCAGCCTATTACCATGAACTGGCTAAATACAGTAAAATAATCACCCAGCGCAATAACCTTCTGAAAAAGATACGGGAGCGTAAAGCCGGTACGGAGATGCTGGAACTTTGGGACGCCCAGCTGGTGGACAGCGCCGTCAAAATTACGTTGAAGCGTCTGGAAGCCGTCAAGAAGCTCAATATGCTGGCCAATCTCATGCAGCGGCGGATTTCCGGGAATCTGGAGAATCTGGCCATTACCTATGAAGTCCACGGGGCAGATGGGGATAACGTGACAAGTGACCTTCAGTCATGGTATAATAAAGAGCTTGCAAGTCACCGGGAAATCGATATTATCCGCGGTTCCACAGGGCGCGGCCCTCATCTTGACGATATTATTTTGACTGTCAACGGGATTAATCTGCGTTCCTTTGGTTCCCAGGGGCAGCAGCGCACAGGCGTGCTGTCTCTGAAGCTGGCGGAATTGGAATTTCTGCGTTCGGAGACAGGAGAATACCCGGTACTCTTGCTGGATGATGTCATGAGCGAACTGGACGCATCCCGCCGCAGCCAGCTCATGGAGTTTATTCGCCGGGAGCGGATTCAGACCATGATTACGGCCACGGACAGTGCCTATTTCCCGGCGGAACGCATTGGCACCTATTATCAGGTGGCGGCAGGGAGAATTACGAGGTAAGTCATGGCTGGCAGCTTGAAAGCCCGCAGCCCGGGATTGGAACGGCCGGATACCATTATCCGCAAGACCATTCACCATATGGGCAGCAACGCAGAGAAAAAATATTATATGCATTGGGTTCTGTGGCACTGGCCGGAGATTGTGGGCGATTTTATCGCCCGCAATACCTCGCCACAGGGAATCCGCAAGGATACCCTCTATATCTATAGCGACAATTCTGCCCTGCGCAATGAGCTGCAGATGATGATGCCCCAGATTGTGCAATCTGTGAATAATTATGCAGGACAGAAGATGATTGATAAGGTGGCTTTTTCCAAGCGTTGGGAGAAGTCGGACAGCGAAGGAATTGATGAAATCCGCTTGGCTGCTCCGCCTGATGATGAGAATCTGGGCAGGGAGCGCCGTAAGATGCCGCTGTCCCCTGCGGAGATGCAGGCAGCAGAATCCTTAGGCGCAGCCGCCGGCGATGGAGAAATTGGCCGGGCAATCAGCGGGCTTTACCGCAAACATCTGCAAATGCAGAAGCTCAAAATGGCTAAAAATTATCAGAAATGTCCCCAGTGCGGGCGGCTGATGCCGCCGGATGTTGCTATTTGTGATGATTGCAGCCGCAAACAGCGGGAAAGCATTACAGCGGCGGTGCGGCAGGTCCTGCGGGATATGCCCTGGGCCCGCTATCCGGAGGTCAAAAAGTATGTGCCGGAGGCCACGACCAAGATGGTCAACGAACAGCGTTCCATCATGGTGCAGAAGCTGGCGGCGGATACGGAGGTCAACGACAAGACGAGCATTAAGGCCAAGACACTCGTCATGCTTTACCGCTGTCTGCCACCGGAGCAGCTCAACGAGGACAATATCACCCGGGCGCTTTATGCCCTGCGGTTCGATATGCACCGTCCAAAGGATTACAAAACACCCAAGCGTTATGATGTGATTAAGCTGGGGAGGAGGTAACTTATGTTTCTCCATTTAGGCAATGGCATGTCTGTCCGCACCAAGGACGTAATTGCCATTCACGATTACACGATTTTTGCCAAAGGCGCAGGCAGTGAGTTCCTGGCCCATGAACAGGCTTTGGGAAGGCTCGAAAATACTCTGCCTTTGGATATCCGCAATGATGAGGAAGCCAAGAAGTCCCTCATCATCACAGACGGGAAAACTTACCTGTCGGCGATTTCGCCCTGGACACTGAAACGGCGTTCGCAGATGGTTTATGATACAATGGATATGGATAAGGATGTTTCTGTAGAGGAACAATCGGACTATTTGATGGAATGATGGGAGCGTAAGATTTCATGGCAAATGATAATGAACAGTTGAACATAGAAAATACCGCGCCAGCAGAGGAAATGGAAAGCGTTGATACCACAGGCGTAGAGATTCATACGGATGAAAGCAGTGCCGAAGTGACAGCTGTAGATGCTGATTACGGTGCCGAACAGATTCAGATTCTCGAAGGTCTGGAAGCAGTCCGCATGCGTCCCGGTATGTATATCGGCAGCACCTCGGAGCGCGGTCTGCATCATCTGGTATACGAAGTTGTGGACAACTCCATCGACGAGGCTTTGGCCGGTTACTGCGATAAGATTGATGTAACCATTCATCGGGACAACAGCATTACCGTTACCGATAATGGCCGTGGTATCCCCGTAGACATGCACGAAAGCGGCATGCCTGCCGTAGAAGTCGTACTGACGGTGCTTCATGCCGGTGGTAAATTCGGCGGCGACGGCTACAAGGTATCCGGCGGTCTGCACGGCGTAGGTGTATCTGTTGTTAACGCTCTCTCCACTTCCATGGAAGTACAGGTTAAGCGTGACGGCAAAATCCATGAAATCTCCTTTAAGCGCGGCGAAACTGTGGAAAAGCTCCATGTTACCGGCGAAACGGAAATCACGGGCACCCGTGTACACTTCGTACCCGACCCGGAAATCTTCTCCGTGACCACATATAGCTACGATACGCTCAAACACCGTCTGCGCGAGTTGGCCTTCCTGAACCACGGCATAACCATCGTGCTGAACGATGAACGTGGCGAGGAACTGCGCAGCGAGAAATTCCACTTCGAGGGCGGCATCAGCTCCTTCGTGGAACACCTCAACCGCAAGAAGGAAAAAATCAATCCGGAGCCGATTTACTTCAACGGCACGAAGGACGATACCGTTGTGGAAATCGCCCTGCAGTACAACGACAGCTATCAGGAGAACATCTACTCCTTCGTCAATAATATCAACACCGAAGAAGGCGGTACGCATCTGGCAGGCTTCAAGCTTGCGCTGACCCGCGCCGCTAACGACTTTGCCCGCAAGCAGAATATCCTCAAGGAAAAGGATGGCAACCTTTCAGGTGATGATGTGCGTGAAGGTCTGACGGCGGTTATCAGCCTCAAGGTGCGTGACCCGCAGTTCGAAGGTCAGACCAAGACCAAGCTGGGCAACAGCGAAGTCCGTGGTATCGTGGATTCCATCGTTACGGAAGGTCTTTCCGAATACTTCGAGGAAAACCCTGTTATCACGAAGAAATTCATCGAAAAGGCCATCATGGCCGCCCGCGCCCGTGAAGCCGCCCGCAAGGCACGCGAACTGACCCGCCGCAAAAATGCGCTGGAAGTATCGAGCCTGCCCGGCAAGCTGGCAGACTGCTCCGTCAAAGACCCGGAAATGGCCGAAATCTACCTCGTAGAGGGTGACTCTGCAGGCGGTTCCGCTAAGCAGGGCCGTGACCGCCGCTTCCAGGCCATCCTGCCCCTGCGCGGTAAGATTCTGAACGTAGAAAAAGCCCGCCTCGACAAGATTTTTGCCAATGCGGAAATCCGCACGATGATTACGGCTTTCGGTACGGGTATCAGCGATGATTTTGACCTCGCAAAACGCCGTTACGGCAAAATTATCATCATGACAGATGCCGATGTGGACGGTGCCCACATCCGTACCCTGCTCCTCACCTTCCTCTATCGCTATATGAAGCCGCTGATTGAGCATGGTCATGTGTTCATTGCACAGCCGCCTCTCTATCAGATTCGCAAGGGCAAGAAGCATTGGTACACCTACAGTGATGAAGAACTGGCCAAGAAGCTCGACGAAGTGGGCCGTGATGGCAGCACCGTACAGCGCTACAAAGGTCTGGGCGAAATGAACCCGGAACAGCTTTGGGAAACCACCATGGACCCCGCTGGCCGTACCATGCTGCGCGTGGAAATGGCTGACGCCGAAGCAGCTGACGAGCTCTTCACGATTCTCATGGGCGATAAAGTAGAGCCGCGCCGCCAGTTTATCGAAGAAAACGCTAAACTCGTGCGCAATCTCGATATTTAATTAAATTTTAATTTGACTTTCCGATTTTTTATGATATAGTAATAGCATAAATCCCATACAAGGGGAGTAGCTGAACGGTCAGATATCGTCAATACGGTGCATCGCACCCGGTATGGCCGGCTATAATTTAGTAAGCAAGACCTTGTCTTACAGGTGGCCTGCGGGCGGCGTGTAGGGCGAGGTCTTTTTGGTATTTATTTTTGCGTGAAAAAGGAGTTTGATTAGCTGTGATGGAATCTTTATTTGCAGGGATGTTTAGTCCCGAATGGTTTGCGGCGTTATCAGGTATTCTGCTGCTGGATATTCTGTTATCCGGCGACAATGCGATTCTGATTGCGCTGGCCTGCAAGAATCTGCCGGAGCACAATAAGAAAAAAGCCATTTTTATCGGCGGTTTCGGTGCGGTGTTCATCCGTATTGTATGTACACTCTTTGCCACCAGTGTGCTGGCGGCACCATATATCGAATTTGTCGGCGGGGCGGCACTTCTCTATATTGCCGTGAAACTGTTGACCGACCATAAGGAAAATAATGAGGAAGGCGAAGCTCCGGCCAGCTTTGGCGCAGCGGTACGCACGATTCTGATTGCTGACTTCATCATGAGTATCGACAACATCCTCTCGCTGGCTGGTGTAGCCAATACGGTGCCGGAGGGCAAGTGGAGCCTTATCATCTGCGGTCTGTTAATCTCTATCCCCATCGTGCTCTTTGGGGCGCAGATTTTCCTGAAACTCATGCAGAAGGTGCCTGCCCTTATCTATGGCGGCGCGGCTATCCTGGGCTGGACGGCGGCAGAACTCATGACGGCGGATAAAGGCTTGGGCATGTATTTTGAACCCTATGCCCTGGCAATGAAAATTGGTTTTGTGGCGATTGTTTTGGGCCTCGGTTATTATTTGAACAGACGTTATGCAAAAGAAGTAAAGTTGGGAGTGACGGATAATGAATAATTTGAAGACTTTAATGCTGATGGTGCTGTTAGGTGCCATTATGCTTTTCATCGGCGGCCTTGTGGGCGGCAAGGGCGGCATGATGGTTATGCTCATGATTTCGCTGGGGATGAATTTCTTTTCCTACTGGTTCAGCGATTCTGTGGTACTCAAGATGTACAATGCCCGCGAAGTCAGCCGGGAAGAAGCTCCGCAGCTCTATGGCCTGGTGGAGAATCTTGCAGCTAATGCCGAGCTGCCTATGCCCAGAGTTTACATCATTAACGAGGATACGCCGAATGCCTTTGCGACCGGCCGTAATCCGTCCCATGCTGCAGTTGCAGTAACGACGGGAATTATGCGGGCTTTGGATTATAACGAGCTGTCCGGCGTTCTGGGACATGAACTGGCCCATGTAAAGAACCGCGATATCCTGACGGGCACGATAGCGGCGATGATGGCTACGGTAATCACCTATACGGCGCAGTTCTTTGCCTTCTTCGGCGGCCGCAGTGATGATGACGAAGGCGGCAATCCGATTGCAGCCCTCGTCATGGCCCTTTTAGCACCTTTGGCTGCCAGCCTGATTCAGATGGCGATTTCCCGCTCCCGCGAGTACGAAGCCGACCATGATGGTGCCGAAATCTGCGGCAACGCCAACTATTTGGCAGATGCCCTCGAAAAAATCGAGTATTATGCCTTGAATGGCCGCCAGATGAGCGATGCCACACCGGCTACGGCCCATATGTTCATCATCAATCCCTTCAGCGGGATTGGCTCGACCATGAGCAGACTCTTCAGCACGCATCCGGATACCAGCGACCGTATCGCCCGCCTGCGTGCCCAGGCGGCCGGCAGATAACATTTTCTTTGTAACTTAAAGGAGCGGTATAACCTTTTCTGTAGCGCTTGACAAGCTTGCGCGAAAGAATAGGTTATACCGCTCTTTTTATGTATGATGTTATTTTATCAGTTTATCGAATTCTTCCTGTGCCAGTGGTCTGGTCAGCCCCATAATAGCCATCAGCTGAATCAGTGCTGTGGATTTATCACAGGTGTTGCGAATGATGTGGCTGCAGACTTTCCACAAATCAAATTCCTTGTTATTCTCTGCGTATTGCAGGTGGTATTTGATTTCGTCATTGGTATAGCCCATACGCAGAAGCCGGTCTACCAGGGTTACATAATCCACCATCAGGAATATGGTTTCCAGTCGTTTCTTGATGAGTTTGCTCATGGGCTTGAGTCCAGTGATTTCTAAGATAATCACGCTGATGGTATGGTCCCGCAGGGAATTTAGAATATCGTCTTTGCGGTAGCCATAACTATAACCCTTGTGGGTGAATTCCACCACAAAATCCATCTGGGCAAATTCTTCCGGGGTAACGGTTTTATAGAGATTCTCCCGGGATAAGTTGTAGCGGGTGCGTTTGTGGTTACTGAACTCCTGAGTGGTGTAAGCAGGGATATAATGAATCCCCATAGCCTCCAGCTGGGTGGCCATAGTGGCTCTGCCGGATGCTTGCGCGCCCATCAGTGCATAAATTTTGTTTTCCATATCACACATCCTTATTTTCAAAGGGCAATACAAAAGCGGGAACTACCGAACGTTCCCGCTTTTGCCGCCTCTATACCTTCTGCCTACAACGATATACTAGATATCGTTGTTCTCCCTCCTTTATAATACAACACTTGCCATATGATTTCAATAGAAAAAATGCAATTTATGTAAATTTATGGAAATAGCGGCAGCAAAGAGGGTTTTGAGAATCTTTGACGAATATATTATATTAGTATACAACTATACGATACAGCAAATATTTAAGCATTTTCTGGGGAGGGGCCATCATGTATTTTTATTGTGAGAAATGTAAGAAACCATATCCGCTGAACACGCACTCCTATATCTGTGAGTGCGGGGGAATGTTCCGTTTGCATAAGGATAAAATGGACGAAGTGCATAATGATATTACACTGGGGGAAGTGGAGACGCCCTTACTGCCGTTGAAGGTGGGGAAACTGGAAGTGCTGCTGAAATTGGAAAATCTGCAGCCAACTGGTTCTTTTAAGGATAGAGGTGCTCATGCGCTGATTAACGAAATCAATCACTTGGGCATTAAGAAAATTGCTTTGGATTCAGCAGGTAACGCCGGGGCTTCGATTGCTGCTTATGCAGCCGCTGCCGGCATTGAATGTACGGTTTATGTACCGGATGATATTTCGCCGGAAATGAGCAAGCAGATTGAGGCCTATGGTGCCAATATTGTCAAAGTGCCGAATGGCCGCATGAGCACCTGCGCAGCCGTGAAGAAGAATCTGGGGGATGCTTACTATGCTTCCCATGTTTATAATCCGTTGTTCTTTGAGGGAATGCGCCCCATGGCCAAGGAAATCTACAAACAGCTGGGCGATAGGATTCCGGAATACATCTTTATGCCCGTGGGTAACGGCACCATGATGATTGGCTTGTATCAGGGCTTCATGGAATTAGGCCGTTTGCCGCATTTTGTGGCAGTGCAGAGTTCCAAGTGTGCGCCGCTCTACGAAGCCTTCAAGGTTGTGGATGAACAGCCGAAGAAAACTACCATTGCGCATGCTATCCGCATTGAGCGGCCCAAACGCATCACCACCATGCTGGAAATTCTGAAGCAGACTGGCGGCGATGTGGTGACGGTAGAGGATGCGGAAATCCTCAAGGCCAAGAAGTATCTGGGTTCCAAGGGCGTGTATGTGGAGATGACTTCGGCAGCAGCTTTGGCTGGCGCCGAGAAATTCTTTGCCAAGGGCAAACCGGATAACTACAAGGTAGTTATTCCTATGACGGGCAGTGGTTTGAAGCGTTGAGTCTGAGGAGAGTGCCTATGCTGCACGGGATAATCGATATTGGCTCCAATACCATTCGGATGGCGGTCTATCTCATTGAGGGCGGCCATTTTGAACAGCTGATGAAGCGTAAGGCGACAGTGGGGCTGGCCTCCTATGTGGAAGACGGGATTATGCAGCCGGAAGGCATAGACAAGGCAGTTGAGACACTGCAGGAATACAAGAAGATTCTACAGTGTTTCAACATTACGCAGGTGGATGCTTTTACCACAGCGGCTTTGCGCAATGCCAAAAACAGCCGGCAGGCGGTGGGCGAAATCGAGAAACGCACAGGGATAAAGATTCGGGTCATCAGTGGTGACGAGGAAGCTACCCTTGATTTTATCGGTGCCACCCACAGCCTCAATAATGCATCCGGGCTTTTGATTGATATTGGCGGCGGCAGTACGGAAATCGTGACTTACCGCAATCGGCAGATTCAGTACAAGACCAGCCTGCCGATTGGCTCATTGGGATTTGCTAAGAAGTATGTGAGTTCTATCCTGCCGACCATGAATGAATGTCTGGAAATGTATGGCGAGGCGGAGGCTACTGTTGGGGCCGCAGCTGATTTCTGCAACATCTGCGAAGCGGAAATCGTGGGCATTGGGGGGACATTCAAAGGGGCATGTGCCCTGAATAATGAACTTTTCAATCTTCCGGCCGTCAACCGTCGTTTGGAAACGAAAAACATCCGTTCCATTATCGGCACGTTCATTGGCGATTTGGGAATGACCCAGGAAATGGCGGTGGCGCTGATGCGCTCCGTGCCTGAGAGGATTCAGACAATTATCCCGGGGCTGGTTATCGCCAATGTGCTGGCAAGAAGATTTCAGAGCCACTGGATTACCTATAGTGATTCGGGGGTTCGGGAAGGGTATATTTACAGTCAGATTATTGACAAATAACAAAGAAAAACTACAACAGACAAAGCCAGGCAAGAGCTTGGCTTTTTGCTTTTTGGGCGTAGAAATGATATAATAAAGTGTTGATTTTTAGCTAATTGGTTATGTAAGAAATAGATTTTGAGGTGAGATTGTGGAGTTTGAACAGGGAAAAATTGTCCCCGTCAATCTGGAACATGAGATGAAGAACTGCTACATCGACTATGCGATGAGCGTTATCGTGGCTCGTGCTCTGCCGGATGTGCGGGACGGTTTGAAGCCGGTACATCGCCGTATCCTCTACGCCATGCAGGAAGCAGGCATGGGCTCAGGCAAGCCCTACAAGAAGTCGGCGCGTATCGTCGGCGAAGTTTTGGGTAAATATCACCCGCATGGTGATAGCTCCGTTTATGATGCCATCGTCCGCATGGCGCAGGATTTCTCCATGCGCTACATGCTGGCTGACGGTCACGGCAACTTTGGTTCCGTAGATGGTGACCCGGCCGCTGCAATGCGTTATACGGAAGTCCGTATGTCCAAGATTTCCGAGCTGATGCTGCAGGATATCGACAAGGAAACGGTGGATTTCACGCCGAACTATGATGAGTCCTTGAAGGAACCTTCCGTATTGCCGGCTAAATTCCCCCAGTTGTTGGTCAATGGTACTTCCGGTATTGCCGTAGGTATGGCTACCAATATCCCGCCACACAACATGAGTGAGGTTATTGACGGCACACTGATGCTCATTGACAACCCGGATACCACTATCGAGGAACTTATGACGGCCATCAAGGGGCCGGACTTCCCGACGGCTGGTCTGATTCTGGGCAAGGAAGGCATCCGTCAGGCCTATACCACAGGCCGCGGCATTATCAAGATGCGGGCCAATGCCCATATCGAAACCATGAGCAACGGCAAGCCCCGCATCGTGGTTACGGAACTTCCGTATCAGGTCAACAAAGCCCGTTTGATTGAAAAAATCGCCCAGCTGGTGCGTGACAAACAGATTGAAGGCATCACCGACCTGCGGGATGAATCGGACCGCAACGGTATGCACATCGTTATCGACCTGCGCCGTGATGCAAATGCCAACGTTATCCTGAACCAGCTCTTTAAGCACACCCAGCTGCAGGAAAGTTTCGGCGTTATCATGTTGGCTTTGGTAGATGGCAAGCCGCAGGTTCTGAACCTCAAGCAGGTGCTCCATTACTACATCAAGCATCAGGAAGAAGTCATTACCCGCCGGACGCAGTACGATTTGAAAAAGGCTGAAGCCCGTGCTCATATTTTGGAAGGCTTGACCATTGCGCTCGACCATCTGGATGCGGTAATTACCACCATCCGTGAAAGCCGTACAGCTGAAATCGCCAAAGAGGCTTTGATGTCGGGATTCAAGCTGTCTGACAAGCAGGCACAGGCCATCCTCGATCTCCGTCTCCAGCGCCTGACCGGTCTGGAACGGGAAAAGATTGAGGAAGAATATCAGGAAACATTGAAGGCCATCGAAGAATTCAAGGCCATCCTCGCTGACAATCAGAAAATCCTGGCCATTATCAAGGAAGAGCTGACGGCTGTAAAGGCTAAGTACGGTGACGAACGCCGCACGAAGCTCACGATTGATACGTCTGAAATCGATGTGGAAGACCTCATCGCCGAAGAAGATGTGGTCATCACTTTGACCCATAACAATTATATCAAGCGTATGCCGCTGGACACCTACCGCCGTCAGAATCGCGGCGGCAAGGGCATCAAGGGGATGGGCACGAAGGAAACGGATTTTGTGGAAAACCTGCTCATTACCACAACCCACCACACCATCCTGTTCTTTACGACCCGCGGCCGCGTCTACAGCCTCAAGGCTTACGAGATTGCCGAATCCAGCCGTACGGCCAAGGGCACGGCGATTATCAACCTGCTGCAGCTTGACCAGGGCGAAAAGATTACGGCGGTCATTCAGGTCAAGGGCTTTGACCCGGATAGATACCTCTTCATGGCTACCCGCAAGGGTATCGTGAAGAAGACGTCCTTGTCCGAGTTCAGCAACCTGCGTAAGAACGGTCTCAACGCTATCAACCTTGATGATGATGATGACCTCATGGGCGTTAAATTCACCGATGGCGAAAGCTATCTGATGCTGGGCACTAAACTCGGTAAGGCCATTGCCTTCTCCGAGGATGATGTGCGCGCTATGGGCCGCATGGCCCGCGGCGTAAAGGGTATCAGCCTGGCGGACGGTGACGAAGTTGTAGGCATGGATATCCTCGTGCGCAACGCCGAAGTCCTGACCGTTACGGAATCTGGCTACGGCAAACGTACCAGCACCGAAGAATACCGTGCGCAGACCCGCGGTGGCAAGGGCCTCATCAACATGAAGGTCACGGAAAAGACCGGCTGCGTGGTAGGTATCAAGGTGGTTCGTCCCGAACACGAACTCATGCTGATTACCACCGACGGTATCGTAATCCGCACCAACGTATCCGATATCTCCGTTATTAGCCGTAACACGCAGGGCGTTAAGCTCATGACCACGGCAGAAAATGATAAGGTGGCTTCCATGGCTACTCTGGAGCAGAAGGAAGACTAAGTTTTATTCTATAATACAAAACGCTTAAATCACAGTAACGTGATTTAAGCGTTTTTTTATGCGTGTATTTACTTTTTTAGCAGTTCCCGCGTATGTGCGGCAACCATTTCCGGTGTCATCTCCCAATTGCGGGCTACGCCGGTTTTGCGGGCGGCCTTTGCTACGGCTGCGGCAACGGTCGGTGCTACTTCAGGATTAAAGGGGCTGGCGATGATATGGTCTTCGTCCAGTTCTTCCGGCTTAATCAGGGAGGCGATGGCTTTTGCGGCGGCCATCTTCATTTCCTCGTTGATGGTGCTGGCCTGCACGTCCAGTGCGCCGCGGAAGATGCCCGGGAAGGCCAGGAGGTTATTGACCTGATTGGGGAAGTCAGAGCGGCCTGTGCAGACGATTCTTGCTCCGGCTTTTTTGGCCAGATGAGGTAGGATTTCCGGTTCGGGGTTGGCCATGCCCATGACAATGGCATTCGGCGCCATTGTACGCACCATATCCTGCGTGACACAGCCTGCTACGGATACGCCGATAAATACATCAGCTTTGCGGATGACGGCGTTCAGAGGGCCTGCCTCATGGCTGGGATTGGTAATCTTAGCAATATCTTCCTTGTAAGGATTCATGCCGTTGGGACGCCCTTTGTAAATGGCCCCACGGGAGTCGCAGAGGATGATATTGCGGCCGCCCGCGCTGTGAATCAGCCGTGTAATGGCCTGTCCAGCAGCTCCGGCACCATTGACCACGAATTTAGCCGTGGTAAAGTCCTTGCCCACAATCTTGAAAGCATTAATCAAAGCGGAAACTACCACAATAGCGGTACCGTGTTGGTCGTCGTGGAATACGGGGATGTCCAAAGTCTTTTTCAGTTCCCGTTCAATATCAAAGCACTGGGGCGCTTTGATGTCCTCCAGATTGATGCCGCCAAAACTTGGTGCCATCAGCTGAACGGCCTTGATGACCTCCAGAGGCTCTTGCGTGTCCAAAACGATAGGCACGGCATCTACACCTGCAAATCCCTTAAAGAGGATGGCCTTGCCTTCCATTACGGGCATACCGGCCTGGGCACCGATATTGCCTAAGCCCAGCACAGCCGTACCGTTGGTGACTACCGCCACCATATTGCCCTTGCTGGTATAGTCATAGGCCTTGCGCTTGTCCTCTTTGATGGCCAGACAGGGGGCGGCCACGCCGGGGGTATAGGCCAAAGTCAAATCCTCGGCAGATTCCAAAGGCACCTTGCTGGCCACCGCCAGCTTGCCCTGATGTTTTTTATGCAGCTGCAAAGCCTGCTCATTTACATTGCTCATATATCATTCAAACTTCCTTCCTGATTATGGTCTATATTTTAGCTCTATGGTCAAGCTAAGTCTGTGTGTTATGTTACAGTTTACAGTCTCGTTGATATTAGTTAATAAAATCTATAAAACTGTAATATGTTTCATTATAACCAGATTTGTAGAAAAAACAAATACCAAATATTGATTGATACAATAGTTATATTTTATAAACAAAATATAAAAAAAACCCGTATAACTTTTTTAGTAAAGTTATACGGGAATTTGAAGTACGAACTAAGCTTATGAAGTTAACGGGTTTTGCTTACCCCTGCGCTGGGGGTTGGTACGGAGGAATCTCCGCTGTTATCGGTGTTGGGAGCACTTTGACGGCGGTCGGAGCGGGAAGTTTCTTCACGGTTGCCCCGTTCTTCGCTGTTGCGGGTGCGTTCCTCACGGTCTATATTTTTGTCTTCGCTGCGTTTATTCTTATCGGCTTTTTCTTCGCGGCGGCGGTTCTTGCTGCTGTCGGAAGGTCTGGCCTTGCCAATGGAGGTATCGCTGGCAGGAACTTCGCTGGCGCTGGCCGGAATGCTGTTTTCATACTCGCGGATATCGGCTTCCATCTTGGTCTTGTACTTGCCGCTGAGGGATACGCCAAGAGTGTCAGCAACCGTCATACGGAGCTTGTTGAGGTTCGGAATCCAATAGCTGATGCCGTCGATGTAGAGCGGTCTGCCCGGCACCATATCGGTTTTAAGGCCGTTTTCCTTGGATTGTTTCAGCGTACCGGCAAATTCCAGCAGCTGGCGGAAGGTCAAATCCGTCTGGATGGAATCCATGACTTCCTTGATAACGGAAGGCAGCTTCGGAATAATGGCCGGGGAAACAATCTTATCCATGCAGGCGCGCATAAAATCCTGCTGGCGGCGGATACGGCCCAAATCCCCTTCTTCGTCACGGTAGCGCACATAGGTTACGGCTTTTGCGCCATCCATATGCTGCATACCCGGCTGGAAGTCAATGATAAGGCCGCCGTCATCATCCCAAGGGTCTTCGTAGTGCATGCGTTTGGGCACATCAATATCAATGCCACCAATGGCATCAATAATTTTCTTAAATGACTTGGTATTAATGATGATGTAATGGTCAATATTTACGCCCAGCAGGTTTTCTACTGTGTCCTGAGAGAGTTTTTCCTTGCCATAGGCATAGGCAGCGTTGACCTTGTCAAAGCCATGGCCTTTGATTTTTACACGGGTATCGCGGGGCACGGAGAGCAGCGAAGCCTGATTGGTCTTGGGGTCGATGGAGGCAATCATCAGCGTGTCGCTGCGGCCTACATCATCGTCACGCTCATCCACACCCATAATCATAATGGTGGCCTTATCCTTGGCGGTAATCAGTTCTTCACTCTGTTTCTTTTCCACAGGTTTTTCCAGCAGACTGTTGCTGGCATAGTACGCACCAGCCAAAGCTGCGGAGATAAACACCAGTACCATCAGCACCCAAGGCCAGATACGGCGTTTCTTCTTTGCCTTGCGAGGAGGAATATTGGAAGTTTGCAAAAATCATACCTTCTTTTCTTCAAAATTGTTATGGATTCTTACTCATTGTAACACATGTTTATTATAAACTAATTAAGTATAACAAACAAATCTGAAAAAAGCGAGGGTTCAGTGGAAAAAATGTTACAATATAGAGAGTAAAGGAGGTTGAGGTTCATGGCAAAGGAAATTGAACGGAAATTTTTGGTGAAAGACAGCTGGCAGCCGCAAAGCGCAGGCATAAAAATAGCTCAGGGTTATTTGTCCACAGTGCCGGAGCGTACGGTGCGGGTGCGGATAAAGGGAGAGAAAGGGTATCTGACCATCAAGGGAAAGAATGTGGGGGTCAGCCGGGCAGAGTATGAATATGAAATCCCCCGGCAGGATGCAGAGGAAATGCTGCAGCTGGCCGAGCAGCCCATTCTCGTCAAGACCCGCTATTTGGAACAGCAGGGAGCATTCACTTGGGAAGTGGATGTTTTCGCGGGCGAAAATCAGGGACTGGTAGTGGCAGAAATCGAACTGCCGGCAGAGGATGCGGAGTTTTCGCGTCCGGCCTGGCTGGGACAGGAAGTATCCGGTGATGTCCGTTACTACAATGCAAACTTAATAAAATTCCCATTTTCCCTGTGGAAAAAGTAGGATTTTGTAACATTATGGGTCGACTTGGGGATATCCACAAGATTTAGGCATAAATCTGGGGATAAAAGCACAAAATGTAGTTGATAAGCGTTTGTCAAGCTGAAAATATGGGGTTATCCACGGATTTATCCACATTATCCACAGATTTTGCCCAGACGAGCATAGACAATATTCACATGATGCTTATATATTATAGAAAGAAAAGGCAAAAAAACAGGGAGAAGTTCATACTTATCCACACCTGTGGATTATTATGTGGATAAAATGTTCCCTTATTTGGCGGGATTCACATGGACAGGCAGGATTTTTTTGGCTGAAGGCGAATTCATAAGAGAATAGGCATGATTAGTGGAAGAAAGAGGTGAGAAGTCATGCTGTCGGAATGGGAGTTGTTTCTGAGGCTGGTTCTCTCCTGTGTTTTGGGCGGTATCATCGGTTATGAGCGCCAGTCCCGTAGAAAATCGGCGGGGTTGCGTACCAATGTGCTGGTATGTCTTGGTTCCTGTTTGATTATGGTCATGTCCATCGGTCTGTATCAGGATGTTGAGGGCAAGACCAATGCTGACCCGGCACGTTTGGCAGCGCAGGTGGTCAGCGGCATTGGTTTCTTGGGCGCCGGTGCCATCATGAAGGAGGGGCTGTCCGTTACAGGCCTGACTACTGCTGCCTGCCTTTGGGTGGTGGCTGGCGTTGGCTTAGCGGTAGGAGCTGGCTTTTATACTGGGGCGCTTATCAGTACCGGTTTGGTGTTTGTGACTTTGGGCAGGCTATCCCGCTTAGATGACTGGGTGGACCATGAGAAGAATCTTTCGCTCAATATCCACACAGTGGACAGGCCTGGGCAGCTTATGCGCATCAGCCGCTGTCTGGAGGATTTGCAGCTGCGGGTCAGAGGTGTAAAGGTCAATGCTGCTGATGATGAAATGGAAGAGGGCGGCGAGCGCTCGATGTATATTGATTTGGAAATTTTCAACAAGCAGAGTATCAAGAGCATCATCATTGTCGATGCTGTGCGGCAGATAGATGGTGTTATTCGGGTGGATGTTGTCTAAGAAAATTTTATTTCGCGCAAGGATTTTGCCCTTGCATGGGGAATAGTAGAAGTAGGTAGTAGTGGCTAGAAAAGGAGTGAAACAAATATGAATCCGGAAATCGTGGATACCATGGTGCGGGCGGCTATGCAGGTCATGGATAACGCTTATGTACCTTATGGAAAGGCAGCTATTGGCGCTTGCGTGTTGGCCAGTGATGGCACCTTTTATACAGGATGTAATATCGAAAACGCCGTCCCCCGTCTCTCCGTCTTTGCGGAGGAAGTGGCTATGTACCGGGCGGTAGCAGATGGCAAGCGGGAATTTGACGCCATTGCCGTGATTGCTGATACGGATGAGCCCTTTGTTCCCAATGGTGCTGTATGTCAGCTGTTGGCAGAGTTCAACGTGGAAGAAATCATCATGACCAATATGGACGGCGTGGTGAAGACCGCTAAGCTCACCGATTTGATGCCGTATGCCAGAGCACCGCTGGATAATGCTCTGCGCCCTGTAGAAGAAGATTAAAACGCTAAAGTAATGCCCCCTTTCTTTCGATATATATAGAGAGAGAAAGGGGGCATTTTTATGTCGCAGATGTCAATGGAAACGTTACTGGCCCTGCAGAATCTGGCGGCCAAATCATATACGAGCACAACTGCCACAAAGAAGAAGGATACGGAAAATACGGATAGCTACAGCGATATTTGGGCCAAGGTGCAAAAAGAACAGGAAGAATGGGATAAGACCCTCAATGAATACGACCTGACGAAGTACAAACTATCCCTGATGGACAGCTTCTGGTCAGACAGTACCCGCAAGACCCAGGACTACCTCTACAGCTACTACAAGCGCCAGCAGAGAACACTCAATCAGCAGGCCATCAACGAAATCGCCCAGAACATCTCCTGGCTCAACCAGTTAAATAACAGCGGCCTCCTCAACGGCAATATCGACACCGAAGCCGCCAAGGCCACCAGCAAAGCCTTAACCACGGCTCTGCAGACCACCGTGCTGGCCAGCATTAAGAACTATCAGCTTAATTCGTTTTTGGGGATTTAAGCTTTTCCGGTCAGGTTGTGCTAAAATAATAGTAGAAATATTCTTTAGGTGACAGGAAGGTGACCGGCAATGAAGAACTTTTACTCCGAAGTTGATGACGTTACGTTGACTTATAGTGATATAAAGACTACTGATGATGGTATGGAATATATCCGTATCTACTTTGAAAAGCCCATAGAGGGGGGATTCTCCTTCTTGGAATCGGTTATTCCCGGCTTGGATATAAAGGAAACAGAGGGCTTTTCTGATGAGGAGGTTACGGATTTATTAGGTTATGCCAATAGAAACGCCTTCATTATCTGGCGGTTAGCCAAAGAGGGGAGTGCTGGCATTGCCTAAAGTATGTCGTTTAGGAAAATATGTTATTTTCTTTTGGTCAAATGAGAATGATGAGCCCATCCATGTACATGTATGCGAAGGAACTCCCCATGAGGATGCCACAAAAATATGGATGGACGGCATGATTAGGGTGGCGCACAACAAAAGCCGCATTCCGGCAAAGGACTTAAATACAATCATGCAATGGCTGGCGGCAAATAGAGAGACCGTTGAGAATAAATGGAATACGCATTTTGAATAATATAAATAATATATTCAAACTTCGCACATCCAAAATAAGCCTGCTATCAGGATTAGCATAGGGCTTTGACATCTAAAATTGCGACTTAATGTACACTGTTTTAGGAAGCTATGCCATAAGGCAAATTTTGAAGTTCCTCACGGGAGAAAGTAAATTACAACAAGGGGGGAGCGATATGTTCAAGAAAGTTATTGTGGTCATATTTCTGTTAACTGGAATATGGACTAATGCAGGCAATATATCATATTTTCCATCATCGGTTGCTTATGCTGAAGATGTAGTCGTGTATGATGAACCTAGATACACAGTTATAGTAAAAGCAGTATATCCACTAGGAACCAACCATTTTGATACGGATATTGAATTTATATTCGACTATCCCACCGATATAACGCATTACGAATTTCGACTAGTAAGAGGACAATGGATATTCCGTACCCATAGAAATACTAATGGTCCGTGGCGCCCTGTTTATCAAGACAAAGTAGCGCAAGCTATCTGGGATTATGCTTATTATAACCAATAATATAGATCAGAAACTCAAACTTCGCATATCTGAAATAAGCTCTCTACGGGACAGTGGCTTGTTTTAGATGTGCGAATTTTGAGTAATATATAAGAGGAAAATAAAATGGAACCCATATTAGTAATAGTAGTTTTGGTGTTTTTATATATTTTTCATTTGAGATTTAAAGTGTCACATCTAAGAGAAGAAGTAAAGAAAATAAGCGATGAGAAACAATATGAATTAATTTCTAAAGTTAATGATAATATAAGGATGAAAAATGAGGAGTTTGAAGACAAAGTCAATGGGTTTGTTAAAAAGGTAAATGAACTTCAAAAAGAAATAAAAATTTTATTGAATAAGAAACATGAGGACCATGGGATAAGAAGAAAATCATTAAGAGGGGATTTACTAGAAGATGCGATTGATTATATAATTAGCGAACAAAAAAATATAAATGAAACATACAAAATATGGATTGACAAAATAAATAATGAAAGTAATACGAAGAAAAGGGAGATAGAAGATAAGGAAAGAGAATTTAGCAATAAAAAACAAGAAATACTTGATGAGATAGAGTCTTATTCACAAAAAAGAAGAAAAATATTTACAAGACGGGTAAATGAGATCATCCAAATAATAAAAGAACTTCAAGATAAAACATATTTAATCACAGGTGAGAAATATGAAGAAAGTAGTGTGAGTTACGTATCGGGAGAAGGAGATGTATTAGAGAAAGCACTTAAAGAACTAGTGAATGGGCAGAAAAACATAAATGACGAGTATAAAAAGATACAGGAGAAAGTGACGATGCAAAAGGAGTTACTTTCGAAAAAAATTATAGAATTTCCTTTTTTAACCACTGTGCTTGCAGATTATGATACAGCAAAAGAAAAAGCTGCTATTGAATATTTAACATATAAAAGGCAATCTGCGCCTAAAACGGCAAAGATAGTAGAAGAGATAAAACAAGAAAAGAAAAAGTGTTTGGAAGAATTATATGCTTATAGATGGGAATTAGCATATCTGCATAATTTGTTACCCTGGCTTGGAGAAATGGAACGTGAGCCAGTATCTTCTCCAGTAGTATATAATGATGAGAACAACAAAGATAGCGTTGCAAATTGGGTAAGTCCTAAAGAATATAAAGAGTTATCGGAGATAGATAGAAATCAGTTAGCGCTAGACCGATATATGAAGCGTAAAAAGACAAAATGGCAAATCGGAATGGAGTATGAAAGATATATAGGATATAGATATGAGAAAAAAGGGTACAAGGTTAAATATTTTGGTATAGAGGAAGGCTTAGAAGATTTGGGGCGTGATTTGATATGTTATAGAGAAAATGATATTCATGTTGTTCAATGTAAGTGTTGGTCTGCCAAAAAAGAAATACATGAAAAACATATCAATCAATTATTTGGTACTACTGTAATGTACTATTTCTCGGAAATAAATCCTAAAGGTAGCTTTAGCGAATTCTATAACTATATAAAAAATGGTCATTTGATTCCGGTTTTTGTAACGACGACGAGTTTTTCGCCTACAGCTAGGAAGTTTGCAAAATCATTGAAGGTCTTGGCTTTGACTGTACCTTTAGATGATTACCCCATGATTAAATGTAATATTAATCGTACAACAGGAGAAAAAATTTATCATTTACCATTTGACCAGCAATACGATAAATGTGTAATAGACCAATCAGAAGGCGAATTTTATGCAAAAACTGTAAAAGAAGCAGAAGCTAATGGATTTAGAAGAGCAATGAGGTGGCACGGAAATTAGAATGTGAATAGCCTAAGGCACGGGCAGGGAGCTTTACTAAGCGAAGCCTTTGCCCGTTGGCGTAAAGAAATAAAATTTTGCCTTCCGCTATTTCCTCTAAAAAGGTCTTTTGTCTGAGCAAAGCGAGTTTAAGACCGTTTAGAGGATAAGTTAGAAGGCAAAATTTTATTTTAGCCAGCGGGCAACAGCGCAGCGTGTAAAGCTCCCTGCCCGTGCCGCCTTAATATATCGTTTTTAAGTTATGACCGCATAACAAGATTGATAAGAAAAGCCAAACTAATCACCAGCATAATCGGCTTAACTTCTTTATACCGTCCCGTAGTCAGCTTCAGCACCACATAGCTGATAAAACCAAAGGCAAAGCCGCTGGCGATGCTGTAGGTCAGCGGCATCATAATGATGGTCAGGAAGGCCGGTACGCCGTCGGTGAGGTCGGAAAAGTCAATGTCCTTGACGGAAGAAATCATCAAAGCACCGATGAGAATCAGCGCAGAGGCCGTCGCATAGCTGGGCACTAAGGCAATCAGCGGGGCGAACAGCAGCAGGGAGAGGAAGCCGAGCGCCGTGATAACGGCGGTAAGTCCTGTGCGGCCGCCGGCTTCAATACCCGTGGCGCTTTCCAGATAAGTGGTTACGGTAGAGGTGCCGACAAACGCACTGCCAATTGTGGCGAAGGCGTTCATGGTCAGTGCCTTGTTGAGGCCAGGGATTTCGCCATCTTCCTGCACCATATTGGCCCGGCGGGTCAAACTGATGAGCGTGCCGATATTATCGAAGAGTTCCACCATGGTAAAGGTGAAGATGATGGAGATAATCCCATAGTCCCAGGCACCTGCAATATCAAGCTGGACGAAGGAACCACTCACTGAGGGAATGTCGAAGCTGATAATATCGCTGATACCGTGGGGAATGGGAGAATATCCCAGCGCCATGGAGAGCAGTGTGGTCACGCCGATGCTGATGAGGATAGCTCCCTGCACGCCACGCACCATGAGAATGACTGTGAGCGCCAGTGTGAACATGGCAAAGACGGGGGCAGGCTGGGTAACGTCACCGAGCGCTACAAAGGTTGACGGGTCAGCTTGCAGGACACCGGCATTCTTGAGGCCAATAAAAGCGATAAACAGGCCGATACCGACCGTGATGGCCGCTTTGAGCGTATCCGGTACGGCATGAATGATGGCTTTCATAATGCCGCCGCAGGTCAGAATCAGAAAGACAATGCCCGAAAAGAACACGGCACCGAGGGCCACAGTCCAATGCAGGTGCAGGCTGCCGCAGACGTAGTAGGAAAAGAACGCGGCAAGGCCAAGTCCGGGGGCAAGTGCCACCGGGTAATTGACCAGCACACCCATAAAGAGGGTGGACACAGCGGTAATCAAAATCGTAGCAGCGATAGATGCTTCCTGGGGCACACCGGCATCCGTGAGCATGTGGGGAATGACAAAAACGATATAGGCCATGGCAATGAACGTGGTCAGCCCGGCAAAGAATTCTGTGCGTACCGTCGTTTCGCGGTCGCTCAGCTTAAATAGGCGGTCTAGCATAACTCCTCCTAAAATTATAGATATAAGCCTTCCCCTTTGGAGAAGGTGGACGCGCAGCGCCCGGATGAGGTTCAGGTATGCTTTACCTCATCCGGCAACCTTTCGGTTGCCACCTTCCCCAAAGGGGAAGGCTATTATATGTTTTTTTTTTTGTTAGTGATTAGTCCTTGATGGGCTTTTTCAGTACGGACAGTACAATGCAGCCTACTACAGCACCAATGATGATGGCTGCCAGGTACATACCTGCATTGCCGATGGTCGGTACTACGAAGATACCGCCATGGGGAGCACGCAGGGTGCAGTCAAAGGCCATGGACAGGGCACCAGCCGTAGCGGAACCGATGAATACGGAAGGAATCACGCGCAGGGGGTCACCAGCGGCGAACGGAATAGCACCTTCGGTGATGAAGGACATACCCATTACATAGTTGGTGATACCAGCTTTGCGTTCGCTTTCGGTGAAGCGGTTCTTGAAGAACGTCGTGCACAGAGCGATAGCCAGAGGCGGAACCATACCGCCAGCCATAACAGCAGCCATTACATGGTATTCGCCGGAAGCGAGAAGGCCAGTACCCGTTACATAAGCTGCCTTGTTGATGGGGCCGCCCATGTCGATAGCCATCATGCCGCCCATTACGATACCCAGCATAATGCGGGCGTTCGGATCCATGTTCTTGAGGGTTTCAACGAGCCAGGTGTTGATTGCACCAACCGGCGGAGCAATGATGAACATGCTGATGAAACCGATAATCAGAATACCGAAGAACGGATAGAGCAGAACGGGCTTGATGCCGTCCAGAGATTCCGGCAGGCAGGAGAATGCCTTCTTCAGGAAGTTTACGGCGTAACCGGCAACGAAACCGGCTACGAGAGCGCCGAGGAAGCCGGAACCCGTCGTACCAGCCAGCGCACCGCCGACGAAACCTACAGCAAGGCCCGGACGGTCAGCAATGGACATAGCGATAAAGCCGGCGAGAATCGGCAGCATGAAGCCGAAGGAAGCACCGCCAATATCCATGAAGAACTTAGCCAGCGGCGTATTGGAACCAAATTTGCTCGGGTCGATGGAGTAATCATCGAACAGGAAGGCCATGGCAATCAGGATACCACCGCCAACAACGAAGGGCAGCATGTGGCTGACACCGTTCATGAGGTGCTTGTAAATCTGACGGCCGAGGCTTTCACCGGATACATCAGCAGCAGATTCTTCTGCATCAGCGCCGGAAGCATGATAGATGGGAGCGTTGCCGGACAGGGCACGGTCAAGGAGTTCGTCAGCCTTGTTGATGCCGTCAGCAACCTTGGTGATGATGGTCGGTTTGCCATCGAAACGGGCCATAGCGACGTTCTTATCAGCAGCGACGATGATAGCGTCAGCTTTGGCGATTTCTTCAGCGGTCAGTACGTTCTTAGCACCGCCGGAGCCGTTGGTTTCAACCTTGATGGTGATGCCGCGCTTTTTGGCATGCTGTTCGAGGCTTTCCGCAGCCATGAAGGTGTGGGCAATACCCGTCGGGCAGGCCGTAACAGCCAGCACCTGAATGTGGTCGGCTTTCGGCGCTTCTTCTACTGCCTCTGCAGCCGCCGGAGCAACGAATTTGCCGTCTTCTTTGGCATCGATGAGTTTCAGGAATTCATCATTGCTCTTGGCAGCAATCAGAGCTTCCTTGAAGTCCGGGTCCATAATCATGGTAGCCAGCTTGGACAGGATTGCCAGATGGTCATCATTGGCAGAGTCCGGAGCAGCAATCATGAAGAACAGGCGGCTCGGCTGGCCGTCCATGGACTCAAAATCCATACCAGCAGGAACCGTCATAGCAGCAAGGCCTGCTGCCTTTACACCAGCACTCTTGGCATGGGGAGTGGCGATACCGTCGCCAAGGCCAGTGGTGCCGGATGCTTCGCGGGCGAATACATCCTTGGTGTACTGTTCTTTGTCGGAAAGGTTGCCGCCAGCTTCCATGAGGTCAGCCAGCTGATTAATGGCTGCAGCTTTGTCAGCCGGGGAGGCGCCCAGAACGATGCTCTCGTTCTTGAGCAGGTCAGTGATACGCATAATGTTCTCTCCTTTGCAAATAAAAGAATTATATATAATGCCTAAAAGGCGAGATCCCAAATGTTAAGCGATGGTGGCCAGCAGTGCTTCAACTTCCGGACGGGTAGCGAGATTTTCGCTGAACGCGGAAGCAGAACCCGTAGCTACGCCCATGTGGAAGGCTTTTTCAAAGTCGCCATTGGATTCCATGTAACCCGTGATGAAACCGGCTACCATGGAGTCGCCAGCGCCGACGGAGTTGATGAGCTTGCCCTTCGGTGCCGGGCACTTATAAGACTGGCCTTCCGCCGTCAAGAGGATGGCACCGTCGCCAGCCATGGAAATCAGCACGTTCTGTGCGCCTTTTTCCTGCAGCTTCTTGGCATAGGTGATGATTTCTTCGTCCGTGGTGAGTTTCACGCCGAACATATCGCCGAGTTCGTGATTGTTGGGCTTAATGAGGAACGGATGATACTGGAGCACGTTGAGAAGCAGGTTCTTCTCAGCGTCAACCACGATGCGGATACCCTTGCCGTCAAGGCGGGCCATGATGCGCTGATAGATGTCATCCGGCAGGGTCTTGGGAATGGAACCGGCCAGTACCAGCGTGTCACCTTCTACGAGTTTGTCGAGCTGTGCAAAGAGTTCAGCCTGCTTGGCTTCGCTGATGTCCGGGCCCTGACCGTTGATTTCCGTCTCCGTGCTGGCTTTGGCCTTTACGTTGATACGGGAGAAACCTTCGTCAAGCTGTACGAAATCGCTCTTGACGCCGAATTCCTTGAGCTGGCGCTTGATTTCTTCGCCGGTGAAGCCAGCGACAAAACCCAGGGCGCTGTTGTCATGGCCCATATTCTTCAGCACGATGGACACGTTGATGCCCTTGCCGCCAGCCAGAACCTGCTCATAGTTGACGCGGTTGATGGCACCGGCGGTGAAGTTGTCCAGACGGACGATGTAATCCAGGGATGGATTGAAGGTTACGGTGTAAATCATTTCTTACTCTCCTTCAAGAACAGTGGTATAATCACGGTATTTTTTATCTTCCAGCCGACCTGTAATAATGGTAGCACTGGAGATATTGGCAAAGGTGATAGGGGAAATCTTGTTGAATTTTGACTGGTCAGCCAAAACGTAAGCATGCTTGCAGCGAGCCAGAGCAGCGCTCTTGATGGTGCCTTCATCTGCATCCGGCGTAGAAAAACCGGACTTGGGGCTGATGCCGTTGGTACCGAAGAAACCCTTGGTAAAATTGTAGCACGTGAGGCTTTCCAGGGCTTCTGTGCCGATAACCGCTTCTGTAACGGCTTTGACAGCACCGCCGATAATGAAGACCTTAAAGCCTTTGGCAGCCAGCTTGGCAGCATGCTGCATACCGTTGGTGACGAATACGGCACTGGTTTCCGTCAAAAAATCAATTAAATGCAAGGTGGTGGAACCCGCATCAATATAGACAAAATCCTTCTGCTTGATGAGTCCGGCAGCCTTGCGGGCGATGGCGATTTTTTCCTCAGGGAATAAATCGTTCTTGGTTTTCATGTCTTCCTCGGCACTGCTGTAGTTGTTGTCGATGGAAGTGGCCCCGCCGTACACCTTGTAGAGACGCCCATTCTTGTGCAGGGCGGTCAAATCCCTGCGCACTGTGGATTCAGATGCGTTCAGGGCACGGGTGAGGTCAAGGACGGTAACAGCCTTTTTTTCCTCAAGGATGCGCAGAATTGTAGCATAACGCTCTTCCGTCAGCATGGCTATCACTCTCCAAAAATGTGATTTTTTTATATAATACAACTAAACTCCTTCAAAGTCAATCAAACTCACGAAAAAACACGCAAGAAGTTGCTAAATCCCGCCAAAAACTGTCGATAAAATACGAATGTACTTTAGTGTGGTACAGAAATAAACATGAAAAAGAGGATTATTGTCTGCGTTTACCTAATAATATATAATGAATATAGAACGAAAATGGGAGTGTGAGGTGTATGGAAGAACAGGCAGCCTTGAATAATGAAGTAAAACCTAAAATTGGCCAGAATCGCACGACGTCATTTTATGTGAAAAAATATGCCATGATTTTTGTCGGGGCGGTTATTGCGGCTTTTGGGCTGGAAGAATTTTTGATTCCCAACAACGTCATTGACGGCGGTATCGTGGGCGTTTCCATTATGATGGAAACCATCACGGGCATGAGCATGGGTGTTTTCTTGGTGCTCTTAAACATTCCCTTCCTCTTTATGGGGTACAAGCAGATTGGCAAGAACTTTGCCATTGCCACTTTGGTAGCCATCTGTTTTCTGGCCGTCTGGTCAGAGATATTTGACCCGTTGGAGAAGGTGACGGATGACCCCTTCCTGGCGGCTATCTTTGGCGGCATTATTGACGGTATCGGCGTGGGCATGATTATCCGGGCTGGCGGCAGTCTGGACGGTACGGAGATTGTGGCTATTATTATGGATAAGAAGTCCGTGTTCTCCGTGGGCGAAGTAGTTATGTTCATCAACCTCTTTATTCTGTCCAGCGCAGGACTGCTCTATGGATGGGATAAGGCTATGTACTCGCTGGTAGCATATTTCGTCATCTCCAAGATGATTGATGTGGTCATCAAGGGGCTGGATGAAAGCTACGCCGTGATGATTGTGACCAATGAGCATGAGGAAATCACTTCGGCCCTGAATGACCGCCTGGGCCGTGGCGTGACCCTGCTGCACGGTGCCGGTGGCTACACTGGGGAGAGCAAGGAAGTGCTTTACTGCGTGGTGACTCGTCTGGAAGTCGATAAGCTCAAGGAAATCGTACTCGACAAGGATGAAAATGCCTTTGTAACCATCAATGCCGTCCATGATATTGTGGGCGGGCGGTTCAAGAAAAAATCCATTCATTAAAAGTCCGTGTGGTTTAAGGTTCTGGAGGTGTTATTGTGAAACGGAAAATTGCCTTACTATGGGTACTGTTGATGCTTATCCTGTCGGTGCAGGCCTGGGCGGCAGAGCGCACGCCGCTGCGGGTGGCGCAGTTTCCCTTGCTCATACAGAGTTATATGACGCCCACTCAGGATGTGCATGACCGCTTGGAAAAACTGGTGGACAGAAGCCTGCATGTTCCATTGAACGGCACGTTAAAAGCCGTCCAATACATTCCGGAGAAGGAATGCTGGGCGGCTTTGGAAGATGCGCGCAATGAAGCTGTCGGCAAGGTAAAGCTCAAGGATTTAATGCGGCCAGTGGCAGAAAAACTGAAGGCCGACCTGGTAGTTATGCCGGTGCTTACAGGTTATGAGCAGTATCAGACCATGCGCTGGAACCGCTGGGGCAGATATATCGTCCATAGCTATGCGGCGGTGGAAATTGTCGGCTTTGACAAGGCTAAGGCAGAATCCTTTAGCAAAGGCGCATCGCGTCATTTCAACGACGAATACGCCACGCAGGGGGATGTGTCGCAACTGGCCTATGAGGCTATGGAGGAGGCCCTGCAAAGTGCGAAAATCCATGACCGGATATGGACGTGGAAGGACAGATAATCAGGTATAGCCGTTCATGACCACATCCACCTTCCCAGTGCGTGGGTGGAAAATCAGGCCGTGAATGGGCACATCAACGGGAATCAGTGGATTAAGGCGGATGCGTTCTACCGTATCGATGACATTTTGCTCGGGATGGTGGAATTCATCCGCCCATTCTGTGAGTTCCTTCTTTATCATATGGATAGCTTCTTTCGAAATGCCTCGTTCCACCATGGATTTTATGAGGCTTTCCGAAGTGGTGTTGGCCATGCCGCATTCGTGATGGCCGATGACGATAATCTCCTTGACGCCCAGTTCATAAATACATACGAGCAGGCTCCGAATGGTGCCATCAAATACGCCGGTAATGCCATTGCCGGCGGTTTTTATTACCTTGGCTTCCCCGCGGCCAATGCCTAGAGCTGGTTCCAGAAAATTCACTAGGCGGGTGTCCATGCAGGTAATCAAGGCCACCTGCTTTTGGGGCAGCTTGCTTTTTTTCAAATCTTCAAGGGTGTAGTCAGCGGGCGGATGGGCGCAGAATTCTGCATTGGCCGCCAGCATGGTATCGAGAATGGTCATGGTGCTTACCTCCCCTCAAAAGACGCTCGGCCGGATATTTATCGTCTGGCCGTTGCGCAGGCTGACTTTTTGTACGAGGCAGCTGCGCATGCCCACCATGAAGAGTTCAAATTCATCCGCATGGGGCAGTTTTTTGGTCAATTCATCCCTTGTCATCTTGTCGGCAAGGTTCTGGTTCCCTTCCTTGCCATTCGGGTCAAGAATCATAACATAGTACTCGGCGGCGGGAACATCCTGGAAGGTGAACTGTCCCTGCTCATTCACTACGGCATGGTAAATGGGCTGGTTGGCGGGGATAGTTCCTTGCTGATACCATTTTTGCACGGCGGCGTAGGGAAGGGCCGTAAAATTAATCCCGCGCTCAATGAGCCAGATTTCTGCCCGCTCGGAACGCTTGCGGTTCTTGGGGGCGCTCATATCCCACATCATAGCTGCGCCGCCTTCGCCCCTGCCGATGTGCATTCCCCGTTCGGTGTTGGGCAGGTGAACCGTGCCGGTGATGGTGCCGCCGGCCGCGGCAACAGCACTGATGCTTATCAGCAGGCAAAATATCAGCAGAGTGACAAGGCGTTTCATATAAATCATCCTTTCTGACATAGTTTCCAGTAACTGTCTTTGCCATTAGTTTTCGCCTTTGGCAGAAAAAATCCTGCTGGATTTGCCTGTGTAGTCATTTTGCGGTACACTAGAGAGCGACGGTATGCACTGCATAAAGCAAATTTCAGGGTGCAACTGTACGAAAGGAGACTATGGTTTATGACAGATTGGGAAAAGTATCAGCAAATTCGCCGGGAAGCCGCGTTTACGGGGCTGGCACTGCTGGTACTTATTTTATTTTGGTGCTGGGCAGGCTTTGGCCTGGCTGGCGTAGATATGGAGATTGGCGGTCTGCCTCTCTGGGCAGTAACCTCCAGTATTGGCGTATGGTTTTTTGCCATTGTGCTGGTGAAAATCTTGCTGAAATTCGTCTTTAGGGATATGCCCTTGGAAGATGGCGGAAAGGAGGGCTCTGACCATGAGTAATGGCGGCAATCCGGCAGCGCTTCTGCCCCTGCTTATCTTTATGGCCGTGATGATTGGCATTGGCTTCTACGTACGGCAGGTACAGGCCCGAGGTTTTGGCAGGAATTTTGTTCAGCAGTATTTTATCGGCAACCATGATTTGGGTGGCTTTGTGCTGGCTATGACTACCGTGGCCACATATAGCTCTGTAAGTTCTTTCGTGGGCGGGCCGGGCATGGCCTGGCAGATTGGCTTTGGTTGGATTTACATGGCAGTGGTGCAGGTTACGGCCATCTTCCTCGTGCTGGGTATATTCGGCAAACGGGTGGCCCTGTTGTCCCGCAAGTTCGATGCGGTGACGGTAGTCGATATTATCCGTGAGCGCTTCCAGTCGGACGGATTGGCAAGTTTGGCGGCCTTCATCATCGTGCTGTTCTTCTGTGCAACCATGACGGCGCAGTTCGTGGGTGGTGCCAAGCTCTTTGCGGCGGTGACGGGTTACAGTTATGAGATGGGCCTGCTGCTCTTTGGTCTGGCCGTGGTGGTCTACACCACTGTGGGCGGCTTCCGGGCTGTGGCGCTGACCGATACCTGCTGTGCCCTGATTATGATGGTGGGCATTGTATTGTTGCTTTACTATGTGCTGGCGGCAGGGGGCGGCTATGAAAATCTTATGGCCAATCTCCATAGCAATCACCCGGAAATGTTTGAACCCTTATCCAATGGCCATATGCCTGTCGGGCTTTATCTGACCCAGTGGATATTGGTAGGTATTTGCACCATTGCCCTGCCGCAGTCGGTGGTGCGGGGTATCAGTTACAAGGATACGGCCAGCCTGCACAAGGCCATGCTGATTGGTACGGTGGTCGTGGGCTTTATGAATATCGGCATCAACTTTACGGGCATTCTGGCACATGGCGTGCTTACCGGGGATTTGGCCTCCTATGGCGGTGTGGATAATATCATCCCTAGGACTATCGTCACGGTTATGCCGCCGGCTTTGGTGGGACTGGCCATTATCGGCCCGTTGGCGGCATCCATTTCGACCATTTCCGGCCTCTTGATTGTGGCTTCTTCGGCCATTATCAAGGATGTGTATTTGCATCATCAGCATAAGCAAGGCAAAGAGCCGGGCACGAAACAGTTGCGTCTGCTCTCCATGCTGGCAACCGCCGTTATCGGCGTGGTGGTGTTTGTCATTGCGCTGACGCCGCCGAGCCTTATCTGGATTATCAATATGTTTGCCTTTGGCGGTTTGGAAACGGCCTTTTTCTGGATGCTTTTGCTGGGCCTGTTCTGGCGGCGGGCTAATAAGCTCGGCGCACTGCTTTCTATGAGCGGCGGTACGGTGGTTTACTGCCTGACGCAGGGTATGGGCTTCAAGGTTATGGGCCTGCATCAGATTACCATCGGCATTACGGCGTCGCTCTTGTTCTTCCTGATTGGCACTTATCTGGGCAAGCCGCAGGACGAGAAGGTTTTGGCAGAGTTTTTCCCTCATAGGGAGAATTAATAAGCATATAGGGAAAAATTTTCTAAAAAATAGTTGAAACTGCAAAAAATATCTTGCTTAATTGGGACTTTTGGGGTAAAATTACAAAGTATTTTTGGATACAAATGTATATTGTGGAAATAATAATGGGATATTGTTACTGGAAAGATTTTTTTGGAGAGGAGAAGAACGATGATTGTTGCGGTGAATAGTGCGACAAACAAATTGTTTAAGTTCAAGACAGGTAAGTATAATTTGAAGGAGCAGGCGGCTTGGAAGTCCCGGACGGCTTTTGTGGAAGATACGTTGCAGGAGATTTTGCGCAAGGCGGCCAATAAGGAAGCTACGGTTTTTGCAAAATGTTGTTACGGCATTGAACTGGGCAGAAGTGAAGCCGAGGACCGCTACCTTTTGTCCTATGATGATGCAGTGAGCTATTGGAAAAATTTTGATGCACGGGTGTATCAGATAGCATAAAATATACGAACAGCCCATGAAGCAAGGGATAAGCTTCATGGGCTGTTTTTTGTTTCGCTTATAATAAGACCAGTTCAACGCCGAACACAACGATACAGCAGGTGGCGGCTACTTTGAACAGGCTGAAGCCTTTCCAGGCCAGGCCAATGCCGATAATGAGGGCTAAAAGTCCTGCGTAGGGACTGCGGGTGGCATCCATGATGGCGGGGAAGGTCATGACGGCAAGGGTCACATAAGGAACATAGAAAAGGAAGGAGCGTAGAAACTGGTTTTTGATGGGCCGTCTTATAAGCGTGACGGGCAGGATGCGGATGGCGAGCGTTACAGCGCTCATTACGAACAGATAGATGTAGATATCGTGGTTCATGGGCGTTTTCCTTTCTCGATGAATGGTATTTATTAACATTTTAGGCGGATAATGCCGGATTGTAAAGAAAAATAGCAGGATTTAAGCAGACAAAGGGCGAAATGTTATAAGCTGACGTTTCAGTAAAACATGAAATTGGGAAGGTGTGGCAAATGAAAAAAATACTGCCTGTAAAATGGCTGTCTGTTCTTGTTTTGGGGCTGTGCTTGCTGTTGAGTGGCAAAAGCTGGGCCGCTGAATTTGAGCCGGTTTCCTATACTGCCTATACGTCGCTGTTCTGGCTGCGGGAGGCTGGTGTGCCGGAGGCGGCTGAATATGCCAAGGCAACGGGGAAACAGCATCTTTTGTTCACGGGGAAAATCAAGAATTTTTATACTCTGCAGCCGGTGAATATGCTCTACCATGAGATGCGTTATGCGGCACTCAATGAATATATTCAGCAGAACGGCTACAAAAATGTCATGGACATTGCCTGCGGGTTTTCCTCCCGGGGACTGTACATGGCCCGTCATGGAATCCATTTTGTGGGTGCAGAATTCCCCGCTGTTGCAGTCTATGGCAATCAGTATCTGGCCAAATGCCTGAAGCCGGAGGAAGTGAAACTGGCATCCTATGAGGTCGCAGATGCTACGGATAAGGCGCAGATGATGGCTGCGGCCGACAAGATGGAAGGCCCGATCTGCATTACCATGGATGGCCTGATGATGTATCTGACCCATGAACAGCAGGCCAGCGTCCTGCAGAATATCAAGGCTGTTTTGCAGAAACATGGCGGCTGCTATATTACGTCGGACTTTTCTGCCCGTGATTTCGTCATGGGGGCTTCCAAGGTCGTTTATGGGGAGAAAAATGCTCGTGAAGTTTATAAGGAATCGGCCAAGGTTTACGAGGAAATTGCCGATGCCGATTTTGACCAAAAATTCTTTGCTACCGACGAAGAAATCAAAAAATTTATTGAGGCACAAGGGCTGAAGGTAAAACAGATTCCCTTGTTTAAGGAATCATTTAAGCTCTACAGCGAGAAGGGGTTGAATAAATTGCAGCTTCAGCGTTTGGATGACCTGAAGAAAGCGAAGATTTTATGGCTGATTACACTCGAATAACGGACCGTTCTTTTGTCATTACATGGAAAAATTTTTCGCAGGCCATGGACTGGATTGCGGATTCATTGTCCCAAGAAAAGGCTGAACAGCATGAAATTTATCTGATGCAGCTGCTCGTAGAGGAAACTTTTCAGCGTTTGGCCCAGCAGGATAAAAAGGCGGAAGACTTTAGCCTGACGTTGAGCTGGAAAAAGTCCTTTCATCGCTTAAAGCTGTTGCTGACGGCCAAAGGGGATGCCTATAATCCTTTGTTGCTGCTGCCGGAGGATATGGAAAGTGACCTGACAGGGTATGCAATTCTGAAAGCCCATCGCAAACGGCTGAAGTATTCGCGCAGCAGACGGCGGGGCGAAAATATTGTGGCCATACAGTTCCGTGACCCGGAGTATCAGGAAGTGCGCAGGATTCTGGCAGGACTGATTTTTGGCACGGCTGTGGGGGCGTTGCTGTACTTTGAAGCTAGTCAGGCAGCTAAGGACTGGCTGGAGGCAGTTGTTATCGAACCGATACAGACGGTATTTATCAGCGCACTGATGATGGCGATTGCGCCGATGATATTTTTCTCGGTTATTGAGGGGATTATCAGTATGTCCTATTCCAGCAATATCGGACGTATCGGCTGGCATGTGGTCTTATGGTCACTGCTGAAACTGGCTTTTTTCGTAGCGGCCGGCCTACTGGCAGGTTATCTTATGGGCGGCACACCGGAAATTTTGGATACCCTTACCCTTACGTTGGAGGGCAATCTTGGCAATGCTCCGGGTATTACGGTGGGGTCGCTGTTAGGAGGAATTGTGCCGGGGAATGTGGTTTCGCCTTTTTCGACCAATAACATCATGCAGACTTTGTTTCTGGCCTGCTTCTGTGGTTTTATCCTGAATAAAATGGACGGACAGCTGGATTGGGCGCGTGAAGGGGTTCGCTTTATGAGCAATTTTACGATGAATGTTGTTCAGACCGTGAGCCTGCTGCTTCCCTTTCTGGTGTGTATATCCACTATCAAAATGGTTATGCAGCTGGGGATTATTGGCCTTTGGGCGTATGGCCGGATGCTCCTGGTCATTGCGTTGGGGCTGCCCCTTAGCTTTTTGGTGGCGGCTTTGCTGATTCTGCTAGTTGCCCGTTGCTCGCCCCTGCCTTTTTTACAAAAAACAGTGCCTTTTAGTGCGCTGCCTTTTTCCAGCAGTAATTCCAGTGCCTGTCTGCCGGCCACGCTGAAATTTTGTGTGGAAAAATTGGGCATGAATGAGCGGATTACGAAATTTACGGTACCGGTAGGTATGCAGTTCAACATGGATGGCACAGCCTATTATGTGTCCGTAATATCCATGATGCTCGCGTGTACGTTTTCGGTGGAGATGAATGCAGACTTTATCTTTTCCCTGTTCTGCGTAGAGTTCCTGATGGCGATGACGGGAGTGGGACTTCTCGTTATGCCGCCGGTATTGGAGAATATGGGGATTCCGGGAACTGCGGTTATGCATTTTATCGGCATTGAGCCGATTATCGATATGCCGGGAACGGCGCAGAATGTGGTAGGGGATATTACATCGGCGTTTTTGGTGGCAGGGAAGGACAGGCAGGTGGATGAGGCGGTTTACCGTTCTTAGTTAACATCATAGTGTAAAGGCGCCCGTGGGGCTGGTAACACTTTTCCTCCGCCATAGACAGGCTTGTCAAAAGCTGCGGAAAAGCATTACCAGCCCCACGGGCTTAATGCGAGATGATTGCTCCGCCATGAATAAATTTTTCTTGTGCTTATCGGAATGAGATGCTATAATGACAACATAAGAAGGACACGAACATAGAAAAATCCCCTGCGAGTACCAGTCGCAGGGGATTTTTTGCGCATCATTTACGTTCTTAGTGGTTTAACCAATAGCTGAATAATTCAACCAGGATGCCTTGATAAACGCGGCTGGTCTTTGTTTATTTATTCCTTTACCGGATGCAGGATGGCGCCTATGGCGGCGATGGCGACGGTCAGGATGATGGTTATTGTGCCGCCGGACAGGTCGCTGATTTCGGGCAGGTGGGCGCAGGCGAAGCTGGCGATGAAGCTGATGGCGACCAGCACACCAATAATGCGGTTATCTCTGGCGGGCGGGATAATGACCCAGATGAACATGCCAAAGAGTGCTACGCTCAGGGCGCTGACGGCGGCTACAGGCAGGAGGTTGCCCGCCATAACACCGAGGGCGGTGCCGACAGACCAGCCCGGCAGGGCTACGCTCATGGCACCGTAATTGTAGTAGGGATTCAAGGGGCCTTTTCTCGCAATGGTGATGCCGAAGATTTCATCGGTGATATCAAAGCCCACCAGCACCCGGTGGAGAATATTGGTATCTGGGGAGAATTTTTGGCTGACGACGCAGCTCATAAGGAGGTAGCGGGCGTTGGCTACGAGTGTCATAATGGCCAGTTCCAGATAGGGAGCGTCAGCAGCGATAATGGTAAAGGCCGCGTATTCACCTGCTGAAGCGTTGTTGAAGAAGCTGGCTAAGAAGCCTTCAAAAGGGGTAAGTCCTGCATTGCGGGCGGCAATGCCCAGGGTAAAGGAGACTACGAAGTACCCCAAGGCAATGGGCGTGCCATCGCGAATTCCGTCCATAAATGCCTCCCGGCGAGGAGAGGATGTTGTTGCCAAAGTCATACGTTCACTTCTTTCATAGATTAGATAGCCTTCCCCTATGGGGAAGGTGGTCGCGTAGCGCTCGGATGAGGTTTTTCTTAATCTTCCGATTCGGCATAGCGTTTGGCCAACAACCTCTGCACGTTATTTTGCTTGCGCCGTTCAATCTGCCGATGGATAAAGATGTTGGGAATGGCCACACCTACGGCAATGCCGATAATGATGGTCACGGCATCTACGCCCATGCGGAAGCTGGCAAAGAATTCTTCGCTGGTGATGAACTGGATATTCAGCAGGGCAAAGAGCAGACGGTAGAGCAGTACCCCGGGAATCATGGGGATAGCCGAAGGAATGGTCATGACGATATTGGGCGTATGGAACCAGTGAATGGCTTTGAGGGCAATGAGGCCAACCACTGCTGCGCCGATAAAGGAACCGGCGGTTTGGGACATTCCAAGCTCGATTACGGAAATATTGCGCAGCAGCACCGTGATAATGCCACCTACAGCCACTACTGGCAGAATTCGTTTGGGCACGTTGAAGATGATGGAAAAGCCCGTGGCCGCAATGGCTGCCGCGATAGCTTGGGACAGGTATTGAGTGTCGGGAGTGAGCTGGACACTGGTAAAGTCTGTAACCCCGCAGAGGCGGATGGCAATAACGATACCGAAGGTCATGCTGCCTACAACTAACAAAGTGTGCATGGCTCTTGTCATGCCGGCCACGATAAAGTTATTGAGCAAATCATCCACGGCATTTATCAGCGGAATTCCCGGTACGAGAAATAGAGTGCAGGCAATTAGAGGATACCAGTTCAATTCTCCCGTAAGGAATTGGGTACTCCAGGCCAGAATCGTGGTGACAAAAGAAGTGATGGCAATGGTGGCATAGGCATTAAAAGCGTAGGCATTGCAGAGCCTTCGCGTATAAAAGCCCAGCAAAGAGCAGATGGCCGTCAGCAGAAAATCAAGCCAGCTGCCGCCGAAGAGTTTGCAGAAACCACCGCAGGCCGCGCCTGCTCCGAGTGCAGTCAGCCATACGGGATAGGCCCGCGGAAGATTGCGTATATTGTTCAGCTGACGGCGGAATGCTTCGAGGCTGTAATTTTGGGCCAGGGCCCGCCAGGTCAGTTTGCTCACCGCTGACAGGGTAGTCATATTGACGCCCAGCTTTTGGTACTTGCAGAATTCCGTATAGGAATGGCGGCTGTCGCTGACATTGAGCATCAACGTGGTATAGAGCACATGCTGATGCATATGTTCCTGGTCAATACCCATAAAGGCCGCAGCCCGCCGCATATCCCGCACGGTGCGGTCACTGTCGGCACCGTTTTCCATCAAGAGGGCCCCGGTCTGCAGCAGCAGATGCAGTTTCTCGCCGATTTCAGCAAAGGGTTTATTCAGAATTTCATCCTTGTCGTCACTCAAAATATCCCTATCCTTTCTTATAATATGTAAACAACATTGTAAATGTATGTAAACTATTGTAGGACAGTAGAAGATAGATGTAAAGTTTTTTGGCGGGAAAAATTGTGGTAAAATAAATAAGAAAATATAGTCGAAATGAGGAAGATAGATATGGTAAAGAACATCATCAAAGATACGGAATTCCTGCAGAAAATGGCGGAACCTGCTACCCGCAAGGATAAGGCTGTGGCAGAGGATTTGTTGGATACCCTCAAAGCAAACAAGGCTATCTGCGTAGGGTTGGCAGCTAATATGATTGGTGTGGCCAAGAGCATCATCGCTGTGCAGGTGGGCAAGCAGAATATCGCCATGTTGAACCCGCAGATTGTCAAACATTCCGATGAATGCAGCGAGGTTATGGAAGGCTGCCTGTCACTGCTGGGAGAACGTCCGGCCAAACGCTATACATGGATTGAAGTAGAGTATAAGGATATAAAATTCAAACCGCAGAAGCAGCGCTTCTCCGGCTTCACCGCAGAGGTCATCCAGCATGAGATTGACCATTGCAATGGCATCATAATTTAACTCATCAGGAGAAAATAAAGGCAGATTCGCCAGTGAAAAGCGAATCTGCCTTTTGACATGTCATTTATTCTGCTATCGTTGCATGAGGAATGTCGTCCTCATCAAGTTCCCCTTTGCGGGACAAGTAGCTTTCGGTTTCTGCCACAACGACGCCGGACAGGGCAATCAGGGCAATCAGGTTCGGGATAGCCATGAGGCCGTTTACGATATCGGCCAGAATCCAGATGGCTTCGAGTTTGAGGAAACCGCCGCTGGCAATCAGTGCAATGAAGATTACGCGGTAGGGCATTACACCTTTGGTACCGAAGAGATAGATGCAGGCACGTTCGCCGTAGTAGTTCCAGCCCAAGATAGTGGTGAAGGCGAAGAGCACGAGTGCGATAGTCAGGAGGCTGCTGCCCACAGCACCGTAAGCAGAAGCAAAGGCGGCGCTCGTCATGGCGGCACCGGCGGCATCACCCTGCCATACGCCCGTGAGGACGAGGGCCAGGCCTGTCATGGTGCAGATAATCAAAGTGTCGATAAAGGTACCCGTCATGGAGATAAGACCCTGTTCAGCAGGTTCCTTGGTCTTGGCGGCAGCGGCGGCAATGGGGGCAGAACCGAGGCCGGATTCGTTGGAGAACACGCCGCGGGCGATACCATTCTGCATGGCCATCATAATGGTGGAACCGGCAAAACCGCCGGCTGCTGCCGTGCCGGTGAAAGCGGATTCAAAAATCAAAGCGACAGCGGCGGGAACGCCATCAAAATTCATGGCGATAAGCCCCACGCTGATGGTGATATACATGACCGCCATAAAGGGAATGACCTTGGCGGCAACTTTGGCAATGCTCTGCAGGCCACCGATGGTGATGGCGGCAATCAGAATCGTGAGTACAGCGCCTGTGAGCACCTTAGACAGGCCAAAGGAAATTTCCGCACTATCCACAATGGCGTTGACCTGCGGGAAGGTGCCGATACCGAAATATGCTACGAGGATGGTGGCAGCGGCGAAGAACGTAGCCAGCGGCTTATACTTTTCGCCCATGCCCTGACGGATGTAGTACATGGGGCCACCGGCGATATTGCCCTTGGCATCCGTGCTGCGGTACTTAACGGCCAGCAGGCCTTCGGCGTACTTGGTAGCCATGCCGAAGAAGGCGGCCATCCACATCCAGAAGATAGCGCCGGGGCCACCGATTTTCACAGCTGTTGCCACGCCGACGATATTACCCGTGCCGACCGTAGCAGCCAGTGCCACACAAAGGGCCTTGAAGCTGGAAACGTCTCCTTCGCCGTGATTCTTGGCTTTGAAAATCAGGGAGAGAGCCTTGGGCAGGCGTACAACCTGCAAAAGTTTCAGGCGCAGGGTCAGGTAGATGCCTGTGCCCACCAGCAGGGTAATCAGCGGCGGCCCCCACATGAAGGAGTCGATGGCATTAAGCATAGGGATAAATGATTCCATAAATTGATGTCCTCCTCGTATGATATAAACAGGTCTGTGTCTATTTAGAAAAGACACAGGTACTTCTGAAATAAGATAGTCCCTATATTATCATACAAAAAGACATTTGTCTACAAGATTCCTGCCATTTTTAGCAAATATTGAGCATTGGTCGTCTGGCAGCGGCCATTCTTTATTTTATAGTCAAATTTTATCTTGTTATTCTCGTAGTATTCGGCAAAGTGATAATTGGTCACGGGAATATCATTATCTGATTGCAAATCGCAGAGTTCAAAGTCATGGGTGGATACTAACGTGATGGCGTAAGGACGGGTCAGACGCTTGATGGCCTCGCGGGCGCCGATAATCCGGTCGGCCGAGTTGGTTCCCTTGAAAATCTCGTCAATGCAGATAAACATCGGCGTCTGTTTCTGGCTGAAATCCACCATCTGCTTGATGCGCAGAAGTTCGGCATAAAAAGTGGAAATCCCCTGCGATTGGTCATCATGAACCTGAATAGAGGTAAAGACAGCCATGGGCGTGCAGGCAAAACTTTTGGCGCAGACGGGAGCGCCCGCATAGGCCAGCACCAGAGAACTGGCCAAAGTGCGCATATAGGTGGTTTTGCCGGACATGTTGGAGCCGGTGATGATGCGTGTTTCGGCAGTCATGGCAGTATCGTTGGGCACGGCCTTTTCTTCAGTGATTAGCAGGGAGGAAAGGCCTGTCGTGTTCAGTTGGGGTGCGCCTTTTAGTATCTGCGGGAAGGTGAACTGTTCCCGGGTATGGGCTGTCATGGCCAGGGAAATATAGAGTTCCATCTCTGCCCAAGCATCCAGCCAGCTTTTTAGGTTTTGTGCGGCGTTGTCCTGCCAGCGGCTAAAGCGGGCGGCGCAGTGGCAGTCCCAAAGCAGCAGGGCATTGCCCATCACGAAGAAAAAGAGATTGCGGCAGAGGTTTACATGGTCCGTGAGGCGGGCAAGTTTCTGCAGGGCAGGAGCGCCCGCTGTTGACAGGTCATTGGCCAGCTTGTTAAGCTGCGGGCTTGTAAAGTTTGTCTTTCCCAAGCGGATAAACAAGGCGCGATAGGCGTGTAACTCCTGATTGAGGGTGCGCAGCGGGGCGAGGATGGTCTGATTCTGCCGGTGAAAGACCATGGCAATGGCAAATTGCAGCAGTATGAGGAGGCCGGGAATATGCCATTCCATAAGGCCGCCGAGTGCCAGTACAATACTCGTCATGGTTAGTAGCGGGAGCAGCCGGGCCGTTTGCTGCAGGACAGGGCTGATATGATGAGGCTGGTCTGCAGTTACTTCCTTTATCAAAGGCGCAGTGTCGTGCCCTGTGGGGAGAAAACGGCTTAAGGCCAGCAGTTCCACGCAGAAACGCTGGCGGTCAATGAGTTCGTTGACCGCTGCCTGACGTTTGGTGATGACATCTGCGGGCGGCGGTGTTACCGTCAGCGCTTGGGCAAGTTTTTGTTGGCCGAGGGCGGTGCGGGCACAGCACAGGTATTGATAAAGGGAGGATGGGCCATAGATATGCAGGTCAATGTCCTGGGGACGCTCGGGATGAATGAATTCATCCCCTTTGTCGGTCAGCTTTTGCCAATTTCCATTGAAGCGCGAGAGATATTCTTCCGTTACGTCTAAAGAATTTTGGATAAAATGGATGCGCTTTTTCAAGCGGTTGTGCTGGTGGATAAGCCGGCTAAAGAACAACAGCAATAGCACGCCGATGACAGTTGCGCCCCTTACGCCGTCATAACCTGCCGCAAAGGAAAAAATCAGGGCAAAGAAGCAGGCGGTGCGATAGAGGGTATATCGGCCGGACAGTTTTTCATCAGCGGTCAGCTGCGTCTGCGCTTCTGCCTGCAGGTTTTTATAAAAATCCTGTTTCATGGAGGTCACTCCTTACGGTTGTTTTTGCTTTTCTACATTATACCATTGGAAAAAAGATAAATGGAGGGAAGTTGCCTTTGGCTGGGTAAATATTGTAAAATATAAGGAAACTAAGAAATTTTTAATGAAAGAGGGCGGCTGGAATACATGGTGAAGTTATCGATTCGTGGGCGGGTATTGCTGCTGCTGCTGGCCAGTGTATTGATTACGCTGATGGCAGTGGGCGGTCTGGCTTTTTATGCCCTTAACACCACCAAAATCACCATGTTGGCGCAAAGTGAGGCAGTAGGCCAGTTTCTGGCTGAATCCATGGGGAGAAAGGCTGCCAGTGACGCCAAGAATGATTTGCAGGAGATGACCCGCGTAAAGGCTCAGCATCTTAGCCGGGAACTGATGATGGTGAAGAAGGATGTGGCCTATATGGCTGATTCCCTGCAGCTCATCCTGACATCTCCTGCCCAGTATCGTCCCCGAAAATTGCCGGATACCCAGCAGGAGCCGGATATTTTATCGGAAACGGTGTATATTCATTACAGTCCGGAGCTACAGTCCCGCGGGATAGATGGGAATTTGCATCGACAAATTGCCTTGGCGGGAAATTTTGCTGATGTGCTGGAGCCTCTGAGTAAATACTATCGTGGGTATCGCACGTCTCTTTATGCCGGTTCCCGTGATGGCTATTTTATCTGTTTGGATATTGTCCCTAGTGAGCAGGGAAGGGCCAGCATTTATCCATCGCCGGAGGTGCGGCAGGATTTCATTCAGACCTATGACCATCGGGAAAGGTTTTGGTATAAACTGGGGAAACAGACGGACACGCCAGCTTTTTCCGATATTTACCGCGGTGCGGAAGGTAAGCTGGATGTGACCTGCGCCATGCCCTATTATGATGGGAATGGTTTTGCCGGCGTGGTGGGCATCAGCTACAGTGTCGATGACCTGTACCGAACCTTCCTGGCAGATGCGATAAAACAGGACGGCATCAGTTTTGTTATGGACAGTCATGGACGGGTGGTTTTTTCCTCCGAGGAAGAAGGCGTTCTGGCAGCCCGGCTGGATGGTACGGATATCCGCCAGTTGTCGGAATCTGAGCCGGATATGGCGGCAGCAGCCCAACGGATGGTGGCTGGGGGAAATGATGTCATGTCCGTAATCATGAACGGCAAAAAGTATTATTTGGCATTTGCTCCGCTGGAGGGGGCGAACTGGAGTTTTGGCACGATGATTGAAGCCCAGACGGTTATGACACCCGTGGAGCGGGTGAAAGATGCCGTTCTGGAGAAGATGACAGAACTGCAGACCACCGGGCAGAGCACCATTAACAAGTTTATCTGTCGGTCTGCAATATTGTTGATTCCCATATTGCTCCTGCTGATATACAGCAGCGGTCTTATGGCTGGCCGCCTGACCCGGCCAATCCGGCAATTGGAGGGCGGCGTCCGGGAAATTGCGGCAGGGAATTTTGACAAGAAACTGCATATTTCCACCGGGGATGAGATTGAAAAACTGGCGGTAAGTGTCAATTCCATGTCGGAGGACTTGAAGCTCTATACGGAAAATCTGGCACAGGTGGCAGCGGAGAAGGAACGCAGCCGCACAGAGCTGGAAGTGGCAGCGCAGATTCAGCAGGATATGCTGCCGGGCACCCGCCAGCCTTTCCCCGAACGGCAGGAGTTTTCCATTTATGCACTGATGGAACCGGCCAAGGACGTGGGGGGCGATTTCTACGATTTCTATATCGTACAGGACAACTATCTGGTGGTCACCATTGCCGATGTTTCAGGCAAGGGGGTCCCTGCAGCCTTGTTTATGGCGAAATGTCAGTCGGTATTGAAGAGCTGCATTATGGGCGCAAAGAGTCCGGAAAATCTGGGGGCTATTTTGGAAAAGGCCAATCGGGAGCTTTGCCAGAATAATGAAGCCGCCATGTTCGTTACCGTGCTGGTGGGGGTATTGGACCTGCGCAATGGTCATTTTACGTATGCGCATTGCGGCCACTGCCCGCCGTTGCTGCAGCATGAAGGCTGTTATGAGTTTTTGCCACTGCCCAAGAGTTATGTGCTGGGGCTTTGGGAAAGACCTTATACACAGAAAAGTATGGAGTTATCCCCAGGGGATATGATTTTCCTGTATACCGATGGGGTATCGGAAGCCATGGATGTGGATGGCAATCTCTTTACGGAACCGCGGATTCGGGATACGTTGAACAATCTGTCTGCAGAACGGCAGCCGGAAAAACTCCTGCCGCAAATGTTGGCGGCTATACGGCAGTATGCAGGTGGAGAAGATCAGTCTGACGATATCACTATGGTGGGGCTGCGTTATGACGGGCAGCCAGTCAAATAAGGAAAGGCAGCGCGGGTTAGGCGCTGCCTTAGTTGTAGAAACGGGCTGATTTTGTTATACTTATAGCCGTTGGAGGATAAGATTTATGGATGACAAAACGGCGGCTATGGCGCGGCTGCAGGCCAGCATCGATGCGATTAACAAGCGTCTGGCCATTGATTCTAATGATTTGGATTATGAGACGCATTTGCGTCAAAAGCGGCAGCTGCAGCAGATTTTAGACCGCATGAAGGAAAAAATGTCCCAAAAGTGAGATTATCATGTTATTTTCAGCATATCCTGCTAGAATAATAAACATCAAAAAGTCAAAGATGAAAGGATGAACACTATGTCGCAGCGTATGACCATGGACGAAGTCTTGAAAGAGTATGGTGTGCCCCAGATTAAACTGGATATTCATGCTACCCGCAGTGAGCTTTTGAAGCTCCGGGAAAAGCTGATGGCCATTCGTGACCTGTCAAATGGCACGGAGCAGGGCTATCTCGACCTCGATTGCAAACTCTACATTGATGTGGACGATATCGACCGCTATCTGTCCGGCGAGCTGGACACGGTGGGGGAAATCTATGCGTTCCCCGAAGATATTAAATCCTATAAAGAATAATGGACAGAGTCAAAAGGAGATTTGACATGAAGATGAAGAAAATTCTCGCGTCCCTGATGGTGGGAGCAATGGTAATGACGACAGTTCCTGTGGTAAATATGAGCTATACGGCTACGGCCTATGCCGCCAAAGGCGGGGCAAAACTTGGCGGCGGTGCCAAGAGTGCACCAAAGGCTGCAGCTCCTAAGGCAGCTGCGCCTAAGAGCAATGCCGATACCCATAAGTCCGTATCCGGCAGCGGCGATACCTATAAGCCGTCCAAGGATGCCAAGAGTCTCGATAAGAATGCTCCGGCGGCGGGCAGTAAGAGTAACGCAAATGCCAATACGGCCGCCAATACCCAGAGCGGCAGCCGTTGGGGCAATGCCCTGCGTACCGTAGGCCTGCTGGCTGGTGGTATGCTGCTTGGTTCCATGCTGGGCAATCTCTTTGGCAGCTCGATGCTGGGGGATATCTTTGGCGTTATTGCCAATGTGGTGATGTTCCTGGCTGTGTTTATGCTGATTCGCTGGGCTTGGAATAAGTTCCGCAATCGCGGCAAGGAAAATGTATACGCATCGCAGATGAATAACTACAATCGTCCGAACGAGCCGATTGATATTACGCCGCGCAACAACCAGCCGATACAGGACATTCGTGGCCCGCAGGCTGGCTATGATGCCCGCAGCACGGCGAATAAATATAGGAACAAGTAACGATATACAGCCTTCCACTTTGGGAAAGGTGCCCCTTAGGGGCGGATGAGGTTTATAAGGAGTATCTATTTTGGTTAAAGAATCTACATTGAAATGTGTCGAGGATTTGATTGCTCGCTATCCGCAGATGGCGGAGTGCCGGGCTGATTTGCAGGCGGCGGTGGAGGCAATCTGCGAGAGCTACCGCGGCGGGCATAAGCTGATTGCCTGCGGCAATGGCGGCAGTGCTTCGGATAGTGAACATATCGTAGGCGAATTGATGAAAGGTTTCCTGCTCAAGCGGGAAATCAAGGGCGAACTGGCCGAGAAAATCCGTGCAAACTGCGGCGAAGATGCGCAGTATCTCATTGACAATTTGCAGGGAGCTCTGCCTGCGCTGTCCATGGTCAATCAGGTGGCGCTCAACACGGCCTTTGCCAATGACCAGGCGCCGGATTTATCCTTTGCCCAACAGCTTTTGGGCATGGGGGATGAAGGGGATGTATTGCTTGCTATCTCTACTTCTGGCAATAGCACCAACGTAATTTATGCGTTGGAAATGGCTAAGGTCAAGGGTGTGAAATCCATCGGCCTGCTGGGACATAGCGGCGGCAAAATCAAAGCCCGCGGCCTTGCGGATATCAATATCTGTGTGCCTGAGGATGAAACCTTCAAGATTCAGGAATTGCATTTGCCGGTATACCATATGCTGTGCATTGCGGTGGAAAATGAATTTTTCGGCGATTGCTGACGAATTGATTTTTTTAGCAAAATGTGATAAGATAAAACACAAGAAAGGCTACCGGTGACGGTCAGCCCTACAGTTAAACGAACAATGAAGAATTGCCGCCTGCTGATTGGGAGTCGTTAGGCGGCTTTTCTTATGCCTTTATGGTGATTACAAGCGCAAGAACTAAAATCAGTATCAGATAAAAATCATATCTACTCATTGTTCAGCGCCCCTTCCCAGGGCCATCGATTAACCGCCACCGTTCGGTAGCCGTTTAGTAGTATATCACAGCAGCAGGAAATCGTCCATATCATGGCGAATCTATATATTATATGACAACAACAGGGGAGGCATTATCTATGATTATTCCAGAAAAGAATCTGATGAAGCTGGCTAACGGCAGTGATGTGCGTGGTGTAGCCATTGAAGGCGTGGCAGACGAGCCTGTGACCTTGAGTACTGACGCAGCGAATGTCATTGCTAGCGGGTTCCTTGATTTTCTGGCTGACAAGACCGGCAAGAAGAAAAAAGACCTGCGCATTGCTGTCGGCCATGATTCCCGCCTGTCGGCTGGCGACCTCAAAAAGGCAGTCTTGAACGCTCTGACGGCGGCAGGAGTGGTAGCAGTGGATTGCGGCCTGGCTTCTACGCCGGCTATGTTTATGTCCATCGTTTTCCCGGAAACTAAGATGGACGGCTCCATTATGATTACGGCAAGTCACCTGCCCTACAACCGCAATGGCCTCAAGTTCTTCACGAAGGACGGCGGCGTGGAACATGATGATGTTATCGCCATCCTCAAAAATGCCTCCCGCAACCCTGTGGTCGAAGGGGACTTGGCTAAGGTTCAGAAATACGATTTGATTGAACGCTATGGTCATCACCTGCGCAAGAAAATCCGTCAGGCTCTGGGCGGGGAGAATGAACCCTTGAAAGGTATGCACATTGTGGTGGATGCCGGCAATGGTGCAGGCGGCTTCTTTGCTACGCAGGTCTTGAGCCGTTTGGGTGCCAATACTTCCGGCAGCGTCTTTTTGGAACCGGATGGGCACTTCCCCAATCACATCCCCAACCCCGAAAATAAGCAGGCTATGGCAGCCATCAAAAAAGCAGTGCTGGACAGCCGTGCAGATTTGGGCTTGATTTTCGATACGGACGTTGACCGCATGAGTGCCGTGCTGAAAAACGGTAAAGAAATCAGCCGCAATGCCCTGATTGCCATGATGGCAGCAATTCTGGCTCCGGATTATCCCGGCAGCACCATTATCACTGACTCTGTAACCAGTGATGAACTGACGGTGTTCCTGGAGAAGGAACTGGGGCTCAAGCATCTCCGCTATATGCGCGGCTACAAGAATGTCATTGACGAGTGCATCCGCCAGAATAAGGCTGGCACGGTTTCCCCGCTGGCCATTGAGACTTCCGGCCATGGTGCCCTGTCGGAAAACTACTACCTGGACGACGGCGCTTACCTGGCAGTAAAACTGTTGATTGCCGCTGCCAAAGCCCGGGCCAAGGGCAAGAAGCTCTCTGACCTGGTAGCCAAACTGGGCGAGCCGGTGGAAGGCCGTGAGTTCCGTCTCAAAATCAAGGGCGAAGAGGATTTCCGTGGCTACGGCAATGACGTGCTGCAGAAGTTTGAGGAACGCGCCCAGGCCGCTGGCATCAAGATTGCCAAACCCTCCTATGAAGGGGTGCGTCTGGTATTCCCCGATGGCTGGGCCCTTCTCAGAATGTCCCTCCATGACCCCAATATGCCGCTGAACGTGGAAAGCCGCAAGGCTGGCGGCGTTGTGGTTATTGCAGATAAAGTAAAGGAGTTGCTCGCGGGCTTTACCAGCCTCGATATGAGCGTGTTTGAAAAATAATGGCAAAAGCAACATTAGCCGAAGATACGGCCCAGTCCATAATCCAGTACATTTTGGATAATCATTTGAAACCCGGGGACAAATTGCCCACAGAACCGGTTTTCATGGAGAAGCTGGGCGTGGGCAGAGGAACCCTGCGGGAAGGAATAAAGCTTCTGGCAGCCAGAAATATTCTGGACATCCGTCAGGGGGCTGGTTCCTATGTGTCCCATCAGCGGGGCATTCCCGATGACCCGTTGGGGCTGACCTTTATCGAAGAGGACAGCGAGCTCATTGTCGATATGCTGGATGTGCGTCTGCTGTTCGAACCGCATGTGGCCAGACTGGCTGCGGCGCGAGCCGGCGAAGAAGAGAAAGCTGAGATAATGGCGCAGGCGGAAGAAGTGGAACGCTGCATTGAGGCCGGTGAGTCCTATGTGGCTGCTGACGCCCGCTTCCATCGCTTGATTGCCGAAGCCAGCGGCAATAAGGTTTTTGGTAATCTGACTTACATCCTCAATACTTCCATTGCGCAGAATATCGCCATCACCAAGGATGCTCAGCGGGACAGCAACACCATCCGCTATCACCGCAAAATCGCGCAGGCAATCATGGATAAGCAGCCTGATGATGCGGCCAGCTACATGAATATGCATTTGCAGCTGCTGCGGGAATTCGTCAGAGAAAAGATGAGTTAAATAGGGAGAGATTCACAGAAAACACAGTCTGTGAATCTCTTTTTTTATGTATTACATGAATGAAAAGTTGACATTTTCAGAAAATAAAGTTATACTATTCATATGATGAATTTATAGGTATTATAGGAGAGTGGTTTTATCTAAAAAGGGGGAGCCTTTATGGAAAAAGTATGTGCAGATTGGCCGGCAAAAGCATTTGATGAGCAGCTGGTCAGTGGTAAATACTGGGACGAATTCGCCGAAAACACAAAAGCGGCGGCTACGGAGCTAGTTCATGCCGGCACCTGGCAGGAAGCGGAGCAGTTGCTGCAGGAATTGGTGGATGACATGGAAGCTAAGGAGATTTTGGCTGTTGGCGGCGAGGAAAATCCACGTTTAGGTATGATGTATAAACATTTGGAAGGTCATGGCCGAGTGGTTTATACGGATAAGTTTGCGATAGCCGAGCATGCACCGCAGGCGGATTTGGGCATTTCCACGGCAGAATTCGGCGTAGGGGAGAGTGGCAGCGTCTGTGTGGATACAGCCTCCTACGAGTCCCGCGTTACCGGCATGCTTCCCCCGACACATATTGTTTTTCTGCAGGCTGACCACATGGTCAAGAATATCGACACGGCTTTTCGCGTGATTTCCAAGGTGTACAAGAAGGGCTATATGGGTTTTATCACCGGCCCGAGCCGTACCGCCGACATTGAACGCGTATTGAGTCTCGGGGTTCACGGCCCCGGCCGCTTTATCGTAATTGCCGTTGATGAACCAGCACAAGGGAGGGCTTGACCATGGCCGTAAAGGAAAAACGCAATATCCGCAAGGAAATCCATACGAAACTTGATGATAATGTCATGCAGGGGGCATTGGCCAAGTTTACCTCTGAGTATCCGCTGGCCCGTCTCAAAGCCTATGCCAATGTGGACAGCATTGACGATTTGCGGGACGATTTGCGCACCATGAAGCGCTGGGCCGTTGACCACATCGATGCGCTGGCTGATGAATTCCAACATTCCGTAGAGGAGCGGGGCGGCAAGGTGTTCCGGGCTGCCACTGGTGATGATGTGAAGAAGATTCTCCTGCAGATTTGTGAGGAAAACGGCGTACAACGCATCGTTAAATCCAAGTCCATGGCCACGGAAGAAATCAAACTTAACGGCGCTTTGGAAGAAGCTGGCCTGCATGTAAGAGAAACAGATTTGGGCGAGTGGATGCTCTCGGTAGCTGGCCAGAAGCCTTCGCATATGGTTATGCCGGCGATTCATCTCAACAAGGAACAGTGCGCTGGTTTCTTTGAACAGGAATTGCACGAGGAAGTGCCCAGCGATATTTCCTATATGATTCATACGGCTCGCCGTGTTCTGCGGGAAGAATTCCTGAATGCAGATTTGGGTATCACGGGCGCGAACTTCGGCATTGCAGAAAATGGCGCGATTGGCCTTGTGACCAATGAGGGGAATGCTCGCCTGGTTACGACCACGCCGAAGATTCACGTGGTGCTTATCGGTTATGAAAAACTGATTCCAAAAATCAAAGATGCTGCCAAAATCCTGCGCCTGCTGCCCCGCAACGGCACCTGCCAGCGCATGACCAGCTATATGACTATGGTTTCCGGGCCGACCCCCATCATCTACAAGAAGGACGGGAAATGGGTGGAGGAAAACCGCAAACAGTATGTAATTCTTCTGGATAACGGCCGTCTGGCTGCGGCCAAAGACCCCAAGATGAAACAGGTTTATCAGTGCGTGCGCTGTGCTTCCTGCCTCAATGTCTGCCCTATCTGGCGCATGGTTGGCGGCCATGTCTATGGCCATATCTATTCCGGTGGAATTGGCGCTATCCTGACGGGCCTGTTGGGCAATATGGAGGCTTTCTCCAAGTTCAGTGACCTTTGCATTGGCTGCCGTCAGTGCACCACCATCTGCCCGGGTGAAATTCCCATTCCTGACCTCATTGACGAACTGCGGGCCCGCTATGTGAAGAAATACGGCCTTTCCATGCCGGAAAAAACCGCCTTCCAACATATACTTACACATCGCAAGGTATTCCATTCGCTTCTGCGCATTGGTTCCGTGGCGCAGAAACCGGTGCAGTCCGGCAAGTTTATCCGCCATCTGCCGCTGTTCTTCTCCGGAATGACCGATGGCAGAAGCCTGCCTGCTATTGCCGCCAAGCCTTTGCGTGACCGCACGGAGGATTTGTGCAAGCACAATCCGAAGAATCCCGTTATGACGGCGGCCTTCTTCAGCGGCTGCAATATGGACTTTGTATTCCCCGATACCGGCGAATCTGTGGTAAAGGTATTGCAGGATTTGAATATTGCTGTTAGCTATCCGCAGGAACAGACCTGCTGCGGCAAGCCGGTCTTGGGTATGGGCGACCGGGAGACGGGCAAGGTCATTGCCAAGCAGAATATTGAAGCCTTGGAAGCCACGGGAGCCGATGTGATTATCAGCGCCTGCCCCACCTGCGCCGAAACTCTGGAGCGCACCTACAAGGAACTCTTTAAGGATGACCCCGAGTGGCGGGATAGAGCCGCAGCCTTGGCCGGAAAAGTGCGGGAGTTCACCAGCTTTGTGGCTGAGCAGTATAAGGCGCAGGGGCGTACACTTCCCAAGAACGAAAGAGGCAGCCGTATCACCTACCACGATTCCTGCCATATGCGCCGCGGCTTAGGCGTTTGGGAACAGCCCCGGGAACTCATCAAAATGACCGGCGCGGACTTCGTGGAGATGAAAGACAGCGACCGTTGCTGCGGCATGGCTGGTGCCTTCGGTGTCAAGTACAGTGAAATCTCCAAGCCTATCCTCCATGATAAACTGGAGAATATCGCAAACACTGGAGCCGATACTGTAGCCGTAGCTTGCCCGGCCTGCATGATGCAGATAGGCGGCGGCCTCAACCAGCAAAATCCGCGGGTTAAGGTAAAACATGTGGCCGATATTCTGGCGGAGTGTATTGCGGAACGGTAAAAAAATAAAAGGGTTGCGAAATGTAACTCTTACAGCGAAAAAATTCCGATGATATAAAAATGTCATCGGGATTTTTTCGCTGTAATTATTGCAAATTTATTAGAGGAAGATTATAATTCCCTTAGAAAATATCTGCTAAAGCACAGGTGTTTTTGAAAGCGTGTTTTTCGGCTTTTATTTTTAGGAGGAAGTATGATTCAGGGAAAGAAAATCAGACAGAAAAAATGGCAGAAGAAAGTTGCGGCAGCCTTGCTGGCAGCAGGGATGTTCAGCTTCTTGCCGGCTGGTCTGCCGACGGCGCAGGCTTTTGGCTGGGGGAATGTGGTCGGCAGTATAATCGGTGCCTCGATACAGGCAGATGCGCTGCGCTCGAATTTTCTTAGCGCTGGTGATAACCCAACGGTACAGAATGCCCATCATGATTTAGCGACGCGTCATGCCACGGCCAACCGTCCGGTTGATGCACGGGCTGTGAAGATGACGGATGAAATTATGAAGCAGATGATTGAACGTGGCGATTATGTGCTGCGCAACAATTCCCTGCCGTTTCGTTGGCAGGTTGTGCCCAACAACACGTTTAACGCCTCCTGTTATTTTTCCAATTTTATCATCGTCCATGATGGTTTCGTAGAAAAATGCGGCTATAACCGGGATATGGTTGCCGCTGTGTTAGGCCATGAAATGACGCATGGCTTCAATCAGCATATTGCCAATAGCGCCGCAAAAAGCACTTGGGCGAATGCGCTCTCCGGCATGGCCAACAGTGCCCTGAGTGCATCGAACTTCGGTGTAGGCGTGGGGCTTACGGGACTGTCGGATGCGACCCTCCGCTTTCTGACGGTGAAAAACATCAATGTCGCCGATGAAAAAGATGCCGACCGCAATGGCTTCTATGTCATGGCCTCGGCTGGTTTCAACCCGGGCGGTGCGGCAGCAGCTATGGCACGCATGAGCTATTATACGGAACACCGCAGCCAGGTGGCAGATTTCTTCAATCCCAGCGATCATCCGGATACACGCAAGCGCCTGAAGGACATGGCTGAACTGCTGCACAAATATGGTATCGGCCATACGGAAGTCAAGAATGTCAACGATGTATACTTTGACAAGGAATTGTTGCTGACTGCTGAACCGGAAGGGCTGCAGGATGCTGAGGAAATGGCTTATCTGATTTCCGGCGGCATTGCCAAGGGCTTCCATGATAACCGCTTCTATGCTTCGTGGAATTTTAAGACCAATGCAGATGGCACTGTGGATTTCCTCAACAATGACCCCGCCTATCAGCCGCTCAAGAATGCACTGAAGGTTGAAAAAGGTCTGGGGCAGCGCTTCCAGGCATTAGTAGAACGTGCCTATAACAATGATGTAAAGAATAATGCACGCGAAGAATATTTGCAGGACGAAATGGATCGCAAACAGCGGAACCGTGAACTGCGTCAGGAGCAGGCTGCCCGCAAGCATGATTCCAACGATAAGGCCATAAACGGTCAGACGTATCTGAAAATGGGCCTGACCAATTTGGCCGAGCAGGAATTTAAGCGTTCCTCCAAGCTGGATAATACCAATCCGTCTGCAAAGAGCGGTATGGCAACGGTGCTGGGTAAGCAGGGGAAATTTGACGAGGCCTTAAAGATGGCAAATGAAGCCATTGCGATGAATCCGGAACTAGGTTCCAGCTACGTTGCCCGGGCAATTATCTACAAGGATATGGGCAAGTTGGACAGTGCCTTAAATGATTGCAATACGGCTTTGCAGTCGCCGCAATCCAATACTTATGCCTACAAGCTGGCCGGTGATATATTCCATCTGCAGGGTGCTGAAGACAGTGCACTGATGGAATATCAGGCTTACCATGATTCCAGACCGGCAGCCAAAGATATTCCAGCAGCTTATGCGGCACGCCTGAACTGAGGCCATTTATGATGAAAAAAATTCTTTGCTTGTTTTTAGCAGGGGTGCTGATATCCCTGCCGCTGTCCATGTTGCAACCGTCCTTTGTCATGGCAAATCAGAAGGTTTTTCGCAAGGTGACGCCGGCCGATAATCAGCGGGCGCTGCAGCTGTTAGAACAGGCCAACAGCCTGCGGAGCAGCAAAGAATATGAAGAAGCAATCCCACTTTACACCAAGGCCATTCACATCAATGAGAGGTTGGGTGGTTATGCGGGCAGAGCTTATTGCCGATTCATGCTCCACGACTATGAGCAGGCCGAACGGGATGCCAACACTTCCATCCATAATCGCAGTGCCAGAGATTTACTTCTCCCTGGCATGATGGGTATGGCTGAATACGTGCGCGGCATCTGCCGTTACCGGCAGGGTAAATATGCCGAAGCTGAAAAAGACCTGCGCATAGCAGCCAACAGCCGCTATGGTACAGACGAGGTTAAACAGCTGTATCAGACTTGTAAAGAAAAAGCTGCGGCGGTGCAGAAATAACGATACCTCAAAACGCTCTCAGTCATTGGCTGAGGGCGTTTTTGTGAGCATTAAACAATATATAATGCTATATACTAGTACGTCGTTGAGGGATTTAGTACCTGCCCTCAAGACATGCCTATCCTTTTCTGCTATAATGAAATGTGATTTTCAGAAAGGATGACAACATGAATCAACATAGAATGACACCGTTGACGGAGAGCGGGCTCTTGACGGCACTCAGTGTGGTGCTGGCGTTAATGGCGGTTTACCTGCCCTTTATCGGCTTTTTACTGGTTCTGTTCTGGCCGCTTCCTCTGATTGTTCTGGTGGTGCGTCATGGACTGCGCTGGGGGCTGATGGCGGCAGTAGCGGCGGGTGTATTGATGGGACTGCTTTTGGAACCGTTACTGTCCCTGCGGCTGATGATTGCGTATGCTCCGGCTGGACTGCTTCTTGGCTGGGCCTTTGCCAAAGGCTTGTCCGGTGTGAAGGCTTTTCTGCTGACGATTGCAGCAGCGATTGCCGGGCAGGCAGCGTCTGTTGGACTGCTGCTTCTGGTTACGGATGTGAATCCGCTGACCATGCAGGTGGATCTTTTGCAATCTTCCTTTGACACATCTTTGCAGCTCTACGAAGGGATGGGCATGAGTGAGGATACTCTGGCCAAGACCCGGGCGGAAATTGAGCAGGGGTTGCAGATGCTGACGTATCTTTTCCCTCTGGTATTTATTATTATAGGGCTGTTGTATGGCGGCGTGGCCTATGTGACGGGTGGAAAAATCCTGAAACGGCTGGGCCATAATGTGCCGCAGTTCCCGCCTGTACACGAGTGGCGTTTGCCGCAGGCGTTCCTGTATCTCTTTGGCTTTGCGCTGGTGGGGCTCTACTGGGGCGGCACCAGGCAGATTATGTGGCTCTATCAGATTTCCCTGAATGCCAATGCATTGGCTATTATGGCCGGACTTTTGCAGGGGCTGGTGCTGATGCACTGCCTGTTCCGTCATTTCAGGGTGAGTCTTTTTTTGAGGATTGTCTTTTATGTGTTTATTGTGATGAATCCCTTTTTGGCCCAGGTGGTGGCCATGACGGGGCTTATCGATATGATTTTTGACTACCGGCAGCGTTTTTCTGCCCGCAATCAGAAATGAGGTGCGCTAAATGCCACGAAATCTTTCGGCGTGGATAGATTTATCGATACATTTGCTTATCATGCTGGTGCTTATCGGCGTGCTATCCTATTACAATTTTTACATTGCCGCCATTGCCGGTGTGGTATGGCTGGCGCTGGCTTCTTTCGCACGGGAACGGTGCGCGGACAGGTCCAGGCGCTTCGAGCGGTATTGCCGCAATGTAGTGCGCAATATCAATGAAATGCTCAATTATGCGGTGGATGAGCTGCCTCAGGCCATTATGATTGTCAATGAGGAAGGGCGCCTGCAGTGGTGCAATGACCGCATTACCGCATACTTAGGGGAAAAGCCCGAACAGGATACGGATGTGAAGGACATCTGGCCGGGCATCATCATTGCGCCGGTCTGGGGGCAGGAAGGCGAATACGTCTTTGCCCATGAGGACAGGTATTACCATGTGTTCTATCATCCGGTGAAGATGGCTCCGCGTCAGGAACCGCTGATGACCCTTTACATTCAGGATGTGACCAGCCACGAACAGCTCAAGAGTACCTATCAGCAGAGTCGTACGGTATTGGTTTACATTCAGATTGATAACTATGACGAGGTCATGCAGGGGCAGACGGAAGCTGAGCGCACATCGCTGCTTTTGGCCGTCAATCAGACCATTGATAAATGGATGAAGAATCTCGGCGGCTTTATGCGCCGTGTCAGCGAGGACTTGTATGTGGTGATTCTGACCCGTGAGGGGCTGGATCAGGCCATGAACGAGAAGTTCGATGTGCTGGATAAGGCGCGTCAGCTGCAGAGTACCAACCGTTTGCCGGTAACCCTGTCCATGGGTGTAGCTGTGGCGGAAAATCAGACCATGGCCGAGCTTGGGGCACAGGCGCAGGCCGGTTTGGATTTGGCTTTGGGCCGCGGCGGCGACCAGGTGGCCGTGCAGATGAACGGCAAGACCCAGTTCTTTGGCGGCCGGGCTAAGGCCGTGGAGAAGCATACCCGTGTCAAGGCGCGGGTGGTGGCTCATGCCATTCGGGAAATCATGGAAGGCGCCGACGAAATCTACATTATGGGGCACCATAATGAGGACTTTGACTGCTTCGGCGCAGCTATGGGCGTGGCCAAGATGGCCCGCCAGCTGGAAAAGCCTTATCATATCGTGCTGTCGGATATGAACGATGGTATTGACAAATTCCATGATTTGCTTAAAGATAAAGAGGAATACGCAGGCGTTTTCGTTCACGCCGAGGATATTAAGGGCAGCACCGCTCTTAACCCGGTGCTCATCGTGGTGGATACCCATATTCCCCATCTGGTGGCTGACCCCACTTTGCTGGAGCGGGTTCATCAGGTGGTGGTTATCGACCATCATCGCCGCAGCGAGAACTTCATCAAGAGCCCGCTGCTGGTTTACATCGAGCCAGGAGCCAGCTCCACGAGTGAGCTGATAACGGAGCTTCTGATGTACTTTGGCGAGGATATCCGGCTGGGACGAATGGATGCCACCGCCCTTTATTCCGGCATTGTGGTGGATACCAAGAATTTTGCGGTACAGACTGGCGTGCGAACCTTTGATGCGGCGGCCTTCCTGCGGCGCAGTGGGGCTGACCCGGTCATGGTGCGCCATCTCTTCCGCTCCGATTTTGATACTACGGTGGCTTTGGCTAAGACCAAGGCGCGGGCGGAACTCTTCCCCGGCGGGCTCATTGTGTCCACCATTTCCGAGCGTATCCCCAACATTCAGGTTATCGCAGCGCAGGCGGCGGACAGCTTGCTGCGCATTGAAAATGTGCGCATGAGCATCCTCATCTTCCAGTTGACGGAGGACACCGTCGGCCTCAGTGCCCGCTCCACTGGTGAACTCAACGTGCAGGTCATCATGGAAGCCTTCGGCGGCGGCGGCCATCAGAATGTGGCCGGAGCGCAGGTGAAGGACGGCGACATTGAGGTAATCAAGGCCAAGGTTGTTGAGATAAGCGAAAAATATATCGAGGAGAATGATAAAGATGAAAGTGATTCTGCAGCAGGACGTTAAAAAATTAGGCAAGAAAGGCGAAATCGTGGAAGTATCGGAAGGCTACGGCCGCAACTTCCTCCTGCCCCGCAAGGCAGCCGTGCTCGCCAATGCTGAGAATATGAATGTGGCCAAGGCACAGGCCGGTTCCAAGGCCCGCAAGGAAGCCATGGCTACGGATGAAGCAAAACTGATGGCAGCCCAGCTCGAAAAGGTTTCTGTGACCATCCCGGTGAAAATCGGCGAAAACGGCAAGCTGTTCGGCTCTGTTACGGGCAAGGATGTAGCCGATGCTTTGAAAAAGGAAAAGATTGATATTGACCGCCGGAAAATCACCATCAAGGGTGATGTAACGGGCGTTGGTGAATACGAAGCCGTCATCAAGGTGCATCCTTCGATTACCAGCACCATCAAGGTCAATGTAGTGGCAGGTTGATATGAAATTTCTGGATTATATTCGCAATCTATTTACGAAAAAACAGGAGCAGGCATTGCCTGCTCCTGCTTCACGCAGTGCTACCCCGCTGGACCGGCAGATTGAGGCCCTTTACGCCATTTTGGTAGACGTTATGGGCACGGAAAAACTGGTGATTCAGGCCGGGAAGATGAAGGCACTGGACCTCATGCGCTCCGCAGACCCCTGTGAACGGGTACTGGCCCTGCAGCGCATCTTAGGGGAAGACCCGCTGATTAATCCTGCGCCCAAGCCAGAACAGGTGCCCGCCATTATGGATGCCCTGTCCGAGCGGGTGGCGGACATTGTGGCCCGCCGCAATGTGGAAGACAGCATTGAGAAGAAGGTCAATGAAAAACTCGAAAAAGATCACGCCGATTATGTGAACGATATCCGCCAACAGGTCATAAAGGACGAAAAAGGCGGCAATGAAAGTCCGCAGGACAAGGAAAAGCGGGAGAAACTGGAAAAGCTGGAAACGATTAAGCTGACCCAGTCCATTATGGAACTTCTGCGCCCGCAGGATTTCTCGGAAATTGTCGGTCAGGAGCGGGCGGTTAAGTCGCTGATGGCTAAACTCAGCTCCCCTTATCCCCAGCATCTGCTGCTTTACGGCCCTCCCGGCGTGGGCAAGACTACAGCAGCACGATTGGTGCTGGAAGCGGCTAAGAAAAAGGCCGTATCACCTTTCGGCGAGGAAGCGCCCTTTGTGGAGACGGACGGCACAACCTTGCGTTGGGACCCGCGGGATATTACGAATCCTTTGTTGGGTTCCGTTCATGACCCCATCTATCAAGGCGCGCAGAAGACGCTGGCGGACAGCGGCATTCCCGAACCGAAGCCGGGCCTTGTTACAGACGCCCACGGCGGCATCTTGTTTATCGATGAAATCGGTGAAATGGATGAAATGCTGCAGAACAAACTGCTAAAGGTGCTTGAAGACAAGCGGGCCTATTTCGAGTCGGCTTACTATGACCCCACAGATAAGAAGGTGCCGCCCTATATCAAGAAGCTCTTTGAGGAAGGGGCACCGGCAGATTTTGTGCTGATTGGCGCCACCACCCGGGATGCAGGCCATATCAATCCGGCGCTGCGCTCCCGCTGTGCGGAAATCTACTTCGAACCGCTGACGCCGAAGCACATTCAGCAGATTGTGCGCAATGCGGCAGAAAAGCTCAAGGTTACGGTCAGTGATGAAGTGACGGCCTTAATCAGCGAGTACACCATCGAGGGCCGCAAGGCCATCAACATCCTGGCTGACGCTTACAGTCTGGCCTTGGAACGCCGCGGCGTTGGGGACGAGTTCAAGGTGGAGGATTTGGGCACGGAAAATGGCCCGCAGGTAGAAATCACCAAGGCGGACATCTACGAGGTGACTCAGGTCAGCCGTTTGACACCATACGTCACCAAGAAGGCTTCGGATAATGCCCTCCAGGGCCATATCTTCGGCCTGGGGGTAGCAGGCTTCTTAGGCTCGGCCATCGAGATTGAAGCAGTGGCTTTTCCGGCCAAGGAAAAGGGCAAGGGCACGGTGCGCTTCAATGAAACCGCCGGTTCCATGGCCAAGGATTCCGTGTTCAATGCAGCTTCGGTGATGCGTCAGCTCACCGGCAAGGATTTGCATGATTATGATGTGCATATCAATGTGATTGGTGGCGGCAATATTGACGGCCCCAGCGCAGGTACGGCAATACTGGCGGTTATCACCAGTGCCGTAACCGGCCGCAAAATCCGTCAGGATGTGGCGGTAACCGGCGAAATTTCTTTGGCAGGCCGGGTGCGCCCGGTTGGCGGCGTCTTTGAAAAGGCTTATGGGGCCAAACAGGCGGGAATTAAAACCCTGGTAATCCCCAAGGAAAACAGCAAGGATATTCCGCAGGAGCATTTGGGACTGGACATTCATCCTGTGGATACTGCGGAAGAAGCCTTTAAGTATATCTTTGCGCCGGAAATGGAGAAGGAAGAGGAGTAAGAAAATGGCATTGCCAGAACGTGTACCACCCCAGAACATTGAAGCCGAACAGGCGGTTTTGGGGGCCATGCTCATAAAGAAAGAAGCCATCATTGAGGTGCAGGAAATCCTGCGCCCGGATGACTTTTACCGGGAAACCCACCGCATTATCTACGAGGCCATGGTGCGTCTGCAGAATAATGATGAAGCGGTGGATTTGGTAACCTTGACGGAGGAACTGCGGAAAACCGATATGCTCGACAAGGTGGGCGGCCTTGGCTTTATCACCCAGCTGGCCAATATCGTGGCCACGGCGGCCAATGTCAGCTACCACGCTAAAATCGTCAAGGAAAAGGCAGAGCTCAGAAACCTTATCAACGTGGCCACGGAAATTGCGGGCAAGGCTTATGAGGACAGCGATGAAGTCGAAAACATCATGGACGAGGCGGAGAAGAAGATTCTCGCCGTGGCCAGCCGCCAGGGGGGCGGGGCTTTTGAGTCCATGAAGAATATCGTCATGCGCACCTTTGAGCGCATCAATGTGCTCTATGAATCCAAGGGCGGGCTTACGGGCCTGAGTTCCGGGTTTAAGGATTTGGACAAGTTGACGGCGGGGCTGCAGAAGTCGGACCTCATCTTAGTGGCGGCTCGTCCTTCCATGGGTAAGACGGCCTTCACGCTGAATATTGCGAGCTATGTTGGTCTGCATGGCGGTAATGTGGCGTTTTTCTCGCTCGAAATGAGCAAGGAGCAGCTCATGCAGCGTATGCTCTGCTCCGAAGGCGGCATCGATGCGTCAAGACTCCGCACCGGCCAGCTCGACGAGGTGGAATGGAATAAGCTCGTCGGCGTGGCCGACCGTATGAGCCGGGCGCCTATCTATATTGATGATACGGCAGGCATCACGGTTATGGAATTGCGCTCTAAGGCGCGGCGCCTCAAGGCGGAGCATGGCCTTGACCTCATCATCATCGACTATCTGCAGCTGATGCAGGGGCGGGCCAGCAAGAACAGCGACAACCGCCAGCAGGAAATCTCCGAGATTTCCCGCTCGCTCAAAGCCCTGGCGCGTGAACTCGATGTGCCGGTTATCGCGCTCTCCCAGCTCTCCCGTTCTGTGGAAAGCCGACAGATTAAAAAGCCGATGCTTTCCGACTTGCGTGAATCCGGGTCGTTGGAGCAGGATGCGGATATTGTTATGTTCCTCTATCGCGAAGATTACTACGATAAGGATACGGAGAACAAGAACATCACCGAAATCATCGTGGCGAAACATCGTAACGGCCCGGTCGATAGCGTGCAGTTGTTCTTCCAGAAGGAATATACCAAGTTCCGGGATTTACTTGTACAGTAGAAGATTGTTTAGTTCGAGACTGGCGGGGTGGATGGTGGTTGTTCACGCTGCGCTAAGACATCTGGCTAAAAATCATTTTTGCCTTTTATAAAACTCAAAGCACTTAAACTCACTGCGTTCAGACAAAAGTGCTTTGAGTTTTTTTGTATGTGGGCAAAAATTATTTTCTTTACGCCAACTGTCAAACGCTGCGCTTAGAACAACCACTAACCGCCTCGCCAGAAGCTATTGCATATAAGCAATGATAGAGGAAAAATTTTTATCAATGTCGAAGTATTCGAATATGAGATTCTATTAGAAAGTGGGCGGCGTATATGAGTTATGCGGGAAAATGGGACTATACAATCAATACAACTAAGTCAAAGTCAGATGGAAGAAAGCTGATGATGCCTCATCAACAGGAGGCTGTAAATGCGCTAAATGCGTATTATGATTTGTCAGGTAACTGTACGAAAGAACAAAGTGGTTTACTCATAATGCCAACAGGAAGTGGGAAAACATTTACGACAATTACATGGCTTATGGAAAGTGTTATCCCTGCAGGGTATCGTGTTATCTGGTTTGCACATCGGCAGGAATTGGTGGGACAGGCATTGAAGGAATTTTGCCGTGTAGCTCCAATACTTTCAGAACATGGAATAAAGAAAATAAAGATCCTGCCAATATCTGGTCAACATGCTGGAATGTCGCAATCATCAGGCTATGATATAAATGTTTGTTCTATAATGTCCGTAGCTACCAGAAACGGTATGCGATTCATTCGGAGGATGCTGGGGACGCCAGGAGCTAGAAAAGTAGTTGTTGTCATTGATGAGGCTCACCATGCTCCAATGCAGTCATATCAGAATGTGCTAGAGAAAATTCGTCATATTAATCCTGCCATGATATTGCTGGGGCTAACTGCTACGCCAAAACGCTTACAAGATAATCAGGTGCTTATGAAGATGTTTAATGTAGAGGAAAATCGGGAGAAATATGGAAAGGGGTTTATTTACGAGGTTTCCTTACAACACTTAATACAATACGAATATTTAGCTACACCACGTTATATACCAGTCAATACAGAGATTCATGGTGATAAAGTATATAATATTGATGAAAAAAATATCAAGTTTTTCGAGCAATTCGGTGAATTGCCTGAAGCTGTTTTTGATAGAATAGCTTGTAATGTAGCTAGGAATAAATGTATAGTAAATCATTATTTGGATAATCGTAAAAAATATGGGAAAACTATAATCTTTGCAATCAATAAGAATCATGCGGAAGAACTATATGATATTTTTTCTACAGCAGGAATTGCCTGTGATTATGTAGTTTCGGGAAAAACTGATAACCATGATGTTATTCAAGCTTTTCGTGAAAATGCATTTGACGTGTTAATTAATGTTCAAATTTTAACGGAAGGAGCTGATGTACCAGATATACAAACTGCTTTTATGACTAGAGAAACAAATAGTGATTCACTTTTTATGCAAATGATTGGCCGAGCATTAAGAGGCCCTTATGCAGGAGGAACGAAAGAAGCTTACATTGTCGATTTTCACGATAAATGGGAAATGTTACATTTTTGGTTCAAACCGAAAGACTTGGATGTATTCAAAGATGTGGATGTACATGATATTATAGCGGATGATAAAGGATATAATGAAATAAATGATATTGTTGAAGATGAAAATTATGATGAAAATATTGAATTAGAAGATGATGAAAATACTGATGATGAGAATACTATCATTCCACTGGATGAATTTGTTGAAATATATCGGAATATAAGCAAAAATATTAAAACTAATTGGGAAGTAATTGAAGATCTTCCACGATGGCCTGTTGGTTGGTATGCGATTCCAAATAAGTCTGCTGTAATAGTATTAAATGATCAGTTGGAAGCATATCAAGATATGCAGAAGTATCTTGATGTTCTTTTGGATGAGAATCGTTCTGCTGAATTTATTAAAGACAATTATTTTGCAGAATGTACTCAGCCCTCTAGTGAAGATGTAGATAATTTACTTATTTATGCACAAGAGAAAAGAGAGTTGCCGTCGTACTATGAATTGGCAGAAACAGATATTGCTGATCCGCATTTTATGGCGCAGATGGTTTTAGAAAAGTATCCTGATTGTGTATATGATTTAAGTGGAAGAGCGATATATTGGCTACAAGAAAAGTATGAATCATCATCAAGAATACAATCCTTGTATCCACAATTTGTTTCTTACAGACGTGCAGTCGAAAATATATTATCAGCATATAAAAAAGCAGAAATATATAATGAGGATGAAAGGAAAGAATATCATTTAGTAGATGACTATTATGATATTGAAGAATTATCCAATGAGATTTATAGTGCGTATCCTTCATTAAAAACGGCAAATGTGATAGCAATTAGTTGGAGCGAACGAGTCGTTAAAAGCTGGTTAGGGATATGTCATAAATTAAGCTCGGATACTTATAGAATACGTATTAATAAGCTGTTATCTTCGCCGGATGTAAGCCGGGAGGCAATTAAATATGTGATTTATCATGAGCTTTTACATGCTAATGGATTATGGGCACATGATGAGAGATTTCGAGACACAGAATGGGAATATCCTAATTCAGACCAGTTGGATGGGGAATTGGATAGCCTGGCAAACAAGTATAAAATTGATTATAGAGAATTAAAGAAGGGGTATCATAACGTAGGACATAAAGAAAAAGATAAATTAAAATGTAACAATCATTTTAATCCAGAGGCAGCTGGTGTATTAGCAGGATATAAATACTGTCAAAACTGTGGATATAGACTTCCTGAAAGTGCAAAATTTTGTAATAAGTGTGGAAGACCTGCAATTTATGATTGATTACGAAATCAAATGGCAAAATTAAACTATAAGAAGGTATGTAAAATGAATGTTATTTTTTGTAAGATTACTTCCATGAAGTATTACAAAGGGGTTACTTTCTATGACCAACCTTCTAGAGGTGGCAGTTATATTGACGAAAATGGTACAGGTGGAGAGGTGACAAATTTCTATCCTACGAAAGATGCTGATGGAGAGGAAGTATGCTTTGGGTTTGTGGAACCTAAGCATAATCATGGAGTAACTAATACTATACATTTAGAAAATATTACAGGAAATATGGCTGATAAGGAGGCTGAGTATGTAGATGATGTTCTTGTGATATGGTGTGCTACGTTAGATACTCATCATCCCGCAGTGGTTGGATGGTATAAAAATTCTACTTTTTATAGAACAATACAAGAAGTAATGATTGATGATTATTACTATCCTTATAATGCGTTAGCTAAGGCTGATGATTGTGTTTTGTTACCGAGAAATGAGCGTGATAAGGGGATTTGGAGCATACCAGTATCCAGGTATGATGGCTATGGATTTGGGCAATCTATGATATATTATCCACAGTCAGATTTTGATAAACAGAAGGTAAAAAAGATTATTGAGTCTATTGAGTCCTATGCTGGGAATAATTGGTTAAGAGTTTTTAATGAAGACCAAGAACCAAAACCGGAAAAGAAGTATTTTTGGCAAAAATAGAGTATGGAAAATGGTTAAGCAATGAATGGTTATTATGATATCGACAAATATATGTTAATAGATTATAATGATTAAGTTGAGCGTATTTTTAGAGCAGTGTATATTATTCGCACATAAGAGTTGATGAATAGAGGGAAAAAATTGGCAATCCAATCACATATTAATCCTTTCCTTAATTTGGAGTATATGCAAAATGAAAATGAGAATAAATATTTTGATAGGAAATCTGCAAAAATCAAGCCTGCTGATTTAGCTCCCTTAATATCGGCTTTTGCAAATGCAGATGGTGGTACGATTGTTATAGGAATTAGTGATAAGAGCCGCAGGTTAGAGGGAATAAATTCTGTAGGTGAAGAGCGTGTGAATGGATTGATAGCTGCACGTAAAGATTGTTGTAAGCCTATGCCTCAATGCGATGAAGAATTTTTAGAAATAGAAAATGAAGAGGGGCAGCAGGACAGATTATTATTGCTTCATGTACAAAAGAGTATAGATCAAATTATCCGTACAAGTGATGACCGTACGTATTTGCGTATAGGAGATAAGACAAAGGAACTTCGTGGCGAAGATTTGATAAATCTCGAATATGCTAAAAGCACGCGTCATTTTGAGGACGAAATCAATAGGGATGCGACTTTAGAGGATTTGGATGAGGAGCTGCTTAGGGAATATCGTCATAGGTTAGATGCAGATGAGTCTACAGATTGGCAAGTGCTGAATGCAAGAGGTTTTATCAAGAAAGTGGACGATAGAGACTATCTGACAAATGCAGCAGTATTGCTTTTTGCCAGGAATATAGCTAAGTTCTATCCTAATTGCCGTGTGCGCTTTTTGCGTTATGAAGGAGACTCGGCTAAAACAGGAACAAGAATAAATATCATTCGAGACAAGAGCATAGAGCTTCCGCTGCTACGGATAATTGATGCAGCAAGGGAGTTCATTGCCACGCAGTTAAGAGAATTTACTATGTTGGATGTTAGGGAAGGAAAATTTCGTGTTGTGCCAGAGTACCCTGATTTTGCATGGCTGGAGGGAATTGTAAATGCAGTAACTCACCGTGAATATGCTATGAGTGGCAATTTTATTAAAGTAAGTATGTATGACGACCGTTTAGAAGTGGAAAGCCCTGGCCGTTTGCCTAATATTGTGACGCTAGAGAATATCAAGGAAACTCGGTATTCCAGAAATCCGCGGATTTCTCGTGTTATGACGGAATTTGGTTGGGTAAGGGAGCTTAATGAAGGCGTGAACCGTATATACAGTGATATGGCAGAGTTCTTTTTGGATGAGCCAGTGTACAGCGAAAATGGTGAAACATTGAAATTAGTCTTGAAGAATAATATTGTAATGCGCAGGATGCGTCGAGAATTGTATGCACTGAACAATGTAGGTATTTCGGTCTGGAGACAGCTTGACTATATGGAACAGGCTATATTGGCATATATATTAAATCGTGGGAACGCTAGTCGTGCGCAATTAGCTGCTTATGTTGGAAAGTCAGACAATACAGTAAGAACACGACTGAATAATTTAATGAAGAGAAAGCTGATTAAGTCCAAGGGCAATAAATATGACCCAAATCGTACCTATGAAGCTGGTCCGGCAGTAGTGGAATAAAGTCCTTTTAGGATAGTGGTGATTTTGCGAGGTTATAGGACGATTTTGCGAGGTTGACATTAAAGGAAATAGGATAGATCCCTGCAAAGCCTTTATTTTTACGGCGTTTGACACTATTTTTGATTTGCGAGGTTAAGCAGAGGTTTTGCGAGGTTCTTGAAAATGAAAGAAAACTAACAGGGCCGGAGCGGGGGCAAAAGGAACAGCGGCTTAGCGTAGTCGTGCCTTTTGCCCCCGCTTCGGCTGTACATAGTATCTTATTGTTGAGATGAAAGAGAGACTCTTGACCGATTTTGACGGATTTTTGCAAGTTCAATCTTGACAAAGCGATATGGAACTTGTAAACTGTAAATATGAAATTGGTTTCATATTTTACCCTTGCAGGAATTATATTTTGAAGACGCGAATATTTAGAAGGAGGCATTTCCTATGAAGGAAATTCGTTTGGACAGCCCGCTGAAAGGCGAACTGGTGGAACTGTCCCAGGTGAATGACCCGGCTTTTGCCAGCGGGGCCATGGGCTTTGGTGCAGCGGTAAAGAACCCGGACGGGAAGGTTTACGCTCCCGTTGACGGTGAAATTACGGTGCTTTTCGAAACGAAGCACGCTATCGGCATTCATGGTGTGAACGGTGAAGACCTGCTGATTCATGTTGGTCTGGATACCGTGAAACTGAATGGCGAGCACTTCACGGCACATGTGGAGCAGGGCGCAACGGTGAAAAAAGGCCAGCTGCTGCTGGAATTTGACGGCGAGGCCATCAAGGCGGCAGGTTATGACATCACTACACCGTTCGTTGTAACCAATTCCACTGAATTTGACAAAATCACCATTGCTCTGGGCGATAAGGAAATCGTTTCTGCTGAAGCTGAAGCCAAGGCTGAAACGGTGACGGCTGACGACGAATACGCGGACCTTCCGCAGGAAGCCCGCGTGGCCAAGCTCATTGAAAAATATGTAGGCGGCATGGACAACGTGCGCAATGCAGAACACTGCGCTACGCGCCTGCGCCTCATCATTAACGACAAGTCCAAAATCGATGAGAAAGCGATTGAAAACATCGATGGCGTAAAGGGCCAGTTCTTTGCAGCTGCGCAGTATCAGATTATCCTGGGCACGGGCTTTGTGGACAAAGTCTTTGCAGAATTCGTCAAGGGCACGAATTTCTCCGGTGTCAGCAATAAGGAAGAGGCTTATGCACAGATGACGCCGCTGCAGAAGATTTCCCGTACGCTGGGTGACGTATTCGTACCCATCATCCCCGTACTGGTGGCAACCGGTTTGTTCATGGGGCTGCGCGGTGCAGCACAGAGTCTCGGCGTACAGTTCAGCGATAATGTACTGCTCCTGAGCCAGATCCTCACGGATACGGCCTTCATCTTCCTGCCGGCACTCGTTTGCTGGTCCACGATGAAACGCTTCGGCGGCACGCCGGTTATCGGTCTGGTGCTCGGCCTCATGCTCGTTGGCCCGCAGCTGCCAAACGCTTGGGCGGTTGCCGGTGGCGATGTGAAGCCCATTCCGATGGAAATCTTCGGTATGACCATTGGTATCGTTGGCTATCAGGGTTCTGTTCTGCCGGCACTTGTTCTCGGTATCTTTGCTGCGAAACTGCAGAAAGCCCTCAAGACGGTAGTCCCCGATATTATCGACCTGATTGTTACGCCGTTTGTTACCCTGTTCATCTCCATGATTCTGGGTATCCTCATCATCGGCCCCATCATGCATTCTCTGGAAACGACGATTTTCGGTGCGGTTTCCGCATTCCTGCAGATGCCTATGGGTATCGGCGGTTTCATCGTCGGTGGCCTGCAGCAGGTTATCGTAGTATTTGGTGTGCATCATGTGTTTAACGCTCTGGAAGTACAGCTCCTGGCTACTACGGGCGTTGACCCCTTCAATGCTATCATCACCGGTGCTATCGTAGCGCAGGGCGGTGCGGCTGTGGCTGTTGCCATGAAGACGCAGGACCCGAAGAAACGCGCGCTCTACATTTCCTCTGCTGTGCCTGCATTCCTGGGCATTACGGAACCGGCTATCTTCGGTATCAACCTGCGCTTCATGAAGCCGTTCCTCTATGCACTCGTTGGCGGTGCCTGCGCTGGCGGCGTGGCCAGCTTCCTGCATCTGGCAGGTACGGGCATGGGTATCACGGTTCTGCCGGGTACGCTCTTGTATCTTGACCATCTGCTGGAATATGTGATTGTAAATCTCATCGGCTTTGGGGTTGCCTTTGCGCTGACCTTTACGTTATTTAAGCCGGAAGAATAAAGAGTTGAGGCTGTCGCTTTCGGGTGGCAGCCTTTTGTAATAAGGAAGGTGACTCATATGGAAAAATTCAATAAGCAGGAAATAGATGAAAAGTTAAAAGCTGGTTTCCCGATGGAACACCGCTGGCATAACCGTTTCCATTTGGAAATGCCCTTTGGTCTGATTAACGACCCAAATGGACTGGCTTTTTGCGATGGCAAGTTCCATGTCTTTTATCAGTGGAACCCGCTGGGCTGTGAGCATAAGAACAAGTGCTGGGCGCATACGGCAACCAGGGATTTCATACATTACAGCACACCGGAACTGGCCCTGTGGCCGGATGATGTCCACGATAAGGATGGCTGTTACTCCGGCTGCGGCACCGTGGAAGACGGACAGCTGCGGGTGCTTTATACCTGCAACCGCAAGGAAGATGGCGTGCGGATTCCTGCGCAGCGTTTTGGCAGCTTGAAGGGCGGTCAGATTAAGAAGGAAGACATTATTGTGCCGGACCATCCGGAGGGCATTACCGGCCATTTCCGTGACCCCTATCTCTTTACGCGGCGGGGCAAGCGGTACTTTGTGATTGGTGCTCAACGGGAAGCGGACGAAACAGGTACGGTGCTGGTTTACGAAGAAACTGCGGAGGGTTGGAAGAATCTGGGTGAGGTACAGACCCGCTTAGGGGAGTTCGGCTATATGTGGGAATGTCCCAACCTCGTGCAGTTTGGCAGTTATGATGTGCTGATTTTCTGTCCGCAGGGATTGGATGAACGAGCCTTTGACCGGCAGAACCTCTATCAGGCCGGTTATATCGCAGGGCATTTATCTCTGGACAGCATGGATATGATGCAGCACACCAAGTTCCAGGAATTGGACAAGGGGTTTGACTTTTACGCACCGCAGGTGCTGACGCATGAAGGGCGCCAGATTCTGATTGGCTGGATGGGGATGCCTGACAAGGATAACGAATATCCCACGGCGGAAATGGGCTGGCAGTACAGCCTGACCATGCCGCGTGAGCTGCGTCTGCGTCAGGGCCATATTTACTCCCGTCCGGCGCGGGAAATGAAGGATTTGCGCATTGCGGAGACGGCAGTGGAACTGGAAGTTGAGAATACGACAGCAATCAGCCGCACGCTCTTTGACGGTTCGGAAATTCTTCTGGATATGGAACTGGGCGAAAGCAAGGAAATCGTCATCACCATTGCCTTTGGTGCGGAGAAACTGCGCTTTATCTATGACCTCAAGGCGCAGGTTATGTCCATTGACCGCAATGAAATGCGCAATGGCGGCCGGGGTGTGCGCCGCTTCCGCCTGTTTGCCGATGAAAACCTCTCGCTGCAGATTTTCGTGGACAAAACCGCGGTGGAAGCCTTCTTCCAGCATGGCGAAGAAGCCGCCAGCCTCCTGGTGTTCCCGGAGAAAAACATTCAGCCGGAACTCACCGTGGAATCCAATGGCATACTTAAGTCCCTAAGCGGAAAAATCTGGCAGCTGGACGGTTTCAAATTCAACTGTTGAGCATATAAAAAGGAATAAGCCCCTGAAACCGATGGTTTCAGGGGCTTATTCCTGTCAGAAAACGGCTGGGGAAGCCGCACGTCAGTTGTTTACTGCGCGATTTTCGAAGGACTCTTTTTTCAGAGGAATTCGTCTAATTCGGTCGAAGGGGATTGACTCAAACGAATAACGAATATCTAAATACGCATCAGATCGATTAAAAATAACCTTCTTCAGGGAAAATTTCGAGGTCTTTTTAATGCGATTGATATAATACTGCGCATCTTCCGCTGAAAATGTTCCGTTCTCGATAATAACGCGGACGTTATCGACTATCATGGGGAAACACCTCCAACAAATAAAACACCGCATAAGCTACCTATTGGGGATTATCAGGGACGGTAACTTATGCTTCCTTGTTGTTAGCGAAGCAAAGGAATAGAGTAAATCCTTAACAACTCGATATACAGTATACACTATGAAACTCTCCTTGTGAAGTAGTAAAAGTTACCGATATTGCCCAAAAGTCCTAATTCACATGGAATTATTCCCAGTGAAGGAACTTTACATAAAAATCTCGCCTGTTTTTGGCGGATTTTAGCGATTTTTGACGGTTTTTTTATAATCTGGTCATATAAATGTTTATATAAGGCAAACTTAGCAATATTTATTTTTGTTATAAGCATAGCGGGTTTTTTATGGATGAATTTTGTCTATCGACAAAGGTTGAAGAATGGCGTTATAATAAACTGAAAAATGTATGAAAGATTAACGGTCAGCGGGGAGGGTATAATTTGCGTATTATTGTTGTGGGGGCCGGGAAGCTGGGGTACAGCATTGCCGAGCTTTTGTCCAAGGAACAATTTGATGTGGTGGTTATCGACAAGGACGAAAGCCAGCTGGAGGCGGCCAAGAATACGCTGGATGTGCTGACGATTGCGGCCAATGGCGCCAGCCCCATTACCATGGACGACCCGGATGTGCGGGATGCGGATATTCTCATTGCGGTGACGGCCAGTGACGAAGTGAACATGGTGGCCTGTGTACTGGCCAAGAAACATGGCATCAAGCATACCATTGCCCGCATCCGCGATATGAAGTTCATGTCGGAGGCCAAGGATTATCTCAAGAAAAACTTTGATATTGATGTGATGCTCAATCCCGAGCTTATCACTGCTAACGAAATCAACCGGATTCTCATGACCCCGGCAGCATTGGACGTGGAAGACTTTGCGCACGGGAAAATCCGGCTCTTTGAAACGAAAATCCAGCGCAAATCCTCTTTAGCAGGGATTCCGCTGAAGGATATTCAGTTGCCCAAAGGGGTGCTGGCCGGGATGATTTTCCGCGACCATCGCATGATTATCCCTCATGGTGATGATTGCTTCCAGCCCCATGACAATGCCTATTTTATCGGGATACCCGAGGAAATCGAGAAGTTCAGCCAGAAATTTGTGCAGCGGGATGCCCGCAAGCTGCACAGGGTGCTGATTATCGGTGCCGGCCGTGCCGGCCGTGCGCTGGCCCAACAGCTGGATGAACAGGGCGTCCATGTGAAGGTCATCGACCAGGACAGGGAACGCTGCCAGCTCATGGCGGGAATGCTCACCAACGGCATTGCCATCTGCGGGGATGGCACGGATATTGACCTGCTCGTGGAAGAGGATGTGGCCCACGCTGATGTGGTGGTGTGCCTGACGGAGGATGACAAGTTGAATCTCATGCTGGCATTGCTGGCCCGTCATCTGTCCGGCAATAAGACCAAGACGGTCGTGCGTGTGTCCCGCAATGAGTATGTGGAACTGATGGAGAAAGTCGGCGTCAATATCGTTTTGTCGGCGCGTTTGCTGTCGGCCAGTGAGGTACTGGCCTTTGCCCGCCGCGGCGGGGTGGTATCTGTCTCCCTGCTCGAAGGGGCCAAGGCGGAAGCCGTGGAAGTTATCGTGCAGGAAGGTGCGCCGGTGGCCGGCAAGAAGCTGATGGAGGTAAACCTTCCGCGGGAATGTCTGGTCTGTGCTTATGTGCGGAACGGCGAAGCCAGCATCCCGAATGGTCATACGGTTTTGCAGCCTGGAGACAGAACCATCCTCTTTATCCAGACCCGGTTTTCACAGCAGGTTATCAAGTATTTCAAGGGAAAGGAATAGGCGCTTGTGCCTAAGGTCGCAAGAGTATGCGCATGGAAAAGGAAAACGGCTTGGAACTCTTCTGGCTCCTGATGGGGCAGATGTCAATACTTATGGCAGGGGCACTTATCGTGCCCTTTTTGGTCACGCTTATCTGGGGCGATACAGAAGCGTGGCTTTTTGTGCTGCCGGCGGCCTTTGCTTATGGACTGGGGCGCGTGATGATAAAAATGGGTTCCAGTGAGCACCGGGGACGGCAGCTTACCATTCGGGAGGGCGTGTACTTCATGTCCTTTGTCTGGTTTTTGATGTGCATTATCGGTTTGATGCCTTATGCCATTTCCGGGATATTTCCTAGTTTTCCATCGGCCTTTTTCGAGGCCATGTCCTCGCTGACGACCACAGGGCTTTCCTGTCTGCCCTATGACCGCATGGAGCTTCCGCGGGGCTGATACTTTGGCACAGCGTCATGAGCTGGCTTGGAGGGCTGACCTTTGTGGTGGTGATGGTTACGGTACTGCCGCAGGTCAGCGGTTGTTTTGGTCTGACTTTGTCGGCCCGCCAGTCCATCTTTTTCAGTCCCGTCTGGAATAAAATGGCCCAGTCGGCCCGGCAGGGTACGACGGTCTATGCCGTTTTGACGGTGGCGGCGGCGGGGGTTTTCTATCTGGCCGGGCTGAATCCCTTTGAGTCGCTGCTGCGGGCCATGGTGACCATATCCTCCAGCGGCGGTTCTTCCGTGTATGCCTTCATTTATTACAATAATCCTGCTCTGGAACTGGCGGCCATGGCGGTTATGCTCATGTCCAGTTTAAGTCTGCTGCTCGTCTGGAAGGCCTGGAAAATCAAGAGTATCTTGTGGCTCTTAAAGGATACGGAAATCCGCAATTTCCTGCGGGTGGTTTTGATAACGGGGGCGGTACTGGCAGGGCATCTTTATGTTACGGGAACCTATGATTGGGTGGAAAGCCTGCGCTATGGCTTTTTCCAAACCATGTCTTTTATTTCCACCAATGGCTTTGTGGCGGCACCTTTTTGGCTCTGGCCCTCCTTTGACCGCTATGTGCTCTTCCTGCTGGTGTTCGTGGGCGGCTGTATCGGTTCGGCAACTGGAGGCCTTAAAATCATGCGTCTATTGGTGCTCTTTCGCCTGGCTTGGGCGGAGATGCGCCGTACTTTGCATCCTCGCATGGTTCTTTCCATCAAGGTGGATAAGCTGCCGGTGCCGGATAAAATCGTGGGACGAATTTTGGCCTTTTTCTATCTCTACATGACGGCGTTTTTCGTCTTTGCCATGATTCTTTCCCTGTCGGGCATCAGCATTATACAGGCTTTGGGGCTGGCGGCCGGGTGCCTGACCAGTACCGGTGCATCCAGTGCACTGTTTGGGCTGGAGAATCTGCATATTCTGCCGGATTGGGCCAAAATCTTTTGCAGTCTGCTGATGGTCATGGGTCGGGTGGAAATATTTTCCTTCCTGGTGCTGTTGGACATGGGCCGGCGCAGTTTCCAAAAGAGGTGGTAAGGGATGGATATACGCATTATTTACTATGTGCTGGGCCGTCTGGTCATGGCGGAAACCATCACCATGTTTATCCCCTTTGCCATGGCTTTGTGGAATCTTGAGAGCAGTGTTTCCGGCTTTGCGGTGGCGCTGGGGCTTAGTGCTTCGGTCGGTTTGGTTCTGCAAGCCAATGGCCGCAAAAGGGAAACGGATTTATCCATGCGCGAGGGCATTGCTATTACGGGCTTTGGCTGGGCTTTGGCAACCGGCTTGGGCATGCTTCCCTATGTCTGTGGCGGCTACCTCAATGCGTTGGATGCGGTGTTTGAAAGCATTTCCGGCTTTTCCGGCACTGGGGCTACAGTGTTTAACAGTCTGTCGGGGCTGCCTGCCAGCATTCTTTTCTGGCGTATGATGACTCATTGGTTTGGCGGGTTGGGCATTATCGTGATATTTATCGCGCTGCTGCCCCAGACCGGGCAGAGTTCTGTTTATATGTACAACGCGGAAACCACGGGGCCGACAGAAGAACGCGTACTGCCCCGGCTGAAGGATATGACCAAGGTACTCTTCCGCATGTATCTGATGTTTACCTTTTTGGCGGCGTCGGTTTATATGCTCTGCGGGCTGACACCCTATGAGGCACTGACGCATGCCATGAGTACCATTGGAGCCGGCGGCTTTTCGACTTACGACGATAGTGCCATGCACTTTGACAGTCCGGCTTTTGAGTGGTGGATGACCTTCTTTATGATATTGGCGGGAGGCAACTTCGGCCTCTATTATCGTATCTGGCAGAAGGGCCCCGGGGTTATCAAGCGTAATTCGGAGTTCAAGGCCTATTTATGGATTCAGGGGCTGGCCATTTTGCTGGTGTTTCTGAACCTTGCGGCGACGATGCCGCTCGCCTTGGGGGATGCTCTGCGCTATGCGGCCTTTCAGGTGGGCTCGCTGTCTACTACGGGCTTTGTGTCGGCGGACTTTGAGCAGTGGCCGCCATTTTCCAAGGGTATCATTTTGCTTTTGATGATGTGCGGGGGCTGTGCCGGTTCCACCGCCAGCGGTATAAAGGTGGTGCGGGTGCTGGTACTCCTGAAAAATGCCTGGGCTGTGGTGCATCAAAAACTTTCGCCTCGCCGGGTGGTGGAAGTGCGTCTGAACGGCAGCCGGGTCAGTGAGGAAACCCTGCGGCGGGTAGGACAGTTCTTTTTCTTATACATCTTCTTTATCGCTTTTTGGGCTTTGCTGTTGACCTTAGATGGTATTGAAGTCTTTGATGCCCTGGGTCTCAGCGTCAGCACCATGGGCAATATCGGCCCTGCTTTCGGTATTGCCGGGGCAACTTGCACATATGCAGGCTTATCGGTGTTCAGCAAAAGCATTCTGTGCATTTCTATGCTGCTTGGCCGTTTGGAAATGTTTACCCTGCTGGTTATGCTGACGCCGGATTTTTGGCAGAAAGGAAATCGGTGGTAAGTCAATGGATATGATGAATAATTTTTGGGTAGCGGTAGGGGCCGTAGTGCCGCTCTTTACCCTGCTCTTTATGGGACTGGTCATTAAAAAGCTGAAGCTTATGACGGATTCGGAACTGGCACATACCAACCGTATGGTCTTTACCTTGTTTTTCTTCTGCATGATGTTTTATAACATCTACACCACGGATTTGGCCCATACGGTGCGGCCTTACCTGATGCTGTTCGGCGGCGCGGGCGTTTTGCTGGTATGCCTGCTGGCTGGCATGCTGACTTGCTTTTTTGACAAGGACAATCGCCATCGGGGAGCCATGATTCAGGCCATCTTCCGCAGCAATTTCGTGCTGTTCGGCATTCCGATTGTCGGCAATATCTTCGGCGATTCGGCACTGGCCATTCCGTCCATGATGATTGCGGTGATTGTACCCATCTATAACGTGCTGGCGGTATTCGTGCTGGAAACCTTCCGCGGGGGGCGTTTTGCCCTGTGGCCGATTCTGCTGGGCATCCTCAAAAATCCCATGATTATGGGGGCGATTGTGGCTGTTATCCTGCGGCTTATTGACTTCCCCGTGCCCAAGCCGGTGCTCAAAGGCATTGGGCAGGTGGCGGCGGCCACAACACCAGTGGCGCTGATTATCTTGGGCGCATCCTTCAAGGGTGGGAGCTTCCATAATCATCTGCCACAGCTCATCAGTTGCGTGACGGCAAGGCTCGTTATCGTGCCGGCAGTGGCACTGAGTCTAGCAATTTATCTGGGCTTTCGGGATATTGAACTCGTGACACTTTTGGCTATCTTTGCCTCCCCCTGCGCCGTGGCCAGCTTCGCCATGGCACAGCAGATGGGAAGTGACGCGGATTTGGCAGGGAACTGCGTGGTGTATACTACGGGGCTGTCGTGCTTTACCATATTCTGCTGGGTATTTGTGCTGAAAACATTGGGGCTGTTTTGAGCGGGAAATTCTTGTATTTAAGGCCCGCTCATGATATACTTTATATGTACAGAGGCGGTAGCCAATCCGTTTCTAACCGTTTGAGCTTGAGGTTCATCGCCGTGGATGTAGTCAGCGAGGTTTCGGCAGGTTAGTGTTGAGCCATGTCACGGATAGGGAGAATGTTTCTTCTAAAGAGAAAAACACATTGCAGGGGGCAGCGCCGTTAAGGCGTTGCCCTTTGTGTTTGTGGGGGAAGATATGGATTTATTGTACGAAGCAGCTAAAGATTATAGTGAACTGTTGGATAAGGATTATCATATTACGGCAGTTTATAAGGACGAGGTCATAGAACTGTCTTTTTATTTTTTGCCGGAGCATTTTTATCATTTGATTGGTTTCCATAAATTGCTGGATGAGTCATATGCACATCTTTTCCTGCGCAGGGATGAGAAGTATGGCTATGTGCCATGTTCTTTTTTCTGTCGCAGTGATGATCGATATATTCGCAATAACAAAAAGTATCGTGTGAAGTCATTTTCCATAACGGCAAGAGGATAAAGCGATAACAGGTGCATGCGGATTTTTAATCAAACTTTAATCGCTTTCTAAAGACATTCAAAGGTTGACTGTGTATACTATAAGCATAGTCAACCTTTATTCAATTAGAGAAGAATTTTGGACAGGATGGGAGCGATAGTGATGAAAAGTTTGAGGTGGCAAAAGTTAGTAGGCGGCGTGATGGCTGGCTTAATGACATTTAGCGTTCTGGGGAGTACGTTGGCCGCCCCGGCTTATGCGGCAAGTTATGAATCCTCCTGGAGTGAGCGTGAATATAGGGAGGATGTTGGCAAGGAACATCGCCGTCATATGGAGAAGCGGGACAAGATTGAGCAGGAACGTCGCGAGGAACAGGCCCGCCATGAAGAAAAAGTCCGTCAGCTTAAATACGAGAAGGAAAAGCACGAGCGGGAGCAGTACGAAAAAGAACGCCGTGAAGATTGGGAACGGGAACACCGCAAGAAGACTGCGTATGAGCGCTATCGTGAAGCCAGAGAGCGCGAGGATGCGCTTGAGCGCCGGGAAAAAGAACTGGAAGAGCAGCGCAAGCATGATGAAAAGGTAAACCGCAACGAAAAAATTGCTGCGGCTGCTATCGGTGCAATCGTTGGCGCCGTAATTGCGAAGAATACCTGAGTAAAAGAACACCTCATCCGTCAGCCTAACGGCTGCCACCACCGGGGAGTCTACTGGACTCCCGCGGCTTCGCCGCCCCCTCCAAGGGGACGGTTTTTCTTTTGCATCGAATTAGTGGTGGCTCTTGGCGCTCAAGGATGAGCGCCAGCGGACGTAAATCCCGTGATGGGATTTCAGTCCGCAGTTTTCTTTTGGTTACTTTTCTTTACACTAAAGAAAAGTAATAAAGATTTGTGTTCGAACAAAAATAAAGAATAAAAATCTATTGACAAATGCTGTGCGAAAGAGTATCGTATAAGACAGAGATGGTTGTGATTGAGCACGGAAATGTTGTTATCTACCATTAATAGTCTGACTTTTGCCAAAAGACTATATTGTGTGCAACTTAAAGTGTGCACGAGAACAGATGCAACATTACCAAGCGAACTGCGCTGAAAGCGTCACAAGGGGGGAGGAGCAGAAGATTGGCGCGGAAATCACAAACGGAATCATGATGTAGCAAAGGAGACGATGAGATGAAAAAGCTCATAGCATTATTACTAGCAAGCGTTATGATGATTGTTGCTGCCGGCTGCGGCGGTGGTGAACAGGCCAAGGACAACGGCAAGTCCGGTGGCGGTGACAAGAAGATTACCATGGGCTTCTCCCAGATCGGAGCGGAATCCGAATGGAGAACGGCCAACACGGAATCCATTAAGAAAGCAGCTGAAGAAGCTGGTATCAACCTCCAGTTCTCGGATGCTCAGCAGAAACAGGAAAATCAGATTAAAGCTATTCGTTCCTTTATCGCTCAGGGCGTTGACATTATCGCCTTCGTTCCTATCGTAGAAACGGGTTGGGATACGGTTCTCAAAGAAGCTAAAGATGCCAAAATCCCGGTCGTTGTTGTTGACCGCGATGTGAAGCTGGCTGATGATAGCCTCTATGTTGCTAAAATCGGTACTGACTCCGTAAAAGAAGGCAACAACGTTTTCAAATGGATTGACGAATACATGGCTAAAGAAAAGAAGACCCCGCGTGATGGTGGCAGCCAGTACAACGTAGTTGTTCTCGAAGGCACTGTTGGTTCCTCCGTTGCTATCCGCCGTCAGGAAGGCTTCAAAGATGCTATGGCAAAATCTCCGAATGCAGGCAAGTATAACATCCTCGCTTCCCAGACTGGTGAATTCACCCGTCAGAAAGGCCAGGAAGTTATGGAATCTTTCCTGAAATCCTATGGTCCGAAAATCGACATCCTCTTTGCTCATAACGACGATATGGCTCTCGGTGCTATTCAGGCAATCGAAAAAGCTGGCCTCAAACCCGGCAAGGACATCACCATCATCTCCATCGATGGCGTAAAAGGTATGTTCCAGGCTATGATTGACGGCAAAGCAAACTGCACCGTAGAATGCAACCCGCTTCAGGGCAAGCTCCTGATGGAAACGGCTAAGAAGATTCTAGCCGGTGAAAAAGTTGAAAAACTGGTTTACGTTGACGAAGGTGTATTCCCTGCTGATGTAGCAGCTAAGACCCTGCCGGAACGCAAATACTAAGATGAAAAACTAATGCAAGCCGTGCCCGTACAGCGTATGTGTGCGGACACGGCTTTATTATCGTTAATTCACGCAACAAGGAGTGACATCTATGGCACAGGCACTACTGGAAATGCGGCATATCACCAAGGAATTTCCCGGGGTGCGGGCGCTGTCCAATGTGGACTTTACCCTGCATGCTGGCGAAATCCACTCCCTGATGGGGGAAAATGGTGCCGGTAAATCCACCTTGGTAAAGGTGCTGACTGGCGTATATCCCCGGGATGGAGGAACTGTGTTCCTGAACGGCAAAGCCATCAATCCCAAGACCCCGAAGGATGCACAGGACTGCGGTATTTCCACCGTTTATCAGGAAGTCAATCTCTGCTCCAACCTCACCGTAGCGGAAAATATCTTTATCGGCCGGGAACCGCGCAAGTTCGGCATGATTGACTGGAAGACCATCAACCGGCGGGCGGCGGAACTTCTGGCTAAACTCGATGTGCATATCGATGTAACCAAGACACTCGACAACTATTCCGTGGCGTTGCAGCAGATGATTGCCATTGCCCGGGCTGTAGATGTGGATGCCAAGATTTTGATTCTGGACGAGCCGACATCTTCCCTGAACGAAGAAGAAACTGCCCATCTCTTTAAGATTATGCGGCAGCTGCAGAAGCAAGGCTTAGGTATTATTTTTATCTCTCATTTCCTCGACCAGATTTATGAAATTTGCGACCATATCACGGTACTGCGCAACGGTGAACTGGTGGGCGCCTATGAAACGGCCAAGTTGCCGCGCCTTGAACTCATCGCCAAGATGGTTGGTAAAGACCTCAACGAAGTTAAGGATATGGACAACTTTGCTGAAAAGAGTGTGCCCAGTGACGAAGTATTCCTGGAAGCTAAGGGTATTGGCGCAGTCGGCAAGCTCAACGAAGTGGATGTACAGATTCACAAGGGCGAAGTTATCGGCTTTGCCGGACTCTTGGGCTCCGGCCGTACGGAAACGGCAGAACTCCTGTTTGGTATCAATGAAATCAACAAGGGCTCGTTGTCCATTAATGGCAAGAAGCTGCATTTGAAGAACCCCATGAATGCCATGGAACAGAAAATCGGTTTCTGCCCCGAAGACCGCAAACTATCTGGTATTATCGGTGATTTGTCCGTGCGGGAGAACATCATCCTCGCCATGCAGGCCAAAGACGGCATCCTGCGCCACATTCCCTATGAGGAACAGGTCAAGATTGCCGATGACTGCATTAAACTCTTGCGTATCAAGGTATCGAGCCGTGAACAGCTCGTGAAAAACCTCTCCGGTGGCAATCAGCAGAAGGTCATTATCGCTCGCTGGCTGGCTACCCAGCCCGACCTGCTGATTCTGGACGAGCCGACCCGCGGTATCGATGTGGGTACCAAGACCGAGATTCAGAAGATGGCTATTTCGCTGGCCAAGAAGAAGGGCATGGCGGTGGTGTTCATTTCCTCGGAAATGGATGAGATGGTGCGTACCTGCACGAAGCTGGTGGTTATGCGCGACCGCCGCAAGGTGGCCGAGCTTACCGGTTCTGACATTAGTTCCGATGGCGTGATGAAGGCCATTGCAGGAGGTGCAGCCTGATGGAAATGCTGAAAAAATTTAGTGGCAGTTCCCTTTTCCTGCCCGTAGTGGCATTGACGGTACTGCTCATATTCAACACCCTGTTTGTCGATGGATTTTTGACCATTCAAATGACCGAGGACGGTCATTTATATGGCCGCTTGGTAGATATTCTGAACCGTTCCTGCTCCTTGATTATCCTGGCTTTGGGCATGACCTTCGTCATTGCGACCAGCGGCATTGATATTTCCGTTGGTGCTGTGGTGGCAATCTCTGCCGCTGTGGTCTGCACGTTGATTGGCGGCCGTGGTGACGGCGTGGCCGAAATGCCCATGAGTGTTGCCATGCTGGCTGCTGTTGGCGTTGGTGTGCTTTGCGGTATGTGGAACGGCTTGCTTGTAGCCAAGTTCAAGATTCAGGCCGTTGTGGCAACGCTGATTCTGATGACCGCTGGCCGTGGTGTGGCCCAGCTCATGACCGAAGGGCAGATTATCACGGTTTACTACAAACCCTTCGAGTATATTGCCGGCTTCCTGCCCAATATGCCTCTGCCCACCAATATCTTTATTGCGCTGGCGATGGTCATTCTGGTGGCCATCCTGATGAAGAAAACCAGTATCGGCCTCTTTGTGCAGTCGGTCGGTATCAATCCGACGGCGGCAAGATACGCGGGCATCAATGTTACCATGGTAATCTTTTTGGTATACGCTTTTTCCGGTCTTTGCGCTGGCGTTTCCGGCCTGATTGAAAGCTCCCTGATTCGGGCGGCTGATGCCAATAATGCGGGCCTCAATATGGAAATGGATGCGATTCTTGCAGTCGCTTTGGGCGGTACACTGCTCTCGGGCGGTAAGTTCTATGTGGGCGGTTCCGTAATCGGTGCCATCACCATTCAGACGTTGACCACGACCATGTACGCTTTGGGCGTTTCGGCTGACCAGCTGCCGGTGGTAAAGGCCGCTGCCGTTATCATCATCTGCCTGATTCAGTCCAAGAAGGCACAGGAGATGTTTGATAAGTGGAAGGCTTCCCGTCATTCCCAGCAGAAAAATGATACCAAAGCAGTAATCGGAAAGGCGGTGAAGCAATTATGACCAGCAAACTCAATCAGATGATTGCTTCCAAGTATTTCTCCTTCTTTGTAACCTTGGCGCTCTTTGTGATTCTCTATGGAGCGGGCATGGCCATTTATAAGGGCTTTATGCGGCCGCAGGTTTTTTTGAACCTCTTTATTGACAATGCGGCGCTGATTATCGTTACGATTGGCATCACCTTTACGCTGATTATCGCGGGCATTGACCTTTCCGTAGGTGCGGTGCTGGCGCTGGTCTGCATGGTGCTGGCATGGCTGCTCGCCAATACGGGGATTCCTTTGAGCCTCGCGGTGCTGCTGGTGCTCGTCATGGGCACGGTGTTCGGTGCGGTGCAGGGCTATATCATTACAAAATTTGACTTGCAGCCCTTTATCATCACGCTGGCAGGTATGTTCTTCTGCCGCGGCCTCACGGCGGTTATCTCGCAGGACACCATTCAGATTGTCAATCCCGATTGGGTGGCACTGGCCAGCTACCGTATTGATTTGGGCGTGGGCTTTGTGTCCATTGGTGCAGTTGTGGCACTCATTATGATTGCCATTGCAGCTCTGGTGCTGGGCTTTACGAAATTTGGCCGGGCTGTTTTCGCCATCGGCGGCAGTGAATCTTCGGCAGCGCTCATGGGCCTTCCGGTATTCCGCACGAAGGTTATGGTCTATGCTATTTCCGGTTTCTGCGCTTCCATGGGTGGTCTTGCCTACAGCCTGATTATGCTGACGGGATATAACCTGCATGGCCTGGGAATGGAAATGGATGCCATTGCATCTTCGGTTATCGGTGGTACGCTGTTGACCGGTGGTGTAGGTTTTATCCCCGGTGCACTTATCGGTGTCCTGATTCAGGGCGTAATTTTGACCTTTATCAGCTTCCAGGGGACCCTGTCGGCATGGTGGACCAAGATTGTGGTCGGTGCACTGCTCTGCGTCTTCATCATCATGCAGGCCTTCATCACGGAGCAAAAGAGCAAACTCTCCTCCAAGAGCTCTATGGAAGACAACAACAATCCACCTCAGGCAGCGCCTGCGGCACAATAGGAAAATAAGCACGAAAAAAGCCACCCTCGACCAAAAGGGTGGCTTTTAATGTCCAAAAAGCGGACTTCGTGCGTCGCAAGCAGTCAACTTGCAACGCTGCTGTTAATGCATTTCTCAACCTACGCTCATTGTAGCACATATCTAAAAAAAATGCTATAATAATTTTTGCTGTGCACCTCTCAGCGGAAGGGAGGGCTGAAAGTGCGATTCTCAACCATGTTGCGTGACTTCCTGCTTTCTTTGATTGCAGGATTGGTAGCCAACTATCTTTTTCTCATGCTGGTGAAATAGCACAGCGACCAGTAAATCCCTCGGGCAAAAGTCAGTCGTAGAGGGAGAAAAGCCGTCCAAGACCAAGTGGACGGCTTTTTGTATAAACATTTTTGGACCAAGTTCAGTGTGGTGGTTGGTTCGGTTTCGTCATACCGAATCGGACACTAATGGCTGTGGTGGCCAAATAACGGCAGACCGCGCCTAGGCCGCCACCCAGAAAAACGTAGAGATATTGCACGTGGAAAGCTCCTTTGTCATTCAAGTCTTTAGGACTTCATGTTACCACGAAGACATAAGACGGACAAGAGGGGATAAGTCATAAGATGAATACAGAATACTTCCCGTAAAACTATCCACATTACAGGTGTAAAGTTGTATACTAACCTTGGGTTACGGATAAGAAAGGATGGTTCTGTATGAAAAGTTATTTGGGAATGTTAGCTGGTATTATGGTTTGGGGCGGTTTGCTCTTTTTGCAGGGCACACCTGCCATTACGGAGGAAATTGCCGAAGAAGCAGTAGTAGCTGCGCATCCGGACACGGAGTTCTGCGAGGTGGAGCGGCAGGGCAGTGATTTCCGGGTGGCTTATGTGACCGCCAGCCTGGAGCAAGGCAAGGTGACGATTGCTCAGGACGGACATATTGTAAGTATGCAGTAATTGATGATAAGGAGAGCAGGAAGTCTTACAGCAGAGCTGAGACTTCCTGCTTTTTTGATTTATAAGGAATGGCAGGAATTATTCGGGGAAAAATAGAATTTACTCAAAAAAGCAGGCGTTAAGGGGGGCTTCCCATGGATAATTTTACATTGGTCATTCCCTTGGAAGGAAAAATAGATTCGGTCAATGCCGCTGAAGTGGGGCGTAATATTGCCAAAAAACGGGCGGCACAGGAGCATCAGGTGGTAATCTTTGATGCGAAGAACCTGATGTTTATTTCGTCGGCAGGACTGCGGGTTATCATGCAGGTGGTCAAGGAGGAAAAAGTTCAAAAACATGAGCCGGTTTCCATGATAGAGGTTTCCAAGGAAGTGTACAATATCCTGGAAATGACGGGCTTTACGGAGTTTATGGAGGTACAGAAGGCTTATCGGGAAATTAGTCTGGAAGGCAGCGAGCTTATTGCGGAGGGCTTTTTTGGCAAGGTTTACCGGCTGGACGAGGAGACGATTGTCAAGGTATATGGGGAGGGCGAAGCCAGCATTCCCCTGATTAAGAGGGAGCATTCACGGGCCAAACAGGCCTTTGTCAAAGGGATTCCCACGGCGATAGCCTATGATATTGTGCGGGTAGGCAATCAGTACGGTTCGGTGTTTGAGTTGCTGCAGGCCAGAAGTTTCAATGATTGGGCGCAGGAATATGAAGCGGATAGAGCGCAGCTCGATGAGCTCATGCAGCTCTATGTGGACTGTTTGAAGCAGGTTCATGCTACGGAAATGGAACGCGGCGTGCTGCCTATGGCCAGAGACAATATGCTGGAATCTTTGTCTGCGTTACAGGACTATCTGCCAGCGGAAATTCTTGAACGACTGCGGAAATTGTTGGCAGCCCTGCCGGATGATAACCATGTGGTTCATGGTGATTTTCAGATGAAAAATGTGCTGCTCTGCGATGGGGATCCCATGCTGATTGATATGGAAACCATGTGTACAGGTCAGCCCATCTTTGACTTGCAGGGGCTTTATGTGGCTTATAAATCCTTTACCGAGGACGAGCCGGATAATTCGATGGCCTTTTTGGGCCTCCGTATGGAAACTGCAGATTACATCTGGCAGCGGATTATGGAGCTTTACTTTGGCACGCAGAACAAGGCGGTGCTCAGTGCCTTGGAGGACAAAATAAAAGTTGTGGCCAGCGTCCGGTTTTTAAGTCTGTTGACGACAACCGCGCTGAAAGAACATCCCCTTACGGAACTGCGCGTGAAGCATACCCGGGAGCATTTGCAGGAATTGTTGCTGCGGGTGGATTCCTTGAAGTTAAGGTGAATGGAGGGAGATTGGTGAAGAAAACATTTCGTCTCAGCTTGCTGCTGGCCTTGTTGGTGGGGCTGCTGTCCCTGTCTGTTGTGGCCAGCGCCGCGCCTCGTGCTTTGGGTGGCTTTTCCAAGCAGATGCATCAAAAGTGCGAGACTGGCCGTGATGTCCGCGGGGAGCATGAACTGTTGCTTTCCAAGTGGGCAGGGCTGGCGGTGAATGCGGAAATTCGCCGCGATTATCCGCTTTTGGCAAAAGCCATTGAAAAAATCAACCAACGGGAATGGCGGCGAATTCAGCAGGTGCAGGAGAAGCTGAAAGGTGAGGCCATCGCGTTCCGGCAAAATGATTTGAAGTACTATCATCCGCTGTCGTATGAATTTGATGTACAGATGCGGCGGGCGGATACCGTAGCGGTTAGTTTTTTGCAGCAGGAATACACGGGCAGCAGCGGTGTGCACGGCATGTATGCCTGGGAGGGTGTGAATCTCGACCCGCTGACCGGTGCGAATATTCCTTTGTCAGCGGTGGTGAAGGATAGGGAAGCCTTGGTCAAGACTATCTGCAAGCAGCTGCGGCAGGATTATCCCCATAGCAGTTTTGACGGCTTGGAGGCCAAACTGCAAAAAGAAGCCTCAAGCGATACGCTCAACTGGACATTAGACCCGCGGGGGATTACCTTCTACTTCAATCCCTATGAGATTGCTTCCTATGCCGAAGGTCTGTTGATGGCTACGATTCTGTTCCGGGAACAGCCGGAGCTTTTCAACATAGCTTATCAGCAGACAGCGGCGGCCTATGCCCAGCCCTTTTCGGCTTATTATCCACTGACGACATCCCTAAAGGACAATGGCAAGCGGGATGTCATTGAAGTAGTGCAAATGGATGGGGCAGTGCGTGTACGGCTTAATGGACAGGATACGGTAATAGCTGCTAATTTGACGGATTTGGAGCCCGTGCTAATCCATATGGAAGATGGACGGAACTATCTCTATATTGACGGCAACGGCAAGGACAGCGTGCGTCAGACACTGGTGGTGCAGCTGGGCGCAAAATCGGCCCGCTATATCAGCACTCTGCCTTATTCCTTCCGCCATACCATCGCCGTAGCACCGGCGATGCAGGAGTATTGGAATTTCCTGACGAACCCCAACGGCTTCTATATTGACCGCAAGGGGGCCTTTACCTCGACTACGAAGACCGATATCTGTGCGGTTGGGGAAAAAGGAGAATTGACCTTCGGGTAAGATAAAAAAGTCCGATAAAATCAACATTGCGATGCTGATTTTATCGGACTTTTGCTTTTTCAGCTTATGCCAAAACGCGATTGTGCTTCGTCTGCCAGTTTAGCATAGAGTTCCATGGCTTCGCCATGATGCTCCTTGATGTACTGCAGGTTATCCGCCTTTTCTTCCTCCGGCCCGTCACAGTAGGCGTGGCCTGCCATTTCCAATGCTTTGGCGGCTTCGGAGAGTTGGATGCCGCCGATGGAAAGAGCCGTGGATTTGAGGGCGTGGACGTGGGTGGTATAGTCGGCAATGTTGTCGGCGCTCAGGTCTTTTTCCAGCAGTTTTGTGACAGCTTTGCGGCGGGTGACGAACATGCTCAGGAATTTTTTCTGCATCTCCTCGTCGTTGCCGCAGTACTGCATGGCGGTGGGCAGGTCAATTTGCTGGTCAGCGGGGGTGGGGGAGGCAGTTTCGCCTGCTGCCTCGATTTTTTCGGGGGGCAGGTATTTTTGTACCATGTGCTCCAAGGTTTTGCCATCCACGGGTTTTGCTAGGTAGTCGTTAAAGCCTTTGGCGAGGAACATTTCCTTTACTCCTGCCACGGCATTGGCGGTCAGGGCGATAAAGGGCGTATGTTGGCAGGGAAAGTCGGTCATGGTTTTAGCGCGCTGCAGGGTTTCGATGCCGTCCATTTCCGGCATCATATGGTCCAGGAACACGATGTCGTAGTGGTTTTGGGCAATCAGCTGCAGACATTCCTTGCCGGAAGTGGCTGTATGGATATGGACGCGGGTTTTCTCCAGCAGGCTTTCTACGACGGTGAGGTTCATGTCGTTGTCGTCAACCACCAGAATATGGGCCTGCGGGGCGGTGAAGCTTTCCTGATAGTTTTCTTCTTCCCGCAGGGCCGCTTCAATGCGGGTGTTGAAATCCCCGATGGGGTCATATTTTTCGACTTGCTGAGGAATGCGAATGGTGAAGGTGCTGCCTTCGCCGTAAATGCTGTCCACGCTGATACTGCCCTGCATCATTTCCGTCAGTTTCACGGTGATGGCCAGCCCCAGTCCGGTGCCTTCGATATTGCGGTTTTTCTCGATGTCCAGCCGCTGGAATTTGGCGAAGAGTTTTTCCTTGTCCTCCTCGCGGATGCCAATGCCCGTGTCCTGCGTGATGAATTCCAGTTCCAGCGTATCGTTTTCTGCCGTCCCCTGTGATTTGACGGTAAAGGTCACGGAGCCTTTGTGGGTGTATTTGACGGCGTTGTTGAGGATATTCACGACCACCTGCCGCAGGCGCACTTCGTCGCCAATCAGGGCGTCGGGGATGTCCGGGTCAACGTTCATATGGAACGCCAGCCCCTTTTGCCCGGCTTTGTAGTGCACCATGTTGTAGACGTCGTTGAGTACAGAGCTAAGACTGTAGCTTACCGGCACAATCTCCATCTTGCCGGATTCGATTTTTGAAAAGTCCAAAATGTCGTTGATGATGGAGAGCAGAGTTTCTCCGGCACTTTTGACATTGAAGGCGTATTTTTTGAGCTTGCCGCTGGCCTCCCGCATAATCATCTCGTTCATGCCCAAGATGGCGTTGAGGGGCGTGCGGATTTCGTGGCTCATGTTGGCGAGAAAATCGCTCTTGGCCTGATTGGCCCGCAGGGCTTCGTCCCGGGCTTCCCGCAGGGCAGTGCTTTCCTCGGCGGCCACCTGATTGGTGAAGGCGTAGAGGATAAAGACGCAGAACAGCACGACCAAAAGGCCGAATACCCAGAGCACAATCAGATGGATATTGGTGATGCCGGTAACGACCGAGCGCCATTCCCGATAACCGATGGCGATGAAATTCGTATCAGGAATCGGAGAGGCGTAGAGTACATAATCTGCGTTGATTTTCGGGTCAAAGATGGCGGCTTCCTGGGCACTGTCCAATTTGGCCAGCAGTTGGTCAAGTCCCAGGGGGATGTCCTTGTCTGCATCGTAGAAGGGGCTGTCCGTGTAGTTTTCAAAGGGCACTACCACCTGCTGGGTGCGGGTATCGTAGAGCAGGATGTTTTCATCGTCCTTTTTGTCCGCAAACTGGAAGGGGGAGGATTTATCCCGGAGGGATGAGTTTGTGTGGAGTTTGCAGAGTACATAGCGGACGGTGTTTCCCTGATAGACCGGCACCATGACCACCAGCCCTACATCTTTGTAGTAGCGCCAGCTGGGTTCCCCCTGCAGAGTGCGGGCACATTGCAGTCTGGCCTCGGCAGGCAGGGCTACGCCCCAGATACTCTGCCCGTGGATGTCCAACAGACCGCCCAGCTGTCCCTTGTCACTGATGGACTGGACGCCGTTGGCCGGGGTGATTTTTTCGGCGGCAATCAGGGTGGCGGTTTTGCTCAGCTCGGCGATTTCCGTCTGCAGCAGATTATGGTAGACGAAGGCGAGCAGTTCCCCCTGATGGGTGCTGAATTTCTCCACTTCCCGGTTCAGGGAGTCGTTCATCTTGCTCTGCAGGGCAAAGCCTATCAGTAGCAGGATGGCGAAGAAAATCATAAAACGTCCCAGCAGGTGCAGGGTGAATGTGAGTATGCGTTTATCTTGTTTCAATGATTTCCACTCCCTTCACCAGCCAGTCCATTTTTTCACGCAGGCTGTTGTTGGCGATGACTTCGCCCTCCTGACAGCGCACATGGCCGTCCCTGTCCACGATGTTGCCGGAGAATACGGGATAGCCCTGCAAAAGTTCCTGCCGGGCCCGCAGTACCAGCGCTTCTTCACGGGGGCTGAGATTCGGGGCCAGCCGCAGGGTAATCACATCATCCAGTATGCCCTGCCAGTAGACCTTGTTGGCAGTTTTATGGCCGTTGATGTGGAGCAGCTTGCCATAGACCTGCTGCCAGTCCGTTTCGATAGAGGCGAGGCAGTGCAGGGGTGTTTTTAGCCCTGCACTGTGGAAGTCGATGTAGTCGAGCCCCAAGGCGGCAGCTTCCTGCGCCGGATGCTGGGAGGCGGCAAAATAGGTAATCACATCGGCCCCTTCGTGTTTCAGGATATAGAGAGCCTTATTTTCCTTTTCGGGGGAAATCCACTGTCCCGTCCATTGAACGAGAATCCGGGCCTCCGGGCGCACCTTCAGCACGCCTAAGGCAAAGGCGTTGACATCCTGGCGGGTTTCCAGCGCAGGGAAGGGGGCCAGATAACCCACAATACCTGTCTGGCTGTGGAGTCCTGCGAGCATTCCCGCCAGATAGCGCACCTCGTAGTAGCGCATGGAGTAGTTGAACATGCGGTCGGAAATGGTCTCGCCTACGGAGTTGGCGTAGAATTCCACCTGCGGATAGCGGCGGGCAATGGCTTCCAGATTGTGCTGGTAGCCGGGGTTGGCCAGAAAGATTTTTTTGACCCCTTTGTTGACGAGGTTTTCAGTTACCCGGGCCAGGCTGTTGTCGTCGCTGTTCACATTGTCTTCGATATAGAGGTTAAAACTCCGCTCGTTGCAGGCCTTTTGCAGCCCCTGTGCCATTTCTCTTGGCCAGCCCGGTGCATCTTTGGGGCTGGCAAGAATCAGGCCAACTGCGTCCCGGCGCTCCCAGATGGCCGAACCAAAGTAGTTGATGGAGAGGAAGATGGCCAGACACAGCAGGAAGGCCTGCAGCAGGGCAAAGGCCACAAAGCGGCGTTTCAGCATATTATGACTGCTAAGCTTCATGGGGGTGCGCCTCCTCCCGCCGGTCTTCTTCCTGCGTCAGCAGGTTGAAAATGATGACAAAGGGGGTGTAGACCACGATATCAAGGCTCAGCCATACGAGCTGCAGCACGGCCCCCATCACATCACCGGTGGCCAGCCAGCCCTGCAGCAGCACGGGGGCGGTGGATTCCACCGTATAGCGGAACAGGGGGACAATGCCCCAGTGAATGGCCAGCCAGCCCACCAATACATTGAGCATGGGCGCCAATAGATATGGCACGAGGAACATGGGATTGAGGACGATGGGCAGGGCAAAGAGGAAGGGCTCGTTGATGGAGAGCAGCATGAGGGGAAAACAGTAGGCTGACAGCCGCCGCAGTTTTCTGCGGGAGGCAAAGACCCAGACGGAAATCGCCAGCCCTAAGAGGGAGATGGAGGTGGCGTCAAAGAATTCAGCGGTAAAGATGAATTTGCCGCCAGTAAGCTCGTTGGCCGTTTGGGCCGGTACATAGAAGGCTTCGCTCCAGAAACAGGTGAGGCTGTTGCCGTTGAGGCCTAGCCACCAGAGCAGGCGGCGGATGAGTTCGTAGCCGATGGCCAGAGCGGGGCTTTGGGCGATGTTTTCATGGATAGCATTGGCCAGCAGGGTGGGCAGGGACAGCAGGGCGCTTTCGATGGATATCCAGCCAAAAGCAGTGAACAAAGAGGCCAGCAGAGTGAAGCTCAGAGGCAGCAGAAGTTTCAGGGATACGGCCATTTCATGGGGCAGTCCGGGTACTACCGACAGCTGCCAGAATTTCAGCTGGGAGAGGCGGCTGAACATGAGCGTGCTGAAGGTCGCGATGAGTAGCGCCAGAAAAAAGCCACGCACGGCAAAGTACAGGGCGAGTTCATGGGAACTGCCCGGAAAGGCGGTGATTAAAAAGAGATAGGCCGATACGGTGCAGATAAGGGCAAGGTATTTATTCCCCTGCCAAAGGTCTGCCAGTTTTACGGTCAGTACCATGGCAAAGAGCAGGGAGTTCAGGATATTGGTGACTTCTAGATACTCTTTGATTTGGTTCCCCAAGGCAAAGAAGGCGGATTCACGGTAGGCCTGGTCATGGAGTCCGCCGGTCAGGATACTGCCCAGCCCCAGCCAGTCTTCGCCCAGCAGGGGGCCGTTGGGATTGCAGAGCAGATAGCCGGTCATATGGATGAGCGTCAGCAGGATAATGACCGGCATCATCAGGCAGAAGGATTCCCGAATGGCCTTGAGGTATGCAATTTTGCGCAGGCGGCGGCTCAGGGGGATGATGATACCGTCCAAAAGACCGCCCCGCTGGCTATAATCTTGCTCGTTATGACCGCCCATAATTTACTCCTTAGAGTCCCAGGTTATCCAATGCCTTAAAGATATCGTTGACCTCCGGATTTTTGATGGGCGGGAAAATCTGCTTTTCCACCCGGGTGATGAGGTCGGCGGGGATAAAGGGTTTTTTTACATAGTCTGCGATTTTGAGCTGGCTGGCCTTGACGATGGTTTCTCTGTCGGCGGCAGCGGTGAGGAAGATAACCTTCATATCGGCGTAGTCGGGATTTTTCCGAATGACCGAGAGCGTCTGCAGACCATCCATGCCGGGCATGGCGATGTCGAGCAGGATTAAGTCAATGGCCCCCTGCCGCTTTTGCAGGATGTTCAGGCAGTCAGAGCCGCTGGTGGTGGTCAGAATTTCGGCCCGCACCTTCATTTCCAAGATGCTTTTGGCCATGGCGATATTCATTTCATCATCATCAACGACTAAAATAACGGGTAATTTACTCATGGTTTTTCCTCCTCAGTATTCCAATGGTTTATCCCCAAAACGGGCAGGGGCTCCTTTTTCTCTGGCTTCCTGACAGGCCTGGGCAGCTATTGCTTCGGCCTGGGAGAGATTTTTGTCGGTCATGGGGCAGCAGCCTGCCTGCCATGCGTAATTCTCCTGCAGGGCGTTCAGGTCCGTAATGAATTCGGCAGCAAAGTTCAGCATCTGCCTGTTGTTTTGGGCGGTACAGAGGCAGATAAGCTCGCCGCTGACTGTCCCGGCCACAACGGAGCGCACCCATTCCTTAGCCGCTAAGAGCCGGGCCGCTTCCTGCAGGGGCGGGGCCAAAAGATGGCGGCTGGCAGAGGCGTCTTGGGGCGTTATGGCAAAGAGTGCCAGATAACAGGCGGGGGGTGCAGGGCCTGTGGGGATTTTTGTCATCAATTCTTCAAGGTGCTGCTCCAGATAGAGCATATTGGGGAGCTGACTGAAATTATCCCTGCAGGCCAGCTGCTCCATGGCCGCCAGCTGCTGACGGTGGTTGCGGGAACGGTAGTAGATAATACCCATGATGATGCCCATGATGAGGAAAATCAGCAGGGCAGCCTGTTGGGGATAATGGTACAGGAGATACTGGGGGCTGAAGTGCCGGATGTGTTCATGGGTTCCCTGATTCAGGGTCGTAGTCAGCAGTCCGGGCGGCAGATGATTGATTTCCTTGTTGAGAATCTGCCAAAGCCGGCGGTCGGCATTCTGGGCAACACCGAGGCTGATGGTGCTGGCAAAGACCTGCTCCGTATCGGCCGACAGATTGTAGGCCGAGGACGATTCCAACAGGGAGGGAACAGTAGCCCGGGGAATGTAGGTGATATCTGCCAGACCGTTGCTGACGCCCTGACAGCATTCCTCTAAACTCTTGCAGTAGAGAATCTGCTCCTCGGGATAGCTGGCCTTGACGAAGGTGACGGTTTCAAACAGTCCGTCCACGGCGGCAACTTTGGGCGATTCCGGCAGAACGGCGCCGTGCTTGGTGATGGGCACAAAGCCGATATCGAGATAAGGCTGGGTCGGGATAAGGCCCAGCTCATCCAGCCAGCTGAAATCGCAGGGCACATCCGCGACCATATCCACCGTGCCTCGCAATAACAGGCGGTGGATTTCTGTCAGGGATTTTTCCTCTACCAGTTTAATCTGAATGCCCAAATCCGCTGCCAGCTGGTCAAGCAGGGCTTTCGTGGCCCCCGTCCATGTTCCGTCAGCATCCTGATAGAAGTAGGGCTTGCTGTTCATCAGTACGGCAACTTTGAGGACTTTCTTATCCTGCAGGTAAGCCTGTTCCGCAGGGGACAGCACGAGGGGGAAGCCCTTGGAGCGCTCGTATTTATCGTTGAGCCGGTTGCGGATATTGGGCTGGTTTAGGAGCATATTGTCCTGAGCGGCATTGACCCGGGCAAAGAGTTCGCTTCTGTCCTGGCGAACCAGCAGGCGGTAACTCACCCGGTCAAAGAGTGCCAGTACCCGTTCGGCTTTCCCGGGGTGCAGCAGGGGCTGGACATAGCCGTCAATGGCGTGGCTGGTAAAGGCATTTTTCATGGCCGCAGGCTCATGGAAGGTTATCAGCTCGTAGCTGAAGCCATGTTCTTTGGCTATGCGGGCAAGGTTGGGGGTGGGATAATTGTAATCCAGTGTTCCCAGTCGCAGATGGCCGCCGGTGAAATCTTCCTGCACCACCAATTCCATGGGGAAGCGGGCGATAACATGGTCGGTGCGCCGGGCAAAGGGCAGGCTCTTGTAGTCGCCGGGCATGGCGGGCAGCAGGTCAATCTCACCGCTGTTTAACTTGGCGCCTGCCTCCCACCAGTTTACGCAGGGGATATAGGTGAACTTTGCCCCCAGAAAGCCGGAAAGAAATTCCATATATTCATAGCCGTTGCCCCGCAGATGCCCCGGGCGGTCTTCCTCGACAAAGCCCGTCCCCGGCACATAGCCTACCTTCAGTTCCTCAATGGCCGAGGCGCGGGCGGGCAGCAGTATGGTGCAAAGGATGAGCAGCAGGGCGCACAGCCGCCTGGCCCATGAATAAATCCTCATGTCCTCGCCTCCATAATATATGTGTCGCAATTATTCAACAATAAAAGCGACACAAAGCAAACAATATAATAAAGTTACTTTCGCCTTTGACATGTCATAATCCTGCCATAGGCAGCAAAAAAGGAGGGGCGACAAAGTGTGGATACATTTTGTCGCCCCTCCTGTATGGGCAGTTTCTTATTTCTTGGTAAAGGTAATATGTGCGCCGACAGTCAGCACGGGCAGGGACGGACCCTTGACGATAATCTGGCCGGGCATGGAGCCTTCAGCGTTGAACACCAGCGTGCAATGACCTTCTTCGCGGAGGTTGTCATTAACGGCGTCACCGACTTTTTCGATGGTGAACTTGATGCCGCCCATCAAGAGTTTGTCGCCCTTCTTGATGTCTTCTTCCAGTTTGCCGGGGGTGTGTTCCAGCACCATATCCGAAAGGTTCGGGCGGATGCCTTCATCTAACAGGATTGCGCTGTTGTTATTGGTGAGAAAGGTCTTGGCCAGGTTGCCGATGGCCGTGATTGCTACGTCGTACTTAATGTCCATGCTGTTCATTCCTCCTACAGATACACATTGCCTTTAACTTGCTATACATTCCATATTCATTATGAGTGTTAATCTTTATTATATCATATTTCCGCGCGAATGTGCGGGGACATTTGTCTTATTGTTGATTTTTTTTTCGGAGACTGGGAATAATATGGCAAAAACTAAGTATTGGCGGTATAATTTGACTTAGATTGACTGAGAAAGGCGGAGTTTGCAGGTATGGAACGGGGCGAGCGGTTCTTTTGGAGCGTGATGGGGGCCTTGCTGATGTTTTTGACAGGGCTTATCATGTGGCAGGTAATGCAGACGGATTTTTCTTTGCGGCAGACGGAACATCGGCGTAAGTTTGGGGCGGTCTATATGACCCTTAACAATCCCTTCTATGAAATCGTGGATGAGGAAATCCGCATGGAAGTGGAGCGGCGGGGAGATGTGCTTATTTCCCGGGACCCTGCGCTGTCGGTGGAACGGCAGGAAGAAGCGGTGCGGGATCTTATCAACAGTGGGGTGGATGTCATCTTCATCAACCCTGTGGACTGGCAGCGCATTGCGCCAGCGCTGCAGCTGGCCAAAGAGGCTAATGTGCTGGTGATTGCCGTGGATACCAACGTGGAAGATGAGAATTATGTAGCCGCTACGGTGGTGTCGGATAATTATCTGGCAGGCCAGCAATGTGCCGAGCATTTGCTGGAACATGCCAGCGGGGGCAATATTGCCCTGCTGAAACATTCGGAAGCCCGTTCTTCTGTGGACAGAATTCAGGGCTTTTTGGACAGGCTGGCAGGCAATCCCAATTTCAAGGTGGTGGCGCAGGCGGAGTGCCGGGGACAGCTGGAGCTGGCCATGCCTGCCATGCAGGAAATGCTGAAACGCCATCCGGAAATCGATGTGGTGATGGCGTTGAATGACCCCGCGGCTATGGGCGCCATGGCCGCCCTGCAAAACGTGGGCCGTCTGGACAAGGTGATGGTCTATGGCGTGGACGGTGTGCCGGAAACCAAGGAAATGATTTATCAAGGCCATATGATGGCGACGGCTGGGCAGTCGCCGCGCGCTTTGGGTCGTCATGCGGCGGAACAGGCCTACAAGCTGTTGGCAGGAGAAAAGGTGCCTAAGCTCATGCGCCTGCCCACAATGCTGCTTACCCGGGATAATCTGGGAACCGAAATGAGAGGATGGGATTAATGGCCGGGGAATATACATGGGAGGAACGGCGGCTCGAATGGCTCTATGGTTTGCTGGGACTTTACAATGGGCTGGTTGTTTTACTGATGGCCGGGTTTATGAGCCTGACGCAGGAAAAAATTGTGAACAGTATGACGGCCCATGCATTTTTGACCACGCTGCCCATTGTGCCATTGCCGGCCTCGAAAGGTTTTTTGCTGTCGGTGGGCGCCTATGCCCTGCTGATTCTGCTGGGCAAGCTCTACCGTCACGGCGGCATGACTTCAGGCCAGCTCCATTTGATTTTTGCAGCGGAAATCGGCATCTGCATGCTCTTGATGAAAAGCCTGAATTTGGCTTATGACGGCATTGTGTTGTTGGCGGTGGCTGACCTGATGCACCGCTACCATGGGGAGAATCAGAGCTGGCTGCTCCTGGGCGCAATGCTTGGAATTTACTTCATGGCCAACTACAATATGGCCATCTTTCAACGCCATGTGGCACCTTTTGATGTGTACACGGCCTATTACCGGCCGGAGGTGCAGTCGGTACTGCTGGCCATAAAGAATGGCTTTCAGTCGTTCAATATCGTACTGTTTGTGCTCTATTTGGTGCTCTTGGTACAGAGCAAGCACCACGAGAAGGAGCGCATTGCCAGTCTCAATAAGCAGCTGGAGGAAGCCAATGTGCAGCTGCGGGCGTATGCCTTGGAGGCGGAGCGCACGGCTGAGACACGCGAGCGCAACCGTCTGGCCCGGGAGATTCATGATACGCTGGGCCACACCCTGACGGGCATTGTGGCCGGGCTGGATGCCTGCATTGTGTTGGTGGATGCGGTGCCGACCGCCGCCAAGAAGCAGTTGGAAAAGATTCGGGAGACGGCCCGCCATGGCATTGTGGACGTCCGCCGCTCCGTGAAGAAATTACGCCCGGATGATTTGGAAAAAATGCCGCTGCAGCAGGCGGTGAAGAAAGTTATCGCCGAGTTCTCGGCCTCATCCGGTGTGGAAATCCATCTGGTGGAGCTGGGCTGGCCGGAGAAGCTGCGGGAAGATGAGGAAGAAGTTATCTACCGCATTGTGCAGGAGGGCATAACCAATGCCCGCCGCCATGGCATGGCAACGAAGGTTACAGTCACCTGCGGTACGGAACCGGGGCGGTTCTATATCATGATTGCCGACAATGGTAAAGGCTGCGACAAGCCGCAGCATGGCTTTGGCCTGCGCCATATGGAGGAACGGCTGGAACTTCTGCATGGGCGGCTGCGGTATTGGAGTGACAAGGGCTTTACTTTGGAAGCCACCATACCCATGGGGAAGAATGTAATGGATAATAATGGGGAGGCAGATGTTTGATGATAAAGGTGATTATCGCCGATGATCAGGAACTCATCCGGGAAAGCCTGAAAATCGTATTGGATCAGAATGAGGATATTGAAGTAACCGGTGTGGCAGAAAACGGTCAGATTTTGATGGATATGCTGACAAATAGCCAGCCAGATGTCATTCTGATGGATGTGCGCATGCCGGAACTGGATGGGGTGGAGGCCACCCGCGAGGTCAAACGGCTCTATCCGGCAGTCAAAATCATCATCCTCACCACCTTTGATGATGATGAGTACGTGTTTAACGCCTTGAAATATGGAGCCAGCGGCTACCTCTTAAAGGGTGTGTCCGTGCCTGAGCTCACCGGGGCCATTCGTACGGTCGTTTCCGGCGGGGCCATGATTAACCCGGGGATTGTGGCCAAGGTCGTGAAGTTCTTCAATCAGATGGCCCAGGGCAGCAGTGCCGTGGAAACCGGCCCCATTGGTGAAGGTCTCAGCCGCACGGAGCGCAATATCGCGCATCTGGTGGGGCATGGCCTCTCCAACAAGGAGATTGCGGAAAAACTGCGGCTTTCGGAAGGCACGGTGCGCAATGGTCTGTCCAGCACCCTGTCCAAACTGGGGCTTAGGGACCGTACGCAGCTGGCCATTTGGGCGGTGCAGACAGGGCTCGCAGCTGCTGAGGTGGATGTATCGTGAAGCGCGGATTTGCCATTTACTTTGCCTGCCTGATGCTCTTGACCTGCTTTCTGGGCTGGTATTTGACCCGTCCCAAGGTTCTTACGGTGGGGCTATTTGCCGGCAGCAACTGGAATGTGCCGGAGGGTGATTCCTATGCGCTGATGGAAGAAGCCATCAAGCGCTTTGAGGCCGAGCATCCCGGCGTGAAGGTTAAATATGTCAGCGGCATCCGCAGGGAGGATTACTCCGAATGGCTGGCGGAACGCCTGCTCAAAGGTGAGGAGCCGGATATCTTCGTGGTGCCCGGAGCGGATTTTGACCTTTACGCTTCCATCGGTGCATTGGCGCCCCTTGACCGGTCAATGAATAAGGACACGGAATTTGACCCGTCCGTTTATTACCCCATGGCGTTGGAATATGGCCGCTGGAACGGCATCAGCTATGCTTTGCCGGTGGGAGCTGTGCCCACTTTGATGTTCGTCAACAAGACCCTGCTGGCGAAAGAAGGCATTCCCATCCCAGGAAATGACTGGACATGGCAGGATTTTTTGCGGATTTGCAAGGCTGTGACAAAGGATACTGACGGGGATGGGCGACTCGACCAGTTCGGTGTCTATGACTACACCTGGCGCAAGGCGGCGCTCACCAATGACGTGCAGATTTTTTCTGCGGATGGGCGCAATGCAAACTTCATGAGCAAGAACATGGAGGAAGTCCTGTATTTTATGGACGAATTGCATGCGGTCAGTCAGGGGCAGGAAGTTACCGCCAAGGACTTTGACATGGGCCGGGTGGCCTTCCGTCCCTTCACCTTTGCCGAGTACCGCACCTATAAGCCCTATCCCTGGCGCATAAAAAAATACAGTTCCTTCGAATGGGACTGTATCAAACTGCCAGCGGGGCCGTCCGGCCATAATTCTTCTATTATGCAGACTATGATTATGGCCATCAGTGCCCGCACCAGTGAGCCGCGCCTGTCGTGGGAACTGTTAAAGACCATTTGCTATGACCCCGCTATTCAGGAACTGATGTTGACGAAATCACAGGGACTGCCCGTCCGCCGGGATGTGGTGGAATCTCCCCAAGCGCAGCAGCTCTTTATGGCCGCTACGCCCGGCAGTGAGGAAATGAATCTGAAAATCGTGAGTCAGGTCATGGATGATTCTATGACGGAGCCAAAGTTCCCCCGTTACAAGGAAGCCATGAATCTGGCCGACCATAAGCTCTTGCATATCGTGCAGGAAAATATGTCCCTGAGCAGTGCGTTAAGTCAGGTACAGAAGGAGATAAACGCCTACCTGCAGCAGTAATGGGCAAATAAATAAGCCGCCATGAAAGGCGGCTTTTCTTATACGGCGATGGCGTATTGCAGAACCTCATCGCTGCCGGCAGATACTTCACAGCCGGGACAGCAGGGCTTCAAATCCGATACTTTGTCGTAATTGACCACAAGGACAGGAGAAATCATGTTGATGGAGTGCTTTTCCAAAACATCCAAATCAACTTTGATGATAGGGGTGCCGGCGGTTACCCGGTCACCGGATTGTTTCAGGGCAGTGAGGCCTTCACCGTTCAGAATGATGCTGTCGAGCCCCACATGGACGAGAATCTGAATACCCTCATCCGTGGTGATGGCAAAGGCGTGTTTTGTGTCAAAGAACAGGGAAATCACGCCGTCACAGGGAGCCAGCACGGTGTCGCTGGCCAGTTCAATTGCCAGACCGTCACCGGTGAGTTTTTCCGCAAATACCGGGTCAGGAACAGAGGCAAGTTCCAAAGTTTTACCGGAGAAGGGGGCTAAAAGACGTTGGCACGGTGTTTTAACTGCAGTCATAGTATCGATCCACCTTTCTTCTTAGTCTAATTCAAAAGACAATTGATTGTATTTGCGAATTTTCTAATAAATCTTTTATATTTACATTTTACTACGAAATCTTGGCAAGTCAAGTCCTAAAAGGACGCAGAATTGCTTAGATTTCGTGTAAGAGCGTGTGGACTCCGTAGGTGTCCAGTAAGTTTACTACGAAATACTAGGAAGTCAAGGAAAATCCATCAAGGCAGATTGGGGATGTTTTTGCTGATGGCTGTATGACGGATGATGTCCTGAACGCGCAAATCTATGGCCAGTTCCTGCTTGTGCAGGGTTTCGGCCGTGGCAAATTCAGCCGGACTGTCTTCCCGCAGGCCCTTGATGTAATGCTGCCAGGCCTTGATGCTGGTTTCTGTAGCCTGCTGGCGCTGACGGGCTAGATACTGAGCACCGGCGGGGACTTCTACCGCATCCAGCTGGGCTTGCCGTTCCTGCAGGCCCGGAATGATATCGTCCTCAATGAGTGCGGCGATATTGTATTTCTGCTGTTTGGAGAGGTGGCCGTTCTTGCTGCTGTTCAGGCGTTTGAAGTGATTTTGGAACACTTCAAAATGCTCATTGCTTTCGGTGACAATGCTCTTGGTCGCGGCGATGTAGTCCGCAATATCCTTGTTCTGCAGTGGCGAAATCTTGTCGAGATAAGCCTTATAATTCTTGATGTAGGATACCTGCCAGTGGCCGTCTTCCGCTTGCTCCATAGACAGTATCAGGGTGAAGGGGGTCTGGGTATAGTCCTCCTTGATTTCGACTTCTGCGGTGGCACTGCGGCCCATATGCTCCACCTTGCCAATCTTGACAAAAGTGGTATTGCGTATCTGGCTGCGTTCGATAAAGCGCTCAAAGTCGATACCAAGCTGGCGGCCTTTCAGGATATCCGTGCCATCCGGCAGATTCCAGCTGCCGCTGCTCACGCGGGTGAGGGCAGCATTTTCGAGTCCTGTGGCCAGCTGGGGCTTAATGATGATGTAGAATTTTTCAAACATGGAGCGCGATTTCGGCGTCAGTTCCGAGTCGTAGGCGAATAAATCTACGGTCAAATCGTCATAGGCCCGGGAAGCTAACAGTTCCGAATTTACATAACGCTGGAATTTCTCGCCATCCTGTTCCGTGATAGCCGTCTGAATCTGTTCCAAGGCATATTCAGGGGTGCGGATGTAGAAAAAGAAATACCAGACCATTGCGCCAGCTATAGCTGCCAGCAGCAGAAAGACCAAAGACAGTTGCCGCCGTTCCTGAGCGCGCCTCGCCCGCAGCCGCTGTTGCCAAGTATAATCGTCCATTCACATAATCTCCGTTTCTTTAAGTAACCTCATTATACTATAAGAAAATAGCACGAACAATAGCCGATATGTTAAGATAAGAAGGTAATTAAGCAATTTAAGGAGTAAAAGACGAAGCAATGAAATGGGTTAATCACGAAATCGTAACTGGGGTAATCGTGTATGGAGCTACGGGAGATTTATTGTCCACGGCGTTTTCCATGGCAGGCGCAATTTTCCCCGACAAGGTGGAGGGGCGTCCAGGGGCCAATTATTGGAGCTGGCGCGCCCGGCACAGGGGCTGGTCCCACTGGCCGGTCATCTATATTGCCATCCTGGCCATTATGCAGTTGGGCTTTTTGCCCCAGGGGGCAGATGTCGAGAAGGGCGTGACGTTTATCGCTGTCGGAGCACTCCTGCATATTGCCGAAGATGCGCTCTGCGGCAAGGTGCCCTTTCTTTTTCCCTGGCAGAAGGTGGGCATCAAACTCTTCACGGTGGGCTCGGTAACGGAGTATCTTTTTTCCATGGCTGCGGTTATTGTCACCTATATCATTCACGCACAATTTATGATAAAATGATAGTAAATCAATAAAAATAATAGCGCGGGGTGATTATCATGGTACGTGGTGCAGCGGTTAAGGGCAGGCCCAACAAAATCATGCGGCTGCTGGCGGAAAAATATCCCACCAAAGAAGCGGTGTATGAACAGCTGATTTATCTGCAGTCGAGGCTGTCGCTTCCCAAAGGCATCGAGCATTTTATGAGTGATTTGCATGGGGAGTATGCCTCTTTTTTCCATATCCTCAACAACTGCTCCGGGGTTATCCGGGAGAAGGTGGACTATGTCTTCGGTGAGCGGCTCAGCGAGGAGGAGAAAGCGGAGTTCTGCACCCTCATCTATTATCCCAAGGAAAAAATCGAGCAGATAAAGAACGACCATAAGAATACACCGGAGTGGTATCGGAAGAATCTTTCCCAGCTGTTGGAACTATCCAAGCTCATGAGCTATAAGTATCCGGCGTCCAAGGTCTACGGTTTTATTCCCAAGCGGTATGAGTCTGTGATTGTGGAGCTCATGAACACCCGGCCAGAGGCGGATAATGCCCAGTTTGTCTACCATAAGCGTCTCTTAAATACCATCGTGCAGATTGACAGCGGTGCGGATTTTATCGAGGCCTTTACCGTGCTGATTAAGCGGCTGGCCGTGGACAGGCTGCATATCGTTGGCGATTTCTTCGACCGGGGCAATCGTCCCGATGCCATCTTGAATCTTTTGATGAAGCATCCGTCGGTGGATATTCAGTGGGGCAACCATGATGTGCTCTGGATGGGGGCGGCGCTGGGCAATGAAACCTGCATTGCGGCAGTGGTGCGCAACTCCCTGCGCTACAATAATACGGATGTGTTGGAGCGGGGCTACGGCATCAGCCTGCGGCCTTTGACGACCTTTGCTTCCCGCAGCTATCCCGATGCCAATCCCATCAAGGCCGCCGAAAAGGCCATCACCATGATGATGTTCAAGCTGGAAGGCCAGCTTATCCGCCGTCATCCGGAATATCAAATGGATAGCCGTTTACTGCTCGATAAGATTGACTTCCGTTCATCACATGCGGTGCTTGGGGACGGCAAGCGCTACGAATTGGAAAGTGCCTACTTCCCCACCATTGATGAGGAGACGGCTGACCCGTATGAGCTGACGGAAAAGGAAGCGGCCATTATCGCTGATCTGAAATCCTACTTCGAGGAAAGCGCCGTGCTGCAGCGCCATGTAGAGTATCTCTATCAGAAGGGCAGTATTTACACCCGCTATAATGGCAATCTGCTGTTCCATGGCTGTGTGCTGCTCAATGATGATGGCACCATGCGTTCCGTGTCATATGGCGGACAAGAACTCAAGGGGCGGGCCTGGTTCGACTATTGCGACCGCATTGCCCGGGAGGCCTATCTGCATCATAAGCAGGAAGCCGTGGACTTCATGTACTTCCTCTGGTGCGGGCGCCTGTCACCCGTGTCGGGGAGGGAATTCAAGACCTTCGAGCGGGCCTTTATCGCCGATGAAAGCACCTGGAAGGAACCCTCTGACCCTTATTTCAAATACATCAATGATGAAAAGACCTGCGCCATGGTCTTAAAGGAGTTCGGCCTTGACCCGGCCAAGGGGCATATCATCAACGGTCATGTGCCCGTCAAGGTCAAAAAAGGTGAAACCCCTGTCAAAGCTGGCGGCAAAGCCATTATCATTGACGGAGGTTTCTGTAAGGCCTATCATAGCAAGACCGGGATTTCCGGTTATACCCTGATTTCCAATTCCCGCGGCCTGCGGCTGCTGCAGCATCAGAAAATTGCCGATGTCCGGGAGGCGTTGCGCGAGAATCAGGATATCGAATCTGTCTCGGAAACGGTGGAACTGCAGACCTGCAGAACCACCTTGGGGGATACGGATGAGGGAAGGCTGATTCAGGATGAGATTACCGACCTCTATAATTTACTGCTGGCTTATCAAAATGGGCTGATTAAGCCGCAGGAATAATTGCATTTTCGTTTTGGGCGGATTACATCAGGTAATCCCCTGCGGCAAATGAGAGGTCCAGTTCATCGGCAATGGCCAGGATTTTAGCGGCATCGCTATTATCATCTTCATGATTATCCCAAACATCACCGACGATGGTGGGGACATCCTCGTATTCCTGCAGCAATTCCAAAAGTTTTTTTGCATTTTCGATGGCCATGATACTCATTCCTTCCCTGTGATGTCTATCTTAATCGACAGCTGACAATTTTTCTGTTCTTTATATCCCTGAGAGGGCGAAAGTGTTAGAAATTTTTTTGCGGCTTGTCAAGGGAACCATGTCTCTATCTAAGGAATTTTGGCTATGCTAAAATAAATGGTAGATAAAATTATAGTTTGCAGAGGAGGAACAGCTATGTGGTTATTGTTGGCGTTGTTATCGGCTGTGTTTGCTGCGTTGACGGCAATACTTGCCAAGGTCGGCATTGAAGGCGTGAATTCCCATCTGGCTACGGCCATTCGTACCGTGGTGGTATTGGCATTGGCTTGGGGCATGGTATTTCTGACCAATGCCCAAAGCGGTATTGCAGATATCAGCCGCAAGTGCTGGATTTTTCTGGTGCTATCGGGCTTTGCCACAGGGGCATCCTGGCTCTGCTATTTCAAAGCCCTGCAGATGGGTGAAACATCTGCCGTGGTGGCCGTGGATAAATTGAGTGTCGTGCTGACGCTGATTCTGGCCATTCTGTTCCTGCATGAAGAATTCACCATGAAATCTGCTGTCGGAGCAGTATTGATTACGGCGGGCACTTGGATGATGATTAAGTGAATAACGAAAAGGCACCCTGTGGCAATGCTTCAAGGGTGCCTTGTTATTTATGCAGTTATTTCATCAGAAAAACAAGTCGTAGACGAGTTTGCCAATCAGCACTGTGGTCATAATGATGAACAGCGGCCTTACATAGCCGACGCCCTTCTTGAGGGCCATGCTGGCTCCGCAGTAGGCTCCGGCAATCATGGCAAGGCCCATGGGGATGGCATGGGAAAAGTCGATACAGCCCAGATAGCCGAAGAAAAATACGGCGGAGAGGTTGCTGGCAAAGTTAAGCGTACGGGCGTTGGCGGCGGCGCCTAAGAAATCAAAGCCTACCATCAGCAGGCCAAAGAGCATGAAGGAACCGGCACCGGGGCCGAAGAAGCCGTCGTAGAAGCCCAGAGAAAAGGCGACAAAGCCGGCCATCAGCAGCATTTTCGTGGACAGGCCGGTGTATTTATTCTCTTTGCCCCAGTCCTTTTTGAAAATGCTGTAGAGGAGCACGGCGATAAGCATTACGACAATCAACGGGCGCAGGATGGATGAAGGCAGCAGCTGGACGGCGAATACGCCTAAAGCCGAGCCGATAAAGGACAGGGGAAAGAGGCGCTTCATAAGCCAGACATCCACTTTTCCCGAGCGCACGAAGGTGATGAAACTGGTCATAGAGCCCATGACCGCGGCGCATTTGTTGGTGCCCAGAGCCATCACCGGAGGCAGTCCTGTCCAAAGCAGGGCGGGCACGGAAATCAGCCCGCCGCCGCCAACTACCGAATCAATAAAAGCGGCCATAAAGCCGAAAAATATCAGAAAACCTGTTGTACCAAGGTCTAAAAATTCCATAAAATCAATCCTCCTCAGGTAAGCATACTATGAATGAGGAGGATTTGACAATAGGCTTTTTAGTCAGCCACATTTTCCAAAATGCGGATTTCGTTGCGCATGATGTAGGCGTTTTTTTCCGGCAGGCTGCCGTTTACCAGATAGTCGAACATCAGCTGCATGGCCCGGCGGCCCTGCTGATGCGGGTGCTGGTAGAGGGCGGCTTTGATGAGTCCCTTTTTCATCATGTCGATGGTACTGGGAATGGTATCGAAGGCCACGATGGTGATGTCTTCGCGTCCCACCGCCTGAATGGCACGGGCTGCGCCGTAGCCGCCGGAGGATACCACGAAGATGGCGTTGATTTCCGGATTGTCGGCAATCAGACTGCGGGCGGCTTCGTAGGCCTGCAGGTCATCATCGGCGGTTTCTGCTACACCCAGCAGGGTGAAATCGGGATGGTTGTGCATGACTTCCTGAAAGCCCTCCAGACGCTGATTGTGGCCCAGCATGTTGAGTGAGCCTAAGAGCACACCGGCTTTCAGCGTGGTGGGGCAAATCATTTTGAGCAGAGCTCCCGCGGTGCGGCCGCCCTGCAAATAGTCACTGCCCACATAGCAATGGCGGCGGCTGGATTCCACATCATTGTTGATGGTTACCACAAACATGCCATTGTCTACACATTCATTTATCTTATCAATTACCTGCTGGTCATTGACCGGGTTAATGATAAGGCCGCTGATTTTGTCCTTGAGCTCGTCGATAATGCGGCACTGTTCGGCGGCATCAAAGCCCTTCATGCTGCGCCAGATGACCTCCATGCCGTAAGAGGAAAAGCGTTCAGCGGCATGGTGCATGGTGGTGAGCATATCGTCAAAGAAGTGAACGCCTTCAGAGGCAATCAGCACGCCGACCACGGGGTGTTTTTTGCGGGCGGCCAGAGCCTTGCCCGCGGGATTGGGACGGTAGTTGAGCTTCTTGGCCATTTCCACAATGAGTTTTTCTTTTTCCGGCTTCACGTTGCCGCGTTTGTTGAGGACTCTGTCCACTGTGCCCCGCGACACTCCGCAGAGCTCGGCGATTTGCTTTATCGTAACCATTGCCTTACCTTCCTTTGTCATTTCTGTTATCCTACAGTATAGTATATTCGGAAGGGAAGGGCAAATTCCTGCCGTGCTCGGGCAAAAAATAAACGTGAATAGCTGACTTTTTTTGATGTCAGGAATGGTTTATAATGTAAATATCTTCTCGTGAGAGGAGGTGAAATTCTATGTCCTCTAAGGAGTTCATTCTATGTGTGCTCTGCCCGCTGGCAGTGGGAATACTGCTTGAATTATTCAAGTACTGGTTGAACCATTAAGCGCGGCTTGGCGTGCAAAAATCCCCCTGCGACCGCCATCGCAGGGGGATTTTCTAATTCTATGTCCTCTGTTACTGTTATTATAGCAGTGTACAGTGGAAAAATCAATAATTTGTTAATTCGTCTGTCCGTGATATTCGACTTCGCGGATTTCTTTTACGTGGTTCTGCGCATCAACCATGACAACCTTTGGTTTATGTGCCCGGCCTTCTTCTTCGGTGAACAGGGCGTAGGCCATGATGATGACGATATCGCCCGGCTGGGCGAGGCGGGCGGCGGCACCGTTTAGGCAGATGACACCGGAGCCTCTGGGGCCGGGAATGGTATAGGTTTCGAGTCTGGCGCCGTTGTTGTTGTCTACGACCTGCACGCGTTCATTGGGCAGGATGCCGGCTTTTTCCATGAGTTCTTCATCAATGGTGATGCTGCCCATGTAGGCAAGGTTGGCCTCGGTAACGGTAGCGCAGTGAATTTTTCCTTTGAGCATATTTAAGAGCATTTTGGGGTATCCTTTCGTTAAGCGGAGAGAATTACGTTATCAATCAGGCGGGTTTTGCCGATTTTTACGGCGATGGCCAGCAGGGTGTCCTCGTTGACTTCGGTCAGCGGTTTAAGGGACGGGTAAGCGTAGGCTTTTACATAGTCAATGGACGCCATGGGTTCCTTGCTGATTTCGTCTTTGACGATATTTTCCAGCGCCGCTACTTTGGTTTCGCCCTGGGCAAAGGCCGTTTTTGCTTCCTTCAGGCTGCGGGAGAGGACGAGGGCTGCTTCTTTTTCCTCAGCGGACAGATAGGTGTTGCGGGAACTGCGGGCAAGGCCGGACTCTTCGCGGGCGATGGGCACCATGTTGATGTGCACGTTGATGTTGAGGTCCTCCACGAAGCGACGGATAACTGTTACCTGCTGGGCATCCTTTTGGCCGAAGAAGGCTTCGTCTGCACGGGCGAGGTTGATAAGTTTGGTGACAACCGTAGCCACGCCGCGGAAATGGCCGGGGCGCTGGGCGCCGCAGAGTTTATGGGTGATATCTCCATCCACGTTAACATAGGTGCAGTAGCCTTCCGGATACATTTCGGAGGGTTCCGGATGAAAGACGGCATCGACATTTACGCTTTCGAGTTTCTCGCAGTCGGCGGTAAACTGACGCGGGTAGGCGTCATAGTCCTCGTTGGGGCCGAACTGCGTGGGATTGACAAAGACCGAAGCGATGACGATATCGCATTTTTCACGGGCCGCGCGCATCAGCGTCAGATGGCCTTCATGCAGAGCGCCCATGGTGGGGACAAGGCCGATGGTTTTGCCCTGAGCTTTGCAGTCAGCGGCGTATTTTTTTATGTCTTGGATGGTTGTCAAAATTTTCATAGCGAATTCTCCTTAGTTGTTGTAAGCGGGGGCGGGTTCTTCCTGTGCCTCGCGGTTGTCCTGGCGCACGCAGAAGTTGGCCACAAGGGAGCCGGAAACATTATGCCAGACGCTGAAGATGGCGCCGGGCAGAGCGGCGGCGGGGTTAAAGTACATGACGGCAAGACTGGCGGCCATGCCGGAGTTCTGCATGCCAACTTCGATAGCGACTGTACGAGCCTTGCGGGCATCCATATGCAAAAGTTTGGCAGCGGTAAAGCCTAGCGCCAAACCAAAGGCGTTGTGCAGAATCACGATAGCAGCCATGGTAAGACCAACGGTTGCCAGCTTGCTGGCGGAGAGCGCCACCACACAGCCGACCAGCAGAACAATGCAGACTACCGAAACTAAAGGCATGGCAGGCATGATTTTTTTCGTCGTGTCAGCCATAAAGTGATGTACCAACAGGCCGAGGATTACCGGAGCCAGTACCATCTGGGCAATGGAAATCATCATGGCCGTGAAGGAAATATCAATCCAGGCGCCGGCGAGGAAATAGGTCAGCGCCGGCGTTACGATGGGCGCCAAAAGCGTGGTGGTCATGGTCATGGATACGGAGAGTGCCACATCACCCTTGGCCAGATAGGCAATGACATTGGAGGCCGTACCACCGGGGCAGGTGCCCACGAGGATAACGCCGATGGCCAGTTCCGGCGGCAGGGCAAAGACTTTGACCAAGGCCAGTGCGACAAGCGGCATAATGATGAACTGAGCGCCTACGCCGATAGCGACCTCCTTGGGATGCTGAAGGACACGCTTAAAGTCCTCGACTTTCAGCGTCATGCCCATGCCGAACATGACAACGCCCAGCATCCACGAAACATAAGGCCCGACCCAGGTCAGCGTTTCCGGCCGCCATGCGCCCAGAATACCAATGGCAACCACGAGCAGTGCCAGATTGTCTACAATTTTTTTGATGATTTTTTGCACAAAAAAACCTCCTCATAAAGTTGAATTTTTTTAGGCAAAAGAAAAAGGCTGTAAAGCAATGCGTTCTCGAAAAGAACGGCAAAGATGCTTTCACAGCCTTGGTGTTTACTGATTGTACGGAAAATAACCTTAATAGAGCATATACCCCTAAAGCCGTCCCGGTTTCTGACAATCCGGGCAGTTTCCTTTATATGCTAAGATTAATCCTGTTCATAAAAGTATGACTCACAGCAATGATGTCATCTTTTGCCATGAGTCATATTTTAGCACTAATGCGGTGTTTGGTAAAGGGGCAAGGTTTACATCTATGTACTAAGGCGCCCGTGAGACTGGTAATATTTTTCCTTCGCCATAGACAGGCTTGTCAAAAGCTGCGGAAAAATATCACCAGTCTCGCGGGCTTAGTGCTATGCACTTGACTTCCCTAGGTGCGATAGCTGGCCTTTCATTCTATGCTGTGTTAAAATATTACCATCTCCTTGCGAAAGGAGGTGACTCTTTTGAAGGAGAAGCTCATAGTGCATGTACTGATGCCGTTAGTGGTGGGAATGCTGGTAGCTATGTTTAACTACTGGTTGAATCATTAAGATGCAGATGATGTACAAAAACCCCGAGGACTGCCATCCTCGGGGTTTTCTCGTCTTTTAAAGTCGAAGCTCATAGTGTTTAATTCGTGCTTTTATTATAGCATTACATAGGGGATAAAGCAATCTCTTTTGGTAATGCTGCTTATTTATTTTTGCTCTTGCGGAACTCGTCGAGAATCATGCGTTTGGCGATTTTGCCTGTGGAGGTGCGGGGCAGTTTTTCCATGAGGTGGAATTCGCGCGGAATCTTGTAGAGCGCGAGGTTGGCCTGCAGGAATTTCTTGAGTTCCCGCACGTTGATGTCCTGACCGTCATGGGTGCTGTAGAAGCAGGCACCGGCCTGGCCGCGCAGTTTGTCCTCGATACCGATAACGGCGGCTTCGAAGATGCCGGGGAACTGGTAAACGAGTTCTTCGACTTCGCGCGGGTAGATGTTTTCGCCCATGCTGATAATCATGTCCTTGATGCGGTCCACGATGTAGATATAGCCTTCTTCGTCACAGCGGGCCACGTCGCCGGTGTGGAACCAGCCGCCGCGCATGGCGTCTTGGGTCACATCCGGCAGGTTCCAGTAACCGAGCATGATGTTTTCGCCCTTGACGATGAGTTCGCCGGCTTCGCCCTGCGGAACTTCTTTGCCTTCGGCGTCAATCAGCTTCCACTGAATACCCGGCACAATCTTGCCGCAGGAGCCGACAATCGGTTTCTCCGGCGGGTTCATGGTGACAACCGGGCTGGTTTCGGACAGGCCGTAACCTTCGCAGATATCCACGCCGAATTTCTTGATGAAATCCTGCTGAATCTGCAGGGGCAGCGTCGTGCCGCCGCTGACGACCAGACGCAGGGAGGCCATGTCCTCAGTGGTGGCCAGTTTCGTGAGCAGGCTGCAGATGGACGGCACGATGTAGAGGTCGGTGACTTTTTCCTCGCGGATAACGCCAATGGTTTCCTTCGGGGTGAAGGAGTCGAGAATGACCACTTCGGCACCGCTGAAGAAAGAATAGAGCACGGAGCAGGTCCAGCCGAACGCATGGTACATGGGCAGTACGCAAAGTACGTTGTGTTCGGCCTTACAGCCCATGCCGTTGTCCCGCATCTGTTCGCAGTTGGCTACGAGGTTACGATGGGACAGCACAGCTCCCTTGGGGTTGCCCGTGGTGCCGGAGGTGTAGATGGTGGCACAGGGCTTATGCTCGTCAAAGTCAGCCCGCAGAGCCGGAGCTTCACCGATTTTGGGGTCGGCCTTGCTCATGGTCTTGATGTCGTACTGGGTAACCTTGAGGTCACAGCGCAGAGCGGCCAGCGCATCCACGAGGTTCAACGGCTGGTAGGTCAGCATGGTGCGGATGCCGGAATCCTTGATGATGTAGGCGATTTCGCGGTTGCTGAGCTGGAAGTTGATGGGCACGGAAATAGCGCCCAGAGAAGCCGTTGCCATGTAGGCAAAGACGAAATCTGCGCTGTTGCGGGAGAAGATACCCACGCGGTCCCCTTCGCGGACACCGACGGCATAGAGCCGGTTGCGGAAGTTGGTCACTGCGGTCTGTAATTCTTTATAAGTGAAGCGGCGCTTATGGTCTACGATGGCCATGGCGTCAGGTTTGCCTTGCAAAATGAGTTCATGTACAAACATGATATTCCCTCTTTCTTTTCTATAAACTATGTTGACTAGCTCATACAAGATAAATTTTATACCAGGTCATAAAAAAAGTAAAGGGTTTTATTTGACGCTTATTTATTGGCTAAGCGGTAAATTTCGATAGCTGTCTGCTTGTCGATGGGATGGAAGTTTGCCACCACTTTAGTGCCGCCAGCGGTGCAGGAATCGGCCAAAGCTTCCAGCACATCCTCACCTTGCACACCGATGCCCAGCTCGGTGAAGTTGGTGGGCATATCGATTTCCTTGAAGTAAGCCACGGTCTTATCAATGCCTGCTTTGGCCCGTTCTTCCTCCGTACCATCGGTTATGCCCCAGACTCTTTCGGCGAATTTGGCAAAGCGGGGAATGTCATCCCGGTAGACGTAATGGGCCCAGGCCCCCCAGACGGCGGTCAGGCTGGCCCCGTGGGTTACGTCAAAGCGCCCGGACAGTTCATGGCCTAGCTTATGGCAGGCAAAGTCCTTGCAGCGTCCCAGTTCCGTAAGTCCGCAATGGGAGATGGTGCCTGCATACATGATTTCGCTCATGGCATCGTAGTCGGTCTGGTCCTTGATGGCCCGGCGGGTGGCTTCGATGACTGTAATCATCAGGGCTTCGGCAATCCGGTCGGTCAGGGTGTTTTCCTCCTTGACGCTTGTGAAGTAGCGTTCCAATGTATGCATGAGAATATCGGAAGTGCCGCAGATAAGCTGTTTTTTCGGAATGGTATAAGTGAGTTCCGGATTCATAAAGGCCAGCGCAGGACGATTGAACGGTGTGTTGAGTCCGGCTTTTTTGCCCGTTTCCTCGTTGGTGATAACCGCTGAGTCACTTGTCTCGCTGCCAGCCGCGGACAGGGTCAGCACCGCACCTACAGGCAGGCTCTTTTCCAGTTTTACGCTGCCATTCCAGAAACTCCAGACGTCGATTTCCGGATTGGCGGTGCCATGGGCGGTGGCTTTGGCGGAGTCAATAACACTGCCGCCGCCGACTGCCAGAATGAAATCAGCTTTGAAGGCAATGGCTTCCTTGACGGCTTCCCGCACCCAGCTCAGCCGGGGATTGGGCTGAACACCGCCCTTGGACTGGGTAAACAGGCCGGCCGCCTGCAGGGATTTTTCAATTCTGTTCAGCAGGCCGCTTTTGACCACGCTGCCACCGCCGTAGACAATGAATACCCGATGGGCATTATAGGCGGTGAGTTTTTCGGCAGCCTTATTTTCGGCGCCGCGGCCAAAGACGATTTCGGTGGGAACTTTGAAGTTAAAGGATTGCATAAGAATACCTCCGTAAAAAATTGTTCGCTATCATATTGTATATTAGTGATAAACTGGAAAAATCCTGCAAGGATTCCAAATAGACACAAAGAACCGGACGCATGAGCAGTACGTCCGGTTCTTTGCTGTGTATTATATTTTAGGAGAGCTTTAACGAAAGCCTGAATATAATATAGCACAAATGAGAATGAAAATCAATAACTTATTTTATTTTTTTGCGTTTTTATCCAGTTGGGCAAAGAATTGTTCCATAGGAATGGGGTGAGCGAACAGGTATCCCTGGCCTACATGGCAGCCGGTAGCTTTCAGCAGGCGTTCCTGTGCGTCGGTTTCGATGCCTTCCACCAATACCCGCATGTTGAGGCTGCGGCCCATCTGGATGACCTGCTTCAATATGGTCAGGCTGCGCTCGCTGTTTTCAGCGGAGAGCAGCATACTGCGGTCAATCTTCATGATATCCATGGGCAGGTTCCGCAGCATGGCAATGGAGGAGTAGCCCGTGCAGAAGTCATCCATGGACAGGGAAAAACCCATGCTCTTGAGACGCCGGGTAATCTGCAGGGCGCTTTCATTTTCTTTCTTGGTGGTAAAGTCAATGAAGGAGGTTTCCGTAAGCTCCAGTTCCACAAGCTTGCGGGGCAATTTATAGCGGTCGGCAATGGTCTGCATGCTGGACAGGTAGCCCCGTTCGGAGATATGAAGGCCTGACTGATTGACCGAGATAGGCACCACGGGCAGTTTGTTCTTGAGCCGCTCGGAAAGTATCTTGCAGACTTCTTCGAGCACAAAGTAATCCAGCTTGAGCACAAAGCCGTTGCGCTCAAAGAGATTGATGAAGTGGTTGGGCATCAAAAAGCCCAGTTCCGGACTCTGCCAGCGTATCAGGGCTTCGGCACCACAGATTTCGCGGGTGGCGAGGTCATACTTCGCCTGCAGGTGAATCTGGAATTCGCCTTCGGCCAGGCCTTTTTCCATATAGAGTTCTATCTGCTGGTGATGGAGAAGTTCGTCATGCATGACGGAATTGAAGATACCAATGGTCTGGTTCGTTCCTATGATTTCGTTGCGGGCCATCATGGCGTTGTCCATGAGCAGGCTGGCATCGATATCTTCTTGGCGGGGCACCGGGCAGAGGCCGATATAGTAGGTGAAACTGGTGGGAATGCCGTTGATTACGACGGTGCGGGCATTCTTCTCCACTTGTTCTGCCGCTTGCCGCAGCGTCAGGCCGGTAGGTTTCCGGCAGAGCATATAGACATGGGTGATTTCCGCGGACAGGCCATAGCGCAGAATCCAGGGCAGCTTGCGGGTTACGGTTTGCATGCTGGCTTTGACGGATTCAGCAAAGAGCTTGGAACCGTAAACTTCCTTGAGGAAGGCCATGCGCTGGGCTGAGATTATCAGGACAAAAAGCTCGCCTTTTTTTCGGGCTTCGTTGTAATAGGCAATGGCATTGGGAAGTTCATTGGTGAACCAGTGGATATTGTACATGCCTACAGAATTTACCAGATTGGCCTGCTGCCAGAGTTCCTGGGTGTAATTGTGCCGCAGCCGCAGGAAGATGAGCAGGCCGATGATGATTAGAAGCAGAATCCCTACCGCAAATCCCAGCGTCAGGAAGGGATTGCGGTAGATAATGGATTGCAGGGTGTCCTGGGCCTGCACCTGATAAACTTCACGGTTGATGATGCTGGTAATGTCCCGCGGATTGATATGGGTGACTTCCTTGTTGAGAATGCGGATAAGAATAGGGTCTGCCGTATCCCGTATCGCCATGGAAACCTGATGGGAGAACATCACATTGCCGTTGGTGTAGAGGTTGTAGTAATTTCCTTGGAAAATATCGCTTTGGGCGGTGATGGATTTGACGAAGGTTATGTCGGCTTCGCCTCGGTTCACCGCGGCCATGCAGTCGGATACGTCAACATAGTAGCGCAGCTGTTCTGCTGGGAACATCCTTTCGATGAACTGGTGCGTGTAGAAATGGGTTCGTGCGCAGGCCACCACCGGTGCTGCCGGCAGCGGTCTGTCCTTGCGCATGACGGAGACATAATTAAGCGTCAGATAGGGAAAGGTCAAATCGGCGTTATGGGCTTTGGCCCAGTTGTAGTCGGTGTAAAAATCCATCACCATGTCGATATCCCCGTTGGTGAGGTGTTCCATCATGGTTTGCTGGCTTTCTTCGGGGATGACTTCCAGCTTGATATTCAGGTCGGATTCCACCCGCTTGATGACATCCGCAATAACCCCGCGTGGTTCGCCGTTTTCCCAATAGGCATAGGGGGCCTGCCGGGGGGAAATCATGGTGCGGATAACGGGATGCGTGGTGAGATAGGCCTGTTCTTCGGGGGTGAGATTCAGTTTGAGGCCTGTGGAATGGTATTTTTCCAGCAGGTCGTGGCGGAAGAAGGGGTTGACCTCGGCGATGGTCTTCACGGCAGCAGAAATCTGAGGCGCCATTTCAGCCCGGTTTTCATCCAGTAACAGCCAGCCTAGGGATTCTCCCAAAGGCACAGAAATAGTGCCAGCGGGTAAATTTACGGGGATGGGTTCAGTACTTCGGTTGGTCATTGGGCCATCGGGCAGGATAATCATATCAATGCTGCCTGATTTCAGCCGCAGGAGATTTTCTTCCATTGTACCGCTTGTATAGGCAGTGCGTCGGTTCAGATAAGTGGACAGTGCCTCGATGAATTCGTAGGCCGTGCCTTGATAGAGCAGCCGCTTGTCCTGCCAGATGCAGCCTTCGGTATCCGTGAAGCCTATCCGCAGAGCCGGGCGCAAAAATTCCGCGCTAAAACCGCTGGCGGGGAAATATGTCAGGCCCAGCATCAGCAGTAATAATATCCGTATCAGAAAACGCATGGGAAACCCACCTCCCTGGTGAATTATGCGAGACTATTCATACAGTTTCTATTCGTGATTGGCTGGTAAATTCCTCCTTGTGATAATAACTCTCAATTATATACAATATTTATGAGAGCTGGTGAAATCTATTGACTTTTCTTTTGCGACATCCTAAAATAAGAATCAATCCTGACAATTTTACTAAGGATTAAATAAACGAAGTTTTTACAGTGTTCCCACTGTTGTTTTAGAAGGAGAGTTTAGTAATGGCAGAGCAGCTTTTGGAAATCAAGGACCTCCATGCCGGTGTAGAGGATAAGGAAATCCTGAAGGGCCTTTCCCTGTCCGTAGGCAAGGGGGAAGTGCATGTTATATTAGGGCCGAATGGTTCCGGCAAGTCTACACTGATGAACATCATCATGGGCCATCCCAAGTACACGGTGACGGGCGGTTCCATGACATTTGAAGGCGAGGACATGACGGAGATGAAAACCTTCGAGCGCAGCCGCAAAGGCCTGTTCCTGTCCTTCCAGACACCGGAGGAAATCCCCGGCATTACCGTAGAGAATATGCTCCGTACGGCTAAGCAGGCCATCACGGGGGAAAAGGTAAAACTTCTGCCCTTCCGCAAGGAACTCAAGGCCACCATGCAGGAACTCAAGATGGACCCGGAATATGCTCAGCGCTATCTCAATGTCGGTTTCTCCGGCGGCGAGAAGAAGCGTACGGAAATCCTGCAGCTTCTGATGCTCAATCCGAAATTGGCGCTGCTCGATGAAACGGATTCCGGCCTCGATGTCGATGCCGTGCAGATTGTGTCCGAAGGTGTGGCCAAGTTCCATAACGAGGAAAATTCCTGCCTGATTATCACTCATAACACGCGCATTCTCGAACATCTCAAGGTGGATAAGGTTCATGTTCTGATGAACGGCCAGATTGTGGAAGAAGGCGGCCCGGAACTTATTGAGGACATCAACAGCCGCGGTTTTGCCCATATCCGTGAAGAACAGGAAGGTTGAGCGCGATGGCTGAGAAGAAGAAAACCTATGTAGAGGATATCGAGCGCACCCTCTACGACATCAAAAACGAAGACCATTCGGTCTACAAATCCCATAGCGGCCTGACGCCGGAAATCGTGCGGGATATCTCCAAGCGCAAGCATGACCCGGAATGGATGACTGAGTTCCGCTTAAAATCCCTCGAAGTTTATAATTCGCTGGAACTGCCCACCTGGGGCCCGTCCCTCGAAGAACTCCATATGGACGATATCGTGACCTATGTGCAGCCCGATGCCAAGATGACCGGCAGCTGGGACGAAGTGCCGGAGGATATCAAGGATACGTTCGACCGGCTCGGCATTCCCGAAGCGGAAAAGACTTCTCTGGGCGGCGTTGGTGCCCAGTATGACTCGGAAGTGGTTTACCACTCCATTCAGGAAGACATGGTCAAGCAGGGCGTCATCTACACCGATATGGAAACGGCGCTTGTGGAGCATGGGGATATCGTCAAGGAATACTTCATGACCCTCGTGCCGCCCAAAGACCATAAATTTGCGGCCCTGCATGGCGCTGTTTGGTCTGGCGGCTCCTTCGTCTATGTGCCGGAGGGCGTCCATGTGGAAATGCCCCTGCAGAGTTATTTCCGTTTGAATGCTGCCGGCGCCGGCCAGTTTGAGCATACACTCATCATTGTAGAGAAAAATGCCAGCCTGCACTTTATCGAAGGCTGCTCGGCACCGAAACATAACGTGACCAACCTCCATGCCGGCTGTGTGGAACTTTTCGTCAAGGAAGGCGCACGCCTGCGCTATTCCACGATTGAAAACTGGTCGCGCAATATGATGAACCTCAACACCAAGCGGGCTTTGGTGGAAAAGGACGGCATTATCGAATGGGTGTCCGGTTCCTTTGGTTCCCATATTTCCTGCCTCTACCCCTGCAGTGTGCTGCACGGGGAAAATGCCCGCTGTGAGTTTACGGGTGTGACCTTTGCTTCCAAGGGGCAGAACCTCGACACGGGCGCCAGCGTCATCCATGCGGCACCGCATACTTCGGCGAACATCAACACCCGCACGATTTCCAAGGCGGGCGGCAAGGCCACCTACCGCAGTGCGGTAAAGGTGACGAAGAACGCGCCGTATGCCAAGTGCTCGGTCAACTGCGAATCCCTGATGCTCGATAATTTCTCCCGCAGCGATACATTGCCGGTTATGGATATTGAAGGGGACGAAGCGGATATTGGGCATGAAGCCAAGATTGGCCGCATCAGTGATGAAGCCATCTTCTATCTGACCAGCCGCGGCATTGACGAAGAAGAAGCCCGCGCCATGATTGTACGTGGCTTTGTGGAGCCGATTGCCAAGGAACTGCCGCTCGAATATGCACTCGAAATGAACAATCTCGTCAACATCGAGCTTGAAGGTACTATGGGTTAAGGGATTAAGGAGGAAAAGACAATGTTAAATGAAGAAATTTTTTCCGCCATTCCCATGCGTACCTGGCGGTGGCTGAAGGTCAATGAAGTTCCCGTTCCGGCAGGACTTAGCGAAAATGTTCAGACGGAAGAGATTCTCGTGGAAGCCGGCGAAAGCAAGAGCATTGTGCTCGACAGACGCGAGGGCGGCGCATTGGAAGTACAGGCCCATATCGCTGATGGCGGGGAACTGAATTTGATTTATGCCCAGCTGGTGGACGAGAACGAAGCCTCCACGAGCCGCATTAAAGTCTATATGGGCAAGGGCGCCAGGTTTAACTATACGACGGTGGAAGCTGGTGCCAAACATACGGCGGCAGAACTTACTGTGGACATGGCCGGTGACGACAGCTTTGCCGATGTCTGGGGCCTGTACTTCGGTGACGGCGGGCGCAAGATTGACCTCAACTACATCATCCGTCAGCAGGGCAAGCGCACGGATGCCAATATGCAGTTGCGCGGTGCGTTGCTGGGGGGTGCGGAAAAGACCTTCCGTGGCACGCTGGATTTCCTCGAAGGTTCTAAAGGCTCTGTGGGCCGTGAGGACGAGGAAGTTATGGTTCTATCAGACCATGTACAGAACCGCAGCGTGCCCATCATGCTGTCCCATGAAGACGATGTGGACGGCCATCATGCGGTAAGTATCGGCAAGATGGACGAAGAAAAGCTCTTTTACCTGATGAGCCGTGGCCTCGATTTGGCCGAAGCACAGAAACTCGTGGTGGAAGCAAACTTCCAGCCGGTGCTTGACCGCATTGATAACGAGGAATTAAAGGCAGAAATTGACGCTTACCTGCAAAGGAGGCTTTCTAATGGCTGATGCACAGGAGTTTTTGAAGGATTTTCCCTTATTGAATCATAATATCAATGGACGCAAGGTGGCCTATCTCGACAATGGTGCGACCACCCAAAAGCCGGAACAGATGATTCAGGCCATTTGCGGCTATTATGGCGGCTGCAATGCCAACCCGCATCGCGGTGCCTATGCCTTGTCCATCAAGGCCACGGATATTTACGAGGGTGCGCGGAAACGCACGGCAGAATTTATCAAAGCCAAGCGCCCGCAGGAAATCATCTTTACGAAAAACGCTACGGAAGCGCTGAATCTTGTCGCTTACAGCTATGGCCTGCACAATGTCAACGCCGGGGATGAAATCGTGATTTCGATTTCTGAACATCACAGCAACTGCGTGCCCTGGCAGATGGTGGCCAAGGCCAAGGGCGCAACGCTTAAATACATTTATCTCGAAAAAGACGGCAACTTGTCTGCAGAAGATATTGAAACAAAGATTACGGAACGCACGAAAATCGTCGCTGTAACACAGGTGTCTAATGTGTTGGGCCTCAAAAATGACGTCAAAGCCATTGTCAAAAAAGCCCATAGTGTCGGTGCCATCTGCGTGGTGGACGGCTCGCAGAGTGTAGCCCATATGGCTGTCGATGTGTCCGATTTGGATTGCGATTTCTTCGCTTTCTCTGGCCATAAGATGCTCTCGCCGATGGGCATTGGTGTGCTCTATGGCAAATATGCGCTGCTCGATGCGATGGAACCCTTCCTGCGCGGCGGCGATATGATTGAGTATGTGGAAGAACAGGACTCCACCTGGGCTGAAGTGCCCGCCAAATTTGAGGCTGGTACGCAGAACGTCGGCGGCGCGGCAGGTCTGGTCGCGGCGATTGATTATCTCGAAAAAATTGGCTTTGACCGCATTGAGGCCATCGAGGCGGATTTACTGAACTATGCCCTGCCTAAGCTCAGGGAACTGCCGTTTATTGAGCTATACGGCTGTGACACGACGCAGGACAACAAGACGGGCATTATCGCCTTCAATGTCAAGGATGTGCACCCGCATGATGTGGCCTCCATTCTCGACAATGACGGCGTAGCCGTGCGGGCGGGCCATCACTGCGCTCAGCCTTTGCACCGTTATCTCGGGCAGAATGCGACCTGCCGGGCCAGCTTCTACCTGTATAACACGCGGGAAGACATTGACCGCTGGATTGAATCGTTAAAGAAAGTAAGAGGTGTACTTGGTTATGGCGCTTGATGATGTGTATACGGAAGTTTTAGGAGAACATAGCCGCAACCCCGACCATAAGCATAAACTTTCCTGTGCCACCTGTCAGATGAAGGGCAAGAACCCCAGCTGTGGTGATGAAATCACCATTGAACTGCAGGTGGAAGGCGGCGTTGTAAAAGAAGCTGCCTTTACCGGCGTGGGCTGCGCCATTTCCCAGGCCAGCACCGATATCATGGCCGAGCTTATCCGCGGCAAGCGTGTTGAAGATGCCCGCCGCCTTGCCAATAAATTCATCTCCATGATTAAAGGCGAACTGGTGGATGAGGATGAACTCGAAGAACTCGACGAAGCCCTGGCGCTCAAAAACGTGGCCCATATGCCCGCACGGGTAAAATGTGCCGTGTTGGCATGGCATACGCTTGACGATGCGCTCAAAGACCAGAAATAAGCATATAGGGAAAATAAATGCAAGTTATCCACAAAATCCTGGGGATATCCACGGCAATTCTGTGGATAACTCCGAGGTTTTGTGGATTTTCTGCATCCATGGTATAATTTCCTGTGGATAAATGTGAAAAAGGAAAGGTGTTTATAATGGCAATAAAAGAAATCAAACCCGATGATTTTAATGAGAGCGTATTTAAGGTAATTGGCAAGGACTGGCTGCTGATTGCAGGAGAAGCAGAGGGCAAGAGCAATGCCATGACGGCTTCCTGGGGCGGCATGGGTATTATGTGGGGTAAGCCAGTGGCTTATATCTTCATTCGCCCGTCCCGCTATACGAAGGAATTTGTGGATAAGGCAGAAGGGCTGACCTTGTCCGTATTCGGTGAGGACCGCCGTAAGATGATGAATTACTTCGGTACAGTATCTGGCCGGGACGAGGATAAAATCGCCAAGAGCGGGCTGACCGTCAAACATGACAATGGACGTACCTACTTTGATGAGGCCCGTGTGACCATGCTCTGCCGCAAGCTCTATGCGCAGGAACTCAAGCAGGAATGTTTTATCGACAAGGCCGCAGATGAACGCTGGTATCAGAATGACTATCATACCATGTACATCGTCGAAATCGAAAAGATTCTGGTGCAGGAGTAAGATATGAGCGGGGACAGGGAACAACTGATTCCGGTGCTGAAAAAATCTTCTTTGGCAGCGGGCATGAGTGATGAAGAAGTGGCGGAACTGTTGGCTTCTGCTCAGGTGCATCTGCGGGAATATCCCAAGGGACAGATTGTCTTTCACGAGGGCGATATGCCCAAATCCCTTTATATCCTGTTGGCGGGTGAGGTGCATATCCTCAAGGATACCTTCTCTGGACGGCGTATCTTCCTGTCGGAAATCAACGAGCCGGGGGATATGTTCGGGGAAGTCTACGAGGTGTTGAAGCAGCCCTACGATATGTATGTGGAAACCGTCACGCCTGTACGCTTGCTGGAAATATCCAGTGACTTATTCACCTTGGAAGCAGGCGGCAAGCTCAGCCGCAGTGCGCTGAAAATCCAGCGCAACCTCATGCGCATCTTTGCCCGCAAGGCCTACTTCATGCACAATAAGATAAAGGTGCTGGCCAGCGGCAGCTTGCGGGAGAAAATCATCCGTTTCCTGTTCATTGAATTGCAGGGCAAGCGGGAATTGGAACTTACTGGCAGCCGCGAATTTATGGCTGCCTATCTGGCGGTGACAAGACCTTCCCTGTCACGGGAACTATCCGCCATGCAGAGAGAGGGAATTATCGCGCTGGATGGCAAATGCGTCAAAGTGCTGGATATGGAGCGGTTTGAGGAATACTTATAAAATTGCATACCAAAAAGGACATGCTGTGGGGGCATGTCCTTTTTAGTAGAGAATTAGAGAATTTAGGAATCGAATGTATGTGTAATCCTTCGTGGGGAAGAATTAGCTACGGGGATGCCAATCAGGTGTTCTTGGCAATAACGGCACCAACTACTGCGCCCAAAATAGCGGCGGTGTTGCGCTCACCCTCGGAATATTTCTTGGGGTGTTCGTTGTGGTGTCTGTGTGCAAGTTCCTGTACTTCGTAGTTTTGTCCATGATGAAAGGGACTTGCTTCTGCAGCGCTTACCGTAAGTCCGCCAATCCCCAGGCTCATAACTCCGACAAGGGCGATAGCAGTCATTTTAACATTCTTGGTGTTAAGCATCTTGTATCTCTCCTTTGCTGTCAAACTAAGTTTTGTTAACTCCTGACTACATTGGTCATTATAGAAGGCGAACATTAAAATACAAGAAGAAGGGGATTAAATTTCCATTAAAAATTTTTCATTGTCAACTTTTTCGGGTGATTTTTTGCCCTGCAAGGCATGGTTTTTAGTGTTATAATTAGAAGGTATGTTTTATTTTTGGAGGACGGAAATGTTAGCGGCAGAAGAATATAAGGATATAGAGGAAAAAATTCAGCGGGGAGAGCGGCTCACCCGTGAGGACGGCCTGCGCCTGTTCCATTGTCACGACCTGGCCTGGCTGGGGGCTATGGCGGACATGGTACGGAAGCGGAAATGCGGGGATATCGTCTACTATAACGTAAACTGTCACGTAAATCTGACCAATATCTGTACATCCCATTGCAAGTTCTGCGCTTTTGGCCGGGACTGCAACGAAAAGGGCGCCTATGAAATGACAAAGGAGCAGGCTCTGGCTTTGGTGGCAGATGCCATGCAGGACCCGAACCTTGCCGGGCTCCATGTGGTCAGCGGGCTGCATCCTACTTGGACTTTCGAGCATTATCTGGGAATTGTCAAAGCCATCCATGAAGCCTATCCACAGCTTTATATGAAGGGCTTTACCGGCGTGGAAATCACCCACTTTGCGGAAATTTCCGGCTTGTCTGTGGAAGAAGTGCTGATTCGCCTGCGCGACGAAGGTGGCCTGCAGGCCATTGCGGGCGGTGGTGCAGAAATCCTCTCCGACCGGGTGCGGGATGAACTCTGCCCCAACAAGGCTACGGCGGAAGAGTGGCTCGAAGTGGCAAGGACGGCTCACAAGCTGGGCATCAAGTCCAATGCCAGCATGCTCTATGGCCATATTGAAACCTTGGAGGAACGTGTGGACCATCTGCTGCGCCTGCGGGATTTGCAGGACGAAACCGGCGGTTTCCAGACCTTTATCTGCTTCCCGTTCCTGCCGAAGAATACAGAGCTTGGGGAAAGCATCAAGCAGACCAGCGTCTGGGATGATTTGCGTACCATGGCGATTTCCCGCCTGATGCTCGATAATTTCACGAACATCAAGGCCTACTGGGTCATGCTCACGGTGCCCGTGGCGCAGGTGGCGCTGGGCTTTGGGGCCAACGATATTGACGGCACGGTGCACAAGGAAACGATTCTCCATGATGCCGGGGCCACCAGTCCCACGGCGCTTTCGGAAGATAATATCATCCGTATTATTCGGGAGGCCGGTCGGATTCCGGCGGCCTGCGACTGCAATTTCAACATCCTGCGGACGTTTGATTAAGGAGGAGCTATGGACAACATGCAACGCGCACGGGCAAAGGCGGAAGCTGGGGAACGGCTGACTCTGGCAGATGCGCTGGCCCTCTACGAAGACAATGACCTGCTCTTTCTGGCTAAATGCGCCCGCCGCATGAAGGAAGCCAAAAGCGGCAAAAAGGTCTTTTATACCGTAAACCGTCATATCAATCTGACCAATATCTGCAGTGCCAACTGCCCGCTCTGTGCCTTTCAGGTAAAGGATGGGGATAAGCGCGGCTTTGTACTGGAAACAGATGATGTGGCTAAGATTTTGGACAGTGCCAAAGAACTCAAAAATCTTTCGGAAATTCATATCGTCAGCGCCCTGCATCCCGATAAGGATTTTGACTACTACAAGAATATCGTAAGGCAAGTGCGGGCGGCACTGCCAGAAGCGGATGTCAAGGCGTTCACGCCCGTGGAAATCGTAAACTTTGCCAAAATCAGCGGTAAGAGCATTTTAGAAGTGCTGACCGAACTTAAAGAAGCAGGTCTGGACAGTCTGCCGGGCGGCGGTGCAGAAATTCTTTCGGACAGGGTGCGGGAGATTATCTGCCCCAAGAAAGCCACCACGAATGAATGGCTGGAAGTTATGCGCACGGCGCATAAGCTCGGCATTCGCACCAATGCTTCCATCATGTATGGCCATGTGGAAACGATTGAGGAACGTCTGCAGCATCTCATTACCCTGCGGGATTTGCAGGATGAGACACATGGTTTTCAGGCCTTTATGTTGTTCCCCTTCCATCCGGAGCATACGGAACTGGGCGAGGAGCGCGGCCTCAAGCGCGTGGGCTCCTGGGAAGATATGAAGATGTTGGCGCTGTCCCGTCTTATCTTGGATAACTTCGACCATATTAAGGCTTTCTGGATTATGCTGACCATGCCGATTGCTCAACTGGCCTTGGGCTTTGGAGCGGATGATTTGGATGGCACCATTGGTGAGGAAAAAATCATTCATGCCGCCGGCGCTAAGACTAACACGGGCATTACCCGCACGGATTTGGAGAAATTTATCCGTGAGACGGGGTATGAACCGGTACAGCGGGATACTTTTTATCGGGAGGTGCAGGAATGATGCGGCTTAGTGAAGAAAAAGGTATTGACCTGCTGAAAAACGGCGACCCCATTGAACTTGGTATACAGGCGGATAATGCACGAAGAAAGCTCTTTGATGATACCGTAACTTTCATCGTGGACAGGAACATCAACTATACCAACGTCTGCAAGAATGAGTGCAAATTCTGCGCCTTCTTCCGCCGCAAGGAGTCCAAGGACGCTTATCTGTTGAGCAATGAGGAAATTCTGGCCAAAGTTGCGGAAACCGTAGCGGCAGGCGGTACGCAGGTCATGATTCAGGGCGGGCTTTATCCGGACTTAGGACTTGACTATTACGAAACGATGCTGCGCAGTATCAAGGAGAAATTTCCGCAGATTACCATTCATTCCTTTACGGCCACGGAAATCCAGTATTTTGCCCAGCAGGCAGGGCTTTCGATTCTCGATACGCTGAAGCGTCTGCAGGAAGCGGGACTTGACAGCCTGCCCGGCGGCGGGGCGGAAATCCTTGTGGACGAAGTGCGCAAACGGGTCAGCCCCAAGAAAATCATGACGGATGATTGGCTGCATGTGATGGAGTGTGCCCATAGCATTGGCATGGAGAGCACGGCCACCATGGTTATCGGCTTTGGTGAAACCATGGCACAGCGCATTGAGCATATGGAAAAAATCCGCCGCCTGCAGGATAAGACCGGCGGTTTCCGCGCCTTTATCACTTGGACCTTCCAGCCAGGTAATACGGAACTAGGCGGCGAAAAGACCAGCGGCTGGGATTATATGAAGACCCTGGCCGTGACTCGCCTCTATATGGACAATATCAAACATATACAAGGCTCCTGGGTCACGCAGGGCGAACGTATCGGCCAGTTGACATTGGGCTTTGGCGCCGATGACCTCGGCAGTATTATGCTAGAAGAAAATGTCGTGCGGGCCGCCGGCACGCAGTATGAAATGTCCATCAATAAGATGACGGAACTGATTCGCGGCGCAGGCAAACAGCCTGCCCAGCGTGATACTGAATATAACATTATTAAACGATACTAAAGCCTTCCCCTTTGGGGAAGGGGGACCGCGAAGCGGTGGATGAGGTTTATGTATGTCCTGCCAATGCACCTCATCCGCCTCGCTTTTGCTCGGCACCTTCCCCAGAGGGGAAGGCAAAAGGAGTTACGATTATGAATGACAATAAAATCCCCGCAGCAGCCTACGCTGTAGTCGGTGGCTCGGGTACATTATCCAGCAATTTCCCGGCCAACGTGACCGATAAAGATGTAGAAATTCTGGCCGATAACCTGCGCTTTAATACGCCCTATGGCGAAAGTCCCGCTATGCGCCTGTTTCGTGTGGGCGAAAAGCGGGTGCTCACTGTCAAGATGCACGGCTGGCGCAGTGGTGTAACCCGCGCGGATGCTTCACGGCAGGTATTCTGGGTTTTTCGCGAAGCTGGCGTTAAACGCATTATCTCTGAAGGTGGTGTAGGCACCGTCAACAAACTGCTCGACTTGCGGGACTTTATTATCCCCGACGATTACCTCGACCTGTCGGTGCGCAAGGATGTAATGCTCGATGGCCGCTATCTGCTTGTGATGCGTGATGCCCTGTGCCCGGAAATGCGGCAGGCTTTGATTGCGGCCACCAAGAAGCGTTTTGACGGCCGAGTATTTATCCGCGGTACCTATGCGGTAACCGATGGCCGCCATTTTGAAAGTCCGGCCGAAGTGGCTATGATGAATGGCCATGCGGATATCGTGGGCCAGAGCATCTGTCCCGAAGTTTATCTCGCGCGGGAAATCGGTGCCTGCTATGCAGGGCTGTACTTCACGGTGAACTACGGCGAGGGGATTAAGGAAAAATGGTCCCATCAGGATATGGCGGATATCTTCTACGATGATGCGCCGATGATTGGACAGATTATCCTTGAAACCATCCGCAATGTGGATGCAGACGATAGAAAGTGCGAATGTCTGTCCCTGCGCAAGGAAACCTTGCTCAAGGATGTATATAACGAAGTGTCAGCCAAAGGTTAACGGCGGATAGCACCCGGGAGGTGACTCGTTTTGACAGCGGAGGAAATGAGGAATTTTTTCGGTGGACAGGGCTTGCGGCCTGAGCTTTTGGCGCAGGCTGCGGCCTTTCGCGAGGCCAATCCCTGGCAGGGAAAACGGGAGGTAAATGCGCCCCGCTTTCCCTACTTTGGCACAGAAATTTTAACAGCGGCATTGACGGCTCTGTTGGCGGGGGCAAACCTCCTGCTGGCAGGGCCTAAAGCCACAGGTAAAAATATTCTGGCGGAGAATCTGGCGCTGCTCTTGGGGCGGCCACTTTGGAATGTGTCCTTTCATATTGATGTGGATGCCTCCTATCTGATTGGCATGGACACCTTCAAAGGCGGCGAAGTCTGCTTCCGGCCCGGCCCTGTCCATGACTGCGTGACGGCGGGCGGCATCTGCGTTCTCGATGAAATCAATATGGCCCGCAACGAGGCCTTGGCGGTGCTTCATTCGCTGCTCGACCATCGGCGCCAATTGGAGGTGCCGGGCTATGACCGCTTAAAACTTCATCCTGCCACCCGCTTTATCGCCACCATGAACTATGGCTACAGCGGCACAAGGGAACTGAATGAGGCGCTGCTATCTCGCTTTGTGGTCATTCATATGCCTGTGCCCGGCGAAAGCGAACTTACCTCCCTGCTAAAATACGAATTCCCGGATTTGCGGGAAAATGCTGTCCGCACAATGGCAGCTTTGTTCCTCGACCTGCGGCAGAAATACGAAGCCCGGGAAATCTCTGGCCGGGCGCTGGACTTGCGGGGATTATTGGAAGCTTTGCGCCTTATTAAGCTGGGCCTTACGGCGGGGCAGGCTTTTTCTATGGGGCTCACGGGCAAATGTTTTGATTTGCAGGAGCGGACGCTGGTTGAGGACATTATCGCCCTGCGCCTGCCGGCGGACTGGGGCAGGGATGAAATCTTTGCGGGGTAAATTGACATGTCAAAGGAAAATCTCCATGCCCAGCGGCAGAAGCGGGCACTTAATATTGTCTGGACGGCGGCGGGGCGCTATGACTTTCGCCCGGCCTTTTTGTCCTTTTACGCAGACGGTGAACCGGATTTATACCTCAATTCCATTGTGGGGCTGGTTCACCGTCATTATGATGCAGAAAAACTGACCGCTTACCTGCAAAACACGCTGGATAAATCTTTGTTGGGAGAGCTCTTTGCGGAACTCTTTTGGCTGGGACTGGAAGTGGCGGCCTATGAAAAGGAACTGCCTGCCCGCCCTGTTTTGGCAAGTTTACGCCGTCAGCATGCGGCGCGGTTCCTGCGGGAGGATGTGGATGTGTCTTTTCAACAGCTTATGATGCGGCAGGAACTGGCCCATAATCTCAAATGCGCCCGCTGTCGGGAAATTTTGGGCGGGAAGCCGGAAATCATAAATCCCTGGGACAGGAAACTCTATAAAGCCCTGCAGTTTACAGGGCAAATGAGCACCGATGAAATCATTGCCGCCATGGAGGGGATTATCAAGCACTTCTTTCGTTTTCATTGGTACGGTGCCCCGCGCAAAGCCCTGCACTTTTCCTTATCGCCAAGGCTTAAGGCCCTTCTGCATAGAATTCTGCCCCTGCATAGCCGCTATGGGGAGAATTTTGCGGCGGGCATGCTGCTGCCTGCTGCAGGTGAGGCCGATTGCGGAGAGAAATCCTTTTGGCCGGGGGGGAAGGTGGGCAGAAAGTCAGAGGCGGAACTTAGCCGCCTTTACGGCGAGCCGTTGTTCAGTCAGGAACGGTTAAGCGGGATAGAAGGAAACCTTTGCCGGGGCATACATCGCCATGCCCAGCTTTGGTTTACCAGAGAAGCGGGGAAACAGCAAAGCGAGAATTGGGATTTTTTTCAGCAGCAACAGATATGGTTCCGTACGGAAATGCGGGAACTTACCCGCCGTCTGCAAAATGCTTTGCTCGTACACCGTCAGCCCCTGGAACTGCCGGCCCGCAGCGGGCGGCTGGCGCCCGGCCGGGTATGGCGGGGCGTGAAATTGCAGGACAGCCGGGTTTTTACGGCGATGGAGAAGGCCAGCTATGCTGATTTTTCCGTGATGCTGCTGTTGGATGCTTCGGACTCCCGGCAGGGGCGTCAGATGATGATTGCCACGCAGGCATATCTGTTGGCCGAGGCCTTGGGACAGGCGGGAATCCGATTGGCAGCGGCCTCGTTTTTCAGTCAAGGCGGTTGCACAATTCTGCGCCTGCTAAAAGGCTTTGACGACAGTTCAAGTCAGGGAATCTTTGCTTACAAGGCGCAGGGCTGGAATCGGGACGGGCTGGCCCTGCGGGCGGTGCCGGAACTTTGGGGAGAGATAACCGGCAGGAAATTGCTCTTTATCCTGACCGATGCCGACCCTAGCGATGAGGAGCCTATTCCAGCCGAGGGCCTTGGCACCGGCAAAATTTACGGCGGCCTTCCGGCAAGGGAAGATGCAGCCCAAGGTGTTAAGTATCTGAAGGTGCAGGGCTTTGCCGTGATGGCGCTGATAAACAGCGTGATTTCTGCGGAGCTGGTGACGGAGGCAGCAGGCAAAATCTATGGCTCCAGCTATATTCATTTGCAGGATTTATCGCATATGGCCAGCAAAGTAGGGGATATGCTGGAAAAGGAAATTTTTTCGCATAGCGGTTGACAACTTTACAATCCGGTGCTAAGATAATAAACGTGTTCAAGAAAACAATAATCCACAATACAGATACAGTCGATGAGAGGAAAGAGTACATTTCCCAGCAGACTTCCAGCGAATCGGGTATGGTGTAAGCCGATAGTCCAGCAGAAATGGAAAATCATCCTTGAGATATGGTGCTGAACGCATTTGACATGTCAAATGCAGTAGGCGGCCACGGGGGCTTCCCGTTACAGAAGTCGCGTATGCTGGTACGTAGTAGAGTGCCCTGTCATAGAAATAGGCAGGGAATTTGGGTGGTAACACGGATAATGAGTCCGTCCCTTCGCGGGACGGGCTTTTTCTATTGCCTTCCCCTCTGGGGAAGGTGGGCGCGAAGCGCTCGGATGAGGTAAAAAAATTGTTGTTATATTGGGGAGGAATTATTATGGAAACTGTAAATCTTGAAAGCCTAAAAAGCAAGCGGGACTTACGCATCATTTTGCCAGTGTTTCTGGTGTCCATTATCGCCTGCATTGACCGGGTCAATGTTGCTTACGCAAAACTCACCATGACGGCAGATATGCCCTGGCTGACGCCGGAAATCTTCGGCATGGGCGCCGGGATTTTCTTTGTGGGCTATCTGATTTTTGAAGTGCCCGGCTCGTTGGTTGCGGCGAAGTTCTCCGCGACAAAGTGGATTGCCCGTATCATGTTCACCTGGGGATTGGTGTGCGTGTATATGGCCTTTGTGAAAACGCCGTCAGAATTTTATTTGTGCCGGTTCCTGTTGGGGGCGTCAGAAGCCAGCTTGTATCCGGTTATCTATTCGGTATTATTCCCGCGTTGGTTTGCCGCTGGGGAGCGTGCAAGAGCAACTTCACTAATGCTGACTTCGCTGTTGATTTCCACAATTATCGGTGCGCCATTGGCTGGTGTTCTGCTCGAAACTTCCTTGTTCGGCCTGCACGGCTGGCAGGAACTCTTTATCCTCGAAGCACTGCCCGCCCTGCTCTTTGCGGTGTATTTCTTCTTCGCCGTCAAAGACCGCCCCGAACAGGCCCATTGGCTTACAGATGCGGAAAAGGAATACCTGAATAAAGTCTATGACGAAGAACAGGCTGCTATGCATCGCGTAAAAAAATACACCGTTTGGCAGGCCTTCTGCGAGCCAAAGGTGCTGAAACTTTGCCTTATCTATTTCCTCTGGGTGGTAGGTTTCTGGGGCTTCAACTTCTGGATGCCCACGGTGCTCAAAGGACTTTCCGGCTGGTCCACCAGCCTCTTGGGCGGCGCTATCGCCATTCCCATGATTGCGGCTCTCGTGGTGCAGGTGATTATCGGCCATACCTCGACAAAGACGGGCGATAAAGTCTGGCATGTGGCAGGCGCCCTGTTGGTCGGTGCCATTGGCCTGGGCTGCTCCCCGTTGGTTGACAGCATGGGCATGGCTCTCTTCCTCGTATGCCTCTCCGCTATCGGCATTTACGCAGCCATGGGCGTATGGTGGACGATTCCGACCACTTTCCTGACCGGCCCGGCAGCGGCTGCTTCCGTTGCCCTCATCAATTCCTGCGGCAATATCGGCGGCTGGGTAGGCCCGAATATGATGGCCTGGGTGCAGAAGAGTACCGGCGCATTTGACCTGGGTTACTACATCATGGCCGCCTTTATGCTGGCTGCCGCTGTACTGGTGCTGACCGTCAAATACCGCTGGAACGGCGAAGTCCGTGAGGATATGGCTCAGCTTAAAGCGGAGGAAGAAGCCGTTTTGGCAACAGAATAAGCAAAGGTGTTATAAAGAGGCAGAGAAAGGCCGTTCCTTCGTGGGAACGGCCTTTGACATGAATGGTTTTATTACAACTTAAACTTCTGCATCTCTGCCTGCAAATCTCCGGCTAGCGTTGCCATATTGCGGGCGGCGTCGGAGATTTCGTGCATGGAGGCACTTTGTTCTTCGCCGGCGGCGGATACGGACTGGGCTTCGTCGGAGTTTTTGCCGCTGGTATTGGCGATGTTGATGCTGGCTTGCAGCATGCGTTCGTTTTCTGCGGCCATGGATTCGATGCCTTTGGCGATGGTTTGTATCTGGTTGGTCAAGTCATCTATGACAGCGACGATTTCCTCAAAGACTTTGTCGGCGGACTGCACGGTGGCAATGCCGGACTGTACGCTTTGGGCACCGCTGTGGCTGGCTTCAACGGCCGATTTCATATCCTGCAGATTACTTTGTACCAGTTCGGCGATCTGTTGGGAGGACTGATTGGAGCTTTCGGCCAGTTTTCGTACCTCGTCGGCAACGACGGCAAAGCCGCGGCCTGCTTCTCCAGCTCTGGCCGCTTCGATGGCAGCGTTCAGGGCCAGCAGGTTGGTCTGTTCGGCAATGCCGGTAATCATCTGCACGATATCGGCAATTTTTTGCGAGCTGGTGTCGAGCTTTTCAATGGATGCTTGAATGCTGTCGGTGCTGGCGGTGATGTTATTCATCTGTTCCACGGCCTGCACGATGGACTGGCGGCCTGTGGTGATTCTGTACTTGGCCTGTATTGCGTGGTCGTAGACTTGCTTTGTGCCTTTGACTATGTCCTGAGCAGATTCGGTTACCTGTTCGGCAGTGGCCTGAATATTACCGGCATCGATGGCCTGTTCGCTGGCACCTTCGGCAATGGAGACGATGCTGTCGGCTACCATGTGGGAGGCCTGGGCAGATTGGTCTGCACTGGCGGTGAGTTCTTCACTGGCAGCAGCTACCTGCTGGGACATATCGTTGACCTGACCGATAACCTTGCGTAGGTTGGCTACCATATGGTTAAGGGAGTTGCCAAGGGCACCCATTTCGTCGTCAGCTGCGATACGGAGGTGGCTCTGGAGATTGCCGTCGGCAATTTTTGCGGCTTCTTCCATGAGGTGATGGATGGGGCCGCCGATGCGCCGGTTGAAAATCACAATCATAGCGGTGCAGAGAATTACCATGACCAATACGGCCATAATGATGCTGAGGTAGATGGATTTGGTGATGGGGCCGGTATAGTCGGCCTTGGGCGCCACGAGTACCAGTTTCATGTTGTCGATACAGAGTGGTGCGGCCATCACATAACTGTCCTCACCGAATACCGCGCTTTCCGTCAGGGATACTTCCGTGAGTCCCACGATTTTCTTGCCCAAGGCAGCCAGTTCCGGGGAGGATTCTTCGGTGATTTTTGCTTTCATGTTCTTGCTGTCGTCACGGGAAGCAAGGTAGAAGCCCTCCTGGCTGACCAGGAAGGCGTAGCCGTTCTGACCGACCTGAATGCCTTTGACATAGTCTTCCAATTCGGTAATGCCGATATCCACGGTGACAGTGCCCACATTTTTGCCATCCTTTTGTACGGCGGCGGCGCTGGTCAGCATGGTGGTGCCGGTCATTTCGTCAAGGTAGGGGCCGGTCCAGGCTACTTTGCCGGGGGCCTTCATGGCGTTCTGGTACCAGTCAAATTTGGTGTAGCCGTATTCGGCGTTGCTGTACTCCATGTCCAAGTCAACGGAGCCCTTGTCATTTTTAGCACGGTAGGGGCCGAAGTAATCGATGTCTGCCTGATAGGCGAAGGGCTCGAACCAAAAGCCGCTGCCGATAATCAGCGGGTCGGAGAGCACGTAGCCGTCTGCCATGCCATACATGACATCTGTGTCATAGGTTTTCAGCTGGGTGACACCACGGGCCAGCCCTGCGGTTTTCTGAGCTACCTGCAAAATGCGCTGGTCAAGTTTCCCAGCAATGGCGCCGGACTGCTCGGTCAGGGTGGCTTTTACCTGTTCCTCCATGCTGCTTTTGAATTGTCCGATGTTGATAAAAGTCTGGATAGAAAGCAGTATACCAGTCAGCAGGATGATGCTGACGACGAATAATGTCTTAATACTTCCTTGTGGCTTGCGCATAAAAATCCCTTCCTTTCCGGGCACGAAACAGCTGTGTTTTCGTTACTATTTCGCGACAAAGGGGAAGTATTCCTGCCCGCACGAAAAAATCCCCTCCGCAATCTGCGGAAGGGATTTTTATCATCTTACTGTACGTTCATGGAAAGTTCGATGAACTTGTTAGCCAGTTTTGCCTTCTGGAGAACTTCCTCGGTGATGTCCTGGCCTGCTTCTACGATAACGATGCCGTTATCCATCTTAATGTCGCGAGCGGCTTTCTTGCCCAGGAGAAATCGGCGATGGCGTTCTTCAGACGCTTTGTCAGCAGCGGCCTGTTTTGCGGCATCTGCTTTCGGAGCCTCTTTCTTGGGCTCAGCCTTGGGAGCAGGAGCAGCTTTCGGAGCTTCTTTCTTGGGCTCAGGTTTTGCTTCTTCTTTCGGAGCATCAGCCTTCGGTGCTTCTTCTGCTTTGGCAGGTTCAGCAGCCTTGGGAGCTTCCTCAGCTTTCGGTGCTGCTTCGGCCTTCGGAGCTTCCGGCTGTGCGGGAGCAGCTTTCGGAGCCTCAGGAGCACTGGGCATTACATTATTTTTTTTTTCCCCGGTGGGGTCAATAACCGTTACCTGCTTACCGAAGATGGAAATCTGGTCGGTTGCAATGTCGGAAGTGGTGCCATCGGGTGCAGTGATTTCGCATTTTTCAATTTTGCCATCGTCGCCGATGTAGAGTTCAGTTACCTTGCCCTGAATCGTACCGGACTTGGTGATAGCTTTGGTGTCGATGATGCGGATATTTTCATCCAGCAGAGCTTCGTAGTCGCCAGCAGCATCCAAAGTCAGGATGTTTTCGCTGTTGGTGATGGTTACGGCATCGTCACCGATAGCAATAACGGACTCATAGGGAATGAGTTTTACACCGCGGTACCAGTCAGCATCTTCGATGGTGATAGCTGCTACCGTGCCGTTCTTAGCATCGATAAGGAGCGTTTTGCTGACGCCCAGCTCGCGGCCTTCCGTAATGCTGATGATAGGAAGACCAAGGATTTCTACACTTTTCTTCATTAAAAATTCCTCCAATTATTTTGCGCTGCCACTGTGAGCCTGGAATTCGGTTTCGATTTCCTGCATGATATCTCCCGGAATTTGCGGGAAAGGCGTAGAAAGCGCAGCATGTTTGGCAAGTATATCCTGAACGGTGCCCAGATAGTGGATGTTCTTGGTGAACTCCTGACACATGGCATCGTTTTTGGCAATGATAGGCATGGTAAGTGCCTGTTTGTAAGCGGCGATGGCGCCGCTGTAATTGGCTTGTTCTTTGTAAAGGTTGCCCAGCTCAATGACGAGGAACGGTGTGTAGTCGTCGTCGCCGTAGCGGGAAATGGCTTCGTGATAAGCAAAGATGGCATCTTTGGGCTGTGCATCCTTGGCTTCGTAAGCAAAGTCCAAAATGGCATCGAGGCTGTCCATGCTCGCAAGCTCCTGCTTGAGTTCCTGCTCGTGAGCCTGGCGCTTCGCAGCAAGTTCCTGACGCGCTTTTTCCTCTGCTTCTGCACGGGCTTTTGCTTCGGCAGCGGCTTTGGCCTTCGCCTCGGCCTCTGCTTTCTTGCGGGCAGCTGCTTCGCGTTTCTTCTGTTCAGCACGCTCCTTGGCTTCTTTTCTGGCCTTGGCTTCGGCAATCGCCTGCGCTTCTTTTTCGGCCTTCTCTGCTGCCAGCTTGGCTTCTTTTTCCGCGATAGCCTGAGCTGCTAGTTTTGCTTCTTCGACAGCTTTTTCTGCTTCGTTGCTCTTCTGCGGAGCGGCAGATTTTTCTTCTGGGGGAACTTCCTGAACCGCTGCGGGCTGCTCTAATGGTGCTGCTTCCATGGGAACAGCAGGTTCGGACGGGGATGTTTCGGCCACAGGTTCCTGCATTGCTGCCGGCAGTATATCTTCTGCAGGCGGTTCTTCTTCCACAGGCAGCTGCTCGGTGGGCAGAACTGTGCAATTGCCAGCAAGAGCTTCCTCCCGGCGCAGCATTCGTTCGTTGAAGATTGTCACCACTGCCGCTGCCGTTATGACCAATATCCCTAGTCGCAGGTAATGCCCGCGGTCGAGGAAAGGACTCATGGTGATTGCCATGCCATTGACGATGAAGGCCATCACAGCACAGAGCACCAGCGAAGTCCACTTCATCTCGATGTTAAAAAAGCGACATAGCCGATAAATGAGGAAGATGCTGATGGCCATGATGGATCCTGTTATCAGGATAAATGTCATGTTTCTCACCTCTTCCTGAAAGTGAGCATTATGCAAATATACTCACCATCTTATAAACTTTTCGACAATAATAGGAAAATTCCTGCCAGTGTTTACACATTTGTGCAAAATTAGCGAACCTTCCCCCACAGTATACCATATTCTCGTGGATTTGTGCAGATAAATATTTGTATTCTTATTGTTACTCGCTGATTTTGCTCTGGAGTTATAGTATAATGAAGGGAAGAAAGGAACGATGGCCAGATGATGTATGAACAGGAAGCTGTGGTTCACCACGAAAGCGGCATACATGCCCGCATTGCGGCCATGATTGTCCAGCGGGCAAGGGAACTCGGCGAAAAATATGCAACACCTCTGTTTTTGCGCAGTCAGCGCAGTGAACGGTTTGAGATGCGCAGCCTGATGAAGCTCGTCGCGCTCAAAATCGGCAAGGGCGATTCGGTCTTTGTATCGGCGGAAGGTGATGCCGGGCGGCAGGCGGTCTACGAAATGGTGCGCTTTTTGGAAGGCGACTTCGAACTGCGGGAGCCGGGGAAAATCCATGAGATGGATAAGCTGCTCCATGAAAATGCCTTGATGCAGGAACGCCTGCAGATGATTTTGGAGGCGGTGCAGGATGGCATCTGCGTGGTGGACAGAACCGGAGAGATTACCTATGTGAATCCGTCTTACCTGCGCATTGTCCATAAGACGCCTGAGATGGTCATGGGGCAGAATGTCTTTAAGACTGCGCCGGATGGCAATCGCTGTGCGGTGCTCCGCACTGGCGTGGCCCGCATTGGCAGTATCAGCCGCAAGAAGGATGGCACAACGGTTGTAGCCAATGTCAATCCCATCTTCATCAACGGTGAAATTGCGGGTGTTGTATCGGTCATCAAGGATATCACGGAACTGCAAAACCTTATGGCCAGATTGTCGCAGGTATCAGCCAGAGCAGAGTATTTGGAACAGGAACTTCTGCGCACGAAAAAGACCGCCAACGCCTTCGCCAATTATATCGGCAAAAGCGGCAAGGTCATTGACGTGCTGGCATTGGCCTCCAAGGCGGCGCAATCCTCGGCCACGGTGCTGATTCGCGGGGAAAGCGGCACCGGTAAGGAAGTCATTGCCGAGGGTATTCACTATGCCAGTGAGCGGCGCAGAGGGCCCTTTATCCGCGTGAACTGCGGAGCCATTCCCGGGACTTTGCTGGAATCGGAACTCTTTGGTCATGAGAAGGGCGCTTTCACCGGAGCGGTGAAGCGCAAGCTCGGCAAGTTTGAACTGGCTGACCACGGCACGATTTTTCTCGATGAAATCGGCGAGATGGACAAGAAGATGCAGGTCAAGCTCCTGCGGGTGCTGCAACAGAAAGAATTTGACCGCGTAGGCGGCGAGAGACCGTCCATGTGGATGTGCGGATTATCGCCGCCACCAACCGCCATTTGGAAGATATGGTGAAGGACGGCACCTTCCGCGATGATTTGTACTACCGCCTCAATGTCATTCCCATCATCCTGCCGCCGCTTCGGGACCGCATTGATGACATTCCGCTGCTGGTGGAGCATTTTATCGAGAAGGTCAGCGTCAGTACCGGTAAGACTGTCCGCAGTATTACGCCGGAGGCTATGGATATCCTCATGCGCTACAAATGGCTGGGCAATGTGCGGGAATTGGAAAATGTCATTGAGCGGGTTATCACCCTCATGGACAGCGACACCATTACGGTTGCGGCACTTCCTTCCTACATCAAGGGCGAAGCGGCGGACAGAGAGGTGCAGCGCCTCGAAACGGAAAGCGCCGTGCTTCCCTGGGAGGAATATGAGAAGCGCATCATTGCCAAGGCGTTGAAACAGTGTGGCAGTTTCAACGCCGCCGCCAAGGAATTAAAAATTACGCACAAGACGGTGGCGGCCAAAGCCCGGAAATACGGATTGGCATAATTGGTAAAAAATACCATGATTGGCAAAATTTACCAGGAAAATGACGTGAGTTGGTAAATTTTACCGAAATGATTATTGTTAGCTGGGAACTGTAGAGGGATAAATATTATTTTTTAACATCGTTATGGGTTGCTGGCAGGGCTTTTGCGAAAAAATTACCAAGTTTTTACAAAAGTTGGCACGCTGTTTGCATTTATATAAGGCAGTTAGCAACATTATAGTTCATAAACCGCTGCTTAGCGGTTAGGATATGTTGTGGTTTTTTTAAGAATGGAGAGGTTTTAGAAATGACTCAGGAAATTGTAACGATTGAAAACAAGACTGGTATCCATGCCCGCCCGGCTTCCATCTTCGTACAGACGGCTACGAAGTTCAAGTCCAAGGTTCAGATCCAGGCTAAGGGCAAGACCGTTGACGCTAAATCCATCCTCATGATCATGAGCATGGGTCTCGTTAAGGGCACGGAAATCACCATCGTTGCAGACGGTCCGGACGAAGCAGATGCAGTTAAGGCTCTGAAAGACCTCGTTGATTCCAAGTTCGGCGAAGAATAATTTACTAAATTGGAATCTTAGGAATCGCCTTCTTTCCAAGGATTGGAACTTTGGAGGAAGGCGTTTCTTGTATGTATCGTATTTACAATCAGGGGGAAAGAAATAAAATGGCAGAAGCAATCAGAGGTAAAGGCGTTATTTCCGGTATCGCCATCGGTAAAATCATGCTGGCAGGTCAGAACCTGGACGGCTATCTGGTAAACTACCAGCCGGAATCCAAAGAAGTGGAGAGCAAGAAGGCTCAGGACGCTTTGACCGCCGTAGCAGAAACCCTGCGTGAAAACATCGACCGCCTGCAGAAGCAGAACATGGTTGAGCAGGCTGCAATCATGGAAGCGCATCGCATGATGGTGCAGGACCCCATGATGGCCCAGAAAATCGAAGAAAAGCTCGAAGAAGATGCCAATGCTCCGCAGGCTGTCCTCAAAGCTGCTGAAGAACAGGCACAGATGTTCGAGATGATGGAAGATGAATACTTCGCAGCCCGCGCAGTTGACCTCCGTGACGTAGGTAAGCGCGTAGCGAAGTACATCCTGGGCGTTAAAGAACCGGAACTGGGCGACGAAAAAGTTATCCTCTGCGGCCGTGAAATCGAGCCTTCCGTTATCGCTGGCATGCCGACCGACAAGATTGCTGGTGTTATCCTGGGCTCCGGCTCCACGACGGCTCATGCAGTTATCATTGCCAAAGCCCGTGCTATTCCGACCATTGTTGGTCTGAACAAAGAAGACCGCATCGACAAGATTGCTGACGGCGACCATGTTATCATGGATGGCGAAGAAGGCAAGATTCTCGTGAACCCCAGCGAAGAAGAACTGGCTGGTTACAACGAAAAAATCAAGAAGCAGCAGGAACTGGCTGCTCATTACGCTCAGCTCAAAGACCTGCCCGCTGTTACGACGGACGGCGTGAAGGTTGACCTCATGGCCAACATCGGCACGCATATGGACGTTGATAACGCCCTCAAGTATGGTGCCAAGGGCGTAGGCCTGTTCCGTTCTGAGTTCGTATTCATGGGTCGTCAGGATATCCCCAATGAAGAAGACCAGTTCAAGGCTTACAAAGAAGCTGTTGAAAAGTGCCAGGGCAACCTCTGCGTTATCCGTACCATGGATATCGGCGGTGACAAACCTCTGCCGTACCTCAACATTCCGGAAGAAGAAAACCCGTTCCTGGGCTACCGTGCAGTTCGCATCAGCTTGCAGCGCAAGGACCTCTTCCTGCCGCAGCTGAAAGCTATCCTGCGTGCCGGTGTATACGGCAAAGTTGGTATCATGGTTCCGATGATCATCAACGTAGCAGAATTCAAGAAGGTTAAGGAATTCATCGAAGAAGCTAAGCTGGAACTGGCTCATGAGGGCAAGGCTTATGCGGAAGATGTACAGGTTGGTATCATGGTTGAGACCCCGGCTGCTGCTGTAATGACGCCGGTACTTGCCAAGTATGTAGACTTCTTCTCCATCGGCACCAACGACCTCGTTCAGTACACGCTGGCTTGCGACCGCGGCAACGCCAACATCGCTGAACTCTACAATCACTTCAACCCGGCTGTACTGCAGCTCATTCAGCGCACCATCACCAGCGCTCGTGAAAACGGCATCTGGGCCGGCATGTGCGGTGAAATGGCCAGCGACCCGAACGCTGCTGTAATCCTCATGGCTATGGGCATCAGCGAACTCTCCATGAGCGCTCCGTCCATTCCGCGTGTTAAGGAAAAAATCCGCAACATCAGCTCCACGAAGGCTAAGGAAATCCTCGCTGACGTGATGAAGATGGAAGACGGCGACGAAATCAAAGCATACCTGAGCAAGGTACTGTAATATTATAGAAAGCCCTGAATAAAGGATAAAAGCCTTTGTTCAGGGCTTTTTTATGCTTAAATTTAACTGGAAATTATCTCTTTTTTAAGACCATTTTAATATAGATGCATTATCATTGTTTATGGAATAAATCTTATAGCAGACCATAAACGGTAACACCGTGCCGAGGGATGTTGTGGCACGGTATTTCTTTGAGAAGTGGAAGGAGTAAATGATGAAGAAAAGTATGGGTAAGTTTTTTCTGGCAATGATGATGCTGGCCGTTGTGGTGGCATCGGCAGGCTGTATGATAAAAGCCGATTCTTCGGGATTGAAGTTCCATGGTGGCGGTGAAGGTGTTTCCGTGCCTGCTGACTGGGAGACGGTGAGCCTGCCTAAGAATGATGGCGGCCAGGTGGTCATGAAAATGCCGTTTGCGCTCAAGCGCGTAGCAGACCCGCATCCAAATGGCCCGGTGAAGGAGTCCGTTCGTTATCAAAACGAGTCTGACCGGATGGTAATTGATGTGCTCCACGGCAGTTTGGATGATCCGAAAGACGTGGTAAAATACAACTTGGGAACTTTTATGTGGGCTGTCAATATCGCGGAAAAACATCCGGAGATAAAGTCCATGGAAAGCCAGAAGTTAAATGGGCAGGAAATAACGCGCGCCAAGATCGCCATGGTCAACAATAAAAATATCCCGTTCAGTGTGGACTGTGTGGGCCTTAATTTTGATAATGAGTTTTTTATCATCGAATTTTTCTACCCCGAAGGAGATCAGGAGATGAAGGCGGCTGCAGAGAAATCCATTGCGACGCTTAACATAAAATAAGTAAAAACTCGCTGGAGACAATGTCTCGCAGCGAGCTTTTTTATAAACCGATTGTATGGAATGCTGGGGTATGTTATTGATGAGGCAGGGACCAGTTGTTCCGGCCGTGTTCCTTTACATAGTATAGAGCCTGGTCGGCATGGTGCAGAAGTTCCTGATAGTCATTGCCGTGAACGGGATACAGGGCGATGCCAATGCTGGCCGATAGGCCGGGGAATTTGTCGCTGGCTGGTTCGAGGCTGTGCGCCGCCTCCATCACGCGCCGGGCTACAGAGGCGATGGCTTCCTGCGGGAAATCCTGCAGCAGGAGGATGAACTCATCTCCGGCGAAGCGGCCGACGGCATCATGTGCCCGTACGATATGGACGAGGTTCAGGGCAAAATGGTGCAGAATTTCATCGCCTTTTTGATGTCCCAGGGTATCGTTGGCTTCCTTGAAGTGGTCCAGGTCAATGATGAAGAGGGCATGGCAGTGGCCCTGCTGAAACGGAGCGCTCAGCATTTCCTGACCGATGGTCTCAATGGCCGCTTTGTTCAAAACGCCGGTAAGTGCGTCGATTTCTGCTTTTTCCTTGTAGAACTCCCTGCTCTGGGTGGTTTCCTGCAATTCAAGGATGGTGGCCTTGAGTTTCGTGTTATTTTCCTGCAGAAGTTTTTTGGCTTTGGACATGGCCCGGCTATGGTGGTTGAGGAAGATCATGATTGCCAGCAGCAGCAGAATCAGTCCGCAGACAAGTCCGGTCTGCAGGGGGTAAAAGGTGAGGATATGCTGCAGGGAAAAGCCAGGACGTGCCTTGATGATGTGCTTCTGGATGATATGGAGGCGTTTTTCCGGGTCAGTCTGGGTGATGGCTTTGTTGAGAATGCCCTGCAGAATACGGGGCTGGTTGGGGGCGATGATGATGCTTATAGGCACGTTGATGGAGGCATCGGGGATAATGACCAGATCGGGATGGAGCATCAGGGGACGGTCGATTTCCAGCATGGAGTTGCGGATGAGCGCCAGAGTTCCGGGCTTCTGGTCAAGGGCGTTGAGCGCCTCGGCAGCTGGTGCAGGGCTGGCTGTGATGTCCCAGGAGGGGAATTTTTGCTGCAAGTACTTCATCAGCGATGGTTCGGGGCGGGGGACAATCAGTTTTATGTTGTCAGCAGAAGATGGCGTCTGACTTGTGGAGCCGATGAAGGTATAGGGCAAGGTTGTCAGTGGATTGGTGTAGTAGAAGGGCTGATGGTCTTCAGGCCCCGCATAGATGTCCAGCATCAAATCTGCCTGTCCGGATTTCAGCAGGTTTACGGCATCGTCATAGGTGGGTACATGGACATAGGTGAATTCCAGACCGGAATTTTTCGCCAGCTGGCTGATAAGGTCGGGATAAATGCCCTGGGCTTTTTTCTGGGCCTCATCGTAGATAACATAGGGATAAACCCCACCGTAAATGGCTACCCGCAATGGAAGTGACATCTTGATATACTGACTTTCCTGGGGCGTGTAATGCACCAGCTGGAAGTCGAGCTTTTCCGCCAGCGTATGGGAAAGCTGGGGCTCGAAATGAGGATTTTCCATATTGAGCCGGTTGATGGCGTTTTCCAGATTGACCAGTTTGTTCCGATTGGCGGTTGTGGCGGCGGCCCGCACGGGAATCCGGCTGTAGGCCAAAAGAAACTGTTCCTCGGGCATGGTATTGGTGGCGGTGTCCACTACGAGGTCAACGCTTCCTGCCTGTAAAGCGGCCAGCATCTCCTGCTGGTTGGCGAAGGCTTTTACGGCGAAATTCAGGCTGTTGTTCTGTTGGAACAGTTCAAACTGCTGGTTGATGGGGCGGGCGGCGATAATGCCCACCCGGGCCCCGGCCAGCGTATTCAAATCATGGGGGTCAAAGCGCGTTTCCCCAATACGGGAGTACAGGCCCTCTACATCATAGCCAAAGTTGATGGTGCTGTAGATAATGCCGCCCTTTAGGCCCAGGGAACTGGGGTATTCCACGGAGAGCAGCAGGTCAATATCCCCGGCAAACAACCGTTCAAAGGCTGTGCTGGCATTGATGTTGACCAAATGGTAATCCCAGTCCGTGTGCTTGGAGAGCTCGTCCAGATAGCTGGTATAGTATTGCCGCAGGACATGGGGATTGACCAGGCTGTTGTCCGGCTGTATATAGCCAAGCCGGATGTTCAGGTCTTCTGCTTCTAGCTGGCTGGCGGGCATAGCCAGCAGGAGGCAAATGCTGATAATAAATGACAGCAGTGCTTTCATATGTCATTCTCCTATACATAATAAGAGCAGTGTTTCTGCTGTCTCAATTCGTGAGGGATAGAAAAAATCCTGCCTGTGGATAAAAGGCAGGATTTGTGGATAAAAGGGAAAATAATGCACAGATTATCCCCAGATATTGGGGATAATGTGGACAGTTTTGTGGATAACTGTCGATAAAGCTGGCTTATTTATCCCTTTGTACGGTGTCATAAAGTGCATAAATGAATTTTTTCATGTTGATATGAACTTGAGAAGGGCTGGGTTTTTCCTCGTTTTCCAACAGGCGCATGGTATTGCGGATGTCGTTGTAGTCAAAGTACAGGGGCGCGTAGTCCTCGAATTTGGGATTGGTGTAGTCCAGTACGCCCATACTGGCCACGTTGATATGGCCCTGGAAAATGGTACGGCGCAGCCGCTGTTCCATGGCTTTTGCTTCCCGGGCGGGGTCACTGGCGCCGTTTTGCTCCGCTACGGCTGTAAAGAGGCCCTTGAGGGCAGAGATTTCTCCGCCGCATTTTTCGATATAGGCGACGATGTTCAGCAGGTCCTGCGCTCCTGGCGCACTTAAGATGCCCAGTTCTTTTAATTGGTTTTCTGCCCGAGTGCGCAGGTTTTCTTTGGGGGCTGGGGCAGGTGCGGCCTGTGGATTGAGGCTCAGCAGGGAGTTTTGCAGATTGTGGGCAAAGGACTCCAGCCGCAGATGTTCGCTGACGTTTTTCAGCACACTGACAATTTCGTTGCGGTTCAGGGGCTTCATTATATAGTAGTCAATTCCATTTTCATAGGCTTTGCCGACTAAATCTTTGCTTTCCACCTGCGAAAGCATGACGATTTTGCCGGGGAAGTCTTTTTTGATGCGGTTCACCGCCTGAATGCCGTCAATGCCGGGCATCAGCATATCGATGATGAGAATGTCTGTCTGGCGGCGGGAAAGAAGTTCGTTGGTTAATTCCGTAGCATTGTTTAGGGAGTCGGTTACATCACCTAGATTATAGTCTTCGATGATGTCCTGCAGCATCATGCGTACGGCATCATCATCGTCAATCAGCATTATATTCATAAGGGCTCTCCTTTATTTATCGTGTTGGGGGAGTTTTCGTTGGTGCGGGGGGCAGGTTTATGGAGTTTTTGACAGGGCAAATCTAAGTGGCAGATAACTTTATCTTTGCCATCTGAAGTCAATTCGATGGTGCCGCCTAAGGTTTCTGTCTGATGTTTTACATAGGTCAGCCCCACGCCGCTGGACGCCTTGCCGGTGCTGTCGAATTTTGTCGTGTAGCCAGGCGTGAAGACCTGCTCCAAACGCCGTGGTGAGATAAAGCTGCCGGTGTTTTCCAAGGTGATTTTGAGCCGTCCATCGCCAGTGCCGCCGACAATGGTCAAGGTGATGGTACCCCGGCAGGGGATAGCCTCTACGGCATTGGCTACAAGATTGTTGAGAATGGACAGCAGCATAAAGGCGTGCAGAGGTGGCAGTCCGGCAGGTACATGGCTGGCAAAATGTATTTCCTTGCCCAGCGAGCGGGCGTATTTTTTTTGTGTATGAATCATGAGCCGGGCGATTTTATCCGGAGACATATAGTCATCGACCCGGCGGTTTTGGGTCAGCTCCTGCAGTCCTGCGTAAATGCGCTGCTGATTTTTCTTGATATCGTGACATTGGCCGGCAATGCGTAGTACTTCATTGGCCAGTGCTTCATCTTCTGGTGTTTGGGCGCTGTCTTTTAGCTGGACGTAGACGTTGTAACAGTCGTGGGTAACAGCTTCGCCACTTTGCAGAGAGCATTTCAGCTCGAATACTTCTTCGTATAGCCCGGCAATCAGCATGGTGAGTCGGTCTTTTTCCTTGGTCTTGCGGGTCAGCCGCATTTCTGTGTTGTAGAGCTGAAACAGGAAGAAGAACGAGAGGATGAAGAAACACCGCAGAATGGCAATCAGTATCAGTCGCACAAGCATCCCAATGGTAAAGGTTTCCGACTGCTGGTAGGCGATGGCATTCATGGCCGCCAGTTCGCCGACGCTGGCAAAAACCTCCGCGATAATCGCCCAAAAGGCAATGCCCAAAGCCTGCTCGTAGATGGATTTGCGGCTGAGCTGGGGCAGAGCGAAGAACAGGGCGTAGACAAAATAGTAGAAGAAATTGGGAATGTGCTCAATGAAGGCCAGCAGTATGTCGTCGCCGTAGAACACATCGAGCCCTGTGCGGAACAGCATAACCGCAGCACCGGCCACGGCGCCTGTAAAGAGGCGGGGAAAGGTACTGAGCCAGATGAGAAACAGCAAAAACACAGGCGAGCCAAAGCTGACGCGGAAGTTGGCGAAGTCCCCGCTGAAGGGGTGCATCTTCGGTTCGCCTGCCAGGGGAACCAATATAATCATAAAGAGCAGCACTAGCCAGTCCTGTCGGGTAGGCTTGCCATCATTCATAGGAAAAACTCCTTTGAGAAATTTTATATATAAAATAATAATCGTTGCTTATCGGATTATATAGTTTTTTATAGTCACGCATTTATATTATTACCATCAATCATACCATAAGTCAAACAGCAATTATAATTTCGTTCAACTAAGACTTATGGTGGTCTAGTTATGAGGAGGTAGAAAAAATGTCTGACTCGAAAAATCAGGGATTAAGCCCGCTGATTCGCGGCCTGATGTGCGTGGCCATCGGCGCAATTATCTGGTTCATTCCCGCACCGGCCGGGGTTACTGCTCAGGCTTGGGGCCTCTTGGCCATCTTTATCGCAACTATCGCAGGTTTCATTCTCCAGCCCATGCCCATCGGTGCTATCGCACTGATTGCGCTGACGCTGCTGCCAATCCTTGGCATTATGAAAACTGGCGAAGCGCTGGCAGGTTTTTCCAACACCACGATTTGGTTAATCGTGTCCGCCTTCATGTTTGCGGAAGGTTTCATTAAAACCGGTCTTGGCAAACGCATTTCCTACATGCTGCTCTCCAAGTTCGGCAGCAGCACGCTGCGGGTTGCTTATGTCATGAGTGCCGCTGACTTCGTTATCGCACCGTTCACGCCGTCCAACACGGCTCGCGGCGGCGGCATCATCTTCCCGATTGTCCGCAGTATCACGGCTGCCGTTGGCTCGGACGTGGACAAGAAAACCAATATGCGCACGGGTGCATTCCTGATGTTCAGCGCCTATGCGGCAGTTATCACTTCCGCTTGTATCTTCCTGACGGGTGCTTCCAACAACGTGCTCTGCAACACCTTGGCACAGCAGATTTTCGGCACCTCGATTGGCTGGGGAGACTGGTTCCTGGCCTGCATCATTCCCGGTCTTATCCTGACCGTGGCTACACCGTATATTCTCTATAAACTCATTAACCCGGAACTCAAGAACACTCCGGAAACGCAGGAACTGGCCCGCCGTGAGCTGGCTGAGATGGGCCCCATGAGCTCCAAGGAAATCATCCTGAGCTTCATCTTCGTGATTGCTTTGATTATGTGGGCAACGGGTTCCTATCATGGCATTGACTCCGCGTTCGTCGCATTGCTGGGCCTTTCCGCCATGCTTCTGACGGGGATTCTCGACTGGTCGGATGTGGCACATCAGCATGCTGCCTGGGACGTACTCGTATGGATGGGCGTGTTGGTTAACATGGCCGCCTTCCTCTCCAAGTTCGGTCTGATGAAATGGTTCGCCGATGTGATGGCTGCTCAGTTCGCAGGCATGGAATGGATTATGATGCTGGTAGTTCTCAGCATTATCTACACCTTCGCTCATTATCTGCTGGCCAGCAACTCGGCACATATCATGGCCCTCTTCGCTGCTTTCGCGACGATTCTCGTGGCTGCTGGTGCTCCGGTACTCGGCGTGCTGATTCTCTTCGGCGCACTCTGCAACAGTGCATCTTTCCTCACCCATTATGGCTGCGGCGTTACCCCGATTTTCTTCGGTGCCGGCTTTATGGGACAGGGCGAATGGTGGAAGATTGGTTTCATCATTACGGTACTGCATGTAGTGGTTTGGATGGGCGTAGGCCTGCCGGTGATGAAAGTAATCGGTATGTTGTAAGGTTGAGGGCTCTCGTCCTTGAGAGCCCCTTACCATAGCTTAATGCTATGCGGCAATCCTATGGACAAATTTTTCAAAATGTACTTGATTGTATATTGTATACATGATACAATATAGTCAAGTCAAAGAGCTATGAGAATATAAATATTGCTTATAGTTCGTCTCGTTAAAATGTAATGTTAGTTGGGTTATCTTTTTAGAAAGAAAGGAACGTGGAGCAAAATGAGAAAAGAGCATGATTTCCTTGGCGAACTGGAAATTCCTGATGACGTGTACTATGGTGTACAGACTACCCGTGCAATCTCGAACTTCAAGATTACGGGACAGAAGATTGACCCGGATTTCGTTCAGGCTTATGCCAAGGTCAAAAAGGCTACGGTAATGGCAAATATGTCTACAGGCCGTATGCCGAAGGAAGTCGGTGAGCCTTTGATTCAGGCTGCCGATGAAATCATTGCTGGCAAATTCTTGGATCAGTTCCCCGTTGACCCCATTCAGGGCGGCGCTGGTACTTCCGTGAACATGAACGTCAACGAAGTTCTCTGCAACCGGGCACTCGAAATCATTGGCAAACCGAAAGGCAGCTATGATATCATCAGCCCCAACAACCATGCCAACATGGCACAGTCCACGAACGATACCTTCCCGACCAGTATCAAAGTTTGCCTGTCCCACAAGGGCAAGAAGCTGACGGCTTCCCTTGGCAGACTGGCTGATGAACTGGACAAGAAGGGCGAAGAATTCAAGGATATCCTCAAGATGGGCCGTACTCATCTGCAGGATGCTGTGCCCATTACGCTGGGCCAGGAAATGCATTCCTATGCATCCGCAGTTCGCCGTGGCATTGACCGCATCAACCACGCTATCGACAGCATCCATGTGGTAAACATGGGCGGTACGGCAGTAGGCACGGGCCTCAATGCAGAACCGGCTTACATCACGAAAGTTGCTGAGACCCTGTCGGAAGTAACTGGTGAAAAATATGTGACCGCTGACAACATCATCGATGCCACTAACAACACGGACGGTTTCTCCGATGTTTCCAGCGCCATGAAGACTACGGCTCTAGTGCTCATCAAGATGGCTAACGACTTCCGTCTGATGGCATCCGGTCCGCGCTGTGGCCTCAATGAACTCAAGCTGCCGATGCGTCAGCCGGGTTCCTCCATTATGCCGGGCAAAGTAAATCCGGTTATCGCTGAAGTTCTCGACCAGGCCTGCTATCAGGTAGTAGCGAATGACCTTGCTGTTTCTTTGGGCGTAGAAAATGGTCAGTTCGAACTGAACGTTATGGAGCCGGTTATCAGCTTCAATATGTTCAATTCCATGACGTACATGACCAATGCAGTGGATACCTTCGTGGAAAAACTGCTGCTTGACCTGCAGCCGAACAAGGAACAGTGCCAGGAATGGCTCGACAAGAGCGTAGGTGTTGTAACGGCTATGCTTCCCCACATCGGTTATGAAAATTCCGCGATGATTGCCAAAGAAGCCTACAACACGGGCAAACCCGTTCGTCAGGTCATCCTCGAAAAGGGCCTCATTTCCAAGGAGAAGATGGAAAAGATTCTCTCCCCGAAGGAAATGACCACTCCGGGCATTGCCGGCTGAATTTAGCGTAACCCAAATAACATTTCCATAAAGAGGAAGCGTGGCTGTGAAAATCAGTCACGCTTCCTTTTTTCTATTATTTATGTAGGAAATATTTGCGTTAATACCCTGTATGTTATATTATAAAGATGTTGACTTTTGGCTAAATCCTTACGATAGGAGTAATTTTGATGAATAGACATAAGCTTGCAGGATTGTTGGCAGTAGCGGTAATGCTTCCTTTGCCAAGTGGAGTTGCTTTGGCGGCATACCACTCTGATTCGGATACAGGGGTTTCTGTACTGGACTATATCGAAGACCGTCACCGGTCTGAACGGGAAAACCGCCTTAGCGATGAGCAGAAGAAATTATTGGCAGATGCCAAGGCACTGGAGAAGAATCTGCGTTATCCCTTGGACAAGACAAAGGCCATGCCTGTCGCCTTCGAAGGGGATGATTTGACCTATGATGAACGGGATGGCAGTTTCGTAGCTAAGGGACACGTAGATATTGTGCAAATGGATGCTCATCGGTTCCAGGGGGAAGAAGTTAACGGTAATACAAAGACTCAGGATGTGTATGTGCCGGATAAGGCTCATATGTTGCAGATGACGCCGGGACAAAGCCGTATAACTTTAGATGGCTATAAGGCACATTATAATTACGGCAAAAGCACAGGTGAAATGGATAATATCAAAGGTAAGGTTGGTAATAAGTATGTTACTGGCAAACGCATTGAGTTTTATCTAGATCGCATCGTGATTTACGAGGGAACACAAACAAAATGCGGTGCTAAAAAGCCAGATTATCAGTTGAAAGCCAAAAAGATAACCATATACCCAAATGATAAAACTGTTATGGAAAATGTGAAGTTCTGTATTCGAGGAACAACAATATATTCACGAAAGCATTATGAGCGAAAGGCAAATGAATCAGATAGTAGCAATTTCCCTAAGGTAGGGTATTCGAATAGTGATGGCGTTTATGTGCGGTGGGATTTTAAGCATCCAATTGCGGATAATGTAACAGCAAATACGAATCTTCATGTCACGAGTAAAGACGGCTGGCGAAGCAATTATGATGTTACCTGGGCAAATCGTGGGATGAGTACTAAGGTGACTTATGGGCATTTTGAAGATGGTGATAATAATTGGCTTAAGAAGCAACCGTCACTTATATGGAGCTATGGTCATAAAATAGGTCATACGCCTTTTAATTATGGCTTGAGTGCAGAATATGGGCGTTGGTACAATAGAGGAATACATAGTACGCATACTCAATATGGCATAAGCTTTAGTCGTGATCCGATCGTATTTAATCGGTATGCATTGTACCTCAATACGGGGTATACTGTTACGCATGAATCCTATGACAAATCCCGGGTAAACGGCTGGTCTTGGTCGGCTTTGTTGACTAAGGATTTTGATGAACGTTGGGCAGCTTATGCTGGTTACTATTACAACAGTTATAATAAGACGACTTCTTTGTTCGCTTATAATGCTGCGGATTCAGCAAGAAGAATTGATTGTGGTTTTAGTTATCGTTTGGATAGCAAGAATCGTTTTGTAGTAGGAACAAGATATGATTTGGTGGCGCAGGAATGGAAGAAAGTGGACTATTATTGGTATCATGATTTCCACTGTGCACAGCTAATTCTTCGCTATCGCTCCAAGGAACAGCAGTGGAATGTTCGTTGGGAGTTCACCCCGTGGTAATATCTGGATAGTAAAGAAGGAAAAAAATGAAGCAGGAACTTGAATCCATAGTGGATGAATTTCAAGGAAAACGAATATTGGTTATTGGTGATATGGTGGCGGATATCTATCTGGATGGTCGCATTTCCCGCATTTCCCGGGAAGCACCGGTTTTGGTGTTGCAGCAGGCTGGAGAAAAGGTAGTAGCCGGTGGCGCAGCCAACGTGGTTAACAATGTGGCTACGTTGGGGGGCAATGTCTTTGCGGTTGGCCTTCTGGGGTTGGACAATGCCGCCAAGGGGCTTAAGGAAGCTTTGGAGAAGAATGGTGCTCATACGGAAGGTCTGTTCTGTGATGAAAAACGGCCCACCATTTCCAAAACCCGCATCATTGCTGGCGGCCGAGCGACTGTCAGCCAGCAGATTGTCCGCATTGACAAGGAAAGCGACAAGCCCATGCAGAAGGCTCATGAGAGTCAGATTATGCAGTATATCAAGGGGCTGTTGCCGAAGATTGATGGGGTGGTGCTCAGCGACTATGGTTCCGGCACCATTACGGAGAAGTTGCAGCAGCAGATTATTTCCTATTGTCGCGCGCATAATATTCCCAGCATGGTGGACAGCCGCTATGATATTCACCGTTTCAAGGATATTGGCTATGTGAAGCAAAATGATGCGGAACTGGCTGCTGCTGTAGGGCGGGAGCTTAATGATGATGAAAGCATATTCACAGCAGGGCAGGAACTTTTAGAGGAATTGAACGCCGATGGTGTTCTCGTTACCCGCGGCGAAAAAGGCATGGTACTGTTGGAAAAGGATGGAGCCATCCATGATATTCCTGTATCGGACAAGAGTGAAGTCTTTGATGTGTCTGGTGCCGGCGATACCTGCGTTTCCACGGTGATTTTGGCACTGGCCGCAGGTGTGGAACCGGCAAGGGCGGCAGAACTCAGCAATATTGCCAGCGGCATTGCCGTGCGCAAGCTCGGAACGGCTACGGTTTCCAGTGAAGAACTGCGCCGGGCGCTGCGTTAAAGGAGTAAATATGTTAGTAGAACGTCAAGATATCGCGAAGTTTTGTGAAATCCTGCGCAAGGGCGGGCAGAAAGTGGTCTTTACCAATGGTTGTTTTGATATTCTCCATGCAGGCCATGTAACTTATTTGGAAGCCGCCAAAGCGCACGGGGATGTGCTGGTGTTAGGCCTGAATACCGATGCTTCTGTGCGCCGCTTGAAAGGCCCGGAACGCCCCATTAACAGTGAATTAGACCGTGCCAAGGTTGTTGGCGCGTTGAAATCCGTGGATTACGTGGTGCTTTTTGGCGAGCAGACCGCTGAAACGGTTATTGCCGAAGTAAAGCCTGATATCTATGTTAAAGGCGGCGATTACACTTTGGATACGCTGCCGGAAGCCAAAATCGTCCAGAGTTACGGTGGTAAAGTGGCTTTTATCGATATGGTAGAGGGCCGTTCCACCACGAACATCATCAACAAGATTAAGAGTTGAGCCTATGAAAAATTTTCTTATTGTAAAATTAAGTGCCATCGGCGATGTAATCCATGCTCTGCCCGTGGCCTATGCGTTGAAAGAGGCATATCCTGATTGCCATATCACCTGGGTAGTGGAACCGCCTGCGTATGATTTAGTAAATATGAGCCCCTATATTGATGAGATTATCCTCTTTGAGAAGAAGAAATTTAAGTCCTTAGGGGGCTTTTTGCATGAGTATGGGCCGCTGAAGCGTAAAATCCGTCAGCGCCGCTATGATGCGGTGCTGGATTTGCAGGGGCTCTTTAAGTCGGCAGCCATTGCCCGGCTGGGGAAAGCTCCGGTGAAACTTGGCATGTGCAATATGCGGGAACTCAGTGATAAAATCTCCAGACCGGTTATCGGCCCGCATGCGCATGGTCATATTGTGGAGCGTTATCTGGATGTGGCCAGAGCTTTGGGCTGTCCGGTAAATGAGGTACGATTTACTTTGAGTGTGCCGGAAAGAGAAGCTGACCTTTCTCAGCAGATTTTTGCCCAAGCGGGGGCAAATATGACCAATCCCTATGTGGTGCTGGCTATTGGTGCCAACTGGCCCAATAAGCGCTGGCCCGCAGAAAACTTTGCCAAGCTGGCTGATTGGATTTACGACAAACAGCTGATTCCAGTGATGGTCGGAGGCGGCATTGTGGATGAACAGCGGGCGGCAGAAATCAGCTCGTACAGTGATATTCCTCCATTGAACTTAGTGGGACGCACAAATTTCAAGCAACTTACCTATATCCTGCAAAATGCACGCCTGACCATAGGCGGCGATACAGGGCCGGTGCATCTGTCTGCCGGCTTGGGCACGAAAACCATTATGGTCATGGGCCCGACCGACGCTAACCGCAACGGCCCCTATGGACAGCTGGAGAATGCTTTGGAAGTTGATCGTGACTGTCGGTACTGTTGGCAGCGTGCTTGTCCGAAGAATTTTGACTGCCTGGAAAATATCCGTGTAGAGCAGGTGGCAAAAAAAGTAGAGGAGATTCTCTAATCTATGCGATTACAGTCTTATTTGAAGAATTGCCAGCTGGATTTGCGTTTGTTCGCTTTTTTTTTCCTGCTAATGGCAATATATCGTCTTATCTTTATGGTTAAGTATGCTGGTGCGATGTCGGCAGATGTAGCATTAACAGAGATATTTCAAGCGAATTGGGCTGGCTGGCGTTTGTCCCTGAAGAGCGCTGGAGGATTTACGTTACTGAGCTTTTTACTGGTGACATTACCGGGAATCGTACGGCCTAAGTGGAGTTTGGGACGGCTTCGTTTGGCGATTGGTGCATTGGCCTGCTTTATTCTGACGGTACTCTTTTTGGCACGGTTTCCCTATTATGAAGAATTCCGCATGACTTATGGTCTGCAAGTTTTTCAAGGCTGGCATGATGATAGAGTGGCGGTTTTAGGCATGATGGTAAGCGAATATCATTTATTGCCAGGGCTGCTGGCGGCAGCAGTGATAACGGGATTATTGGTGCTGGGGCTTAAAAAGATTTTGGAACTGCCGGTTTTGCAAAAGCAGTGGCAACAGCCTATAGCAGTTGCAGCAGGGGCTTTTGTGATTACCTTTTTATTTATGCTTTTCTGCCGTTTTGGTGGGGGCGTTTCCTACGCAACAGGAATAAATTGGGAAAATGCTGCAGTGACCAGTGATGATTTTCTTAATGAGTGTGTGCTGGATGATGTGCAGGCCATGTATCGGGCGATACAGCAGGAAGAACGGATGAAGGCTGGCGATATTTACGGTGTTGATAAAGAACAGTTAAAGACAATGACGGTGGAGCAGGTGGAAACTGCTTTGCAGCGAACTGCGCCAGGGGCTAAATTGTCTAAGCCGCGTCATATTTTCATTGTGCTGGGGGAAACCTGGGCCCAGTGGCCTTTGCTGGAAAAATATGCACCACTCCATGCGGCAGATGGTCTTAAAGGTTTAATAAAGGAAGAAAATGCATATTATACATCCCGCTTTATGCCCAATGGTGATTTTACATCCATTGCTATTACCGGGATGATTACAGGCCTTTCTGAGGTCAATGTGCGAGTGAATTATCAACCACGCAGTTTTGAGGATATATATCCCACGGCGTTGGCAAATCCTTTTCATAAGCTGGGCTATCAGGTGGATTTTTGGTATGGTGGCACGCCGGGATGGGATAATATCAGCCGTTTGGCACTGGCACAGGGATTTAATCATTTCTATGGGTATCCTGATTTCCATGCGCCTAAAACGAATGCATGGGGAACGAATGACCGTAACCTCTTTAATGCTCTTAGTGAACATTTGCGCGGGGAAGAACCTACGGTACATTTAATTATGACCACATCAAATCATCCGCCCTATAATATTGATTTGGCAGCGGAAGGCTTTGATGTGGACAAGACAGAAAACTTGGTACGGGAACTGATTCCTAGTGAAACTGACCCGCATAATTTGGCTGTAGAAATTGGCCATTATTACTATATGGACAAGGTGGTTACGGAATTTATCCGGGATACGGCCAAGAAATATCCCGACAGCTTGTTTGTGGTTACAGGGGATCATGCTGTGCGTTCCAATCCGGGAGCACAGCCCACTATGTTCGAATTCCAGTCAGTACCTTTTGTGCTTTATGGCGCAGGAGTGACGCACGATATTTTACCGGCTGATGCGGTTGGCGGGCACACGGGAATTATGCCTACACTGGTGGATTTGATTGCGCCAGTTGGATTTCAGTATGATTCCGTTGCTCCAGCCATTGGCCAGTATCCGGCGGCCTTTAACCGTGATTACTATATAACCTCTCATATCATGGGGCAGGTTGGCACAGACAAAACTGAATTGCTGCCGGATGTCATTGAGGCTGATACAGCTAATGAACAGCTCAAGATGGAGCCTTTCTTACGACGTCTGCGCACGCTTAGCTATTGGCTGATTATGGGCGGACACAACGAGGAGAAATAAACGTGTATAAAAATATACTGGTCATAAATCTCATGCAAATTGGCGATTTAATGCTGACCACGCCAGTGCTAGGAGCTTTGCGCAAGGCCTATCCGCAGGCACGTCTTACTTTGTTGGCCGATACCCGCTGGCGGGAGTTGGTGGAATGCAATCCTCATTTGGATGCATGCCTGTTTATGGACAAAAAAGGTGAAGATAAGGGGTTGGCCAAGTTATGGAAATTCATTCGCAAGGTGCGGGCGCAGCATTTTGATTTAGTCATCAATCTTCATCGCAATGAACGGGCTTCGGCGGTGGCAGCCTTCAGCGGTGCCAAGCGCATTGTAGGGTACAGCAAACCGTTGTTTTCCTTGTTTTTTGACCAGACGATGCAGAATCCGTCCATTGCCCATCATATCGGTTGGGGACCGGGAGGCATCTTGCCGCCGCATCGCTATGTGCCGGGCTGGGAACATCAGGTACATGCACACTTGAATGTTTTGCGACAGACTTTGGGCATTGAGCCGGATGATGGTGGTTTGGAAATGGCGTTAAGCCCGGAAAATCAGCAGAAGGCGGATGTGCTTTGGCAGGAGCATTTTACGGCTGAGGATAAGGTTATTGCCTTGAATATCGGAGCAAGCTGGGAAACCAAGCGCTGGCCGGACAGTTATTTTGCCCAATGTGCCGATACGTTTATCGAACAGGGCTATAAACTGGCCTTCTTTGGCGGGCCTATGGACTTGGATATTGTCAATAAATGCATCAGTCAGATGCAGCATAAGGACAACGAAGCTCTGCATATCTTTACAGGTAAGGTGAGTCTGGCTGTACTGGCGGGACTTCTGCGCAAATGCAGTCTATTCCTGACTACGGATTCTGGCCCCATGCATATCGGTGTAGCTATGAATTTGCCGGTGATTACCATGTTTGGCGCTTCTCCGGTGCCGGGCTTCTATCCCTATGATGGCCGTTCGGTGCTGTTGAAGTCACCGGAATCTTGCCATCCCTGCGGCATTCATAAATGCCCTCGAAAAGGTGAGGAGAATATGGCCTGCATGAAAAATATTCCCGTGGCGGCGGCGTTGCATTATGCGGCGGAACTGCTGGAAAAATTCCAAGGGAAGCCTGCCTATAAGTTGCCATCCCATAAGGGCGATTATCAGTGTCGCATGATTGAACTATCCAAAGGAGATTTTTAGCTGATGGATAAGCAGATAATGTATAATTTTATTGCCGGCCCCGCAGCAAAATGCCATGTGCTGGTGGTAGGAGATGTAATGCTGGATAAGTATTACTACGGTGAAGTTACCCGTATTTCCCCGGAGGCACCGGTGCCGGTAACCCATGTGACGAGCCAAAAGGAAACTTTGGGCGGTGCGGCCAATGTGGCGCATAATCTGGCCCGTTTAGGCTGTCAGATTGGCATTGCCGGTTATGTGGGCGAGGATTATCACTGCCAGAGCCTTACGGATAAACTTACCGCACGGGGCATTGACTTCAAGGGACTTATCACTACTGACAGGCCTACGACCACAAAACTTCGGGTAATCGGCGGCCATCAGCAGATGATTCGGCTGGATTTTGAAGAGGCCGAAGATATGACTGGGCCTTATGCGGACAGACTCCATAATTTCGTTGCAGCCCGTTTGAATGAAAGTGTAGATGCAGTGATTATATCCGACTACGGCAAAGGAGCCTGCACAGAGGAAACCTGTCAGCAGATTATCAAGGCGGCAAATGCCCATGGTGTTCCCGTGCTGGTAGACCCGAAGGGGACAGCTTGGGGCAAGTACCGTGGCGCAGATTATGTTACGCCGAACTTTAAGGAAATCAGTGCTGTACTGCCGGGAAAAATCAAAAATCAGGACGAGGACATTGAGCAGGCAGCTCGCTATGTGATGGGCAAGTTCGGTATTAAGCAGGTGCTGGCTACCCGCTCGGAGTTTGGTATGTCGTTGGTGACGCAGGCTAGCGCGTATCATATCCCCACCAAAGCGCAGGAAGTCTTTGATGTGTCTGGTGCCGGGGATACGGTAATTGGTGTATTTGCCTTGGGGCTGGCCGGTGGACTGGCACCGGAAGTTAGTGCTTATATGGCCAATATGGCTGCCAGTGTGGTCGTAGCTAAGCTGGGCACTTACGCTGTAAGTAAAGAAGAACTGTTAGAGGTTTTGAAATAAAGGGAGGATATATTCATGATTATTGTAACTGGTGGTGCTGGTTTTATCGGCAGCAACCTGGTTAAGGAACTAAATCGCCGTGGCCATACGGATATTCTCGTGGTAGATGATTTGAAGGACGGGCAGAACTACAAGAACCTGCGCGGACTCAAATTTATCGATTATCAGCATAAGGATGATTTCCTGCAGAGCATCGAAAATGATGACTTTGATGGTACGGATATCGATGCGGTGTTCCATGAAGGGGCCTGCTCCGACACCATGGAATATGATGTCAACTATATGATGCGGGTGAATTACGAATATTCCAAGTCCCTGCTGCACTTCTGCCTCCAGCATCGTATTCCCTTCCTTTATGCTTCCTCTGCTTCCACATATGGCAGTGGCAAGAATGGCTTCCGCGAAGGGGACGAGTGCGAGGATGCGCTGAATCCTTATGCGTTTTCCAAGCTGGCGTTTGACCGCTATGTGCGTCAGGTAATGCCTGAAGCACACAGCCAGATTGTCGGCCTCAAGTATTTCAATGTCTATGGCCCGCAGGAACATCACAAGGGCAAGATGGCTTCCATCTTCTATCAGCTCTACAATCAGGTTAACGAAACAGGCAAGGCCCGCCTGTTCAAAGGCTGGGGCGAGATTAACGGCCAGCCGGTCAAAGATGGTGAGCAGCGCCGTGACTTTGTCTATGTCAAGGATGTAGTCAATGTAAATCTTTGGTTCTGGGAAAACAAAGGCAAGAGTGGTATCTACAACTGCGGTACAGGCCATGCCCATAATTACAACGAAGTGGCAGAGGCTGTTATCGAAGCATTGGGCAAGGGCGAAATCGCCTATCGTGAATTCCCCGAAGTTCTCAAGGGAAAATACCAGAACTTCACCGAAGCCGATACCACGAACCTACTCGCCGCTGGTTACAATGAAGGCTTCCATGAAATGAAAGATGCGGTTAAAGAATACGTCGATTTCCTAGAGCAAGGTGGCTATTTTGACTACAACGAATAAAAAAAAAGCCGTATTCTTCGACCGTGACGGTACCCTCAACGTTGACATTGCCTACCTTCACCGTCCCGAGGACTTCATCTGGATAGAGGGTGCTAAAGAGGCCATCAAATATGTCAACGACAAGGGATACCTGGCTATCCTCGTCACCAACCAAAGCGGCGTGGCCAGAGGTTACTATCCTGAAGAAGATGTAAAAGCAGTCTACGACTGGATGAACAAAGAACTGGAGCAAATCGGAGCGCATTTAGATGCGCTCTTTTACTGCCCACATCATCCACAAGGGGAAATCCCCGCTTATACAAAAACGTGTAACTGTCGTAAACCTGCTACCGGAATGATTGATGCAGCCTGTAAAGAATTTAATATTGACAGGTCGAACTCTTTCTTTGTAGGGGATAGCAGCAGTGATATGGAATGTGCTCAGCGTTCTGGCTTACGAGGGATACATTATAAGCAGGGAAGTTTGCTGACAGGTATAAAGAGTACTTTATAAGCAGAGGAGAATGGATTAGTGTTTGAGACTTTTTTTACGGGCTTGCAAAGTGATTTGTTGCTCAGCTTATGGGCAGCAGTAGTTTGCGCAGGTTTCAGGTGCTTATTTATTGCCCTGTATGGGCCAAAAGAATCCAAACGAAACTGGGCGAGATTACGTGGTTGTTTCCGATATGGCTTTTGGTGGGGCATGGACTTTAACGCCTATGTTTTTTTGCTGGGGATGATACTGGTATCTATTCCGGCATCTTTATTGCCCGGGTATCAGGCTGTGTCTGCTGAAGTGCGTACAGGCTTGTTTATGCTCTATTTGACGGTGATATATTTGGCATCTTGGGCGAATATGATTTTTTATTATCATTTCCATGATATTTTTAACTCGTTAGTGCGTTTGGGGGGAAATGCAGATAAGAAGAATTTTGCTGATATCTTTTTTAATCAAAATCATGGTGGTTGGATTTTAGCAAGTTTTATTCCTTATGCAGTTGTCACGGGATGGGTTTCTTATGCTATTTGTCAGTTGCCCAAGATGGGGTATGTTAGTGTACAGCCTGTATGGCTGCAATATGCTTTGAATACTGTAGTTTTTGTTATGGCGGTACTGCTCTTTTATTGGCTGCGTTATGGTGGTACTTTTGATCATCGTAAAAAACCGGAATGGGATGAAGTACCAGTAGATGTGAAAAAAGATGAATTCTTAGGGAAAATGACGCTGGATGCTTTAGTAGCGTTAGAATTGGCTTGGCGCAGCGGCCTTTGCGAATCTTTGCGGCATACAGAGGAAGAGTCGCGGGAGATAATGGCAACAATTCTGCCACCTACGACAGATTGGCAAGCACCTTTGGAATGTTTCAAGCGGCAGGCTCATGGAGCCAAAATAACCAAACCACGGAAAATATTTTTCCTTTTTGCTGAGAGTCATGGGCAGGCGCCCTTCGATTGCCTCTATCAGAAGTTGAATCTGATGGAGGCCAGTCAAAAATTCCGTAAAAATGAACATACGGTAGCGATAAATAATTTCTTGCCAGGTGGGATGGTTTCAGCACCGTCTTTGGCTAGTCTGTTATCTGGTATTTATGATACAGGTTTGGAATTAAATGAAAATCGGTCCTTTTGGCAGGGGTATTTACCTGTGTCATTGCCTGTGCAATTGCGGAAGCTGGGCTATCGTACAGAATTTTGGTATGGCGGTGGACTAAACTGGGGAAGTTTGGAACACTTTGTGCCAGCTGTCGGATTTGATGTTGCACATGGTGGCCCGGACATTTGCGCAAAAGATGCGCCTAGCACCTGGCTGGGCGTGTATGACCATCTGTTTTTGGATGCAGCTGCTAAGAGAATAGAAGCTGGGAATCCAGAGGATTATGAATTCCATTTCCTGTATACGACCTCCAATCATGGGCCTTATAATATGCCTTATGATGAGTATGGTGCTGATTTGGAAAGGATTATGCCGGAGGCGCCTGCGGCTTTAAAACGAGACAAACGGGAGAGCCGCAAAATGCAGGGAATCTGGTATACGGATCAAGCACTTTGTGCTTTTATTGAGCGTATGCAGAAAAAATATCCGGATGCTTTGTTTATTGTTACAGGCGATCATACTACGGGGCTTATTCCTTATCAGTTCGGGGTTACCGACCGGGAGGAACCAAGTTTGCGGGAACAGGTGCTTACTTCCTTTGCCATGTATCATCGTGAACTCACACCGGAAATGCTGGCAGGAAATACGATTGGTGGGCACTTGAACATATTGCCAACTATCATTGAGTTGCTTGCTCCGCAAGGACATGAGTATTATTCACTATTCCCTGCTCTTACGGAACATATAGACCATGTGGTTACACCATATTGTTATTTGACAGAGGAGATGGTGGGGGATTATAGGAGCAACGTGTGTCAGTCTCTGAAAGTGTCAAAGGAGAAGCTGCCACTAGAGCATCAGGTAGTTTATATGGACGAACGGGATGCTTATTGTGAAGTCAGCGGTTATTTTGTAAAACATCCAGAATTACTACTGATGAAAAAGGAATTAATAGATTCTTTGCCGAACTAATCCTAATAACAATCAGAAAATTTTAGGAGCAAAGAGGTGAGCGTCATGACGCTGCTGTTTTTCGCAATTCTCCCGATCCTTTGGTTGATTCTGGCATTGTCTGGCCTAAAGATGGCGGCATGGAAAGCCTGTCCGGTGGCTCTCTTGTTGTCACTAATTGCAAGTGTGATGAACTTTGGCATGCCTGCCGACTATATGGCCAGTGCTTTTTTAGAAGGGACTGCACTGGCTTGTTGGCCGATTCTTTTGATCATTACTGCCACAATCTACACTTATCATTTATCTGTGCATACTGGTGGTATGGAGATTATTAAGGCCATGCTGAATTCGGTCAGCAGTGATTACCGAGTACTGATTCTCCTGATTGCCTTTGGATTTGGCGGCTTTCTGGAGGGCATGGCGGGTTTTGGGACGGCTGTAGCTATTCCGGCAAGTATGTTGGCAGGGATGGGGATTAATCCTGTAAGTTCTGTGGCTGTATGTCTGGTGGCAAACTTCGTGCCCTCTGCCTATGGTTCCATTGGTATTCCCCTGGTAACACTATCTGGAATTATGGGAACGGACTCTGCTCAGCTGGCAACTTATGTGGCCTTGCAGCTCAGCATATTGGGACTGTTTTGTCCTTTCTTGATGGTTGTCATTGCGGGGGGCGGTGTTAAGGCATTGCATGGGATGATACCTGTCTGTCTGGCGGCAGGGCTTAGTTATGTGCTAGCGCAGCTTGGAGTATCGTACTTTATGGGACCGGAGCTTGCGGGCGTGGCAGGTGCTCTTTGCACCATGGGCGCAATTATTGGTGCGGTAAAATTATTTCCCGTTCGTGATCCAGCTTATGTATTGGCACGGGAGGAAATTGCGACAGTATCTGGCAAACAGGCATTTATGGCCTGGCTGCCCTATGTGCTGATTTTTATTCTGCTCCTCTTGACCAGCAGGCTAGTGCCCACAATCTATGAGTCTATCACACAGGTTAGGACATCGGTTCTAATTTATCGTGGTGAAGGTGGTATGCCTTATACCTTCCATTGGCTTGCGACTCCGGGCATGGTGATTTTTTTCGCTACCTTTGTGAGCGGTTTTATTCAAAAAACTCCTTTGGGCGATATGATAAGTGTCCTACGGAAAACTATGGTCAGTCTGCGCCCTACATTTATCACTATTATCAGCATTATCGCCACGGCAAAAGTTATGGGGTACAGTGGTATGACCACAACCATCGCTGATCATACCGTAGCAGCTACGGGATTGATGTATCCGGCTATTGCCGCTTTTATCGGTTCTGTGGGAGGATTTATAACAGGCTCAGCTACTTCCACTTGTATTCTGCTGGGGAAGTTGCAGATGGATGCGGCTATCGCCATAGGTGCTCCGCTGAATACGCAGATATGGATTGCCGCTGCCAATGCTACGGGAGCGTGCGCAGGAAAACTCATTGCGCCTCAGAGCATAGCTATTGGTGTTGCTGCTATTGGTGTTGCTGGTCGGGGGAGTGAAAGCCATCTGCTGGCTTTGACAATGAAAGTTTACCTTCCTTTTATTGTCGTGTTGGGGATGATGGTCTACGTTGGTAGTAGTTTGTTATAGGTTGATGGTAAATAAAATGACCAATCCGCACGGATAGTGCGGATTTTTTCTGTGTTATGTAGTATAATTTATGTGTTAGTAAAATAGTTGAGCAAAAATGGAGATTGGGATGTCAAGACTAGCGGTTATCATTTTGACCAAGAATGAAGAAACAAATATTGTAGCAGCGATGGAGAGTGCTGCTTTTGCTGATGAAGTATTGATTGTTGATTCTGGCAGTACGGACAGGACACAAGAGTTAGCAGAAAAACGTGGAGCAAAGTTCGTTAGTCATCCTATGGATGAAAGCGGTTTTGCCGGTCAGCGCAATTTTGCGTTGACACAGACGGATGCTGAATGGGTGTTTTATTTGGATGCAGATGAAAGAATTACGCAATTAGGAAGAGATGTAATTCAGGACATTGTTGCTCAAAATAGTAATAATGTCTATAAGGTTGAGCGAAAGAATATAGTCTTTGGCCAGTTGATGAACTATGGCGTACATCGTCCGGATTATGTGGCAAGATTATTCCCTCGGACTGCGGTGCAGTGGCAGGGCAGGGTTCATGAGGGGATAAAAACTGAATTGCCTGTAAAGAAACTTACGGATATTCTGCAACACTATACGTATACCAATTGGTATCAGTATTTTGCTAAGTTTAACCGTTATACATCGTTAGCAGCAGAGGAACTGGCGCAGAGGGATAAGCAAATCAGCAATATTGGGATTATTGCTCACACCTTGGGAGCCTTTTTTAAATCCTATATTTTGAAAAAAGGCTTTCTCGATGGATTCTTAGGTTTTGTTATGTCCTTTATGAGCATGGCATATACATTAACTAAATATATGAAATTACAAAATATCTATCGCTTAAAACTTGACAGGAGCTGAATATGACAGTTCAACAGAGAATAAATATTGTTTTTGCCAGTGATGACAATTACATACAGCATGCGACAGTGGCTATGATGTCAATTATGCAAAACACCAGTCAACAGAATTGTTTGTCTTGTTATATACTGGATGATGGCATATCTACTAGCGCGAAGGAAAAAGTATATCAGACTTTCCGCGGTAGTAACGTTGAAGTACATTTTTTGTGTGCTGATGTCAAATGCTTAGAAAATTTATTTGTTAGCGGTCAGCTGAGCCGAGCTGCCTATTTGCGTTTACAAATGGCTGAACTCTTGCCAGAGTCTGTGGAACGGGCAATTTATTTGGATTGTGACTTAGTGGTGATGAAAGACATTGTAAACCTATGGAATATGGATTTGCATAATCATCCGCTAGGAGCGGTGTCCGATTATGGTATTATGGCCTCCAGTAAGGATTGGCCTCGAAAGCAGAGCGAATTAGGCTTTGAATCTAACGATGAATATTTTAACTCGGGGGTTCTCGTGGTGGATGTATCTGCTTGGCGCAGGTATGATTATGGAAGTAAAATCATTGATGCCGTGAAAAAAAATAATTATCAGCATCATGATCAGGATGCATTGAATGTCATGTTCTATAGAAATTGGGCAGCAGTACCTTTGCAGTGGAATGTTATCCCGCCTATATGGAATTTGTTTATTAAGATATTACGCAAAGAAAAATTTAGAAAAAAGGCGATAAAAGCTAGGCAGGATATAGCTGTATTGCATTATGCAGGTGGGTATAAGCCTTGGGAGTATGCAGAGATTAAAGCATTTAATAAATCGTATTATCAATACTTTCGTCAGACAGCTTTTGCTGAGGAGCCGATGCCACAACCAAACAAAAATCGCAGAGGGCGTTCGATTAAACGACAGTTATTCCGGTTGAAAGTAGCAGATTTCTGGCAATACGTATTTCGAAATTAATGGGAGATAGTCGATGAGGTGTGAAGTGCTAAAGACACATAATGTGTTGATATTAGGATGGCCTGTGAGACCAAAACAAGAATGGGTAGAAAAATATGTTAATGTTACGGCTGAACGTATTTATAAAGAGGAGCTTTCATGGATAGATAAGAGATTGATGAATCTTTCTTTTCATACACCTAAATATTTACAATTAACAAAGAGGTTGTCGCCGAAATATTGGTATGGAAACTGGAGTAACCATGTAGCAGATTATGATACTGTTATTATCTTGGATGAAATTCGTGGGCGTGATATATTTGAATTTATCTTAGAGAATAATCCTAAGTGTAATTTATGTGTTTTTTATGATTCGCCTGTGAAAAGAGGCACAACGTATGATCCGTCAAATTATAGCGATATGCCTATTAAATTTTATACTTGTGATTCTAATGTTTCAGAAGAATATGGGATTAAATTTATGCCATATTTTTATATTTTCTCACCAATAGATTATAAGAAATACGATGTGCAACAGGGTGTGACGGAAGATAAAGACGTCTTTTTCCTAGGCGAAGAAAAAGGAAATCGATTAGAGCAATTAAAACTGTTGCGATGCAAGTTTGATGAGATGGGGGTTAAACATGATTTGCGCTTAGTACGTAAAAGGCATGGTCGTAGGTATACGCGAGAAGAATTATCTCAACTGACGGATTATCTATCATATAGTGAGTATATATCTTCTATGCGTTCAAGTAAGGTTATCCTTGAGTTGGTATCTAATGGACAAACGGGAATTACACAACGCGCATATGAAGCACTGTTTTATAAGAAAAAATTGATTACAAATAATGAAGAAATAAAAAGATATGAATTTTATTGTCCTGATAATGTATTTGTGATTAAAACAGATGATCCTTTACTATGGGATGATGATGAATTAAACTGTTTTATAAAAACGCCAACTAATGATACTTATTTTGCTTTCAAGAATAACTATACTTTATGCGCATGGTTGCGTCGATTCTTTAAATAATAAGTGGATTGATATGCCGATTGGTGAAATATGAGGAGTTTATAATGTTGGATTATAGTAAAGTCGGTAGGAAAATATATAATTTTGACAATAATAGAGAGGTGCGACGATATATAGTTTTTAGAATGAGATGTTGGTTGCATCCAAGACGAATGAAAAGGTTGGAAAATTTTTTTCAGAGAAGTGGAGTGATGAAAGAAATTGCACATGTATACCCGTTTGTATATGAGCAACCAACACGAGCATTCTTTTATAACAGATCGACTTTTGATGAAAGAGTGGAGTTGTTGGAACAACATATGACATTTTTAGCCGAGCATTTACAGGTACAACATTTTGTAGACTTGTACTCGGAAAAAGATAAGATGCTATGGGAGTCTTCTGACGAGGGAGATAGGTTGAAGTTGCGGCTGTTTTACCATCCGGGACAACGTAAGGAAGGTTTGCTGTCGATAATTTTGGGATGTAATCAAGGTGATTTATATCAAATGATTTTTTGGATAGCAAAAAATCCACAGGAAGAATGGTCTTTGTGGATTGGTGCTATGCAGGGACCTAATATGAACGATGCTCGTGATATTATCAAGCGGGTAACGAAGCGGTGTCATGCTTATCGTACTAAGAATCTTATCCTTCATGCTACCCAGGAAGTGGCAAAGGCTTTGGGGTTACAGCATATTTATGCTGTAACAAACTATGGGTACTATGCTATGAACCATATCCGCGTGGATCGAAAACTGAAAACCAGCTTTAGTGATTTTTGGGCTGAAGCTGGTGGTAAACCTTGTAAAGATCAACGCTTTTTCGAGTTGCCTTTATCAGAGTATCGTAAAAGTATGGATGAAGTGCCAACACGCAAGCGAGCAAATTATCGTAGGCGTTATGCAATGTTAGATGAAATTGATGCCGATATAGTAGCTGGTATGAAAAGGATTATGAAGTAAAGAAGTTGAAAGGAATGCTAATAGGGGATGAGAAAGATTGTAAGTAGAGATTCAATAGAAAAAAGGCTATATGTATACATATGCTTGTTTGCATTTATGAATATTTTTTCTGTTGCAATATCCAATGTTTTTTTGGGGCTAGCAATAGCTGGTACATTGCATAGGCTGATTAGGTATCATGACGATGTGAAGGAGATTTTATTACGACAGAAAACTTTTTTTTGTCTGGTTTTAGTGCTGTGGGTGACCATTGTATTATCAGTGCCTGGCTCTATAGATCCAGCGCGTGGGATAAAGGAATTTTTTAACTATTATGTATATCGAATGATGATATTACCCGCTGTGTTTCTCTGCGTAAATGAAAAGAAGCGTGTCCTCAATATTGCTCTATGTATGGTGGCGGCGATGTTTATTAATAACATATACAGTATAGTGCAGGGGATTGAGGCGTATCCTATCCCGGGGCGTTATACTGGGTTCATGAATGTTATGCCACAAGCCTCTTTTTTAACAGTGTTTATTCCTGCATCGCTTGTGGTTTTTGTGGGGGCACAAAAAACTAAATTGCGGTGGGCATGTATGCTGTTCTGTCTTGTAGCCTGTTTTGCATTTATGTTTAACGGTACACGTGGTGCTTGGGTAGCAACCTTAGTAAGTGCGCTGTTTCTGATGTCTTTGCAGTTGAAAAACAAGCGGAATATTCTTGTGGCGATTTTAGCAGCTGGGGTTGTTTTAGGCGGGATCTATCATACGGTGCCATCCTTTCAGCAACGTGTTCAGTCGATAGCTAATCCACAGGAACAATCCAATGTTGAACGTAGACTGCTTTGGCAAAGTGCTTGGAATATGTTTACAGACCATCCTTTGACCGGAGTGGGAATGGCAAATTTTAAGCAGAATTATCAAGAGCATTATATTCTTCTAGAGGCGAAGGAACCGCATCTTGGTCATGCACATAACAATTTTATGCATGTATTGGCAGAATGTGGTATTTTGGGAATAGTGGCATTGTCAACTCTTTGGGGATATCTGTTTATCTATGGCATAAAAGGATGGCATAATAAAAAGAATCCTGTGTTCCTGTTGAGTTTATCTGTACTAGTAGGGGTAGTTTTACATGGGCTTACAGAATATACTTGGGGGACTGCGTTGACAGTAAAGTTGTTTTGGTTGTCAATGGCGTTATGCATAAAATGGGTTGACTTAGAGTAATAATGGAATAATAATTAGTGATAAAGCTACGCAATTTATAAGGATAGTAATCGTGGGGCGTTTTTTACTTTGATAATGGAGTGGGGGAGGGGGGAGCGTCAAGATAATAATGTGATGAGGAATGCTATTATGAGCTTTAACGAAGATGTTTAAAAAAGGTGAATAATTTTTTCAAGGCTTTGGATAATTTAAAAGAGATTGTGGGGAAAGAACCTCCTTATGATGCTATAACAGAAGCTGGAACGGTTTCTTTGTTTGAGATATGTTTTGAACAGGCATGGAAGGCTATGAAGGAACGGCTGGAATATCATGGATATGGGGAGAGAAAGCTGGGGTCGCCTAATTCGATTATCAAGCAGGGATGATTGATGCTGAGGGGGTTGACACGATGCATTGAAGGCACGCAATAATGTTGTTCATTCATACAGTGATGAAATTGCTTTGCAGATAATCAGGGAGACGCAGGAACGTTTCTTGCCAATGTTTGTGACGTTGCGGATGAATATCGAAGATGATTGGTTATGAGGTACTGAAGATGGACTTGCCAAAACATGTACACGAGGGGATTATTGAACTGGCGAAGAAATATAAGGTAAAGAAGGTAATTCTTTTTGGTAGCCGTGCACGAGGAGACAACTGGGAATGGAGTGACATAGATTTGGCAATATCTGGCGGGAATCGAACGATGTTTTCTCTAGATGTAGATGAGATTGTGATTGTGCCAACACTGCTGATGTACGATGTGGTGGATTTGGATAGTGCCTGCAATGAAGACTTGCGGGCAGAGATAGAACGAGACGGTGTGGTTTTATATGAGGCTGTGTGATTGGCTTGCGTGGTAGTTATGATGTTAACTGCGCCTTTCGTGAATGTGAGTAGGGATATGACAGAAGTGATTGTGAGGTGCTAAAATGGATTTATTAAAATTACTCCTGGAATTTATAAAAATAATACCGAATAAGTTTATTGATAGTATGTTAGCTCGTAATTCCCGTAAGAGGGATATATGTGCATATATTGTGAATAGAATATATGTAAGTGGCAGATTAGAAGATATCAGTTTTCGAGCTATATGTGATAGTTTGGGAATTGAGAATATATATGAGTTAAAGAACGAGTTTCGAATGATTTCATTAAGCGATGAGCTATGTAATTACATTTGTGATGAAAAAACGAATATTCCTATAGATGAGAAGCGGAAGTTATTTGATTTTGTTCAAAAAGAGAAGCGTAGGATTGACAAACTGGTAGATGTGTATCCTTATAGTGCTACAGAGCGATATTTGTATAGAAATAAAAGAAGTATAGCAGCACTAACATTATTTATGACCATAATTTACTTGATGCTTACATATGATCAGAATGTCCCTTTACTTATAAGTGGTGTAATTGCCGTAACTGTCCTGGTTCCAGGTGCAATAGGCGTTTCGTTGGCTACGGATATGCTGTTTAGTAAAGATGATGCTGATTGGCAAAGACCAGTTCCTGTAGCGCAACTATTTAATTTCTTGTATGATAGATTTTCGATATTCAAAAAGTTTTTTAATCATTATGAGAAATGATGTGTATGTTGCTTCGACGACGCTTGGAGTGGTGGCGTGGGATAGTTGGCTTTTTTCCTGCGTTTGCGGTATAATGTTGTTCTAGGTGAAAACGCGCCCGTGGTAAGGGACTCTATGTCCCTAGGGCTGTGAGATATGGAGAGTGAGTGTAGTGTTAGACATTAAATTTGTCCGAGAGCATCTGGATGAAGTGAAGCAGATGTTGAAGAACCGTTGTAATTCGTTGAATCTGGATGATTTTTCTTCCCTGGAGCAGGAGCGCCGTAGCCTTCTGCAGCAGACGGAGACGCTGAAGGCGGAGCGTAATGAGGTTTCCAAGGTCATCAGTCAGATGAAGAAGAACAAGGAGAACGCTGACGACAAGATTGCGGAGATGCGTGCCGTAGGCGAGAAGATTTCGGCTTTGGATGCCCAACTCAAGGATGTTGAGGAGAAGCTACGGGATATTCTGCTGCATATTCCGAATATGCCTAAGGCTGATGTGCCCATTGGCAAGGACGATACGGAAAATCCGGAAGTACGCAAATGGGGCACGCCGAAAGAGTTCTCCTTCGAACCGAAGGCACACTGGGATATCGGTACGGATTTGGACATTCTCGATGCTGACCGTGCCGCTAAAGTTACCGGTGCCCGTTTTATGTTCTACAAGGGCCTGGGCGCTCGCTTGGAACGTGCCTGCATCAACTTTATGATGGATTTGCATGCCACGAAGCATGGCTATACGGAAATGCTGGCGCCTTACATTGCCAACAAGGACAGCATGACGGGCACGGGCCAGCTGCCGAAGTTTGCCGAAGATATGTTCAAGCTGGAAGGCATGGACTATTATCTGGTGCCGACGGCTGAAGTGCCGACCACGAACTACCATCGTGATGAAATTCTCGATGGCGACAAGCTGCCGGAATACTACAGCGCTTACACGGCTTGCTTCCGTGCAGAAGCAGGCAGTGCTGGTCGTGATACCCGTGGCCTTATCCGTCAGCATCAGTTCAACAAGGTTGAGCTGATTAAGTTCGTTAAGCCGGAAACGAGCTGGGACGAACTCGAATCCATGGTGGATGCTGCCGAAGATGTTCTGCGCATTCTGGAACTGCCGTATCATGTGGTACAGCTTTGCACGGGCGATATGAGCTTTACTTCTGCCAAGACTTATGATATCGAAGTATGGTTCCCGTCACAGGGCAAGTACCGTGAGATTTCTTCCTGCTCCAACTGCCTGGACTATCAGGCTCGCCGTGCTAATATCAAGTTCCGCCGCGATGCCAAGTCCAAGCCGGAATTTGTGCACACGCTGAATGGTTCCGGTCTGGCTGTTGGCCGTACGGTTGCCGCAATTCTGGAAAACTATCAGCAGGAAGATGGCTCGGTTATCGTACCGAAGGCGCTGGTTCCTTACATGGGCGGCGTAGAGGTTATTCGCTAAGCTAGTGGTGTTACTTTTCTTTGGTGCAAAGAAAAGTAACCAAAAGAAACAGCGGACTGAAATCACATCACGTGATTTACGTCCGCGAGCGCCCTTCCTTGGGCGCTGGGTGTGAATTGAGATCACATGTGTTGTGGGCGTATGTACAATTATACAGTTATTGATTATTGAAGTGTCGCTTACGACTGGACAAAATTCGCTCTTTGCGGTAAGATAGATAGGTGTATTTATCTATTTTTATCGCAAGGAGCGAAATTTTTTTGTAAGAAGGTGTATTTGTTGGAAAGAAGTGGATTTTCCACCCGTTTAGGGTTTATTCTGGTATCGGCGGGGTGCGCTATTGGTTTAGGTAATGTGTGGCGTTTCCCCTATATTACCGGTCAGTATGGCGGTGCGTCCTTTGTGCTGATTTATCTGCTGTTTTTGGCTATCTTGGGGCTGCCGATTATGGTGGCGGAGTTTGCGGTAGGGCGTGCCAGTATCCGCAGTGCGGCGATGTCCTTTGATGTGCTGGAGCCGAAAGGAACCAAGTGGCACTGGCATAAGTATACGGCTATTGGCGGTAATATGATTCTGATGATGTTCTATACTACCGTGGCCGGCTGGATGCTTTATTATCTTTATAAAACGGCGACTGGGGCTTTTGATGGTTTGGATGCCGCAGGCATTGGTGCTGTTTTTGGTAATTTGCTGCAGGACCCCGTGACTATGGGGGGCTATATGATGGCCATTGTCGTACTGTGCGGCGGTGTTTGCTATCTCGGTGTGGAAGCCGGTGTTGAGCGCATCACGAAGTTTATGATGACCTGCCTGCTGGTGCTCATGGTGATTTTAGGCATTAACTCGGTACTGCTGCCGGGCGCAGGTGAAGGGCTCAAGTATTATCTCTATCCGGACTTTGGCCGTCTGATGGAACATGGATTAAAGGAAGTTATCTTTGCCGCTATGGGGCAGGCGTTCTTTACGCTGTCCATTGGTATGGGCTCCTTGGCTGTGTTTGGTTCTTATATCGGCAAGAGCAAGCGCCTTACGGGTGAAGCGGTCTGGATTATTATTCTCGATACGTTCGTGGCCATTATGGCGGGTTTGATTATTTTTCCGGCCTGCTTCAGCTATGGGGTAAGCCCGTCGAGCGGCCCGAACCTTTTGTTCGTGACACTGCCGAATGTATTTAACGCTATGCCGTTTGGGCGCATGTGGGGAACTTTGTTCTTCCTCTTTATGACCTTTGCGGCGATGTCTACGGTTATTGCGGTATTTGAAAATCTGGTTGTCTGTTTCTTTGACTTGCTGCATATCGACAGGCGCAAGATTATCTGCGCAGGCATTCCCCTCGTTATCCTGCTCTCTTTGCCCTGCGTATTGGGCTTTAACGAGTGGAGTTGGATTCAGCCTTTGGGCAAAGGCTCTGGTGTTCTGGATTTGGAAGACTTTTTGGTTTCCAACAATATCCTGCCTTTGGGGAGTCTTGTGTACATGGCGTTCTGTACCAGCCGTTATGGCTGGGGCTGGGATAACTTCATCAAGGAAGCGGATACCGGCCGCGGTATGGCTTTCCCGAAGTGGATTCGGTTCTATGTAACCTACATTCTGCCGCTTATCGTACTCGTTATTTTTGTGAACGGATATTACGCCTTGTTCTTTAGTAGGTAAATGGTGTATAATAAGCTGCAATTGAGCTTGTTACTTTGTTAAGATGGGAGTGAATGCCTGTGATAAAGTTTTCTAAAGTAGAGAAAACTTATGCCAGTCCGGCAGGGCCGGTACCGGCGTTAAAGGGCATTGATTTGGAAATAGCCAAGGGCGAGATTTTTGGCATTATTGGTCTGTCGGGGGCTGGTAAATCGACGCTTGTGCGGTGCATCAATATGTTGGAGCGGCCCACGGGCGGCAAGGTTATTGTTGATGGCCAGGATATGACGGCGCTTAGCGACAGTGAGCTGCGGGCGGCGCGCAAGGATATCGGCATGATTTTCCAGCATTTTAACCTCTTGTCCTCGGCTACGGTTTATGAAAACATCGCCTTTCCGCTGAAACTGGCGGGTAAATCCGACAGTGAAATCAAGGAAAAGGTTGAACCGCTCTTGAAGCTGGTTGGCTTGGAGGCAAAAGCGGGGCAGTACCCTTCGCAGCTTTCCGGCGGGCAGAAACAGCGTGTCGGCATTGCAAGGGCGCTGGCCAGTGAGCCGAAGGTGCTGCTCTGTGACGAGGCTACGAGTGCCCTTGACCCGCAGACCACCAAGGCAATCCTGGAGCTGATTCGCGATATCAACAAGAAGCTGCAGCTCACCGTGGTGGTCATCACCCATGAAATGCAGGTCATCAAGGATATCTGCGATAAGGTGGCTGTTATCGATAAGGGCGTTATTGCCGAGCAGGGAACGGTGCTTGAAGTATTCACCAATCCCCAGCAGCCCATCACCAAGGAATTTATCAGCGTTCTGCTGAGCAATGAACTGCCCGCGGCTTTCCGTGGCGGCAATATCAGTCAGGAACCGGCGGAAGATGCTTACCTGCTGCTCCGGCTGACCTTTATCGGCGAGTCGGCAGATGACCCGGTGATTGCCGATATGATTCGCAAATTCCCGGAAGTGGAAACCACGCTGCTGTTCGGCAATCTTGACCATATCAAGTACACGCCTTTTGGCCGCATGATTATCGGGCTCAAGGGGGAGACTGCACAGGTGCAGGCAGCCCTTGACTATTTCAAAACCCGTGAGCTGAAAGAGGAGGTGATTGGTTATGTCAAACGACATGATTCCACTTCTGACTAAGGCTTTGGGCGAAACCGTCTACATGGTAGCCGTTTCCATGGCCATCGCCTTAGCTTTGGGTATCCCTTTGGGCGTGCTGCTCTATGCTACGGATAAGGGACAGATTTTGGAGTCGCCGATGCTCAACAAGGTAATCGGTACGGTGGTCAACGCCATTCGCTCCATTCCGTTCATCATTTTGATGGTGGCCATTATCCCGCTGACCCGCTTGTTGGTCGGCTCGGCTATCGGTACGACGGCTGCCATGGTACCGCTGGTTATCGCCTCGATTCCCTTTATCGGGCGACAGGTGGAAACCAGCCTCAAGGAAGTGCCTTATGGCCTGATTGAGGCGGCATTGTCCATGGGGGCTACGCCCATGCAGATTATCAGCCGTGTGCTGCTGCCGGAATCCATGCCCAGCATTGTGGCGCAGCTGACAACGGTGGTTATCAGCCTTGTCGGTGAGTCGGCGATGGCAGGCGCTATCGGCGGCGGCGGCTTGGGTGATTTGGCCATCCGCTACGGTTATCAGCGTTTCCGTCCGGAAGTAATGATTGCCACGGTTATCATTCTGATTGTTCTCGTGCAGGCGGTACAGTTTGTAGGCAACACCATCGCCAAGCGCTTGGATAAAAAATAAGCATTTATTTATAAGGGAGGTACCTCTATGAAAAAAGTTTTAGCACTTATCGGTACATTGCTGATTGCGGCGATGGCCTTTGCTGGTTGTGGCAGTGAACAGGCAGCCAAGACGGACAGCAAGACCTTGAAGGTCGGCGCCACGGCTGTTCCGCATGCAGAGATTTTGGAAGTTGTAAAACCCTTGTTGGAGAAAGATGGCATCAAGCTGGAAATCGTGGAATTCAACGATTATGTACAGCCGAATCTGGCACTCAATGACAAGGAATTGGACGCCAACTTCTTCCAGCATGAACCGTATCTGGTGAACTTCATGGAAGAACATAAGGAAGTCAAGTTGAAAAATGCGTTTGGCGTGCATATCGAGCCCATGGGGGTATATTCCAAGAAGGTTAAAGACTTGAAGGAGCTCAAAGATGGCGCTGCTATTGCCATCCCGAACGACCCGACCAACGGCGGCCGTGCCCTGCTGCTATTGCAGAAGGCAGGCCTTATCACGCTGAAAGATGGCGTGAAGGAAAAGGCTACGGTGCAGGATGTAACGGGCAATCCGCATAACTTCAAGTTCCAGGAAGTAGAAGCTGCGCAGGTTCCGCGTACGCTCGATGATGTGGATGCTGCGGTTATCAATACCAACTACGCTATGCAGGTCAACCTCGTGCCGACCAAGGATGCGCTCTTTATGGAGGACAGCACTTCTCCTTATGTGAATATCATCGCAGTTCGCGAAGGGGATGAAAACCGTCCGGAGATTCAGGCGCTGATTAAGGTGCTCAAGAGCAAAGAAGTTAAAGATTTCATCACCGATAAGTACAAAGGTGCAGTTGTGCCGGCTTTCTAATCGCGCACAGAGTTATTCACCTAACGGTCAAAGAGCCCGCTGACGAAACGTGTCAGCGGGCTTTTATAAATTGCAGTTCGTGCTAAAGGTATCCTGTTCATACGTTGTCAGGGGCGAACGGGGAGTGAATTTTCTGTTTTCCGCTAAACGACCCCCTCGGGAAAAATAGCTGTCCATTTACTCGCGCCGGGCAGGCCAACGGCGCTGCTTTCAGCGTATTTGCTTAGCTTTCTCCTACATGGGGTCGGCCTTCACTGCGTTCAGGCAGTCGCTCCCTACAGAAAATTCACTCCCCGTCCGCCCCAAGATACGGTCTATGCTATTGCCACGAACTCGTTGCTCCCGTTACAAGAACATCGATGTACTTGCTCCTTGTCATCACGAAAATGACAGTTGGTACGGACATCACTTAGGGCGGAGGTGGTGATGCTTTTCGCCGTGGAACGACTGTCCGAACGAAGTGAGGACTGGCCCACAAACGGCACAGGCTAAACACTGGTTTGAACATACGCGCCGCCGGTCTTGCCCGGCGCAGGTAACTAAAAAGCCCATACATTTACTTGTGGGTCATTCAGTGCAACGGCGAAAAGTATTACCACATCCGCCCCCACTGAGCTGTAACAACTAGAAATAATCTCGCAATAACATCGACAAACTGCAATTTATATATGTGGATAAACTGGAAATGTGTTTTTTTACAAGTCTTTTGTTCGTTGTAATTGCATCTTTGTGCATGATTGACGGCGGAGGTTGACACTGGCCCTGCGCTTTGCTATTATAAGAAAGGGAAACTAAAGAACTTTCTCCAAACTCAAAATGAGGCTGAAGCTCGCAGATGGCGGGGCAGTCAATTTGAGTTTTTTTATCGTGTTTTCACTTCCGCGGTGCAGTGACGCCGCAAGAATCCTGAGGAGGAATTCACTAATGATTGAACGTTACACCAACCCGGAGATGGGTCACCTGTGGTCCATCGAGAACGAATGGCAGCAGATTCTCGAAGTAGAGATGGCTGCCTGCGACGTTATGGCGGAGCTGGGGGAAATCCCGGCTGAGGCTGCGAAGAACATTCGCGCCAAGGCAAAGTTTGATGTGAAACGCATCAAGGAAATTGAATCCGTTACGCATCATGACATCATTGCTTTTCTGACCAATGTCGCCGAAAACGTTGGTGAGGATTCCAAGTATGTGCATAAGGGGCTGACGTCGAGCGACGTTAAAGATACCGCTTACTGCATGATGATGCGGGATGCCGCAGACATCATTTTAGATGATTTGCGCAAATTCCGTGAGGTTCTGCGCCGCCGTGCCGTGGAATTCAAGCATACGCCCTGCATTGGCCGAACCCATGGCATTCATGCCGAGCCCATGACCTTTGGCCTGAAGATGGCTCTGTGGAGTGCGGAAATTGAACGCGATATCGAGCGTGTGGAGCATGCCAAAAAGACGGTTTCCGTCTGCAAGCTCTCCGGTGCAGTTGGTACTTACTCCAATATCGACCCGGAAATCGAGCAGCGTGTGGCTAAGAAATTGAATCTTACGCCGGTGCCGCTGGCTACGCAGGTTATTCAGCGTGACCGCCATGCGGAATTCGTAACCACGCTGGCTATTGTTTCCAGCACGCTCGAAAAGATTGCAACGGAAGTCCGCAACTTGCAGCGCACGGATATCCGTGAAGCGGAAGAATATTTCTCCCCGGGGCAGAAGGGGTCTTCGGCTATGCCGCATAAGCGCAACCCCATCAACTGCGAACGCATTTCCGGCATGGCGAGACTTGTGCGCGGCAACGCCGTAGCAGCACTCGAGGATATCACCCTCTGGCATGAGCGCGATATTTCCCATTCCTCTGTTGAGCGTGTTATCCTGCCGGACAGCACCATCAACGTGGATTACTGCACGCGGAAGCTCACGAATATCATTGATAAACTGCTGGTTTACCCGGACAAGATGCTCCACGATATGGAGCGCACGGGCGGCCTGATTTACAGCCAGCGCATCATGCTGACGGTGGTCAGCAAGGGCGTACTGCGTGAAGATGCCTACAAGTGGGTGCAGCGCAATGCCATGAAACGCTGGATGGAAGGTCAGGATTTCCGCACGAGTGTGGAAAATGACCCGGATATCACGAAATACCTGACCAAGGAAGAAATCGATGATTGCTTCGATTACAAGTACTTCCTGCGTCATGTAGATATGATTTTTGAACGTTTTGGCCTTTGATTTTACATAAATCAAGGGATTAAGGAGAGAGACTTATGTCAACAGTAGTAGTAACAGGTACCCAGTGGGGCGATGAAGGCAAGGGCAAAATCGTGGACTATCTGGCTCAGCAGGCCGACACGGTAGTACGCTTTCAGGGCGGCAGCAATGCCGGCCATACGGTTATGGTAGATGGCGAGGCTTATAAGCTGCGCCTGATGCCCTCCGGGATTCTGTTCAAAGGTTCGCACTGCATTGTCGGCAACGGCGTGGCTTTTGACCCGATGGTTATGCTCGAAGAAATGGATGGCCTCGCTGAACGCGGCGTTGACCTGTCCGGCATCCGCATTTCCAATCGTGCTCATGTGGTTCTGCCCTATCACCGTCTGATGGACGGCATTGGCGACGAAGCCCGTGGCGACAACAAGATTGGCACCACCAAGCGCGGTATCGGCCCCTGCTACATGGACCGCGACAACCGCATTGGTATCCGCGTCTGCGATTTGATGGACGAGGAAGAATTCGCTAAACGTCTCAAAGAAAACCTCGAAATCAAGAACAAGGAACTGAAGCTCCTGTATGACCATGAGCCGCTGTCCTATGACGAAATCCTCAAGGAATATTTAGGCTATGCAGAACGTCTGCGTCCCTATGTCTGCGACACGATTGCTCTCCTGAATGACGAAATCAAAGAAGGCCGCAAAATTCTCTTTGAAGGTGCACAGGCTACGATGCTCGATATCGACTATGGCACGTATCCGTACGTTACGGCCTCCCATCCGATTTCCGGTGGTGTGGGCGTAGGCGCTGGTGTTGCTCCTAACAAGATTGACAAAGTGGTTGGTATCGTCAAGGCTTACTGCACCCGCGTTGGCGAAGGCCCCTTCCCGACGGAACAGCTCAATGCCATTGGTGAAAAAATCCGTGAAGAAGGCCATGAATATGGTGTAGTTACGGGCCGTCCCCGTCGTACGGGCTGGCTCGATGCCTGCGTGGTTCGCTACGCTGGCCTGATTTCCGGCATTGACTACATGGCTGTTACGCGTCTGGACATCCTCGACAACTTCGAAGAAATCAAGATGTGTGTAGCCTACAAGTACAAGGGCGAAATCCTCAATGAAATCCCCGCAAGCCTTAAAGTGCTGGCTGAAGTAGAGCCGGTTTATGAGACTTTCGAGGGCTGGAACACGGATATCAGCAAAGTCCGCAAGTACGAAGACCTGCCGGAAAACGCCAAGAAGTATCTGGAACGCATGGCAGAAGTAACTGGCATCAAGCTCGGCATTGTATCCGTTGGCCCGAACCGCGATGAAACCATCGTACTGGCTAAGGATATTTTCTAAATCGATATAGATAAACAAATCTCCTCCGTAAAAGGGGGAGATTTTCTTTTTATGGCGAACAATTACATTAGGAGCTATAAAGGCGTACTGTTTATGTATACATTACTTAAATTTACAAAAACGGTAGATTTTTATACAACTTTCTGCTATGATGTAAAAGTATATAAGAAAAGAGTATATTTTCTATATAAATTAAGTCATATCTAACTGTGTAATTGGAGGCGGAGTTTATGAAATCAGAGATTAGCGTCAAGCTGGCGCGGTGCAAAGGGTGCGGAATTTGCGCGGCCTTTTGCCCTAAGTCGGTGGTGGCTATAGATGAGCTGGGCAAGGTTCAGGTGGTAAATCCAGATGCTTGTATCGGCTGTGGGCAGTGTGAACTGCGTTGTCCGGATTATGCAATTTTTGTGGATAAAGATGCAAAGGGGGGCGTAGCATGAGCAAGGCAAGATTGATGCAGGGCAACGAAGCCTGTGCCGAAGCAGCAATCGCTGCGGGTGTGAATTTCTTTGCCGGTTATCCGATTACTCCCTCCACGGAAATCGCAGAAACCATGGCAAAACTTCTGCCTCAGCATGGCGGCAAGTTTATCCAGATGGAAGATGAAATCGCTTCGATGGGCGCAATTTTAGGCGCTTCGCTGGCTGGCTGCAAGGTTATGGATGCTACTTCCGGGCCGGGCTTTTCCTTGAAACAGGAGCTCATTGGCTATGCCGCCTGTGCAGAGATTCCCTGCGTTTTGGTGGATGTGCAGCGTGTCGGCCCGTCTACCGGCCAGCCGACAGCTCCTTCGCAGGGTGATGTGATGCAGGTGCGCTGGGGGACACATGGCGACCATCCGGTGATTGCACTGTCTCCCTGGAGTGTGCGCGAAACCTATGATGCTACGGTTATGGCTGTGAATTATGCCGAACGTTTCCGTACGCCGGTAATGCTTTTGATGGATGAGATGGTCGGACACTTGCGGGAGAAGGTGGAACTTCCCGAAAAAGTGGACATCTATCCCCGCCGTAAGCCGACGAAAACGCGGGCGGAAGGTTATCAGCCCTTTGCGCCGGAGGAAGATTTGGTGCCCAATGTGGCGGATTTTGGCGAAGGCTATCATATCCATGTGACGGGGCTTATCCATGATGAAACAGGTTTCCCTGTGGGCAGCCCGAAGGTGACGGAGGACTCCATCCGCCGTCTGCATGAGAAAATCGAGCGTGCCGGTGAGGAAATCATTCATACGGAAAGTTATTTTATTGAGGATGCGGAATATGCTGTGGTATCCTTCGGCGGTACGGCCCGCACGGCTTATGAGGCGGTGCGTGAAGCCCGTGCAGCTGGCAGGAAAGTTGGTCTTGTGCGATTGATGACGATTTGGCCGTTTGCGGACAAGGTGATTGCAGAATTGGCCGCCAAGGTCAAGGGGATTGTCGTAGCCGAGCTGAACTATGGGCAGATTGTCCATGAGGTCCGGCGGGCGGCTAACGGAGCTTGCCCCGTAAGCCTCTGTGGCAAGTACAACATGCGGGCCTTTGAACCCGGAGAGATTTTAGCAAGCATCCATGAACTGGTAAAGGAGGTTGAAGGATGATGGCCGAAAGAGAATATGAAAAATACTTCCGTCAGAACCGCCTCCCGCACCTCTGGTGTCCCGGCTGCGGCAACGGCATTGCCATGAAGGCTATCGTGCAGGCGATTGCCAAGCGTCCGGAACTCAATCAGGATAATACGGTGATTGTTTCCGGTATCGGCTGCTCTTCCCGTGCTTCGGGTTATATGGATTTTGATACCCTGCATACGGCGCATGGGCGCGCGATTCCCTTTGCCACGGGGATTAAGCTGGCAAGACCGGACCTCAATGTAGTGGTCATTACCGGCGATGGTGACTGCACGGCGATTGGCGGCAATCACTTCATCCATGGCTGCCGCCGTAATGTGGATTTGACGGTGGTGCTGTTCAACAATAATATTTACGGCATGACGGGCGGTCAGGCTTCGCCCATGACGCCAACGGGCCGCAAGGCAACCACCGCGCCTTATGGCTCCGTTGACCGTCCCTTTGATGCCTGCGCTTTGGCTGAAGCTGCGGGAGCTACCTATGTAGCTCGCTCCACAGCCTTCCATGTGCAGCATTTGACGGATATGATTGCCAACGCCTTTGACAACCACGGCTTCTCGTTTGTAGAAGCACTGGTGCAGTGCCCGACCGCTTATGGCCGCAAGAACAAACTGGGCAGTCCGGCAGATATGCTCAAATGGATGCGGGATAATGCCGTGATGAAGGCGGCCTGGGATAAACTCGACCCGGCCACGACGGCGCCGGAAAAATTCCCCATTGGCCTGCTGTATGAAGCAACGGCCATGGATTACGATACGGCCTATGACCAGGTGATTGAACGGGCAGGAGGTGCACACGCATGAAAAAACAATTAAGACTCTCCGGCTCCGGCGGTCAGGGCGTAATCACAGCGGCCATCCTGCTGGCTGAAGCGGCAGTAGCCGAAGGCAAAGAAGCAGCCCAGAGCCAGTCCTACGGCCCCGAAGCCCGCGGCGGTGCCTCAAAAGCCGAGGTCATCATCAGCGATGAAATCATCTACCATCCCCATGTGGAAACGCCGGATTTGGTACTGGCCATGACCCAGAAAGCCGCGGATAAATACTACAGCGACCTGCACAAAGATGGTCTGCTTATTCTCGATGACAGCCTCGTGCCGGAAACACCGGACTTTCTACACGTGGTTCGCCTGCCGATTACGAAACTTGCCGTCGAAGAACTCGGCAAGGCCCTCTTCGCCAATATCGTGGCCTTGGGCGCCCTCGTACGCATCACAGGACTGGTACAGCTGGACACCGTTAAGGATTTTGTGAAAAAACGCGTGCCGCCCCATACGGTTGAAGCCAATATGAAGGCCTTACAACTGGGCTGGGATGCAGCAGCTGATGTGCATTAAATAGTAACGGATAAGACGAAGATAAGATAGTTAACAAAATAATACGATACAAAAGCCAGCGGCAGTATGTTCCTGCACGATTTACACGCATAGCGCGTACTAGCGCAGAAATATACCTCCGCTGGCTGTCTTATAGCATCGATGTTAACTATCTCTCTATCATCGATGTAATTAAGATGCCCGGTGGCTGATAATACTTTTCCGTAGCTTTGACAGGCTTGCCTAACGCGACGGAAAAGTATTATCAGCCACCGGGCTTTGTTCGTGGAATCTCTGTAACTTGAGTTCATAGGATTTTGCTATACCTTAGAACATTGAGCTGAAGAGATTCCCAATCATACCGTACTGAACGGTGGCGTTCAGCACCTGTGGGTTTGTGTAGGCCGAGGCGGTCTTGATGGAATTGCCGAACATGCTCTGTAAAGAGGGGAACAGCTTATCGCTCTGGCTGTTGGCTTGCGCGAGATGCTGCTCCGTTTTGCCAGCCAGACCGTTAGCACCCAGGGCGTTTTTCACCCGGTCACCGTTTTCGGTGAGGGCTTTGGCCAGTTTGTCTTCATCGACACTCATCTTGCCCGTCTTGCTGTCCACCGTGATACCAAGCTGATTATAAGTGTCAGCCCGATATGTGGTGTCGGCGAAAGACTTATGGAGCGATTCCATTCTCTTTCCCACACTGCTGTAATCGCTGGTGAGGTCTAAGGCATCGTTGTAGTCGGAGACCAGCTGTTTGACATTGCCGATGGCGGCTTTTAGGCCATCGCTGTAAGTCTTGCTGCCGTCCTCGGCTTCTTTGATGTCGTCCGCACTGAATTCGTAACTCATGTTCTTGACGGTCTTGGCCGATTTTTCTAAATCGCCCATATAGGCCTTGAACTGGGTGTCAAAGGTGGACTTGGCTTCGTTGTAGGAGTTTACAAGTCCTGCCGCGCTGGAAGATACCCCGGAAAGGGCACTGAGGTTGGCGAGCCCGCTGGAGTACGAATTGGTGTAACCGGACCAAAGGCTGGCGATGGAATCCTGGGCGGCATTTGTCTTTTTGCTGCCATGAGCCGAATCAAAAGAGCCGACTAAATTGCTCAGCTTGCTGACATTGGCCGCCGCCGTGGCATAGCTCTTGCTCTGGGCAGAAGAAGATTCCTCTGCCTTGCTGGCTTCCTTCTGTGCCGTGGTGGTGGCCTGCGTGTCGCCCTGGGCCATCTTGTACATCGTGTACGTATCCCTGGTCATTGCCGAAATGGTAGACATGATACATCCTCCTTTCCCACTTTTTGGAAAGTGCAACACTTCCCTTATAGGTATATCGTCAATTTTGCCCAGAAGGATAAGCTGTTTTTGATGATGGGAACAATTCCAATCAATAGGGATGATTGGCCCGTATATCGGGGAATAAAAGCAATAAATTTCAAAGAATGAGCCGCTTTTCAGAAAATATATTTTTCCATAGAATTTCGCCGAAAATGTTTTACTTATGGGGACAAAGAGTGTAGAATAGAAGCTGATGGGAAAATTTTCCCTGTTAAATTAGGCCGTAGACAGGACGCCATACAGCGACTCCCCGAAGGGGAGGTGTCCGTCTAAAATATAATATGTAGTAAAAGAATAGGTGGGGTTTACAACATGTTAAAAAAGACGAAAATCGTTTGCACGCAGGGTCCGTCCACAGAGAAACCGGGCGTAATTGATGCACTGATTGCCAATGGCATGAACTGCGCACGCTTCAACTTCTCCCATGGTGACCACGCAGAACATCTTGGCCGTATCAATATGGTTCGTGAAGCTGCCAAGAAGGCTGGCAAGGTTATCTCTTTAATCCTCGATACCAAAGGTCCGGAAATGCGTCTGGGCGAGTTCAAAGATGGCAAAGTTATGCTCGAAAAGGGCAACAAGTTCACTTTGACCTATGACGATGAACCGGGTGATGAAACTCATGTTTCCGTAAACCACAAAGGTCTCTACACGGAAGTTAAGCCGGGCGATACCCTGCTCCTCTCCGATGGCCTCGTAGCCCTCAAAGTCGATGAAATCAAGGGCAAGGATATCGTTACGACCATCCAGAACAGCGGTAAGATGAGCACGCGCAAGCGCGTAGCTGCTCCGGGCGTACCCCTTGGTCTGCCTCCTATCTCCGAACAGGATGCTAAGGACATCATCTTTGGCTGCGAACAGGACATGGATTTTGTAGCTGCTTCCTTCATCCAGCGTCCGGATGATGTTATCGCCATCCGCAAGCTCATCGAAGAGCACAATGGCCACATGGAAATTCTGCCGAAGATCGAAAACCTCGAAGGTGTTAAGAACTTCGATGCTATCCTGGAAGTTTCCGACGGCATCATGGTTGCCCGTGGTGACCTGGGCGTAGAAGTTCCGGCAGAAGATGTGCCCCTTATTCAGAAGGAAATCATCCGCAAGTGCAACGCTGCTGGCAAGCCGGTTATCGTTGCTACGCAGATGCTCGACTCCATGGAACGCAACCCGCGTCCGACCCGTGCAGAAGTTTCTGACGTTGGTAACGCCATCCTCGATGGTACGGATGCCATCATGCTGTCCGGCGAAACGGCTTCCGGTGACTATCCGGTAGAAGCAGTTTCCACGATGAACCGCATTGCACAGCGCATGGAAAGCTCCCTTGAATACAAGGAACTCTATGTAGAACGTGGTCTGCAGCATATGGAATCCCGTACGCGTGCTATCGCTCATGCTACGGTTCAGATGGCTTACGAGCTCGATGCTCCGGCTATCATCACGCCGACCGAATCCGGTTACACGACGAAGGTCGTTTCCAAGTATCGTCCGAAGGCTGCTATCGTAGCTTACACGCCGAGCGAAAAAGTTCTGCGTCAGCTGAACCTGCGTTGGGGCGTATATCCGGTACTCGGCACCCAGTGGAGCGATGTGGATGAAATGATCAGCAATGCAACGGCTGCTGCTGTTAAGGAAGACCTCGTACAGCGCGGCGACCTCACCATCATCACCTCCGGTGTGAAGGCTGGCAAGGGTAACTCCAGCTCCGTACGCGTGTACAACATCTAATGAATAATACCACGATGCGATTCGATTGACATCGTAGCTAAAGGGCTCGGTGACTTATTCCTGCGCAAGTACGCGCTTTGCGCGTAAAATGCTCAGGAACAAGTCACCGAGCCCTTGTTGGTTATGTAATCAATATTGAACGCATTGTTCGATACGTTAATAGATTTCTTCTTTAGCGGGGAGCTAAAACTACCTTTGAAAGTCCGTGGTGACTTGTTCCGGCGCGATTTACACGCTTGCGTGTACTAGCGCAGGAATAAGTTACCACGGGCTTGCGGCTGGAATTCTGGATTTTTCTTTAGTTGTTATCTGGGAACAATGGCGTTATAATGAAAAAGTGTTATCTTTACAGATAATTTACATAGTCAAGTGTTAAGATAGGAGCCGTAGGGATGCAGGTTAGGATTCTGGCCAGTGGCAGCAAAGGGAATGCCGTCTTTGTGGAAATGGATGGCACAAGGCTTTTGCTCGACGCTGGCATCAGCGCCACGAAAATTAAAAAAGGATTGCTGGGGATTGGTGTAGAGCCTTCCTCTTTGGATGGTGTGCTCATCACCCATGAACACCGTGACCATGTGGCGGGGCTGCCTACTTTGTGCAAATGGTATCACCTGCCCATCTTCACCCGTCCGGGCACGATTGAACATATGAAAGAGCGGGCGGCGATTCCGGCGGAGTGCTTCTGCCCCATTGGTGAAGCGTTTGCCATCAATGGGCTGAACATTGAGAGCTTTAACATCTCCCATGATGCGGCAGAACCTGTGGGCTACCGCTTGAAAGGGCGCAAGAACGTGACTTTGGCCACGGATTTGGGTTTTGTGACGTCCAGTGTGCAGGCTGCCATTGAAGGGGCGGACGTATTGATTTTGGAATCCAATCACGACCCGGAGGTTTTGAAACAGGGCAGTTATCCTTGGCCGCTTAAACGGCGTATCCTGTCCAACCGGGGGCATCTGGCCAATTCGGATGCAGCTTGGGCGCTTATCCGTATGCAGAAACGGCCGGAGAAGGTTTTTCTGGCGCATCTGTCCGAGGAAAACAATCGCCCGGAACTGGCAGAGAATACGGTGCTGGGAATTTTGGAGCGTCAGGGTGTCAATATTGATTTAACAGTGGCCAGCCAAACTGAAATGGTGAGCTGGTACTTGAATTGAATTTGGAGGGATTTTCATGAATAAGAAGAAAACTTCACTGATGGTTGCTGCTATGCTGGCTGTGTCGGCCATTACTTTTTCCGGCTGTTCGGCAGGAACGGCGGCGGATAACAGCACCAGTGTCAGCGAATCTGCGCAGGGTTCCCAGAAGGCAAATGCTGATGTAAAACTTTCCGATGCTAGAAATACCCCGGCAGTGCGGGCAGCCAAGATGGTGGGGCCTGCTGTAGTAGGTATTACCAATAAAGCTGTGGTTCGGGATTGGTTCAATAATCCGGTGGAGACCCAGGGCGTTGGCTCTGGCGTTATCTTCCGTGAGGATGGCTACATCGTGACCAATAACCATGTGGTCAGCGGCGCGAAGGAAATCATTGTGTCCCTGTCCGATGGCCGCAGCCTCAAGGGCAAGCTGATTGGCGCTGACGAACTGACGGATTTAGCTGTGGTGAAAGTGGATGGCAAGGATCTGCCCACGGCAAAATTTGGCGATTCGGATCAGATTGTTGTCGGGGAACCGGCTATTGCCATCGGCAACCCCATGGGTCTGGAATTCCGGGGCAGTGTCACCAGCGGTGTGGTGAGTGCCGTTAACCGCACGTTGGATATCAGCGACAAGCTGGTGAAACTGATCCAGACGGATGCAGCCATTAACCCCGGCAACTCCGGCGGTGCGCTTGTGAATGCAGATGGGGAAGTCATCGGCATCAACAGCGCCAAGCTGGCTGCCAGCGGCGTTGAGGGTATGGGCTTTGCCATTCCCACCAATACGGTGCAGAACATTATTGATGAGATTATGAACAAGGGCTATGTTGCTCGTCCCTATCTCGGGGTGTCCGTATTTGACCCCCAGACGGCTGGCCGCTATGGCTATCAGCTGAATATTGACAAGGGTGTTTACATCTTCCAGCTGACCCTCAATGGCCCCTGTGGCAAAGCTGGCCTCCAGCGTGGCGACATCATTCTGAAGGTCAATGATGAAGAGGTAAACAGCGTATCCGACCTGCGGGCCAAAGTGGCTGCGCATAAGGTAGGCGATACGGTGAAAGTCACCTTTGACCGCAATGGTGCCAGCCGCAATGTGGATGTGGTGCTCGAAGAAATGCCGCAGGATAACCGCTGATGAAGATTACGATTGTCTGTGCAGGCAAAATCAAGGAGAAGTATCTCTCGGCGGGGATTGCTGAATTCATGAAGCGTCTGAAGCCTTTTGCTCAGGTGGAAATCCGGGAGATTCACGAGGAGAAGATGCCGGATTCGCCGTCTGATGCGGAAAGGGAACAGGTGCTGACCCGGGAGGGAGAAAAACTCCTGAAGCTGGTACCGGAGGGCAGTTATCTCTTTGTGCTGGATGTATTCGGCAAGGAAAAATCCTCGGAGGAATTGGCGGCCTCAATCGACAAGCTGGGCCTTTCCGGCCGCAGCAATATCACCTTTTTGATTGGCGGGGCCTTTGGCCTTTCCAGCGAGGTGCGCAAGGCTGCAGATGAGCTCTTGAGCTTTTCGCGAATGACCTTTACCCATCAGATGGTGAGGCTCCTGCTTGTGGAACAAATTTACCGCGCCTTTAAGATTAACCGCGGGGAAAAATATCATTGGTAAGATAATATTGTGCTTAATATAGCCTGCTTGTTCAGGGAAAAGTGTGGATAACTTTTTTCTTGAATGAGCAGGATTTTTTTTTTTTTTTCTAGAATTGTATTGTTGATTGAAAAGTCGGAAGTGAGTGATGGATTTGGGGGATGTATGATGGAACAACGGAATTCGATTGAAAAACATTTGGCAGACCTTTGCCGGGCAAGGTTCCCTATGATATATTTGCCGACTTGGGAAGAAGAACGTGCGCTCAAGACCATTTTCCGCATAGGGACAGATACGGCCTTTATCAAAACGGCGCGGGATATCTTTGTATGGCGTATCACCACAGGTATAGAACGCATCGAGGTTGAGACTGATATTACAGCGGGGGGGAAGCCGGAGAAGGATACATCAGATCCAATGAAGGCATTGGATTTTATTCAGAAGTATAATAAGCCTGCTATGTTGATTCTGCTAGATTTTCATGTTTATTTTGACAGCCGTAAGCCGGAAGCCAAGGTGATTCGTAAGGTGCGGGATACGGTGAATATGTTGAAGGGTGGTATGGTGCCCAAGAATGTAATCCTTCTGTCACCACGGCTTATCTTGCCCAATGAGTTGCAGAAGGATATTACTATTGTGGATTTTGACTTGCCAGATTATCGGGATATCAAGCAGAGTTTGAAGCGAATTATTAATGATAACCGGGGGAATACAAAGATTCGCTTTGACCTTGATGAAAACAGTAGTGAAGAACTGGCGAGAGCCGCACAGGGACTTACATTACAGGAGGCTGAAAACGCTTTTGCCCGCGCCATCGTGGAGCGGGGGTGCTTGGACAAGGACAGCAGGGACATTATTGTTGAAGAAAAACGGCAGATTATCAAGAAAACAGGTGTATTGGAATATATACAGAGTGACTTAAATTTGGACGATGTTGGTGGCTTGGGAAATCTAAAAAAATGGTTGCTTAAACGTAATAATTCGTGGCAGGCACGGGCGGCCAAGTATAGTTTGCCTGCACCTAAAGGTGTGCTTATCACAGGTGTACCTGGTTGTGGCAAGAGCCTTACCGCTAAGGCTATAAGTGCCATGTGGAAACTTCCGCTACTTCGCATGGATGTAGGTAAGATTTTTAGCGGGATTGTAGGAAGTAGTGAGGAGAATATGCGCAATGCCATCAAGACCGCTGAAGCGGCGGCCCCCAGTATCCTCTGGATTGATGAGATTGAAAAGGGGTTCAGTGGGGTAAGTGGCTCCGGTGACAGTGGTACGTCAACGCGTGTTTTTGGCACATTCTTGACATGGATGCAGGAAAAGAAAGAACCTGTATTTGTGGTGGCTACCGCCAATAATATCCATGCGTTGCCCTCGGAAATGATGAGAAAAGGGCGTTTTGATGAAATTTTCTTTGTGGATTTGCCTACCGCCGCTGAAAGAAAAGCTATTTTTAAGGTACATTTGATGCGGCGGCTTAAAGATAAGGATGTCAGGGGGAGTTTTGACTGGGATGAAACAGCACTCAATCATTTGGCTGATGAAACGGAGGGCTTTGTGGGGGCAGAGATAGAAAATGCTGTTACCAGTGGACTCTTTGAAGCGTTCTGTGAAAATCGCGCCATTCGTATGGAGGATTTTGATAAGGCAATTACAAATACTGTTCCCTTGGTGGTTACTCAGGCCGAGCAGATATCCGCTATCAGAGCTTGGGCTAATGTGCGGGCGGTGGCAGCGACAGCACCAGAGGACAGGCAGGACTATGTGAGAGATAATTCTGCTGCAGGAAACGGAAATGGTGAACCAGAGAAAAAAGAGGATGTATTTCAGCAACGGGGCGGCAGAACAATAGATATTTAAGCTGGGAGTGATAATTGTGTCTATTTGTTTATTGGCAATTCCCATTGCCCTTGCTATGAGGGCGGCTATGGGAGAGAAAAATTTTAACGAATGGGTGGAGTCTAATACGATGCGTCTGGCCACCAATTTCAAAGATGAACAAGATTTGCTGCAAACGGTCAAAGGTGCTGGTCATGATGCTGAGCCTTGGGGTGAGATGTACAAGACGCATATAGATAAGGAATTGTGGTTTTTCTGGGAAAAGCATGAAGGTAAGTGGCAGGCTAATTTCAGCAAAAGCGATGATATGGAAAAAATAAAAATATTCTTTCGGGATTTACAGCGTAAAGCAAATAGACAGATTCTCTATGTGGAGCCACAGGCCACAAAGATTGCACCCAAAGTGGAGGGAACTTTAACGACCATATATACCGATAAGGAACTTCTAGAGGAAACGTTGCTGAAATTTGGTGCACAAAAGAAACTCTATCGCAAAGATCGCACGTTGATATGTGAACTTTCCGGTTTCACGTTGGAATTCCGGCAAAAAGAACCGGGAGTTCCCTATGAGCTTAGTTTTACTGGGCAGAAAGATGCCCGTGCAGTCTATGATGCCATGCGGCAGCTGGATGAGGGGTATCGGAGTGCTGTGCAGGAACGTACCTATATGAATGTGAGAAAGAAACTGGAAGAGAAAAAAATGACGGTGGAAAGCGAAGAGATTATGGAAGATAATTCCATCGTTTTGACGGTGAATATATAGGAGGGGTGGGAAATGGGAACTGTGCAAAAAGTTTTGTGGTGGATTTTTTGGTATGCTATTGTTTGGTTTGGCTTTGCCTGCTTAATTGCAGGGGTAAGCGAAATGGAACTCCCAATGCTGATAAAGGCAATATTGTTCTTTGCTTTGTTTATTTTTCCCGGTTGGTATGCAACCAGGAAAGTAAAGCAAAAGGCATTGAAAAAGGAAATGGAACAGCGGACGAGAAATTTTACGCCTCAGTCGAAGCCTGCATCGCAACCGTTACCTCCTGTATCAGACCTATCACCGCAAATTACGCCGCAGCCGATAGCAAAAACAATTAGTTTTGAAACAGGCAGCAATCAGCAGGCGCAAAGTAGTGCCACAGCAGTGGAACCGGAATTACCTAGTCTTAATGCCGCCACGGTGGAGGATTTGACGAAACTATCTGCTATCAATCGTATATTGGCGATGCAAATTATTTCTCAAAAGGAAAAAGGGGGAGATTACCTATCTTTTGAGGATTTGTTTGCTAGAGTACAGCTTTCTTCACAGGCGCAGGAGGAATTGCGTAGGAATTTTTCAATTGTATCTGCGGGGAATGGCCGATTTATTGATTTCTAGGGGAGGTGTCACAGTTGAAGATTTCCATTAACACGGCAGAGAAGCAAGACCTTCTGCTGTTACCAGGGATAAATTTGAGTGAAGCGGAGGCTATAATGCGGGAACGGGATAGAAACACTGGCTTTGCCACTACAGATGAATTTATGATATATGTAGCAAAACTGGATGTGCCGCCACATTTATATAAGGCAATTGAAAATCGGATTGAGGTTACTTCTGTAAGGTCAGGAGCTGCCCGCGTCATTGATTTTTAGAAGAAGGAAGGGATGTAGGGATATGGCTACTATGCAAATCCGAATTTACCCTGATGGCAGGGTACAAGGGGAAATTGACGGCATTAAGGGAAAGAAATGTACGGATTATATCGGCATTATCGAAGAACTTACTGACAGCCGTACATGGCAGTCTAATTTTACCGAAGAATTTTATGAAACGGAAGAAGTTCATACTCATCAAGAGCAGAGGGACTATGAGGATGATGTAGTAAGGACGGGGCAGAGAAATGAGTGGTAAGCTGCGGCTCTATCACTTTATCCCTGCAACCAAAACGGAAGGACCTGGCTTACGGGCTGGAATTTGGGTCCAGGGGTGCCCGCATCATTGCCATGGTTGTGTCGCACAAGATACCTGGGACTTTACGGCAGGATATAGTGAGCAGGTGGATAGTTTGGTCGGTAGGATTCTATCTGTGTCGAAGCTGGATGGGATAACTATTGCTGGAGGTGAACCTTTTTGTCAGGCCGGTTCATTGGCTGAGTTGGTGAGGAAAGTCAAGGCGAAAAAGCCTCATTTTACAGTTATTTGTTTTACTGGCTGGACGCTGGATGCGTTGCTCAAGCAGCGGTCAGCGGATGTGGGGCGGTTATTAGCTGAGGTAGATCTTTTACTAGATGGCCCTTATGTAGAGGCGTTAGCCAGCACTGACAGGCCATTGGTGGGCTCATCTAATCAAGAGTTTCATTTTCTTACGCCAAGGTTGTTGTTTTGGAAAGAGACATGGGGGGAGGTGAACAATAAGTTGGAAATCCGCATTGCTCCGGATGGCCGTATTGTTGCGAATGGACTGATACCAGGGGATGTGCTGATAGAAATTGTTAAAGAGATACAAAAATAGAAAGGACGAGGAGAATGGGACGATGTATGAAGATTATTGCTACGCTTATGATGGCGTTGGCAATGTTGGTTGGTGCTCAATGTCGTATGGAAGCAGCAGACTTTTATCTTGGTAACTATATGGATGGGACAACGGCATATTTGATGACAGAAAGCATCAAGGAATCTGTATATGACAGGGATGAAGGGGGCGAAAGGTACGATTGTTGGGTAAAGATTGTAAATCCTAAAGAAGTGGATTATGAAACGACGCATTATACAATAACCTATTTTCAGGTGTTGTCTATGGAGAGGGATGGCAAGAATCTATACTATTTGAGAAATCAAAAAGAATTTTTTGATAATAATCCAGTAGAGCGAAACTTAGTCAGCTACATAAACCGGCACTATCGCGACCCGTATGGGAAATCAAGATAAGCTGGTAGAGGATAGAGAATAGTTTTATGAGGAGGTAGAGAAAAATGTCGAAGTATTGCGCCAAATGTAACAAAGATTATGGTGAGGGCACAAAGTTTTGTCCGGAGTGTGGAGGACAGCTTTCAGAAAAGGCCGGCTTTATTGATTTGGAGGATGGTGACAAGATGAAATCCGGATTGCAAGCAGCACCTTCATCGCCAGGGCCTACTTATGCACCAGTTAATGCTACATATCAGCAACAACCGTTGAGTGAGAGTGTGGGGGTAGGATATAAACCACCCATGGAAAAATATGGTTTTATATCCATGATATTGCTTAGTATTATTACATTAGGGATATATGGTATTTACTGGATAAATAAATTTTCCAAGACTACAAATTACTTTACAGGCAGAGAGGTCACGGCTACTGGGGGGAAATTGATTTTGTATATCTTTATAACTTTGGGGATATACGGAATTTACTGGTATTACGAACAGGTTGTTGCGCTTAATGAAGCGAAGGATATGCGTAATATGCCTGGTAGTAGACACTCTCCTGCCGTTTGTATTATACTCTGCTTGTTTGGATTGGGAATTATCCCTTGCTATTGGATGATATCAGATGCAAATGAACTGATTGATTTTGAAAATTGGAAGAATAAACATTGAAAATATGATATTACCGAATCGAACTTCTAGTTAGAAAGAAAGGAGAATTGGTAATGTTATCAAAAAGGTTGAAAGAAATAAAAATAGCTGTTTGTCTGGTGTTGATGTCAGCACTACTGTTATGTTCCAATACTGTATCTGAGGCGAATCAGTATCCGGACTATCTTAATGGAGATAGAAATTGGGTCCTGGTTAATGCGAAACAGGGAATGGCGTGGTATATGGATAAGAGTTCAGTGGCTGTACAAAAATATGCACCGCCTAATTATCAAATAGCTGTAAACGTGGTGACTGTGAGCCTTTCATCCAATGGTTTTGAGTTGGATCTTATTAATTCGCCAAGAGTTTACGAAACAGAAACACATTATTATTATTACAACTGGGACAGCAGGAAAATGTATAGGTTAGATACAATGGCTAATAAGTGGAACTATATGCCGCCTGTGGGGGATTACGCTTCCACTAGTCATGTGATTGAAGGTGAGTTAGCATTTTATGCGGCGTATCACATGAAGTTTTATGGTGGCAAGCAGTGGATGGATTCTGCCACTAATCGCTATGAAACTGCAGTTTCTGATAGTGCGTACATGCTTTTGGATGCTTATTGATAAGTAAGTATGGAAATAGGAGGCGATCCTATGAATGGTGAAAAGGATTTCGCTGTAAGAGGAAGACACATACTGACGGCTGTACTCACAACTTTCGTGGTCGTTTTTACGTTTTGCGGATGTGCTAAAGAGGTCGCATCACTGCAAAATGAAGTGATGTCCGTTTTTGACGATGAATATGTAACCCAAGTAAAGAAAGGGCATTTGCAAATGGCGCCCAATATAGCCATTGGTGAGGCTTTTGCCAATTTTTTTGCCGAACCTAAGTGGGAGTCGTTTAAGTCCACGGATGGGCAGAGAGTGGTGGAGTTTACCGGGAAGTGTACATGGCAGGATAAGCCGGCTACCTACAAGATGCAGTTTATCATCAAAGACAATACTTCTTTTGAAACAGGAGCCGTTAAAATTAACGACACGAATTTGAATGTGTTGGAGACAGCGGTGATTATGGCAAAAATTCTGGGGAAGGATGCTGCGACTGATACGGATTCTGGAAAGGCTGTACCGGCACCCGAACAGACAGTGACTGCAACCAATTCAGCGAACACAGACAAGAATACAGCTGTGTCTCGTCCGCCGTCAAACGCTATGATGGGGAATGTCAAATTGGGAGATTCATTGGCAGAGGCTGAGAAGGTGCTGGGAGAACCAACTAAGAAAACGGAAAAAGAGACAGGCAAACTCCGTTACGTTTACCCACTAATGGATGTTGCCTATGACTATGGTGAAGTTACTGGTACGGCGGCAGATGATGCTAGAGTTACAACGCCTATGGGCATACATCCTGGTTCGTCTTTGCAGGATGTCTTGAATGCCTATGGGACAGATTATCTGTTGTCTGCTTATGGAGACTTAGACCTTTATGAGTACAAGTATAGGGATGAAAGAGGACGTCCTTACCTTTTGCGCTTTGCGGTGAAACAAAATAATGGAGCGGTTAATTACATAAGCATTCGGTATACGGATTAGCGTTGACGGTTCATTTTTTCAGTGTCTAAACGTTAAAGAAGAGCACGATTCCTGCTACTGTTGTGGCAGGTTTGGTGCTCTTTTTTTCTGGTGGTTTTATGATATAATGAAAGTAGATTTTTCACATTGAGGAGCGATGGCAATGCGGAATATATATGGACTACTGGCTTTGCTTTTGGGGAGCGGCGGAATTTATACGATTCTGAATGATTACAGCCCTGCGGTGTGCTTGCTGTTAATGCTCGGGATGGGTATTAGCGTTTACAAAGGGCAGCTGCCGCAGCAGGAAGTGCGGAAGCTGGATCTCAGCCAACTGGCAGCGGAGCAGGCAGATACGGCTCTGGCGGATTGGGAGAAGGCCAGGGGGGATTATCAGCGGATTGAAGAGGCTCGGCGCAAGATTCGGGATAGCCAGCTCAGCCGGCAATTAGGTCTTATGCAGCAGGAGTCGGCCCGGCTGCTTAACTATGTGGAAAAACACCCAGAGCGGATTGCAGCAGCTGGCCGTTTTATTCACTACTATCAGGACAGGGCGGCCAGCCTCAGTGAGCAGTACAGCGAGCTGGAGGAAACCAAACTGGAAACGGAGCAGGTGCGTCAGGTCAAAGCCAGGCTGAAAGAGACCATCGTGAGCTTTGACGAAGCCTATAGCGCCGAGTTTACCAAGATTATCAACAGCCAGCTGCTGGATATGGATGCGGAGCTTACAGTGATGCAGCAGTCACTGGAGGCTGAGGGTATCAGCAATAATCAACAGGGAAGCACCGCAGAGGCGGTGGAGCTGAATGCTGCCAAAGCGCCGCAGGCTACAGGGATTGGCCGCAAGAAGCGTCCGCGCCGGGGAGCAGTTACCAAAGTGGGCGGGCAGGAAACAGCCCCCTTCAAGGAGAAAATAACTACACCGGACAATTTGCGCAGCTCGGTGCTGTTTCAGAAGGTCATTATGAGTGGTCTGGCCATTGTTTTGGGAACCTTTGGCGTCCATAAGTTCTTTCAGGGCAAGACCAAGTGGGGCATGGCCTATTTGTTTTTGTTCTGGACGATGATACCAACCTTGGTTTCCATCGTGGAAGGTATTCGCTATTTATTTATGCCAGTAGATGACTTTTATAATCAGTATTATCGGTAAGAGGGAGGAATGACCATGGAAGTAAAATTAGAAGATTTGATGAAGGCGAAGACAAATATTGCAAGTGCTGATGTAACCCCGGATAATCTGCCGTCCACGGAAGTGATGACGGCGCAGGTGGAACAGGTGGTAAATGACCTGAGTCCGGAGGAGCGGGCACAGGTGGAAAAGATAAAGGATGAACTGGATTTGACGGATTCCACGGCCATCCTGCGCTTTGGTGCGCCTGCCCAGCAAAAGATTGCCGAGTTCTCGGACAGCGTATTGTCACAGGTGCGCACGAAGGACAGCGGGCCTGTAGGTGAGCTGTTGGGAAGCCTTGTCAAGCAGGTTCGGGATTTTGAACCGGAGGAGAACAAGAGTTTTCTGACGAAGATTCCGCTGGTGGGCAGTCTCGTGAAAAAGGGCGAAGATATCAAGCTGGGCTATGATAAACTCTCTACGCAGGTGGAGCGCATTCAGGGGAATCTGGAACAGGCCAAGCTCAAGATGATGAAGGATGTAGCGCTCTTTGACAAGCTCTACGCGGAAAATCTCAGCTATTTCAAGCAGCTGCAACTCTATATTCAAGCGGGCGAGGAAAAACTTACGGAAATGCGGGAGGTTACGCTGCCCAAACTCCGTCAGCAGGCGGCAGATTCCGGCGACCCCATGGCGGTACAGGTGGTATCGGATTTTGAAGCCAGTGTCAACCGCTTTGAGAAGAAGGTTCATGACCTTAAAATCAGCAAGACGATTGCGATTCAGTCGGCACCGCAGATTCGCCTGATTCAGAACAATGACAAGGCTCTGATTGACCGTGTACAGACAGCTATCTACAGCACGATTCCGCTCTGGAAGAATCAGTTGGTCATCGCTTTGGGCTTGCAGGCGCAGCAGGATGTTCTGCGCATGCAGCAGGCGGTTAGCAATACGACCAACGAATTGTTACGCCGCAATGCGGAGCTTTTGCAGCAGAACAGCATTGAGACCGCGCAGGAGAATGAGCGCAGCATTGTGGATATCGAAACGGTGCGCGAGGTCAATGACCGCCTGATTAATACCATTGAAGAAACCATCAAGATTCAGCAGAATGGCCGGGCCAAACGGCAGGCGGCGGAAGCTGAACTCTTGCAGATTGAAGGCAGATTAAGGGAAACGCTGCTGAAAAACAGCGGCAGGCAGGAGGCTTAATACATGAAGAAGGAACGCCGCGCCGTCCAGCGGCGCATCAGCGTTTTGGCGTTTTTTATGCTGGTAGCGGTGGGCTTTATCGTCTGCCGTTATGCCTGGCTGCAGCTCGTGCAGGGAAGTTCCTTGAGCGAGCGCATGAAGGCACAGGTGGGGCAGGACTATGCGATTCAGTCTCCCCGAGGGGCAATTCTCGACCGCAATGGCCGTGAACTAGCGGTCAGCACGATGACCAAGTCCCTCTATATTGACCCCTCTCATGTGGATAATCCGCAGGAAGTGGCGGCCAATCTGGCACCGCTTATCGGTCAGACAGAACAGGATATTCTGGATGATATTGCTGTGGGAGGCGGCTTTGTCTGGGTGAAACGGCGCATGGAGCAGTCGGAATACGAGGCTGTGCGCCAGCTGATTAAAGAAAAGAACTATATTTCCTGTCTGAATTTCCGGGACGAGGCCAAACGCTATTATCCCAATGATGTTCTGGCGGCCAATGTGCTGGGCTTTGTGGGCACCGATGACAAGGGCCTTGACGGGGTGGAACAGGCCTTGGACGCCCTGCTCAAGGGGGAAATCAAGGAAACCTATCTGACTACGGACCGGCAGGCCCGGCCAATTCTGGATTCCATTTTTTCCAACCGGCGGCGCTATATGGGCGATTCCTGCAAGACGGTGGAACTAACCATTGACAGTGCGATTCAGTTTATCGTGGAACAGGAATTGGACAGGGCCATTGCAGAGAATAATCCTAAGGCCATCACCTGCGTGGTGATGAATCCGAAAACCGGGGAAGTCCTGGCTATGGCATCCCGTCCTTCCTACAACCCCAATAAATTCTGGGATTATAATGCCGAGGTCTGGAAGAACCGCGCGGTGTCCTTTATCTATGAGCCGGGGTCTACCTTCAAGTCAGTAGTGGCAGGAGCAGCCCTGCAGGAAAAAGTGGTCAGCCCCAATCAGGTATTCGTAGACCCGGGATACGTTATGGTGTCCGGGCGGCGGATTCAGAACTGGAACGGCGAAAGTTTCGGTACGGTGACTTTTACGGATGTGGTAAAGCAGTCGCTGAATACCGGCTTTGCGCAGGTCGGCTTGCGCCTCGGGGCAGAGCGTCTGATGAGTTATGCCCGCAATTTTGGCTTCGGTGAGCCTACGGGCATAGATTTACCCGGTGAGGAAAGCGGTATACTCTTTAAGCCAGAGGATATGCGGGATTCGGATATGGCAACCTCGGCCATTGGCCAGAGTATTGCCGTGACTCCTTTGCAGCTCGTTACTGCTGTTTCGGCTATCGCCAATGATGGCGTTCTGTTAAAACCACATATCGTGAAGTCTATCCGCAATGCGGATGGCAGCGTCTATGAGGAACGGGGCAAGACGGAAGTGCGCCGGGTTATTGACTCGGCTACTGATAAGACGCTGATGGGGCTGCTAGAGCAGGTAGTATCCAGCGGCGGCGGTGCCAAAGCGCAGGTGAAGGGTTATCGTATCGCTGGTAAAACTGGTACAGCGCAGAAAATCCGTGAAGATGGTAGCGGCTATATGGATGGCCGTTATATTGCTTCTTTCTGCGGTTTTGCACCGGTGGAAGACCCGCAATTGACGGTCCTTGTGATGATTGATGACCCCAGCGCGGGCAATTTCTATGGCGGCCAGATTGCAGCGCCTGTGGCCGGACGGATTTTTGCCCAGTTGTTCCGCTATTTGCATATTGAACCTTCCAGCGATCCCTTTGCTGGCATGGAACCGGCAGAGGAAAAGAAGCCCCGCCATAGACCGGCAAAACCTTTTACAGGGGTAGTGCCGGATGGCAAGGTAGTGGTGCCGGACTTCACGGGCAAGAGCCTGAGGGAAGCTGCAGGACTGGCGGCAGATAAAGGGCTGTCCTTCCAAAGTGAGGGCTCCGGGTATGCTGTGGGGCAGAGTATTGAATTGAATACGCTGGTGGATAAGGGTACGACGATTACTGTGTACTTTGAACCAGGATAATACGACGTACATCTATGTATAAAGACGCCCGCGGGGCTGGTGATATTTTCCTTCGTTATTGACAGGCTTGTAAAAGCTGGGGGAAATAACACCAGCCCCGCGGGCTTTTGCGTAGATTAAATTGCAGTTTGTCAGTGAGTACTGAAAGATTTTTGTTACAGATCAGTGGGGCGGAGGTGGTAATACTTTTCGCCGTTGCACTAAATGACCCACAAGGGAATTTATTGGACTTTTAGTAACCTGCGCCGGGCAGGCCGGCGGCGCGTATGTTCAGCTCAATTTTTAGGAACTCTTGTTTGTGGGCCAGTCCTCACTATGTTCGGACAGTCGTTCCACGGCGAAAAGCATCACCACCTCCGCCCTAAGTGATGTCCGTACCAACTGTCATTTCGTGATGACAAGGAGCAAGTACATCGATGTTCTTGTAACGGGAGCAACGAGTTCGTGGCAATAGCATAGACCGTATATTGGGGCGGACGGGGAGTGAATTTTCTGTAGGGAGCGACTGCCTGAACGCAGTGAAGGCCGGCCCCATGTAGGAGAAAGCTAAGCAAATACGCTGAAAGCAGCGCCGTTGGCCTGCCCGGCGCGAGTAAATGGACAGCTATTTTTTCCGAGGGGGTCGTTTAGCGGAAAACAGAAAATTCACTCCCCGTTCGCCCCTGACAACGTATGAACTAGATACCTTTAGCACGAACTGAACTCCCCACAAACTGCAATTTTTAGCAGTTTTTAACTTTTTTTCAAAAAAGGTGTTGACATATAAGGAGAACTCGTGTAATATAATACAAGTCGCTGACAGACACGGACACGAAACGGTGTAGCGAAGCCTTGACTGGCGAGGCACTGATGAGTTCCGAAAAGCTTCGAAAAAACTTCAAAAAAGTTCTTGACAAGCTAAGCTGAATGCGATAAGATAAATGAGTCGCTTGAAGCGAGAGCCGATAACGACAAAACAGATTGTTCTTTGAAAACTAAACAATGCAAATAATCATGCAACATGATTAAAGCCAGATGTTTGAGAAGTGAAAACTTCTTATTAAAACATCGATTGGTATGAACAACATAGCAATCGGCAATTTCTTTAATAGATAATTGAGAGCTTGATTAAGTTCTTCATAAATTTTATGGAGAGTTTGATCCTGGCTCAGGACGAACGCTGGCGGCGTGCTTAACACATGCAAGTCGAACGAGGTGATTGAAAGCTTGCTTTTAAGAACCGAGTGGCAAACGGGTGAGTAACGCGTAGACAACCTGCCGCAAAGATGGGGACAACAGTCCGAAAGGACTGCTAATACCGAATGTTGTCAAGTTTCCGCATGGGAGCTTGATTAAAGATGGCCTCTACTTGTAAGCTATCGCTTTGCGATGGGTCTGCGTCTGATTAGCTAGTTGGTGGGGTAACGGCCTACCAAGGCGACGATCAGTAGCCGGTCTGAGAGGATGAACGGCCACATTGGAACTGAGACACGGTCCAGACTCCTACGGGAGGCAGCAGTGGGGAATCTTCCGCAATGGGCGAAAGCCTGACGGAGCAACGCCGCGTGAGTGAAGAAGGGTTTCGGCTCGTAAAGCTCTGTTGACGGGGACGAACGTGCGAGATGCGAATAGTTTCTTGCAATGACGGTACCCGTCGAGGAAGCCACGGCTAACTACGTGCCAGCAGCCGCGGTAATACGTAGGTGGCGAGCGTTGTCCGGAATTATTGGGCGTAAAGGGAGCGCAGGCGGGAAGGCAAGTCAGTCTTAAAAGTGCGGGGCTCAACCCCGTGATGGGATTGAAACTGTCTTTCTTGAGTGCAGGAGAGGAAAGCGGAATTCCTAGTGTAGCGGTGAAATGCGTAGATATTAGGAGGAACACCAGTGGCGAAGGCGGCTTTCTGGACTGTAACTGACGCTGAGGCTCGAAAGCGTGGGGAGCGAACAGGATTAGATACCCTGGTAGTCCACGCCGTAAACGATGAATGCTAGGTGTAGGAGGTATCGACCCCTTCTGTGCCGGAGTTAACGCAATAAGCATTCCGCCTGGGGAGTACGGTCGCAAGACTGAAACTCAAAGGAATTGACGGGGGCCCGCACAAGCGGTGGAGTATGTGGTTTAATTCGACGCAACGCGAAGAACCTTACCAGGGCTTGACATTGAGTGAAAGACCTAGAGATAGGTCCCTCCCTTCGGGGACACGAAAACAGGTGGTGCATGGCTGTCGTCAGCTCGTGTCGTGAGATGTTGGGTTAAGTCCCGCAACGAGCGCAACCCCTATCATTTGTTGCCAGCACGTCAAGGTGGGAACTCAAATGAGACTGCCGCGGACAACGCGGAGGAAGGCGGGGATGACGTCAAGTCATCATGCCCCTTATGTCCTGGGCTACACACGTACTACAATGGGATGGACAGAGAGCAGCGACCCCGCGAGGGCAAGCGAACCCCATAAACCATCTCCCAGTTCGGATTGCAGGCTGCAACCCGCCTGCATGAAGTCGGAATCGCTAGTAATCGCTGGTCAGCATACAGCGGTGAATACGTTCCCGGGCCTTGTACACACCGCCCGTCACACCACGGAAGTCATTCACACCCGAAGCCGGTGGGTAAACCGCAAGGATATAGCCGTCTAAGGTGGGGGCGATGACTGGGGTGAAGTCGTAACAAGGTAGCCGTATCGGAAGGTGCGGCTGGATCACCTCCTTTCTAAGGATTACAAAATCTTAGGTCGGAGCATTTGGTATTTGCATTGTCTAGTTTTGAGAGAATAATCTCTCATATGTACACTGAAAACTACACAGAAGAAATTAAAATGTATCAATTTTAACCAAAGGTCTACACGACAGTGTAAACAGAGGTTGAACGAACATTTTAGGATTCAAAAGCATAGACATCATAGAACAATATGATACTTTATGGCAAAACGAAAGTTAAGCTACAAAGGGCATATGGTGGATGCCTAGGCGTTTCGAGCCGATGAAGGACGCGATAAGCTGCGAAAAGTCATGGGGAGCCGCAAGTAGGCTGTGAGCCATGAATATCCGAATGGGGCAACCCAGTACGAGTTATGTCGTACTACTCACTTGTGAGAGGCACACCCGGTGAACTGAAACATCTAAGTAACCGGAGGAAAAGTAATCAAAAGAGATTCCCTCAGTAGCGGCGAGCGAACAGGGAAGAGCCCAAACCGGACGTCTTCGGACGACCGGGGTTGAGGACCGGCATAAAGGGAAGAATTTCTAGTTGAAGCTTCTGGGAAGGAGCGGCACAGAAGGTGAAACCCCCGTAAACGAAAGAGATTCCAACGGGCCGGTATCCAGAGTACCACGAGACACGTGAAACCTTGTGGGAAGCAGGGTGGACCACCATCCAAGGCAAAATACTACGAAACGACCGATAGCGCATAGTACCGTGAGGGAAAGGTGAAAAGAACCCCGGGAGGGGAGTGAAATAGAACCTGAAACCGTATGTCTACAAGCAGTCGAAGCACTTTATATGTGCGACGGCGTGCCTATTGAAGAATGAACCGGCGAGTTAATTTATGTAGCGAGGTTAAGTGGAAGACACGGAGCCGAAGCGAAAGCGAGTCTTAATAGGGCGAAAGTTACATGGATTAGACCCGAAACCACAGTGATCTATGCATGGCCAGGTTGAAGCTCAGGTAAAAATGAGTGGAGGACCGAACCCGTGAGTGTTGAAAAACTTTGGGATGAGCTGTGCATAGGGGTGAAATGCCAATCGAACGTGGAGATAGCTGGTTCTCCCCGAAATAGCTTTAGGGCTAGCCTCAGGCGACACATAAAGACGGTAGAGCACTGATCGGACGCGGGTCTGTAATGGATACCAACTCCAGTCAAACTGCGAATGGCTTTATGAGAAGAACCTGGGAGTCAGAATGCGAGTGATAAGACCCGTATTCAAGAGGGAAACAGCCCAGACCGCCGACTAAGGTCCCCAATGCTGTACTAAGTGGAAAAGGATGTAGGACTTCCTAAACAACCAGGATGTTGGCTCAGAAGCAGCCACCATTTAAAGAGTGCGTAATAGCTCACTGGTCGAGAGGCCCTGCGCCGAAAATATCCGGGGCTCAAGTACAGAACCGAAGTCGCGGCATGCGCAAGCATGGGTAGGGGAGCGTTCCATGGGCGTTGAAGGTTGACCGGAAGGACAGCTGGAGCGTATGGAAGTGAGAATGCCGGTATGAGTAGCGAAACGGTCAGTGAGAATCTGACCCACCGAAAGCCTAAGGGATCCTGGGCAACGCTCGTCGTCCCAGGGTAAGTCGGGACCTAAGCCGAGGCAGCAAGCGTAGGCGATGGACAACAGGCGAAAATTCCTGTACTGCATGAAGTTGTTTGAGGATGGAGTGACGCAGCAAGGAGTCTGAGCTGGCGATTGGAAATGCCAGTCGAAGGCGGTAGGCTGGAGCGGAGGCAAATCCCCGTTCTGTAAGGCTGAGAACCGATAGATAGACGCGTTCTTCGGAACAAGTCAAATTCAGACGTACTACACTGCCAAGAAAAGCTTCTAACGAGACGACATGTACCCGTACCAAAACCGACACAGGTAGGCGGGGAGAGAATCCTAAGGTGCGCGGGAAAACCCTCGTTAAGGAACTCGGCAAAATGCATCCGTAACTTCGGGAGAAGGATGGCCGGAGCTGGTGAACTCTGTACAGAGGAAGCTGGAGCCGGCGACAGAAGAGAAGCCCAAGCGACTGTTTACCACAAACACAGGTGCCTGCTAAAGAGAAATCTGACGTATAGGTGCTGACACCTGCCCGGTGCTGGAAGGTTAAGAGGACGGGTTAGCCGCAAGGTGAAGCTCGGAATTGAAGCCCCAGTAAACGGCGGCCGTAACTATAACGGTCCTAAGGTAGCGAAATTCCTTGTCGGGTAAGTTCCGACCCGCACGAAAGGTGTAACGACTTGGGCACTGTCTCAACGAGGGACCCGGTGAAATTGAAATACCTGTGAAGATGCAGGTTACCCGCGACTGGACAGAAAGACCCCATGGAGCTTTACTGCAGCCTGTCATTGATTTTTGGCATGTAACGTACAGGATAGCTGGGAGACGGAGAACCATTTTCGCCAGAAGATGGGGAGTCAATGTTGGGATACCAGCCTTTGCGTGTTAGGAATCTAACCCTGAGAGTAACGAACTCGGGGACAGTGGCAGGCGGACAGTTTGACTGGGGCGGTCGCCTCCGAAAGAGTAACGGAGGCGTCCAAAGGTTCCCTCAGCGCGGACAGAAATCGCGCGAAGAGTATAAAGGCAGAAGGGAGCTTGACTGCGAGTCATACACGACGAGCAGGTACGAAAGTAGGGCTTAGTGATCCGGTGGAATGAGAGTGGAATTGCCATCGCTCAACGGATAAAAGCTACCCTGGGGATAACAGGCTAATCTCTCCCAAGAGTCCATATCGACGGGGAGGTTTGGCACCTCGATGTCGGCTCATCACATCCTGGGGCTGAAGCAGGTCCCAAGGGTTGGGCTGTTCGCCCATTAAAGTGGTACGTGAGCTGGGTTCAGAACGTCGTGAGACAGTTCGGTCCATATCCATCGCGGGCGTAAGATACATGAGGGAAGCTGCTCCTAGTACGAGAGGACCGGAGTGGACGGACCGCCGGTGTACCAGTTGTTTCGCCAGAAGCATAGCTGGGTAGCTGCGTCCGGAAGGGATAAACGCTGAAAGCATCTAAGCGTGAAGCCTGTCCCGAGATGAAGTATCTCATGGAGTAATCCAGTAAGATTCCTTGAAGAAGACAAGGTAGATAGGTTGGGAGTGGAAGTGCCGTAAGGCATGCAGCGGACCAATACTAATAAATCGAGGGCTTATCTTTCAAAGCTAAAATGTTCGACATGAAAATTTCTTCTGTATAGTTTTGAATGTGCATAACATTCAATAAAATATCCAGTGACGATAGCTGAGTGGTTCCACCTGTTCCCATACCGAACACAGTAGTTAAGCACTCATACGCCGAAAGTACTTGTCTGGAGACGGACTGGGAGGATAGGGCGTTGCTGGTTTGAATCTGGTGACGATAGCCGAGTGGTTCCACCTGTTCCCATACCGAACACAGTAGTTAAGCACTCGTACGCCGAAAGTACTTGTCTGGAGACGGACTGGGAGGATAGGGCGTTGCCAGTTAAGAACTCCTTTTTAGGAGTTATGCTTCCCCGATAGTTCAGCCGGTAGAACGGTGGACTGTTAATCCATATGTCGCAGGTTCGAATCCTGCTCGGGGAGCCAATTATGATATACCTCTGGGGTGATTGGGGTATAGCCAAGTCGGTTAAGGCACGGGACTTTGACTCCCGCATCCGCTGGTTCGAGTCCAGCTACCCCAGCCAGATAATGGTTCACTAGCTCAGTTGGCAGAGCACCTGACTTTTAATCAGGGTGTCCCGGGTTCGAATCCCGGGTGAGCCACCATTAATTTCGGCGCGTTGGTCAAGTGGTTAAGACACCGCCCTTTCACGGCGGCTTCATGGGTTCGAATCCCATACGCGTCACCAATATTATGACTCACTAGCTCAACTGGCAGAGCAACTGACTCTTAATCAGTAGGTTCACGGTTCGATTCCGTGGTGGGTCACCATTATATGGGCGATTAGCTCAGCTGGGAGAGCGCCTGCCTTACAAGCAGGATGTCAGCAGTTCGATCCTGTTATCGCCCACCATTTTATGGCCCGGTAGTTTAGTTGGTTAGAATGCCGCCCTGTCACGGCGGAGGTCAGGGGTTCAAGTCCCCTTCGGGTCGCCACTTTGATATTAACGCCTACGGGCGTTATATATATAATATGTGCCTTTGTAGCTCAGTTGGTAGAGCAGGGGACTGAAAATCCCCGTGTCAGTGGTTCGATTCCGCTCGAAGGCACCATTTTGTTTATTAAGCTGGTGTAGCTCAATTGGTAGAGCAGCTGACTTGTAATCAGCAGGTTGGGGGTTCAATTCCTCTCGCCAGCTCCACTTGATGGTTATGTGCGGGTGTAGCTCAATGGTAGAGCCCCAGCCTTCCAAGCTGGTCACGTGGGTTCGATTCCCATCACCCGCTCCAGTTTTAGATACTGCCGGGGTGGCGGAACTGGCAGACGCAACGGACTTAAAATCCGTCGGTTGGAAACAACCGTACCGGTTCGATTCCGGTCCTCGGCACCACCAATTTCATATAGTTGTAAAGCCCTTGAGGCTGATATAATGCGGACGTGGCGGAATCGGCAGACGCGCTAGTTTCAGGTACTAGTGGTGGTGACATCGTGGAGGTTCAAGTCCTCTCGTCCGCACCATTTTTATGTTTACTACTGTTTTTTGATAAATTGCGGTCGTGGCGGAATTGGCAGACGCGCTACTTTGAGGGGGTAGTGTTCACAAGACGTATGGGTTCAAGTCCCATCGACCGCACCATTTTTTATGAACATAACAACTTGTTCTATGATATAAATTTCATAGGGCAAGTTTTTTTTATATAAATATCTTATTTTTATCATTTTGCAGGAGTGATGAATCTACATGAAAGAAGCGAGTATCGAGAACATCTACCGGCTGGATGGCAGGGTGCCTCTGGAAGCAGCCATACCTTTTGGCTTGCAGCACGTCCTGGCCATGTTTGTTGCCAATCTGACCCCGATTGTAATCATTGCCGGGGCAGCAGGCTTTGACAAAACGATGACAGCCATGCTGGTGCAGAACGCTATGTTTGTAGCAGGGATTGCTACATTGGTACAGTTGTATCCACTGTGGAGAGTGGGAGCGCGTCTGCCGATTGTCATGGGCGTCAGCTTTACTTTTGTGACGGCTATCTGCTTTGTAGCAGCTAATTTTGGCTATGGAGCAGTTGTCGGAGCAGTTCTGGTCGGCGGTATTTTCGAAGGAACCTTAGGGCTTATGGCCAGGTATTGGCGCCGTCTTATTTCGCCGATTGTTTCCTCTATTGTGGTAACGACTATCGGTTTTTCCTTGCTCGGAATCGGAATTCGTTCTTTTGGCGGCGGCTACAATGATGGCTATGGTTCTGCGGACAATCTCTTTTTAGGCACGGTAACGCTCGTTACCTGTCTGCTCTTTTCTTCCTTTGCCAAAGGTTATTACAAGCAGCTGGCGGTATTGGTGGGCCTGGTTGTTGGTTATGTGCTTGCCCTGGGCATGGGCAAGGTTGACTTGTCAGCTGTTTTCAATGGCAGTGTTATTTCTCTGCCGGTGCTTTTGCCCGTTGCACCAGAGTTTCACTTAGGCGCGATTATTTCTATCGGGATTATCTTTCTGGTATCGGCAGCGGAGACCATTGGCGACACGACGGCGATGGCCATTGTGGGCTTGAAGCGTGATGTTGCCGAAAAGGAAATTGCCGGCTCTTTGGCTTGTGATGGTTTTTGCAGCTCCGTGGCTTCTCTTTTTGGTTGTTCACCCATCACGTCGTTCAGTCAGAATGTGGGCCTTATTGCCATGACAAAGGTGGTAAACCGCTTTGCAATTATGACTGGCGCTGTGGCGATGATTATTGCCGGCATGGTTCCTTCTATCGGGGCCTTTTTTGCCTCCCTGCCTGATGCGGTTTTAGGTGGCTGTACCATAATGATGTTTGGCTCCATCATGGTCAGCGGTATTCAGATGATGAGCCGTGTGAAAATGACGCAGCGCAATGCTACGATTGCGGCGCTTTCGTTTTCGATTGGCATCGGCACGACCACGGCCACGGAAAATGCCATTTGGCATATTTTCCCGCAGGTGGTGCAGGATGTGTTCAGTGGCAACTGCGTGGCGGTCGTGTATGTGGTGGCTATTTTGCTCGATACCTTCCTGCCGGCTAATATGGAGGCCGCTAAGGTAACTGAAGAAGAAGAAAATGCTGAACCAGCAACGGATATTGCCTAAGGGAAGGAGCTTTTTATCATGAAATTGTTGAAAGAACGTATCTTAAAAGAGGGACACTGCCTGTCGGGCAATATTTTGAAGGTGGATTCCTTTATCAACCATCAGATTGATCCGGAATTTACGATGGAGATGGGCAAGGAATTTGTGCGCCGCTTTGCCGATGTCAAGATTGACAAGGTGCTGACCATTGAATCTTCCGGTATTGCAATTGGTATGGCTGTGGCCTATGAGCTCAAAAAGCGTTTGGTTTTTGCCCGCAAGAATCCTTCGCTGCTCATGCAGGAGGATATGTATACCTGTCCGATTGCGTCCTATACCAAAAAGGAAGCCAAGCTGGTGTACGTGCTGAAAAAGTTCCTGCAGGCCGGGGAAAATGTCCTCATCATCGATGACTTTATGGCCGATGGCAACGCGGCTATGGGCCTGGCGAACATCGTTGAGCAGGCTGGCGGCAATGTAGTCGGTATTGGTATTGCCATTGAAAAGTCCTTCCAGCATGGGGCAAAGCGTGTACGGGAGGCCGGTTACCGGGTTGAGTCCCTCGCTAAAATTGCTTCCTTAGCCAATGGGCAGATAATTTTTGACGAGGATTGATTTTTTCCAAAAAGATATTGACATAAGGGCCAAAGTACTCTACAATATTTTTGTTAATTCGGTGAGTTCACTGAATAACTGCATAGGCGGTCGTGGCGGAATTGGCAGACGCGCTACTTTGAGGGGGTAGTGTTCACAAGACGTATGGGTTCAAGTCCCATCGACCGCACCATTTGAATTTTAAGCTCAGACGAGTTTCACAGTGTGGATTGTCTGGGCTTTATTTGTATATCCGGGAGGTGGCAGTATGAAGAGGTTTTTAGTCCACTGTCTGTTGGTCATCTGTTTGCTATGTGTTGGGATGGGCACAATATCTGCGCAGCAGGCAGCTGTACAGAACGATAACAGTACGCAGTCTGAGCAGGCGGAACTTCATTTGACGGCGGCGATGATTGCCAATGTGGCCTATAATGGTGAACTCAAGACACTGGCCCGCAACTGGCTGATGGCGCGGGGATGGCAGGTGCTTTCCTATCAGCCGACACCGGGAGAAGGCGGCAGGCTTTATATTTTTGCACATCGCGTTCAGGAACATGACATTGTCTTTGTGACTTTTCCGGGAACAGAAACCATTGAGGATGCAAAACTCGACCTGCATATCAGCCGTGTACCGTTCGGAGGCCATACACCGGCGGAGTTTGCGCAAAAGGCAGGTGACATGGCTGGAAAATCCGGGGATAAGCCCTTGGTACATCGCGGGTTTAACGAATATGTGCAGAAGCTGCTCTTTACCCAGCCGCTGCCACAGATGGAAAATCTGACTTTCGGGGAAGAAATGGCCAGAGAATTGCAGGACCATCCACAGCGTAAGCTCTACCTTACAGGACACAGCCTGGGCGGTGCTGCGGCTACTTTGACGGCTGCCCGCTTGGCGGATTTGGGCGTTTCCCCGCAACAGCTGGAGGTCATCACCTTTGGCGCTCCGGCCGTGGGCAATGAAGCCTTTGCCCGGGCTTACGAGCATAAATTTTCGCTGACCCGCGTGGGGATGGCAGGTGACCCGGTGAAAAGCATCCTGCAGTCTTTGACGGGCGGGTTCGTCCAATTCGGCCAACGGGTGGATTGGGAGAGCAAACTTACGGAACATTTTCCCCATGAAATGGTACTGTATCTGGATGAAGCCTGGCGGCATTATGTGGATGCCAAGCCAGCCGGAGAATTGCCCAAGCTGGCCGGGGAGCCGCAGCTTCATCTGCAAAATGCGTTGTATGTTGCTGCGCCAGTCTTTGACATGCCGAAGAATCTGCGCCGGGAACTGCCGTATATGGAACGGATGGTTCGGGAGTTGACGGAAGCTACCTATACTCCGCAGCAGCAGGCAGAAAAAAAGCAGGATTTTCGGGGAATGATGAAGCAGGCGAAGGCGAAAGGCTGCAGCTATATCCTCTATCAGCAATACACAGGCAAGCGCATCCGCAACGAAAAGGATAATTACCGGCTGACGCTGGAGGAATGTATTTATGATGGGGACGGCAATATCTGTTACATGCAGTCCCGCAGTACGACAACCAAGGACATGACGCCGGTGCAGGCTGCGGCGTATCTCCATGTGCAGGGAGACGCGGACAGGGCGCAGGCCTTAAATGTTGGAGAAGAATATGCGAAGCGGCAGGATTTTTCCATCATAGACGTGAACACAGAACACAATAAAAATTCTGAAAATAATTGACAGGCGAAGCTCTTTTCGCTATAATAAGAGTAAGCAAAGGGAAGGAAGTTCAGCCTTTCCCACAGCTGCCGACATGCAATTCATGTAAGGAGGAGATTCCGATGGGATTTTAGGCAGAAACCCATAAGGAAAACATGAAGTGCGAATTGGTTGCGAAGAAAATAACCATCAGCAGGTGACGAGAAAGCCGCTGGTGGTTATTTTCATGGTATAATAGATTTGTGTGTATTATATTTTAGGAGGATATCATGGAAAAAGCCAAGGTTTATTTTACCAGTTTCCGTACGCAGGTGGGCACCAGCTGGCTGGAAAAGCTGCGCCGCCTCTGCATTGCGGCAGGGATTAAGAACATTGATATGGAAGGTAAGTTTGTAGCCATCAAGATGCATTTCGGGGAAATGGGGAATTTAGCTTTCCTGCGTCCGCAGTATGCCAAAGTGGTGGCGGATTTGGTCAAGGAACAGGGCGGTATTCCCTTCTTGACGGACTGCAATACGCTCTATCCCGGCAGCCGCAAGCATGCATTGGAGCATATGGATATTGCCAATCTGCATGGCTTTAATCCCATGACTACGGGCTGTCAGATTATTATCGGCGATGGCCTTAAAGGAACGGATGATGTGGAAGTTCCCGTAAAGAATGGCGAATATGTCAAGGCTGCTAAGATTGGGCGGGCCGTGATGGACGCGGATATCGTGATAAGTCTGGCGCACTTCAAGGGTCATGAAATGACGGGCTTTGGCGGAGCCATCAAGAATTTGGGCATGGGCTGCGGCAGCCGCGCCGGGAAGATGGAGCAGCATTCTTCCGGCAAGTGTGTGGTCAATCAGGAACTTTGCCGCAACTGCCATAAATGCGCCAAGGAATGTGGCTCGGATGCCATCAGCTTCGATACGGGCAAAGCCTATATCGACCCGGAAAAATGCAAGGGCTGCGGCCGCTGCATTGGGGCCTGCGGTTTCTCCGCTATCCGCAATGAGCAGTGGGATGCAGGCGATTTGCTCGACAAGAAGATGGCGGAATATACGCAGGCTGTGGTACAGGACAGACCCTGCTTCCATATCAATCTGGCGATGGATATTTCGCCGAACTGCGACTGCCATGGGGAAAATGATGCGCCCATTCTGCCGGATATCGGCATGTTTGCGTCCTTTGACCCCGTGGCTATCGACCAGGCCAGCGCCGATGCCTGTCAGAAGGCAACGCCTGTTCGCGACAGTCAGTTAGGCGACAATCTGGCCAAGGAGGATTGGCACCATCACCACGATGTGTTTATGGACAACAATCCCAACGTGCATTGGAAGGAAACGCTGGAACATGCAGAGAAAATCGGCATGGGCACGCGTGAATATGAACTGGTGACGCTGAAATGAAACAGGATGAACTTCGCCGGTTGCAAAAAATTGTCGAAGTCCTGCGCTCGGATAAGGGCTGTCCCTGGGACAGGGAACAGACCCATGAGAGCCTGAAGCCAGCCTGTATTGAGGAAGCCGCGGAAGTTTTGGCGGGCATAGATATCCTCAAGGCTACGGGCAAGGCGGAAAATCTCAAAGAGGAATTGGGCGACCTGCTGTTGCAGGTCGTCTTTCATGCCCGGCTGGCAGAAGAAGCAGGACTATTTACGCTCGATGATGTGGCTAAGGCGGTCAGTGATAAGATGGAGCGGCGGCATCCGCATGTGTTTGCGGGGGCAGACGCAGAGTCGGTTGACTGGGAGGCTATCAAAAAGAGCGAGAAGGCGGGACGCGAGTGGGAGGAAGAGTTCCTGCCGGGAGCGTTTTCGCAGGCAGAAGCATTGATTGCAAAGGCGCGGGAACGAAAAGGGATATAGTTACATCGATATGCTAAGACGCCCGGTGGCTGATAATACTTTCCCTCTGCTTATGCAGGCTTGCCTAACGCGACGGGAAAGCATTATCAGCCACCGGGCTGTTTTCGTATGTGGCTTACATCCGTTTGTTAAGCCGCCGTGGTGGCAGATAATATTTTTCCTTTGCTTATACAGGCTTGTCTAACGCGCCGGAAAAACATCATCTGCCCCCACGGCTTTTGTTCGTTGCATAATCTGCTTATAATGTCATGCTAAGACTAAGGCGGGGCGGGGAGGTAATGGCTTTCGGTCGCGTTAGGCAAGCCTGCATAAGCAGACGAAAGTTATTGCCTCCCCGGCCCGCCGCCTTATGTATCGAACAAAAATCGTCTGTATACATTTTTTGCACCTTGTAAGTGTCTGAAAATATATGCTATACTGATAATAACAGGCTATGCCCTGTGGGGGCTGGCGTTGAAAAGGATTTCGGTTTTGTCACAGGAGGAGATTGACATGTCAAACAACATCAGTGCGAATTTTGCGGCCTCGTTTTATCAGAATATGGGGCAGGTAGGGAAGAAGGGGCAGGGTGCTCAAAAGAAAGAGCAGGCACAGGAGCCTTTTTCTCAGTATATGCAGGATACTCAGGTGGAGCTTTCAGCAGATGGGCTGGCATTAGCGGGACAGCAGAAGGCTGGGGGGACGCAGCTTTCGCAGAAGGCGCAGGATTTATTTGCCAAGCTGCAGGAAAAGTATGGGGACTATGATTTCTTCGTGGCGGAAAATCAGGACGACATGAAGAATTACATGGACAAGGGCACCAAGCAGTATTCCGTGGTGTTTACCAAGGAAGAGCTGGAGCATATGGCCAGTGATGAGGAATATGCCGAGAAGGTTATCGGTCAGATGGAATCAGCTATTGATATGACCAAGCGCATTGAGAAAAGCGGCCAGCTTGGTGAAGGTGTGCACTTCAAGCAGGTTTCGATTACCTTTGACGGTGACGGGAATATGAAGCTCTTTGCCCAGTTGGAGAAGATGAGCGCTGACCAGCAGGAACGGCTCGAAGAGGCGAAAGAGAAGAAGGCTGAGGAAAAAGAAAAAGCCGCCCAGGAGGCGGAGAAGGAGAAAAAAGAGGAGCAGGCCAAGAAAGCCCCAAGCAATATCGTGGAGATAGAGGCCAGCTCCGAAGAAGAATTTTTGGAGAAGCTGTTGGGAATCAAGTGGTAAAACGATGCATAAAACGAGGTATAAAGACGCCCGCCCTGTGGGTAATAGGGCGGGCTTTATTGCGTCTTAATGGCTTAGTTGCTTAATTCTACTCTAAACGCATCCTGGGCGTAGTGGTCCATTTCCTGCTGCTCGCTATTGATATCCACAGCAAAAGCGGGCTGGGGAGCGTGGCCTAAGTTTTCCAGTTCCGTGGCGCCTTGTACGGCGTCCAGACTGGCCATCAGTGAATGAAGGGGGGGCAGGCTGCTGGCAGCATCCTGATTTTCCGTTTTCACTGCCGTGATGGCACTGATAAGACGGCCTTGCTGGCTTTTTAGTACATCAACATTATTATGCGGCAGTACTGACATCTTTACATCCATGTTCGCAACCTCCTCTACTTATGGTTCTGTAAATAAAAGTTTACACTTTGATGGTAGCAGAAAAAAAGGTGGAAGTCAATTAGAGGAGGATTAGAATTGTCGTTGGATTTTGGCGGCCAGCCAGCCGATAAGCAGTCCGGTGATAAGGCCGCAGGTGCCAAGGATGGGCAGGTAGCGGAAGATGTTCAGTGTCTCTGCGGCAAAGGCGGCAACTATGAGCTGCCCGAGGTGATGGCAAAAACCGCCAGCGGCGCTGACGCCCATAATGGAGAAGCGGGCGGGCTGTTTGAGTGCTGTCATGACGGTAAGGCTTAAAAGGCCTCCTGCCAGGCTGAAGAGAAAAATCGTGGGCCCACCGCCGAAAAAAGAGGCCAGTCCTGTGCGCAGCAGGATGATAAAGAGGCAGCTGCGGGGGCCGAGTGTGTAGAGCGCATAGACTGTGACGATATTAGCCAGCCCCAGCTTGGCACCCGGCGCGATAAAGGGCAGGGGGATAAGGCCCTCCACCAGAAACAGCACCAGAGAGATTGCTGTCAGCAGGGCGATATGAAGATAATTTCGCAGTTCCATAAGGATTACTCGCTTTTGATTTCAATGATTAATTTATGGGGCAGGCAGGCGATGATTTCTCCCGGTTTAGAGATGGCACCTGTCTGTACACAGATTTTGTCGGGGCAATCGGCTTCGTCGATGGCGATGGTTTCATTTTTTACGCGGATGTGGTTGTGATGTTCCTGCATGTCCGACTTATAAGGCACATTTAATTCGGTAACTCCTACATGGCCGGTGAGCTGGATGCGCTCGATAACCTGTCCGTCCTGCCGGACTTCGGCAAAGCAGGCTGCTTCGGGCTGCCCAAATTTTGCCAGCGGCACGAGGGAGAAGCCAAAGAGCAGGACAATCAGCACAATATCCGCTTTTTTCAGCAATTTCATCATAGCTATATCATAACACATTTGGTATACTAAGAGGGTGATTTTTCGCATAGAGTTTAATATAAAAGGAGCGTGGGACTAATGCCAAATCGTCCGGTCTGGGCCGAGGTAAGTTTGCAGGCGTTACGTCATAATTATAGAGAGATAAAGAAACAGCTGGCGGCAGGCGTGAAGCTTTGTGCTGTGGTCAAGGCCAATGCCTATGGTCATGGTGCGGTAGCTGCCGCCAGAGTAGCAGTTGAAGAAGGTGCAGAATATCTGGCCGTAGCAACCTTGTCCGAGGGCATAGAACTGCGGCAGGCTGGCTTTACGACGCCGATTTTGGTGCTCGGACTGGTTATGCCGGAGGATGCCAAGGATGTGGTGGATTATGAACTGACTCAGGTGGTCTGTGAATTGTCTTTGGCAGAGGCTCTTTCCTGCGAAGCTGTACGCCAGCAGAAAAAAGCCCGCGTCCATCTAAAAGTGGACACGGGCATGGGGCGCATTGGCGTGCGTCCGGAGGAAATCGGAGATTTGGCGGAGAGCATTGCCAAGTTGCCGAACCTTGCGATTGAAGGCATGTTCTCGCATTTTGCCATGGCGGACTGCCAGGACAAGAGCTATACGCAAAAGCAGCTGGCGGCGTTCAAGGAAGCCGTTGCCGCAGTGGAAGGCCGTGGCGTGAAGCTGGCCATTAAGCATATTGCAGAATCGGCGGCGATTTTGGAAATCCCCGAAGCGCATTTCGATATGGTGCGGGCGGGGGTTATCCAGTATGGACTCTGGCCGTCGGAGGAAGTGACCCATCCCATTGATTTGCAGCCGGTGATGAGTCTTAAGGCTAAAGTCGTGTGGCTTAAAACGCTGCATAAGGGCGAAAGCATTGGCTACGGGCGGCAGTTTATTGCCGAGCGGGAAAGCCGCATTGCGACCTTGCCGATTGGCTATGCGGATGGTTATATAAGGGCCTATGGCAAAGAGGGCTTTGTGGAAATTCACGGGCAGAAAGCGCCGATTGCCGGCCGGGTGTGCATGGACCAGGTCATGGTGGATGTGACGGATATCGCTGATGTGGAAATTGGGGATGTTGTTACATTGTTTGGCAGTGACAGCCTGACCATTGATGAGGTGGCGCGCTGGGGCGATACCATCAATTACGAAATTCCTTGTTTGCTTAGTGCGCGGGTGCCGAGAGTATACCGTTAATTTGCTCGTCGAAGTGCGAAGTGAGCAGTACGTAGTACGCCGCCAGCGGTGATGCTTGCCACACGGTACTGAAGAAGTTGTGCTAAAACGGCTCTCTTGCCTTTAATTAAGCCTGCATAAAAGTCAAAACTCGCTGCGCTCAGACAGTAGACTTTTATACAGGTGATTAAGGATTGGCAAGAGAGCCGTTTCTTAACGCACAACTTCTACGTACCGCTTAGGCAAGCATCACCGCTGGCGGCTAGTTGTGCATTATTATGATTATTGTGCAACTTTTCGTGCACCATCTATAAAGGCGGGATGAGAATCTTATTTTTCCTTAAAATCAGTTCTGCCGAATCTGGTGGCCCACTCAACGATAATGGTATTTTTATTCTCGTTGATGAAGTTTAGTAGTTCCTTTAGTTCGTTGCGGGGGATTTGACTGTTGTTGTGTTCAAGCCTGACACCATTTCTCGTCACCCATATCTTGGTGGCGTTGGGCGTGGGGCGGCCTTTGGATACGTGTACATGTACAGGTTCTAGCGGTTCGCTTTCGTTGAGCCAAAAGTAGATTGCGTAGCCAAGGAAGTCAACTAACGCTTTAGGCACAGAGCTCACCCCTTGCCATGCGCCAAATTGTGACGGCGTTATCTTTGAGAAAATTTTTTATCTCCATTAATTCGCTTTCTTTGAAGCCATAAGCATGATGGCAATGGTAAGCGGGGAGGGTGAATTCGGCATAGATGTCCATATCGTCCTCGCATTCCACGCGCATTTCTAAATTTTCGCCGTTCTCGTCCGTTTCCCATATCCGCATAATGGCGAATATGAGAGTATGGTTCTCCTTGTAGAGTTTGCAATACTCTTTCATAAGTAGTTCTCCTTTCGCCGTTTGTTACCTAAATTATATCATGGTGCTAATTTTTTTACACCAATTTATTATGTAGTTGTTAGAGGGGAATGTTTTGGCTATAGTATCATCAATAATGACGGAGGCGGGGGCGGGCAGATTTTGCCCCAGCGAAGCGTTGGGCGGCAGGCGTTAAGAACCTGTTTTTTGCCCACCTAAATATTAGCGGGAAAAGGCTTTTGTTTGAACGAAGTGAGTTTAAGCCGTTCCCGCTAAATCAAGGAAAAAATAGGTTTAGCCTGCCGCACAAGCGCAGTCGGGGGAAAATCTGCCCGGCCCCGCCGGACTTCCAATAGAAGCAATCACTGTACCTGCCGCTTCCAATACTCAAGGTCGGGTTCATTCAGCGGCAAGTCGATTGTCTGTCCATTATCGTAGTAGAAGCGGAACCGTACGGTTTCCGCTTTTTTGATGGCGGGCAGGCTGGAGCGGGGCAGTTCGACGAAGAGTTTGTTTTCGTTCTGCCAGGCATGGTCGCGGCTGTCATGCGGTGGCGGTGTTTGTTTGGTGGCGGCCTTCATTTCCCAGGCATCTCCATCGGTGTAGAGGACGGCTTCGTTTTTGAGCTTGGCATTGTCGTAGCGCCAGTCCCAGATGGTCAGCACAGCTCCTTCAAGTTTTCCCTGCGCCGTATGTGACGTTTGGAAATCAATGCGGCAGTAGGCTGACAAACTCTCGGCTGTGCGGTGGTCGATATGCCAGGTGTAGGACAGGCCGAAGATGCCGATAACCATCAGCAGCAGGCCGATACCCATAAAGATTTTTTTTATCATCAGTAAGATTCCTCTCTATCATTCATGAATTTTACGAATTTACATAGATAGTATAACATATTCGAGTTTTTCCTTGCAATTTCAGCGGGATGTGAGAAAATAGAAGTATTGATTATAAATAGGAACAGTAAAAATACCACGAGGGGGCATTTTTATGACGATAAAATTGTTGGCAACGGATTTGGATGGCACCCTTTTGCGGGGAGGCCAACCTGTGTCGGCAGGCAATATTGCAGCGGCGCAGGCAGCGGCCAAGGCGGGTACCATTGTGACCATTGCCACCGGGCGCATGTACCGGGCGGCTATGCCGGTGGCTGAGGCTTTAGGGCTGGATGTGCCCATCATTACCTATAATGGAGCCCTCATCAAATCCACTTCCGGCAAGGTTTATTACGAGCAGTATTTGGATGAAGATATTTGCCGCCGGATTACGGATTTTGCGGCAGCAAGAGGCTGGTACCTGCAGACTTATAGCGGTGATGAACTCTATTATTCCGATTATGGCGAATTTTCCAGGCGCTATGAGCACAGCCAAAAAGTCACTGGCAAAAATATCGGCTATGCAGGCATGCGGGAAAAGGTCAGCCAGATGTACAAGATGCTGATTATTACCCCTGACCCTGCCGTTACGCAGGATTGGATGGCAGAACTTGAGGCTGAATTTGGGGATAGTGTTACGCTGACCCAATCTTCCAAGGACTTTATTGAGATTATCAGCCCGGGCGTGTCCAAGGCTTCGGCGCTGGTGCGGCTGGCAGAAATGCTGGATATCGACATCAGCGAGACCATGGCGATTGGCGATGCAGCAAACGATTTGCCCATGCTTAAGGCTGCTGGTTTCAGCGTCGCGATGGGCAACGGTACGGAAGAAGTCAAGGCCGTAACCGATGCCGTGACGGGGAATTGTGATGATGACGGCTGGGCGCAGGCTGTGTATAAATACGTTCTCAAGACAGAATAAGGCAGGTGGATTAGATGGAACAGGAATTTGAAGAAGGCAAAGAAGTTCAGGAACAACCCAAAGAAGATAAATTCCGGCTGGTGGTTGTCACCGGCATGAGCGGCGGCGGTAAGACCCAGGCCTGCCGTTATATGGAAGATTTAGGCTATTTCGTGGTGGATAATCTGCCGCCTGTCTTTATACCCAAATTTGTGGAACTTTGCAAACATGCGGGTGACCATGTGGGCAAGGTCGTGCTCGTGGTGGATACTCGCAGCCGGGAATTTTTTGACACCTTCATCCATGTGCTCGACGATATGGACAAGGAAGATGTTCCCTATGAAATGCTCTTTATGGATGCTTCCGATGCCTGCATTATCCGGCGTTATAAGGAGACTCGCCGCCGCCATCCCATGGCACCGTCTTCCCGCATTTCCGACGGCATTGCCAAGGAACGGGAGCGGCTGTCCCCGGCCAGAGCCAAGGCTACCTATATTATCGATACGTCGGAACTCAAAAAGGTGGAACTGCGCGACAAGATTCACCGGATTTTTGGCAACAGCGACGGAGAGCAGATGAGCATCAACGTGCTGTCCTTTGGCTTTAAGTTCGGTATGCCACTGGATGCGGATATGGTCTTTGATGTGCGCTTCCTGCCCAATCCATTCTATATTGAATCCATGCGCCATAAGAGCGGTGCTGTGCCGGAAGTGGCAGAATACATTGCGGGCTTCCCTGTGACGCAGGATTTCATGGAGCATTTGGACGGCATGATGGACTTCCTCGTGCCCCAGTATGTGAAGGAAGGCAAGAGTCAGCTGGTCATTGCCGTGGGCTGTACCGGCGGCATGCACCGCAGCGTCTTTATTGCCAAACATGTTTTTGACCGGCTCAAGGACAAGGGCCTGCCGGTGAAACTGGAGCATAGGGACTTAATGAAAAACGATGTGTGGGAACACGTGCGTGAGGAGTGCTAAGATATGCATTTGTTAAAATGGCTGTATCCTGGCATGAAATTCAAGCGCTGGCTCGTGCTGTTTTCGGCAGGGGTTATGCTGGTGAGTCTGGGATTGGCCCTCGTTTTTAACTATAAATATCTCGATGCCATTGAAGAAGCCATCTTTCAGGCGGTTTACCTCTGGAAGGGGACTTATGATTATTCCATCACCACGATTATCGGTATTCTCGTAGTGGCGCTGGGGGCGGTATTGATGCTGGCGGCTACCCGCTATGTCATTCGCTCGGTTATCATGGTGCTGCTGCCGGATAATTCCGAACGGCTGGTGGATATTATCTATGAAAAGCGACGGTTGGGCAAAGGCCCGAATGTTACCGTAGTGGGCGGCGGCCATGGCCTGTCGGTACTGCTCAGGGGCATTAAGGCTGCCACCAGCAATGTCACCGCTGTGGTGACGGTAGCCGATGATGGCGGTTCTTCGGGCCGTCTGCGGGAGGAATTTGGCATTATCCCCCCAGGAGATTTGCGCAACTGTCTGGTGGCGCTGGCCGATACAGAACCGTTGATGGAAAAACTCTTCCAGTACCGCTTCAAAGGGGAGTCGGAACTGGCCGGTCATAGCTTCGGCAATCTCTTTATCGCCGCCATGAATGAAGTGACGGGCGATATGGAGCAAGCCCTGCGGGAATCCTCCAAGGTTTTGGCGGTGAAAGGTCAGGTACTGCCGGCTTCGAAAGACCATGTGCGGCTGGACGCCGTCATGGAGGATGGTACTGTAGTGGAAGGGGAATCCCAGATTCCCGAAGTCCATAAGAAAATTCATCGGGTGCGTTTGTTCCCGGAACAGGTGCAGCCGGTGCAGTCGGCACTCGATGCACTTACCAATGCCGATGCCATCATCTTAGGGCCGGGCAGCCTTTACACCAGTATCATGCCGAATCTATTGGTGGACGGCGTGGCGGAGGCCATCCGGAAGAGCAAGGCCATCAAGATATACATCTGCAACGTCATGAGCCAGCCCGGGGAAACTGACGGCTATACCGCTTCCATGCATGCCAAGGCCATTATTGACCATGGCGGCAAGGGCATCATCGACTATATGCTGGTCAATGATTCGCCGATTTCGCCGGAGATGCAGGATTACTATGCGGCTAAGGGCGCCTATCCGGTGGAAGTGGATGAAGATGCCATCAACGCGCTAGGCGTAGGTTTCGTCAAAGCGGATATCATCAACGAAAAGGAACTTATCCGTCACGACCCGGATAAGCTCAGCAAGGCGGTTATGAATATGGTTTACCATCTTCAGCCCAGTGCCTTGAAGAAATACGAAATCAAGTAAGTTGGGAAAAGGAGGAGGCTTATGCCATCCTTTGCCACAGAGGTAAAGAACGAACTGGCAAGGCTTTATTATGAGGATGCCTGCTGCCGGGGAGCGGAGCTGGCGGCGCTCTTGCGCATGGGAGCCAACCTGACCTTTGGCGCCGGTCATACCTTTGGTCTGAATTTTACCTCGAAAAATGCGGCTGTGGCCCGCAAGGTGTTGCAGTTATTAAAAAGCGAAGGGGAAAATCTGCGGACGGAAATCACCGTGCGCCGCTCTCGGCAGCTCAATAAGAACAACAGTTATACCGTGCGGGTGGTGCCATCCCTGAAGGTCAACGAGCTCTTTACAAGGATTGGCTTTCTCCATGATGACAGCCTCAATATGGAAAATGACCGGGGCATCCTAAAGAAGCAGTGCTGCCGCATTGCCTATCTGCGGGGGGCTTTTCAGGGGGGCGGCAGTGTGAACCGTCCCGAGGCGGCCTATCATCTGGAATTGGTGACGGGGAGCTTCGAGCTGGGCAATCTGCTCTATGATTTGCTGCGGCGCATGGGCTTTCCGGCGGGCTTTGTGGACCGTAAGGATTCCTATATCGTCTACATGAAGGAAGGCGATTCCGTAATTGATTTCCTGGGCATGTTGGAAGCGGATGAAGCGGTGGAAAGCTTCGAAGTGGCCCGCAATGTCAAGGAAGTTCGGGAGCAGGTGAACCGGCTGGTGAACTGCGAAACCGCCAATTTGCAGAAGGCGGTGGATGCTGCCGGCCGGCAGTTGGCGATTATCCGGGCGCTGGAAAAAGATGGCAAACTGGCCAGCTTGCCTCCCAAGGTGCGGGCGGCTGCCAAAGCCCGTCTGGAGAACCCCGATGCCACTTTGCAGGAACTGGCGGAAATGCTGGGCATCAGCAAGTCCGGCATGAACCATAGAATGAGAAAACTAAAAGAGATAGCAGAACAGCTCTAAGCTGCTATAAAATAAGGAAGAGGGATGTAAGTTTGCGTTATGTGAAGTATGGGCTGGGCATCTTGGCCTTTGTCCTGTTGGTTTTTATTTCCTGGCTGACCATGACACCGACGCCACGGGGCGTACTGGTGCTTGAATACCATCATGTCTGTGATGATGTGGATGAGGAAGGCTGGTCCTATGCAGTGCCGGTGGCGGAGTTTAAGGAGCAGCTCGATTATCTGCAGGCACAGGGCTATACCACCATTTCCATGCAGGATTTTGTGCGGGCCAAGAAGGGCAAGCAGGAATTGCCGGATAAGCCGGTGATTCTGACCTTTGATGATGGCTATGAGGACAATTACACCGTTCTTTTGCCCATGTTGGAGGAACGAGGCATGAAGGCCACGGTTTACATGGTCACCAACAGCATTGGCCGCAAGGGGTATCTGTCCTGGAATCAGCTGCGGGATATGCAGAACCGTGGCATTGAGCTGGGGAGCCATACGGCCAACCATCAGCCGCTGACCACTTTGGACAGGGAGAAGCAGGCAGAGGAAATGAAACTTTCCAAGCTCCTGATGGAGTGGAACGGTCTTAAGACCATCTTCACCTTTTCCTATCCGAATGGGGCTTATGATGAGGGAATGCCGGAACTTCTCAAGGAAAACGAATACCTCACGGCAGTGACCGGTGATGGGGGCCTCAATACGTTCAAGACCAATCCCTATCTGTTGCAGCGCACCAATATTCCGCATCCCCGTTTGGGGCTGACGGAGTTCAAGCTGCGTCTGTTCAAGGGTGAGGTCATGACCCGTCTGGGAATTCATCAGCATATAATCAACGAGTAATACTTTAGTAAGGATGTTTTGATTTAATGAAAGGAACTAAGAAAATACTGGCTGTGCTGGCCGCGGGCATCATTATGATGCCTGCACTGGCACAGGCCCGCCATGCAGAGGATAAGGGCGCAGCGATTGTGCGCACCGACCGAACTGCAGCTCATCAGCAGGTAAAGGGGGCATCGGATACGAAAATCCTGGACCGCATAAAAAATATTCTGCAGTCGCGAGACGGAAAGCAGACGCAGGATGAGCAGAACCCACAGGGGCTGGCCCGTTGGGATATGGATAGCCGGGATGAAGGGGGCACCCTGATTTTCTCCGACAGTCCGGAGTATGTGGACCAGAACGGCATTCTCTATCAGGATTCTGTCAAGGGGGATGCCCGTGTGCTGTTTTACCATCTCAATAACACCAGTGAACCCAAGAAACTGGCGGTCGTACTCAAAAATGAGTATAACGGCGCCAATACGGTAACCATTACCCGCGGCGGCAACGGCCAGCCCAGCAGCGATTACCTCAAGGTGGGCAAGGCCACCCAGCTGGAGTATTTCAGTCAGGAAAAGAATCAGAAAATCGACCTGCAGCCCGGGATGTCCCGCCTGCTGCAGGAGAACATGAATATGACCATTCTGCAGCCCGGAGAGCTGACCTATGGTGTCTTTGATTTCCATGCCGATCATTCTGTGCTGGTGTCGGTAATTATGCTGGACGCCTATGGCGATCCTGTGACGGCAGTGAGCAATTTGCCGGTGCTGCCCAAGGATGAAATGCGCCTCAGAGGCACGTTTAAGGGCATGAACCGGGTGCTTTCGGCCCGCAAAGTGTATAACCCTGGCGAGGATGGGGGCGTATACTTCATGCTGGCTGATAACAAGTCTGATAAATACCGTAAGGGTATTGATGCCACCGATGGCAGTGCCGTCACCAACTACGGCAACTATGGTATCAATTACCGCATTGAACTGCCGGTGCAGGACGGGGATGTGGACTACTATCTAAGTCCCCTTGGAGGTGTTTACGCTGGAGCCATGCGCAGCTTCCAGGCCACCAAGACATATACGCTGTTCCCCACGCCGGGCGCACGCGAATACTTTGGTGACAGAACCGCACCGGAAACCGATACAATGCAGGCCCAGCGTGAAGCGGGCAAATGGCAGCTGGCCCAGAATACGGAGCTGGCGCCTTTAGGTGAAAGCATCGGCAAAGGGGAAACCGTTTTTGAATTCTCCCCGCCGGGCGCGTCCAATCTGCCGGTAGCTGTGGTTATGCTGCCCAAGAAGTAACAACGCATACAACACCCGAATCATTTGCGGGTGCAATATAAGGAGGATCATTTTCCATGTCTGAAAAGAAACCATTTTACATTACCACGCCGATTTACTATCCCAGTGCCAAGCTGCATATCGGTCATGCTTACTGCACGACCATTGCGGACTCCATTGCCCGCTACCACCGCCTGGCCGGGGATGATGTATTTTTCCTGACGGGCTCTGACGAGCACGGCCAGAAAATTCAGCAGAAGGCCGAAGAAGCCGGCATCAAGCCCATTGAGTACACGGATAAAATCGTGGCTGGCTTCCAGAACCTCTGGCAGAAGCTCAACATCAGCAATGATGACTTCATCCGCACGACGGAAAAACGCCATGAAAAAGTGGTGCAGGAAATTTTCCGCCGCATTTATGCCAAGGGCGATATCTACAAGGGGTCCTATAAGGGCCTCTACTGCACGCCTTGCGAAAGCTATTGGACGGAGCATCAGCTCGATGAAAACGGCTGCTGCCCGGATTGTGGCCGCCCTGTGCAGGAAGTGTCCGAAGAAGCCTACTTCTTCAAGATGAGCAACTATCAGGATAAGATTCTTTCCTATATTGAAGAACATCCGGATTTCATTCAGCCGGTGTCCCGCCGCAATGAGATGATTAACTTTATCAAGCAGGGATTGGAAGATTTGTGCATTTCCCGTACGTCCTTTGACTGGGGTATCCCGGTGCCCATCGACGAAAAGCACGTTATCTATGTGTGGTTCGATGCGCTGACCAATTATCTGACGCCGATTGGCTTCCTCGATGACCAAGAGAAGTTCAATAAGTACTGGCCGGCTGATTTGCACCTCGTGGGCAAGGAAATTGTGCGTTTCCATACCATCATATGGCCCTGCATCCTCATGGCTCTCGACCTGCCGCTGCCGAAAAAGGTTTACGGCCATGGCTGGCTGATTGTCGATGGCGACAAGATGAGTAAGTCCAAGGGCAATGTCATTGACCCCATCGGCCTCATTGACGAATTCGGTGCAGATGCTATCCGTTACTTCCTGCTCCGTGAAATCAACCTCGGCCAGGATGGTAACTTCAGCCGTGATGCCTTGATTGGTCGCATTAACAGCGATTTGGCCAACGACCTCGGGAACCTCCTGCACCGCACCCTCAACATGGTGGGCAAGTTCCAGGATGGCGTGCTTATCGCTCCACAGGGCGAAAGTGACGTGGATAAGAGCCTCAAGGCCGACGCCGCTGAAACGGTTGCTTACTTCGCCGAAAACATGGAGAAGATGGAACTTTCCCTGTCCATCAAGAAGGTCTGGGCATTCATCAGCCGTGCGAACAAATACATTGATGAAACGGCTCCCTGGGCACTGGCCAAGGATGAAAGCAAGAAGCAGGAACTGGCTAATGTCATGTACAATCTGGCTGAATCCCTGCGCCATATCAGCGTGCTGATTAGCCCCTTTATGCCGATTACGGCAGAACGTATCTGGCAGCAGCTCAACCTGTCGGGCAGCTTTGCTGATGTTCAGCTTGACGATATTAAGACCTGGGGTGGCATCGAAGGTGGCCACAAGGTTGGTACGCCGGAACAGCTCTTCCCGCGCATTGAAGTAGAGAAGGAAGAAGCTCCTGCCAAACAGGAAAAACCGGCTAAGAAAAACAAGCAGGAAAAGAAAGCGGACAAAAAAGAACAGGCTGACGATAATGCAGAAGTCAGCATTGACGATTTTGCCAAGATTCATCTGCGGGTAGTCAAGGTTCTCGCAGCAGAACCCGTGCCCAAGACGGAAAAACTGCTGAAACTCACGGTGGATTTGGGCGATGAACAGCGTGAAATCGTGTCCGGCATTGCCAAGCACTATGAGCCTGCTGAACTTATTGGCAAGAACGTGGTCATGGTCATCAATCTGAAACCAGCCAAGATTCGCGGCATTGTTTCCCACGGCATGGTGCTGGCCGCTTCTCAGGGCGATGAATTGAAGGTTGTGTCGGTGGATATGCCGGTCGGCTCCACGGTGCGCTAAGATGGCAGCTTTTGAACTGGTAGACACGCATACTCACCTTAATGATGGGAAATTTGCGGGACAGGAAGCGGAAGTCATAGCCCGGGCAAAGGAAGCCGGTATTACCCGCTTGATTAATATGGGCGATACCTTAGAATCCTCTGCCAAGGCGGTGGAACTGGCCGCTGCTTATGAAGGTGTATACGCCGGTGTGGGTATCCATCCCGAGGAAATCTATGAACTGACTTCTGCCGATGATGACCAGCTGGCTAGCTGGTCCGAAGCGGAGCGTGTAGTAGCCATTGGCGAAATCGGCCTCGATTACTACTGGGAAAAGGATGAAGATAAGCGCGCTCTGCAGCGGCGCATGTTTATCCATCAGCTCGATTTGGCCCGGCAGCTGCATCTGCCGGTCTGCATCCATGATAGAGAGGCACATGGGGACACGCTGACCATCCTCAAAAAGGAAGGCAAAGGCCTAAAAGGTGTCTTGCATTGTTTCTCCGGTAGCTTCGAAATGGCTCAGGAAATCTATAAAATGGGCTGGTATATCGGCGTGGATGGCCCGCTGACCTACAAAAACGCTGCGAAACTTCCAGAAATCGTGGAAAAATTCCCGTTGGAACGCATTTTAGTGGAGACAGATGCCCCATATTTGGCACCTGTACCCATGCGCGGCAAGCAGAATGAGCCGGCTTTTGTCCGTTATGTGGCGGAGAAAGTTGCCGAAATAAAGGGGATTTCTGTGGAAATGGTGGCTAAACAAACCTCAATCAACGCTGAGGAATTATACGGTATCTAAAACGGGAATTTGCCTGTTTTTGAGCAAAAGTGGTGGACGAACTATGAAAATAGCCGTCCACTGCTTTTTTATTCCCATTTTTCATGTGTTTTTCAGCTAAATGTGGGAGAATATATCAGTGAGATTTGACAAGGGTTCAAATCTCATGCTATACTGCTAAAAGTTCTTCACCAAACCTTGAAGGGGGCTTTTAATGAGTTTAAAGAAGCTGTTAACATTCAACCATAAAGAACAGAAAGTCGTAATGTGCGTGGTGCTGGCCATTATGATGATGATGACAACTGGTTTTACCAAAACCACGTTGCCGGACGATTGGCACCAGGTGACCATTGTGGCCGATGGCAAGACAATTACGACCACGACTAATCATACGAATCCAGCTTTTATCTTAGGAAAAAATGGCGTGAAACTTAGAGCCAATGACGAATACCATCTGGAAAAGGATGGCAAGAACACGAAAATCACCGTTTACCGCGCGGTTCCGGTAACGGTAACGTACAATGGTCAGGCAAAACAGATTGTGACCAGCAAGCAGACCGTAGGTGACGCCCTGATCGAGTTGGGCTATAATCTGGAGGACGTGGAAACGCCTCTGGGACTGGATGCGAAAATTCAGGAGAACCTAGACATAGTAGTATCTGACAGTGCAAAAAAACGCGAGGCACTGCAGCGTATGCGTGAAGAACAGATGAGACCCAAGGTGCAGACGGAAATGGGCATGATGGCCTATACCGCCGCCTACACTATGGAAGCAACGGCTTACCTCCCTACAGATGGGAGCGGCGCAGGCATTACCGCCACTGGTATTCCTGCCCGCCGCGGTGTCGTTGCGGTTGACCCTGGGGTCATTCCATTGGGTTCCCGGGTATATATTCCGGGGTATGGCGTGGCTATCGCTGCCGATACCGGCGGTGCTATCCGCGGCCAGAAAGTGGACCTGTGCATGGAAACTTACGGCGAATGCATGAACTTCGGCCGGAGAAACATTGAGGTTTACGTACTGGCGTAAAAAAGAAGCACATATCAGGCTGACAAGTTGCCTGATATGTGCTTTTTGCATATGAGAAGAGAGTTAGAACTTCCACGTAGCGCCGAGCTGGACGCTGCCGCCGCGTTGTTTTCCGGCCCAGCCGGTGAGGCCGAGGTCGAGAGTCAGGGGCGTTTCGCCGGGTTTAACCTGCCAGCCGAGTTCGAGCATGCCGCTGCCGCCTTTGACACTGGGGCTGGGGACATTGCCGCCACTGGAGAAGTGGGCTCTGGCTTCGCCGCCGAATTCGTACTGGTAGGCAAGACCGCCGTAGAAACTGTTCTTGTCGTTGACCTTGTGGGTGAGCCGTGCGCCGATACGCAGGCGGTGGCTGTCTACTGCATCGAAGCTGCCACGTTCATCCGCAGCATTTTCGATATGGATGGTGGTGGTGTCACCAGCCTGATGGCTGTAGAAATATTTCAGATAGCCGTCAAGGGTGTTGCCGTTGCCGATATTAAAGGCTTTGCCGACACCGAGGTGGGCGGCAAAGTAGTTGGAGGAACTGTCGTAATCGACCTTGCCCAGGGTGTCCATGGTGGTCTTGTAGTCGGAGTTCACGCGGCCGCCGCGCAGGCTGCCCTCGTAGTAGAGGCCGTCATGGTTGACCTGCCGTGCCATGATACCAAGGCCGTAGTAATGGGCGCCGCCTTCACCGTGGGTACCTGCGGCATCTTCGAGGTAGCTGTCATAGCTGCCGCCGCCGTATTCCACTACGGGACCAAAGAGCAGTTTGCCCTGCGGATTGGCAATCTCCCGGGCAAAACCGACATTGATGCCAAAGCCCTTGGTGTCGACATAGGAGCCGCTCTGGGCACGCATGGAGGAGCCACCAATAGCGGCAAACGGCGTGAAGGTACTAACAGAGGGTACGCCTGCCGCGCCGCTGTTCGTCTGTTCGGCAACTTCGAGCGCTACGGCATTAGCGGCCTGCATAAAGCCCTGTGAGGAGAGCATATCTGCACCGGCGTTGATAAAGGTCGTAGTAGCCGCACGCGTTTCTACAAGGGACTTGGCGCGTTCCATACTGCTTTCCGTGCTGCTTTCGGTCTTGTCAGTAACGGTGGCGGTAATGGCGGTATCGCCCTGATTGATAGCGAATTGATAGGATGTGTCCAAAGTCAGGCTGGTGGCTGTAGGAACCGTGGTCAAAGTAGTGGTGGCAGCGGTGCCGGTAAATCCTGCAGCGTTGCTTATCAAAGTGACTTTATCTCCTTGATTGAGATTTACCCCAGTCTGAGCCGCTGCGCCGATGGTCACAGGAGTAGTGGTAAAATCAGTAGCACCGCCATTGATGGTCACCATTGTGTCACCACTGGCAATGTCGGAAGGCAGATAGAAGTTCAGATTTTGTGCGCCATAGATATTGTCGGTGATAGTAATGTCCTTGGCGGCAAAGTTGATGGTATTGTTGGAGGAGGTACCTGACATGACGCTGCCGCCGTTGATGCCCTGCAAAGTTATGGCAGCGAGGATATTGACAGTGTTGTCAGTGGCATTACCAGTTCCCATTGCCATACCGCCAGAAACCATGCCGTTGATGGTGCCACCGGAAATCGTCACCGTATTGTCTTTGGCATTGCCATAATTAGAGGTGCCGTCTGTCTGGGCACCTATGACTGCGCCGGTGACGGTACCGCCTTTGATAATGACGCTGTTTCCTGTTGCGTCACCGCCGTTTGAGGCCCAACCGCCAACAATATTGTTGGCACTAATCGTACCACTGGTAATAGTGATGGTGTTGCCTGTGGCATTGCCGTTGGTCGTATTTCCACATATAATGTTCTGGGAAGCTGTGACTGTCGCATCTGAAATGGTAATACTGTTGTTGACTGCATTGACTAGGGAAGCACTACTCATATTACCACCGATTATATAGCCAGTTGTAATGGTACCACCCGCAATGATGACCTGATTATTCTCCACACTTCCATTATAGGCTTGAGCGCCTACGATTCCGTTATATAAAATGACATTGAGATTGTTCAGTGTGATGGTGTTGTTGGTGGCGCTCTTACCCCAGGCACCGATAAATTGGTTTATATCCGTACCAGTATTTGTAAAATCATTCAGTGTCAGTGAATAGCCATCGGCACTTTGAGTGCCGGGATAACCGCCGATTATACTCCAATTAGACCAAGCACTGGTGCCGGTGATGGTCAGGGATTTTGTATTGGACGTGCCAACAGCAGGTGTCAACTCAGCACCTGTGGGCAAAACTGCGCCTGAGCCAAGTTTTACTGTGTCGTTATCATCTGTGTCAATATATATCGTTTTATCTGCCGTGGATGCTTCTGCCGATGGCGGACTAAAGAATCCCCCCCCAGTGCACATCAGTACGGCCAATACGAGCTTGGCCAATCTTTTTTGCTTTGTCTTGCTGCAATTTCTCATTTTTTATCCCCCTTTGGCTTGCGCCGTTTATAAAAATTTTGATACCGTCAGGATAGAAAATCCCAAAGACTATCATAGGCGGGTGCTTATCCAAAATCTACTGACAATATGGACAGTTTTGAAGAAAGGGGCGATTTTTCTACCTGTAAATTAGTACAGGTAGCCTGTATCGCATCTATATAATCATCGAGTTTAGCAAAATCAAGACTATCCTTCAGCTGGCGATAGCTTTGTACTATTTCCTTATAATAATCGAAAGCCATCTTATTTCTATGGCGGATTAGCTCTAAAAGCATTCGTTCACGGTCATAGCAACGGATGGATAAACCGTTGTATAGCATTTGCGTTTTTCCAATACCGTAATAATTGACTGACTCAAAATATTGTTTTGCGCCAGCCATCTTGATGCGTGTCATATGCCGACCTGTAGCTAAATGAAGTTGGTCAGGTATAACATCTGTTAGTCCCCAAAAATAAAAGGCATTATCCATAATGAAAATTGCATCCTTGTAGCTAGCCATAACAATCTCAATATCGGAAGCGGTTTCATTCTTGGAATATAAGCCAGGCGAAAGTTTGAAAAGTTCTCCTTTCTGCATAGCTTGTTTTACCTTGTATAAAGAACCGTATTGATTTATAGCATCTTTAAGTATCATAACCATAAGAATTGTCCTTTACTATAAACACACATTTTATCGTTTGTTGTGTATGATTACTTAATTTATATAGGGGGACTTGCTTTTTGTCAATATTTCAGTGATTATACACAATATAAATATATAGTTTGTATAATTGCTGAAATATAATTTGCTATAAAAATAAGGAGTTTCTGTACGAAGTAATGTCATACAGAAACTCCTTGTTTTTTAGAATGTCCAGTTAGCGCCGAGCTGGATGCTACCGCCGCGTTGTTTCCCAGCCCAGCCGGTCATGCCTAAGTCGATGGTTACGGGGCCGCCAGGTTTTACCTGCCAGCCAAGTTCCAGCATGCCGCTGGAGCCTTTGACACTGGGGCTGGGGACGTTGCCGCCACCAGCGAAATGGGCTCTGGCTTCGCCGCCGAATTCATATTGGTAGGCAAGGCCGCCATAGAAGCTGTTACGCTCGTTGACCTTGTGAGTAAGTCTGGCGCCGATGCGGAGGCGGTGGCTGTCTACCGCATCGAAGCTGCCACGTTCATCCGCAGCATTCTCGATATGAATGGTGGTGGTGTCACCAGCCTGATGGCTGTAGAAATACTTCAGATAGCCATCCAGAATGTTATTGTTGCTGAGATTATAGGTCTTGCCTACACCCAGGTGGAAGGCCCAATAATTGGAGGCGCTGTCGTAATTGACTTTGCCGAGGGTATCCATATTGCTCTTGTAGTCGGATGTTACGCGGCCGCCACGCAGGCTGCCCTCATAATAGAGACCGTCGTGATTGACCTGTCGTGCCATAATGCCCACGCCAAAGTAGTGGGAACCACCTTCACCATGGGTACCCGCCGCATCTTCAAGATAACTGTCATAACTGCCGCCGCCATATTCCACAATGGGGCCGAACAATAACTTGCCCTGCGGATTGGAAATCTCCCGGGCAAAACCCACGTTGAGGCCAAATCCTTTTGTATCCACATAGGAGCCGGTCTGTGCTCGGAAGCTGGAACCACCGAAGGCGGCGAAGGGCGTGAAAGCATTGGCGGCAGGTGCACCTGCTGCTTCCTTGCTGACATTTTCCGCGGCCTCGATGGCCACGGCGTTGGCAGCCTGAGCAAAGCCCTGAGAGGCCAGCATATCTGCCCCGGCGTTGACGAAGGTGGTGCCAGCGGCACGGGTTTCCACAAGGGATTTAGCTCTGTCGGTATTGCTGGTTTCTGTTTTGTCTGCCACAGTAGCGGTAACTGCGGTAGCTTCCTGAGTGATAGCGAATTTATAGGAAGTGTCTACAGTAAGACTGGTGGCTTTCGGTGCTGTGGTCAAAGTAGTGGTGGCAGCGGTGCCGGTAAATCCATTGGTATTACTGATTAAGGTTACTGTATCGCCTTGATTAAGATTTACCCCAGTCTGGGCTGCCGTGCCGATGGTGACACCAGTTAAATCGGTAGCGCTGCTGTTTATGGTCAGCATGGTATCGCCGCTGGCAATATCTGATGGCAGATAGAAATTCATATTCTGGAAGCCAACGACACCTTCATCGCCTACCGTCACGTTCTTGGCGGCAATATTCAGCGTATTGCCTGTAGCCGTGGAACCTTCACCGCCAAGAATATGCTTAACGGTAATTGCCTTGAGGATATTGATGGTGTTGTTATTGGCCGTACCATAGACAGCCGGATTCACCGAATAATCTACAGCCATACCACCATAAATGCGGGTCTCGCTGTCAAGCACCGCATCTTTTTCGATGGTGACAGTATTGCCACTGGCCTCGGTATCGCCATAACCGCCGTAAATGTAGCCTTTGACAGTGCCGCCGCTGATGGTAACCGTGTTATCATTAGCAACTCCACCGGCACCACCATTGATATGCACGGTACCGCTCCCAAAGGTGCTGTTGCCACTGATGGTAACTGTATTGCCTGTGGTCTCTCCATTGGTGACACCGCCCGCGATATAAATTCTGTCAGTCGCCGCTGTTGTGTTTATAGCCGCATTTCCCGTAATGGTTACGCTGTTGTTCTTCGCGCTCTTGCTGGCAGCGGTACTCTGACCGCCATATATTGCGAGTATGCCAGAAGATGTAGGCTCAAGAGTGCCACTGATTGTTACCGTATTGGCTTCAGCGTCTCCACTAGAACTTTCGCCCCCCTTAATCATAGAGCCATAGCCTCCGTTACCTCCGTTGTACATTACGGTGCTGCCCTCGCTGATATTGACGTGATTATCCGTTACAGTACCGCTTCCGTAACCACCTGTAATGATGGCAGTTTCAGGGGTGAATATAGTTGTCCCTCCCAGGAAATTCACATGATTTCCCGTAACGCTGCCGTTATTCTTGCCGCCATAAATACTATATAAGGTTATATTGGTTCCATTGATATTTACAGTAGCTCCATTAGCTCCTGCATCATAGCCGCCTATAAGTGTCAGGGCATCGGCAGTAAAGCTGCCTGTAACATTCAGAACATTTGCAGACGTAGGATAAAAGCTGTCATAGTCAGTATTACTCACCTTGGTCATTATTCCATCCGGAGTAAAGGTATATGAACCTGTGCCTCCACTTACATTCGTAATTGTGGCTTCCGTCGCCTCTGCCATCCCGGATAAATCAAGTAGTCCCCCCCCCTGAAAACAATAGTGCAATGGCGATTAAGCTGGCCAGCTGTTTGTATTTTCTGTTGTTTTTGTGCATATTAAATCGCTCCTCTAACAATAGAATAATAATAAACATTTCCTTTACTTTTTCTGCGTTTGGCTGTATGTTCCTACTGTACTTCAGGTACAGTCTTTGCCAAAACGCATTGCAAGCGACCTGTACTTTACCTGTACTTCGTAGGCTGGGGAAAAACAAACAAAAAGCCCCTTGAGCATAAATTCCTCAAGGGACTTTTGGTTTGGAAGATAAAGATCTTCCACGATTAGATTTTTTTCATATCGCGGGCGAGTTCTTCAATTTCAGCCCGGGTTAAATCAACCAATTCCAGAATTTCATCAATCGGTTTATTCTTTTGCAGCATACGCATAGCTGTGCGGCGGTCAGCGGCTTTTTCTCCTTCCGCCATACCTTTAGCCAGGCCTTCTTCCATGCCTTCGGCACGGCCTTCCGCCTTGCCTTCTTCAATCCAGGCATCTTTATCGGACTCATAGTCCATGATGGCCATTTCGCGGTTCAGGTAGTCGAGGCGTTCCTGCCGGTTCTGCATAAATATAGCGGCTGCGTCCAGCGCAGTCTGAATTGCAACTTCATTCATAGCCAGTTCCTCCATTTCTTTGGCATCCAATTTGTTGGAGAAGTAAGCCAGCCAGCGCTCCACACTGGTCATTTCGCTGATAGGCTTTTTCTGGAACTTGGGGACTTCGAGGAAATGCAGTTCCATGTCTTCGTTCAAGCGGCGGCCGGTTTCCTTGTTGTAAATGCTGTACATGGAGTGCGCCGGTTCGCCGGGGAAAATCGTATAGCGCAGGATGTTGATGGTGATGGACGGTTTCAAATTCTGATACTTTCCACCCTTGGCCAGGTTCATCAGGTACATCTGCGACCAATAGTAAAGGGTGCGGCGTTCCATGTTTTTCTTGTCCACAATCTGGACTTCCACATCAATCTGCGTGCCGTCCTCAGTGACGCAGAAAATGTCCAAACGGGTGAGCTTGTCGTCATCATAGAGCGGGACAATTTCGCTGTTTTGGAACTGAATGTCCTTTATGGCCTTGGCCTCGTGACGGTCAAGGACAGCGTTGAGAAAGTCGATGGTGACCTGCTTCCGCTCATCCTTGCCGAAGATGAACTTGAACAGGACATCGTTCATGGGATTGTATTTTTTGTTGGCAATATCGTTCTCGATAGCCTGCTTGAGAAGGTCTTTTGGGTATGTCATGGTAAACGCGCTCCTTTGGGGTTCTAATTGGATTATACCATGAAACGGGATAATTTTCAGCAAATTTATAAGAGCCCCTTCTAGTGATTTAGTCTAGAGGGGCTCTTAGTACAATAATGTATTTTTTAGAATGTCCAGTTAGCGCCGAGCTGGATGCTGCCGCCGCGCTGTTTTCCAGCCCAGCCGGTCATGCCTAAGTCGATGGTTACGGGGCCGCCAGGTTTTACCTGCCAGCCCAGTTCGAGCATGCCGCTGCCGCCTTTGACACTGGGGCTGGGGACGTTGCCGCCACTGGAGAAGTGGGCTCTGGCCTCGCCGCCAAATTCGTATTGGTAGGCAAGACCGCCGTAGAAACTGTTGCGGTCGTTGACCTTGTGCGTGAGGCGTGCGCCGATACGCAGGCGGTGGCTGTCCACGGCGTCAAAGCTGCCGCGTTCGTCAGCGGCGTTTTCAATATGTATGGTGGTCGTGTCACCGGCCTGATGGCTGTAGAAATATTTCAGATAGCCGTCAAGGGTGTTGCCGTTGCCGATACTAAAGGCTTTGCCGACACCGAGGTGGGCGGCAAAGTAGTTGGAGGAACTGTCATAATTGACCTTGCCGAGGGTATCCATGGTGGTCTTGTAGTCAGAGTTTACGCGGCCGCCGCGCAGGCTGCCTTCGTAGTAGAGGCCGTCATGGTTGACCTGCCGCGCCATGATACCAAGGCCGTAGTAATGCGCGCCGCCTTCGCCGTGGGTGCCTGCGGCATCTTCGAGGTAGCTGTCATAACTTCCGCCGCCATATTCCACCACGGGGCCAAAGAGGAGCTTGCCCTGAGCGTTGCTGATTTCCCGGGCAAAGCCGACATTGAGGCCAAAGCCCTTGGTGTCGACATAGGAGCCGCTCTGTGCACGCATGGAGGAGCCACCCATAGCGGCAAACGGCGTGAAGGTACTAACAGAGGGCACGCCTGCCGCGCCGCTGGTCGTCTGTTCGGCAGCTTCGAGCGCTACGGCATTAGCGGCCTGCATAAAGCCCTGTGAGGAGAGCATATCCGCACCGGCATTGATAAAGGTAGTAGTAGCCGCACGCGTTTCTACAAGGGACTTGGCGCGTTCCATACTGCTTTCCGTACTGCTTTCGGTCTTGTCAGTAACGGTGGCGGTAACGGCAGTATCGCCCTGATTGATAGCGAATTTATAGGAGGTGTCCAAAGTCAGGCTGGTGGCTGTGGGCGCAGTGGTCAGCGTAGTGGTGGCAGCTGTGCCTGTAAAGCCGTTGGTATTACTGAGTAAAGTCACCGTGTCCCCCTGATTGAGATTTACCCCAGTCTGGGCTGCCGTACCGATGGTGACACCAGTTAAATCGGTAGCGCTGCTGTTAATTGTCAGCATGGTATCGCCGCTGGCAATATCTGATGGCAGATAGAAATTCATATTCTGGAAGCCAACGACACCTTCGTCCCCAACAGTTACACCCTTGGCCGCGATGTTCAGCGTGTTCCCGGTGGCTGATGTGCCTTCACCGCCCAAGATGTGTTTGACCGTAACGGCTTTGAGAATATTGACGGTGTTGTTATTGGCGGCCCCATTCATGGTAAAGCCACCGTAAATGCGCGCGTTGCTGTCAAGTTCAGCATCGTTTTGGATGGTGACGGTATTGCCGCTGGCCTCTCCGTCAGAAGTAGCGCCACCGTATATATAACCGGTTACCGTACCGCCGCTGATGGTGACTGTATTGTCATTGGCATCGCCGCTGACGGCGTAATAACCGCCACCTACTTGTCCGCCGGTTACACTGTTAATGGTACCGCTGTTGATATTAACGGTATTGTTGTTGGCGGTTCCTGTAGGACTGGGATTGCTGTCACCATAAACATAGCCACCGTATACCATCTGAGTTATTGTGGTACTGTCGCCTGTGATGGTCAGGGTATTACCGCTGGCCGAGCCTCTGGTAGTGGCGGCGGCACCAAAAAGCCTGTAGGATGTAGGGGAGGTGATGGTAACTGTGAAGTTGTCTGCAGAGGTCGTTGGATATGACACGGCAAAGATTTCATTCCCGTAGGCGTAGTCGGCATGCCCAGGCGTAAAACTGGTTCCTGAAAAACTGGAGGTGTTGCCTTCGTGTTCTACAGTACCGTTGACAACATACGATGCTGCTAATACATCTGTAGATAGATTATAAAGTCCCCCCCCCGTGCACATCAGTGCGGCCAATACGAGCTTGGCCAATCTTTTTTGCTTTGTCTTGCTGCAATTTCTCATTTTTTATCCCCCTTTATTTTGCGTCGTTTATTGAACTTTGATTTTGAAGCGGAACGTGTCCTGATATTGTTTCGGGATGAGTTCTGCCAGGATTTTTTCGCAGAGGCCGCAAGTGCTGCACTCTTTGCATTCACAGGTCAGCAGCTTGTCTGGCACTTGCTCAACGGTTATTTTCTGCAGGATTTCAGCAGGTAGTACCTGGGCTGCGAAGAGAATGGTGCCGGAAAGCATCAGTTCAACTAATGGCAGGCTGTTGTTATCCGTCAAATAGGCATCCAGAGTACGGAAGGGATAATCCCCTGCAGAGTTCCGCCCCGCTATCTTATAGATATCCACCACATCATCATAATACTTCTGCCAACGGGGCAGGATCCAATTGGCCCGGAACAAATCTGCAATGCCGTCCTGACAGCAGCTCAAAAGTATTGGACGCTGCCCTCTGGCAATGGCCAGATTGTGGTTGAAGGAATTGGGACAGCCCATCAGACAGGCTTCGTTGACCAGGCATTTGAGGCGGAAGCCTGCGGCGTGCATTTCCTTCAGTTTGGACGGTGAACGTAGAATTTCTCGAGGCGGGTTGAATACGTTTACACCGCATTTTTCCCGCCAGATTTCCATTTGCCGCAGATTCCACTGATAAGCGTTGCAGGATGTGTGTATTTCCAGCTCCGGCATTACTGCGTGCAGGAGGGCGGCTACCCGGTAATCCGAGAGGATAAAGCCCTCGATTTGCAATTCGTTAGCTGCCCGCGCCAGAGTAAGGACAAAGCTTTTGACAGCATCCTCACTGTCAAACTGGTAACTCATGGCATTGACGGGGCAGATGCGGCGCACCTGTCCTCGGGAGAGGCGCAGGAACTCAAAGCAGTTTTTCAGGTACTGTGCCCGCATGGAATCCACATTGGCAGGTGGCTCTCCGGCCGCTTTCCTGTCGTCAAAGGTAAAACGCACATGAGAAATCATTTCCTGAAACGGCAGTTCACAATAGACATGGTCGATATGTTGTTTGCGCTTTTTCACCTCCTGTAAAAACCATTCAGGTTCCGTCCCATTATAAGGTACGGAATAAATTCGGTATGCTGGTGTCATTTCAACGGCCCCTTCCGTAAACATAAAATCCCAAAGACTATCATAAAAGATTATATATAGAAATAATACTGTATTAAAATACAGTTATGGAAAAATAATGAATTTTTCTACCTGTACTTTAGTACAGGTAGGCAATAAAGGTAAGGATTCATCGTAATTTTTTGTTTATTCGTATCAGCATGAAAAAAGTGTTATAATGTGGATGGAGTAATTTTGATTTTCATGGAGGAATTATCTTGTTTTCTGTACGTTTATTGTCATCAACGACATTGATATACATATATCTGATTCTGGTTTATAATCTGGCCATGAGTGGTGTGCAGGGCGTATCTGAAGCTGCCGTGAATACGGTGCTGGTGTCTTGCGCTGGGGCGGCAGGGATGGCATGCTTCGCTTTTGGCTTCCGTCATTTGCAAGAACGTGTTCAGTATCGTGTTCCACTTTATATCGTGGGGCTTTGCGCGGTCAGTCACCTGCTTATGGAGATTTTTTCAGCTGCTTCCCCGTTGTTTTTCGTGGAAATTGTGCTGGCGACGATGGGCTGGGGATTTCTAACGGCGTTTATTTTGTGCCGCGTAGCAACAGAGGTTTCAGCTACACATTTTGGGCGTTTCATTGGCCTTTCTTATGGGGGAGCTGCACTTTTGCAATTCGCTGTGGGCGAGGCGGATCGGTATTTTACTGAAGTGTCTTTGGCACAGTGGGGGGCCGTAGCGTGTTTGGCTGCATTTACCTACTTTATCAAGCGTGAGCCGATTTCTCTGTCTGTTTCCACGCCGCAAAGTGATTCGCCGGTCTGGTCATCGTTTTTTCAGAAAAGCCGTGTCTATTTGTTGGGCGGTGCTGCAGTGCTGTCATTGCTGATGGGCTTGTCTGATAGTGTTACGATTATGCACTACGCCGAATATGCGCCGTCTTTTCCGGCATCGCGCTTGTTTTATGCGATGGGGTTGGTGGCTTTTGGCTGGCTGGCAGACAGGCGTATGCTGCTGCTTCCCGGCGTTGTTTTGCTGACCAATGCTTATTATTTGTGGTTTAGGGCAATGGCGGCTGATGCAGATTTGTTTATCCTGTTGGCACAAATCGTGGAAGCTGTTTATTCGGCACCGGCTATTATTTTGCTGACGGTTGGTTTTTTGCACGCAGCCGCCCACTCGGCTTGTCCCGAACGATGGGCGGCTATGGGGCGTATTGTTGGTTTGCCTTTAACGAGTTTTGGACTGATGATGGGGTTATGGCTGTGGCCTCTTACTTCAACGCTGACGATGCTGGCCGTTTATACGACATTACTGCTGGTTGCTATTGCGTTGCTTTATCGTAGCATGCTGGGGTGTCTGGAAGCATTGGTTGAACTTGCTAAGGAGAAAATAAAGGCTGCGTCTCATAAATCTGAAACAGAGACGCAGCCGGTAGAGGAGAAATCCGTAGGGAAATGTGAAGATGAGTCAGCTGGCGATATCTTTACTGCATACTGCCGTCGTTATAGCATTACGGCAAAGGAAGCAGAGATTTTGCTGGACATCCTGAAAGGTCAGAATGCTGGTGAAATTGCTGCAGCGCAATTTATAACGAAGCGTACGGTGCGCTTTCATATCAGCAATTTACTGCATAAAACTGGGAATAAAACGCAAATTGCCATGATTGCGCATTTTCATCAAGTGACAGAAGATGTTACCCTGTTGGAAATGGACAATAACGCATCTGAAAGGAGTCCTGGATAAGGCGATTTAGAACTTCCACGTAGCGCCGAGCTGGACGCTGCCGCCGCGTTGTTTTCCGGCCCAGCCGGTCATGCCTAAGTCGATGGCAATGGGGCCGCCGGGTTTAACCTGCCAGCCGAGTTCGAGCATGCCGCTGCCACCTTTGACACTGGGACTGGGGACGTTGCCGCCACTGGAGAAGTGGGCTCTGGCTTCGCCGCCAAATTCATACTGGTAGGCAAGGCCACCGTAGAAACTGTTGCGGTCGTTGACTTTGTGCGTGAGCCGTGCGCCAATGCGGAGGCGGTGACTGTCTACGGCGGAGAAACTGCCGCGCTCGTCAGCGGCCTTTTCGATATGTATGGTAGTGGTGTCACCGGCCTGATGGCTGTAGAAATATTTCAGATAGCCGTCAAGGGTGTTGCCATTGCCGAGGTTAAAGGCTTTGCCGACACCGAGATGGGCGGCAAAGTAGTTGGAGGAACTGTCGTAATCGACCTTGCCCAGGGTGTCCATAGTGCTCTTGTAGTCAGAGTTCACCCGGCCGCCGCGCAGGCTGCCTTCGTAGTAGAGGCCGTCATGGTTGACCTGCCGTGCCATCAGCCCTACGCCGAAGTAATGAGCCTTGCCTTCGCCGTGAGTACCTGCTGCGTCTTCGAGGTAGCTGTCATAATTGCCGCCGCCGTATTCCACAATGGGGCCAAAGAGGAGCTTGCCCTGAGCGTTGCTAATTTCCCGGGCAAAGCCGACATTGAGGCCAAAGCCCTTGGTGTCGACATAGGAGCCGCTTTGGGCACGCATGGATGAGCCACCCACAGCAGCAAAGGGGGTAAATGAACTTACGGCAGGAGCATTAACAGCACCATTGTGGCTCTGTTCAGCTGCCTCAAGAGCCACAGCATTAGCGGCTTGCATAAATCCCTGCGAGGAAAGCATATCTGCACCAGCATTGACAAAGGTTGTGGTAGCGGCGCGGGTTTCTACAAGGGATTTAGCCCGTGCTGAACTGCTTTCCGTACTGCTCTCGGTCTTGTCGGTAACAGTGGCAGTAATTGAAGTACTTTCTTGATTAACAGCGAATTTATAAGAGGTGTCTAGAGTCAGGCTGGTGGCTGTGGGAGCAGTGGTCAGTGTAGTGGTTTTGGCTGTGCCCGTAAAGCCGTTGGCGTTGCTGAGTAAAGTTACGGTATCCCCTTGATTAAGGTTTACACCTGTTTGTGCCGCCACGCCGATGGTCGTATTCATCAAATATGTCGTACCACCGTTAACGGTCACCATGGTATCTCCTGCCGAGATGTCATCAGGCAGATAGAAATTCATATTTTCCGCACCGTAAATATTATCCGTAATGGTTATGCCTTTGGCGGCAAAATTGACGGTATTATCGGAGCCGTCTGCACCGCTGCCACCATTGATACCCATTAGTGTCATGGCGGCGAGAATATTGACCGTGTTGTTAGATGCTGTGCCGCTTGTTGCCATGCCGCCTGTGACCATTCCAGAAATGCTGCCGCCGGAAATGGTGACGATATTATTCGTGGCATCGCCGTTGGAACTTTGGCCGCCAATAACTGTGCCTGTGATTGTGCCGTCCGAAATGGCAACGGTATTATCGCTGGCCCTCGTATAACCCCAGCCGCCAGTGATACTATTATTAATCGTACCGCCGGAAACGGTAACTTTGTTGTTCGTGGCCTGGCCGCTCATCGCATGGCCGCCTTCCACAGGAGAATTGACTGTTCCTCCCGTGATGTTGACCTCGTTCGCCGTTGCGGTGCCGTTATATGCAAAAGCGCCGGTAATGCCTAAAACGCCACTGCTGATTTCACCGCCGTTGATGGTGAAGATGTTTCCTGTGGCGTCTGTTTTTCCGTATCCAGCATGCAGATAAGCGCCGTTAATGGGGCTGTCAGTAGCATTGATGATAACCTTGTTTCCAGTGACGCTGCCGACAGCAGAATATGCACCAGTTATCCCACCTATCGTACCGCCGTTGATGGTGATTGTATTATTGTCTGCATTGCCCGCAGCACCGGCTGTGCCGTTGTTGGCATTCCCGCCATAAACTTCGTTCACGGTGGCTCCACTTGCTATAGTGACCTGGTTGTTATTGGCATTGGTTTTTTGAGAACAGCCTCCATACACAGTTGTCACCGTACCGCCGTTGAGGTTTACGGTATTATTCGCGGCTTCCTGTGTCGTGCTGTACCCGCCGTACAGATATTTCAGCGTACCGCCTGTCATTGTCGTAGTGAATCCGGAGGCGGCACCGGTCCAAGTATTCAGAATAGAAGTTACCGCACTCTGTCCAGGCGTAATAACCACCATTGGCGTTGACAGTTGGGAAAAGACATCCCTTAGGCCACCCGAAGTCATGCCCATAATATTACCAAATACATAATCGTTCGCACCCATAGTTGCTCCTTCGGTGTTTAGCGAAGTTGCACTTATGGTCGTTGATGTAGCAGTACGGGCAGTTGGATTTACCGACTCAGCCGATGCTGTCCCAAGTCCCCCTCCCGTGCACAATAGCGCCGCCAGTACCAATCTTGTCAATTTCCTGTTATGACGTTGTTCCTTCATAATTAAATCCCCTTCTTTACGCAAAATAATATTGACGATTACTTTTATCTTTTTCTGCGTATAGCCGTATGTTCCTACTGTACGGCAGGTACAGTCTTTGTTGTAGGGCGTGGCTGGCGGCCTGTACTTTGCGGTTGACGGTCAGATTTGACAGGACAAGGCCAGAGGAAAATGGTATAATTTACGGATGTAGAAAAGCGATTTTTCAGGGGAAGTGATGAAATGCTCTATACACTTTATGCAGGAATGTTCTTTGCGAATATATTGTTTTACATGCACCTCTTGCAGCTGGTGGATGGTGAAGCTGTGGTCATGGCGAATCTGGGCTATATGCTGCTGTGTTCGTTGGGGATGATTGCCTACGGCTGGCTGCATGAGCGCTGGACGAAGGGGAAGTTGGCACTGTACAGTGCGTTGTTGCTCAATTCCTTGGGGAGTATATTTCTTTGGCAGGGCGGGGATTCCTGGTGGTGGCCGCTGCTCATGTTTGCCCTGTCTTATGGCTATCTGGCAGGCCATGTGGCCTATTTATCCGCCATGCAAGTGCAGGGCTGTTGTCAGGGAAGATTTATCGGTGTTTCCTTGTGCCTGTGCAATTTGCTGGTGTATCTTGCCTCACATCTGCCCGCCGGGGGACAGATGGCACTAGTGGTAAGCACTGCGGTGCTGGCCGCTTGGCTGATGGACAGGCTGGCGGATAATTTACCGGGGGCCGTTGATTTGCCGTCAGCGTCGCCGCAGGTTTTGCCCCAACAGTTGTCTTTAGCCGTTATGATCGCGCTGGTTTTGGGACTGCTCGTAGGGCTTGATGATAGTTCGTTCTTTCCACGCTTTGCAGCTTATGAGGAAACCTTTAGCACATCACGCATCTTTACGGCAGTCGGTTATCTGTTCGCTGGTGTGATTGCCGATTCTTGGCCCGTGTATCTGCCGGTCATCGCATTAGCCGCCAAAAGCATACCTATCTTTGTGCGGGCCGGTTCGGATAGTTTTGCCTTGTCACTGCTTTCCTATACGGATGCGTTTTTTACAGGCGCTTTGATTATACTGGTTATCAGAATGTTTTTTGCCGTCGCTCCGCTGACCAGCCGTCCGCGCCTGTGGGCTGGCATGGGGCGCGGCATTGAGATGCCGGCCAGCGCTGTAGCCGCCTTAGCAGGTAGTGTGTATTTCGAACAGCACAGCTTGTCTTTAACCGTGGCTTGTCGTGCGGCACTTCTGCTTTTCGGTGCGATTCTGTTCTATCGGGCGGTGGTGATTTATGCTGAAAGGCGAAACGAGGAGATTTTCTCCTTGCCGGATAATATAAGCCTCGTGGTAGAAAATGGCGGTAGTTGTGCTTTGATGCAGGAACGGGAACAGGAAATCGTACAGGAAAACGTACAAGTACAGGATAACTGTCCTGACTGGCAGCGGCAGTATAACCTGACCGACAGAGAGACAGAGGTCCTGCGTGAAGTGATGCAGGATAAAAAAATTGCCGATATAGCCGCAGCACTGGTGGTCACAGAACGTACAGTAAAATTCCACATTGGCAATATCTTGAAAAAGACAGACTGCAAGAACCAAAGAGAACTGCGCAACAAATTAGGAAAATACTAAAATAAAAAGCCCCTGAGGATGTAGTTTCCTCAGGAGGCCTTTTATTTTAGTGTTTTTATTTGCGTGACTACTCGACTTCGACGCCGTGTTTTCTGCATTCGTTGAAGAAGAAAACGGCATTGGTGTCCTTGGGATTTTCGCTCCAGAATTTGATAAGTTTCTTGGCCATATCGTACTTCTCCTGCATGAAGGGCAGGAGGTTTTCGGCGGTTACAGGGCCACCGACGGTCATAAACACATCAATATTATGGCTGAGGGTTTCAAGCATTTCCTCGGTACATTCATTCTTCGCCAGAGCTTCAGCAAAGCGTATACCCTGTTCCACATCATCAGCGTAGCCACGCTTTAACAGCCAGACGGCGATTTGTTTTTCCATGGAAGTCCCTCCCTTTTTCGCTATGTGTTAGACTTATTCGCTATCGGGTTGGGAATTTCCTGCCTGCTGGCAGGGAATATATTCGTGTTATGAATTACTTGTCAGCCAGTAACAGTTTTAAGGCAATTTGCTTCTCTGTCGGCAGGTTTTGCAACAGTTTTAACAATTGCGGGTCAATGCCGGCTGTTTCAGAAGCAGGAGGCTCGTTCGTATCCATTTTATCCGCCAGATTGTTGAGGTCTTCAATGCGGATATTCAGAGCCCCACAGATTTTCAACACGTTGTCCATGGCAGCACCGCCAATGGAGCCATTGAGAATGGACAACAAAGTAGTGTAAGGCATATTGATTAACTTGGCGAAGTCTTTCATGGTGTAACCATGGGACTTAATCAAAGCCTTGATGTAATCCTCTCTGTTCATTGTAACTAATCCCTTCCTCATCCCATAAATAACTAATTATTATTGTACAAGTAAATCGCGAAAAAGAAAAGACCTCAGGCAGGAAAACTGCGAAAAAAATTCTCAATAAGAAAAACGATGAAAAATAATAAATAAAAATCATATTTCGTATTGACTAGTATGGAATTTTGTAGTAGTATAAGCATGTAAACGAAATATAGTATTTATGACGGGCACAAAAACGAAATTCCCTTTTTGTGAGAAAATATCGAAACGACTAACGATATGGAGAAGGGATTCGCGCCCTAAAAAAATGTACTTTTTATGATTGAAAATTTATTATTACCCAAATTGTCTATAAATTTACAATCATAGAAATAAATAATCGCTTGGGCGGTTAAAAATGTGTGTTATTCCGGAGAGGATGAGATTTACGATGGAAAAAGCAACGGTCGTTGTTATTGGCGGCGGGGCTACCGGCGTAGGTATTCTGCGCGACCTTTCCATGCGCGGGGTAGATACGCTGCTGGTGGAAAAATGCGACCTGGTAAATGGTGCCAGTTCCCGCTATCATGGTTTGCTGCACAGCGGTGGCCGCTATGCGGTGAAAGACCAGGAGGCAGCCAAGGAGTGCATTATCGAAAATCAGATTTTGCGAAAGATTGGCAAGTCCTGTGTAGAGACGACCGGGGGGATGTTCGTAAGACTCAACATTGATGACCCGGATTACGAAGAAGCCTGGGTAAAGGGTTGTGCGGAGAGTGGAATTGAAGCCAAGCCGATTACCTTGGAAGAAGCCTTTCGGCTGGAGCCGCTGCTCTCGAAAAATGTGCAGTCGGCATATCTGGTACCGGATGCCGCCATCGACGGTTTTCGCATGAGCTGGCAGAATGTAGAATCTGCCAAACGCTATGGCGGACGCAGCCTGACCTACCGCGAGGTCATCGGGATTGAACAGGCAAATGGCGAGCTTAAAGGCGTGAAAGTACGAAATACCATCACCGGTGAGGAAGAAATCATCGAGTGTGAAGTCGCCATCAATGCGGCCGGTGGTTGGGCTGGCAAGGTTGCCGCTCTGGCAGGCCTCGAAGTTGGTGTTCAGCCGGATAAGGGCACGCTCTTAGCCTTCAACCAGCGCATTACCAATCACGTAGTCAACCGCCTGCACAAATCTTCCGATGGTGATATTTTCGTACCGCATGGTTCCATCACCATTCTGGGTACTTCTTCCATGAGTATTCCGGATGCGGAAGATACCAGCACTTCCCGTGCGGAAGTGGAAAACCTGCTATCTATCGGTGAAAAGACCTTTGAGCATCTGCGGGATTACCGCATGCTCCGTGCCTTTGCCGGTTCCCGTCCACTCTATATACCGCCAGGAGGAGCAGTTGGACGCAGTGCTTCCCGCGGCTTTGCCATCGTTGACCATGAGGAGGACGGCCTCAAGGGCATGTTCACCATTGTGGGCGGCAAGTTCACCACCTACCGGCTCATGGCTGAAAAGATGGCCGACAAGGTTTGTGCAAAGCTGGGCAATACGGAAAAATGCCGTACCGCCGAAGAACCGCTGGTTCCGGAGGTCAGCGAGGAAGCCAAGAAGGCAGCCCGCAAGTACTTCCCGGCTTATGGTACGAATTTGGCCGCAACCCGCTTAGGCCCCGAACGTTTCGCCAAGGTCGTAAAACGCTTGGAGGAAGCGCCGGAGAAACGGGAACTCGTTTGCGAATGCGAAAACGTAACGTTGGCTGAATTTGAAGAAATTGCGCAGGAAGAATCCTGCTATCAGATTAATGATATTCGCCGCCGTACCCGCGTGGGTATGGGCACCTGCCAGGGCAACTTCTGTGCCCTGCGCTCCGCCGGCCTGTTTGCTAAATACGGCAAGCACGAGCGGGCGGCAGAAACACTTACTCGCATGAAGGAATTTTTGCAGGGCCGCTGGAAGGGCATCCGTCCGGTGCTCGTCGGCAGAACCCTGCGGGAAACACAGATGACTCGGGCTTTATATGAACTGTCCTTTCATGTGAATGGAGGCAAAAAGGAATGAAACATGCGGATACCCTGGTAATTGGCAGCGGCTTTGCCGGCCTGATGGCGGCTTTGGTCAGTGCCAATCAGAGAAAAAAAGTGACCTTGCTCACCTGCGGGTCAGGTTCACTTTCCTTAAATAGCGGCGTAATTGATGTGCTGGGCTATGATGAGCAGCATAATTATGTGGAATGTCCCAAAGAGGCCATCAAGAGCCTGCCGGCTGAACATCCCTACAGCAAAATCGGGATGGAAACGGTGGAAAAAGCCGTGAACTTCTTCCTGGATTTCACCCGGGATTACGGTTTCCCCTATCGTGGTTCTCTAGACCATCAGCTGTTGGTTCCCACTGCTGTGGGCACCATGAAGCCGACCTGCCTGGCACCTCACTGCCTCGATGGCACGAGCCTCCATGGTGAGGAACATATCGTCATCGTAGGCATCAAGGGACTCAAGGATTTCTATGGCAATATCCTGCAGGATAATCTCCAGCAGTCCTTAAATGGCCAGACCAAGTTCCCGGTAGTGGAAGTGGAAACGCCGCTTCTGGGCGGCCGCGACATCACCACCATTGATGTGGCCCGCTGGCTGGATACGCAGGAAGGCCGCGATTCCTTTGCTTCGCAGCTCCGTCCTTATGTCCAGTCCGATAACACGGTGTTCCTGGTTCCGCAGGTACTGGGTACGAAAGGTCAGGAATGTGCCGCCTATATCCATGAGAAGTTAGGCGCCGAAGTTCTGGAAACCACCTGCCTGCCGCCATCTGTCAACGGCCTGCGTCTGCAGAAGATGCTGAAGCAAGCCCTGAAGGATATGAACGTGGAAATTGTGGAAAATACCAAAGTTCTCCGGGCAGTAAGCGATGGCAAAAAGGTTACGGGGGTTGTAGCTGAAGCTTCGATTCGCGAAAAGACCTACTACGCAGATAAGTTCATTCTAGCTACCGGCGGCCTCTACAGCGGCGGCATCACGGTGCGGGAATTTGAACATCCGCAGGAAATGATTTTTGATTTGCCTGTATATATTGAATCCGGTGAGGAAAACTGGAGCAATGCAGAACTGTTCTCTGCAAAACCTCAGGGCTTTGCCAAGACCGGCGTGCGCACGGACACGAGCCTGCGCCCTGTAGATGCTAATAACGAGCTCGTCTATGAGAATGTCTATGTGGTTGGCAGCAATCTGGGTGGTTATGATTTCTGCTTTGAACATTCCGGCAACGGTGTGGCGTTAGCTTCGGCCTACAAAGCCGCATTGATGTGAGGAAGGGAGACTTTGGCGATGAGCGATATTAGTAAGAAAATAGAAGAAATGGAATCGGCTCTCTCGACTGCTGACCATTGCCTGTCCTGCACATCCTGCATGTCCAGCTGCCCGGTAATGGAAGCAGAAAAGAGCTACCGCGGCCCGAAACTTGTGGGCCCGGCCCACAGCCGCATGCATTTTTCGCAGGATGACTTTGAAGACAGCTTGGACTTCTGCTCCAACTGCAAGAGCTGCGATAGAGCCTGTCCCTCTGGGGTGGCGGTATCCACTCTGAACATGCTGCAGCGGGCCAAGTATTATGAAACGCATGAGCATTCCCAGCGGGATGATATGCTGGCTCATGGTGAGCGCATGGCAAAACTTGTCCGTGCCCTGCCCTTTGGCGCAACCTTTGCTAACTTGGGCATGAGCATCGGCAAGAGCCTGGGCGTGTTCTCGGCTATGGGCATAGCCGGTGAGCGCAGCATGCCGGCTTACGCTTCGGAAAGCTTTATGCAGCTTTTCAAGGGCATCAAGCAGCCCAAGAGCGATAAAAAAGTGGTGTTCTTCCCCGGCTGCTTCATCAACGACAACGAACCGCAGGTTGGTGTGGCCTTTGTCAAGGTCATGAATGCCAACGGCTATGAAGTCCTCGTGGATGAGAAGTTCAACTGCTGTGGCTCGCCGCTGGTGGTTACGGGGTATCTCGATGAGGCTCACGAACACGCAGATAACAATGTGTCCCGCATTTTGGAATGGAAGAAAAAAGGCATCCCCGTGGTTGCCTGCTGCACCAGTTGTTCGCTGATGCTCAAACAGGAATATCACGAGTTATTTAATGAAGAAAAGATGCACGAAGCGGGCGAAAACGTCTATGACGCTTTTGAATTCCTGGAGATTCTCGCTGACAAGGGGCAGCTCAATACAAACTTTAAGCAGGTCGGGGAAAAGCTCATGTATCACGTTCCCTGCCACCTCAAGAGTCAGGGCTTCGGTGTTCCGGCTGCCAAGATTTTGGCGCAGGTTCCCGGGGTTACGGTAGAACAGGCTGATGCCGGTTGCTGCGGCATGAGCGGTAACTACGGCTTCAAGGGAGATAAATACGAAATCTCCATGAAGATTGGTGAAAAACTGTTCAACCGGATTAAGGAATCTGCTAGTGACGAAGTCATCTGTGACTGCGGCACCTGCAGACTACAGATCCAACATGGTACGCAGGCCAAAACCTGCCATCCCGTTGAGATATTAGCCAAGGCTTATGGGAAATAACCCATAGTTAAGGAAGGAGGATTTTCGATGATTCGGAGAATTGTACTGATTTGTTCTGCCGGTGTGTCCACCAATATGCTGGTGCGCCGCATGGAGCATGAGGCAGCAAGACTGGGGTATCCCTGCTCGGTGACGTTCTATCCTATTCAGGAAGTCAAGGAAGCAGCCCAGTTCGCTGATGTAATGCTTCTGGCTCCCCAGTCCGCATTTGAACTGCCGGAGATTCAGGTCAAGTATCCCAATGTCAAATCAGCGGTCATTCCCAAGGATTTGTATGCCAGCATTGACTCGGTAAAAATCCTGGACCTGGCACAGAAAATTGCCGGGGATTATTAAGAATTATCTAAATCTTAATTTGAGTCTTAATTGACTTCACAAGAAAGAAGAGGGGTTTCACAATGGCAAAGAACTATGTAATGGCTTTGGATGCAGGTACGACGAGCAATCGCGCAATCATTTTCGACAAGAACTCGAAGATTGTCGGCGTTTCCCAGAAGGAATTTACCCAGTACTTCCCGGAACCGGGCTGGGTTGAGCATGATGCTGATGAAATCTGGAGCTCCATGACCACGGTTATGAAGGAAGCTCTCGAACAGTCTGGTCTCGTAGCCAGCGATATCGCTGCTATCGGTATCACCAACCAGCGCGAAACTACGGTTGTATGGGATAAGAACACGGGCCGTCCTGTGTACAATGCTATCGTTTGGCAGTCCCGCCAGACGGCTCCCATTGCTGAAGACCTGAAGAAAAAAGGCCTTGTGGATGAGGTTAAGGACAAGACTGGTCTTCTGATTGACGCTTATTTCTCCGCTACGAAAATCAAATGGATTCTCGACAAGGTGGAAGGTGCCCGCGAAAAGGCAGAAAAGGGCGACCTGCTCTTTGGTACCATTGATACCTGGCTGATTTGGAAACTCACGGGCGGCAAGGCTCATGTGACGGATTACTCCAACGCTTCCCGTACGATGCTCTACAACATCAACGAACTCAAATGGGATGACGCACTCCTCGGTTATCTCGATGTTCCTAAGTGCATGCTGCCGGAAGTTAAACCGTCTTCCTGCGTATACGGCGAAACCATTCCGTCCATTCTCGGTGCTCCGATTCCTGTTGCTGGTGCTGCTGGTGACCAGCAGGCAGCACTCTTTGGCCAGAACTGCTTCGAGCCGGGCATGGCTAAGAACACCTACGGCACTGGCTGCTTCATGCTTATGAACACGGGTACGGAAATTCACAAATCTAAGAATGGCCTCGTAACGACCATCGCTTGGGGCCTTGATGGCAAAGTTGAATACGCTCTCGAAGGTTCCATCTTCGTAGCTGGTTCCGCTATCCAGTGGCTCCGTGACGGTGTTCGCATGGTAGACTCCGCTCCGGACTCCGAATGGGTTGCCAAGAAGGTGAAAGACAACGGCGGCGTTTATGTAGTACCTGCTTTCGTAGGTCTGGGTGCTCCGTACTGGGATATGAATGCCCGCGGTGCTATCATCGGCATCACTCGCGGCACGACGAAAGCCCATATCGTTCGTGCAACCCTCGAATCCCTGGCTTATCAGACCCGCGACGTTCTGGAAGCTATGGAAGCTGATTCCGGCGAAAAACTCTCCGCTCTCAAAGTTGACGGCGGTGCTGTTGCTAACAATCTGCTCATGCAGTTCCAGGCTGACCTCCTCGGCGTTCCTGTTGACCGTCCGCAGATTACGGAAACCACGGCTCTCGGCGCAGCTTACCTCGCTGGTCTTGCTGTTGGCGTTTGGACGAACAAAGAAGAACTCAAGAGCAGCTGGAAACTGGATTCCCGCTTTGAATCCCAGATGGAAAAAGAAGAATCCGATCGCCTCTACAAAGGCTGGCGTAAAGCTGTTAAACACTCCATGCATTGGCTGGATGAAGAGTAATTCAAGAGAGGCTTGTTGAGATAGTTTAGCCGGGCGGTTCGTCCGTCCGGCTGCTATACAGCTATAATCTATTTATAAGAAAGAGGGATAATCATGGTAACAGGTACGGAAAACTTGTTCGGCGAGTTCATGGGCACGATGGTCCTGCTCGTCTTTGGTTGCGGCGTTTGTGCAAATATGACGCTGACCAAATCCAAAGGCCAGGGGGGCGGCTGGATTTGCATAGGCTTCGGATGGGCATTTGCCGTTACTCTCGGTGTATTCACGGCTACGACGCTGGGCGCGCCTCAGGGGGATCTGAACCCGGCTGTTACGTTGGCTAAGATGATGGCTGGTATTTATACCTTCAACCAGTTCGTGATGACTTCTATCGTACAGATTCTCGGTGGTATCGTTGGTGCTGCTATCGTATGGCTGGCATACCTGCCGCATTGGGCTGAAACCGAAGATCCGGCTGCTAAGCTCGGCGTATTCTCCACGGGCCCGGCTATCCGCAATCCGGCTGCTAACTTCCTCTGCGAAGCTATCGCTACGTTCTTCCTGATGTTCGTCATCTGGATGATTTTCTCCAAACCGGTTGGCACGCTCGTTCCGGGCTATGGCCCCTACATCGTTGGTATCTTGATTCTGGCTCTTGGTCTTTCCCTGGGTGGCCCCACGGGTTATGCCATGAACCCCGCCCGTGACCTTGGTCCGCGCATTGCCCATGCAATCCTGCCGATTGCTGGCAAAGGCAGCTCCGATTGGGGTTACGCTTGGATTCCTGTTGTTGCTCCTCTGTGCGGTGCACTGGTAGCTTATCTCGTTGCTTCCAGCTGCGGCGTTCTTGGATAAAAAATCTCCTAAGTTCATTTTTCCCCTAAAGATTCCATAACAACAAATACGCTGCGGTCATGAGAAATCCTCATGACCGCAGCGTATTTTAGTAGGAAAAATTATTTCGATTCCGGCATTTGCAGATAGTCATTGCCGTCTTCGCCGAAGAGGTATTCACCAGAGAAGAATTTGATGGGGACGGCGGTAAGCAGGCCACCGAGCAGGAACATGAAAGTTGTGGGAATCAAAACCGTATAGCGTATAGCTTCGTAGAAGGTCTGTCCACTGGCAATTTCCTTGGACAGAAGCTGCCAGAGAAGCGCGGTGCTGCCCAGTCCTTCAACCAGCCCGATGAACAGAATCATATTCACAGTACTGGGGGTAGCAATTCCGCGCGTCAGGGCTGCTACGATAACGGAGCCGACGATTATAAGAGCCGTGCACCAAACGATGAAGCGAAGGTAATTCTTGCGCAGGGCAAGAATCTTAAAATATTTGCGATTCACATAGATAGAAGCAACAAACCATAAAACCAGAGCAGCGGCACCAAGTATGTTGTTGAAGATGTTCATCAGAATCATGCTGACAAATACACAGGGCAGTAAGCGCAGCAGATAATGCAAAACCTTATTCTTATAATAAATGTAGAGACTGACGACAATCAGACTGAGCGAGACAACGACCTGCAGCAGAGCTGCGGGCTTAAGAAAAGTCCGGATGGATAAATCTGTGGAAAATAAAGTGTACTGGAAAAAGAAATTGACGAGAGCAAAGACCGCCAGGAATGAAATGAACTTGTTGCAGCGGCTTTGTTCTTTAGGAGAAAAATCGTTTTGGTCTAAACATGCTTTTACTGTACTCATATAAACCTCCTGAAAATGAAAATAACATGAAAACAATGAGAGTATAACAAGCTTAGATTAAAGTTTGCTTAAATTGCTACAATTCTAATACGAATTTAATAAATTTATCATATCATAATCAGTATCCGATAAAACAGGATATGGAGAGCGATAACTATGGATAGTCAGGACTTCAAAAACCGCTGTGAATATGAACTGCTGCGGGAGAATCTGGCAGAGCTGTTTCAAAAATATGAGACGGGCGCCTTAAACGCCAGCGCTGCCTATGGGGAGTCTGGAAATCTGCTGGAATATGACAAGCATTGTGCAGAAGGGCTCTTTTTACGGTTCTATGCCCTGCGGCATCTGGTGAAGCCGGAGCAGAAGAATCCAGATTTCTTTGCCCATGAAGACCGGGCGGAGGTTAAAATCCTGCGGCAGCTAATGACGGCAGAACTTCATTATTATCTGCTGGATAAGCAGGCGATATTGGACCGTGTCAGCAAGGAATTTTACGGCTATCTCCATGCATTTTATGCGGCGGATAATTATCTGGCGGTGGTGCAGAAAATCAGCCTGTTTGAGGGAATCTGCATAGGAAGCAAGCTTCCTATGGATGCGCACTGCCTGAGGTTTGTCCAGCCTTACCTCAACTATATAATCGGCATGGCCGGTAATATGACGGCAGCGGAAGCTGGGCGGTTCCATGATATCTTTGCCAAAATCAGCGGGGTTATGGCAGAAAAAGCCCGGGAACTGTCGGAGCGGCAGGCGTCGCTCCGGGAGATTGAGTTCAGCGTACTGGAAAAAGAGCTGGACGGTATTTTACAGGACATTCAATCGCCAAAGCGGATTGAACATAAATTATAGATTTCCTTAAAGAAAGGGTGTTGATTTTGGTATTTTATTTGATGTTGGTTGGTCTTTTGGCCTTTATCGTTATGGCGATTGCCCTTACCTGTTGGGTAAAGGCACCGCCCGATGTCGCGTTTATTCTCTCCGGCTGGCGGGCTAAGCCGCGCATGCTCGTGGGCCAGGGCGGCGTGAAGGTGCCGCTGTTGGAACGGGTGGACCGTTTGTATCTCGGTCAGATGACGGTGGACATCCGCACTCAGCAGAGTGTGCCCACCAATGACTTCATCAACGTCAAGGTAGACGCCGTAGCCAAGGTTTCCGTGGATGATTCCGATGAAGCCCGCTTGCTGGCTTCCAAGAACTTCCTGAACCTCACGCCGGAACTCATCGCCGACCAGCTGCGTGATTCTCTCGAAGGCAATATGCGTGAGATTGTGGGCACACTGTCCTTGAAGGAAATCAGCACCAACCGCGATTCGTTCTCGGAACAGGTTAAGGCTGCCGCTGCACAGGATATGGAACGCTTGGGTATCAAGGTGATTTCCTGCAACATCCAGAACATCACTGATGAGACCGGCCTCATCACGGATTTGGGTGCGGACAACACGGCCCGTATCCGCAAGGACGCTTCCATTGCCAAGGCTTTGGCTGACCGGGATGTCAGCGTAAAACAGGCTGAAGCAATGAAGGAAGCCAACGATGCCAAGGTCAAGGCGGAACTCGAAATTGCTCAGCGTCAGAATGAGCTGGCCATCCGCAAGGCAGAACTCAAACGGGAATCCGACATCAAGCAGGCAGAGGCTGATGCGGCTTATGCCATTCAGGAACAGGAACAGCGCAAGGCCATCGAGACGGCTACGGTGGATGCGGAAATCGCCAAGGCCAACCGCGAAGAAGCTCTGCGCAAACAGCAGGTAGCTGTCCGCGAGCAGGAACTGGCGGCAGAGGTTCAGAAGAAAGCGGATGCGGAAAAATACAACATCAGCAAGCAGGCTGAAGCTGAACTGGCCAAACGCCAGCGCGAATCCGAAGCAAAACTCTACGAACAGCAGAGAGATGCCGAAGCCCAGAAAGCCCAGGCTGAGGCTAAGAAATACGCCATGGAGCAGGAAGCTGCCGGTATCACCGCCAAGGCGCAGGCCGAGGCCGAAGCCATCCGCCTGAAAGGTGAAGCCGAAGCTGCTGCCATGGACAAAAAGGCGGAAGCCCTCAAGAAATACGGCAAGGCGGCAATGGCGCAGATGGCTATTGAAATCCTGCCCAAGGTTGCCGCTGAAGTGGCTAAGCCACTGGGCACCATCGACAAAGTTACCATCTTTGGCGGCGGCAATGGCAGCGGCATGTCCTCCATGAGTGACAACGTGCCCTTGGTCATGGCCAAGACAATCCAGACCATCAAAGAAGCTACCGGCGTAGATATCGCCGAAATCATGCGGGCAGAAAGCTATGAGGCCAAAACGACGAAAAATGTCAACGTCACCGGCATGACGGAAAAAGAAGCCCGGGAAGCAGTGGGAGCTGCCACCATGGCCGAAGCCATCCCCGCAAAATAAGCAGAAATAAAAGCCATATACAGAAACATACAGGAAACTCAAGAAGTCCGGGATAACCGTTAACGAAAAGGTTATCCCGGACTTCTCCTTATAGGTAGGGCGGTCTGTAAGGAAAATTTTGTAAATTTATGGTATAATGAACGAAGAATTATATGCACATGGAGGAAGCATTAAATGGCGAATAACAGCAGTGCCAATATCGGCTTTGAGAAACAAATATGGGATGCGGCCTGTGAGCTTTGGGGGCATATTCCTGCGGCTGATTATCGTAAGGTAATTATCGGCCTTATCTTTTTGCGTTATATTGGCAATGCTTTTGAAAAACAGTATAACAAGCTGGTAGCAGATGGTGATGGGTTTGAAGATGACCCGGATGCTTACGAGGCAGAAAATATCTTTTTTGTGCCGGAAGATGCCCGGTGGAGCAAGATTGCTGCAGCTGCCCATAAGCCAGAGATTGGTACTGTTATCGATAACGCCATGCGGGCTATTGAAGATGACAATAAAAAGCTCAAAAATGTCCTGCCTAAGAACTTTGCCAGCCCGGATTTGGATAAGCGGGTACTGGGCAATGTAGTTGACCTCTTTACCAACATGAATATGGATGATACGGAGGAGAGCAAAGACCTTTTGGGGCGAACTTATGAATATTGTATTGCGCAGTTTGCCGCTTACGAAGGTGTAAAAGGCGGCGAGTTCTATACACCTGCCAGTATCGTTAAAACCATTGTATCTGTACTTCGTCCGTTCTCGAACTGTCGGGTATATGACCCCTGCTGTGGCAGTGGCGGGATGTTCGTACAAAGCGCAAAATTCATTCAGGCACACAGCAATATGCGCGGCGTAATTTCTGTCTATGGGCAGGAATCCAATGCCGACACGTGGAAGATGGCAAAGATGAATCTGGCAATCCGCGGCATTGATGCCAACCTTGGTGAACATCAGGCGGATACGTTCTTCAATGATATTCACGGCGACAGCTTGAAAGCCGATTTCATCATGGCGAATCCTCCGTTTAATCTTTCCAACTGGGGACAGGACAAGCTGAAAGACGACAAACGTTGGAAATATGGTCTGCCCCCTGCAGGCAATGCCAACTATGCGTGGATTCAGCACATGATACATCATCTGGCACCGAACGGAAAAATCGGTCTGGTGCTGGCCAATGGTGCCTTGTCTACACAAACGCGCGGTGAAGGCGAAATCCGCAAAAACATTATCGAAGATGATTTGGTGGAAGCCATCATTGCCATGCCTACAAAACTTTTCTACAGTGTCACCATTCCGGTAACACTGTGGTTTATCACCAAGAATAAAAAGCAAAAGGGCAAGACCTTATTTATTGATGCCCGGGATATTGGACATATGGTTGACAGCAAACACCGCGACTTCACCGATGAAGATATAGCGAAACTGGCGGATACTGTAGCGGCTTTCCAAAATGGCACCTTGGAAGAAGTAAAAGGCTTTTGTGCCGCTGCCACCACAGAAGAAATTGCTAAACAGGATTATATCCTGACCCCAGGACGCTATGTAGGTATTGCTGAACAGGAAGATGACGGCGAACCCTACGAAGAAAAGATGAAGCGGCTAACAGGCGAACTTTCCGGATTGTTCGCTAAATCCCATGAACTGGAAGATAAGATTCGGAAGAATCTGGAGGCGATTGGGTATGAAGTGTGAAATTAAAACATTGGGAGAACTTTCAATAGAGGGAAAAGGCTCTTATGGAATAGCTGCGTCTGCTGTTGAATATTCACCTAATTTGTATACATATTTGCGTATAACAGATATTAATGATGATGGGACTATAAAAAAAGATGGTTTGAAGTCTGTTGCCGATGATAGGGCAGAGGAGTATTTGCTTCGGCCTAATGATATAGTATTCGCGCGTACAGGCGCTAGTACTGGTCGTAATTATTTTTATGATGGTAGCGATGGCGAATTTGTATATGCAGGATTTTTAATAAAATTTAGTATAGATACGCAAAAGGTAAATCCATACTATATTAAATATTTTTGTCAGTCTGATATTTATAAGCAATGGGTGCAATCTTTTAATACAGGGAGTACAAGAGGAAATATCAACGCTAAGACATATTCGGATATGCAAATACCATTGCCGCCAAGAAAGCAACAGGATTTTTTGGTATCAATTTTGAAGCCAATAGATGATAAAATTGCTGCGAATAAAGAAATAAATAAGAATTTAGAGGAGCAAGCACAGCTTTTCTATAAAAAGTTTGATTTTAATTGTCAGGCTTGGAGAGAAGGAACTGTCGGAGATGTGGTCACATTACAAAGAGGGTATGACCTGCCAAAAACGAAAATGATAAAAGGTAAATACCCAGTGGCAGGCTCAACGGATACAATTTTTTATCATAATCAATATATGGCAGAACCACCCTGTATTGTTTTAGGGCGAAGCGGCAATATTGGAAAGCCAAGACTATATCTTGAACCATGTTGGCCACATAATACATCGTTGTTTACTAAACAATTCAAAAACAGTAATCCTTTATGGGTTTACTTTATGTTATATCATTTAGATTACAGTATGTTCCAAGGTGGTAGTGCCGTTCCTACACTTAACCGTAATCATATCCACTCCTATGCAATAAAAATACCGCCGATTGCGGAGCAGAATAAATTTGCACAAACTATCGAACCGTTGATAAAGGCAATATTCCATAATAGAAAGGAAATAGAAACTTTATCAAAGTTAAGAGATACATTACTTCCACGACTTATGTCTGGTGAGATTGATGTATCGTGTGTTAGTTGATTAAGGAAAAACTAATTTTGCATTTTGCGGAGGAAAATGGTAGTTGAATTTTTTTGCAGATGTTGTATCGGAATTAACACTTTTCTTTACAAAGAAAAATCCTTGTTTGAAAATAGAACGATTTTTTCCGCCGATACCTTTTGAAGTACTAGAATATGAGGATTTTGCAGAACGTAATAAGAAAATCATAAGATATAAAGCTGGCTATCTTTTGGAACGATTGTTCACATTCAATAAAAAACATATTTCAACTAATAAGAGAAATGTGATGGTTTCACAAGAATTGAAGCGAAAACTTGACTCGAATGATTATGCTAAATTTAAAGCAGTTATAGAAAAGATTAAATGTGATTTTGAAAACGGAGTTGACCTTAATGGAAGATTAAGTAAACTTGCAGATAATCCAGCTAAAAATGATTTGATGCTCTTTGAATGGAATATGTATCATTTACACTTAGGCGAAAGAAAAGAAGAACGTCAAAATGGAAGGAATTATTACAATCGTACAGGAGAACTGTTAATAGTATATATTCCTGATTGTGAGGAAGAGGCCTATTTTGTTGATATTACAGAAAATCATAAAAATAATCCATTAGCTTTTTCAAGACAACGATATTTAGATATACTTAATAGAAATTGGCCAAATCTATTATCAAAATTTGAATTGCCTGAAGCTATACTAGAATCTCAAATAACTGATGAAGATAGAACTTTGTTACGAAAGAAACATGTGTGTACACTTAATAGTATTGGTGGAAAAACTTATTTAAATCCTGGCATTGGCGTGACCAGTGCTGCTACGAGTATACAGATATTAAGGCGTACTGATTATTTGATGGAGTATATTCATGAGTTGGAACTATTTTATAGAAATATTCAAAAGAGATTTATTCCAAAACAAATACCCGAGTATCTGGATTTTAAATTAAGATTTGATGAAATCAATAATTGTTTTTTTATATTAAAGTGTGCTCCGAGGAGAGGAAGAAAGGTAGTTCAAACCTTTTTTGTTAAATAAATGGGGTTAATTATGAATAAAAGGTACTATTATGAATAATCAAATTATCACATTTAAATATATATCTAGTGTGGCAAAGCCATTAGCAAAAAAATACCATGTGAAAGCGATATACCTGTTTGGCTCCTACGCTCGTGGTGAGGCTGATGAGAATAGTGATGTAGATTTTCTCGTCTACATTGACGAAGAATTCAGGCTGACAAATGTACTTGCCTTGGGAGAGGAACTGCGTGAAGCTCTGCAAAAGAGGGTTGACATCTTTGAAATCCATGAAATAAATAAGGATAGCGATTTTTATAGAAATGTTATGAGGGAAAAGGTTTTAGTAGTATAAGGAGATATAGCAATGGGAAAAATATTAGGCATAGCTATTAAGAACTATGGCTCATTACGCGATATAAAAATGGGAAAACTATTTAGTGACCGCAATGCTGATGAATTAGGAAATATGGTTGCGATTATCGGCCCTAGTGGAAATGGTAAGAGTACCATAGCTGATGCGTTTGGTTTTATTTCCGATTGCATATCCAGCGATGTAGAAACGGCTTGTGATGAAAAGAACCGTGGTGGCTTTGACCAGCTTATATCGCAGTGTGGCGCAAAAGATATTCGTTTTGAGATTTACTATAAGGAAAGCCAAAATTCAAGGCCTATAACCTATGAGTTGACTATCAGTACAGATAAAAATAACAGACCGTATGTAAAGGAAGAACGTTTGCGGCAGAGAAGAGCAGGTAATAGCTACGGATGGCCGTTATCATTCCTTCATTTAGTAGATGGTAAAGGTTATGCTTTTGAAGGTGCAGAAGGTGGACAGGTAGATGATGAGGGGAATGAAACTGTAGGGACAAAGGTGGCAGTAGAGCTTTCGGAAAGCAGAACTTTAGGCATAGTCACACTGGGCGTAATGAAGCAGTATTCACGTATAGAAAAATTCCTGTCATTTCTGAAAAGCTGGTATTTATGCTATTTTACCCCTGATGCTGCAAGACAATTACAAACAGCATCACCATCGCCATACTTAAATAAAACGGGCAGTAACATAAATAACGTTGCACAATACATGTATCGTGAAAATTCTGATGAATTCAAGAAAATATTATTAGATATACAAGATAAGATTCCTAATATTGAACGTATAGAGCCTGTAAAATTACCCAATGGGCAAATGGTATTAGAATTTTTCCAAAAGGGATTTAGCGAACCGTTTTTTTCACCGCGTATGTCTGACGGTACATTGAAGCTTTTTGCTTATTATTTGCTGCTACATGAGCGTAATCCTCGTCAGCTTGTATTCGTAGAAGAACCAGAGAATGGCTTATATCATAAATATTTGGCAAGTTTGGCGATTGAGATGAAAAGAAATGTTGGCAAAGGCTATGCAAAACAGTTATTTGTAACAACACATAGTCCGTTCTTTGTAAATGCCTTAACGCCTAAGCAGGTTTGGGTGTTGGAAAAAGGAGAAGATGGTTTTTCAAAGATAAGACGAGCTAGTGAGTATGACTTTGTAAATGACCTGACTTCCGAAGGTGCAAGTGTTGGTGATTTATGGTATAGTGAGTATTTTGGCTGAGGTAATGCAATGTACTTTCAATTCCTAATAGAAGATAAATCAGGTAAGGTTCTTGTCGAAAAAATCATGGATAAATTATGTGAGGTAGAGAGTAATCTTTTTTATGAATGCAAATATTTCCATGGGATAGGTGGTTTTACGAAGAAAAATACTGTGAAAGAGACTAAGACGGGGAAACTGCTGAATGACCTAGCGACTTACCTTAGAGGGTTCGACAAGAGTTTGAAGTTTATGCCTGATGGTGCTGCTGTTTTTGTGGTTTTAGATAATGATACAAGAGAAACAGAAGTTTTTAGAAATGAACTTGAGCAAGTTGCAATAAGTAATAATATTTCAATAGACCATGTCTTTTGTATAGCTGTTGAAGAGATGGAAGCATGGCTATTAGGGGATGAGGCAGCTATAAAATCAGCTTACCCGGAGGCAAGATTGAATTATTTGAAAAACTATAAGCAGGATAGCATTTGCGGAACCTGGGAGATTTTAGCTGAGATTGTCTATGAAGGTGGCATGAAGCGGTTTGCAGAAGAGTGCCCTACTTTTGTCGAAGCAGGAAGATTAAAAAGTGAATGGGCTGAAAAAATAGGGCAATACATGGATTTAGATAACAACCATTCTCCTAGTTTCCAATTTTTTATTGGAGAAGTAAGACGTAGATTGTCTGCATAGCTGGAAGAAATTAAGCTAAAGGGATGATAGCAATGCCAAACGCATATACCGAAGCGGATTATGAGAGCTCTGTTATGGAGTTATTTGCCGGGCTGGGCTATGAGGTGGTTTATGGTCCGGAGATAGAGCGTGACCAGCGCAGTCCGTTGTATGATGAGGTATTGGAGGATTATATTCGGCGCCTTAATGCAGATTTGCCGGAAGATGCCATTGCGGATGCGCTTTTTAAGCTGCGCAATTTTGATAATGGTGACCTTGTTCTGTGCAATGAAGTCTTTATGGATTATCTGCAGAACGGGGTTCCGGTGCGCTATACAGTAAAGGGGGAGGAACGTGCGGCTATTGCTTATCTGGTGGATTATGATAATCCTGCCAATAACTCCTTTATTGCGGCGAATCAATGGACATATATTGAGAACAGCACCAAGCGCCCGGATGTGGTGTTGTTTCTTAATGGTTTGCCCATTGCCATTATAGAACTCAAGTCTCCTTCCCGTGAGGAAACGGATGCCAGTGAAGCATATTTGCAGCTGCGGAATTATATGAAGGAAATTCCGTCGCTGTTTATTTATAATGCCATTTGTGTAATGAGCGATATGATGACTTCCAAGGCGGGGACTATCACTTCAGGCGAAGACCGTTTTATGGAGTGGAAAACGACGGACGGAAGTTATGAGAATACCCAGTACGCCCAGTTCGACACGTTCTTTGAAGGGATATTTGAACGAAGTAGATTGTTGGACATCCTGCAGAATTTTATCTGTTTCTCTAATGATGGACTGTCAAAGGTGAAAATTTTGGCAGGGTATCATCAGTATTTTGCTGTCCGTAAGGCGATTGACTCAACAAAACACGCTACAGTTACCGATGGTAAAGGTGGCGTGTTTTGGCATACTCAAGGGAGTGGCAAGTCATTGTCGATGGTATTCTATGTACATCTGCTGCAGGCGGCGTTGAACAGTCCAACTGTGGTGGTGATAACAGACAGGAATGACCTTGATGACCAGCTTTATGGACAGTTTGCCAAGTGCAAGGCATTTTTGAGGCAGGAACCTGTTCATGCGGAGAGCCGGGAGCATTTGAAAAACTGGCTGGCAGGACGACAAGCCAATGGGATTATCTTTACAACCATGCAGAAGTTTGAGGAATCAGATGAACCGCTGTCAGAACGACGGAATATTATTGTAATGGCTGATGAGGCACACCGTTCGCAGTATGGGCTGACAGAAAAAATTGTGATGACTCATAATGAGGAAGGTCAGGAAGTTGCCAAGCGCGTGGTAGGTACGGCGCGGATTATCCGCAATAGCCTGCCTAATGCGACCTATATCGGTTTTACCGGTACACCGATTTCTGCCAAGGACAGAAGCACCCGTGAGGTTTTCGGCGATTATATTGATATTTATGATATGACGCAGGCGGTAGAGGATGGAGCAACTCGGCCTGTGTATTATGAGAGCCGGGTTATTAAACTGCATTTGGACGAGGCGACATTGAAACTCATTGATGCTGAGTATGATTTGATGGCACAGAATGCGGATGCTGCTACTATTGAAAAAAGCAAGCGTGAGCTTGGGCAGATGGAGGCCGTTCTGGGGAACGATAAAACCATTAATTCTTTGGTAGAGGATATTCTTGACCATTATGAAAACTACCGGGAAAACTTGCTGACGGGCAAGGCTATGATTGTAGCTTACTCCCGCGCTATTGCCATGAAGATTTATCGGCGTATTCTGGAATTGCGTCCTGCTTGGACGGAAAAAGTTGCCGTGGTTATGATCGAGAGCAACAAAGATCCGGAAGATTGGCGGCAAATTATTGGCAATAAGCATCGGCGGGATGAACTTGCGCAGAAGTTTAAGGATAATAACAGCCCACTAAAAATTGCGATTGTGGTCGATATGTGGCTGACTGGTTTTGATGTGCCGTCTATGGCTACCATGTATGTCTATAAACCAATGAGCGGGCACAATCTCATGCAGGCCATTGCCCGTGTCAATCGGGTGTGGCGGGACAAGGAAGGCGGCCTTGTGGTAGATTATGTGGGGATTGCATCTGCGCTCAAACGGGCTATGAATGATTACACTGTGCGGGATAAGAAGAATTATGGTGATACGGATATTGCTAAGGTGGCCTATCCAAAATTCCTTGAGAAATTATCTGTTTGCCGGGATTTGTTCTATGGCTATGATTACAGAAAATTTTCCACTGGTTCAGATTTGCAAAGGGCGAAAACGATAACCGGTGCGGTGAACTTCATCGTTGACCGGGAGAAGGACAAGGAAAAAGATGCCTTCATCAAGGAGGCGCTGCTTCTCCATCAAGCACTTTCGCTTTGTTCGTCTATTGCACCAGAGACTGAACGGTTTGAGGCAGCATTCTTTGAAGCGGTGCGGGTTCTTGTCCTGCGGTTGACCCATCAGGGGACAGGGCAGAAGATTTCTTTGCCGGAAATGAATCAACGGATTAATGACCTTTTGCAACAAAGCATCAAGAGTGATGGTGTTATTAATCTTTTTTCAGATGTAGAGCGGGAGTTTTCCCTGTTTGACCCTAAGTTTTTGGAAGAAATCGCCAAGATGAAAGAGAAAAATTTGGCGGTGGAGTTGTTAAAAAAACTTATTGCCGAGCAGGTACAGATTTATCGTCGTACCAATGTGGTGAAGTCAGAGAAGTTCAGTGAAATCATCCAGCGGGCAATGAATGCTTATCTCAATGGGATGTTGACCAATGAACAGGTGATAGAGGAACTTTTGAATCTCGCCAAGCAAATATCCAAGGCACAGCAGGAAGGAAAACAATTAGGGCTGACTGCTGATGAGCTGGCTTTTTATGATGCGTTGACCAAGCCGCAGGCAATTAAAGATTTTTATGAGAATGAAGAACTTATTGCCATAACGAAAGAGCTGGCGGATACGCTGCGCCGGAACCGCACCATTGACTGGCAGAAAAGGTCAAGTGCCAGAGCGAGAATGCGTATGCTGATTAAAAAGCTCTTGAAAAAACATAAATATCCGCCAGAGGGTATGGAAGATGCGGTGCAGACGGTAATGCTACAATGTGAACTTTGGACGGATAATAGTGTTGATATGCAATATGAATTTGAATCAGAAATGCCGTTGGCGGCAGAGACAAAGGCGAGGTATGATTGATATATTGCGCAAAGAAACTACTTATTATATACTATTCCTAGTGATTTAATGGAATGAAGGATGTGGTACTCGATGAGTGAAAAGTATGTTTTGGCGCTGGATTCGGGCACGATTAAAAACCGCGCAGTTATTTTCAACTCTAAGGGCGAAATGGTTTCCTATGCGGAAAAGAAAATCAGCGTGAACAAGCCGCACAAAGGCTGGGTGGAGCAGGACCCGGATGAAATCTGGAGCACGCAGCTGTGGACGGCTAAGGAAGCTATTCAGCTGGCGAAGATTTCCCATCGGGACATTGCGGGCATCGGTGTCACCAACCAGCGGGAGACGACCATTGTCTGGAACAAGAATACGGGCCGTCCCATTTATCCGGCTATCAGCTGGGAATCCCAGCAGACGGAAGACATCTGCAAACGTCTGGTTAATGCTGGCCTGCAGGAGGAAATCAAACAGAAGACCTCGCTGGTTATCAATCCCTATTTCTCGGCTACAAAACTCTGCTGGATTTTGGAAAATGTACTAGGCGCCAAGGAGATGGCAGAAAACGGCGAACTGCTGTTCGGTACGGTGGACACTTGGCTCATGTGGAAACTCAGCGGCGGAGAGATTTTTGCTACGGATTATTCCAATGCTTCCCGTACCATGATGTTCAATCTGCGCAATTTGGACTGGGATGATGATATTCTGGAACATCTGGGCATTCCTCGCAAGATGCTGCCGGAAGTGTGCCCTTCCAGTCATGTTTACGGTGAGACGGATGCGGCGGTTATCGGTTCCCGGATTCCCATTGCGGGCTGTATCGGCAACCAGCAGGCGGATTTGTTCGGCGAAGCCTGCTTCAAGAAGGGCATGGCCAAGAATACTTATGGCGAAGGCTCCTTCTTCCTGATGAATGCGGGCAAGAAGTACCACAGCTCGAAGAACGGCCTGATTACTACGATTGCCTGGGGCATTGGCAAGGAAATCACCTATGCACTGGAAGGCAGTGTGCTGGTGTCTGGTGCCACTTTGAAATGGGTCAAGGAAGGTCTGGGGCTTATCGATTCCCTGTCGGATTCCGAGTGGCTGGCCAAGCAGGTGCCGGATGCGGACGGCGTTTATTTCGTTCCCGCCTTCCGCGGCCTGTCGGCGCCGTACTGGGATATGGAAACCAGCGGCATGATTATCGGCATCAACGAGGATACCCAGCGTGCCCATATCGTGCGGGCGGCTTTGGAAGCGCTGGCTTATCAGGTGCGTGATGTATATGAATCCGTTGTCTCGGATACGGGCATGGATATCAAGAGTCTGCATGTGGATGGCGGTGCCAGCCAGAACCATGCATTGATGCAGTTCCAGGCTGACCTCCTGAATATCCCGGTAATCCGTCCTTACGTGGCGGAAACCACGGCGCTTGGCGCCGCCTTTATGGCAGGTCTGGCCACCGGCGTATGGGAAAGCGTGGATGAGCTCAAGAAACTCTGGCGGGAAGGTATGCGCTTTAAGCCGGCTATGAGTGAAAGAGGGCGTGCAGCACTTTATGATGGGTGGCAGGAAGCTGTTTCCCGCGTAATGGGCTGGCCTAACAAGTAAATTCGATATGTGGGGGCTGGGCGGTTTGCCACCGCTCAGCTGTTGCAGTTGAAGTGCAAAAAAGAAAAAGTAACTACGAGTGGGGCGGGCAGCCCTGCCGAAAGCGAAGCGTTTTGCCTAAGGGCGTCCGAAAAGGATTTTTGCTTACCTTAGTGTTATCGGGAAAAGTCTACTGTTTGAGCGCAGCGAGTTTTGACTTTTCCCGATACTTAATGGAAGGGCAAAAATCCTTTTCAGCCCGCAGGCAAGAGCTGAGCGTCGGCAGGGCTGCCCGCCCCACGAAGGCAATTATTACCTGTTAATTTTGGGTAGGATTTTTTCGCTTATTGTGCTAAAATGTAATTTAGTATGTATGAAAGGCGGGAATTTCATGAAAATAACGATTGGCAGCGATCACGGCGCTGTCCAGCTCAAAGAAGAAGTCAAGATGGTTCTGAAGGAATACGGCGACGTTGAGGTAAAAGATGTCGGCACCTTCGGTACCGATTCTGTTGATTACCCGGATATTGCCGAAAAGGTTTGCGGTGATGTCGTAAGCGGCAATGCCGACCGCGGCATTGTGCTCTGCGGCACCGGCATTGGCATTTCCATTGCTGCCAACAAGATTAAGGGCATCCGCTGCGCACTCTGCAATGATGTGTTCTCGGCCAAGATGAGCCGTCAGCACAATGATGCCAACGTGCTGGCCATGGGCGGCCGGGTATTGGGCTTTGGCCCTGCCGGGGAAATCGTCCGGGCCTTCGTGGAAGGCAAATTTGAAGGCGGCCGCCATGAACGCCGGGTAAATAAAATCATGGCTCTGGAAAAATAAGCAAGATTAAAGCAAGTAAGGTAGTGAAAGTCAGGTAAAGTTTTTTGGTCCGAGCCACAGTGGCTCAAAGGAGGCAACCACATGAATCTTATGGAAATTCTGCAGCAGTCGGATCCAGACGTAGCAAAGCATGTAGGCAGTGAGCTGAACCGCCAGCGGGAAAAGCTGGAGCTTATCGCGTCGGAAAACATTGTAAGCAAAGCTGTGCTGGCAGCTCAGGGCAGTGTGCTTACCAATAAGTACGCGGAAGGTTATCCTGGCAAGCGTTATTATGGCGGCTGCGAATTCGTGGATGAAGTGGAGACTCTTGCCATTGAGCGGGCCAAGAAACTCTTTGGTGCAGAGTATGCCAATGTGCAGCCTCACTCCGGTGCGCAGGCCAATATGGCCGTGTTCTTTGCCCTTTTGCAGCCCGGTGATACGGTGATGGGCATGAACCTCAATGATGGCGGCCATTTGACGCATGGTTCCCCGGTCAATATGTCCGGCAAGTACTTCAAGATTGTGCCTTATGGCGTGGACAAGGAAACGGAAACCATCGACTATGATGCATTGGAGGCGCAGGCTAAGGAATGCAAGCCGAAGCTCATCGTGGCAGGCGCTTCTGCCTATGCCCGCACGCTTGATTTTCCGCGTCTGGCCCAAATCGCGCACGGTGTTGGCGCCTATCTGATGGTGGATATCGCGCATATTGCCGGCCTTGTGGCGGCAGGTGAACACCCCAGCCCCATTCCCTATGCGGATGTGGTGACGACCACCACCCACAAAACCTTGCGCGGCCCGCGCGGCGGCATGATTCTCTGTAAAGATGCAGAGTTCGGCAAGCAGTTCAACAAGGCGGTATTCCCCGGCATTCAGGGCGGCCCCTTGATGCACGTTATCGCGGCTAAGGCTGTGGCTTTGGGTGAAGCGTTGAAACCGGAGTTCAAGGAATACGCCAAGCAGGTCATTAAAAATGCGGCAGTGCTGGCGAAAACCTTGCAGGAGGAAGGCTTCCGCATTGTGTCCGGCGGTACGGACAACCATCTGATGCTCGTAGACCTTACGAACAAGGGCATTACGGGCAAGGTGGCGCAGACGGTGCTCGACGAAGTGAACATCACCGCCAACCGCAACACCATTCCCTTTGAACCGCTGTCTCCCTTTGTGACTAGCGGCCTGCGTCTGGGTACGCCTGCCCTCACTACTCGTGGCTTTAAGGAAGCCGATTTGCAGGAAGTCGGCAAAATCATCGCGCTTGTTTTGAGCGATGTGGAAAATGAGGAAAAGAAAGCAGAAGCACGTAAGCGGGTAGCCGCTCTGTGCAAAAAATACCCGCTTTATGCCGGTATGTAAAAGGAGAAAGAAAATGTCTGATAAGCTTAATGTAAATGTAATTGACCATCCCCTGATTCAGCATAAACTCACCATGATGCGCCAGAAGGACACGGGCACGAAGGATTTCCGCGAACTCCTCGAAGAAATCGCCATGCTCATGACCTATGAAATCACCCGGGATTTCCCGCTGAAAGACATTGAAATTGAAACCCCGGTATCCAAGTGCACGGCCAAAGTGCTGGCTGGCAAGAAGGTAGGCGTTGTGCCTATCCTGCGCGCAGGCCTTGGCATGCTGAACGGCGTGGTTAACATGATTCCCGCTGCCCGCGTTGGTCACGTGGGTATGTACCGTGACCCCAAGACCTTGAAGCCGGTGGAATACTACTGCAAGCTGCCCGGTGACGTGGAAGAACGCACGCTGATTGTGGTTGACCCCATGCTGGCCACGGGTGGCAGTGCTTCCGCAGCCCTGACCCTCTTGAAGGAAAAAGGCGCAACCAGCCTGACGCTCATGTGCCTCGTGGCTGCTCCCGAAGGCATCAAGGTTATCAACGAAGACCATCCCGATGTGCCGGTTTATGTAGCCGCTGTTGATGAAAAACTCAACGAAAAGGGCTATATCGTACCGGGCCTCGGCGATGCCGGTGACCGTATTTTCGGTACGCTGTAAGAAGTAACAAAGGAATGAAAGAAATTGAGTAATTTAGAAGTCGGCATTGTGGGCCTGCCCAACGTGGGCAAGAGCACCCTCTTTAATGCCATCACTAAGGCCGGAGCAGAAGCGGCCAACTTCCCCTTCTGCACCATCGAACCCAATGTAGGCGTAGTAGCTGTTCCTGATGAACGCCTGAACGTTCTGCATAAGATGTATGATTCCAAGAAGACGACCCCGGCTTCCGTCCGTTTCGTGGACATTGCGGGCCTTGTAAAGGGCGCTGCCAACGGCGAAGGCCTCGGCAACAAGTTCCTCGAACACATTCGTCAGGTAGATGCTGTGGCTCATGTGGTGCGTTGCTTTGACGATGCCAACATCACCCATGTAGAAGGCGGCGTTGACCCGCTGCGCGATATCGACATCATTCAGACGGAACTGTGCCTGGCTGACCTCGAAGTCGTGGAAAAGCGCATCATGCGTCTGGCTAAGATTGCCAAGTCCGGCAACAAGGAAGCCAAGGTGGAAGATGAAATCCTGCGCCGTATCAAGGAAAGCCTCGACAATGGCAAACCGGCCCGTCAGGTGGAACTCACCGCAGACGAGCTCGAAATGATTAAGGACATCAACCTCTTGACATTGAAGCCGACTCTCTATGTCACGAACGTGGCTGAGGATGAAGTGGCTACGGCTTATGAGGAAAATGCCTATGTGCAGAAGGTCAAGGAATTTGCCAAGGCTGAAAACGCTGAGGTTGTAGCTATCTCTGCGCGCGTAGAAGCGGAAATCGCTGAACTCGATGCCGAAGAAGCCAAGGCATTCTTGGAGGATTTGGGCGAAACGGAAAGCGGTCTGGACAGACTCATCAAAGCTGCTTTTGACCTCTTAGGTCTGCAGACCTTCCTGACCGCCGGCCCGGATGAATGCCGTGCCTGGACGATTACCAAGGGCACCACGGCACCGAAGGCCGCTGGCAAGATTCACACGGACTTTGAACGCGGCTTTATCCGCGCCGAAATCGTCAACTATGATGACCTCGTGGCCAATGGCAGTGTAGCAGCTGCCCGCGAAAAAGGTCAGGTTCGCGTGGAAGGCAAGGACTATGTGATGCAGGACGGAGACGTAGTAAACTTCCGTTTCAACGTATAAAAGCATAAGAAAAAACTCCCATTAGTTGGGAGTTTTTTTATAAAGTTCCGGCCGTCTGTCGCCGAATATATCCATTGTCTCTTTGATTTGGGCCTGTATGGGCAGCCGTAGGTTGCTCTGAAGGATTTCTTCATCTTCCCCGGCTTCCGCCAGGATTTCTCCCCAGGGGTCGATGATGGCGGAGTGGCCTGCCAGTTGTTCCTCGCTGCCGTCGATACCTGCTTCGTTGCAGGCGACGACAAAGACCTGATTCTCAATGGCTCGTGCCCGAATCAGGGTTTGCCAGTGGATGAGCCGTTTCAAAGGCCAGGCGGCGGGGAGGAAGAGTACCTGCGTGTCCTCCAGTGCCAGCTTCCGCGCGGCCTCGGGAAAGCGGATATCATAGCAGACTAAGATGCCGCATTTCACGCCGTCCAACGTGAAAGTCACGAGGTTGTCGCCAGCGGTGAAATCTTCGTGTTCCCTGCTGGGGGAGAATAGATGGGTTTTGTGGTAGGTGGCCAGCATGTGTCCGTTGCGGTCGAAGATGTAGCTGGTGTTAAAGACCTTATCGCCAATGGCGTTGGCCACGGTACCGCCGACTACATTGACCTGATATTTTTGGGCGATAGCGGCAAGCGCCTGCCGAGTCTCTTGCCCATCGGCATCGGCATAGGAGAGCACAGGCTTTGGATAGAAACCCAGCCGCCAGAGCTCCGGCAATAGCAGGACATCCGGCCGCGCCTTCATGGCCTGGGCAGCCAGACGGTAGAGAGCGGCGGTATTTTTTTCCGGTGCACCGAGCGTCACCTGCATTTGCAAAACTGCGACCTTCATAACAGTACCTCATTACTCAGGAAAGGAACGAAACATGGAAAAGATAACCTATGAACTGGGCGATATTGTCCGTCTGAAAAAGAAACACCCCTGTGGCAGTTTCAACTGGGAAATCCTGCGGGTTGGCATGGACTTCCGCCTGAAATGCCAGGGGTGTGGCCATCTTATTCTCATTCCCCGCACCAAATTTGAAAAGATGGTCAAGGGAAAAGTGGAAAATCAGCCGAAAAACTGATAGTAGAGGTTAATCAGGAACAGGGCCACAGCCAGACCGATGGAACCCATGCTGGCGGCATTGACATAAGCCTTGATTTTTTCCGAGAAGTTCCCATGACGGTAGAGATAAGTCAGCGTCAGGGAAAGCGTCAGCAAGAAGTACATGGCCCGATTGGTGTTATCGAAATGCTCCCAGCCCACGAAGGTCAGGACGAAGGTGATGGCAATCATAATCAGCAGCAGATAATCTTTGCCTTCCTTGTACTTCGGTTCCTGTTTCACTGCTTTGGGATGCAGCTTGTTCTGCAATTTCTTGTATTGTTTGGACATACTTATAGCTCCTATCTAATGGAATAATATAAAACCTGCTCTTAGTATACCATAGAGCAGGTTTTTTGGCTATTGTGGCGAAGTAAGAAAACAGAGTGACGCAATTAAAAAGTGAAGGGGAGGGCAGACCGTCATGCAGAAAAAAGTCCTGCTGATTCATAAAGGCAAGTCCTTTATGCTCAATACCATTGTAAAAAATCTGGTGGATGATGGCTATGAAGTAGTGGAAGCGGCACCGGAGATGGAAGAAATTGCCGCCCATAAGGGCGAAACGGAACTCATACTCATGTATCTGGGGGATTATGTGGATGATGCTGTCGGTGCTTTGGTATATTTGAAGGATATCTGCACCGAGGAAGATAAGCTCTTAGTCCTCGTGGGCACGGCTACGGAAATCGAAACCGTGAACAAATCCATTCCTGCGGCATTGGTGGCGGCTACCGTGGAACGGCCCTTTGACATGAAGAAACTGGTGGAACAGCTGGACTGGCTGCTGTCCGCTAATGATGACTTAGCCCGGAGAAAAAATATTCTGCTGGTGGATGATGACAGCACCTTCCTCAAGATGGTCAAAGACTGGCTTTCGGCAAAATACCGCGTGACCATTGTGACCTCCGGCGCCCAGGCGCTTATGTACATTGCCGATAACACGCCGGATTTGATTCTCCTTGACTATGAAATGCCGGTGACCTCTGGCCCGCAGGTGTTGGAGATGATTCGTAGCGAATCCAAGGTGGATTCCATTCCCGTGATTTTCCTCACGGGGAAAGGAGACAGGGAAAGCGTTATGAAGGTGCTGGCCTTGAAGCCTGACGGCTATCTCCTGAAATCCATGGAACGGCCGAAGCTGATTGCCGCCATTGATGATTTCTTCGAGAAACGGAAATACCAAAAACTCCACGACAACAATATTCAGTAAACGGATAATGTTTTAGAGGAGGAAAACAGCAATGCTTCAGAAGAACTATTCAATAACTCTGCCAGCTGACCGGCAGGAGGAATTCCTGAAGGAAATACAACCGCTCCTGTTGGAGATGGAGGAACAGGCGCAAACGTATCAGGCAAGCTGTTTATATCTGCATTTGGTGTTCAGTGGCGTAATGCCGGCGATGGTGCAAAGTATTCAGCAGCTGTTGCGGGAAAAATTGCCGCAGGCGGTTATAACGGGCATGACGGAAACGCTCTTTGTGCAAAAATTAGAGCAGGTGAAGCTGCAAATTAATGCTAATTTTTGGCAGTCCGGCAGGGTGGAAGTTTTGGAATACGAAGGGAAGCCAACGAATTATGAGACTGAGGGACATATCTGGGGCAGAAAACTGCGTGCTATTCCTCATCTGAAAGCCGTGGGGATATACTGTGCCGGCATGGGAACATCGTTCACGCATTTTTTGCAGGGGATGGCTGAAGAAATACCGCATACGGTTGTCTATGGCACGGTGGTCAGTATATTGGAAGATGTTACTTCGGCACCGTTGGAATGCAAGAATTTGTTTAAGCTTTTGATGGACAAGGCGAAGTATGGTACTTCGGTTGTCGGTCGTAAGGTTTATGAAAATGGCATTCTCATGGCGGCATTCTGCGGTGAAGATTTGCATGTCTTATCCGATTATGTGCTGGGCTGGAATCCGATAGGCAAGGAACTGGAAGTCACGGAAATGGTGGGGGATACCTGCGTGGCGAAATTAAACGGCATGCCCGCCACGAATATTTATGAACATTATCTGCAGGTGAAACCCGACGAAAATTTTGTCTATAATATTTCCGAATTTCCGCTGGCTGTGGAGCGCAACGGCTGTCTGATTGCCCGCGTACCGCCGGTCTATGATGAGATGGGGCGGATTTATTTCAGCGGCGATGTGCATTTGGGCGAGAAGATGCGGCTGACCTATGCCGTGCCCGCTAATCTGTTGCAGGAAACGGATAGGGCAAGTGAAAAACTTTGTTCCTTTGTGCCGGAGAGTATTATTCTGACCTTATGTGGCAATCGGACGTTTTTCCTCAAGGATTTGGCTGGCAAGGAGATTGAGTTTTATCGGCGCTTTGCCCCAAATTTGATTACCAATTATGGCACCTCGGAGATTTACTGTTATGAAGGACAGGGTGGCATTTTGAATAGTGCTCTGGTCAGCGTGGGCTTTCGTGAAGGAGATATAAAAGAACTGCCCGAGTGCTATGCGGAAATGACCGCTGAAGAAAAGCCAGTGGTCATTCCGCTGGCAACACGGATGGCGGCTTTTTTGGATGCGGTGACGCATGAACTGGCCGAATCCAACAAGGAACTTTTGGAAATGGCCCATGCCGCCAAGGCGGCAAGCATTGCCAAGAGTCAGTTCCTCTCGGGCATGAGTCATGAAATCCGCACACCCATCAATGCGGTATTGGGCATGGATGAAATGATTCTGCGGGAAACCAAGGAAGAACAGACGCGAGAATATGCGCAGAATATCCGCACAGCCGGTACAGCGCTATTAGCGCTGGTCAATGATATTCTGGACTTTTCCAAGATTGAGGCGGGGAAGATGGAAATTATCCCCGTGGAGTATAGTGCAAGTTCTATGCTGAATGATTTAGTCAATATGATTCGTCAGCGGGCGGAGAAGAAGGGGCTTAAATTCCATGTGGAGGTTCCAGAGGATATGCCCAGCATCCTGAAGGGCGATGAAATCCGTCTGCGGCAGGTGGCGGTGAATATCCTGACCAATGCGGTCAAGTACACGGACGAAGGAAGCGTAACCCTAAACTTAAGCTATAAAAAAATTGGTGAAAACCGCATTGCGCTGACCACCAGTGTCAAAGATACGGGGATTGGCATCAAACAGGAAGATATCGAAAAGCTCTATCACGCCTTTGAACGCATTGAGGAAGAACGCAACCGCACAATTGAAGGCACAGGCTTAGGCATGAACATCACCAAAAAACTGCTCGAAATGATGGGCAGTCATTTGGAGGTGGCAAGTGTTTATGGTGAGGGCTCGGAGTTTTCCTATACCGTGGAGCAGGAAGTGCTGAACTGGTCGCCCATGGGCAATTATGAGAAAGCTTACCGCAACATGATGGCCGCGCAAACGACTTATCGGGAAAGTTTTGTGGCGCCCGATGCAAAAATCCTCGTGGTTGACGATACGGCCATGAATCTCACGGTGGTGCGCGGGCTCTTGAAGCAGACCCTTGTGCAGGTGGAAATGGTGCTCAGTGGTTATGAATGTCTAGCTCGGGCAGAAAAGGAGCATTTTGATTTGATATTCCTCGACCACCGTATGCCGGGGCTGGATGGTATTGAAACCCTGCACCGCCTGCAGGAAATGAATCAACAGGAAAATGCCCTGAATGTCCATACGCCGGTGGTGGTGCTCACGGCCAATGCGGTCAGCGGGGCACGGGAGGAATATATCGCCGCAGGCTTTGATGATTATCTGACCAAACCCATTGACAGTCAGCAGCTCGAAAATTTGCTGCAAAAATATCTGCCACCGGAAAAAGTGCAGCCCGTGGGAACGTTGGAACCTGTGCAGACGGAAAAAGCAGAGGAAATTCCTCCCTGGCTGGAGAAGGTGCAGGGCTTGGATGTTCAGGCGGGGATTCACCATTGCGGTTCCCTGGCAGATTATATGGATGCCCTGACGGTTTTTGCCCAGTCCATCGAAAGCGGTGCGCAGGAAATTCAGCGCTTCTATGATGAACGGGATTGGGATAACTATACCACTAAGGTCCATGCGCTGAAGAGTACGGCCCGGGTGGTGGGGGCCGGGGAACTGTCCGAGAAGGCTCGTCGTCTGGAGGATGCAGGCAATAATTGTTACTGTGAGGAAATCAAAACCAACACTTTGCCGCTTTTGGAACTTTACCGGAGCTTTGCCGTGAGCTTATCGCCTTTGCTGGCAGCAGAGAAGCCGGATGGTGAAAAAGCGGCCATCGATGAAGCGGAACTGGCGGAAGCATGGGAGGCCATGGCTGAAGTGGTGCAGAGCTTTGACTACGACAGTTTGCAGTATATGATTGGCGAACTTGATGGCTACAGCCTGCCTGCGGCCGATAAAGAGAAGCTGGCAAAAATCAAACAGGCCGCCAGTGTCCCTGACTGGGAAACATTGAAACGTATTTTGTATTAGCATTGTAATATTTAGATAATTGTGCTAAAATGAGCGAGGCAGTATTAACTGCCTCGCATTTATTTTCACTATAAGGAGTGATATTATGAGCAATTGGTTTACCAAGCTGCAAAGCATTGGCAAGGCCTTGATGCTGCCTATCGCGGTTCTGCCGGCAGCGGCTTTGCTGCTGCGTCTCGGTGCGCCGGATGTGCTGAACATCCCGTTTATCACCAAGGCCGGTGGAGCGGTCTTTGATAATCTGGCGCTTATCTTTTCTATCGGTATCGGTGTGGGTCTGGCTAAGGACAACAACGGTGCGGCAGGTCTGGCCGGTGCCATCGGTTATCTGATTCTGACCTCGGCTCTCAAGACCATTGACGAAACGCTGAACATGAGTGTTCTGGCCGGTATCGTCAGCGGTATTGAAGCCGGTATCCTCTACAACCGCTATCATACGACGAAACTGCCCGAATATCTGGGCTTCTTCGGCGGCCGCCGTTTCGTACTGATTGTGACGGCAGCAGTATCCATTATTCTTGCCGCCATCTTTGGCGTAATCTGGGGCCCGTGCCAGACCTTTATCCATGCAGTGGGTGAATGGATTATCGGCGCTGGTGCACTGGGCACCTTCGTCTATGGTGTGCTCAACCGCCTGCTGATTCCGGTGGGCCTGCACCACATCCTTAACAGTTTCATCTGGTTCGTGTTTGGTGAGTACACCAATCCGGTGACCGGGGCTGTGGCTACCGGTGACCTCAACCGCTTCTTTGCGGGCGACCCCACGGCAGGTATGTTCATGGCAGGCTTCTTCCCGATGATGATGTTCGGTATGCCGGCTGTGGCTCTGGCCATGTATCATGCTGCAAAGCCGGAGAACCGTGCTAAAATCGGCGGTATGCTGGCTTCTGTAGCCTTCACGGCTTTCCTGACCGGTATCACGGAACCCATCGAGTTCATGTTCATGTTCCTGGCTCCGGCACTCTATGCTGTACATGCGGTACTGACGGGCCTGTGTCTGGCCGTTACGTATTCCTTCGGTGTGCTGGACGGCTTCGGTTTCTCGGCAGGTTTTATCGATTATGTAATTGACTGGGGACTGGCCACCAAGCCGGAAATGATTCTGGTCATTGGCGTAGGCGTATTTGCGCTCTACTATGGCATTTTCAGCTGGGCTATCCGCCAGTTCGATATTCCGACCATCGGCCGCTATGATGAGGATATGCCTGTCAGCAGCGAGAAAGTCACGATGAGTGAACTCTCTGAGCAGGTGCTGGCAGCCTTGGGCGGCAAGGAAAATCTGGAGGAAATCTCCAACTGTGCGACCCGCTTGCGCTGCACGGTTAAAGACGTCAACAAGATGGATTTGGAGCGCGTCAAAAAGGTTAACGGCGTACGCGGCGCCTTTGCTACGGGCAATGCGGTACAGGTCGTTATCGGCACGAACGCCGAACATGTGGCCAATGAGATTATCGCGCAGTCATAATAGCATAAGAAAAAACCTTCCCGATGTTTGGGAAGGTTTTTTCTTATACGGTGGCAATATCGAGACGGCCGAGAGTAGCCAGAATCTTATTGTAAGTTTCGCGGCAAATGGGGCGTTTGCCTTGTTCGAATTCGATAATCAGGGAAGGACGCATACCGCACATGATAGCCAGGCGGCTGCAGGACAGGCCCTGGTCTAAGCGGGCGCTGCGCACGAGGGAAATTGACTTAAATGATTTAACCATACACACACTCCTGGATAAAAATAAAATAACCGGATAATCGCAAGATTATCCGGTTAAGAGGTACTGCTTATTCAGCAGCGGCAACCACTTCTTTGCCGTCATAGTAGCCACATTCGGGGCATACATGATGAGGCATTTTCGGTTCGTGGCACTGCGGGCAGGAAACAAAGCCCGGTGCTTCTAACTTCCAATTAGCACGGCGCTGATCGCGGCGGGCCTTGGACATTTTTCTCTTTGGTACTGCCATTTTGGTTTCACCTCCGGAACAATCCGACTTACTGTTTAGTGAAATCCATACAAACTAGGGTTGATGCTGAATGGATTCATTTCACAATTGATATGTGCATTGACACATGATAGTATTTTACCGTTTTTGGCGAAATAATGCAAGCTTTTTTTGGCAAAAATTGTCAGCCGGCGTTATAATGGAAGTAATTGGTTTGGGAGGAGGAATTTTGTGAGCGATAAAGTCAGGGGCAATGTGATGCTCTTGCTCACTGCTATGATTTGGGGCGGGGGCTTTGTGGCCCAGAGTGCGGGCATGGATTATATCGGCCCCTTTACCTTTTGCGCGGCGCGCTATGTGCTGGCCATGCTGGCGCTTATCCCGGTGATTTTTTTCTTCAGCGTGCAGGCACGGAAAAATCCGCAGGCCAGCCTTGGGGAAAAGTTTGCACCGGACAGAGTTACCCTTTGGGGCGGCTTATATTGCGGCCTGACTTTGGGCGTGGCCGATGCTCTGCAGCAGGTGGGTATCTGTTATACCACGGCAGGGAAGGCGGGCTTTATCACGGCGCTCTATATCATTATGGTGCCGCTGATGGGGCGCGTGGTGGGGCAGCGTATTCCAAAGGTTCTGGCCTTTTGTGTGCTGCTGGCCATTGTGGGCTTTTATTTCCTCTGCGTCAATGAGGAGCTTAGCGTGGGCTATGGAGATTTTCTGACTTTGTGCTGCGCGGTGTTTTTCTCCCTGCATATCTGGGTTATTGATTATTTCATGAAGCGCAAGGCTGATGGCATAAAACTGTCCTGGGTGCAGTTTGCGGTGGCCTTTGTGTTTGCCAGCGGGTTGGTGGGCGGTTTTGAAGCGCCTAGCTTGGAAAGCCTTTGGGCGGCCCGCTATCCGCTGCTGTTTGCGGGCGTGATTTCCAGCGGCATTGCCTACACCCTGCAGATTTTGGGGCAGAAGTACACAGACCCCACCATTGCCACACTCTTGATGAGTTTGGAGTCGGTGTTTGCGGTAATCGCTGGCTGGGCGGTGCTGGGGGAAGTGATGAATGGGCGCGAGATTTTGGGGTGCGTGCTGGTGTTTATCGCGGTGCTGTTGGCGCAGTTGCCATTGCCGGCGTTAAAAAGATAGGCAACGGCACTGGAGAGGGTCTTTCGCAGTATGTTGGTTTGCATTATAAGCCTTCCCCTTGAGGGGGCGACAAAGTCGCGGGAGTCCAGTGGACTCCCTGGATAGTGCCCCGTAAGGGGCGGATGAGGTGCTTTGCAGGAGAACGAGACAAGTATAGCGAATTTCTTAGTGTTCATAGTTATAGTGACATTCAGGAGGTTGAACGTAATGGGCATCAAGAATATCGGCTTTATTGGTACGGGCATTATGGGCGCGGCTATGGCTGGGCATTTGATGGATGCGGGGTTCAAGGTTAGCGTTTACAACCGCACGAAGGCTAAGGCGGAAGAATTGCTGGGCAAGGGGGCTAAGTGGTGTGACAGTCCCGGTGCCTGCGCCAAGGGGCAGGATGTGGTGATTACCATTGTGGGCTATCCCAAGGATGTGGAGGAAGTTTATCTGGGGGATGACGGCATTCTGGCCAATGCCAAGGCCGGGGCTTATGTGGTGGATATGACTACGTCTTCACCGATTTTAGCGGAAAAGATATTTGCCTGCGCGAAGGAAAAGGGTATTTTTGCCGTGGATGCGCCAGTGACCGGCGGGGATGTCGGGGCGAAGAATGCCACGCTTTCCATCTTGGTGGGCGGCGAGGAAAATGATTTTGAAGCCCTGCGGCCGGTGTTCTCCGCCATGGGGACGAATCTGGTCTATATGGGGACGGCTGGAGCCGGGCAAAAGGCCAAGGCCTGCAATCAGATTGCCATTGCTGGTGCCTTGGCAGGCGCCTGCGAAGCCTATGCTTATGCGAAAGCTTCTGGTATCGATTTGGAGAAAACATATCAGGCTATTTCTGCAGGAGCTGCAGGCAGCTTCCAGATGAGCAATGTTGTGCGCCGCGGCTTAGATGGTGACTTTGAGCCGGGCTTTATGATGAAGCACTTCGGCAAGGACTTGGCCATCGGCACGGAAACTTCGGCGGCTTATGGTGTGGCTCTGCCGGTATTGGGCCAGGTTTTGAGCCAGGTGCGGCAGATGGAACGGCTGGGCGAGGGAAATAAGGGAACCCAATCGCTGTTGCATTACTATGGTCTGGGTAAGTAAGAGAACATATTTTATAGTACTGTAATATTGTAAGGTACCTGCCTGAAATGGTATAATAGGCAGGTACTTTTATTTTTAGAAGGGGAATAATTTTATGAACGAGAATGGTAAGTTAAAGCGGGGGCTAAAGAACCGCCACCTGCAGATGATTGCCTTGGGCGGAGCCATTGGCACCGGGCTGTTCTACGGTTCGGCATCCACCATTGCTCTGGCGGGGCCTGCCGTTATGCTGGCTTATTTAATCGGCGGCATTATGATTTTCTTCATCATGCGCATGCTTGGGGAAATGGCGGTGGATGAGCCGGTATCAGGTTCTTTCAGCCACTACGCGACAAAATATTGGGGCAAGTTCCCGGGCTTTATGTCCGGCTGGAATTATTGGTTTAACTATGTGCTGGTATCCATGGCGGAACTTACGGCCGTGGGCATCTATATGCAGTTCTGGTTCCCGGATTTGCCGCAGTGGATTGCGGCGCTTATCTGTCTGGTGGCCATTACGGCGCTGAACCTCATCAATGTGCGGCTTTATGGCGAAACCGAATTTTGGATGGCGCTTATCAAAATCACCGCCATTGTGCTGATGATTGTGCTGGGGCTGTACATTCTGGTGGGAAGTCCGCAGCCCTTCCCGGATAATCTCAGCAATCTTTGGTCTTATGGCGGTTTCCTGCCCAATGGTGTATGGGGCTTGGCGCTGGCCATCGCAGTGGTCATGTTCTCCTTTGGCGGTATCGAGCTTATCGGTATCACTGCCGGGGAAGCGGAAAATCCCGACAAGACCATTCCCCAGGCCATCAATCAGGTTATCTGGCGTATCCTGATTTTCTATGTGGGCACCATGGCGGTGCTGATGGCCCTTTGGCCTTGGAAGGAAGTAGGCATGGAGGCCAGCCCCTTTGTGCAGATTTTCATGAGCGTGGGGATTCCGGCGGCGGCACATATTCTGAACTTCGTGGTGCTGACGGCGGCGGTATCGGTTTATAATTCCGCCATCTACAGCAACAGCCGCATGCTCTACGGTTTGGCGGCCAAGAATGAAGCACCGAAATTCTTGGGCAAGCTTTCCAGCCACGGTGTGCCGGTGCGGGGCATCCTTGTTTCTTCGGGCATAACGCTTATCTGCGTAGCTTTGAACTACTTCTTTCCCGGAAAGATTTTCATGCTCTTGATGTCCATTGCCACCATCGCGGCCACCATCAGCTGGCTGACCATTGTCATCACGCATCTGAAATTCCGGGCTCATTGCCTGGCAACAGGGAAGGCGACGAAGTTCAAATCGCCCCTGTATCCCTTTGTTAATTATCTCTGCATAGCCTTCCTGCTGAGCATCTGGGGGCTTATGACCCAGATTGAAGGCATGGATTTGGCAGTCTACATTTTGCCTGCTTGGCTTTTGTGCTTGTGGATTGGGTTTAAGTATCAGAACAAATAATATACAGTAACTTGAAAAGGCCGGTATGACTTTTTCCGTAACGTTTGAAGCGCAGCTTCTAAGTGAAGGAAAAAGTTATACCGGCCTTTTATGCGTGGCTTTTATTTTGGTCTGATATTGACGAATACATCATAGAAGGCCAGCCCGGAGGCGGCCGTGGTCAAAATCCCTAAATCCGTGGGCACTCCGGCATTGAGGAGGTTAAGCCCTCCTTTTTGACTGGCGCCCTGAATACTCAGGATGATATCCGGCGACAGGTCTTCGCGGAACTGGACACTGACAGGCACTTCGCCCTGTTCATTCCAGACAATGGCAGGATGTTTGTCCTGCAGGTGAAGCGCCTGCCCCACAGCGGGATGGATATAGACCAGAGGATATTCCGGCAGCTTGTGCTGCTGGGGATAGCTTTGGCCATTGATATGTTCCTGCGAATGGGGGGTGAGGAAATGGAAGGGGTATTTCTCGCTGGGGAGCAGCTGGGAAAAATTATCCGGCAGGCTGCAGCAGTGGAATTTGCCATCATCCGTGGCAAATTTTCCTCCGGCCCAGGGGAAGGACTGGTAGCGGAAGCGTACGGGGCCGCTATATAGGTCCTGCCATTTTTTGATATGCAGAGCCTGACAGACTTCCGGGGTAAATTCTGCGTCGAGAAATTCCTCATCGGTAAGCTGAGCGGGAAAGGTGCTTGTGCCCGGAGCCAGTTCATTCAAGCGGCGGGTCAGCAGACGGGCGATTTCCAAATCGCTTTTGGCTTCTCCACGCGGGGGAATGGCAGGTTCGTTAATGCTGATACGGTGGCGGAAATAACCGCCGTAGACATCCAGTTCTTCAAATTCTGTGGTCACGGGCAGAACAATGTCAGCCATCTGCGTAGAGTGGGTCATAATCTTGTCGGCGGCCACCACAAGTTCCAGCTGGGGCCAAAGTTCTTTTAGCTCCGTCAAGCCCGCATCCTGACGAAGCGGGTTACGACAGGCAATCCAGAGCAGTTTTACCGGTGGAGCATTCAGATTATGCAAGCCATGGGCGAAGTTATTGATATTGATAAAACGGGTGTCTGACCGCTTTTGCATAATGTGGTAGGGGAAAATATCCATGCCCATGTCGGCAAAGTTCACCCCGCCACCGGAAATGCCGATATTGCCGGTGAGCATGGAGAGGGCATCGATGAGGCGGATGGTCAGACCACCCTGAATATGGCGTTGAAGGCCATAGCCGCACCAGATATGCATGGGGCGGTTTTGCAGGATGAGTTCTGCCAAAAAATCAATGACTGCTGCTGGCTGGCCTGTGGCTTTTAACAAGGGGCGTGCAGGAGTTTTTGCGATGGCGGCCAGCAATTCCTTGGCGCCGGTGAGGTTGTCCTTGTTATAGGATAGTTTATTGTAGGCGGCCAGCTTTTTGAGCAGTAAAAGGGCCAGCGCGGCGTCGCCGCCGGGGCGCAGTTCGATAAAATAGTCTGCCTTGCGGGCGGTTTCTGTGTACACTGGGTCAATGACTACCACCTTGGCGCCCCGTTCTTTGGCAGCGTAGATGAAGGGCATGGAATGGACGGAGGTCCATGCAGGATTTATGCCCCAGAGGATAATCAGTTTTGCTTCGAGCAGCTGACGGATATCGGCGGTTTCATTGGCGCCAAAGTCCAGCTTCTGGGCGTCCAGTCCGGAAGAAAAACAAGGCGTGCCGGTGGTTTGGGTGGTGGGCCCCAGACTGTTGAACATTCCCTCTATGGCATAGTGCAGCAGGCTAAAATTGCCGGAATACTTGTTGAGGCACAGGGGCAGGGCAGAGTGATAGCGATCCTTTAGTTCCAGAATCTTTCGGGCAATGGTATCAATCGCCTCTTCCCAGGAAATCCGCTGCCAGTTCCCGGAACCGCGGACGATTTGCCGTTGGGGATAGAGCAGGCGCTGCGGATGGTAGACTGAGGCGAGAATTTCCGCCTGCTTGCTGCAGAGACGCTCGGAAGCGCCGTCCTGCTTGTCACCTTTGATGTATTCGATTTTCCCGCCACGGGTAAAGGCCAGCATGGGACAGGAATCGTAGCAGTTGCGGGGACAGATATGACGGGTGACCTGATAATTATCCTGTAAAAACATACATAGCCTCCTTTCCGGGATGTAATCCGTTAATCAGCCCCGCTGCAGGGTAAAACTGCTGTCAGCAGGTGGAGCAGGAGGAGTTTCCTCCTGCAGGGAAAATTCTGTCTGCCCCGCAAAGCTGGGCTGCAGCTTTAGAATGCTTTGCGGACAGTTGTTGACACAAAGACCGCAGGCGGTGCATTTGATGGGATTGAAATGGAGCTTTTTGCCCCCTTCGCTGTCGCTGATAACCAGAGCCTTTTCCGGGCAGAGCATGGTGCAAAGGCCGCAGGCCGTGCAGGATGCTGTAAGCTCCAGACCGGGAAAGAGCTGGCAGGGAGAAGTGTCCTGCTTGTCCAGCCAGATGGTTCCATCAAAGGCATACTGGCGTTCCGTCTGAGCCTGAGCGATTTCTGCGGCGGTGTCCGAGGCGGCATGAAAGAGGGAGCGGAAGAAGGAACGGCGGGCCACTGCCTGCGGCGCTGGGGCAGAATCCTTCACATGAACCAGTTTGATGGTTGCTTTGCCTGCTTCCTGCAGAGCCTGATTGCAGGCGGCGATTTCCTGCGCCAGCCAATTCTGCACGGCAGGCTTGCACTGCGCGCAGCGGCTGGTGTCCATGGCCAGAGGCTGCTTTTCTGCCAGTGCCCAAAGCAAACGGCGGTTCAAGGCTCCCAGACAGGCCATGGCATGAGGCGAAACTTTCCGGCACATAAGAACCTGCGGGGCGAGCTTTTGCGCTGCGGTAAGACAGTTGTCATAGTCCGTATCGCTGGTGATGGCTCCTGTGGGACAGACCGCGGTGCAAAGACCGCAGTTATCACATTTTTCACGGTCGATTTCCCGGTTATGGATTGCCCCTTGGGGACAGATTCCCTGACAGCGGTTGCAGGTGATGTTGGTATAGTGAAACAGGCAGCGGTTCAGGTCGATATCGCGCCGGGCCATGGATTCAGCCCCTTTCTGAAGATAGTTTCCTTCATTATACCGCCAGTGGGGAGGATTTGACAAATGAAAAGGCGTATAATTAGCAGTGAGAATTGCGTAGGACAAATGACAGAAGGATGGAACATTATGCTGAAAGATGGCTTGTATGAAAAAGTAGTCAGCGATTCATTGTCAGATGAGCTGGCTGCGTTACCGCATAAATATAAAGAACTGGCTGCTATTGATAAGGCAGAGGCGGCTAAGATTTTAGCGCAGTATGTGGCGGCTGTAGTCGAGCGGGGCTTAAAGTCGGTGCGGGATAATAGCGAAGATATTGCGAGCCAGGTGTCTCTGGTGAATGAAATTATCGCTACGGTTCAGGAGAAAACGCAGGAACAGGATTTTTCTGCCATGAAGGTGGAGGAGACAGGACAGCAACTGTTGGCATTATATGACCGGCAGGATAGCATTCTGGCTTTGGGGGCTAGGGGAAAGGATAAAGTTGACCGGCCGGAGACTTCGCTGGCGCAATCCAGTCTGTTTACCGGGGCTGTCCATGAGCCGCAGATGTATACGGAGCTGAAAAAGGAAATTGCCAGTTGCAATCGCATTGACATGTTGGTGTCCTTTATTAAGTGGAGTGGCTTGCGGCTGCTGATGGAGGAGTTGCAACACTTCACCCAAAACGGCGGCAAGTTGCGGATTATCACCACTTCCTACATGGGGGCTACGGATGTCAAGGCAATCAAAGAGCTCAGCAAATTGTTAAATACAGAAATCAAAGTCAGTTACGATACCCAGCGTACGCGGCTGCATGCCAAGGCGTATGTGTTTTATCGGGATACGGGGTACACGACGGCTTATATCGGTTCATCCAATCTTTCGCAGGCGGCCATGTCCAGCGGCTTGGAGTGGAACGTAAAAATTACGGCGCAGGACCAGCCGGAGACTTTGGCGAAGATTGCGGCTACGTTTGCCAGCTATTGGGAAAGCCGGGAGTTTGAAATCTATACAGAGGCTGAGGAACTGCGCCTGTATCGGGCTTTGCGTGATGAGAAATACTTTAAGGAGGGCAATACCACCCGCTATACGTTGGATGTGCGGCCCTATTCTTATCAGCAGGAAATACTGGATAAACTGGCGGCAGAGCGGGCTGTGCGGGGGTTATATCGCAATCTCTTAGTGGCTGCCACTGGTACGGGCAAGACGGTTATTGCCGCCTTTGATTATGCCCGCTTTTGCAGGGAGAATTCTGGGCGGCCGAATCGGCTGCTCTTTGTGGCACATCGGCAGGAGATTTTGAAGCAAAGCCTTTCTACATTTCAGGCAGTGCTGAAGGACAATAATTTTGGTGAACTTTTTGTGGGCCAGTATACGCCAAAGGCTATTGACCAGCTCTTTATCTCCATCCAAACCTTTAATTCGCAGGATTTTACCACGAAGACCAGTCCTGACTTTTACGATTTTATCGTGGTGGATGAAATTCATCATGGCCCGGCTGACAGTTACCAGAAGCTGCTGAATTATTACCGGCCCAAGATTTTGTTGGGGCTTACAGCCACGCCGGAACGATTGGATGGAAAAAGTGTTCTGCCTTACTTCGGGGATAGGATTGCAGCAGAAATCCGGTTGCCGGAGGCCATCGAGCGGAAGCTCTTGTGTCCTTTCCAGTATTTTGGTGTTACCGATAATGTGGATTTGACGGATGTAAAATGGACGGCAGGTGGTTACGATAAGCAGGCACTTAGCAATGTGTACAGCCTCAGCGGTAAGGTAGCAGAACGGCGGGCGGATTTAATCGTCAACTCGTTGCAGCGCTATGTGACGGATGTACTGGCAGTAAAGGGGCTGGGCTTTTGTGTCAGCGTCGAACATGCCAGCTTTATGAGTGACTATTTCAATCAGATGGGGATTCCGTCCTTGTGCCTTACGGGGCAATCTCCCCAGGCTGATAGGGATAGCGCACGAAAGCGGTTGGCGCAAGGGAAGCTGACCTTTATCTTTGTTGTGGATATTTATAACGAAGGGGTAGATATTCCAGAAATCAATACGGTACTCTTTCTGCGCCCGACGGAATCCCTGACCATCTTTTTGCAGCAGTTGGGGCGTGGATTGCGCCTTTCGCCGGATAAGGAATGTTTGACCGTACTGGATTTTATCGGGCAGGCCAACAAAAAATACAGTTTTACGCACAAATTTGCGGCGCTTTTAGGCAATACTTCTCATAGTGTACAGCAGGAAGTGGAAAATGGCTTCGTCTCTGCACCAAAGGGATGCTATATTCAGTTGGAAAAACAAGCGGCTAAGTATATTCTGGATAACATCAAAGGGGCTTATGATACCCTGCGGGGGATAGCTGGACATATTGCCAGCTTTGCCGATGATAGTGGGTTGACCTTGACGCTGGCAAATTTTTTGCACTACCATCACATGGACCCGCGTCAGCTTTACCGGCAAAAGAGTTGGCAAAGTTTTACCCGCATGTGTGTGCGGGCGGGCGTACAGGCTGATTTTGAGCCGGAACCATTGGAAGAGCAGGTAAATCTGAGTATCGTCTTTCAGAAGCTCGCCGTGGCAGATTCCCAGCGGTGGATAAAATTTTTGCTGAACTTGTTGCCCCGCTTGGCGGAGACGGATTTTGACTGTCTTTCCTTGTTAGAAGCACGGATGCTACAGATGTTTTACGTAACGGTATGGGGCGAATATGCAAGTGATTGGCAGGCCGGGAACGTGCGGGATAATCTTGCAGCGTTGGCGAATAGTCCCCATATTTTAGCCGAAATGCAGGAGCTTTTGCGTTATCAACTGGATGGCATTGACTTTATTGATGAATCGGTGGATATTGGCTTTGCCTGCCCGTTGGATTTGCATTGCACTTATACCCGTGACCAGATATTGGTAGCGATGGATTTTGACAAGCCAAATACTGTGCGTGAGGGGGTTAAGTGGTTGGAGGACAAGCAAACAGATTTGTTTTTTGTAACCTTGAACAAGGCGGATAAGGAATATTCGCCCACGACCATGTATGATGATTATTCACTCAATGAATGGCTGTTTCATTGGCAGAGTCAGAGCGTAACGACGGTGGAATCGCCTACGGGGCAACGTTATCTTCATCATCAGGAACAGGGCAGTAACATCCTTTTGTTCGTGAGGGAGTTTAAGAAGGACAATCTGACTGGCGGCGCCGCGGCCTATACCTATTTGGGGCGGGCGAATTACGTAAGCCATGAAGGCGAAAAGCCTATCAATATCGTGTGGAAGCTGGAACAGCCCATTCCAGCAAAATTCCTGAAAAAGACCAATAAACTCGCAGTGGGCTGATATATTTTTATGACAAAAAAGCTGTTGCACATTTTTGCGCAACAGCTTTTTCTTTGTTGAACTATTTTGCGGTCTGCACTTCCGGCAGTTCTTCTTTGTTCATTTTACTGGACAGATAATTGGCTGCAAGTGAGCCGGAGATGTTGTGCCAAACGCTGAAGATGGCGCCGGGGATGGCAGCGGCAGGGCCGAAGTGGAGCATGGCTAGGCTAGTCGCTAAGCCGGAATTTTGCATGCCGACTTCAATGGAGATAGCCTTGGCTTTGGCAATATCCATATGAAGGGCCTTTGCCAGCAAAAAGCCGGTGCCGTAGCCCAAAAGGTTATGGCACATAACAACAGCCATAATCAAGAGACCGGTTTCCATGATTTTCTGAGAGCTTACGGCAACTACGCCGCCGACAATCAGCACAATGGCGATAACGGAAACCAGTGGCAGGACTTTGACGACTTTTTGTACCTGCGCCTCAAAGAAGGAATTGATGATAAGCCCTGCGACGATGGGCAGAATGACCACCTGTACAATGGACATCATCATGGCCGCCAGGGAGATTTCCACCCAGGCGCCTGCCAGCCACCAGGTCAGGAGCGGGGTGACAATCGGAGCCAGTACGGTGGTGGTCATCGTCATGGATACCGACAGCGCCACATCCCCGCGGGCCAGGTACGTCATGACATTAGAAGAGGTGCCTCCGGGGCAGGTGCCGACGAGGATTACACCAGCGGCAAGCTCAGGTGGCAGGCCGAAAGCTGTAGCCAGAAAATAAGCCAGCAGGGGCATAATGGTGAACTGAGCCAGCGCGCCAATGAATACATCCCGAGGCCGTTGGAACACCAGCTTGAAATCTGCAAGCTTTAAGGTCATGCCCATGCCGAACATGACGATGCCCAGCAGCATGGTGATGTTCGGGGCTGCCCATTTGAAGCTCATGGGTTCAATCAGGGCAATGGCCGCGATGGCGATAACCAGTACCGCCATGTACTTGGAGATAAGAGCACTTAGTTTTTCCAGATAATACATAAGACCAAATCCTTTCCTCTATGATGTTTACAATGTTACAAGTGTATATAAGAAAAGTCAAGGATAAAAATGGATAATTGTTTCTATATAACGGAAAAAATATTACACCTAGTATTGAACTGGGTGAGAAAAAGTGCTACAATGTGTCCATATTGAGCAAAAGGAGGAGTTTTATGCATACTTTGAATGTAGAAAAAAGCCGCTGGACGGCGCGAGAGATTAGTCTTACGGCGGCCATGACGGCTGTGGTGTTCTTATTGACGTTTGTGCCCAAGATTCCCATTCCTTTGGGCTATGCCCATTTGGGAGATGCGGCCATCTTTGTGATGGTCTGCCTGGCAGGGCGGCGGGAAGCCTTGGTGGCTGCCTGTGCCGGTTCCATGCTGGCGGATTTTATGGGAGGATTCCCCCTGTGGATAGGGCCGACCCTCATCATCAAATGGGCCATGGCTGAAACGTTCCTGCACGTATCTGACATGTCAAATGAGGATTTTATAAAATCTCCCCGCACGCTGTTGGCGCTCGTGCTGGCCTGCCTGGTGATGGCGGCCGGGTATACGGCCTTCGGGGCGGTGCTCTATGACAGTCTGGCCGCAGGACTCGCTTCAGCCCCGGGACTTTTGGCTGAGGGGGCCGTGAATATTCTGGCCTTCTATGGTGCTATCAAGCCGTTGGAAAAACTGTTTCAAAGCCGTTTGTAATTGCATAAGTCATGAAAGGCTGCTAACAAAAAGCAGTCTTTTTTACATCTTGCAATGATATAAAAATAACAAAAATAATATATGATATTGTTTTTGTTATTGCAAATAACAGGAGGGCATGTTATAATGACTTTGTGAATGAAAGATGTATAACATTTTATATAAGGAGTGATGATAGTGAATATTCAATATCGTCAGGAATCCGTTTGGATTGGCATTGATGTGGGAACCACCGGGGTTCGTGCTATTGCCTATGATATTACCGGCAGAAAGGTAGCGGCAGCAGAAGCCTTTTATCCGTTGCTTACGCCGCACCCGAATTGGGCTGAGGAAAATCCGGCGCAGATTTTTTCAGCAGTGCAGGAGGTAGTTGGCAAGGCCGCAGCTGACTTGAGATACAAGAGCCGTCAGCTGGCAGGTATTTCGTTGAGTACGGTCATGCATAGTTTTGCCGGATTGGACGCGAACTATCAGCCGCTGATGGATATGCAGACCTGGGCAGATAGCCGCAGTGCGGAAATCGTGCGGGAAATGAAAACAGATGAAGACTTATGCCACCGTTTTTATGAGAAGACCGGCTGCCCAATCCATGCCTCTTATCCGCTGGCTAAAGTGCTTTGGCTGCGCAAGAATCATCCGGATTTGTTTAGGCAGATGCGCTATGTGGGTTCGTTGAAGGATTATATCTTCTATGGGCTGACAGGTAAATGGCTCATTGATCATTCGGCAGCCAGTACCAGTGGTTTATACAACGAAGTGAAGATGGATTGGGATGATGAAATACTCGACTATGCAGGGCTAAAAAAGGCACAGCTGCCGCCAGTTGTATCTACGACACATATGGAGAAATTGCAGGATGGTGCAGCTCAAGCTATGGGATTGCCTGCAGGCCTGCCGGTGGTTATCGGCGCGACGGACGGTGTACTGGTCAATGTGGGCATTGGGGCCGTACAGCCGGGGCAGCTCAGTGCGACAATCGGCACCAGTGGCGCTCTGCGGATGCTGACGGAAAAACCACTGACGGATAAGAAGATGCGTACATGGTGTTATAATCTCGTGGACGATATGTGGGTAGCCGGTGGAGCTATCAATAATGGCGGTATGATTCTGCGTTGGGTGCGGGACAAGGTTTGTCACTATACGCCTCATCATCTGGAAAATCTCGATGTGGATGGTTATGACCTCATGACCATGAAGGCAGCGCATGTGGCGGCTGGAGCGGAAGGCCTCATCATGCTGCCAAGCTTTACCGGAGAACGCGCGCCTTATTGGAATTCAGAACTTCGGGGGATGTTTTTTGGACTGTCCCTGAATCACAGCCGTTCCCATATGATTCGTGCCTGCATGGAGGGGATTGCTTACAGCATGAACGCGGTAATGCTGGCATTGCGGGATTTTGGGGAAATCAAGGATATTCGGGTTAGCGGCAGTTTCACAAAGTCAGAACTATGGCTGCAGATTCTGGCCAATGTACTCAATGAAGAACTGATTTTGCCCGACAACAGCGAAGGTGCAGCTTTTGGGGCGGCGGTGCTGGGCTTTATTGCCAGTCATGAACTGGCGGGTATCGGCGCGACCAGAGATTTGGTCAAACCCAAGCGGATTATTCGTCCGGATAAGGATGATGTAAAAGTTTATCAGGAACTTTATCGGATTTATGACCAGTTGTATTGGAAATTGCAGCCGGAACTTGCGGCTATCGCAGCGTTCCAACAGGCGCAGGCATAAGGAGGCAGGATAATGGAAAAGAAAATGGATATCGGCATGGTGGGGATGGCCGTGATGGGCAGTAATCTGGCCCTCAATATGGCTGACCATGGCTTTGACGTAGCCTGTTACAATTACACGCCAGATTTGACAGAAAAAGTGTTGCGGGAGCATCCACATAAGCATATGCATGGGTTTTTCAATCTGCAGGAGTTTGTGGATTCCCTGCAGAAACCTCGCCGCATTATGTTGTTGATTATGGCAGGGGAACCGGTGGATTCCATGATTGAGCAGCTCACGCCACTTTTGGAGCCGGGGGATATTATTCTCGATGGGGGGAATTCTTACTTTGGGGATACCCGGCGGCGACAAGCAAAGCTCCAACAGGCCGGTATCCATTATTTCGGGGTGGGAATTTCCGGCGGGGAAAATGGCGCTCGCAAGGGGCCGTGCATCATGCCAGGGGGAGATAAGGAAGCTTATGAATTTGTACGGCCGGTCTATGAGGCTGTAGCGGCTAAGGCAGATGGTCAGCCCTGCTGCAGTTATATCGGTCCGGATGGAGCCGGGCATTATGTGAAGATGGTGCATAACGGCATTGAATATGCGGATATGCAGTTGATTGCCGAAGCTTATCTGCTATTGAAATATGCTGGGGGGTATCGCAACAGGCAGATTGCCGAAATCTTTCATCAGTGGAATCAGGGAGAACTCAGAAGTTTCCTGATTGGTATTACGGCAGATATCTTTGCTGAAGATGATGAGTCAGGCGGACAATTGCTGGATAAGATTGTGGATAGCGCCGGGCAGAAAGGCACAGGCCGCTGGACCAGTATCGAGGCTTTGCGGCAGGGGGTGAATACTTCTCTGATTACGGCGGCCTGCAATGCGCGGGTGATGTCTAATCTGTTATCGGAGCGGCAGGAATTGGGCAGAATCATTCAGCCTGCCTGTGCGGAGACTAAGCTAGATGGTGATTTTGTGGAAATGGTGCGGCAGAGTCTGTACTTGGGCAAGATTGCCGCTTATGCACAGGGGTTTGATCTTTACCGTTCCGCAGATGTGCATTATGGCTGGCAGTTGGATTTGGGGCAGATTGCCGCGATTTTCCGGGCAGGTTGTATCATTCAGGCAGACTTCCTGAATCGAATCACCGCAGCCTTTACCGCTAATCCGCAGCTGGATAATCTGTTGCAGGATACGTTCTTCGCAGGCAAGGTCAATGAAAATCTCGCGGCTCTGCGCCAGACGGTGGCCCATGCTGTACAGCTGGGGATTCCGGTGCCGGCACTGGCTTGTGCGGTGGAATACATGGATGCCCTGCGCGGTACGCCGTTAGGGGCGAATCTGATTCAGGCACAGCGGGATTATTTTGGAGCACACACCTTTAAGCGTATCGATAAAGAAGGCTCGTTCCACCATGAATGGCAGAAAAATTTCTAAAATTCGCATTCAATTTTGACAAGGGAGGTCTATGATTATGCCGCTTATTATTTTGGCAGTTGGTATTCTCTTTTTGTTTTTCCTGATTGTGAAGGTAAGGCTTAACAGTTTTTTGGCCTTGCTCCTGGTTGCTGGTCTGGTCGGGTATGCCGAGGGACTGCCCGAGGGCCAGATTATCCCCGTGATTGAAAAAGGTCTGGGGGGAACCTTGGGGGGCTTGGCTATTGTTGTTTCTTTCGGCGCCATGCTGGGCAAGCTCATGGCAGAAAGCGGCGGTGCCCAGCGCATTGCCACCACGCTGATTGATGTGTTTGGCCGCCGTTGGGTAAAATGGGCTGTAGCTTTGACCGGTTTCATTGTCGGCATAGCGTTGTTCTATGAAATCGGCTTTGTGTTGCTGATTCCTCTGGTCTTTACCATTGCCACGGCAGCGAGAATTCCCTTGCTGGAAGTGGGCATTCCGATGGCAGCAGCTTTGTCCGTAACCCACGGCTTTTTACCCCCACATCCCGGTCCTACGGCCATTTCCATCATTTACAATGCCGACATTGGTTTGACACTGCTCTATGGTGCCATCATTGCCATCCCTACGGCCATCGTGGCTGGCCCGGTCTTTGCCAATACCACGAAGCATATTCAGCCGGAAGTGCCTGAGGGCATGCAGAGCAGCAAAGTATTTGCTGATAATGAAATGCCGGGCTTTGGCCTTTCGGTGTTCACAGCTATGGTTCCCGTGGTATTGATGGCAGCTTCGGCTATCGCCAAGCTGACATTGGCTCCCGCTTCGGCCATTTATCAGTGGCTGACCTTTTTAGGAACGCCGGATATGGCGCTGACCATTGCAGTGGCTACGGCTATTTACACCTTTGGCCTGCGGCAGGGCAAGTCCATTCCTGAAATCATGAAAATATGTGAAAGTGCTGTACTGACCATTGCCATGATTCTCTTGATTGTGGGCGGCGGTGGTGCGCTGAAACAGATTCTTATCGACAGTGGCGTAGGCAATTATATCGGTGAGATTGCCGCCAAGTCGCAGTTATCTCCCCTGTTGCTGGCGTGGACGGTGGCAGCAGTAATTCGTACGGCTTGCGGCAGTGCAACGGTAGCTGCCCTGACTGCAGGGGGCATCGCCGCACCGGTGGTGGCCGTGACCGGTGTGAATCCCGAACTTATGGTGCTGGCTACAGGTGCTGGCAGTCTGATTTTCAGTCCCCCGAATGACCCAGGGTTCTGGCTCTTTAAGGAATTCTTCGGCTTGACGGTCAAGCAGACCGTGCGTACCTGGTGCGTGCTGGAGACAATCATCTCCGTGATGGGGCTGGCCGGGGTTCTGGTTCTCGAAGCGATAATCTGACATTATACAAAAAGCCTTCCGTTTCATTTGGAAGGCTTTTTACATAGGGAAAAATCATGTATAATATCCCTGAAGGATGTTAGAAAAGAGGAACCAATATGAAGGATCAGGTTTTACCGATTTTACGCAGTGCTTATGAGGATTTGACAAAATCGGAAAAAAAAATAGCCGATTATATAACCGGCCATAAGGATGAGATTATGGGGCAGACAGTGGCGGAAATTGCCAAAAACACCGCCAACTCGGAAATTACGATTTCCCGCTTTTGTAAGAAGTTGGGATTCAGCGGTCTGCAGGGATTGAAGATTGCATTGGCCACGGAACTGTCGGCGGCAGGTGAACAGTCCTATCAGGACATTAATAAGACGGATGATGAGGCCGCTGTGGCGGGTAAGATTTTCCGTAATATCACAGATGGTCTGCAAGATACATTGAAGATTTTGGATTTTTCCCTGATTGCAGCAGCGGTGGATCTTTTACAGTCAGCCCGCCGGGTGGCCATTTATGGTTTTGGTAATTCAGCCACGGTCTGTCAGGACATGGAAACGCGCCTTTTGCGTTTTGGCATGGCCGTACAGGCTTTCGATGATGTGCATATGCAGGTGACTTCAGCCGCGTTACTGGATGCCCGCGACGTGGTGATTGCCGTTTCCCATACGGGCGCGAACAAGGATATTTTGGAATCCTTGCGCATAGCCCGCCAAAATGGGGTGAAAATCATTGCGATCACGAGCTATGCACAGTCGGAACTGGCCCGCAATGCCGATATTGCGCTGGTGGGCATGGGGCGGGAGGTCCATTACCGTTCGGAAGCGGCGGCCTCACGGCTGGTGCATATGGCTATCGGCGATATCCTTTATACCTGTCTGGCTATGAAAATGCCAGAGCAGTACCATGCCAATCTGCAGAAGATGCGTGAAGTCATTGCGGCCCGCCGCTTGTAAGCTGTTTCAGCAATGCGCGGCAGCCTTTATCGGCATCCTGATAAGTCACTTCGAAGTTGCCGGTGTACCATGGGTCCGCAACTTCCCGTTCTTCGCCGGCAAAGGTCAGGAGCAGATGGCATTTACCCTGCGGATCGCCGCCGGTCAGGCGATGGAGGTCGCGCATGTTTTCTTCATCCATGGCGATAATATAGTCAAAAGCATCATAATCAGCCCGCTGAATCTGGCGGGCTTTTCGTTTGGCAAAGGGAATGCCGTGAGCCTGCAGGGCACGCTTGGTGCCAGGATGGGTGTCATTGCCGATTTCATCCGTGCGGCAGGCTTTGGATTCCACGAGGATTTCCTGCTCCTTACCCGCCTGACGAACCAATTCTTTCATGACAAACTCGCACATTGTGGAGCGGCAAATATTGCCATGGCAAACGAAAAGTATCTTAATCATTGTTGACCTCCTGGAAAAGTTTTTTCTATCATAGCATGGGTGGCGTCTTTAGGGAAGGTATATTTGGCGGTTATTCTGCAAATTTTTACAGGTGCAAGCGGTGCCTTTGTGGTATCATATAGGGAAGGATATTACGAAGGGGGATTATTATGGAGCCGCAGCAGTTGGGCTTTCAGGTGGACTTATCCCGGTGTGTGGGCTGCCGGGCTTGTGAAAAGGCATGTCAGCACAAGCATCCGGATTTGCCGCGGGCCTTCCGCCATGTGGATGAATGGGCGGGTGACAGGCGGGAGCAGGGCTTTTTGTCCATGTCCTGCAATCACTGCACATCACCGGAATGTATGCGGGTATGTCCAGCTGGCTGTTATGAGAAGCGCCGCAATGGCATTGTCCTGCATAACAGCGCCAAGTGCATTGGCTGTGGCCGTTGTGTAGGAGCCTGTCCTTTCCATGCCCCCAGAATTTTGCCCCATACGGGGAAAGTGGGCAAGTGTGATATGTGCCGGGAGCGGCTGGCCGAGGGAAAGCAGCCGCAATGTGTGGAGGCCTGCCCGGTGGAGGCCTTGCGGCTCTGTGTAATGGATGGGCAATATATGAACTCGCAGGATTATCCCCTGGTGCGTTACACCCAGCCTTCGTTGAAATTTATCAAGGCTAAGCAGCCGAAGTGCTTTTGGCGGGAGGATAGAGATGGAAAAAGATAAGGAAGAACTTTGGCAGGCGGAAGATATCACCGGCAAGCTGATGGTGGTACAGCGTTACACCGGGCTGGAAATGGTCTTGTTGGATAATTTGGGGGAACTGCGGGGCACGACGCCGAAGTTTCAGGCGGAAAAACTTTCTTTGCTGCGCCGCAAGCGGCAGGCTCTGCAGAAAAATGAGTTAAAGACCTTTGCGGGCTTGACGGTTTTGCCGTTGGAGCAGAATAAGCAGCCTTGGGGCTGGCTGGTGGCGGACTGTCCGCAGGAAAGCATGGCGGAACCGGTCTGGTGCCTGTTCTTGGAGCTTAGCCTGCAACTGACCTTCCTGCTCTGGCATGAGGGCGAGCTTAATGCCATGGTGCGCAGACACAGGGAGCAGTTCCTTTACGATATTCTCTATCATAATTTTGCTTCTTCCGAAGAGGTTATTAACTTAGGCAAAAATTGGAATATGCGGTTGGACAAACCGCATCATGTGGTGGTGGTGGAATTTGACCGCCCCTTGCAGGGAAACCGGCAGGAGCAGCTCTTGGCGGAGCTGGATAAGGAATGGATGCGGGTGCTATCGGCTCGCTTTGTGCAGCCGGTTTTGATGCTCTTGCGGATGCAGCTGGTGATTCTCTTTGAAGATGACCGCACGCCGCCACGCAATCAGAGTGAGCTGGCTGAGATTATGACCGATGCCATGGCCAGTATCAAAGAGGCCTTCCCCACGATTCCGCCGTTCTCCGTGGGTATTGGCCGCTTGCATTATTCGGTGTCAGAAATCTGCCGCAGTTTTCAGGAGGCACGGCAGGCGCTTAGTTTGGGGCGCTTCCGTCAGCCAGAGAACGGCATTACCTGTTATGATGAATTGGGCGTCTTGAAATTGTTGTCGCATATCCGTATGGAGGAATTGGACGATTTTGCCCAGGAGGCGCTCGGGGTGCTGATGGAGTATGATGATGCCAACGGCACGGAGCTTCTAAAGACGCTGGAAATTTACTTTCAGGAAAATGAATCCATGCCGCTGGCGGCAGAACGGCTCTTTATTCATGCCAATACTTTGCGCAATCGCTTGAAGAAGATTGAGACGGTGCTGGGCGTGGAGCTGAATCAGGCGGATGTGCGGGTGCGGTTCTATGTGGCCTGTCAGGCGCTGCGGATTGTGCGGCATAGTATGTAATATGATTTCTTGGCGGAAGGCGCGGGGCAGTGGAGGTCTGCCATGCGCTAATCCGTTGGACTAAAAATATTTTTTGCCTTTATATGCGGTCTTAAAAGTCAAAACTCGCTGTGCTCAGACAGTTGACTTTTAAGGCCGCTTTTTTGGTGGGCAAAAAATGTTTTCTTAACGTCCAACGGCTTACGCTGCTGTCAGTCCTCCACTGCCCCGCTTAATGCCGTCATTTTATTTGCTGTCATTGCGGTTGTATTTTTTTACAAGATAAGTTTGAATCCTTGGCGAAAGTTACAGAATAAATCAGTATTATCTGTATTATAATAATTTTTAATGAGGATATTGTTTTAGGCTATATAGGCGGTGACATTATGGAAGATGTGAGGAAGTGGCGGCAGAAGGCGGCTATATACCGGCTTTTGGCGAAGTTTTATGCCGGGGATTTGTCGGCGGGGCAGGAAGCGGCCGTGCGGATTGGCGCTTTGCTGGGTATCAGCCCGTTGGTGCCGCCGGTGGATGATGAGGGCCGGCATGATTTTAACCGGCTGTTTGTGGGGCCGCAGAAGCTATTGGCACCGCCCTTGGAGTCCTATTACCGCAATGAGGAGCATCTGCCCATGCAGGAAGAAACTATGGCGGTGCGAGCGGCTTATGGGGAGGCTGGGCTGGAACTTATCGCGCAGAATAAAATCCCCGATGACCATGCCCAGTTTGAGTTTTATTTTTTGAGCTGTTTGTTGGAAGCGGTGTGCCGCTATCAGGGCGAGGCACTGGCGCGGCAGGCGGCGGAAGCGTATCGGCGTTTTTTGCAGGAGCATCTGCTGCTCTGGGTCTTTGCGCATCTGCGGGCGGTGGATAAGGGCTGTTCTTCCACGTATTGCCGGGAAGTGGCCGGTGCCATATATCATTTTATGCGGTGGGAAAAGGAGGCTGTAAGCCATGAAGTTTGACACGAAAGAGTTTAGCCGTCGTACCTTTATCAAGGGGAGTCTGGCGGCAGGAGCGGCCTTGGGGCTGGGAACAGCTCTGGACCTTTCGGGTTCGCCCTTTCAGGCGGCCAAAGCCAAGGGGGAGAGCAAGATAGTGCATAGCGCCTGCCCGCGTAACTGTTACGATACCTGTTCCATCCTTTCCACGGTGGAAGACGGTGTATTGAAGCGCGTAGAAGGAGATAAGGCCAATACCTATACCCGCGGGCGGCTCTGCGCCAAGGGATTTTCCTATACCCGCAGCGTCTACAGTCCTGACCGCATCAAGTACCCCATGAAACAGGCGAAGCGGGGCAGCGGCAAATGGGAGCGCATCAGCTGGGATGAGGCCTATGACATCATCGCCAAGAAGATTCTGGCCATCAAGAAGGAATACGGCAATACCCTGCCTATCTGTCTCGACAAATACTCTGGCAACTTCAATCTGCTGAATTACTGTGTGGAAGGCATGATGAGCAGCATCGGCCATACCACCCGGGCTACGGGTACGCCCTGCTGGCCAGCGGGGATTGACGCCCAGACCTTTGACTTCGGCACGATTTGGAATAATGACCCGGAGGATATGGTCAACAGCAAGTATCTGATTATCTGGGGGGCAAATCCTTCCTGGTGTTCCGTTCACTCCATGCACCTTGTCATGGAGGCCAAGAAGCGGGGCTGCAAGATTGTGGTCATCGACCCCATTTTGACGCAGACGGCTTCCAAGGCGGATTGGTTTATCCAGATTAAGCCCAGCACTGACGGTGCTTTGGCTTTGGGTATCGCCAAATACCTGCTGGACAATAATATGGTGGATTACGGCTGGCTGGCCGCCAATGCCAAGGGCTATGAGGAATTTTTCAAATACGTCCGGGAAAAGATTACCTTGGATTGGGCCGCAGAAAAGACTGGCGTCAAGAAGGAAATCATCGAGCAGCTGGCTCGCGAATACGGCACGGCTAAACCGGCTAGCATCTGGATTGGCTACGGCATGCAGCGTCATACCAATGGCGGCCAGAATGTCCGCAGCATTGATGCTTTGGCGGCTATGACGGGCAATATCGGTAAGAGCGGCGGCGGTGCTCAGTATGCCCAGCTGCAGACCTGGGGTGTCAAGTACAACGTCATGGGCATGAAGGCTCCGGCGGGCACCACCACGACAAAGGACAGGATTATCAACATCAACAATTCGGCGCAGGAAATCCTCGACGCCAATGACCCGCCCATCAAGATGCTCTGGATTGCCTGCCGCAGTCCGCTGACCCAGGCGGCAGAACCCCAGAAAATCAAAGAGGCTTATGACAAGCTCGATTTGGTGGTGACGGCAGACCTCTTTATGAATCCCACCGTGCAGATGAGCGATATCGTCCTGCCGGTAACCACGCCCTTTGAAACTTGGGGGCTTAATGTGTCCTACTGGCATTACTGGTGTGCCCTCAATGAACCGGCCATCGAACCCCAGTATGAAGCCAAGAGCGACTTGGAAATTGCCATGGGGCTGTCCAAGAAGCTCAATGAACTGGAGCCGGGCAGCTGCACATTCCCAACAGAAGGCAAACTAGAAGATTGGGTAGCCGCAGAATTTACCCCGGACTTTTTGAAGCAGTTCGGCCTTACAAGCTGGGATGAACTCAAAAAAGGGCCCCGCAAGGCGGTTACGGGACTAATTGGCTGGCAGGATGGCAAGTTCAAGACACCTTCGGGCAAATACGAATTTGCTTCGGAGACGGCGGTCAGCGAAGGCCATGAACTGCTGCCGGTCTGGACGGAAGAGATGAAGACGCCGGAGAAATATCCGCTGCGCCTCATGTCACCGCATTGGAAGCTCAGCATCAACGGCCAGTTCCAGAATCTGGACTGGATGATGGATATTCACAGCGAGCCAGTGGTGGAGATGCACCCGGAAACGGCAGCGCGCTATCATGTGCAGAACGGCGATATGGTGAAACTCTACAATGAGCAGGGCGCGATTACCCTCAAGGCAAAACTCACGAAGGTTACGGCCCCTGATACGCTGGTGGTTTATGAAATGTGGCTCAATGACAAGGATTTCAACGTCAACAATACATTAAAATCCCTGCCAGCCGATATGGGTAAAAAAGCTACAGGAGCACCGGGCATTGCCTTCCATGATAATTTTGTAGCGCTGGCGAAAGCCTGAAAGGAGTGAGAAGAATGGGAAAAAGATATGCCTTTTTGGTGGACACCAGCCTCTGCATTGGCTGCAATGCCTGTGAAAATGCCTGCAAGAACTACTATCAGCAGGAGGCTTCCGTCCACTGGCGCAAGGTTTACTATATGCAGGAAAAGGATTTGCCCCAGCCGCTGCGGGTGGGCGTGTCCCTGGCCTGCAATCACTGTGATGACCCGGCCTGTCTGAAAGCCTGCCCTGCCGGCGCTTACAGTAAAGACCAGCATGGTCTGGTGCGTCACGATAATGACCGCTGCATTGGCTGCAAGCTCTGCACCATGGCCTGCCCCTATAACGTGCCTTGCTATGACAAGAATCTGGGCAAGGTGACGAAATGCGAAATGTGTGCTGATAGGCTGGCTAAAGGAGAAGAACCGGTCTGCGTAGCCAGCTGTCCCATGGGGGCCATTCGGGTGATTGACTTAAACGACCCCGAAAATGCCCAGTATGCAGATACTCTGCCGGGCCTGCCGCCTGTGAATATGACAAAACCTGCCACGCGGTTTGTACTGCCGTTGGAACAGAAACAGGATTGGAGGGCTGAATGATGATGGACTTTAGCGAACTGCCCTTGGTGATTTTCACCACCTTATCCCAGATGGCTGTAGGTGCTTATGTGACCATGTACCTTTTGGGGCGCAGCAACCATATTGGGGAAAAGACGATTTCCTTGACCTCTAAAATCGTAGTGGTGCTGATGGCACTGGCCATGGCAGGTGCCTCTACCCATTTAGGCGACCCGTTGGGCGGCCCGTGGGCCCTGCTGGGACTAGCGCATTCGTGGCTGAGCCGGGAGATTTTCCTGATGGGGGCCTTCTTGGGGCTGGCGTTCCTCTATGCGCTGCCCCAGTTGCAGAAAGTGCGGCGCTGTCTGGGATTCTGCGGTTCCGTGGCTGGCATTCTGGGCATTATTGCCACAGCGATGGTCTATACCCTGCCGGCAAGACCTGCCTGGAATACGGCTTATCCCATGATGTTCTTCTTCCTGACGGCTTTGGCCGCAGGCCCGCTGTTGACGGCATTCATTGCGGTTAAAGCAGAAGGGCATGTCTGCAAGCCTGCACTGCAAATGGCAGAGCTGTTATTACTGCTGGAACTCTTGGTCACGGTATTTTATCCCATTACCCAGGGGGCGAATCTCAATATGCCCCTGGGCTGGCTGGCAGTACGCTGCGCCGTGGGGCAGCTCATTCCGGCTGTTATGCTTCACCGTCAGGCTGCGGCGGCTGGAGAACATAATCTGCTTTTGCCGCTCCTGCTGGTTATAGCCGGTGAACTCTTAGGTCATCAGCTGTTTTATGCCAGTGTTCTGCCCTATCCGTTATTTCCCCAGTAAGATGTGAGATTAGAAAAAAGGAGCTGAATGTATATTTTTACAATCAGCTCCTAATATTTTTGTAAAATATTACAGTATAACAAAGACTTATATGTCGTATAATATTTTACATGATGTTCTGCGGCACTGTTCCATCCCTAATCCCCATTGGTCAGTGCTGTCGGCGAGCTTCCCCAGTTCGCAATAAAAAATGGCGCCCCGACTGGAATTTTCCCCAAATATTCCAGTCGGGGCGTATTATTTTGCTGGTGAGAAAAAGCTGTTCACCGCTTAACCTGCAGCAGAGCCAGCATCATCTGGCGCATACCGTTGATGGTATCCTGCAGCTGTTCGATACGTGCTTCCAGCAAAGCGACGTTTTGTTCCTGGTCCTGCGGCATGGAAGGATTCAAGACAATGGGTTCCGTCATAGGTTTCTTGTCATCAACAGCCTGTTCTGACATGTCAGGCTGATAGAGGACATACTGGCCCTTGCCCTGTCCCTTGGCTTTATAGAGAGCCTGGTCGGCGTGGGCAAAGAGTTCCTTGTAACTTTGTCCGTGCGCCGGATATTGGGCCGCACCAATGCTGATGGAAAAGGACTGATGCTTGCCATCGGCATGAAAGACCCGTGTGAGCCGACGGCAGAGGCCGTGACAATGGCGGGCGAGAATATCGGTGCATCCCATACCTGGCAGAAGGATAATGAATTCATCGCCGCCGATACGTCCCTTGATGTCACTTTGACGGAAGTTGCGGCGAATGGCCTGACCCACTTCGTGAAGCACTTTATCCCCAAATAGATGCCCGAAGGTGTCATTTATCGCTTTGAAATCATCGGCATCAACAATCAGCAGCGTTGCTGTGTCCTTCTTGGGACACATGCGCCGCAGAGCAGCCCGGATTTGCGTTTTGACGGCGCCTTTGCTCAAAAGTCCCGTCAAATCGTCTGTGTTGGCACGGCGGCAGACGCGCTCCTGCCAAAGTTTTTCTGCCTGAATGTTGCGGATGTTGCCAAAGGCCATGGCAGGACGCTGTCCCTGGTAATAGGTAACCAGATGGACTTCCGACCAAAGCCAAAGCGGCTTTTTGGTGCTGCGCAGGCGCAAGCGGGCTGTCAGATGGTTGTGCCTGCGGCTGGCAGGTCGTGAATGATAGAGGCGGTGCAGATAGTATTCTAATATGCTGGCATCGTCCGGGTGAACAATACCTTCCAGCGCTAACCGCGTAGAGGCCCGGGGAAAATGGTCAGGCAGGTCATAGCGGTGAGCTGTGTCTGACTCCCGGAGTTGAAATGTGTCGTCGGTCAAATCCCATTGAAAGAAGATAACATCGTTTGCAGCGTCTAAAGCTTCGTATACGGCGGGATTGAAATGGCTGGGAACGACCGCATACGGTATAGCCATAAGAAACTCCTTTAGTTATAATTTTTCCGTAAACTTTATATCATTATAACAAGTAGTAACAACTGTTGCAAGCATAAATTGGGACTTTAGCACTAAAAGCCGCCCCGATGAGGGGGCGGCTTTGCTAATTAGTCCCGCCGAATAAAGTCGGCAATGGATTTGCGGATGGGTTTTTCTGCTGGGGGTGTTCCTGTACTTTGTCCGATGGCTTCGGCAAGTCCCGGAATGTGTTTGCTGGGCTCGGCGTGGTGCATAGGCGTAGCACCGGCTGCGTTGACGGCAGAGAGGCCGGGGATGTTCGGCAGGGAGCCCGCGGGAGCAGCTGGTGCAGCTGCGGGCGCCTCTGCGGCGGGCATGGCAGAACTTGCGCTCAGAGGCGTAGCGGACAGGGATGGCGTGATGGGCACATCCCGGCTGGTGAGTTTTACTTCCAGCGTGTCTCCGTTTTTCACCGGGTCGGTGAAGTCTACGGGCTGGCCGTTGACGAGAATGGTGAAGTTCACCCGGCTGGTGGCAGCGGGGGGCTGGAAGTTTACCGCGAGCAGGGCATCGCTGACGGTTGTGGTCAGGCGCTCGCTGGTATGGTAGGTGACTTCACAGCCATCATCAATGATGGTGCCGGGGCTGGCAGTGCGGCCATTGACCATCAGCTCCACATTGGCAGAGGGAATGGCAAATTCCTTATCTTCGTAATAAATCATCACGCTGGTATCGGTGTTCTTGATGTTCAAAATCTCGCCGAGCTTCGGGTCTTCGTCGGCCATGTATTCCACATGGTCGCCCTCATGGATGGGCATGGAAATGCTGGCCGGGGCATCGTTCAGCAGAATTTCCGGCGTGCAGCTGTAGAGGGTATCCTTGCCGTTGAGCTTATAGTGAATCTTGCGCCCCGTGGGGGGATAGCCTGCAGCCAGCAGGGCTTCGCCAAGGCTTTTGAATTCCCGGCTTTCGATTACATCACCGTCTGCCAGCAGTTGGTCAGCTTCGGCTTCTTTGCCGTTGACCGTGACCCGTTGGCGGATGTGTTTTTCGCGGCCGTTGATATAGATGGTGTATTCCTGTCCAGCCGTGACCAAATCGCCCAGGCGGACCGTGGGCGTAGTGCCGTTTTCGCCGGGGATGACCGTGATGCGGGCGCCGTCACGGATGACGGTATCTAAGCTGGCTTCTTCCTCACCCAGCATGATTTTGGCAAAGGTGCCCAGCGTACCCGGGAAGAATTTTTTCTCGGTGCCGATATTGACCATCAGGCCCAGACCGGGATGGCCGTTATACTTGCGCAGATTGATGCCGGCATTTAAGAGGGCATCGGATACGGTGAGCTCCCGGAAGTTGAACAGGCTGTATTCCTCATCGTTGACATAGACGGAGAGGAAGTGCAGGGTGTTGAGGGAGGCGATTTTGAGAATGCCCAGAGGAGTTACGGCATCGGGATAGTGAAGTTCTTCGGGAATGTCCACAATGCCATCCACCATGTCAGGCTTGCGCACGGCGACGCGGTTTTCCGGCATGCCCAGAGCATCGGCCACGAACTTTGCCAGGCCCGGCGTCTGGGAGCCGCCGCCTACCAGCATAACGGCCTGCGGCGTGTCCCCATTGAGTTCGAAAATCTGCTTGGCAATGGCGTTGGCCAGATTTTCGATATTGGGCAACACAGGTTCCAGAATTTCCTTGGCGGTCAAGGTGTATTCCGTGCCCAGAATATCGGTGAATTTCACATCTTCGCCGCTGGAGGCCTGCCGTTTGATGCGCTCGGCAATATTGAAGTCCAGCAGGAAGCGCTGGCTGATGGCTTCCGTCACTTCATCGCCGGCCAGTGGCACCATGCCGTAGGCAATGACGGAGCCATTCTTGGTGATGGCCACGTCGGAGGTGCCGGCGCCGATATCCACGAGCACCAAATTCAGATGGCGCATGGTGGGCGGAATCAGCACATTGATGGCGGCAATTGGCTCCAAGGTCAGGGCGCGCATTTCCAAATTGGTCGCATGGAGGGCGCTCTGCATGGAGTCGATGACCTGCCGCGGCAGGAAGGTGGCAATGACGACGGCCTTGGCCTTTTTGCCTCGCTGGCCAATCAGCATCTTGAGCTGGATATCGTCCAAAACATAGCGGATGGTGCTGTAACCCACGCAGTAATAGCGGCTGGGGTCATCCACCGTGTGACTTTCCGCCAAAGCGGCCTGTGCGGCCTGCACGCCGGCAAAGTCGAGGTTGCGCTGTTGTTCGGCGGTAATCAGGCCGTTTACTTCCATCTCCGCCTCGGCGGTCATGGTGTAGAGGGCGCGTCCGGCGGCAGCTACGGCCGCGGTCTTTATCGGGCCTGTCTTTTCAATCAGGGAATTTTTGACCTTTTCCACGATGGCGGCCACCTGGGGCACATCGTGAATCTGGCCGTCCAGCATGGCCCGGGTCTTATGTTCCAAGCGGTCGGTCGCAATAACATGGAGGTTTTCATCGTCGCCTTCCTCGGCTACGATGCCGATAACGCTACGGGTGCCGATGTCCAGCGCAAAGATGCGTTCATGCTGTTTCACCGCTTTGGGGGGCGGCGTCTTGATGACATTGATGGCCTCTACCACTTCGGGGCTCAGTTCCTCGACGGGAGGTTCAACCGCTTTGGCCTTCTTAGGCGCGCGGGAAGCTGTCTTTTTCGGTGCCGCCGGTTTGGCGGCTGTTTTTATATCGTCAGTACTTTTCTTTGTGGTCGGCATAAAAAAACTCCTCACTGCTTGTAAAATTGTCAGGAAATTAAAGGTTATTTCTATTATTTCGCGAAGTATACATTATAATCCTGTTTTTACGAGGAAAATCTTATATTTAGTCGTTACAGAAATGAGAGTGATACTATGACAGGAAATAGAGAAGTAATTACCGGCAGTGATTTCAAGCGCATGGTTTCTGGTGCTTACAGTGAGTTCTTGCTGGAGTATGAAGAAATCAATCGCATGAAAGGGGCAGGCAGCATGCCCGGCACCCATGTGCTCAGAACGATGGGCGCAGCCATTATGCCGTTAAAAGACACGAAGGATGATAGCATTGGCGGCCTTAGCCGCCGAGTCGCCGCCGGAGCACAGTTCGGTGCCCGGGGCAGTGCCGGTGTGGTGCTGGCGCAGATGTTCAGAGGTCTGGGCAAGGGCCTTTTGGGCAAGCATAATGCCACGAGTACAGAGTTTGGCAAGGCCTTCCAGTACGGCATCCTTTATGCCCAGCGGGTTATCCCTGAGCAGCCGGAGCGGCCCATCATCACGCTGGCGAAGGAAGTGGCCAAGGGTGCCTATCATGCAGTGCGCGCCAACAAACCCATTTCGGAGATTTTGGAGACGGCCATCGCTGCAGGCGAAAAGGCTTTGGCTAAAGTAGGCGAGGAAGATGCCGGTGCTCGGATTATGTTCTCCTTCCTGCAGGGATGCCTCAAAGGTCTGGATGGCAATTTCGTCTCGCCGGCAGTAAGCCTGTCCTTGGGCCTTGAAGCGCAGCAGGCCGGATTGCCTGACCCCCGCAATGATGTAATGCGTCCCTACTGCGTGCGGTTCTCAGTGAAGAATGTTCAGGTGGACATGGAGGAACTGGAAGCGCACCTGAAGGAATTTTCCACCTTTGCCTTGGTGGAGCGGGCGGCAACCGGTGTGGATGTGCATCTTCATACGGACCATCCCGGCAAGGTCATTGAGCAGGCCATTGGCTGGGGGCCGCTGAAGGGCATTCACGTTACCAATATGAGTGAACCCCATACGCTGGCTGCCCATGATGCCATCATGAAGGTGGCGCTGCTGGCGGTAGCGGAAAACAAGGTGCAGGCCAAGGAACTGCAGGAGCAGGGCGTGCAGATTATCGCTACAGGCAGCGAGATGGAAAGCCCCTCGGTAGCTGAACTGGTCAACGCCGCGCATAGCGATTTGGCGTATGCCTATGTGATGGTGGCCTGGAACCGCGATTTCTGGCAGGCATTCCGACAGGTGAAGCGGCTGCTGGGTGAACGCATTGAACTGGTGCTCTGCGAGACGAAACAGCAGCAGGCGGCAGCTATCCATGCGTTTGACCCGAACCTCACGGCGGTGGAAAATGCCATTGTCATGCGGGAAGCGGCGGAAGAAGCAAAATAAAAGAAGTTCGATAGAATATAAAGCATAGTTCGATATAAAAGAGTTCGATGTAAAAGACGCCCAGTGGCTGATAATACTTTCCCTTTGCTTATACAAGCTTGTCTAACGCGACGGGAAAGCATCATCAGCCACTGGGCTTTGTTCGTCTTTATTTATTTTTCCATCGTTTATGCGTTTGTTGCGGAAAAAATTGCCTTTAGTCTTTCGGCTACCATCTCTGGTGTGATGGCTTGCATGCAGGCGTTGGTCTGGTGCTGGCATTTTGTTTTGAGGCAGCGCCGGCATGCATGGGGCGTGATTACGAATTCGTGTCCTGCGGTCAGCGGGCCGTAGACGTCGGGCTGGGTGGGGCCCCAGAGGGAGAGGGTCTGGCAACCTACGGCATCGGCGATGTGCAAGGGGCCGGTGTCGCAGGCGAGCAACAGGTCGGCAGACTGCAGAAGGGCTGCAAGCTCCGTAAGGCTGGTTTGTCCGGCGATGGAGAGGCTTGGGCGCTGCAGCAGGGCCTGAGCTTTTTGGATATACGCTTTGTCATTGGGTGCGCCGCAAAAGACAATCTGCACCTGTGGAGGCAGGTCTTTCAGCGCTTGTCCGAAGTTTTCCGGTGCCCAGTTCTTGTCCGGCCAGGTGGTGCGAAGGGTGACCATGAGAATGGGGCGGTTCATGTCAATGCCATGCTGCTGCCAGAAGTTTCCTGCAAACTCCTTGAGGTTTTGGGGCAGGTTAAGCGTCAGTCCGGGGGTGAAATTTGACATGTCAAATCCCAGAGGCATCAGGACACTTAGATAGCGATGTACCTTATGCGGACTTTCGATATTGGGTGCCATATCGCTCATGAAGAAGGGGTTGCCCTCGTGGCGCTCGTGAATGCCGATGCGCCGTTTTGCACCGGACAGCAGGGCCAGAATGCCTGTCAGGAACAAGCCCTGAATATCCAAAACCAAATCAAATTGCCGGGCCTTTAAGAGTGCCCGGGCTTTTTTTAGTTCCCGGCAGGCGGCGGGCAGGTTGAAGCTGGCAAAAGCCTTGTCCAAGGGCCGTCTGTCCCAGATAAGGAGCTCATCAATATAGGGATTTTCCGCCAGCAGTTTATCGGCAGGCGGGCTGACCAGCCAGGTGATATGGCAATCCGGCTGCAGTTTCTTGAGCTCTCTGGCCACGGGGGTGGCGTGGAGCACATCACCGATGGCAGAGAGCCGCAGGATAAGGATTTTTTCCCCTATTTTATTTTTCATAAAGGTTGGTTTTGCCTTTCATCCATAGTACAATAAAATGATAGGTTTATATTAGCACACTAACGGGAGATTGTCCAAAATGTTGAAGGATATTACGATAAAATCATTGGCCAGTGATACGGTGTATAAACGGGGGCTTGATTATTACCGTGAAAGAGTCGTGGACGATTTGACGGCTCTGAATGAGGCCAAAACGGAATGGCAGGCCTATGTTTATGGTACGGAGAATTACGAAGTCTATATAAAGCTCAACCGGCGGGGAGACAATGTGGAGGAATACGACTGTGACTGCCCCGCAGCCAAGCAGTATCTTGGTGCCTGCAAACATGTGGTGGCAACGCTCTTAGCCATTCAGGATGAGCAGGAGATGGACCTGCCCCGCAGTTTGTCCGCTGAATTTGCCAAATTGGGTGTGACCACGGGCCGCAATATGCTGAAGCAGAAGGAAAAGGAGCAGCAGGAACGGCAGAGCCTGGCCAGCCAGCGGATGTTTTCCTTTTTCCGGGAAGCGGCGGAGGCAGATAAGGCAAGGATAACCGTGGGACAGGCTGAGTACGCCCATCTTGTTCCCCGGCTCTTTGTGGATGAATACTATGGCACCTACAAGCGATGGCTGGAATTCCGTTTCGGTCTGGATAAACTCTATGTCGTGAAAAATGCGGCATCCTTTGTGGAGGCAATGGAAAAGCACGAAGACTGGCAGCTCGGCACGAAGAACAAGGTGAATCTTTCGCAGGTGCATTGGGGCGATGAACAGTCGGCACAAATCTATGCCCTGCTCCAAAAATATTACCGCACGGAGCAAGGAATGTTTGCGGCGGGTTCGACCAATCATTACTACTATATGAGTTATCATTCCTATCTCTTTGACCAGAAGCAGTTCCGTCTCTCGGAGGATGCCCTGGCCGAGTTCCTGACCATTATGGGCGACAGTCCCTTTGAATTGCGCCTGAACGGGGCCGAAATAGAAACGGTGCAGGCGGTGCAGGGCAATCCACATATTGAACTGGAATTGCAGGAAAACGAGGGCTATGGCGAACTCTTGGTCAGTGATGCGGAAATTGTGCCCTTGGATGAATCCTGCCGTTTCGTTTATCAGGAAGGAAAGATTTTCCAGACGGAGAAAAAATTTGCCCAAGGCTTACAGCCGCTTTTGCGCACTTTTGAAGCGGCGGAAACGGTCAAAATCCGTCCGCAGGATATGACGGCCTTCTTCGGTCAGGTGCTGCCCCAGATAGAAAAGGCGGCCGAGATTAAGATTGCGCCGAAGTTTATGGAAGAATATGTGGTGCATCCTCTGACGGCGGAGCTCTATATCGACTACGAGGGGGACGGCATTGCGGTGCGTCCCAAGTTCGCCTATGGGGATGCGGTGTTCAATCCGCTGGTGGAAACGGAGCCGCCGCTGCGGGATGGACGCAAACTGGTGCGGGACGAGCAAAAGGAGCAGGAAGTCATCCTGCGGCTCACCCACTACGGCTTCAAGAAGAAGCGGGACCAGATGGTGCAGCGGGATGAGGAAAAGAGCTATGAGTTTTTGACCGAGGAACTGCCGAATCTTCCCGAATGGGTGGATGTGTTCTACTCCGATGCCTTTGCCAATCGTCCGGTGCGTCCTATGCCCAAAGTTACGGCAGGGGTCAGCGTCAACGATTTCGATTTGCTGGAAGTGACCTTTAACGCCAAGGATTTGGACTTCAACGAGCTCATGGAAATTCTGGACTCCTACCGGCAGAAGCGCAAGTATCACCGCCTGCGGGACAAGAGCTTCATCACCCTGGGGGACCAGCAGATGCAGGCCATTGCGGATTTCGTGGATAACACGGGGATTGCTGCCAGCAAGGCGCAGGGCATGAAGGTGGAATTGCCTTTGTCTCAGGCCATGTATCTGGACGAACTGGCGCGGGCGGACGAGGCCCTGCGGCTGGAACGCAGCAAGGCATTTCGCACCATTGTGCGGGATATCCGCCATCCCGAGGAGAGCACTGCCGAAGTACCGGAGAGTCTCAGGGGGATTTTGCGTGAATATCAGGTGACGGGTTTTAGCTGGCTGTCCACCTTGTCCCAGTATCATTTGGGTGGAATTTTGGCGGACGACATGGGCCTGGGCAAAACCCTGCAGGTCATCACCTTTCTCGTATCCCAGCAGGATTACAAGGAGCCGCCCTCTTTGGTCATTGCGCCTACTTCGCTGATGTATAACTGGCTGGAGGAAATCGCCCGCTTTGCGCCGGAACTCAAGGCCTGCGCCGTGGCCGGGACGAAGGCAGAGCGGCAGAAAATACTCGACGAAGCCGACGCCAGTTTCGACGTGCTGATTACCACTTACAATATGCTGAAGCGGGATATCGATATGTACGAAAAGCGGCGCTTCCGCTATGCCTTTTTGGATGAGGCCCAACATATTAAAAATCCCACGACGCAAAACGCAAGGGCCGTCAAGCGGCTCAAAACCAGCGGTTATTTTGCCCTGACGGGTACGCCGATTGAAAATACGCTGACCGAACTTTGGTCCATCTTTGACTTTTTGATGCCGGGGTATCTGCTCTCGCATAAGAAGTTCAAAGACCGCTATGAAACGCCTATCGTGCGGGAACAGGATGAGCGCAGCCTCAAAGACCTCAAGCGTCATGTGATGCCCTTCATCCTGCGGCGCATGAAAAAGGACGTGTTGACGGAACTGCCGGACAAGGTGGAGCGCAAGATGGTAAGCTCCATGACACCCAAGCAGGAGAAGGTCTATCAGGGCTGGTTCCTCAAGAGTCAAAAGGAATTTGCCCAGCAGCTGGCGGCAGGAGATGACAGCCGTATCAAGATATTGGCCATCCTGACCCGCCTGCGGCAGATTGCCTGTGACCCGGCCATGTTCCTTGAAGGTTATACCGGCGGCTCCGGAAAGCTCGACCAGTTGGAAGAAGTGGTCAGCGAAGCCGTGGAGGGAGGCCATCGTATTTTGATTTTCTCCCAGTTCACGACCATGCTGGCGCATATCGGCGAGCGGTTGAAGCAGCAGGGGATTGGCTATTATTATCTCGACGGCTCCACGCCATCATTGGAGCGCATCCGCTTGGTTAAGGCATTTAATGAGGGCGCAACGCCTGTGTTCTTGATATCGCTCAAAGCGGGCGGCACGGGGCTCAATCTCACTGGTGCGGATATGGTTATCCACTTCGACCCGTGGTGGAATCCCGCAGTGGAAGACCAGGCCACGGACAGAGCTTACCGCTTGGGGCAGAAAAATAACGTGCAGGTCATCCGCATGCTGGCCAAGGGCACCGTGGAGGAAAAAATCTATGAGTTGCAGCAGAAGAAAAAATCCTTGATTGACCAGATGATACAGCCGGGAGAGAACTTCCTGTCGCGGCTGACGGATGAGGAGATAAGAGAACTGTTCCAGAAGTAATTCCTGTTCGATGCGTAGGTGCTTAGTTCGAGGCGCGTAGGCGCGGGGCGGGTACTTGTGCTTTCGCTTAGCCGTCTGGCTAAAATTATTTTTTGCCTTTCAATTCAGTATCCTGACCAGTCAAAACTCGCTTTGCTCAAACAGTTGACTGGTCAAGATAAAACAGCGGTGGGCAAAAAATAATTTCTTCACGCCAGACGGCAAACGCTACAGCTCAAGCACCCGCCCCGCGCCTACGCGAAGGAACTACCGTGCGGATTGATAAGCCTTCCCCTTGAGGGGGCGGATGAGGTGATGTTTTAGTTCTCTTCACTGCAGGAATCATCAGTGGCTTTGACGAATTGGCAAGGGAGAAAGGATGTGGCAGTTATGAGCGGCAATATTTTCGTATGTTATCCTCGCTGTACTACCTGCAAGAAGGCGGAGAAGTGGCTGGCGGAGCAGGGGATTGTGGTTGCGGTGCGGGATATAAAGGAAGATAATCCCACGGAGAAGGAGTTGCGGCAGTGGCATAAAAAGAGCGGCCTGCCGTTGAAGCGTTTCTTTAACACCAGCGGTCTGAAGTATAAGGAACTGGGGCTGAAGGACAAGCTCCCTTCTATGAGCGAGGATGAGCAGTATACCCTGCTGGCTACGGACGGCATGCTGGTGAAGCGGCCTATTCTGGTCAGTGATAAAGGTGTGCTAGTGGGCTTTAAGGAAAAGGAATGGCTGGAAAAACTTATATAAATGGCAAAATCCCGCATCTTGTTTAAGGTGCGGGATTTTTGCCGGGTGTGGTTTCAAATAGTGCCGCGCAATACAGCGTAGGCGGCCATCAGATCGGTGATGAGGGCGAAGGCAACGCAGAGGGCGATGATGGTTTTGGCAAGCAGGTGTTTACCTTCGGTTTTCAGCCGGCGATAGAAGAACAGGTACAGGCCGAGGAATAACGCGGCGTTGAAGCCAATCATTTCCACGATAAGGGCGTTGTGTCGGGTGAATTGCATAAGATTACTTTCACAGAAGAGGGTAAATATGCCCACAAGGATGACTAAGAGATACCTGACCTTAAAGCCCACCCGCTTTATCTGTATGAGAGCGAATAATATCATAATGGCGGCAAGGGCAAGATACCAGGCTGTTTGGGAAAAGATGTGTAGCAGGAAAAGACCGCTGAAAATAAGGAGAAAAGCTAAGAGTCTGCGTACGTTTGGATTCATGGTGATACCTCCTGATCTTTTTTTTCAGCATAGCATAGGGGGATTAAAATTTACTTAAAATTTCCATTAAGTATTTCGCCTTTTCACCGATAGTAGGAATAGAGAGACTATTGGCAAGGAGGGATAGAAATGGCAATGATTGCCCGCGTGGCAGAGGATAAGCAGAGCTTATTGCAGACGGAAACCGTCTGGCAGAAGATGCAGAAGGACACTTCCCCGCAAAAGGAGAAGGAGGACACAGTAATCGGCAAAGCGGCGGAGGTCTATATCAGCAAAGAAGGGCGCAAGCTCAGCGAGGAAGCACTTGACCCTTTGACCCGCCTGTCGCAGACGGATTTTATGACGGACGCGGAAAAGCAACTGTCCAAGCTCTGGCAAGAGGAGCAGGACAAGGCCGAGTACAAGAAACAGGCGGCAGAGATTGAGGAGCGTCTGGCCAAAGATGCAGGGCTCACCGACAAGGAAAGGGAAGATTTGCAGGCCCAGGCGGATAAACTCAAGGAAAAGGGCATGACTTTGGATGATAAGCTCTATGCGCTCTATGACAAGAAAAATGGTATCGAGAAGAATATTGCGGAAAATGATGGTAAGTATATGGCGGCGGATATTGCTGGCCTGCAAAAGCAGATTGACCAGTTGAATCGAGAGATTTACAATGCTGCCGCTGACATAACCCGTGATGGGAAGATGAAAGATTTTCTGACACAGCAGGTGTTGAAGGAGCGGGCAGATTTGGGAATTGCCGCCAATAAAGCGAAGATTGCCAATGCGGAGTTGGAACTGCGGGATAGTGAGGCTTCCGTGACCACCCGCACGGCCGAGCAGATACAGAAGCAGGCCGATGAAAACGGCAAGTATCAGCCAACCGCTGCTGATGTGGTACAGGAGGCCGTGGAGGAAGGTAAGGCCAGAGCTGAGAAGGCCGAGGAAGAAACAGGTAAACTAGCTGACAAAGGCAGAGAATCAGCTCTCAATATGCAAAGCAATCTGGTGCAGGAAGCTAATCGTGGTGCAGACGCGGGGACGGATGAGAAAATCATCAATCACACGGAAGATATCAAAAAGCTGACTATAGAAGATGCCCTGCAACGCTAAAAAGAATAAAAGGAATTAACTGCTCTCCCAGTGAGGGCAGTTTTTATTGCCATAACGTAAATTAAACAAATTGCACTCAATAATAAAAAAATAAAAACAGGACTTTTGCCGTATGAAATCGAATAGGATATATTGTGTGAGCCTCTGGAGGTGATGGAGATGAAGCAGGAACAAGGTATTGTTTTGGAAACAGATGGCCAAACGGCGAAAGTCAAAGTGGGGCGGCATGAAGAGTGCGGCTCCTGCGGAGCCTGCAGTGGCGCGCAGAATGTGGTGGTGGAAGCAGCCAACCCCTTGGGAGCGAAAGCGGGCCAGCGGGTGCGTTTTGAATTTCGGGAGGAAAATGTGTTGACTGGGGCTTTCGTGGTCTTTATCCTGCCCTTGGTTTTCGGCGGGGTAGGCGCGGTAATTGGCCACTTCATGGCACCGTGGCTTGATGCCACTGGCAGCCTGCCTTACGTTTTGGGGGCACTGGTGTTCTTCCTGATTGCCTTAGGCCTGGTCAAGAAATTTGACCGGCGGGCGGCGCAGGATAAGGCGGCCAAACCTGTGATTATCGAGATTTTGGATAATCAACAGTCATAATATATTTTAGGAGACTATACAAGAGGTGATTGTATGTTCGAAAGCTTTCTAGGGGGCATTCACCCCAAAGACGGCAAGGAACTGGCTAAAGATAAGCCAATCGAAGATATGCCGGTGCCGCAGGAACTTGTGGTTCCGATGGGCCAGCATATCGGTGCGCCCTGCACGCCGACGGTCAAAGTGGGCGATGAGGTGAAGCGCGGCCAGCTTATCGGTACGAGTCCGGCGTTTATGCACGCCGATATTCATGCACCGGTATCGGGCAAGGTGGTAAAAATCGAGCCACGTCCCCATTCCGGAATGGGCAGCTGCATGGCGGTGGTGATTCAAAATGACGGCAAAGATGAATGGGCGGACGGCCTGCCAATGGAGCGCAACTGGCAGAGCATGGAGAATGAGGAAATTCTCGCGGCGATTCAGAGTGCCGGTATCGTAGGTATGGGCGGGGCAACCTTCCCTGCACATATCAAATTGAAGCCGAGCAAGCCTGTAGACATTTTGATTTTGAATGGCGCGGAATGCGAGCCATATCTGACCGCTGACTATCGGCTGATGTTGGAGGAAGGCGCAAAGATTATCACCGGCACGCAGATTCTGCAAAAACTGTTGGGCGTCAAGCGCACGGTTATCGGCATCGAGGACAATAAGCCCGAGGCCATCAAGGCGATGGAGCAGGCGGCAAATGGCACGAATATTGAAGTGGCGGCCTTAAAGACCAAGTATCCGCAAGGCGCGGAGAAAATGCTGATTAAAGTCATCAGCGGCCGTGAGGTGCCGATGGGCGGCCTGCCCATGGATGTGGGCGCTGTGGTGCAGAATGTGGGCACGGTGGCGGCGATTGCCGATGCCGTGGAACACGGTCTGCCGTTGACGGAGCGCATTACGACCGTAACGGGTGATGCCATCAAGGAGCCGAAGAACCTGCGTATCCGCATTGGCACCCCCTATCAGGCAGCGATTGATTACTGTGGCGGCTTTGCGGAAAGCCCCAAGAAGCTCATTGCAGGCGGCCCGATGATGGGCATGGCTCAGGCAACTACGGCAGTGCCGGTGATGAAAGGTTCTTCAGGCATTCTGGCGCTGACGGCAGAAAAAGTTGACCACGGCCCGGAGATGAACTGCATCCGCTGTGGCAAATGCGTCAAGGCTTGTCCGATGGGACTTGTGCCTTCCATGCTCTCGATTTTATCGGAGCGTCAGGCATATGATGCTTGTCGTGATGAATACGGTTTGATGAACTGCGTGGAATGCGGCTGTTGCACGTTTGTGTGCCCGGCCAAGCGCAATATCGTACAGTATATCAAGAATGCCAAGGGCTTTATTCGTGCCGAGCAGATGAAGGCCAAAGCTGCGGCTGAGGCCAAGAAGGCACAGGAAGCGGCAAAGAAGGAGGCGGAAAAATGAGTGAAGAAGCAGTAAAACAGGAAACAGCAAGCTCGCTGTTTACGGTTTCCGTATCTCCGCATATTCGTGATGATGAAACCATCAGCCATATTATGTGGCAGGTTAACGCGGCGCTATTGCCGGCGGCACTCTTTGCCGTCTGGTGGTTTGGTGTCCCTGCACTTATCAATATGATTGTCGGTGTGGTCTTTGCGGTGCTTGGTGAATATCTCTGGCAGAAGGGAATGCACCAGCCCATTACGGCCTTTGATGGCAGTGCCTGCATTACGGGCCTGCTACTGGCTATGTCGATGTCTCCCGTATTGCCGCCTTATATGGTGGCTATTGGTTCCCTGCTGGCGGTTATCGTAGCCAAGCAGTCCATGGGCGGCTTGGGCTTTAATATCTTTAACCCTGCCCATATCGGACGCGCGGCACTCATGGTGTCCTGGCCGGTAGCGATGACGACCTGGACGAAGATGGCGGATGCCAGCGGTGGCGTGGATGCCATGACCTCGGCAACGCCGCTCAATATTTTGAAGATGCAGGGTTATGATGCCCTGATTGCGACTTTTGGCAGTCAGTCAGACCTCTATTGGAATCTCTTTATCGGCACGCGCAATGGCTCGCTGGGCGAAACCAGCACGCTTTTATTGCTGCTTGGCGGGCTGTATCTGATTTGGAAAGGCTATGTCAACTGGCAGGTGCCGGTGACGATGATTGCTACGGTGGCCATTCTTACCTGGATTTTTGGCCCCGCAGGACTCTTTACCGGTGACCCGGTGTTCCATGTGATGGCAGGCGGGCTCATGCTCGGTGCCTTCTTTATGGCGACCGATATGGTGACGATTCCCATGACCATTAAGGGGCAGCTGATTTTTGCGGTGGGTGCAGGCGCACTTACTGTGCTTATCCGTCTGGTGGGCGGCTATCCCGAAGGGGTTTGCTATTCCCTGCTTCTGATGAATGCCGTGACACCGCTTATCGATAGGTTCTGCAAACCGCGTATCTTTGGGGCAGGAGGTGCAAAATAATGAGCAGCAACGAACATTCTACGTTCAAGATTGCCTTTAATTTGGCGGCGGCCTGCTTTATCTCCGGCATCGTCATCGGCTCCGTGTACTTCGTGACGGCTCCTGTGGCAGCGCAGAAAGCTGAGGAAATGAAACAGGAATCGATGAAGTCGCTGGTGCCCGAAGCGGAACACTTCACGGAAGTGGCCGGCCATGAGGGCTGGTTTACAGCCGAAAAAGGCGGCAAGGCTATTGCTTATATCGTGCCCTCTGAAAGCAAGGGCTATGGCGGCAAAATCAAAATGCTGGTGGCCGTGACGGCAGACAGCAAAGTTATTGATTTTTCGATTTTAGAGCATAACGAAACGCCGGGGCTTGGCGACAACGCGCAGAAGCCCGAATTCCGGCAGATGTTTGCGGGGAAGGGGGCGGATAAGTTAGAAGTCACCAAAGACCCCGCAAATAAGGAAAACATTCAGGCCATGACCGGCGCGACGATTTCTTCCCGCGCTGTGACCAAGGGTGTGCGGGAAGCTGTGGAAGCAGTCGCCGCCTACAAGGCTGAGGGAGGTGCGAAGTGATGAAGGAACATTGGCAAATCTTCAGCAAGGGGCTTATTGCCGAAAATCCGATTTTCATTCTGGCGCTGTCCCTGTGCCCGGCACTGGCTGTAACAACGACGGTTATCAATGGGCTGACCATGGGCCTTACGGTGACGTTTGTTATTACCACCAACAATGTCGTGGTGTCCATCGTGCGCAAATGGGTCAATCCCAAGGTGCGTGTGCCCGTGTATATCACCTCGATTGCCACGATTGTCACGGTGGCCCAGCTCGTTTTGCAGGCGTATTTTCCGGTGCTCTACAAGGCTATGGGCATCTATCTGGCGCTTGTGGTGGTGTTCGCCATCATTTTGGCGCGGGCGGAGGTGTTCGCCTCGAAAAATGGCGTCTGGAAGTCTTTTTTGGATGGCTTCGGCATGGGCTGCGGTTTTACGCTTGCGATGCTCACGATTGCCGTTATTCGCGAACTCTTTGGCGCTGGCACCATCTTGGGTGTGCCGGTCTTCGGTGAGGGCTACAATCCCATGCTGATGATGATTCTGCCGCCGGGTGCCTTTATCCTGATTGGCTATTTAGTTGCGGCTTGCAAGACCTGGAATGCCAAGCAGGAAGAAAAGGCCCGCTTGGCGGAGTTAAAAGCAGGAAAGGAGGCCTAAATTATGGGAGAGTATTTAACTTTATTTATCGGCGCGGTTGTGGTCAATAACTTCGTGCTGACGAAATTTTTGGGCCTTTGTATCTTCTTCGGTATCTCCAAGAATTTAAGCGCTTCGGTAGGCATGGGCATGGCGGTAACCTCCGTTATGACCATGAGTTCCATTCTTGCGTGGATTGTCTACTTCTTCGTGCTGGAACCCTTGGGGCTGACCTTCCTGACGACGATTGTGTTCGTCGTGCTGACGGCCAGCTTTGTGCAGCTGTTGGAACTGGTCATCAAGAAACAGGCTCCGGCGCTCTACAATATGTGGGGCATTTACCTCTTGCTGATTGCCACCAACTGTATCGTGTTGGCTGTACCCCTGCTCAATGTCGAGAGCAATTACAGTCTCTTGAAGAGTATCGTCTTTGCCATCGGCTCCGGTCTGGGCTTTGCGGTAGCCATCATCCTCATGGCGTCTTTGCGGGAAAAATTGGTTTACGCCAACGTGCCCAAGCCGTTGCAGGGCATTGGCATTGCCTTTATTCTGGCGGGAATGCTTTCTCTGGCCTTCCTGGGCTTTGCAGGCATGTTGTGAGGTGTAGTAAATGGAAAAAGCAATGATGATTATCGTCGTGCTGGTCGGTGTCGGGTTGTTCTTCGGCATCGTACTGGCACTGGCGGATAAGAAATTCTATATGGCGGTGAATCCGCTGATTAACGAGGTGGAGGAAATCCTCCCCAAGGGGCAGTGCGGCGCCTGCGGTTTTGCGGGCTGTGCCAAATATGCTGAAGCTGTGGTCGAAGACCCCAGCGTTGCGCCAAATCTCTGTGTGCCGGGCAAGGCGGCTGTAGCGGCTAAGGTTGCTGAACTGACAGGTAAGAAAGCCGAAGTGACCGAGCCTAAGTATGCCACGCTCAAATGCCGCGGTACGAAAACCGCGGCCGCCATGGCAGCCCATTACGAGGGTGTGCCGGACTGTGCGGCGGCCAAACTCATTCAGGGAGGCCCAAAGGGCTGCAAGTTTGGCTGTATCGGTTTTGGCAACTGCGTCAAGGCCTGCCCCTTTGGTGCCATGAGCATGGGCGCTGACGGCCTGCCTGTGGTGGACAAGGATATCTGTACCGGCTGTGGCAAGTGCGTAGCGACCTGCCCACAGGCCATCCTGACACTCAAGACATTCAACGAGCCTGTGGAAGTGCTCTGCAGTTCCCACGACAAGGGACCTGCGGCCAAGAAACTCTGCCAGAACGCCTGCATCGGCTGCGGCCTTTGCATGCGAAATTGCAGTCATGGCGCGATTAAGATTGACAATTTCGTAGCCGTCGTGGATGGCAGCAAGTGCGCTGAATGTGCGGAGCCGACTTGCCTGGCTAAGTGTCCGACTGGGGCGATAAAGTCTGTTATAGATGTAACCGTAGCACAAAAGACGGCGTAAAAGCAGCACCGCGCCAGCCATTGTGCCCTTTCGCTCAGACCGCTGGCTAAAAGAAAAATTTTCCATGATATATGGGTAAGCACCTAAACTCACTTCGTTCAGACAAAGGTGCTTACCCATATTTTAGTAGAGGGAAAATTTTTCTTTCTTAACGCCAGCTGCCAGACGCTGCAGTGCACAATGGCTGGCGCTCCGTTGCTTTGTCGGACGTGTTTTGCTCATCACTGTGATTGGCTCACGGTTTTTTGTCCGGGTATTTGCTATAGTGATGGCAAAGAGATTGGTTTTGAAGGGAGTGTTTTCCATGTCTAAGGTTTTAATCATTGGCTCCGGGCCTGCGGGGGTATCGGCGGCTCTTTATGCCCGCCGTGGGGGCACAGAGGTTACGGTGCTTAGCAAGGGGCTGGCGCTTAGCGGTTTACATAAAGCAGAGAAGATTGAAAATTATTATGGGCTGGCGGAGCCGGTTTCCGGGGCGGAACTTTATGCCCGAGGAATTGAGGGCGCACGGAAAATCGGTGTGGAGTTTGTGGAAGATGAACTGCTTTCGCTGATGTTCAATGATTCCTTTACCGGCTTTCAGGTGACGGGGAAGGAGCAGGCGTTTGAGGCGGATGCGGTGATTGTAGCCACAGGCGCTTCCCGTCAGTCACTCAATGTGCCGGGCGTGAAAGAATTTGCAGGTAAGGGCGTGAGCTACTGCGCCACCTGTGATGCGTTCTTTTATCGGGGCAAGACCGTGGCCGTGGTTGGTGCAGGCGTTTATGCCCTGCATGAAGCCCAGGCCCTGCTGCCGCATGCGGCGCAGGTTTTTATGCTGATCGATGGTGCAGAGTTGTCAGCGGAAGTGCCGCCGGAAATCAAAGTGCGGAACGAAAAAATCGCCGCCATAGAAGGCGGCGAGCGGGTTGAGAAAATTGTCTTTGCCGATGGCAAAGAGTTAAAGCTGGATGGCGTATTTATGGCTTTAGGCACGGCCGGCAGTACTGCCATTGCCAAAAAAATCGGTGCCCAGCTTGACGGCAACAACATCAAAATAGATGCCCATGGCGCTACAAATGTACCGGGGCTCTTTGCGGCAGGCGATTGTACCGGCGGACTGCTGCAGATTGCCAAGGCGGTGTATCAGGGGGCTGAGGCGGGGCTGGCGGCAGTAAAATATCTGCGGACTAAATAGCCCAGCCGTGGTGCAGTGGCCCTGCGCCATGGCCAAGGTTGAGGCCGGCCTGCAGGGCGCCCGTGATATAGGCTTTGGCGTTCTTTACGGCAGTAGTTAAGTCTTGCCCTTTTGCCAGATTGCTGGCAATGGCAGAGGACAGAGTACAGCCGGTGCCGTGGGTGTTGGGATTGGCGATATGTTCGCCTTTCAGCCAAAGAGGACCGTCTGCGGTATAGAGCAGGTCGTCCGCATCCAAGTGGCGGTGGCCGCCTTTGCAGAGCACATTGCAGCCGTAAGTTTCGTAAAGTTTTTTGGCGGCGAGTATCATATCTTCATGGCTCTTGATTTCCATAGCGGCCAAAACCTCAGCTTCCATAAGATTGGGGGTAATGACTGTGGCCAGTGACAGAAGTTCTTTCTGTAGGGCGGATATGGCATCTTCATTCAGTAGCCTGGCCCCGCTGGTGGCTACCATTACGGGGTCAACCACGATGTTTTTCGCGTGATACTGGTTGAGCTTGGCGGTGATAACTTCAAGCAGTTCGCGGTCAAAGACCATGCCCGTCTTGACGGCATTCGGGAAAATATCGGTAAAAACGCTGTCTAATTGTGCGGCCAGCATTTCCGGAGCAGTTCGAACAACTGCTGTGACGCCTGTGGTATTTTGCGCAGTCAGGGCGGTGATGGCGCTCATGCCGTAGACACCATTGGCCAGCATGGTCTTGAGGTCAGCCTGAATGCCTGCGCCGCCGCTGGAGTCGCTGCCAGCAATGGTCAGTACGGTTTTGAGTTCGCATTTTTTTACCATGATTAAAACTCCTTTGCCATAAGCTGTCGCAGATTCGCGGCGGCTTTTTTGATGTCTTTTTGGGCAAAGATGGCTGACACCACAGCGGCACCAGAAATGCCCGTGTCGGATAGTTTAACGATATTATCTGCGTTAATGCCGCCGATGGCCACTACGGGAATATCAACAGCGGCTGTAATGGCTTTCAGTGTATCAAGGGGAACTTCGACGGCATCTGTTTTTGTGCCGGTGGGAAACACCGCACCCACGCCTAAATAATCGGCGCCATCCCGGCAGGCGGCGATGGCTTGCTCGACAGTCTGTGCCGATACGCCGAGAATTTTATCCGGGCCCAAAAGTTTACGGGCCTTGGCGGCGGGCATATCGTTCTGCCCGATATGGAGACCATCGGCATCACAGGCCAGCGCAATGTCCAGATTATCATCCACGATAAAGGGAACATGATAGCTTTGGCAGAGTGATTTTATTTCCTTGGCAGTGCGCAAAAATTCATCAAAGGGCAGATGCTTTTCCCGCAGCTGCACGCAGGTTACGCCGCCTGCCAAGGCTTTTTCGACTGCTTCGGCAAGGGCTGAGCCATTCAGCCAGCGGCTGTCGGTGACGGCATAGAGCTGCAAATCGGTGGCGGCAATATTAGCGGATTTCATATTTTGCCCCCTTTGTCAGTTCCTCAGCCGTCAGATGACAGATGGCGTCGATAATGCGGTTGCGGTAGGTGGCATTGCCTTCGTGAGGAAGAAGGTGCTTATGGGCAATCTCGCCGGCAAGTCCCATAGCCATTACGGCAACTGCGGCGGCTTCTAAAGGTTTTGTGGCATTTGCGGCAATGCAGGCGGTAACGAGCGCCGAGCACTGGCAGCCGGTGCCTGTGATGCGGCTCATTTCCGGATGGCCGTTGCGGATAATATAGCATTGTTTGGTGTCAGCGACCAAATCAATGGCACCGGTAATGGCCACAATGGTGTTTAACTTTTGGGCGGCCTGCTTGGCAAATTCGCAGGAATGGTCAAGGTTTTCTTCGGTTACGCAGTCCACAGCGGCGGCATCTACGCCCTTAGTGTTACCTGTGCCATGAATCAGCGTCTTGATTTCCGAGATATTGCCCCGCACGCAGATGATGCTGTCCGTCTGTAAGATATCGAGAGCAGTCTGCGTCCGCAGTTTGGTGGCACCGGCTCCCACCGGGTCGAGGACAACCGGATGGTTTAATTCTTTTGCTTTGCGGGCGGCGCGCAGCATGGCCGGGATGGTGCGTTGGTTGAGCGTGCCGATATTCAGGCAGAGCCCTGCGGCCAGCTGCGTGATTTCAGCCGCTTCGGCTGCATCATCTGCCATAACGGGGCTGGCTCCGCAGGCCAGCGTGATATTGGCCACATCATTTACCGTCACATAGTTGGTAATGTGGTGAATCAGCGGCGTGTTCTTGCGAATGTTTTCCCAGATGTTAAACAAATCAATTCCTCCTTCAAGTGGAGGGAAAAGGGCAAACGAAAAGGACTATCCAATTTTGGATAGTCCCGAATGACGTTATTCCTACTTCCCTACGTTGGCATTATCCAAATCAGGTGCGGTCGAAGTGCATAACTTCCTCTCAGCCCGTCTGCGAGCTCCCGTGTATGTGATTGTTATCTTTTACTTTAGCTGTTACGTGCTGGTTTGTCAATGGGCTTATCTTTTTGGGGGGGAATTGCGTTCGCAGTTAGAACTCTGCTGCTTGTTGTGGCGGTATTTTGCTGTTACAATAATTAGCAGAAAGATATTGTCAGCAGGAGGAGCAATGGTCAGGATTAAGGATGTAGCCAGGGAAGCTGGCGTGGCACCGAGTACGGTGTCGCTTGTGATGAATAAAAAAGGCTATGTATCAGAGGAAACCCGCCGTAAGGTGGAAGCGGCCATGAAAAAATTGCACTATGTGCCCAGTGGCGTGGCACGTAGTCTATCATTGAACCGGACCAATACCATCGGGGTTATTATGCCTTCGGCAGCTCATCCCTTTTTTGGTGAGCTCATTGGTGAACTGGAAACGGCGTTGTATAATGCCGGGTATAAGATGGTGCTTTGTTGCACGCATGCCAAAGATAATGCTGAACGTCATTTTGTAGAAATGTTGAAACGGCGCAATATGGATGGGATTATCATGGGGGCGCATTCTCTGGATGAAGGGCTTTATGACAATCTTGAGCGGCCGGTGGTAGCTTTTGACCGTTACTTGAATGACTGTATCCCCATTGTGCACTGTGACCATTGTCAGGGCGGAAAACTAGCGGCGGAGACTTTTTTGCGGCACAGCTGCCGGCACGTAGTGGAAATTGTGGGCAGCAGCATTATGAAAACACCCGCGGATGACTATCATCGGGTAGCAGCGGAAATTCTGACCAGTCAGGGTGTGAAGGTTGACCGGATTGAAAGACCGTGGAATGAACCGTCCTATGCAAGTTTTATGCAGATAGCCCGGCAGCTGTTTGCTGACTACCCGGATGCTGATGGAATTCTGGGGGCAGACCTTTCCGTATCGGCCTGTCTTTATGTGGCGCAGGAGAGAGGACTGCGGGTGCCGGAGGATGTAAAACTGCTGGCCTATGATGGTACGCTGATTACACAGATGGGAACGCAGCCCCTTACGGCTATTCGGCAGCCGATAAAGGAACTGGCAGAACTGACCGTATGTAAGCTCATTGCCATGATTAAAGGCGAACAGGATTCACAGCCGTGGATGATTGCCCCCACGTTTCAGCCAGGGGCTACTTGTTGAAGCCGCTGGCTAAAGGCAAAAATTCTTGACAAACAGACAGGTGATGTTATAATAATGTTTATCGAACCGGTTCGATAAACTAGAACTGGTTTTTCTCGGCAGCTTCACCCTTTACAGGTCAGGAGCTTTAATCCCCTTTGAAATAAGTGCTGATTGTAAATAGTTTTAGTGACAACCGGTTATCCCCATTCCGGATACAGCTTCCCCAGCTGAAAAATAAAACATCTAAATCTATTACTTGACAACAAGAAGAACTTTATTTCAACGCAAAACAGGCTGGCTATAAGTACTCGCTTATAGTCAGCCTGCTTTTTTTATGTTTAGAAGAACAATATCAGCGTCACCGCGATATTCACTACCGTAGCCACGGCTACCGGGATAAAGGTGCGCTTAGCCAAATCCATGGGGGAGAGGCCTGCGGCACCGGCCACGACAATCATGACGGCGGCGATTGGGGAGAGGGAACGTGCCAGGTTGGACACGAAGTTCATGGGCAGTACTAAGAGCACCGGAGCAATGCCAGAGAGTGCGGCAACTTTCGGTGCCAAAGGTACGAAGGCAAAGAAGGTTGCGTTGCCGCTGCCGGTGATGAGGGTGGCGGCGATGATGATGCTGACGAAGACGAACATCATGCCGATACCGCCGAGGCCAGCGTTCTGGGCACTTTCAATCAAGGTGTCGATAGCGCCCAAAGAGATAAGGCCCTTGGAGAAGGTTTCGGCAGCTACGACGAGGGTAACAACGGTGGCCATCTGCAGGCCCATGCCGTTCCAGAAAGAGCCGATGTCCTTGCAGGCTTTGAGGCCATCACGGTGGCGGATAAACTCAATGAGCATGGTCAGGAAGATGCTGACCAGCGTAGCCAGGCTGATGTCCATCTTGATGCCCGTGTTTTCGTTGAGGCCGAAGAACAGCACCAGGAGCAGGGGCAGGGTGGGCAGCAACGCGTAGAAGGCAGGCACATCCGGCGTTTCCTGGGCTTTAGCCTGTTCGGCGGTCACAGCGGCAGATACATCCTTGCCGGCCATTTCATCCGGGTTCTTGGCATCCAGATAGCGCTGGACGAAGAAGTGGGCAACGGCCAGTGCGCCTACGGTGCAGAGACCGACGGGCACCTGATACTGCATAAAGTAGGGCACAATCTCCATGCCGATGAGTTCTGCGGCAAAGATGTTGTCAGCCCCGGCCGGGCCCCAGCCCGGAGCGGAAGTGGTGGCGATGACGGCGCAGGCGGCAATCCGGCTGACACCCAGGCGCACCAGCACCGGATACATGGTCACCATGAGCAAGAGGCCGAAGCCGGAAGCGGAACTGATGAACATGGCCAGGAAGTTGCCCAGCACGGAAGTCAGAGCCAGCACCATATAGGGATGGCCCAGTTTTTTCAAGGGCTTGATGGCGATGCGTACGAGGGACGTGCTGGCGCCAATGCAGTCCATATACTTGGAGAAACCGCCAATCAGCATAATAATCATACCGAGCTTAGCGGCACGGCTGCTGAAGGCCAGGCTGATGGACTGGATGATATCCAGCCAGGGGGAACCAGTTGTCTGCTTGGCCGGGAGAATTTCGCCCAGACCAAAGACCAGGGTCAGCACCATCATAACGATGCCGGCGGTAAAGAGTACAGGCTGCGCCGGGTACTTTTTGAGTACGAAGCGGGCAACCCAGGCCACCACGACGATGGCGATGAGAAGACCTAACATAATGATACCTCCAAAGTTAGCAACATTACACATAGTGATGTTTTCTGTGTACGTTGCTCGTGCAATATTGTATTACCAAAACTTATCATAAGATAATAATTAATAATACATAATTATCATACAATATCTTTTATCCTGCCGCAAGAGGGATTTTTGCCGATGTAGGTTTGTACAAAAATGTGAATCGAATTCATTTTTTCCTTCACAGAGGCTGACTTTTCCGATATAATAGAAAACAGAATGAAATGTACAGAAACGGGGCGATGCAATTATGGAAGAGAAAATGGGCCGCCGGGAGCGCAAAAAACTCCTGTCACGGCAGGCGATACTGGACGCAGCTGTGGTGGTGTTCAGCAAGAAGGGCTTTCGTGAAGCATCCATTGCGGACATTATGAATGGTGCGGACCTGGGCACAGGCACCTTTTACAATTACTTCCAATCCAAGGAGGAGCTCCTGGTACATCTCCTTGGACGGTTGGTCGCAGAGGTCAACGCCGCCATCAAGGATTTGCGGAATGAGGGGCGCCCTGCATGCGAGCAGCTTTCGGTGGCCTGCACCTTAACTGCTAAATTTCTGGATGAAAATCGCTATGTTTTGCCCTTGTTCTTGGCGGCGGCAGACCATTCGGGCCTGCCGGAGGATGCGGAGGAGCGCAAGTCCGTGCCTACCCCGGGCTTTAAGCCACTGTTCGAGCGCATCCTGAAGGAAGGACAGGAAAATGGCGAGGTGCGCAAGGATGTGCCTGCCGAGCTGATTACGGAGATGTTTCACTCTATCTATCAGGCCACGGCCTTCAGTAAACTGGACATTTCCTTTCAGGAAAATGTGGCGATGAAAATGCGGCTGCTGCTGGATGGGATTAAGGTGCAGACGGCTGAATAATTTGTGTATTGTGTTTTAGGAGAAGGAATCAGATGATTAGTGTAACGAAACTGTTGTTCGCGCGGGAATACTACGGCGATAACCTGCGCTATACGAAGAACGCCCATACCATGAGAAATGGGGCGGCTGAGGGCATGGGGCCGGTGGTGGTCTGGAATTCCACCAAGACCTGCAACCTCAAGTGCATGCATTGTTACATGGGCTCGGATGCCCAAAAATATAAAGACGAGCTGACCACGGAGGAAGCCAAGAAGTTCATTGACGATTTGGCAGACTTCCATGTGCCCGTATTGTTGTTCTCCGGCGGCGAGCCTTTGATTCGGCCGGACTTCTTCGAGCTGGCGGAATACGCTCAGAAAAAGGGGGTAAGACCTACCCTGTCCACCAACGGCACCTTGATTACCCGGGAAGTGGCCCAGCGCATCAAGGATATCGGCGTGGGCTATGTAGGCATCTCCCTGGACGGCCTTCAGGATGTCAACGATAAGTTCCGTGGGGTAGAAGGCTCATTCGAGAAGGCCATGAAGGGCATTGAAAACTGCGTGGCCGTTGGCCAGCGGGTGGGCCTGCGCTTTACCATCAACCACCACAACATTCAGGAGTTGGACAATATCTTTGACTTTATCGAAGAAAAGGGCATTAACCGGGTCTGCTTCTATCATCTGGTGTACTCCGGCCGTGGCGAAAAGATGGTCAATCAGGACGTGACCCCGGAAGAATCCCGCAAGGCTATGGATACCATTATTCGCCGCACCCGGGATTTTGAGGAACGAGGCCTGGAAAAGGAAATCCTCACGGTGGACAACCACTGCGACGGCGTTTATATGTACCTCAAGGCACTGGCTGAGGGTCGGGATGAAACGGCAGAGCAGATTAAGAAGTATATCTCCATGAACGGCGGCAACCGCTCAGGTATCGCTTTCGGTGAGGTTGACCCCTTGGGCTATGTGCATCCTGACCAGTTCACCCAGCATCATACCTTCGGCAACGTGCGGGAACGGAAGTTCGGGGATATTTGGTCAGATGTCAGCGCCAGCCCCATTCTGGCCGGTCTGAAAGACCGCAAGCACCTCCTGAAGGGCCGCTGCGCCAAGTGCAAGTTCCTGGACAACTGCAACGGCAACTTCCGCACCAGAGCAGAAGCGGTTACCGGGGATTTTTGGGAGTCGGACCCCTCCTGCTATCTCACCGATGAAGAAATCGGCATCAAGTGAGGAGGGCGCAACATGAAAATTGTATCCTGGAATACGACCAACAACTGCAATATGTACTGCGCCCATTGCTACCGTGATGCAGGCTGCAAGGCTGAGGACGAACTCTCCACGGAAGAAGCCAAAAAGCTCCTGCGGGAAATCGCCAAGGCGGGGTTCAAAATCATGATTTTCTCCGGCGGCGAACCGTTGACCCGTCCGGATATTGTGGAACTGGTGAAGTATGCGTCTGATTTGGGGCTGTTTCCCGTGTTCGGTACCAATGGCACGCTGATTACGCTCGAAATGGCCAAGGCCTTGAAAGAGGCCGGGGCTAGAGGCATGGGCATTTCGCTGGATTCGCTGGACAAGGAAAAGCACGACAAATTCCGCGCCTTCCCCGGTGGCTGGGACGGCGCGGTGCAGGGCATGAAGAACTGCCGCGAAGTGGGCCTGCCCTTCCAGATTCATACGACGGTGATGGATTGGAACCAGCAGGAACTCGAAGCGATGACGGATTTTGCTGTGGAAATCGGCGCTAAGGCGCATCATTTCTTCTTCTTGGTGCCGACGGGCAGAGCCGCAACGATTGAGGAAGAATCCCTGCGGGCGGAGCAGTATGAAGATGTGCTGACCCGCATTATGAAGAAACAGCAGGAAGTGGATATTGAATTAAAGCCGACCTGCGCGCCACAGTTCCTGCGCATTGCTGACCAGCTGGGCATTAAGACGCGATTCCATCGTGGCTGTCTGGCAGGGCTCAGCTATTGTATCATCAGCCCGCGGGGCAAGGTACAGCCCTGCGCTTACCTCAATATGGAATTGGGTGATGTGCATGATACGCCATTTGATGAAATCTGGAATGACAGCGAAGTGCTGAAGAAACTGCGTACGCTCGAATATAGCGGTGGGTGCGGCAGCTGCAACTATAAGGGCGTTTGCGGCGGGTGCCGGGCTAGAGCGGCTTATTACCATGGCGGGGATTATATGGCGGAGGAGCCTTGGTGTCTCTATCATGGACGCAGAGGCGAATAAGAAGGATTATCACCGTGGGTTCGTGGTGGTCGGGCGGGGCCGTCAGCATTGCCACGATTCCGCTTAGCCCCTTTGCTAAAATATTTTTTTGCCTTTTATATAACGGGAAACGTCTAAACTCACTGCGTTCAAACAAAGACGTTTCCCGTTATTTTTAGTGGTATGGGCAAAAAATATTTCTTAACGCCAAGGGGCAAACGCTCCACTGCGGCAATGCTGACGGCCCCGCCCTGAGTTACTTTGCGCATCGGTGCCCTCGCGCCGGTTGACATCGGCGTTGTGGGGCGTGTCTGTTATGAAAGTGTTGGAAATAGAAGAAAAGGTCGTTAAGCTGCAGCATTGAGACTGAGGGCGTGAACCAAAATCAACAGAGCAGCAGGCACTAAGGCGGAGCGGCCGGGAACTGGCCACAGCGAAGCGTATGGCCGCTGGCGTAAAGAAAATCATTTTTGCCCACCACAAAAAGAAACGCCAAGCACTTTTGTTTGAACGCAGTGAGTTTAAGTGCTTGGCGTTTTATCCTAGGCAAAAATGATTTTTAGCCAGCGGTCTTAGCGTAGTCGGGGCCAGTTCCCGGCCGCTCCGCCGCCTTCTCTGATGATTTGTAGCCTTTAAGCTACCAGGCGCGGTTATTTATTCATAATCGCATCCACGGACTTAATGCATGCATTGCGCAATCCGTATTCTTCAAGTGCCGTTACCCCGCGGATGGTAGTCCCTGCCGGGCTGCAGACATTATCTTTGAGCACGCCTGGATGGGTACCCGTAGCGAGCTGAAGTTTTGCCGAACCGAGCACCATTTGGGAAATCAGCTTATAGGCATCTTCGCGTTTTAAGCCATATTTTACTGCCGCATCACCATAAGCCTCGATAAAGAGGTCGACAAAGGCCGGGCCGCAGCCAGTGACGGTGCCGCCAATGCCCATGAGATTGCTGGGAAGTTCCTGCACCAAACCCACAGCGGCAAAGAGTTTTTTGATTTCGGCGTGTTCCTCTGGCGTAAGAGTATTGTGCTCCTCAAAGAGCAGTACCCCTTCACCGACCATTGCCGGCGTGTTGGGCATGATGAATTGCAGGCGGACGCCGACAGGCAGGACGCTCTCATAGCGTGCAAAGTCCCAGCCGGCGGCGATGGAGATTAGGGCTTTGCCCTTTAATTTATCGCCAAGTTCTGTCAGGACGCTCTCAATCTGGTAGGGCTTGCAGGCCATTACCAATGTATCGCAGGTATCTGCCAGTTCCTGCACGGTCTTAACTGCCGTAAAGCCGATAGCGGCGGCATTTTTGGCCAGCTTTTCCTGATTGGGGGCAAAGGCGTAGACTTTTTCCTTGGCAATGGCGCCCGCGTTGATAAAACCTGCGGCGAGTGCCTGCGCCATATTGCCCATGCCGATAAATCCGAGTTTTTCCATCATGTACCTCCTGTAATATATAAAGATGTTTTTTCGACAATCACTGCTATTATTGTAACATAAAATACAGGCCTCCAAAGTCCCAGTAAGAAAAATTTTTAGCGGGGGTTGTTTATTTTAGATTGTGCGTTATAATAAGTAAACCGTTTGCTTTTTGGCGATTAGTTTGAGGTGAATAGAATGTTAAACACAAGGGACATGGATATGCTTCATGGCTCTTTTTGGGATAAGCTGATTATTTTTGCGATTCCCTTGGCCCTTACCGGTGTTCTGCAGCAGCTCTTCAATGCGGCAGATGTGGCCGTTTTGGGGCAGTTTGTGGGCAAGAATGCCATGGCGGCCGTGGGCAATAATATCTCTGTTATCGGTATCTTGGTCAATCTCTTTATGGGGCTTTCGCTCGGCTCGAATGTGGTGATTGCCCGCTTTATCGGAGCGAAGAAGCCGGAAAAGGTTGGCACAGCTGTGCAGACGTCTTTTGCTTTGGCGGTGGCGACAGGTTTTGCCCTGCTGCTGTTTGGCGAGCTGATGGCTACGCCGATTATCAACTGGTTGGATGTGCCGGCCGAAGTTGAGGAAATGGCGGAAACCTACTTGCGGGTGTATCTGCTCGGCCTGCCTTTTATCGGCATGTATAACTTTGAAGCGGCTATTCTGCGTGCCCGCGGGGATACGCGTACGCCGCTCTTGGCGCTGGCCGCAGCCAGTGTGGTCAATATCGCACTGGACTTGCTCTTTGTCCTTTGGGGCTGGGGCGTTATGGGCGTGGCGCTCGCTACGGTTGTGGCTACCGGCGTCAGTGCCTTTATCCTGTTCTGGTTCCTGACCCATTCGCAGGATATTTTGCGCCTGCATTTTGACGGCTTTGTTTTGGACGGCCGTCTGTTGCGGGATATTGTGGCCATTGGCCTGCCCGCGGGGATTCAGGGTATGGTCTTTTCGTTCTCGAATATTTTGATTCAGGCGGCGGTGAACAGTTTGGGGCCGGATGCCATGGCGGCATCGGCGGCGGCTTTTGCCATTGAGGTCAATGTTTACTGCGTGCTCAACGCCTTTGCCCAGGCCACGACGACTTTTGTGAGTCAGAATTACGGTGCGGGCAATCTGCCACGCTGCTTCCAGATTACCAAGGTGGGACTGGGACTGGATGTCGCCTTTACCGTGGCGATGGGCGTTATCGTGATTGGCTTTGCGCGGGAGTTCCTGTCTCTGTTCAATGCGGATGAAACCGTCGTAGAACTTGGCATTATCCGCTTCTGGTATATCGTGGCGCCGCAATTTTTGCAGGTCTTTATCGATGTGCTGTCTGGCGCACTGCGCGGCTATGGCTTTTCGCTCCCGCCGGCAGTGCTCGCGCTCGTGGGTATTTGCGGCGTGCGCATTACCTGGCTGTATACGCTGTTCCCTGCCAGCCCCGACTACGCCACCTTGATGGCTTGCTATCCCGTGAGCTGGCTGATTACCGGCATCTTTATCGCCATCCTCTATCGTTACTGCCGTGGACATATCAAATTGATTCGCGTGTGAGACGTGGTAGGGGCAAACGTATTCAAGATTAGGTAATGTTAATATATAACGGGAAACATCTACACTTGTTGTGTTCAAGTAAAGACGCTTCCCGTTATTTTAGTGTTAAGGTATTTTGATTTTTATGCCAGCATGTAAAGAATTTATTTTGGGAATTTTATATATAAATCCAATACATTGTCTATCTTAATGATTTGCCAAGTACCATCAGCGAGTTTCTGCATGCGTAAATCAACAAGGAAATTATCCTTTAAATCATTATCGTAAAAATCTAGTGAAATAACACATAGATCCTTGTTGAAAAAACGCTTTGCTTTTATGCCATTGTATGTAGTAGATTGTTGTGAGTTTTTTAAGAAGAAATCAGATAAATTGTTTTTAGATTTATTATTGGACTTTGAATTATTATTAACTGTAAATGATTTTTTTATGTCACTTTCCAGCTCGGTGATATGAGATTCGCGCATATCATTTAAATAATCCATTGCCATTTTTCGTTCTAGTTTGCTGAGGGATGTGTTTTTATTGACTTCATAGGGCAAAACATTATCGTAATAATCCGCTATGATATTATGTAAGTCAACATGTTTGTTAAAGGTATTTAAATCATTTTGCCCGATGGCTTTTATCACAATTTTTAATGTGTATTCTGGCGTTGATGTGTAATATTTATATCCAAATATTGCACCGATAATCACCACTAAACAAATTGTGAAAAAGGATATCTGTTTTGTGGTGAAGCCTCCTTGTTCATTATTATCCATCCGTGCTACCTCCTTTTTGTAAAACTAAAAGGAAATTAAATGGGAATTAAATGGGAATTATCTCATCTGATAATTCGCGAGCCGATATAATCTATAACGCCATTTTTTACGGCAAAGCGCAATAAGCAATTGTCGTTGTTAATGGAGCGAAATTGATATTCATACAATGTAGAGCCATTGTATTCTGTTTTTCCATAGGGATCGCCATAGGCTTGTAATATCTCCTGAACGCTGTCTCCTTGTCGTAAACCACGTTTTGTTTGTACGCGGCTGCTATTGGAATAGAGACTTTCCACATGGCCATTGGCTACAATAATTTCCCAATCTGGGTAGTAATAGTGAGTAAAGCCAGAATCATCTAGTTTAGACGGCTTTTCTTCCTTACCTAGACGTCCCTGTAATTGATCGAAGGACAAACATAAATCAACTGGTCCTAAAGCTGTTTCCGTGGCTGGTTTTGTTGAGATATCCAGCATTTGAGCTGAAGAAGCAGCATTAGTATTGGCGATTTTGGTATCTGCTGGTTTGGTGGTTTTTTCACTTACCTTATCGCTGGCTTTATTTTTCTTAGGAGAATTGAGCTTATCTTTAGTATCAGATATTATATCTTGTTCAGTATAGTGGGGCTGTTCTTCAATTAGGTAGTAAGTACCACCAGCTAAAATTAGTAAAAGCATTCCACAGAGAATGGCAAGATTTTTGGCGTTGGCAGATACGGAACTGTTTTGCTTATTTTTATTTGCTTTGGCCATAAAATTAAACATTGCTAATAAAAGCACAAGTGCTACTACAGCAAGCCCGATGACACGGTCTTTATGCCAAATTCTAAAATCTGCTTTAACAGTGGAGGTTTCATTACCAATTAAGGCAGCGGAAAGATCCCAGTAAAGTTCTTTACCTTCATTGGTGACTTTGGTGGCATTAGTGTTGCCGGAGGGATAAGGCAACTTTAAAGTGAAGTCAAATTTCATATCAGAAAGCATTGACTTAGCCAGGGTTTGTTGTTCTTGAGGTAAATCTTTGATGTCTTTGTTGTCATTATTGTTTTCAAAGATTAAATCCAAGGAATAAGAGTCGAACAACAGCCCTTTTTTCATTTGTATGCCATTATTTAGTCCCTTGTGTGCATCGAATAAATTGACATCCTTAGCCATGGTGCGGATATCCTTATAATTCGTTTCCGCATGGAATCCTTTCAGATTGCCATTAGATACGCTGTCTACCTTGGCATCGGGGGAGTTCTTGGTGACGTCTTTTTTAGCTTGTTCAATTTCATCTTGCAAAAACTCGTTACCAACCATGGTGCGATTCAGTATAACACTGCCATCTTCGTGAATTTCAATGTCTGCTTTTACTTGAAAGCAACCGCTGGTTAGCATTGTCACTAAGATTAGGCAGAGGGTAAGGAAGAGTGTATTTTTTTTCTTGGTCAATGCTCTCACCTCTTCTACAATAACTTACTGTTAAAGCTTAATATTCTTTATAAGCAATCCTAATATACCTGTAACAATAATGGAAAAAATCCAACCAGGTAACTGTAGTGAACCTAAAACAATTGTGCGCTGCAAGGCTTCTTTCCAACCTTTTAGGATACCAGAAAAATCTGGAGATACGCCTAGTTTATGCGCAAGACAACCGCTGCCACCGATACACATTAAAATGCTACCACCGGTAAAAGCATAGAAACCTGCTGAAAAGCTGAAGGCGGCTTTGGCTGCAGCCTTACCTGTACTGCCTAAAAGTTGTGATACTTCATCCATGGTAGAATGATATTCTAAAAATCCTACTGCTAATAAGAGCAGTAAGCCTGTACCGATAACTGGCATTATATCGACCTGCCCTTGGGCATGAAAATAAAGGGCGATTACAGCAAAGAGGGCGATGGCAACTGTAACAAGTCCGCTGATTTCAGAGATGGAAAAAGAACCAAGTCCACCTAAAACACTTATCATGGGTAAAAAGGGTGACAGGATTACCAAAACAGCACCAGCATAAGCAGTTTTCCCTAAAACATCAGGACTAATAGTGCCAGCTTGAGATTGTGTTCCTTGAGGTCGTGTTACTTGAGTTTGTGCCACTTGAGGCTGTGCTACTTGAGGTTGAGGAGGCGCGGTGTCAGCTGGTGGCGGCTGGGGGGGCGTAGTGTTTGGCGTTGTAGGGGGCGTAGGTAGTTGGGCTTCCAGTTTAGTTCCGCATTCTGGGCAGAATAAAACATTATCGGGCAGGTTTTGACCGCAGTTATTACATTTTTTCATGGTTGCATTCCTCCTGATTTTTATTCCATTCGTGAACCGGTCTTTTTAGATGATTTTTCGTCAATTAGCCAAGTGTTACCTTGTAAAATCAGAGTAGCTGTCCCTGCGAAAGTTTGAACCATAACTTTACCACCAGCAACTCTATCTTTAGCTGTTAATTTATAACTTAGGACAACGCGATTAGGACTAGAAGAAGTGATTTTTAGATCTGTAACACTACTATATATGGTGTTGGCAAAGCCTTTGACAAAGTTGTCATAAATACCCATTTGATTTTGTTCGCGCTTGGTAAGCATATTATATGCTTGCTGATATTGACGATTGGTGATAGCCTGATGATAATTCTGCATAACTTTTATAGCCGCATTACCTGATTGATTTGTGTTTTGGGAAGTGTTTGCAGGGGCGTTTAGCCATGTTCGCATGTATTTTACTTTGCCGTTACTAATTACAAAACGTAGAACGCCAGTTTTATCATCAGCAGTTTTAAGAGTATAATCATATGCAATACCATCGACTACGGATACTTTCTGATATTCTTGGCCATAATTTTGTAAGACTTCATCTTCCGTAGTGCCTTGATGTATTCCTCGCTTTGTTCGAGCATCTGGGGATTTAGAAATTACTTCTATAGCAACATCGTTATTGAAAAATACATCTACATCTGCGAATGAATAGAGTTGGCCGCCAACTTTTTTGGTTATATTGTTCTCTGTTCCTAATAACTCATGAACATGTTCTAATTTATTGCCCAGCTCAACACCTTCAATTGACAAATCTGACTCAGCGTTTGCCCAAAATTCTGTAGAGGATACTGAATCTTTATCTTTGGTTTTACCTGTAAAGGAAATATCTGTAGATGTTGCTTCTACCCCGAAATAGTATTTAGCTAATACGCCGCCAGTTACGCCTAAGGTTATAATTAGGACTATACCTAAACCAATCATTATCTTAGGCGATATGTGTATTTTAGGAGAGTTTGATTTTTTTGGAGAGGGCATTGCTTTATCATTTTTAGAAATATTTGGTTGTATAGGCTTAACTACAGTGGGCACTTCTGTTACAGGAGCTTGGGGGCGAGGTGCCCCACATATTGTGCAGAATTTTCCTGCATTGGTTTGCCCGCAATTGCATGTCCAACTATCATCATTATCGGTTATAGAACTATCATTTGCTGGTGGCGTTATTTGAGGCCGCGCTTGTCCGCAAATAGTGCAAAATTTACTGTTGTTTTCGTGGCCACAGCTGCAGAGCCAAGTTCTATTGTTATCTTGTAGTTCGCTCATTATTGACACCTCCTAACAGTTGCTTATTTGGTTTGTTTGCCATTGGCGTTATAATACTTATACTGGCTAACTGAGCCATCGCTGTTACGCTCTACTACCAGCTTATGATAGTAATGTATCTTACCGTCATTCCTGAGTGCAGCATTTACTTTTTCGTCATTAATACCAAAATACGCTACTTCTGATACTCGTCGATGAGTATCACAAACTCTACGCCATTTAGCATATTTTGCCTTTGTTAATGCGGGTTGTCCATCAGCGTCATAATAGGTTAATTCTTTTATGTTTCCCACATCATCGTAGGCGTAGCCCTTGCCGTAGATATCTGCATATAATTCGGCAGCATTTCCATCTGCATTTTCAGTTTCTATTTTAGTTAAATCACCATCATTGTTATATGTAAATCTGTAAATAGGTTGCGGTGTGACGGAGGCTGTACTTTTTGATGACCATAATTCCCCGTTGGCATTATAGAAGGATATTTTATTGGGAGAAAAATTATTTTCATCATATGAACAGGTGAAATATGAACAATAGCGTTCGTAATTACCACGAATTTGGTCAAATACTAAAGTATAAATACTCATGTTACCATTCACCATTTCACCATCCGCACCCAAGAACTGTTTTTTGATTAAACGATTTTGTTTGTCGTACTGCCATACAATACGTGCCACATCACCCAAAAATGGATATAGCCGCCCATCCATATCGGTGCTTTCCATTCCCACAGGTAATCTATGCATAATGAAATTACTATCATAGTAGAATTTTAGTTGTAAATCATCACCAGATTTTAGCCAGCCGGATAATTTTATTGTCTCTAATAAATTATGATTGTAGGTGAATTTCGCTATCAAATCATGTCCGTTGTTGGAAACTGGCGTCATATCTGTAGTTAGATACTCTGCCTTGTCTGGTAAGCTGCTCTTATTCGAATTTGTAAAACGAATTGCAGCTATGTCAGCTTGCCAGCTGACAGGCTTGTCGTTATCAGAAAGGAAGTTATATGTCATATTACCGTTATCTTCGTAATTTATAACAATCTTAGCAAAGCGGTTAGAGACGTTTACGAGGTCTAATCCCCAGTAAACATTTATTGGTTTATCATTATATACGGCAACAACTTCTTTGATGCGTTTTAATTCGTCCAATTCGACTTTATAGACAACGCCTTTGTGGGCAGCCTCGCCATTTACCTTTTCTATGCCAACAAACTGTCCATGTGGCAACAAATAGATGCGTTTATAGTAACCAGCATCTAGTCCCTTGTCTTGCCCTTCCCAGGGGAAATTGCATCCAGAGATTAGGAATGTAGTGATAATTAATACTAATAATACAACTTTTCTGGAAATTGTATGTGTATTCATTTCAGTCACCTCCGCTTATTCCCTTTCAGAGATTTGACGTAAACCGGCATTGATCATGATTAATAAGAAAAGCCATACAGCTATGGTGAGGAAGATTTGCATTATAGGCAGTGTAGAGGAAATTTCAACGGGCATATCCCACATGCCGTGCATGATTATGACCACGACTAAAAACTGTAAAAATTTGGGATGAAGTATTATCTCAGAATCAATAAGGTCCTCTTTTTTCACCATAGCCATGGCTGCACCGGCTAATCCGGTCCAAGCGACATGACCACCTAAGGCCAGTATGCCACGTAAATAAATTATCTCTGTTATATCGTCACTGCGCATAGCGTAACCGGCTGTTTCAAAAACCGCAAAACCTGCGCCAACGGCTGCACCAATCAATAGTCCATTAAGAATGTATTTTTTCTTAACGGAGTTCAGGTAGTAGGCAACTACAATTATTTTTCCCAGTTCTTCAACTATACCGACCATCATGGCACTGGTAATGGTCCAGGTTCTGATATCTGCTACCTCATATAATATGCAAGTAGTAAGGAGTGAGGCTACGCCACCAATGAAAAATATTTTTGTAACTTCGAATATGCTAATATTACGTGGCGCGTTGACTTCAAAGAAAAATATGACAGCAGAAAAGGGAACTACTAGCGCACCAATAAAGATTATGCCGGGAATGGCATTAGCGTTGTGGAAATGTTTTGCCATAAACAACAAACCGATAAATGTAGCTGCAAGTACCATAAAAACTCTGGAATAAAGCCATGGTCGTGGCCAGGCACTAGATATTTCCTCCTCTGGAGGTGTAGTTTTGACTGTTCCACAGCTGAATAATTCCTCAGCCTCTTCGGTAGTGTGTTTTTTTCCAACACTTATGACAAGGTCTTTCAAGTTTAAATCGACATTTCCGGTACCGCCGGTCATGGCGTTTACATGTTTCACAATACTATTGAAGCCTTGTTTTGCTTGTGCTCCCAAATCAGCATTAGGCAGAGTGGTTTGAGAAGATAGGTCTGTGGTAGGAGCGGTCATTTCAATTTGTGATACCGGTGAAGTTTGCGTCAGCTCGAGCTTGTGACCACATTCTGGACAAAATATTCCTTTGGTGTCAGGCAGTTTATTTCCGCAATGTGGGCAGAAATTAAGATGTAATGACATGACTATACCCCCTCTATAAAATACAGATGATGTTTTAGAGTCAGATTATGGAGTATATTTTATATGGATATATTTCTACGGGGTGGGGGACATTCCTGCCCGAAAGTTTGACTTTTCCACAAAAATTATGGTGCATTGTGCTATACTAATGGTTGGAGACCTTTGTGAAGCCGAAAGGAAGATGACCATTATGGCAGAGTACAATCCCCGTTCTTTGCGGGCAGAGGAGTTTATCAATCACGAGGAAATCCTGGCAACTTTGCAGTATGCTCAGGAACACAAGGACGATTACGCGCTAATCGACGAAATTTTAGAAAAGGCCCGGCCGGTAAAGACTGGCACGGGCTATATTTGCAAGGGGCTGTCGCATCGGGAGGCATCGGTGTTGCTGGCCTGTGAAAATCCAGACAAGATTGCCCGGATGTTTGCGATTGCCGAGGAAATCAAGCAGGCTTTTTACGGCAACAGGATTGTGCTCTTTGCACCGCTCTACCTGTCAAACTACTGCGTCAATGGCTGCGTGTATTGCCCCTATCATGGGCAGAACAAGCATATTCCCCGCAAGAAACTCACCCAGGAGGAAGTGAAGGCGGAGGTTATCGCCCTGCAGGATATGGGCCATAAGCGGCTGGCCATCGAGGCCGGGGAAGACCCGGTGAACAACCCGTTGGACTATATTCTGGACTGCATTCATACCATCTACAGCATCAAGCATAAAAACGGTGCCATCCGCCGTGTGAATGTAAATATCGCGGCGACCACCGTGGAAAATTACCGCAAACTCAAAGAGGCAGGCATTGGCACCTATATTCTCTTTCAGGAAACCTACAATAAGGAAAGCTATGAACGGCTGCACCCCACGGGGCCGAAGCATGATTATGCCTACCATACCGAAGCCATGGACAGAGCCATGGAAGGCGGCATAGATGATGTGGGCCTTGGCGTGCTCTTTGGCTTGGAAGGCTATAAGTATGAATTTGCCGGTCTGCTCATGCACGCAGAACATCTGGAAGCTGTGCATGGTGTCGGCCCGCATACCATTTCCGTGCCGCGCGTGAAAAAAGCCGACGATATCGACCCCGATGCCTTTGATAACTCCATCAGCGATGAAATCTTCACCAAGATTGCGGCCTGCATTCGACTGGCTGTGCCGTATACCGGCATGATTATCTCCACCCGCGAATCTGAGCAGGTGCGCGAGCGAATGCTGCAGGTGGGTATCAGTCAGGTCAGTGGGGCCAGCCGTACGAGCGTGGGCGGCTATACGGAAAAGGAACGGCCGACGGATACGGAACAGTTCAATGTGTCCGACCAGCGTACCCTTGATGAGGTCATCAAGTGGCTGATGGAGACGGGGCATATTCCCTCCTTCTGCACCGCCTGCTATCGGGAAGGCCGTACCGGCGACCGCTTTATGAGCCTCTGCAAGAGCGGGCAGATTGTCAACTGCTGCACGCCCAACGCTCTGATGACGTTGACGGAATACCTTACAGACTATGCCAGCGAGGAAACGCGGGAACTGGGCTATCGGCTCATTGATGAGGAGTTAAAGAAGATTCCCAAGGAGAAAGTCCGGCAGATTGCCGCAGAGCATATCGAAGCCATCAAACATTCGGATAAGCGGGATTTCCGGTTCTAAAGAAAGTCTTGAACTTGGCTGCTAAAACTGCTAGAATGAACAATAGGTTTCCCTCGTGGGACAAAAACAAATAAATAGAACGGGAGCTCGCAGACGGGCTGAGAGGAAGTTGCGCACTTCGACCGCACCTGATTTGGATAATGCCAACGTAGGGAAGATTTTTATAGACCGGGAAGGACTTTATTCAAAGTCCTTCCCTTTTTTGTGTTTTGGAGGAGGCAATAGCAGATGAGCAGAATTTACACAACGCAGATGGATGCAGCACGTCAGGGAATCATCACGAGGGAAATGGAAATCGTGGCGGCCAAGGAAAAGATGGCGGCAGAAGATTTGCGGGCGCTGGTGGCTGAAGGCAAGGTGGCTATTTGTGCCAATAAGAACCACAAAGCACTGAATCCCGAAGGTGTGGGCAGTATGCTAAGGACGAAAATCAATGTGAATCTGGGGGTATCTCGGGATTGCAAGGATTACGATTTGGAAATGCAGAAGGTCATGAGCGCTGTGGATTTGGGGGCTGAATCCATTATGGATTTATCCAGTCATGGCAATACGCAGCCTTTTCGCCGCAAGTTGGTGGCCGAGTGCCCGGCCATGATTGGCACAGTTCCCATCTACGATAGTGTCATACATTATCAGCGGGACTTGGCAGAACTTACAGCGCAGGATTTTCTCGATGTCATTCGTCTGCACGCTGAGGATGGCGTGGACTTTGTGACCTTGCACTGCGGCATTACGCGGGACACGGTGCGGCAGATTCGGAATCAGTCGCGCAAGATGAATATTGTCAGCCGTGGCGGAAGTCTGGTCTTTGCTTGGATGAGCATGACCGGGGAGGAAAATCCCTTTTATGAATATTTCGATGAGATTCTTGACATCTGCGCGGAGTATGATGTGACGATTTCCCTGGGGGATGCCTGCCGTCCGGGCTGTCTGGCCGATGCCACGGATAACTGTCAGATTGATGAGCTCTCCCGTCTCGGGGAACTTGTGGAGCGGGCCTGGAAGCGCAATGTGCAGGTGATGGTGGAAGGGCCGGGGCATGTGCCCCTCAATCAGATTGCTGCCAATATGGAAATTCAAAAGACGCTTTGCCATGGCGCGCCCTTCTATGTGCTGGGGCCGCTTGTTACCGATATTGCGCCGGGCTATGACCATATCACGGCCGCCATTGGCGGGGCAGTAGCCGCCATGCACGGTGCCGCGTTCCTCTGTTATGTGACGCCCGCAGAACATTTGGCTCTGCCCAATCTTGAGGATGTGCGGCAGGGGATTATCGCCAGCAAGATTGCCGCGCATGCTGCTGATATTGCCAAAGGATTGCCAGGGGCACGGGAAGCGGATGATAAGATGGCGGCGGCCCGCCGGGTGCTGGATTGGGAAGCGCAGTTTGCCTGTGCGCTGGATGCGGAAACGGCGCAACGAATCCGCCAGAGCCGTATGCCGGAGGACGGCCATAGCGAAACCTGCAGCATGTGCGGCAAGTTCTGTGCCGTGCGCAGTATGAACAAGGCCTTGAATCACGAATATATCGATATCCTGTAATGTGTGCGTGCTTTTTAATATCGCAAATTATAATTGCGGGAAACTGTAACTGCGGCAGGATTTTTTTGCTTGGTTCGCGAAATAATGCTTGTTGATATTGTTTACAACTGCAAGGAGGTTATACGAATGGATTTTATTGAACTGGCGAAAAAGCGTTATTCCTGTAAAAAATTCCAGCCGGATAAAGAAGTGGAACAGGAGAAGCTGGACCGGGTTCTGTTGGCGGGCCAGCTGGCGCCTACGGCCAAGAACAGCCAGCCGCAGCATGTCTATGTACTGAAATCCGAGATGGCGCTGAAACTCGTGGATGAATTGACGCCCTGCCGTTATGGTGCGCCAGTGGTTTTGGCTGTGGCCTACAACAAGACGCAGTGCTTTACCTATCCCGGTGATAAGTATGACTCCGGCGCGGAAGATGCCACCATTGTGGCCACGCATATGATGTTGGCGGCAGCAGATGCGGGACTCGACAGCTGCTGGCTGAATTTATTTGACCCGGACAAGGCGGCAGAAGCCTTGGAACTGCCGGCAGATGAAACGGTTGTCATGCTTTTGGATGTGGGCTATGGGGCAGAAGGTGTGCGGCCTCTGCCGAACCATGAAAAGACGAAAACCATGGAAGAGTTGGTCTCTTATCGCTAATCTTCATTTTGTTTTCATAGTCAATCATTATATTTTCATTTAACTTTGTTATACTTCATCTTGTTCGAAGGTTAGCGTTAAGCAAGACTGGAGGAAACAAGATAATGAATCAGATGAAGAAGATTAGCAAGAACATTACCAGCAACATTATGAAGAATATGCGTCTGCAATATGTCCGCACCTCGCTCGCCAAAATCACCGCTGTGATGGTGGTGACCATGACGGTGCTGGCCCAGAGCTTGATTGCCGAAGCGCAGGAGGCTGAGCCTGACATTACGCGGGATATGCGGGCGCTGGAGCAGAATGGAGTCTACCTTACCGGGCTGACGCATCGCATCAAGGCTGAGGACAGCTTGATGCAGAAGATTCTGTCCGATGCCGTGAAGGATAACGTGAACTTGGGGCAGGCCGCTGACGGTATCAGTGATGTACTGCGCTATACCCTCGTAATAAAGGACGAGGATTACAGTCATCGGGTGCCCGAAGCCATGAAAAAACTCACCGCCAGCGGCTATGAGGTGGTGAAGTTCAATAATGCCTGGGGCGGCAAGTTCTATCAGGGTATCAATGTGCAGCTCATCAGCCCTTCGGGCGTCAAAACGGAATTGCAGTTCCATACGCCTAAGTCCTACGCCATTAAACAGGCCTCCCATGGCGTTTACGAAATCCGCCGCAATCCCGAAGCCACGCCGGAAGAAGTGGCCGAAGCAACGGTGAAGAGTATCGCCTACAACAGGCAGGTGAAGATGCCGCCGGGGACCAAGGAGATTGTCTGGGAAAACATTTAAGAACGTATAGCATAAAAAGGTGCTGTGACGAAATGGAAAATCATTTCGTCACAGCACCTTTTGGCTATTGCGGATTTGCTGCTTCCGCAGTTTTGCGGTAGAGCGCCATGATATCTGCGTGGTGTTGCTGGAGGTAGTCCAGAGCCTGTTGCTTTTGGCTGGGCGTTGCGTCTTCTGCCAAATAGTCCTTGGCGGCCTGTTCCTGCTCCTTGGCCTTTTGATTGAGACTACGGCAGCCGATGGTCAGTGCGGCGGACTTTAGCGCATGGATATTGATGCGGTAGTCATCCCAGTTGCCCGTGGCAAAATCTTCGTCCAGCCGTGCAATCTTGGCGATGGACTGTTTGCTGAACATGCCCAGTATGTTGTGGTAGATGGCCTCCATGTTGTTGCAGTATTTCATACCCAGTTCGCGGTCAATGAGCGGCGAAGATGGTGTGTCTGCTGCTGTGGCTGGAGGAGCCTCTGCGGCAGGGGCGGGGGCAGGCGTTGCCATCGGCGGCAGGGAAACCGGAGCCGGTTTTATCAGTTCTGCTGGCAGATAGCGGTGCAGCATGGCGGTGAGCTCATCACCGGTCATGGGTTTGCTGAGGTAGTTGTCAAAGCCTTCGCCGAGGAATTTTTCTCGGGAACCCGAAAGGGCGGTGGCTGTCAGAGCGATAAAACGGGTGCTGCTGATGCCCTGCAGCTGTTTGGCCTTGTGCAGAGTTTCCACCCCGTCCATGCCGGGCATCATGTAGTCGAGCAGAACAACATGGAATTTTTGTTTCTGCAGGGTTTCCAGAGCTTCGGCACCACTATGGGCAATGGTGGTCTGCATCTGCGTTTCCTTGAGCAGACTGCTGGCCACAAAGCAGTTCATATCGTTATCGTCCACGATGAGCACACGGGCATCGGGGGCGATAAAGCTGGCCTGATGGCTGAGATTGGTATCGAGGTCAGGCTGGGCATTGAGATTGAAAACACCAATCGGGTCAAAGGAATGGACTTCCTGAGGCAGTTCGATGGTAAAGGTGCTGCCTTCACCATAGGTGCTGTCCACCTGAATGGTGCCCTTCATCATGTTCAGCAGGCGATGGGTGATAGCCAGTCCCAGACCGGTGCCCTCAATCTGGCAGTTGCGCTTGATGTCGAGGCGCTCAAAGACATGGAAAAGGCGCGCTCTATCTTCTTCGCGAATGCCGATGCCGGTATCGGTGACGGCAGCCCGCAGGCGCAGGGTGCTTGCACTGCGCTGGCCGCTGATGTCTAGTGTGACGGAGCCTGACGGCGTGTACTTGATGGCGTTGTTCAGCAGGTTGATGAGAATCTGGCGCAGGCGGCCCGCATCACCATAGAGGCCGTTGGGCAGATAGGGGTCAACGTGAATCTTGAAGGCTAGATTTTTGGCCTGAGCCCGTACGCCTACCAGAGTGCCGACTTCCCGCAGCACCTGGCCCAGCTGATAATCTGTGGCGACGATTTCCATATGCCCGGATTCGATTTTCGAGAAGTCCAGAATTTCGTTGATGATGGTCAAAAGGGCCGCCGTGGCAGATTTGATATTGCTGGCGTACTTTCGGACTTCCGCAGGCAGTTCCTGCCGCAGAATCATTTCGTTCATGCCACTGATGGCGTTGATGGGGGTGCGGATTTCGTGGCTCATATTGGCCAGGAACTGGCTCTTGGCCTGGTTGGCAGCATCGGCAGCCTGGCGCGCCTCGCGCAGTTCCTCCGTCTCGGCTACACTGGTCTGAGCCATGAGCAGATAAATGCTCAGGCAGGCGAAGAGAATCAGCATAAAGGAAAAGAGAAAGAACACCCGCTGATAGATGCTCGTAATCTGACCGGCTACTGCTGACCAGGGCATATAGCCAATCAGGGAGAAATCGGTCTGGGGAAGGTCAGCACCAAAGACGAAGAATTTTCCCTCGGCTCCTTCGGTATAGACGGCGGCAGCTTTGCTGTGCTGCAGGCGGCGGTGAACCTCCTTCATGCCCGCCTGAATCGTGTCGTCGGCCCAGAATTTGGTATCATCCGTGGTGTAGTTCTCGTAGGGTACGGCCAAGGTGCCATCGCGGTATTGAATGATGACATGGGTAAAGGCATCATAATCGGAAAGGGCAAACAGCTGGGGCAACATCTCCGGCGGATAGACCTGATAGAGAACATAGCGGACATTGTCGCCATAAAAGACTGGCGTGGCCAGCAGGATGCCAATGTCGGGATTGTAGTCAATGATGGTGTTGCCATGGAAGGCAAGCTGCAGGCGGGGAAAGGAATCCCGGGACAGGAATCTTCCCATGGTATGATGCTGGAAGTCGATAAGTCCTGCCTGCCCCTGGGGATTTTGTTGGACAAGCATCTGCAGGACAGCCTCTTTGTCCTGTTCGTGCGTAGACAGATGGTTGGCCGCTGTCTGCAATGGCGTCAGAAAACGGAGGAAGCGTTCCCCAGCCAACATGGAGAGATCTTCGGTCTGGCGGGACACGGAATGTTCAGCGGCATTGTTGAGCATAGCCACAATGCGATGCTGTATGAAGATTCCTGCGAGGAAAATCAAAAAGAGCGTCATTAAAATGGTCAGCAGCATTTTTTTGCGGTTATTCAAGAATCTCCACCCCCTTCACCAGCCAGTCCATGTGCTGCAGCAGACGGTCATCCCGAATGGATTCATCCGGTCGGCAGCGCAGGTTGCCCTGACGGTCGTAGATTTCACCGGCAAAGACGAAGCGCCCGCCCAGCATCGTTTTCTTTATCTGGTCAAGCCGTGCTTTTTGTTCGTCGGTGACAGCGGGAGAGAAGTCGCAAAGTTCCACAAAGCCAGCTTCCATGCCCACCCATTGCTTATCCATGTAGTTTAGTTCGCCCTTGAGATAGCGGCGGATGATGTCCTCGTAGTAGCGGTCCCAGTTGCAGACCACGGATGTCAGGGCATGGCTGGAGCGCCAGCTGTGTTTGCCTAAATCTTCGTAATAACCAATGTAATCGATGCCGAGCTTTTCGGCCACATCAGCAGCTGCGGGTTCGTCCTGATGGTAGGTGAGGATGTCGGCACCAGCTTCCGTAATCAGGCGGCGTGCTTCCTGTGCTTCCTTTTCCTCATCCTGCCAGCTGCCGGTCCACATGACGACGACCCGGGCGGCAGGATTTGTCTGCTGCACACCCAGAGTGAAGGCGTTGATGCCGCGGTTGACTTCGGAGTTTTCCATGGCAGCCACGTAGCCAATTACATTGCTCTTGGTGCGCATGCCGGCCAGTGCGCCAGCCAGATAACGGCCCTGATACATGCGCACGAAATAGGAGGTCATATTGCGGGCATGACATTCAGCGGAGTTGGTGCCGAAGGCAATTTGAGGATATTCGCGGACGAGTTTTTTGGCTTCCTGGGAGTAGGAGTAGCTGGCCAGGAAAATCATGCCGGCACCTTCGCTGGCGAGTTCTTGAACGGCCTGGGTGCAGGCACCGTCACCGATAATGCGTTCCTTGGTGATGAGTCCTATGCCCATGGCAGCACAGGCCTTGCGGATGCCGCGGTACTGAGGTGCGTTCCAGCCCTCTTCGTCAATGCCACCCAGCAGGACAATGCCGGCTTTTGGCTGGGGCTGGTCGAAGGTGCTGCTGGAAAAAATCCAACAGGCGGCAGCCAATACGATTAAGATAAAACTGACAATGAGCCGGGTAGCCCATTGGGATAAATTGTGATGCAGCCAGAAATTCATACCGTTCCCTCCCGAAGCTGATAGTCGCTGTCCTCATCAATCATCTGCAGCATGATATCGGTAAAATAGGGATCAAGCTGCTTTCCACGGGCTTTGAGCATTTCCTGACGGACTTCTGCCTGGGGCAGACCGTCCCGGTAGCTGCGCTTGGAGGTCATGGCGTCGTAGACATCAGCCACAGCAATGATGCGTACCTTTTCCAGTATGGCCGTGCCAGAAAGACCGTCAGGGTAGCCGGTGCCATCATAGCGTTCGTGATGATGGCGGGAGGCACATAAAAGTTCTGGCATTTCCTTCACATGGGCGAGAATATCGCCGCCAATAATGGTGTGCTGCTGCATGGCGGCGTATTCCTCGTCGGTCAGCCGGCCCTTTTTGTTGATGAGGCTGGAGGGGATACCAATCTTACCGATATCATGGAGCCGGGCCATATAGTAAACGGCGTTTTGGTATGCTTCTGATTTGCCTGCCCGACGGGCAATTTCCCGGGCGTAATCCGCTACGCGGCGGGAATGGCCGTTGGTGTACTTGTCTTTGGCATCGATGGTGTCTGCCAGAGTTTCTACCATCTGCCGGAAGAGGCGCCGGGTAGAGGCCAGCTGTTCCTTGGCGATGGCGGTCTGTTGGTCGATTTCCTGCTGCATGTGGTGCTGCAGGGACTTGAGCTCCAGGGTGCGCTCGATGCGGCGCAGGATAAGAGTGGGAATGAAGGGTTTATGGACGAAGTCAAAGGCCCCGGCCTGAATGCCCTGCACCTCGGTTTCCTGGTCCGAGTCCCCCGTAAGTATGATGACGGGAATGTCCTTGGTGGCCTCATTTGCTTGCAGGGCCGCCAGTACCTCAAAACCATTCATTTCCGGCATATTGATATCCAGGAGTATGAGGTCTACAGATTGGTTGGGAAGCTGGGCCAGGGCTTCAGGTCCGCTGGACACAGCGGTGAAGTCGTAATTGACGCTGAGGATAGCTTCCAGCGTCATCTGATTGATGATATCGTCATCTACAGCCATTATGCTGCGGCGTTTTTTCGGTAGAAAATCCATAGTGAGGTTTCCCCCCTTTGTCGAATAAATTAGTGAAAATTTAATCTAATTATAATTTTAGCAAAAAGGTAGCGAGAAATCTATACTTAGGTTAAAATATAAATGCAGGGAATTGCAGCTCGGAAGGCGAGGGATGAGAATGGAGTATTTTTTGGCGTTAATGATTGTGCTTCTGCAGTTTTCCGGTGTCTGGCTTCGCTATCTGCCTTTTGCGAAAACAGTTACCGTTGTTCAGCGGCGCAAATTGGTGCAGCTGGCAGTAAGCTGGGGCATTTTGGCGTTTGCTATCTATGCAGCCATTATGAGCATGGACGACGGAGAAGTTCTGCGCTTCAAGCTGTTGGTAGCTTTCGGCTGGGTGCCGTTCTTCCTGATTTCTTATTACTGCATTCCGCGGGACTTTGTGCAGCATTTGTACGTGCTCGGCATGCAGAGTTTGTTTGCGGTACTCCTGCATACCATCAGCGGTTTTGTCGTGGGGGCGGTACTCTCGGCTGATTATGGAGAACGCATGCATATGCTGGCCATAATCAGTTGTTATCTCGTGCTGTTTACGCTGCTGATTCCATTGGAACGCCGTTGGTTCAGCACGCTGGTACTGGCGCAGCGATTTTTCCAATTCCGGCATCTGGGCCTCTACATTGCCCTGATGCCGCTGATGGTTCTGTTCGCTTATGCCCTGCCCTGGCTGGATGGGCAGCTTTATCATAGCGTGCCCGAGCGGGTCGGGCGGCTGGCCCTGCCGATATTTTTCTTCCTGATTTTCCGGCTGGTGTTCAAAGCTGCCCATCAGATGTCTGAGCATATGATGGAAATCGGCCGCAACAATATGTTGGCCCAGCAGCTTTATTCCTTGAGAGAGTACACGCGCCTGACAGAGGAACGTCGTCAGACCTTGCGGGTTCTGCGTCACGATATGCGTCATTATACCCGCCTGCTCAGTGCACTGCTGGACAGTGGGCGCATCCGTGAAGCAAAGGAATTGGTGGAAAAGCAGGCGGCGGAGCTTGAACGCACGACGATTCGGGAATTTTGTGCCAATGACCTCATCAATGCGACACTGTCGATTTATCATTATCATCTGGGCAATCTGGAAATCCCACTGCAGCAGAAAATCAGTCTGCCAAAGGAGATGTCCGGCATGGATACGGATGTGGCCATCGTGCTGTCGAACCTGTTGGAAAATGCCTTGCATGCCAGCATGAAGCAGCCGGTCATAAATCGTGAGGTTAAGGTATCGGCTCAATATGAGGGGGGACGGTTTGTACTGTCGGTGGCCAATCGTTTCGAGGAGCCGCTGCTCCTGGACCGTGACGGACTGCCCTACAACGAAGAACCGGGACAAGGTGTGGGGATGATATCACTGCGGGCCTTTATCCGCAAGTACAAGGCGCAATGCAATTTTTGCCAGCAGGATGGCTGGGTTACGGTGACACTTAATTGGCATGGGGAAGATTAGTCCGGAGAAGGCAAGAAGAGAGGCGCTATCATGGCAGCGCCTCTCTTCTTGTTGGTCTTATGTATGAGCACAGGCTTTAGGCACTGATGCTTCCGGTTGTTTCTCCGGGAATATCCCGGATGGCATCATCACCGTGCTGACCGGTGCGGATGCGGACGGCGTCCTTGAGCTCGGTGACGAAAATCTTGCCGTCACCGAACTGGCCGGTGCGCAGTACCCGTTCGCAGGTGTCGAGCACCTTGTCCACGGGAATTTCGGAAACCACGGTTTCCACTTTGATTTTGGGCACCAGCTTTACATCGTATTTTTTCCCGCGGTAAACTTCCTGATGACCTTTGGACAGGCCACAGCCGAAAACCTGACTTACGGTGATGCCCATGACCCCGATTTTGTTCAGGGCGCGGAGCAGGTCATCGAGTTTGGTGGAACGGGTGATGATTTCGATTTTTGTCAGCATGGCAATCATCCTTTCTCCATATTCATCTGCATTACCGTGTTGGCCAGCATTTCGCTGGAAGTCTCAAAGGAACCGAGGAGCGGGCTGGAGGTCAGCACGCCGCGGGTGTAACCGCGCTCGCCATGTTCGATGATATCGAGGCCCGTAAGTTCCTCCGCTTCGTCAGCGCGGGTTTCCATAAAGGCATGGACCAGCTGATAGAGCACGAAGGAACCGGCAACGGCCAAAGCGTAAGCCACTACGATGGAGATGAGCTGAGCGACGAACAGATGGGTGTCACCGTAGAAGAGGCCGTTGGCACCATCGGGGTTGACTTCCGTGGTGGCCCAGAGGCCGGTAGCGATAGCACCCCAGGTGCCGCCGATGCCATGAACGCCGAAGGCATCAAGAGAGTCATCATAACCAAGTTTTTCCTTGAGGACAGCTACGGCGAAGTAGCAGACCACGCCGCCGATGAGACCGATGATTACCGCAGGCATGGGAGCCACGAAGCCGGCAGCCGGAGTGATGGCTACAAGGCCGGCGATGGAGCCGGAGACGGCACCCAGAATGGTGGGCTTGCCATTGTGTTTCCATTCCACCAGCACCCAGGAAACAGCGGCAGCAGCTGCTGCTGCCTGGCTGGTGATGAAGGCGTTGGCGGCCAGAGCGTTGGCGCCAAGGGCGCTGCCAGCGTTAAAACCGAACCAGCCGAACCAGAGGAGAGTTGCACCAAGAACCGTCATGGGAAGATTATGAGGGAGCATAGCCGTGTGCTGATAGCCGTGACGTTTGCCCAACAGCAGGCAGATGGTCAGGCCGGACACACCGGAGAGAATATGGATAACGAGGCCGCCGGCAAAGTCCAGGGCACCCAGCTCAGCCAGGAAGCCACCGCCCCATACCCAATGAGCCATGGGGTTATAGATGAAGATAGCCCAGAGGAGGATAAAGACGGTAAAAGCAGCAAATTTCATGCGTTCGGCAAAAGCTCCGGTGATAAGAGCCGGTGTCAGAGCCGCAAACATGCACTGGAAGGCTACGAAGGCCAGTTCCGGGATGGTGCTGCCTTCCAACACCTGCAGGCCCACACCTGCAAGACCTAATTTATCCAGGCTGCCGATAAAGCCGTTGACATCCGGACCAAAGGCCATGGTGTAACCGACAACAATAAACTCTACCGAAATAAGAGCCAAAACAAAGAAACTCTGCATAATGGTGGTTAAAACATTTTTGCTCCGCACCATGCCGCCGTAGAAGAACGCAAGGCCGGGTGTCATTATGAAGACCAGGGCGGCGCTGATGAGTACCCAGGCCGTATTGCCAGTATCAATCATCACAATCATCCTTTCCATGGTAATGAATCAATAAGTCCCGCAAACAGGAAAAGCGCCCATAGCGCAGAAATCTTGCACTACGGACGCCTTTGTCCCCAAACGCAATGAACGCAAAAATCCCCAAGTGTCCGGTACCTGACACTTGGGGACGTCGTTGTCCTGTTTGCTTATGAGGTCATTATAAAATGGAAAATTTGACATGTCAAGGTGTAAAGTTATGTATACAAGAATGTAATAAAAATCACAAGCATGATTTCCTAAAATAGTGTATAATATCCAATAAGAGCAAACGAATATAACTCCGAGCAAAAATATCTAAGGCCTGTGGCTATGATATTGCGCCGGGGCCCTGTTGGAAACGGCAGGACCTTCCATTTTGAAAAGGGGTATCCATTTTAGTATCTGGCATTAGGCGAGGACTATCCTTTTCGTATGGAGAGGATAGTCTTTTTTGTGTGATGGGAGAGCGTAAACGATGAAGGAAATGCGTACCGAGGATGCGGTGGGGCAGATTCTCTGCCATGATTTGACCCAGATTATCAAGGGCGTGACGAAAGACGCCCGCTTCCGCAAGGGCCATGTGATAAGAGCAGAGGATGTGCCAGTGCTGCTGTCCATGGGCAAGGACCATATCTTTGTCTGGGAAAATGACGAAACCATGCTGCATGAAAATGATGCGGCGGAAATTCTACGGCAGCTTTGTCAGAACGAATATATGACAGCTTCTGAACCCAAAGAGGGCAAGATTGAACTGACGGCTCAGGTGGATGGCGTCTTTCAGGTGGATGAATCAAGATTTGATGAAGTCAATGAGCTGGATGATGTGACCATCGCCACGCTGCCCCAGAATATGCCGGTGAAGGCCGGGCAGAAGCTAGCGGGCATGCGGGTGATTCCGCTGGTCATCAAGAAGGACAAAATGGAGCAGGTTAAGAAGGTAGCAGGCAGTGAGCCGCTTTTGCGCCTGCGCCCTTACCGGCAAAATCTCAAAGTCGGCGTGGTCACCACTGGCACGGAAGTTTTCCTGGGGCGCATTGAAGATACCTTCACGCCGGTGATTGCGAGCAAATTAAAAGCCTTTGGCCTGACCATCGATGAGCACCGTCTGTCCGATGATGTGGCAGAGCACACGCAGAAACATATCGAAGACCTCATTGACTTGGGCATGGATATGGTCATCTGCACCGGCGGCATGAGCGTTGACCCGGACGACCGCACGCCTGCCGCCATTCGGGATGCGGGCGCGGAGATTGTAACTTATGGAGCACCGACTTTGCCCGGCGCCATGTTTCTGTTGGGCTATGTGCAAAAGGATGGCCGCGAGATTCCCGTCATGGGCTTGCCGGGCTGTGTCATGTACGCAGGCCGCACGATTTTTGATTTGATTCTGCCCCGCGTGATTACCGGGGAAAAAATAACGCGCAGGGAAATCCGCCATTTCGGCATTGGGGGACTTTGCATGAACTGCAAAGTCTGCCATTATCCCGTCTGCGGATTCCAGCATTAAGGGGGAATACAGATGCAGGATTTATCGTTGGAAAAAGCCGTGGCAATACTGAAAGAACATTGCCATAGGGTATCGGCGGTGGAAGAAGTGCCTTTGCTGCAGGCGTTGGGACGGATTCTGGCAGAGGATTATGAGGCATCGTTTGACAATCCGCCGTTTGACCGTTCCCCGTTGGATGGCTATACCTTTGCGGCGGAGAGCACGGCAGGGCATAGCGCGGATAATCCCGCGGTCTTTAAGATTATCGGCGAGGAATGTGCGGGAGATTTCTTTGACAAGGCGGTGCCAGAAGGTTCCGCCCTGCGCATTATGACTGGCGGGGCCATCCCCAAGGGCTGTAACTGTGTGGTGCGGCAGGAGGATGTGACCGCTGCGGGGGATAAACTCACTGTACCGTTCAGCATTGCGCCATATACCAACTACTGCCATGCCGGGGAAGACATCCGCAAGGGCACGAAGCTGGCGAAAAAGGGCACGAAGCTGACGGCGGCCCATATTGGCGTACTGGCAAGTATGGGCTTTGCCACGGTGAAGGTGCTGGGGAATGTGCGTATTGCCATTGCCAGCACCGGTGACGAACTCTTGCAGCCTGGTCAGCCCCTCGCCCCCGGCAAGATTTATAACAGCAATCTGTATCTCTTGGCCAGCCGCCTGCAGGAACTGGGCTTTTCCCCGGAGATTGTGGGCATTTTGCCAGATGATGTGGAAGAAGCGGCCAAGGTTATCGCCGGGTACAAGGACAGAGTGGATGTGTTCCTGACCACTGGCGGCGTTTCCGTGGGCAAAAAGGACATTATGCACGGCGTGGTGGAAAAAGTGGGCCAGCGCTTGTTCTGGCGTGTGTCCATGAAGCCCGGCGGGCCGGCGCTTGCTTATACCATGGGCGATACGTTGGGTATTGCCCTGTCGGGAAATCCCTTTGCGGCTTATGCCACCTTTGAACTCATTGCGGTGCCGGTGCTTTCCAAAATCAGCGGCAATGAAAAGATTTTGCCGGAACGCGCCCAAGCGGTGCTTACGGATGAATTCCCCAAGGCAAGCAAGGGGCGGCGCTTTATCCGTGCTTATTACGAAAACGGCAAGGTGCGTCTGCCGGAACAGCACGCGTCCGGCAGTCTCTTTTCTGCGGTGGGTTGCAATGCCTTTGTGGACATTCCCGCCGGTACGGGGAAACTGGCTAAGGAGACGGAAGTGGATATCGTCCGCTTGTATCGCGTGAAATAAAGGATTGGATTTTATGCAAGACCAATACGAGAGAAAAATTGAATACGTGCGCATTTCGCTGACCGACCGCTGCAATCTGCGCTGCCGTTACTGTATGCCGGAAGCAGGCGTGAGCAAGATGCGGCACGAGGATATTCTGACCTTTGCGGAAATCCTGCGCATTGTGCGGGGACTTTCCGCATTGGGCGTAAAAAAGGTGCGCCTGACCGGCGGGGAGCCTTTGGTGCGGCGTAATATCACGGAACTGATTCATGAAATCCGGCAGGTGCCCGGCATTGAGCAGGTGGTGCTGACCACCAACGGTGTACTGCTGTCGGAACTGGGACAAGACTTGATAAAGGCAGGACTTACCGGGTTGAATATCAGTCTGGATACTTTGAATCCGGACACCTTTGCAGAGATTACCCGCCGTCCCCTCTTTGCGCGGGTTCAGGCTGGCTTGGAAAAGGTAATGTCTTTGGGACTCACGAATGTCAAGTTTAACTGCGTGCCTATCTATGAAGTCAATGATGCGGAAATTCCCGCATTGGCGGCACTGGCGCGGGATTATCCTGTGAAGGTGCGCTTTATTGAGCTCATGCCCATTGGTTGTGCTTACGAAGTCGGTTATCGCGGTGTGCCCATGGATGAGGTGCGGGAGCGGCTGGAAAAAGCCTATGGCCCTTTGCGCCCTGTGGGGAAAAAAACTGACCGTTTGCAGGGGCCTGCGGAATACTATAAGGTCGCAGGCTTTGCCGGGCAGGTGGGCTTTATCGATGCCATGGAGCATAAGTTCTGCAGCAGCTGCAATCGGGTGCGGCTCACCGCCGAGGGCTTTTTGAAGCTCTGTTTGAATCAGAAAAACGGTCTGGACCTGCGGCAGCTTCTTCGAAGCGGCATCAGTGATGAGAACTTGAAGCTGGCTTTGCGGCAGGCCATCTACCGCAAACCGGCAGAACATTTATTTACGGATCATTTCAATACCGCGCGGGACAGCCGCGCCATGTATCAAGTGGGAGGCTAATTGATGGGTAAGATTCATGCACTGTGTACCAGCGAAAAAAAAGGAACACTCAAGACGCAGGTGGATAAAGTTGTCTTTGAAACGGAATGGGGCATTAAAGGCGATGCCCATGCGGGAAAATGGCACCGTCAGGTCAGTTTCCTCGGTCTGCAGGAGATAGAGGATTTCCGCAAGTTAGGCGTCAAGGTGGAGTTCGGCGCCTTTGGGGAAAATATCGTGGCTGAAGGTTTCCGCTTCAAGGAACTGCCCGTTGGTACCCGCCTCAGAGCCGGGGACGTCTGGTTTGAAATCACCCAGATTGGCAAAGAATGCCACAAGGGCTGTGCCATCCGCCAGCAGGTAGGAGATTGCATTATGCCCCGTGAGGGAATCTTTGGCCGGGTGCTCCATGGCGGTGAAGTCAAAGTGGGGGACGAGTTGGAACTGGTACAGCCCGGGGAGAAAATGCCCTTGGAAGCGGCTGTCATCACGGCCAGCGACAAGGGCAGCCGCGGTGAACGTGTGGATGAAAGCGGCGCGAAGGTGGCAGAAATTCTAACGGCTAACGGCTATACGGTGGTCGAAAAAGTAATCCTCCCCGACGAGCAGGAGCAGCTGGAACGTAAAATGCGGGAACTAGCGGCCAAAGGTATAGCGCTTATCGCCACCACTGGCGGTACGGGCTTTTCGCCCAGAGATATTACCCCCGAGGCTACGCTCGTTGTGTGCGAGCGTCTGGCTCCCGGTATTCCCGAAGCCATGCGCGCCCTGTCGCTGAAGATAACGGACCGGGCCATGCTCAGCCGAGCGCAGGCCGGCATCTGCCGCCGCAGTTTAATCGTCAACCTCCCCGGCAGCAAAAAAGCCGTGGAAGAATGCCTGGACTTTATCCTGCCACCGCTCAAACACGGCATCGACATACTGCGGGGAGAAGATAGCGAGTGCGCAAGACACGAGCATAAACATCAATAAGGCGGCAGGTAACAATATGGATTTTGCAGATATTGGCGTAATGATTATTGCCGGGGGCAAAAGTTCCCGCATGGGGAAGGATAAGCGATTTCTCACGGTGGATAACTGCTCTTTGTTGGAATTGACTTTGCAAAAAACGGCGCAGCTGTCTTTTGCGGAAGCGTATCTGTGCGGAGAATGTCATCAGGCAGAAGGACTATTCGAGCTGGCAAAGTGGTATGGACTTACGCTGGTGGCTGATAAACGGCAGGGGGCAGGGCCGTTGGAAGGCCTGCGTGCGGGGCTGGCGCATTTGCAAGCGGAGTATGCACTGGCCTTGTCCTGCGATATGCCGCTGTTTCGCTATGAGGTTATCAGGCCGCTGCTCGCAGAAGCCCGAGGAGAAATGGCCATTATCCCGGTGGTGAACGGCAGACGGCAGCCTTTGGCGGGACTTTATCATCGGGATTTGCTACCCACAGTGGAGGCGGCATTGCAGGGTGGCGATTATAAAATCGGTCAGGTCATTGATAGCGTGCCGCATAAGCTGGTGGAATTAGGGGACGATGATGCGTTTTTCAATGTGAACAGGCCGTCAGATTTTCGGCTGGTGCAGGGGCGGCTGGTCAATGACAAGCGGCAGGTTCCCTTGGTGACGGTTTCAGCGCCTAAGTCCAATACCGGCAAGACCACTTTTATCGAGCGCCTTATCCCTAAGCTCAAGGCACGTGGCCTGCGGGTGGGCGTGGTGAAGGGGGACTGCCACGGCTATGATGTGGACGAGGAAGGCAAGGACAGTTACCGCTTCAAGCAGGCAGGAGCTGATGGTGTGGCGGTGGTTTCGCCGGAAGGTTATTTTATCCAGCAAAAAACGGAGCAGCGGGCCAGTCTTATGGAGATTGCCGGGCGGCTGACGGATGTGGATTTGGTCATTATCGAGAGCCGCAATCATGGAACCATCCCCAAGATTTCCCTATGGCGAGGGCTTGGCGAGGTCATTGCGGATGAAGATACTGTGGCCATTTTCAGCAGCGGCGAGCATGAGGCGACTTCTCTGCGCCAGTATGATATTGATGATGCCGAGGGCGCAGCGCAGTTGGTATGTTTTTTGTGCGGCCTGTAAGCAAAATGTATTGAAGGAAATAGCGCTTTTCGGTAGAATAATATAGTTAACGAAAAAGGAAAGCGCAGGGAGTTTTAATGAAGTACGTTGTCATAGATTTGGAAATGAATCCCGTAGACCGGGAGTTCCGTGAAGTCAAGCGGCAGATGAAAGAGGAGGTTATCGAGTTCGGCGCAGTACGGCTGGATGAGAATTTCCAACAGGAAGCCGAGTTCCAGTGTTATGTGGAGCCGGAGTATGGCAAGATAAAGAAGCATATCACGAATCTCACGGGTATCAAGCAGGAAATGGTGGAGGGCAAAGCTCATTATGCCGAGGCGTTTCAGCGGTTTGTGGATTGGATTGGCGAGGAGGAAACGCAGATTTACTCCTGGAGCATGTCCGATATCAAACAGCTCAAAAAGGAATGCCGCTTCAAACTGCCGGATTTTGATGTGAAGTGGCTGGACAGCCGCTGGGTGGACTTGCAGCAGGTGTTTGATGACCGGCTGGGGCTTCATAATAATCTGGCGCTGAAACATGCTTTGGGGGCCATGGATCATCAATTCGAAGGTACTCAGCACACGGCGCTTGCAGATGCCATCAATACCAGTGCGATATTGGTGCTCATGCAGGATGATGAAAAATTCCGCAAGACCATGCAGCCGGTGCTTGATATTTTGCAGCCGAAGGATGATTTGGCTAGTTCCATTGGGGATTTGTGTCCGGACTTATTAAAGTTAAAGAATGATTTGGAAGAATAATTCGGTTCGATGTGATTGGCGGAGGTTGGCGGCTGTTGCGCCATTGCTTCGCTCTGCGGCTGAAATCATTTTTTCCTTTTAGGCAGCTAAAAAAGTCAAAACTCGCTGTGCTCAGACAGTTGACTTTTTTAGCTGCTTTTTTGGTGAGGAAAAAATGATTTCTTTACGCCGCGGCGCTGACGCATTGTCGCAACAGCCGCCAACCTCCTCAGGCTATATGCTTAATATCAATATTGTTGTTGTATTTAGCATTAATGTTTGCTTGTGATGCACTCACTGTAACTTTTTATGGAAATACTTGTTAATTTATTCCTATTATGCTATGATGTTGTCAATTGTTGAGATTCTGGAGGCGTATTTATGGCGATGAGTTTGGGCGTGCTGGGGCCGGCGGGAACCCATAGTGAGGCGGCGGCGGTGTATTTGAAGCGTCAGACGGGTGAGGATTATAAATTGGTGCTGTTTGCCGATATTTTTGACTGCCTGCAGGCTGTGGAAAATGGCGAGGTGGATTCGGCGCTGGTGCCGGTGGAAAATTCTTTGGAGGGTGCCATCAATATCACGCTGGATACGTTGGCTCGCAGTGAGGGGCTGACGGTTTGGCGGGAACTTATCTGGCCCGTCCATAACCAGCTGTTAGCGCGGCGTCGGGGTGAGATTAAGCGGATTTATTCTCACGCCCAGCCCATTTCCCAGTGCCGGGACTTTCTGCTGCAGCATTACCCGCAGGCCGAACTTATCAAAGTGGCCAGCACTGCGCGGGCGGCGGAGATTGTGGCCGAAGCTCCCGCCGATTCCGGCAGTGCCGCCATTGCCACGGCCAGAGCAGGAGAACTTTTGGGGCTTGTGCCCATTGCCACGGAGATTCAGGATAGTGCCGCCAACTGCACCCGCTTTTTCCAGGTGGGGCGGCAGGCTTTGAGCTTTTTGCCCAAGGAAAAATTATTGGTCATCTGTCAGATTGACGGTCAGAAGGCCGGTGCACTCTTTGAGGTCTTGAAGGAATTTGCCCAGCGGGGCATCAATATGACCCGTATCGAGTCGCGCCCTGCCAGAACGGAACTTGGCGCGTATATATTCTTTTTCGATTTGGAGTACAGCGATTCTCCGCAGCTTGAAGAGGCGCTCTCTGCGGTGGAGAAGAAAAGTATTTGGCTGCGGAATTTGGGGACTTTCCCCGTGCTTACGGTTAATTAATCATTTATTATAGAAGGGGATGGAATTATGGTTATTATTATGAATGTGGATGCTACGGCGGAAGACATCAAGGAAGTCATTGCAGTTATTGAGGGGGCCGGTCTGCAGGCCAAGGTAATGGAAGGCAGCCAGCAGAAGATTGTCGGCGTTATCGGCGATAAGACGCGGCTGGCTTCGGTGCCCATTGACGCTTTGGACGGTGTAGAAAAGAGCGTGGAGATTTCCAAGAGCTACAAGCTGGCCAGCCGTGAATTTCATCCCCAGAACAGTGTCATCGATGTTGCTGGCGTAAAAATCGGTGACGGTACGCCGGTAGTTATGGCAGGACCCTGCGCAGTGGAATCAAAGGAACAGCTCTTTGAAGCAGCAGAAATCGTGAAAAAGGCTGGCGCTCAATTCCTGCGCGGCGGTGCCTATAAGCCGCGTACTTCCCCTTATGCGTTCCAAGGTCTAGAAGTGGAAGGTCTGAAGTATCTGGCCGAAGCTCGCGAGCGTACGGGCCTGCGTGTGGTGACGGAAGTTACCACGGTCGAAGCCATTGAGCGGGTCGTGGAGTATGCGGATATGCTGCAGATTGGCGCGCGCAATATGCAGAACTTTGGCCTGCTCAAGGAAGTGGGCAAGTGCGGCAAGCCGGTACTCTTAAAGCGCGGTCTGGCGGCAACGATTGACGAATGGCTCAATGCTGCCGAATACATTATGAACGCAGGCAATCCCAATGTGGTGCTCTGCGAACGCGGTATTCGCACATACGAAACTTATACGCGCAATACACTCGACCTGAGTGCGGTGGCAGCGGTGAAGCACCTGTCCCACTTGCCGATTATCGTTGACCCCAGCCATGGCACAGGCAAATGGAGAATGGTAAAGCCCATGGCCTTTGCCGCTATCGCCGCCGGTGCTGACGGTTTGATGATGGAAGTCCATCCGAACCCGGCCAAGGCCCTGTCTGACGGCCCGCAGTCTTTGACACCGGAGAACTATAACGAGGTCATGCGCGGCGTACAAAAAATCTCCGCTTTTATGAAAGCGGAGAAGATTACTTCGATGGATATTTAAGCCTAGATAAAAAGCCCGTTCGTCAAATGGCGAGCGGGCTTTCATGTTTATTTCTTCACCACTTCTGGTGCGGCACCTTCTTCGATGCAGGCTTTGGTGATGATGACTTTGCGTGGTTCGTTGGATTTGGGGATATCGAACATGACATCGAGCATGATGTCTTCGATAATGCCTTTGAGCGAACGGGCGCCGGTCTTGCGCTCGATGGCTTTGCGGGCTACGGCACGCAGGGCATCTTCCTGGAACTCCAAGTCCACGTTATCCATGGCCAGGAGTTTTTCGTACTGCTTGACCGGGGCGTTCTTGGGTTCGGTGAGGATGCGCAAGAGCGCATCTTCGTCGAGGGTTTCGAGGGTGCAGATTACGGGCAGGCGGCCGATGATTTCGGGGATGATGCCGTACTGCATGAGGTCCTCGGGGCGAACCTTGTGGATGAGCTCATCGAATTTGGGCTTGTCATCCTTGCCCTGAATCTCTGCGCCAAAGCCGATGGAGCTGGTCTTGGAGAGGCGCTTGGCAATCACATCGTCAATGCCGACGAAGGCACCGCCAACGATAAAGAGGATGTTTTTCGTATCCACTTTGATGGTGGGAGCTTCGGGATGCTTGCGCTGGCCGCGGGAGGTGAATTCCACCACGCTGCCTTCGAGCATCTTTAAGAGGGCCTGCTGTACGCCTTCATGGCCGGGGTCAGCGGTGATGGAGTTGTTGGCGCCGGACTTGCGGGCAATCTTGTCGAATTCGTCGAGGTAGATGATGCCGTGTTCGGCTTTTTCTACGTCCTTGTCGGCGGCGTAGTAGAGATTGCGCACGGCGACTTCTACGTCAGCGCCAACGAAGCCGGCTTCGGTGAGGCTGGAAGCGTCCGTTACGGCAAAGGGAATGTCCAGCAGCTTGGACAGGTGAGAAAGAAGCGCCGTCTTGCCGCAGCCGGAGGGCCCGAGCATGATGACGTTGGACTTTTCGATTTCTGTGCCGTCATCATTTTGATAACCGTACTTCATGCGTTTGTAATGGTTGTAAACGGCCACGGAGAGAATCTTCTTGGCGCGGTCCTGATTGATGATGTATTCATCGAGGTACTGTTTGATGATATGGGGCTTGTTCTTATTGAGGATATCGTCCAGTTCGCCGGCGAATACCTGCTTTTCATCCTGTACCTGAGCGGCATCATGTTCTTCCAAAAAATGGTTGACTTCCTTGATGCAGTTGCGGCAGATGGCAAAGCCGGTGTTGGGGTCATAAATCGGCAGGTCATACTGGTCGCGGACGTTGATAATCCGTTTGCAGAAGCTGCACTGATGCTGCATAGTTTGATTAGCCATGATAAAATGCTTTCCTTTCTCTATATGAACTCGTAATAAACAAATTGTGTCATTACTTCATTATCTTATAAGAAGGAAATTTTTTCAAGAAAAATATTGCTTCATTCCTTGCATCGTAAGATTTCCTGTGCTATACTGTTTTGGTACTGGACGTACTGACGTCTGGTTCCAAGTCATTTTGACTGGCTTTGCCCCAAAAGGTAAGCTAGGTCTAAACCAAGCTCGCGCATAGCTTGCTTGTATCAATTCCCAGTTTTAGTTGGGGTGAAAGCGAGGTGTAATTTATGAAACAGGGTATTCATCCGGAATACTTCGAAGCAAAGGTAACCTGCGGTTGCGGTAACACGTTCACCACTGGTTCCACGCAGCAGGAACTGCGCGTCGATGTTTGCTCCAAGTGCCATCCGTTCTTCACGGGTCGTCAGCGTGACGTACAGGCAGGCGGTCGTATCGAAAAGTTCAACAAGCGTTACGCCAAGAAGTAAGACACGTTATGGTAAAGCAGAGCATATTGCTCTGCTTTATTTTGTATAAGGATAAATCAAGAATATTCGGTGTTTCCAAGTGTACGTTAGGAGGAAAGACCTTGAGTGATAAAAAAGATAAATTGATGGTAGGCGGTCAGGCCGTGATTGAAGGGGTTATGATGCGCGGGCCGAAACTTACGGCAACGGCTGTGCGCGACCCGCAAGGGTGTATCCAGGTCGAGACCAAGCCTGTAAATTCCATTAGCGATAGATTTCCCATTTTGAAAAAGCCTTTTCTGCGGGGCACGGTGTCTTTGATTGAGTCACTGGTCATTGGCATGAAATCCCTGTCCTATTCGGCCAAGATGGCCGGGGAAGAGGACGAGCAACTTTCCGACAAGGAAATGGCAGGCACCATTGTCTTTGCGCTGGTGCTGGCAAGTGTGCTCTTTATTGCCATCCCCACGGGAGCGGCCAAGCTCATTCATGGTGCCACGGAGGACCCGGTGGTGCTGAACCTGTTGGAAGGTGTCTTGCGGCTGGTGATTTTCCTCATTTATATTTGGGGCATTTCGCGGCTGAAGGATATTCGCCGGGTGTTCCAGTATCATGGGGCGGAGCACAAGACGATTTTTTGTTATGAAGCGGGGCTGCCGCTGACGGTGGAAAACGTACAGAAATTCCCCCGGCTTCATCCCCGCTGCGGCACCAACTTTTTGCTGATTGTGATGCTGGTGTCCATCTTTGTATTTGCTTTCTTAGGCTGGCCCTCTCTTTGGGAGCGCATTTTAAGCCGCATCCTGCTGCTGCCGGTGGTGGCGGGGATTTCCTATGAGATTATCCGTTTGGCCGGGCGCAGTAAGAACAGCTTCATCCAGACGGCCATCCGTCCGGGGCTTTGGCTTCAGTATCTCACGACCCGTCCCCCTGAGGACGATATGGTGGAAGTGGCCATTGAGTCCTTGAAAGCGGTTTTGCCGGAGGAGGAAATCCTGGAAGGGACGCCGGATTATATTCACAAGGAAAGCAGCGAAGCAGTGGTTGAGGAGAGTGTTCCCACAGCTGCCGCCGTTACAGAATGATTTTGAGGTGAAATAAGTGCTGGAAAAACTCCAAGCCGTTGAAGATAAATTTTTGGAACTGGAATCGCTAATCAGCGACCCGGATGTGATTGCAGATATGAGCCGCTGGCAGAAGTACAGCAAGGAACATGCCAGCCTGACCCCCATCGTGGAAAAATTCCGGGAGTACAAGGATGTGGTCAAGGGCATCGAAGATGCCAAGGCCATGTTTGCTGAATCGCTGGATGATGAGATGCGCAAGTTTGTGGAAGAGGAACTTGCAGAATTGAAGGGGCAGAAGGAAGCGCTCGACGCAGAACTGCCCATCTTGCTGTTGCCCAAAGACCCCAATGACGACAAGAACGTCATCGTGGAAATCCGCGGCGGTGTCGGCGGTGAGGAAGCGGCGCTCTTTGCCGGTGACCTGTTCCGCATGTATGGCCGTTATGTGGAAAAGCAGGGCTGGAAGATGGAAATCATCGATGCCAGCCCCACGGAGCTCGGTGGCTATAAGGAAATTTCCTTCATGGTCACGGGTTTCGGTGCTTACAGCAAGCTCAAATACGAAAGCGGCACCCATCGTGTACAGCGTGTGCCAGCGACTGAATCCGGCGGGCGCATTCATACCTCGGCAGTCACCGTCGCGGTACTGCCGGAAGCAGAAGATGTGGATGTGGCTATTGACCCCAAGGATTTGCATATCGACCTTTACTGCGCGTCCGGTGCGGGCGGCCAGCACGTCAACCGCACGGAAAGTGCCATCCGCATTACCCATATTCCCACGGGAATTGTGGTGCAGTGTCAGGATGAGCGCTCTCAGCTCAAGAACAAGGACAAGGCCATGAAGGTGCTGCGGGCAAGACTTCTCGACAAGGCCCAGCAGGAGCAGATGGATAACATTTCTGCTGACCGCAAGAATCAGGTGGGCAGCGGCGATAGAAGTGAGCGCATCCGCACCTATAACTTCCCGCAGGGGCGGGTGACCGACCATCGCATCGGCCTGACTTTGCACCGTATCGATGCTGTGCTTGCCGGTGACCTTGACGAAATCTTAAATGCCCTGATTACCGCTGACCAGGCGGAACGGCTGAAACAGGTGAAGTAATGGCAGGAAATGAAATATGGACAATCGGCCGCATTCTCAAATGGACGGAAGATTACTTTGCCCAGAAGGGCATTGAAAATCCCCGTCTGGACGCAGAGGTGCTGCTCGGTCATGTGCTTCATAAACAGCGCATTTACCTCTATGTGCACTTTGATGAACCCCTGCAGGCGCACGAACTCACTGCCTTTCGGGAGATGATTAAGCAGCGCGTAAACCATGTGCCCGTGGCCTATATCTTAGGAGAAAAGGAATTCATGGGGCTGACCTTTAAGGTCACCAAGGATACGCTTGTACCCCGTCCTGATACGGAAATTCTCGTGCAGGGGGCTGTGGAACGCTTGCGTCAGCTGGGGGGGGATAATCCCCGCATTGCCGACATCGGCACTGGTACCGGGGCGGTGGGCCTTAGCGTCCTGCATTTTGTAAAAGATGCGGAACTTGATACCGTGGATATTTCCCCGCAAGCCAGAGCAGTGGCGGAGGAGAATGCGGCCAGCCTCGAGCTTATGGACAGGGCGCATTTCTTCACCGGGGATTTGCTCGCACCGTTGCAGGGAAAAACTTATACGGCAATTCTCTCCAATCCGCCCTATATTCCCAAAGCCGATATTGCCGGCTTGTCGGAGGATGTGCAGCTCAGTGAGCCGCATACGGCCCTGGACGGCGGTGAAGACGGCTTGGATTTTTACCGGCGGCTCTGCAGCGAGGCTCCGGCCATGCTGATGGCTGGAGGTTTTATAGCCTTTGAAGTGGGGATTAACCAGGCGAAGGATGTGGCGGAACTTGCGCAGGCCAATCCCTTGATTACCCGCACGGAGATACTGAAGGACTACGCCGGTATTGAGCGGGTTGTGATAGCTTGGAAAGAGGCGTAAGAAGTAAGAACATGCAGACGAAATGTATTCAGATAGATAATGTCAAAGCCCGGAAGGAAGCTCTCCATGAAGCAGGAGAGCTTATCCGCCGTGGCGAAGTGGTGGCGTTCCCCACGGAAACGGTGTACGGTCTGGGGGCCAATGGCCTTGATGCAGATGCCTGCGCCAAAATTTATCAGGCCAAGGGGCGCCCATCGGATAATCCGCTGATTCTCCATGTGGCCAATCGTTCCATGATTGACCAGATTGCCACACGGATTCCCGAAAAGGCGGAAAAACTTATCGCTGCGTTCTGTCCCGGCCCCATCACCTTGATTCTGCCCCGCAAGGCAATCGTGCCTGACAGGATTACCGGAGGTTTGGCGACTGTCGGTGTAAGGATGCCGGAACATGATGTGGCAAGGGCTTTAATTGCCGCCGCAGGTGTGCCCATTGCGGCGCCATCGGCCAATATCTCTGGCCGTCCCAGTCCGACCACAGCAGAGTCGGTATTGGTGGACATGGAGGGAAAGATTCCCATGGTTCTCGATGGCGGTGCCTGTGATTTCGGTGTAGAGTCCACCATTGTAGATGCCACGGGGGACAAGGCCATCATCCTGCGTCCCGGTGCCATTACGAAAGAAATGCTCGAAGAAGTTTTGGGCGAAGGCAGTGTCATCATTGACCCCGCACTCGTGGGTGCGGATTCTGTGCCCAAGGCACCGGGGATGAAGTACACCCATTATGCACCAAAAGCTCCGTTGACACTGATTGAAGGTATGCCCACCCGCATGGCACGGGCGTTCCAGCAGGAAGTCAAACGCCTGCAGAGTGAAGGTCATATCGTGGGCGTCATGGCCAGCCATGAAGTGCTAAAAGAACTGAAGGAGGTTTTGCCTCAGGAGCTGATGGCAGATTACGGCCATCAGGGGAACCTGCCTGCCATTGCGGCCAATATCTATGAGGCTCTGCGCAGCTTTGATGAAAAAGAAGCCGATATTCTGCTGGGAGAGGGGACGACCTCGGAAGGATTGGGGCTGGCGATTATGAATCGGCTGCATAAGGCTAGTGGGTTTCGGACGATAAACGCTTGATTTTTGCATAATGAGTGCTGGCGCAGGTGCTTACTTTTTGGCCGGCGCCCTAAATACAGGCAGGCACAAGTGCTTACTTTTGGGCTTCCGCGCAAATGGCTCCTTCGGTAATGCCGTTTATTTAGTTACCTGCTCCGGTTACCACGTCGCGGCTTTCAGCGTTGTGTTTAGTTTTTTCTTTGGGGAGCCAGCCTGCGGCAGTGCGCTCCACCCCAAAAGCAAGCACGTGTGCCAAGCTCATGGGGATACTGTAGATTTTCAGCGCTTGCTGCTACGATTTATATAAAATATGAAGTTCCTTGCAAGAGGGTAATCTCGTGCAGGGAACTTTTTCGTATATTCAGGAGAGAAAAACTGAAGAAAAGCAATGCGACAGCGAGCGGCGGGTGGGGAATGTCTGGCTGGAGCGTAAGGCATAGAGCGTTAAGAAATATTTTTTGCCATACCGCTGTTTTAGCTGGGAAAGTCTATTGTTTGAGCGGAGCGAGTTTTGACTTTCCCAGCTAATGGATTAAGGGCAAAAAATATTTTAGCTCTAGGCATTAGCGGAAGACAGATATTCCCCGCCCGCCGCGCCTTGCACCTCGAATCAAGAATATTGTATCTCAAAAGAAAACTTTACCTACAGGCAGGAAACCGCCTTTGCGAGTAGAATTATTCCTATAAAACGCAATATTCGCATAAAAAGATTCTAAGGAGGGAGAATTTATGTTTTTTATGAAGTCAGTAAAAGGCAAACTGACAGCGCTGTTCGTGGCGGTCAGTGTCTTTGCAACGATGGCAGTGGGATGTTATTTTTTATACGTCACCATCACAGACAACGACAAATTAGTGGAGGAGTACCACAAGGAATTGGCTGACCACTACGATAGGGAGCTGCGCTTGCAGACAGAAGGTGTGGTTTCCTCGCTGAACGGCATTTATGCCCGCCAGCAGTCCGGAGAATTCACCGAGGCGCAGGCTAAGGAACTTTGCCTCGATGTTCTGCGCTCCGTGCGCTATGACGAAGGCAAGGGCTATTTCTTTGCCGATGAAAAGACTACTGGTATCTGCGTGGCTCATGCCGGCAACCGCAGTGCTGAAGGCAAAATGCGCCGCGGCGAAAAAGACCCCAATGGCGTGCCCTACATGGAAAACATGCTGAAAGAAGGCCAGAAGGATGGCGGCGGTTTTGTCAACTTCTCTTACCCGAAACCGGGCGAAAGCCAGCCCCTGCCGAAACGCAACTACGTTATGGAATTCAAGCCCTATGGCTGGATTGTTGGTACCGGCTCCTGGATTGACTACATTGACGCAGAATCTGCCAAATACATGAAAGAAAATCAGGAAGCCCTCTATAAGAAAATCGTGATTTCGGCAATTATCATTGTGATTGTGTCGGCAATCATGGCTGCATTGGGCGTAAAGATTGCCCAGAGTTTCGGCGACCCCATCAGCTTCGTGACGGGCAGACTGCAGAAATTTGCCCATGGGGATTACCGGGCAGAACCCGTTAAGCCGGAGTATACGGCCCGGGAGGACGAAATCGGCCAGATGGTGGAAATCCTCAAGGTTCTGGGCGGTAATATGCGTCATCTTATGGGCTCCATCAAAGAGTCGGCTGACCAGGTGGCTAGCGACGCAGCGCAGCTCAATGAAATGACCACCCAGTCTGCAGCTGCCAGCCAGCAGGTGGCAGAATCCATCACGGACGTGGCTGGGGCAACCAACAAACAGCTGGCCGCTATCGATGATGCTTCGCAGTCCATGGATACCTTGATGGAACGCATTGGCGGCATGGCCCACAATGCCCGCCGGGCCGCTGTGGAAACCCAGCAGGCCACGGAAAAAGCCCAGAACGGTAATCAAGTGGTTACCCGCACCGTTAAGGATATGGCCCGCCTCTCGGAAGTTGTAGGCGAATCGGCTCGCGTAGTCAACAGTCTGGGTGAGCGTTCCGATACCATCGGACGCATTACCGATACCATTTCCGGCATTGCTGAGCAGACGAATTTGCTGGCCCTCAATGCGGCTATTGAAGCAGCCCGTGCCGGTGATGCAGGTCGCGGCTTTGCTGTAGTCGCTGATGAAATCCGCAAGCTGGCTGCCCAGTCCGAAGAAGCTGCCAGTCAGATTGCCAGCCTCATTGGCCAGATTCAGAATGAAACGCAGCAGGCCGTCAATAGCATGAACGAAGGTACGGAAAATCTGGCTACGGCCAAAGACAGTGTCGAGGAAACCGGCCGGGAATTCTCTGCTATTGTGGAACTGGTGGAAAAAATCGCCAGCCGTTCCCAGCAGATTGCCAGCGCCTCCAAGGAAGCTACGGACAGTGCTGACAGCTGTCAGTCGGCCATCCATGACATTGAGGAAATGAGCCGCAGCGTGGTTTCTAATTCCGAAACCGTATCGGCGGCCACCGAGCAGCAGTCCGCATCCGTTCATGAAATGAATACCAACAGCGAACAGCTGGCGAAGATGGCCAGCATGCTGCAGGATGAAGTGCAGAAATTCAAAGTAGAATGATGATTCCAATTAAAACCAGCCGTCCCATTTACAGGGGCGGCTGGCTTATGGTAAAATATTAGCGTGTAGACAATTATATTTTAGGAGGTAGTAATATGAGTAAATACGCTGGAACCCAAACCGAGAAGAATTTGGAAGCTGCTTTTGCAGGAGAGAGCCAGGCACGTAACAAGTACACTTACTATGCTTCAAAAGCCAAGAAGGAAGGCTTTGAGCAGATTGCTGCCCTATTCTTAAAAACAGCTGACAATGAAAAAGAACATGCCAAGATGTGGTTCAAGGAACTCCATGATGGCATGCCCGATACGACGGTAAACTTAAAAGATGCCGCTGATGGCGAAAACTACGAATGGACGGATATGTACGCCGGATTTGCGAAGACCGCCGAGGAAGAAGGCTTCCCGGAACTGGCTGCCAAGTTCCGTCTCGTGGCCGATATTGAAAAGCACCATGAGGAACGCTATCGTGCGCTGTTGAAGAATGTCGAAGCACAGGAAGTATTCCAGAAGAGCGAAGTAAAAGTTTGGGAATGCCGCAACTGCGGACATATCGTGGTGGGCACCAAGGCGCCGCAGATTTGCCCGGCTTGCGCTCATCCGCAGAGTTACTTCGAGATTCATGCGGAAAACTATTAATTGGCGGCAGGGAAAGTTGCCCGGCGTGGCCGTGCTGCTTTGCCAGTCTGCGCATAGACCGTAAGCTAAAACAAATTTTGACCTTTTAATGAAATAGCTCTAAAAGCCATAAACTCGCTTTGCTCAGACAAATGGCTTTTAGAGCTATTTTTTCGTATGGTCAAAAAAGTGCCTTCCCCTTTGGGGAAGGTGCCCCGCAGGGGCGGATGAGGTTAGGATGTTACACAAGTATTCCCAACATGGTATAGATTAGCGCTGCAGGATTTCCAAGATGGCATTGCCGATTTCGTTGGTTTTGGCCGTGCCTCCTAAGTCGGGGGTGAGTGTCTTTTTCTCCTGCAGCAGGGTTTCGATGGCATCGATGACCTTCTTGCCCCATTCTTCCTGTTCGAAGAAGTCAAGCATCTGACTGACGCTCCAGATGGCGGCGAGGGGATTGGCAAGACCTTTGCCCGCGATATCCGGGGCGCTGCCGTGGATGGGTTCAAACATGCTGGGGAATTTCTTTTCCGGGTTGAGGTTGGCACCGGCGGCAAGACCCATGCCGCCGGCGATGGCGGCGCCTAAATCCGTCAGGATATCGCCGAAGAGATTGCTGGTTACGACAATCTGGAAGCGGGCAGGATTTTTGACGAAGAACATGCTGGCGGCATCGACCATAAGGCTGGAGGTTTCGACTTCGGGATATTCCTTGCCGACTTCGGCAAAGATTTCATTCCAGAACACCATGGAGTAACCAAGGGCATTGGCCTTGCTGACATTGGTCAGGGTCTTGCCCTCTTTTTTCGCCAGCTCATAGGCATAGCGGATAACACGCTCACAGCCCTTGCGCGAGAAGACGCCGGTCTGCAAAGCGATTTCCTGCTCCGTGCCGGGATAGAGGCGGCTGCCCACATTGGCGTACTCGCCTTCGCTGTTTTCCCGCACGACAATCATGTCGATGTCTTCTTCTTTCACATATTTGAGGGGGCAGGGAGCACCTTTTAAGAGTTTCACCGGCCGCAGGTTGATGTACTCGTCAAAGCCCTTGCGGATTTTTAAGAGCAGGCCCTGCAGGGAAACATCATCGGGCACGCCGGGATAGCCCACGGCGCCAAGGTAAATGGCGTCAAAATCTTTGAGGATGGAGAGTCCGTCCTCGGGCATCATTTTCCCTTCCCGCAGATAATATTCACAGCCCCAGGGAAAATCCGTAAATTCAACCTTGAAGCTGCCGTCCATTTCCGCAATGCCGGCGAGGACTTTTTTACCTTCGTCAATAACGTCCGGGCCAATGCCATCTCCGGCAATCACGGCGATTTTATAAGTTTGCATCGTAAAACCTTCTTTCTGCATAGAACAACACATTTTTATATATTCGTCATAAGGGAGAGAAAAACCTTGTGAGTATTAGTTTTATCATGGGTGATTGGCATTTTCCTAGTGGGAGGAGTATAATTTGAGCAGAAGAAAGAATAGGTGAGGTGCTTTATGAGTCAGGAACTTACGGAATTGCAACAGCAGATTGTGCGCTTTTATCATCATAATCCCTTTGTGGAATATCTTCATATTCAGGTACAGCCGCTTCCTAGTGGTGAAGTGCGGCTCGAACTGCCCATTGACGAGGTACATACCAACCTATACGGCATTGCCCATGGTGGTGTGCTCATGACGATGGCTGATACAGCTATGGGGGCGGTCTGCCTGGCCTGCAATAAAAAAGTAGTTACCATCAGTCTTACGACGGACTTCCTCCATGCGGTGCCGCTTACGGCTAAAGTGGTCACCACGGCGAAAGTCCTCCATGATGGGCGCCATACGATGACCTGCGAATGCGAGCTCAAAAGCGAAGAGGGCAAGATTTTTGCCAAGGCTCACGGCAATTTCTACGTGCTGGGAAAATTTGTGGAAGCTGAGGAAGGGAGCGAGGAGTCGTGAAGAAAGAAATCAAGGAACTGCTGAACTTTATCAAGGCGGCGCCCACTCCTTATCATACGGTGCTGACAGCGGCACAGAAATTGCAGAAGGCAGGCTTTACGGAATTGAAGCTCGGCGAAGTCTGGCAGCTGCAGAAAGGTGGACGGTATTATGTCAAAGCCTTTGATTCCACATTGCTGGCTTTTGCGCTGGGGAAGGAAGCCGGGCCTTTGCGCCTGGCGGCGGCCCATACGGATTTTCCCTGTTTCCGTCTGAAACCGCAGCCGGAAATTACGAAGGAGGGCTACGGCGTTCTCAATGTGGAAAAATATGGCGGCATGATGTTGCGCACCTGGCTGGACAGACCTTTGGCGCTGGCAGGCAAAGTAGCTTTGCGGACGAAAAATCCATTTCAGCCGGAAGTGCGGCTGGTGAATTTCCCGCGACCGCTCATGACTATTCCGAGCCTGGCCATTCATATGGACCGGGAGGTAAATGACGAGGGCAAGCTCAACGCGCAGAAGGATATGCTGCCTTTGACCACGGTGGGCGGCGAGGAACTGACGGCAGAATTCTTCCATGAATGGTTGGCGGCAGAGCTGAAAGTTGACATGTCAAATATCCTCTCCTATGAGCTGTCGGCTTATCCCTGCGAAGAAGGCACGCTTTGCGGCCTGCAGGAAGAATTCATTTCCTCGCCCCGTTTGGATAATCTGACATCAGTTCTAGCCTGTCTGGAAGGGATGACGGGACTGGATGCAGATAAACTGGCAGGCCTGCGGCTCATTGCCCTCTTTGACAATGAAGAAGTGGGCAGTCAGACCAAGCAGGGGGCTGGTTCGGCAGTCCTGCTGCAGGTATTGGAACGGATTTATCTGGCGCTGGGCAAGGAGCGGGCAGAAATGCTCGCGGACATTGCCGCAGGCTTTATGCTGTCCGTGGATGTGGCCCATGCCCTGCATCCGAACTACATGGATAAATGCGACCCCAGCCACAAGCCAGTATTGGGCGGCGGTGTGGTGCTGAAACAGGCAGCCTCCCAGTCTTATGCCGGGGATACAGAAGCGGTGGCTGTGGTGCGGGGCCTTTGCGAAGCCCATAAGATTTCCTGGCAGCATTTCGTCAACCGCAGCGACAGCCGAGGCGGCTCCACGTTAGGTTCTATTGCCTCAGCCCTTGTGCCTCTGCGCACGATGGATATCGGTGTGCCCATGCTGGCCATGCATTCGGCCCGGGAAACGATGCACAGCGCTGACCAGATATCCTTGATGGATTTGCTGAAAAAATTTCTTCGCTGACCATACAATAAATATAATTTGAAAACCATCCAAATCGTCTAAAAATTCCTTGCTTTTTCCTAGATTTTAACCGATAATGTAATTAGGAGAAATCTTTGTTTGAACTGATTTTGGAGTTCAGAGATAAAGGAGGAAGATGAACATGGATGTCAACATGATTTCTTCTTTGTCGCAAACTTCGGCAGCGGTGAAGGCTAGTTATACGAAGAACACCAGCACTACTACCAATGAAGCGACGAAGGAAACTACTACAACCACGAGCGAGGCGTTCTCGGTAGATATTTCTGCCGAAGCCAAGAAGGCCTCTACGGCGCTAGGCAAGCTCACCAGTGAGCAGGTAGATGCACTGCAGGATGGCATCAACAAGAGTTATCAGCTGATGATTAAGACCCTCACCGAGCAGAATGCGAAACTGCAGGGCTATCTCGATGAAGGTATTGGCCAGCTGAACTTTGACGGTATCCTGTTCGGCACGGACAAATTTGCTCTGCCGCCAGTAGGAACCACGCCGGAAGAAGCTGCTGAAGCTGTGGGCGAAGGCGGAGCGTATTCCGTTGACAGCGTAGCTACCCGCATCATGGATATGGCTACGGCGATTGCGGGCGGTGACCCTGAAAAACTCCAGCAGATGCAGGCGGCTGTGGAAGAAGGCTTCAAACAGGCCGGTCTCGTCTGGAAGGATGCTATGGGACAGGATGAAATGCCTCAGATTACCAAAGACACGCAGGCTGAGATTACGAATCGCTTCAACAAGCTCTATGAGCAGATGGGCGTGAATCAGACAGCCAAAATGGAAGAATAAATAATTTGTGGCGGCCGCTACGGGGAAATAGCGGCCGCCTTTTTTAGTGTCAAAGTAAAATTGTGACTTGACAGGGTTATCCACAGATAGCTTGTGCATAACCCTGTGGATTCTGTGGATAACCTGTGATGAAAAGCTGATGTTATCCACAGGTAGAAGCAGATTTCCACAGAGTTAGTAACATTTGGAAGAAGCCAGCCTGCGCTGCTGATTTGCGTGACCTCCTTATTATCCGTATAATGAAGCTATACGAATCATAAGGGGGCTATTTTTATGGGCAAGAGAATACATATACTGGCTATGGGCGGTACCATTGCCGGCAAGGCTGGGGACAGCACGGCAACCACCGGTTATCAGGCTGGCGCAGTAGGTGTGGAAGATTTACTGGCGGCTGTGCCGGGACTGCAGGAAGTGGCACAGGTCACCGGTGAACAGCTGGCAGCCATTGACAGCAAGGATATTACCACAGAGTGCCAGTTGCGTTTGGTCAAGCGGATGCGGGAACTGCTGTTGAGTGCCGATGTGGATGGCATTGTCATCACCCATGGCACGGACACGCTGGAGGAAAGTGCCTATCTTTTGGATTTGGTGCATTTTGCCGACAAGCCCGTGGTAATCACAGGCGCCATGCGCCCCGCCACGGCGTTGAGTGCTGACGGCCCCTTGAATATTTTGGATGCCGTGCGGGTGGCAGCTGCGGATAATGCCCGGGATAGAGGCGTGCTTGTGGTGCTCAACAATGAAATTCATAGCGCTCGTTTGGTGACGAAAATGTCCACGACTGCCGTGGAAACGTTTCAGTCGCCTGTGGGAGGAGCCATCGGTGCGATAAACGATGGTGTGGTGGTGTTCTATCATGGTGCGGAACTTCATCACCTGCCGAATACTTTAAGTGTCAGCGAAAAATTGACAAGTCAAAAGGAATTGCCGTATGTGCCTGTGCTCTACGGTCATAGTGATGATGATGGCCGCCTGGTGAAGCTGGTAGCTGATGAGGGAGCAAAAGGCATTGTCTATGCCGGTATGGGCAATGGCAGCATTCCTGCGCGGGTAGAAGCGAAACTTGCCGTCGCCGTGGAGCAGGGGATTGTTGTCATCCGTGCCAGCAGCAGTATCTCTGGCATGGTGACGAAGGCCGAAGCGTCTTATGAGGAAGCGGGCTTTATTGCCAGCGGCCTGCTGAATCCCCGCAAGGCACGACTGCTTTTGCAGGTCGCATTGGTCTGCGGTAAATCTGCGGCGGATTTACGGAAATTTCTTGCCTGACATAAAGGAAAAATTTTTCTCCATGGCGAATAGTACAAACAAATAATGTTCGTAACTCAGCGAAGTATTAAAATCCCTTGCGTTTCTCCGTAAGGGATTTTTTCGCCATAAGGAGGATGTGCGATGATACAGTACAATTACATGCTGAATTGGAGCGAGGGAGACCAGGGATTTTGGGATAAGCTGGAAAAGGTCATGCAGACACTCGTCATGCGTCCTGCCAGCAAACAGGCCAATGCGATTTTTATTCAGTTGTCCTTCAGTCAGATGCCCAAGGATGAGGCGGTGAAGGTGCGGGAGAAAATTCGCAGCTTCCTGCCTCGGGCTGTGGTGGCTGGTATTACGGAGACGTTGTTCTCGCCGCAGTTGGGAAGCTATGTGCAGCTCAACTGTACATTTTTCCAGAATTCTAAGCTGCGCCTGATGGAATATGCGGGGATTCCCGAAGATTTTGCCCGCCTGGGGGTGGAGTTCGGCCAGAAGGTGGCCGCCATGCCAGATGCGCGGGCGGCAATGGTGCTCGGGACTACGGATGGCAATTTTGACAAGTTCTTGGAAGGCTTTGTCTGCGGCAATGAGAATGTCGTGGTTTTTGGTGCCATGACCGGTACGGTGAAGGATATTGGCACAGGCAGTTCCATTATCACCGGTGCTCTGCTGGGGGAGAGCAATGACAAATATTATCTCATGGGCAGCGACCTGATGCCCCGGGGCATTGTAGTGGTGGTGTTTTGTGGCGAAAGTCTTGGTGTCCGGGCGGATTATGTGCTGGGCTGGAAGCCAATCGGCAAGGAAATGGTCATCACGGAAACCATGGGGCCCAATGTCATCAGCACGTTGGATGACATGCCGGCGGTGGATATTTACCGCCATTATCTGAAGGTCAAACCGGATGAGAATTTCGTCTATAATATCGCAGAATTTCCCTTGACCATTGAGCGTGAGGGCTGTCTTATCGCTCGTGTGCCGCCGGGATTTGACGAGGAAGGCCGCATCTTCTTCAACGGGAATGTGAATGTGGGAGAAAGAGTGCGCCTGACCTATGCGGTGCGGGAGGATTTTCTCCACGAGACGGAGCTGGCCAGCGAGAAGATGAGCCAGTTTGCTCCGGACGGCCTGTTTATTGTGGCCTGTGGTACTCGTTCCCTGTTCCTGCAGGGCGAGGAACATTGGGAGACGCGCTATTATCAGCGTTTTGCCAATCAGTTGAGCAGCTGCAGCGGCACAGGGGAGATTTATTGCTATCAGGGGCAGGGCGGACTGCTTAACTGTGCGCTGATTGCCGTGGGCTTCCGCGAGGGCGGCAATAAATCTGCGCTGAGCTTCTACGACGAGCCGGAGACAGAGCCGGAAAATACCCGCATGCTTTTGTCCACTCGTATGGCGGCTTTCCTGGATGTCATTACGCAGGAACTGGAGCAGAGCAATCGCGAATTGCGGGAACTGGCCGTGAAAAATGAGGAAGCCAGCATTGCCAAGTACAAATTCCTGGCCAATGTGCGCCGGGAAATTGCCGCGCCGTTGAAGACGGTAATTCGTCTGGAACGAAAAATCCGTAAGGAAAGCACGGAGGATAAAATCAAGGAATATTCCCGTGAGTGTTATTTGGCCGGAGAAAAGGTCTATGGCATTTTGGGACGTATTTTTGACTTCCTGGAGATGGAGGCAGGAGACTTAGGCGCGAATGAGGCGGAGTATCGGGTCAGCACACTCTTGCAGGATTTGCATAACGAAATCATGGACGAAGTGATAGAAAAAGGTTTGGAGATGGTGACGGAGCTGCCGCCGGACATCCCCAGCGTCCTCTACGGTGATGAACTGCGCATCCGCCAGATTCTCGTCAATATCCTGAACAATGCGGTACGCTTTACGGAAAAGGGCAGCATCCATCTTAAGGTTACGATGGAAAAGATTGGTCCTGCCGATGTACTGCTTCATTTCTCGGTGAAAGATACCGGTGTGGGTATTACACCGGAAAACTTTGCGGAGGTGCAGAGGGTTTTGTCGCTTAGTGACGACCGTCCGCAAAATATGCTCAACGAAATGGGACTCGGGCTCAATGTCACCCAACGGCTCTTAAAACTCTTTGGCAGTGAGCTGCATATGGAAACGGAGCTGGGGAAGGGCACCACCTGTTCCTTTGACCTGCGGCAGCGCGTGCTGAACTGGTTCCCCATGAAGCAGAAAAATGCACCTGCCCTGCGGGATGATGCGGACAGAAAGCCGCCTATCACGGAAGAAGAATTGGCTGAAACCTGGGAAGCTCTGCGTGAAATTGCTGCAGGCCAGGATATGGACAGTCTGGATTATATGCTGGAAACCCTCGATGATTACAGACTGCCTGAACGGGAAGCGGCGCTGCTATTGGAACTGCAGACGGCTGCCAAGGAAAATAATTGGGAGCTGATTGCAAAACTCGTACAGTGACAGCCGAAAAAAAGATAAATTTTATCTTTTTGACCTATTGACTTTTTGACTATTTGAGCTATAATAAAATTGTAATCAGGAAGAAGGAAAGCAAAGAACCTGGTTACAGAAATGTTAACAGATAGTCAGGAGCGCACAGCAAACTCTTGACCGGTATAAATTTAGAAAGGGGTTGCTGATTATGTTTGGTTTGGTTCCGTTTGGCAGTCGTAAAGATTTGGCAGCAGGCGATGCTCCGCGCAGCATCTGGGATGTGTTCAATGAACCATTTTTCCATGATGATTTCTTCCCCACCATGTCGGGCTTCAATGCCAATGGCGGTATGCGGGTCGATGTGAAGGATAACGGTGACAGCTATGAGCTGACGGCAGACTTGCCGGGCATGAAGAAAGAGGATGTAAAGCTCAGCTATCAGAACGGTTATCTCACCATAGCTGCTCAGCAGCAGAGTGAATCCGGTGATAAGGACGACAAGGGCAATTACATCCGCAGGGAGCGCCGCATGGGCTCTGTAAGCCGTTCCTTCTACATCGACAATATCGATGAGTCCCGCATTGATGCGGAGTTCAAAGATGGCGTCCTGCATGTGAATATGCCGAAAGCGGCAGAAGTGCAGCATAGTACGACAATTAACATCCGGTAAACGAGAAAGGTCTTCCTCATCCAGAGGGAGGCCTTTTTTGTGGTTTTTTATGCAATAATAAATATAAATTATTAAAATAAATAAATCTAATCGCATTTTTAATTATTTCTTGCCTTTTAACAATAATTTGCCTATAATAGTCATTGCGACCAAATGGGATAAAGTTGGAATATTGATTTATCGTAGTATAAATACCAATAATTCAATCGTAAAATCCCATAAATGTTCCTTGGAAAATAAGCAAAAAAAGCCAAAAAAACTCATAAATATTCATTTAAAAAAAGGATATTTTATGTTTATGTTGAATTGTATAAGATGGGCAATAGCCTAATATTCAACTTACAGGCTTTTTTGCCGGAGGAGGAATATGAAAGAAGTTTTGCCGATATTCATGAAAAGGCTTATAATGGGACTGGGGGTTATCACCTTGGCGGTAGGCAGTATGCTCGTGGCAAACGGGCAGACAGAGCTTATCGGGGCGTTAATCATTGGTTTTATGACGGGCCTGGTATTTTTGGGAAACATGTCCCTGCGGCTGTGGAAAGCTGCGTCACTACCTGTTGGCGGTGCAAAAAGACAAATGTTATGGGGACTGGTTTTGCGCTTGATGGTATTATTTATTGTCTTGTTGGCGGCCGTCCGGATTTCCACGCAGGTGTTCAGCATAGTGGCGTTGGGATTTCTTCTCTGTTATGCCTGGGCTATGGTTCTCATGATCCGCATGAATAGCGCGAAATAGTAACTCAGGAATTCCTGGGAGGAGGTTGAGGTATATGCATGAAATCGGTGTTCGCGAAGTAGTGCAGTTTGCCGGCTTTACCTTCAATTGGGAGACTCTGGTTATGACCTGGATTACGATGGCCATCGTACTGCTCATTGCAGTGTTGGCAACCCGCAATCTGCAGATGGTGCCGCAAGGCTGGCAGAATGTGGTGGAGGCAATCGTGGTCTGGCTTCATGAACAGATTGATGCGACCATGGGCAAGAATGGACGCTTTTTGGCGCCCTTTGTCGTGTCGCTCTTTATGTTCCTGCTGGTTTCCAACTGGCTGGGACTTATCCCAAAGATGGCATCGCCGACAAATGACTTGAACACCACTTTAGGCCTTGCACTCTTGGTCATTGTGATGGTGCACGGACTGGGGCTTTACATGAAGGGCGGTCATTACATCGCGCATTTCTTCCAGCCCACGCCGGTCTTTGTCATCATCAACGCCATAGAGGAAGTTGCTAAGCCAATTACGCTGGCCTTCCGTCTATTCGGCAACATTCTGGCAGGTGAAATCTTAATCATCATCCTGCTGCAGCTCATGCCAATCTGGATGCCGATACCGTCAGTTATCTGGCTGGCTTTCAGTATCTTTATCGGCGGGGTACAGGCATTCATCTTCACCATGCTGTCCATGGCATATCTTGCCAATGCAGTAAAGAGTGAGGAAGAAGGCTAAGACGAACTGGGAATTTTTTAGTTAAAGGTTTTAAGGAGGATTTTTTCATGGAAAACGCAATTATGGTAGCCGCTGCTCTCGTTGGCGCAGGTATTACGATGGGTCTGGCCGCAATCGGCGCTGGTATCGGTGATGGTCTTGTAACGAGCCGTTTCATCGAAGGTATCACCCGTCAGCCGGAAGCAAAGAGCACGCTCTTCACCAACACCCTTATCTCCGTTGGTCTGATCGAGTCCATGGCTATCATCGCAACCGTTGTTGCCCTCATCATGCTCTATGCAAACCCGCTCATCAAATAATTTTCTTTGATGAATTGCTTAATAAAGGGGGCATAGGAATTGATCGAGTTAAATGGGACGTTTATTGCGCAGATTATTAACTTCCTGATTTTGGTTGTATTACTCCGCGCATTTGCGTATAAACCCGTAGTCAACATGCTCAAAGCCCGTCAGGATAAGATTCAGGAAAGCCTTGACAAAGCCGATGCCGATGCGGCAGAAGCAGACAAGCTGCTGGCGCAGTACAAGGCGAAACTGGCTGCCGCAACCGCAAAAGCTGAAGAAATTCAGAAGAATGCTGAAAAGCGTGCCGCTGAGTTCCGCGAGGCAGAGGAGCAGAAGGTTAAAGCCGATATTGAGCAGATGAAGAAATCCGCTCAGGCCGATATTGAGCGTGACCGTGCAAAAGCCGTTGAAAAATTGCGCACCGAAATGGTGGCTCTTTCCATGGCTGCTGCCGGCAAAATCATCGCCAAGAATATGGATTCGGCTGAAAATGAAGCGCTTATCGCGGAATTTGTGGATAAGCTGGACAAAGATAAGATTGGTGATTTGCCATGCTAAACTTACAGCTTGCACATAAATATTCCCGGGCGATTTTTGAACTGGCGCAGGAAGAAGGCAAATTAGCCCAGTACGGCAAGGAGCTTCTGCAGGTCAAAAAAGACCTCGAAGCAGTACCGGCTGCGGTATCCTTCTTTGCCAACCCGCAGGTGGAGCGCAAAGCCAAAAAGGAACTGGTCAAGAAGATGTATGAAGGGGAACTTTCCCAGAGCATTTACCACTTCCTGCTCCTTCTGGTGGACAAGCGCCGTTTTGCCCTGCTGTCCGTTATTGCGGAACAGTATCGGGAAATGGCCAATGCCGCCCAAGGCATTGTCATTGCTGATGTGACCACGGCTCAGCCGGCAACGGAAGCACAGCAGAAAAAAATCGCCGCTAAACTTGAAGCAGTTACGGGGAAAAAGGTGGAACTCCGCCTCCACGAAAACAAGGCCCTTTTGGGCGGTGTCGTGGTCAAAATCGGCGACCGCCGTATCGACGGCAGTGTGGCCGGACGCCTCCAGGCGCTGCAAAAAGAATTACTGACGAGCAAGTGAGAAACTGGGGTGACAGCTAAGTTATGAAAATGAATCCGGAAGAAATAACGGCCATCATCAAAGACCAAATCAAGAACTACGAAGTAGACTTGAACGTCGATGAGGTTGGCACGGTTATCGAAATCGGTGACGGTATCGCCCATATTCATGGCCTCGAAAAAGCCATGGCCGGTGAGCTGTTGGATTTTGGTAATGATATATTTGGTTTGGTCCTGAACCTTGAACAGGACAATGTCGGCGCCGTTATCCTGGGCGGTGAAACCCAGATTAAGGAAGGCGCACAGGTAAAGCGTACGGGCAAAATCATGCAGGTTCCCGTAGGCGAAGCGATGATTGGCCGCGTTGTTGACGCTATCGGCCGTCCTATCGATGGCAAGGGCGACATCAAAGCCGACACGTTCCGTCCGGTTGAGTACCGCGCACCGGGTATTGCTGACCGCAAACCGGTTAAAGAACCGCTGCAGACTGGTCTGAAGGCAATCGATGCCCTCGTACCTATCGGCCGTGGCCAGCGCGAACTCATCATCGGTGACCGTGGTATCGGTAAAACGGCTATCGCGGTTGACACCATCCTCAACCAGCATGACCAGAACTGTATCTGCGTCTATGTAGCTATCGGTCAGAAGGCTTCCACCGTTGCCCGCGTGGTTAAGACCCTCGAAGAAGCCGGCGCTATGAAGTACACCATCGTCGTAGCTGCTACGGCTGCTGACAGCGCTCCGCTGCAGTACCTGGCTCCGTATGCTGGTGTTGCCATGGCTGAACACTTCATGTATCAGGGCAAGGCCTGCCTCTGCGTATACGACGATTTGACGAAGCATGCAGCTGCATACCGTGCAATGTCCCTGCTGCTCAGAAGACCGCCCGGACGTGAAGCATATCCTGGTGATGTATTCTACTTACATTCCCGTCTTTTGGAACGTGCCGCAAAACTCAGTGACGAACTGGGCGGCGGTTCCATCACGGCTCTGCCGATTATCGAAACGCAGGCCGGTGACGTTTCCGCGTACATTCCGACCAACGTTATCTCCATCACCGATGGTCAGATCATGTTGGAATCCGATGCTTTCTACTCTGGTATCCGTCCGGCTATCAACGTCGGTCTGTCCGTATCCCGTGTAGGCGGCTCGGCACAGATTAAGGCCATGAAACAGGTTGCCGGTACCATGCGTCTTGACCTCGCACAGTACCGCGAACTGGCAGCATTTGCCCAGTTTGCTTCCGACCTCGATAAAGCCACCAAGGCACAGCTCGACCGCGGTGCCCGCATGGTTGAAACGCTGAAACAGGCACAGTACAGCCCGCTCCTCGTACAGGAACAGGTTATGGTGATTTTCACCGCTGTCCGCGGTTTCCTGGCCGATATTCCGGTAGAGCGTGTGGTTGAGTTCCACAATGACTTCTTGAAGTTCATGCGTGCGCAGCATCCGGATATCGGGGCTAAGATTGCCGAACAGAAGAAACTTGATGATGCCATTGAGGCAGATCTTTCGAAAGCTATCGAAGAATTCAAGGAAACTGTAACATACAAAATGGCATAAGGTTAGCGAGGTGATTCTTTTTGGCTAGTTTACAGGACATCCGCCATCGCATTAAGAGCGTAAAGAGTACCAAGCAGATAACCAGTGCCATGAACATGGTGGCGACCTCGCGTCTCCGTCATGCCAAAGAGGCAGCACTTGCCAATAAGCCTTATGCAGAAAAGGTCGTGCAGGTGGTACAGCAGATTGCTGCTACCGCAGGAAATGATTTTTCTCATCCCCTGCTCGAAAAGCATGAGGACGGCAAAAAGCTCATTTTGCTTGTCACCAGTGACAAGGGCCTGGCCGGTGCTTATTCCGCCAATGCCTGCAAGGCAGCGGAAGCATTGGTCGAGGACAAGAAAAATACCCCGCTGGTCATTGTCGGCCGCAAGGGTACCAGCCACTTCAAGAATCGTGGTTATGATGTGGTAAAGAGCGTTATCGGCGTCAGCGAACGCCCCAGCTTTGACCTGGCTAAGAAACTGGCCGACGATTTGGTGGAACGCTTCAAGACCGGAGAAATCCGGGAAGTGCAGATGGTTTATACGAAGTTTATTTCGGCGATTAACTGTGAGCCGCAGGTGTTAAAGCTCCTGCCCTTTGAGGCAGAAGAAGGCACGGAAGGTCCGGTTACCGAATACATCTATGAACCGGATGCTGCCACGGTACTCGGAAGTTTGCTTCCGCAGTATCTTTACACCACCATCTATGCAGCGCTCCTGCAGTCTGCGGCAAGCGAACTTAGCTCCCGCATGAACGCCATGAGCAATGCAACGGACAACGCAGAAGAGCTTATCAGCAAACTGGACCTCTACTACAACAAGGTACGTCAGGCAGGTATCACCAACGAAATCACCGAGATTGTTGGCGGTGCCGAAGCTCTGAAATAAGGGCATCGTAAGGAGGTTTACCATTGGCAAAAGGTAAAGTCGTACAGGTTATCGGACCTGTCGTAGATATTGAATTCCCGGCTGGCGAACTGCCGGAAATACTGAATGCAATCACCATCAAGGGCAAAGCCGGTGAAGTGGACATCGACCTCGTGGTTGAAGTTATGCAGCACCTCGGCGACAGCGTAACCCGCTGCATCGCCATGAGCTCTACCGATGGTCTCACCCGCGGGATGGACGCCGAAGATACCGGCGCGCCGATCAGTGTTCCCGTTGGTGAAGGTACTCTGGGCCGTATCTTCAACGTACTGGGCCAGACTGTGGATAAGGACCCCACTCCGGTCAACGCCGCTGAGTATTGGCCGATTCATCGTCCTGCTCCGGAATTTGAAGATCAGGAAACCAGTGCACAGGTACTCGAAACGGGCATCAAGGTCGTTGACCTTATCGCACCGTACGCCCGCGGCGGTAAAATCGGCCTCTTCGGCGGTGCCGGCGTAGGTAAGACAGTACTTATCATGGAACTTATCCATAACATCGCTACCGAGCACGGCGGTTACTCCGTATTCGCCGGCGTAGGTGAACGTACCCGTGAAGGTAATGACCTTTGGGGCGAAATGAAGGAATCCGGGGTTATCGGCAAGACCGCACTCGTTTACGGTCAGATGAACGAACCTCCCGGAGCTCGTATGCGTGTAGGTCTGACGGGCCTCACCATGGCAGAATACTTCCGTGATGTTCAGCATCAGGACGTGCTGCTCTTCATTGATAACATCTTCCGTTTCATTCAGGCAGGCTCGGAAGTATCCGCACTGCTCGGCCGTATGCCGTCTGCAGTAGGTTATCAGCCGACCCTGACCACCGATATCGGTGCACTGCAGGAACGTATTACGTCCACCAAGGAAGGTTCCATCACCTCCGTACAGGCCGTATACGTGCCCGCCGATGACTTGACTGACCCGGCACCGGCTGGTACATTTACCCACCTCGATGCAACGACGGTACTTTCCCGTCAGATTGCCGAGCTCGGTATTTACCCCGCCGTTGACCCGCTCGATTCCACCAGCCGTATCCTCAATGCCGAAGTTCTCGGTGAGGAACACTATCAGGTGGCCCGTGGCGTGCAGGCCGTGCTCCAGAAGTACAAGGAACTGCAGGACATCATCGCCATCCTGGGTATGGAAGAACTGTCCGACGAGGATAAGCTCACCGTATCCCGTGCGCGTAAGATTCAGCGTTTCCTGTCTCAGCCGTTCTTCGTAGCAGAAGTATTCACCGGTTCTCCGGGTAAATATGTACCGCTCAAAGAAACGGTGCGCGGCTTCAAGGAAATCCTTGAAGGTAAATACGATGACCTGCCGGAAGCTGCCTTCTATATGGTCGGCAACATTGACGAAGCTGTGGAGAAAGCAAAGACCTTGGAAAAGGAGGGATAATCTATGGCTACGATCCAGCTAGAGATTGTCTCCCCGGATAAAGTGGTTTATGCCGAGGACATCAGCATGCTTATCGTCCGTTCCACGGGTGGTGAGCTGGGTATCCTCCCCAAACACGCTCCTCTGGTAACGGGGCTTTTGCCTCATGCCATGCGCGTGCGTCTCAATGGTTCCGACAGGGACGAACAGCTTATCGCTGTGTCCGGCGGCTTCATGGAAGTCACTCCGGAAAAAATTACGGTGCTGGCTACGGCAGCTGAACAGCCGATTGATATCGATATCAATCGTGCCCAGCGTGCCATGGACCGCGCCAAAGAGCGTATCGCTGCTTTCCATCAGGGAGGCGACGAGGCCAGAAATATCGATATCGAACGTGCCCAGCTGGCCCTGCGGCGTGCACTCGCCCGCCTGCGTGCTACGGGAGCGGAAATCGAGAATCTGAAATAAGAAGTGAAAACGGCTTGCAGAGAAATCTGCAAGCCGTTTTCAGGTATATAGGAAAGTTAACTTTGGGCATCCTTTATTACGTGGAAAGCTGATGAAGCGGTACATTCATCCCAAACCGGTACAGGCGTACCGAATGTTTCGGAATTGAATTCTTCATTGTTGTCTTCGAAATTCGCGAAGGCCTTTTTTACTTGGCCAAAGCCCAGATAGAGCAGCGGCAGGTTGCAGCAGACCATGACGATGTTGGCAAAGTCGCTGAGGTTCCAGAGGGCGCTGAGGTCAAAGCCGGCAATGTTGGTGACCATGCCGAAGGCCAGTACCGTCAAATTTACCAGACGGACGGAGGCAATGAACATCTTGTTATGGGAAATTTGCCGGGCGCAGATTTCGGAGAAGGACAGGAAGCCCAGCAGGCAGGTGAAGGCGAAAATGCCAAAGCAAATGCTGATGACGAGTGTAGCCAGACCATAACCGGTACCGCTGCCGAGCAGCTGCGCGCAGGAGGCGAGAAATTTTTCCAGACGGCCCAGTTCCATCCAGGCCGCAGAGCCATTGCCCATCCAGGCCTGTCCCATGATGAGGACGAAACCCGTCAGCGTGCAGATGACCATGGTGTCGAGGAAGACGCCGATGGCCTGAATGATGCCCTGATCGCAGGGATGTTTGGCATGGGAGACTGCAGCGGGCATGGACAGCGTGCCCTGTCCGGCCTCGTTGCTCATGAGGCCGCGTTTGATACCCTGTGAGAGGGCAATACCCAAAGCACCGCCGAAAATTGGCTCGGGATGGAAGGCTTCGGTTACAACCACATAGAAGAACCAGGGCAGGCGGTCAAGGTTCAGAGCGACCATAATCATAACGGCGGCCACATAGATAACGGCCATGATGGGGACGAGTACATCGGTGATTTTGGTAATGCGGCGCAGTCCGCCGAAGATGGAGAACGTGGTCACCCCCATCAGCAGCAGGAAGAAAATCCAGACAAGCGTGCTGTCAGCAGCCAGCTCCATGCCCGTTATATTCTGCGTGATGGCTGTCATGGCCGATATGGTATTGAAGCCCTGAGCCGGAATGCAGAGCAGGGCATAGACAATGTACAGCAGGCTCAAAGTCCCGCCGATGATGGCTGCACCACCCAAAAGTTTCCGTCCATAGCAGGGCAGACCGCCGACATATTCATCCCCCTGCTTGACCTTGTAAATCTGCGAGAGCGTGGATTCGACAAAAGCCGTGGCCATGCCGAAGAAGGCGGAGAACCACATCCAGAACAAGGCGCCGGGGCCGCCGGTGGAAACTGCGCCCGTCACGCCCAAAATATTTCCGGGCCCCACGCGCATAGCTGTAGAGAGAAGGAACGAGGCCAGAGGGCTGATGCCCTGCTCCGTCTTTTGGCTGTGTATCAGGGTGTTCAGGCCATAACGGAAATATTTGACCTGCACAAAGCCCAGCTGCAAGGTGAAATAAATGCCAGTCCCCACCAAGAGGATGATGACCAACGGCAATTCGCCGATAATGGGGAGCTGGGCGTACCATTCTATATTGGTGGGGAACCCCCAGACCAAATCGGCAAGATTTTGGAAGACAGCACATATACTGCTGATTAATTCATACATAAATAAAGACCTCCTGTGACACATTTAGATGAGCAGCCGGATGACTGCTGGTGCTGCTATCTAAATTGTAGCATACCCAATATAATATGGGTATTGGTGTTCGTGCTAGGTATTTTGTAGTCTGTGCGCATAGTATGCAAGTTTACGCACATTTTCTTTGCGGATATGATATAATTATATTCAGTAAATGCTAAATTATCCTGAAAGGGACGATAGCGAATGGAGCGTAGCGGAATTACAGCCTTGGTAAATCGGATAATCCGAGAATATTATGAATTTGGCAATACGACAGACATGCGTGACTTGCTGACGGATGATGTAATCGCCTTTGGCGTGATTTCTCAATACTATGTTCAGGGACGGGAGCCGGTGCTGAACTTTTTGGCGGACAGCTACAGGAAAGTGGAAGGCGTCCATGTAAAAAAGATGGCCTGCAACGAGATTGAAACCGACCAGGGAATCACGGTACGGGCGGCCGTGGAACTTACGTCCCGTAATCGCAGGCACAGTACCCATCGTCTTATGATTATGTTCCGCAAGGAGGCGGACACTTACCGGATTTGCGGTATCAATGTGCAGCGGGGCTTTGCCAGCTTTCTCTACAATCTGAATTACGACAGGCTGACCAATTTGTACAATAAAAAGGCTTTTTGCCGGCGGGTAAATGAAGTGTTGGCGCAGTATCCCGACACGGAATTTGAAATCATGCGCTTTAACATTGCCCGTTTCAAAGTGATAAATGACCTGTTCGGTGAGGAAACAGGGGACAAGCTGCTGCGGTATGTTTCCCAGTTTCTGACCAGCATTCAGCTGGAGCCCTGCGTCTATGGCAGGCTATATGCGGACAATTTCCTGCTGTGCTATCCGACGGCGGGAAATCTGCGGGAGCATCTCATTCATTCCCTGCAGATGCTGGCCGTGTCCTTTGCCCTTGATTACCGTATCGATTTCTACTTTGGGGTTTATACGGTGAAGGAACGGGATTTGTCTGTTACCACCATGTTGGACCGGGCGGCCATGGGGCTGTTCAAGGCTTCGCGCAATGGCATTATTGTCTGCGGTGAGTATGATGATGACATGCGGGAGAACATGGTCAGTGAGCAGGTCATTGTGAATAATATGAACGGCAGTTTGGAGCGGGACGAATTTATCGTCTACCTGCAGCCAAAGTACAATTTGAACACGGAGAAAGTGGTGGGGGCAGAAGCTCTGGTGCGTTGGATTCATCCCCAGCTCGGTTTCGTTTCTCCGGCCAAGTTCGTGCCCATCTTTGAACAGAACGGTTTTATCTATCAGCTGGATAAATATGTCTGGGAGAAAACCTGTCAGATGCTGCGGGAGGATATTGATGCGGGGCGGCCGGTTATGCCGGTGTCCATCAATGTGTCCCGGGTGGATTTTTACAGTCCGAATCTCGTGCAGGTCTTTGAGGATTTGACGGCAAAGTATAATCTTGACCCGCGGCTGTTGGAACTGGAATTGACCGAGAGCGCCTATGTGGAAAATCCCCAGCAGATTATTGAGATAACGAGCCAGCTACAGGCCAAAGGTTTTGTCATTCTGATGGATGATTTTGGCAGCGGTTATTCCTCGCTGAATATGCTGAAGGATTTGCCTGTGGATATCCTGAAAATCGACCTGCGGTTCCTGTCGGATTCTCAGGGCGTGGAAAATGGCCGGGCTGACAATATCCTAAATTCGGTGGTGCGCATGGCCAAGCGGCTGGATGTACCGGTCATTGCCGAGGGAGTGGAAACCCAGAAGCAGGTGGATTTCCTGCGAACCATCGGTTGCGAGTATGCCCAGGGGTATTTCTTCGCAGAGCCGGTGCCGCTCGATGAATACCGGAATCTTATTCAGGGCGATTTGGTGGTGGAACAGAAGGTACCCAGGTACGCGGAGAAAAATACCGAGGCGGTGCTGACCCTGTCCAGCCAGCTGCATAAGCTGATGGAAGAATTGCGTCAGGTAGCGCCGGATAAAATAGCTGCCATTGAAAAAAAGATGAAAGAAGAAGCCGCTGCTCTTTGGTGAGCAGCGGCTTTTTGGTGTCGAAAATTTAGTTGAAGGTGTACGGCTTATCCACCTGATGATAGTGGGTATGCAGCAGTTCGTGGGCTTTTTCACCTAAGGGCTCGCCCAGGAAATTCTGGTAAAGGGTCTGGATATCTGGGTTTTCGTGGGATTTGCGGATGGGCAGGGCCTTGTCGATTTCGTAAAGGGCGGCCATGCGCTTCTTGCGAATGGCGTTGGTGGTACCGATGGGCTGGCCGCCACCGCCGATGCAGCCGCCAGGGCAGGCCATGATTTCGATAAAGTCGTAAGGGCTTGTACCTTTCTTGACCTGTTCCATGATGAGACGGGCATTTTTGAGCGTATGAGCAACGGCAATGTGCACATCCCGGCCGGGGAGGTGTACCGTGGCTTCTTTGATGCCTTCAAAGCCGCGCACATCCATGAATTCAAGTTTTTCGAGGGTCTTGCCCGTAACTTTTTCGTAGACGGTTCTAAGGGCTGCTTCCATTACGCCGCCGGTGGCGCCGAAGATGGCCCCTGCACCGGTAGACAGGCCTAAGGGGCTGTCGAAATCATTTTCCGGCAGCTGGCCGATGGACAGGCCCACGTATTTGATGAGTTTGATAAGCTCGCGGGTGGTGAGCACCACATCCACATCCCGATAGCCGTCGCGTCCCATTTCCGGGCGGGAGGCTTCAAATTTTTTCGCCGTGCAGGGCATGATGGATACGGTGACGATTTCCTGCGGCTTGAGTCCAGCCTGCTTGGCGTAATAGGTTTTGGCAATGGCGCCGAACATGCTCATGGGGGACTTGGCCGAGGACAGGTGGTTGATGCAGGTGGGGAAGTGTTTTTCCATGTAGTTGACCCAGCCCGGGCTGCAGGAGGTCATCATAGGCAGCACGCCACCGTTATTGAGGCGGTGCAGGAACTCATGGCCCTCCTCCATAATGGTGAGGTCGGCGCCGAAGTTGGTGTCAAAGACCTTGTCAAAGCCTAAGAGCTTCAAGGCCGTAACCATCTGTCCCGTGACGATGGCGCCTGGTTCCAGGCCAAAGGCATCGCCAAGAGCTACGCGCACGGAAGGAGCAACCTGTACGATAACGTGCTTGGTATTATCCTGCAAAGCGTCCAGCACCTTCTGGGTATCGTCCTTTTCCACGATGGCGCCGGTGGGACAGACGAGGCTGCACTGGCCGCAGAGGATGCAGTCGGTTTCTTCCATGGGCTTGTTGAAGGCCGTGGTCACCACGATATCGCTGCTGCGTCCGGCGTAGGTGAGTGCGGCAATTCCCTGCACGTCCTTGCAGGCCCGGATGCAGCGGCCGCAGCGGATGCATTTGGACGGGTCACGGACGATGGACGGATTGGTTTCAATGCGGGGCACTTCCTTTACCACGCTGGGCAGATTGGATTTCAAAATGTTGAAGCGGCTGCAAAGGCGCTGCAAATCGCAGTTCTGGTTGCGGGGGCAGCTCAGGCAGTCTTTGTGATGGTTAGCCAGCATGAGCTGGAGGATGGACACCTGCGTGTCACGGACAATCTGCGTGTCCGTATGGACATCCATACCCTCCCAGACTTCGGTGGAGCAGGCGGCCAGCAGGCGCTTTTTGCCGGTGACTTCCACGGAGCACAGGCGGCAGTGCGCCTTGATGCGCTGGTCCTCATGGTAGCAGAGGTGTGGAATGTCAATGCCGAGAACTTTCGCAGCCTGCATGATTTTGGTGCCCTTGGGCACTTCGATGGGAATATTGTTAATGGTGAGTTTTACCATTTCCTGGCTTTCGTTCATATTGCTCATGCGCGGGCACCTCCAAGGTCAAAAACTTGCGGGAATTTCTTCATGGCGGACAACAGGCTGTTCTGGGCGGTTTCCCCAAGCCCGCAAAGGGAAGACATGCTCATGACCTTGGCAATGGTGGTCATGGTCTTGATATCCTGTTCGTTGGCTTCGCCTTTGGCCAGCTTGTCGAGAATAATCTTGATATGGAGATTACCCTCCCGGCAGGGCGTACACTGTCCGCAGCTCTCCTCGGAGAAGAATTCCTGATTCATGCGCAAAAAGTCAATGACACTGGTGCGCTCGTCGATGACCAGAATGCCGCCGGAACCGACCATGACGCCAGCGGCCCGCAAATCGTCATAGGTATAGGGCGTGTCCAGAATCGAAGCATCCGTGACTTTGCCGGATGCGCCGCCGAACTGAATGAGCTGGATGTTCCGGTCGTGCTGAATGCCGCCGGCCAGATTGTAGATGATTTCCCGCACCGTGGTGCCGAAGGGAATCTCAAAGACGCCCGGCTTGTTGACATTTCCTGCCACGCTGATGAGCTTGGTGCCGATGGATTCTCCTGTGCCGCAGTTCATGTAGGTGGTCTTGTCCTGAAGCAGATGAGGAACAAGAGACAGGCTCTCTACATTGTTCAAGCAGGTAGGACGAGCAAACAAACCGCTGACTTTGATAAAGGGCGGTTTCATGCGGGGACGGCCCGCCTTGCCCTCGATGGAGCGGATGAGCGCCGTGCCTTCGCCGCAGACATAGGCACCGCCGCCGGAATAGAGATGAATATTGAAATCAAAGCCTTTTCCTAAGATGTTTTCGCCCAGGAAACCGTAGTTTCTGGCTTGGCGGATGGCATTGAGAAGCAGGGGGCGGTGGCAGGCATATTCGCCCCGCATATAGATGAAGCCGTCGGTGGCACCGCAGACAAAGCCGGCAATACTCATGGCTTCAATGAGATTGAAAGGGTCGTTCTTGATGAGTTCACGGTCTTTGAACGTGGTAGTCTCTCCTTCGTCCGCGTTGCAGATGACTACCTTGTTCTCACCACGCACAGCCCGAGCCTGGCTCCACTTGCGCCCCAGCGGATATTCTGCGCCGCCGCGGCCACGGATTTTTGCCTCTGTGAGCATGGTACAGATATCTTCCGGATTCATATTCACGGCTTTGCGCAGAGCTTCAAAACCGCCAATATTCATATAGGAACCGATGGAGGAGGTGTCGTATTGGCCAAAATTTTTGGTCAGGAATTTAACTTGTGTGCTCATACATTTCCCCTCCTTATTTCAGCGAACGGAGCAGCGCTTCGATTTTTTCGATGCTGTCCAGATGGTCGTAGACATGGCCGTTGATGCGCACAGCGGGGGCCCGGTCGCAGGCACCGTAGCAGGTGGTGCGCTCCAAGGTGAAGCGGCCGTCATAGGTGATTTCCCCAATTTTGATATCGAGCAAATCCTGCAGCGTGGATAAGAGGCGCTCCGTATCGATACGGTTTACCCGGCAGGCCGGCGAGGAGCAGACCTGTATGGGATATTTTGCTCGGGGCTTTGCGGAAAGTTCGCTGTAAAAATTCAGGCAGTCGAACACGTTGGTGACAGGAATGGCGAGCCGGTCTGCTAGATAGTAGGCTGTGGCTTCCGGCACATAATGACGTTCGTTTAAGTCCTGCACTTCCAGCAGAATCCCCACAATCTGAGTCGGGTCGTTGTCGTGGGATTCCAGAACCAAATCGATTTTGGCCTGTAAATCTGCTGGCAGCGGATACTCTTTAATTTGAGTAGTAAGCATCGCAAAACCTCCTAAACAAATAGATATACACACGATACTTACATTATAAGAAAAAATTTATCCATTTACAAGAATTGTAAAAAAATTAACAAAAGATGTGTACAACTTTACAAAAATATGCTACAATATAGGTGCAACGCAGAGAGCATGTAAATATACTTCATAGGGGATTATGGGGGGTTGTTTATATGGCTATCAAGAACATAGAGATGGACCGTCGTGACAGCGCGATTTTTCGCAAACAATTAAAACGAGGAGGTTTCCTTTCTGCGAGTTACTTGTCTGTTAATGGTTTCGATGTAACGAAGTTGCGCAAACTGGCACTGGCTGGGGAGCTGGATGCTATTCGTTGCGCCATTGGCAAATCCATCCGCTGGTATTACAGGGAAAGACAAGCGGAGAACGCTCACCTGCGAGGCTTGGCATAATACATTTGATGTAAGTTTTTTTACGAAGTTTAACGAAAATTTTATTATGCTCTTATAAGATTGCACATTTGGAATCGGCGTGGCCGGTTCTCTTTTTTTTCGCTGGAGGTATTTTGTGTTCTGGGCGATATTTTTTTTAGTTGCGGCTATTGTATTTTTTTTCATCCCTGCGCTGTTGACACGGTTTATTTACCGGAAAATTCCTGTGGATAAGAACAAACGCAGATTTTTGAAGGGCGCGGCTCTTTATCCGGCAGCCATGCTGGGGGGCGGTTCCTATGGCTATTATTATGAGCGGAAGCAGCAGGTGAAGCGCCATTATGATGTAAAATATCCGGCTGGCCTCGGACTGGCCGGCTTGACTGTGGCGCAAATTAGTGATGTGCATTTGGGCAGATTCTTCTCGCTGGAGGATTTGCGGCAGCTTTTGCAGCTGGCGGCTGCGGATTCGCCGGATATTCTAGTGGTGACCGGCGATTTATTCGATGACTTGCAAAAGAATCCTGCCGCGGTGCATATATTGGATGAAGCGGTGGATTTATTCCCGAAGGGGATTTACTTCTGTCTGGGCAATCATGAAGTTTACCGGGACTGGGGACGCACGAAGAAGCTCTTGGAAAAGACCCGGGTACACATGCTCATTGGCCGGGCAGAAAAGGTGCCGGGGACAGAACTTTGGCTGGCTGGTGCCGAATATTCGTTTGCCCGGGATGAGGAAAGTTTTCGCACCGAGAAGGCGGAGATGGTGCAAAGGGCCTTGCAAGATATTCCCAAGGAGGAATGGGGGCAGACCATTTTGTTGGCCCACCATCCGGAATTTATTGATGACGGAGCGGAGATGGGCGTGCCTCTGATACTTACCGGCCATACGCATGGCGGTCAGTTCGGAGTCTTTGGGATTCCCCTGATGGCGGCCTTTAAGTACAACCGAGGACTGGTAAAGGTGAAGGACAGTCTGGGGTATGTTCACTGCGGCAATGGCAGCTGGCTGCCGATACGCATTGGCTGTCCGCCGGAGATTGCCTATTTCAGATTGACTGAGTAATGGGGACGAGGTGAGCGCATGGAGAGCTGGTGGCAGGAGATTGTGAACCTGTTGCAACGGGGCAGAACCCAACTGGCCCGGGAAAAACTGGATGATTTGCGGGGAAGCGTACCCCAGGATGAGGAATGGCGCTTCCATGAACTATATGGCGCCGTGTTCCATGATTTGGCGGATGGAGAAGGTGCGGCCGCCGCTTATAGCAACGCAGCCCAATGCGACAAATATCTGCGCAGCCAGCGGGAGCATTTCTCCAGCTATCTTTTTGCCCTGCATTATCTGCCGGGATTAGGTGCCGCTGATTTATGGCAGCAGCATAGCTACTATCAGGAACTGTACCGCGAGGAGGAATGGCTGCCTCCGCGTCAGATTGCGCCCCATAGCCGCCTGCGTGTGGGCTTTATCGCCCATGATTTCTGTGACAGTGCTGCGGCAAGATTTTATGAAGCATTGGTGACCGGACTGGATGTGCGTTATGCCAGCACGTATCTCTACGCTCTGCAGGATGAGGAGGATGCCTTTACCCATTCCCTACAGGGCTGTGGTCTTATCTATCGCTGCCTGGCCGGGAAAAATCTCGTGGAGATGGCTGAGGCCATCCGTTGGGATGAAATCGATATATTGGTGGATTTGTCGGGCCATACGGAAGGCGGCCTGACCTTGATGGTGCTGGCGAAAAAGCCTGCGCCGGTACAGCTCAGCGCCATTGGCTACTTCGATACGACGGGACTGGGGGCTGTGGACGGACTGCTGACGGATAAAATTCTTGACCCGTCAGAAATTGACATGTCATTTTTTCGGGAAGAACTGGTACCCCTTCCTCATGCGTTCTGCTTTACGCCTACGGAGGCCATGCAAAAATGCCGGCGTCAGCCACGAAATAAAAGCATGCCCCTGACCTTTGGCTGCTTCCAGAATGGTATGAAACTGAATCGGGAGGTGCTGGCGCTTTGGCGGGAGATTCTGGAACTTTGTCCGAAGGCACGTCTTATTGTGCAGGATACCACGCGCCTGCCGGAGCGGCGTCAGGCTTTGGAAAAGCGCTTGGAAAAAGCGGGCCTGCCGATGGAACGGACGGAAGTACGACTGGGCACCGATAATTACCTGCAGGATTATCAGGAAATTGACATCATGCTCGACACCTTTCCCTATAACGGCGGTGCTATGACGGCTACGGCGCTCTATATGGGGGTGCCGGTGGTGACTCTGCGGGGGAATCATCATAGTGCCCGCTTTGGGGCAAGCCTTTTGACAGCGGCAGGTTATGAGGAATGGATAGCAGACAGCAGAGAAGACTATTTGAAATATGCCTTGCAGCTTGCTTCTGACTTGTCATTTTTAGCGGCTGTGCAGGAAAATCTGCGGGCGGAGGTGGAAAATTCGCCCCTCTGCGACAAGGCAAGGTATGCAGGTGCGTTTTGGCAGGTATGTATCGACCTGTGGGCCAGAAAGGGGGACTTTGCCTTATGAAGCAGGACTTAACCGCTTTTCTGCCCGGTGGGCCGGCGCCTTTACGCTGGCTGATTCTGGAAAGTCTGACTTATGTAGAAAAGATTGCGGCACTCTATCCCCATGCTCAATTGACGGTGGTAACGGAAATTGAGGAAGTCGCCAGCTTGCACGAGTTTGCTGGGCTGAATATCCAATGGGTATTTCAGGACATCCGTCAGGAAAAACTGCCCTTTCCCAATGGCAGCTTCGATGCGGTATTAGCGGAAAATCTGCTGTCCAGGGCTTATGAGCCTTATGAACTGCTGCTGGATATCAGCCGCAAGCTTACGGATGTGGGCGCATTCTATGGTGATTTTCTGAATATACGTTACACCGGCGTATTGGAAGCTTTGAAGCAGGGGCAGTTTCCTGTACGGGAAAAACATCTTTATGCTAAAAGCGAAATGGTTCGCCTGCTGGATGATACACTTTTTAAGGAAATTGACTTTGTGCCTGGGGATAGAGATGAGGATAATAGCGCCGAAGAAGAGTGGGAGGCGGCAGGCTACGCTAATATCAATCACGAGCTTTCCATCAGCCGGTATCTCTTCCGAGCTGCCGTCAGCACCGCCAAAGTGGCCAACCTCAAAGGATTATACAGCCCAGATGCGCGCAAGGAGTTATCCCGCATCCTGCATCGTATTGAGTATGACGTTGCGCGGACGGAAAATCTGGAACATCTGCAGCAGCTTTGTCAGCAGGAGGGAATCTTCCCGGAATATCTGCACGATTTTGTTGAGGAAACATGCTATCATCGGGACAAAGTTTTAGCTTTGTTGGAGCAGAAATGATTAGAAGTGGCGGCATCTAGCAGTTTTTCATGTTTTTTTCAAAAAAGGTGTTGACAGGAGCTTCTGACTCGTGTAATATAATACAAGTCGCTGACAGACACGGCAACGAAACAGTTCAGCAAGCCTTGATTGGCAGGCCACTGTGAGGAACCGAAAAGCTTCGAAAAACTTCAAAAAAGTTCTTGACAAGCTAAGCTGAATGCGATAAGATAAATGAGTCGCTTGAAGCGAGTACCCGAAAGGGCACAGGCGCCGATAACGACAAAACAGATTGTTCTTTGAAAACTAAACAATGCAAATAATCATGCAACATGATTAAAGCCAGATGTTTGAGAAGTGAAAACTTCTTATTAAAACATCGATTGGTATGAATAACATAGCAATCGGCAATTTCTTTAATAGATAATTGAGAGCTTGATTAAGTTCTTCATAAATTTTATGGAGAGTTTGATCCTGGCTCAGGACGAACGCTGGCGGCGTGCTTAACACATGCAAGTCGAACGAGACGGATTGAAAGCTTGCTTTTGAAATGTCGAGTGGCAAACGGGTGAGTAACGCGTAGACAACCTGCCGCAAAGATGGGGACAACAGTCCGAAAGGACTGCTAATACCGAATGTTGTCAGTTTTCCGCATGGAAGACTGATTAAAGATGGCCTCTACTTGTAAGCTATCGCTTTGCGATGGGTCTGCGTCTGATTAGCTAGTTGGTGGGGTAACGGCCTACCAAGGCGACGATCAGTAGCCGGTCTGAGAGGATGAACGGCCACATTGGAACTGAGACACGGTCCAGACTCCTACGGGAGGCAGCAGTGGGGAATCTTCCGCAATGGGCGAAAGCCTGACGGAGCAACGCCGCGTGAGTGAAGAAGGGTTTCGGCTCGTAAAGCTCTGTTGACGGGGACGAACGTGCGAGATGCGAATAGTTTCTTGCAATGACGGTACCCGTCGAGGAAGCCACGGCTAACTACGTGCCAGCAGCCGCGGTAATACGTAGGTGGCGAGCGTTGTCCGGAATTATTGGGCGTAAAGGGAGCGCAGGCGGGAAGGCAAGTCAGTCTTAAAAGTGCGGGGCTCAACCCCGTGATGGGATTGAAACTGTCTTTCTTGAGTGCAGGAGAGGAAAGCGGAATTCCTAGTGTAGCGGTGAAATGCGTAGATATTAGGAGGAACACCAGTGGCGAAGGCGGCTTTCTGGACTGTAACTGACGCTGAGGCTCGAAAGCGTGGGGAGCGAACAGGATTAGATACCCTGGTAGTCCACGCCGTAAACGATGAATGCTAGGTGTAGGAGGTATCGACCCCTTCTGTGCCGGAGTTAACGCAATAAGCATTCCGCCTGGGGAGTACGGTCGCAAGACTGAAACTCAAAGGAATTGACGGGGGCCCGCACAAGCGGTGGAGTATGTGGTTTAATTCGACGCAACGCGAAGAACCTTACCAGGGCTTGACATTGATGGAAAGCACTAGAGATAGTGCCCTCTCTTCGGAGACCAGAAAACAGGTGGTGCATGGCTGTCGTCAGCTCGTGTCGTGAGATGTTGGGTTAAGTCCCGCAACGAGCGCAACCCCTATCATTTGTTGCCAGCACGTTAAGGTGGGAACTCAAATGAGACTGCCGCGGGCAACGCGGAGGAAGGCGGGGATGACGTCAAGTCATCATGCCCCTTATGTCCTGGGCTACACACGTACTACAATGGGATGGACAGAGAGCAGCGACCCCGCGAGGGCAAGCGAACCCCATAAACCATCTCCCAGTTCGGATTGCAGGCTGCAACCCGCCTGCATGAAGTCGGAATCGCTAGTAATCGCTGGTCAGCATACAGCGGTGAATACGTTCCCGGGCCTTGTACACACCGCCCGTCACACCACGGAAGTCATTCACACCCGAAGCCGGTGGGTAAACCGCAAGGATATAGCCGTCTAAGGTGGGGGCGATGACTGGGGTGAAGTCGTAACAAGGTAGCCGTATCGGAAGGTGCGGCTGGATCACCTCCTTTCTAAGGATTACAAAATCTTAGGTCGGAGCATCTGCTTTGCTAGAAATAGCGTTTGCATTGTCTAGTTTTGAGAGAATAATCTCTCTAAAATTAAATACCATAATGGGGGCGTAGCTCAGCTGGGAGAGCACCTGCCTTGCAAGCAGGGGGTCAGGAGTTCGATTCTCCTCGTCTCCACCATTATGGGCCTATAGCTCAGCTGGTTAGAGCGCACGCCTGATAAGCGTGAGGTCAATAGTTCAAGTCTATTTAGGCCCACCATTAAAAACGAATGGTATATGTACACTGAAAACTACACAGAAGAAATTAAAATGTATCAATTTTAACCAAAGGTCTACACGACAGTGTAAACAGAGGTTGAACGAACATTTTAGGATTCAAAAGCATAGACATCATAAACAATATGATACTTTATGGCAAAACGAAAGTTAAGCTACAAAGGGCATATGGTGGATGCCTAGGCGTTTCGAGCCGATGAAGGACGCGATAAGCTGCGAGAAGTCATGGGGAGCCGCAAGTAGGCTGTGAGCCATGAATATCCGAATGGGGCAACCCGATACGAGTTATGTCGTATCACCTAGTTTCTAGGAGGCACACCCGGTGAACTGAAACATCTAAGTAACCGGAGGAAAAGTAATCAAAAGAGATTCCCTCAGTAGCGGCGAGCGAACAGGGAAGAGCCCAAACCGGACGTCTTCGGACGACCGGGGTTGAGGACTGGCATCAAGCGGAAAGTTCCTAGCTGAAGCTTCTGGGAAGGAGCGGCACAGAAGGTGAAACCCCCGTAAGCGAAAGGAAAACAAGCGGGCCGGTATCCAGAGTACCACGAGACACGTGAAACCTTGTGGGAAGCAGGGTGGACCACCATCCAAGGCAAAATACTACGAAACGACCGATAGCGCATAGTACCGTGAGGGAAAGGTGAAAAGAACCCCGGGAGGGGAGTGAAATAGAACCTGAAACCGTATGTCTACAAGCAGTCGAAGCACTTTATATGTGCAACGGCGTGCCTATTGAAGAATGAACCGGCGAGTTAATTTATGTAGCGAGGTTAAGTGGAAGACACGGAGCCGAAGCGAAAGCGAGTCTTAATAGGGCGAAAGTTACATGGATTAGACCCGAAACCACAGTGATCTATGCATGGCCAGGTTGAAGCTCAGGTAAAAATGAGTGGAGGACCGAACCCGTGAGTGTTGAAAAACTTTGGGATGAGCTGTGCATAGGGGTGAAATGCCAATCGAACGTGGAGATAGCTGGTTCTCCCCGAAATAGCTTTAGGGCTAGCCTCAGGCGACACATAAAGACGGTAGAGCACTGATCGGACGCGGGTCTGTAATGGATACCAACTCCAGTCAAACTGCGAATGGCTTTATGAGAAGAACCTGGGAGTCAGAATGCGAGTGATAAGACCCGTATTCAAGAGGGAAACAGCCCAGACCGCCGACTAAGGTCCCCAATGCTGTACTAAGTGGAAAAGGATGTAGGACTTCCTAAACAACCAGGATGTTGGCTCAGAAGCAGCCACCATTTAAAGAGTGCGTAATAGCTCACTGGTCGAGAGGCCCTGCGCCGAAAATATCCGGGGCTCAAGTACAGAACCGAAGTCGCGGCATGCGCAAGCATGGGTAGGGGAGCGTTCCATGGGCGTTGAAGGTTGACCGGAAGGACAGCTGGAGCGTATGGAAGTGAGAATGCCGGTATGAGTAGCGAAACGGCCAGTGAGAATCTGGCCCACCGAAAGCCTAAGGGATCCTGGGCAACGCTCGTCGTCCCAGGGTAAGTCGGGACCTAAGCCGAGGCAGCAAGCGTAGGCGATGGACAACAGGCGAAAATTCCTGTACTGCATGAAGTTGTTTGAGGATGGAGTGACGCAGCAAGGAGTCTGAGCTGGCGATTGGAAATGCCAGTCGAAGGCGGTAGGCTGGAGCGGAGGCAAATCCCCGTTCTGTAAGGCTGAGAACCGATAGATAGACGCGTACTTCGGTACAAGTCAAATTCAGACGTACTACACTGCCAAGAAAAGCTTCTAACGAGACGACATGTACCCGTACCAAAACCGACACAGGTAGGCGGGGAGAGAATCCTAAGGTGCGCGGGAAAACCCTCGTTAAGGAACTCGGCAAAATGCATCCGTAACTTCGGGAGAAGGATGGCCGGAGCTGGTGAACCCTGTACAGGGGAAGCTGGAGCCGGCGACAGAAGAGAAGCCCAAGCGACTGTTTACCACAAACACAGGTGCCTGCTAAAGAGAAATCTGACGTATAGGTGCTGACACCTGCCCGGTGCTGGAAGGTTAAGAGGACGGGTTAGCCGCAAGGTGAAGCTCGGAATTGAAGCCCCAGTAAACGGCGGCCGTAACTATAACGGTCCTAAGGTAGCGAAATTCCTTGTCGGGTAAGTTCCGACCCGCACGAAAGGTGTAACGACTTGGGCACTGTCTCAACGAGGGACCCGGTGAAATTGAAATACCTGTGAAGATGCAGGTTACCCGCGACTGGACAGAAAGACCCCATGGAGCTTTACTGCAGCCTGTCATTGATTTTTGGCATGTAACGTACAGGATAGCTGGGAGACGGAGAACCATTGTCGCCAGATGATGGGGAGTCAATGTTGGGATACCAGCCTTTGCGTGTTAGGAATCTAACCCTGAGAGTAACGAACTCGGGGACAGTGGCAGGCGGACAGTTTGACTGGGGCGGTCGCCTCCGAAAGAGTAACGGAGGCGTCCAAAGGTTCCCTCAGCGCGGACAGAAATCGCGCGAAGAGTATAAAGGCAGAAGGGAGCTTGACTGCGAGACAGACACGTCGAGCAGGTACGAAAGTAGGGCTTAGTGATCCGGTGGAATGAGAGTGGAATTGCCATCGCTCAACGGATAAAAGCTACCCTGGGGATAACAGGCTAATCTCTCCCAAGAGTCCATATCGACGGGGAGGTTTGGCACCTCGATGTCGGCTCATCACATCCTGGGGCTGAAGCAGGTCCCAAGGGTTGGGCTGTTCGCCCATTAAAGTGGTACGTGAGCTGGGTTCAGAACGTCGTGAGACAGTTCGGTCCATATCCATCGCGGGCGTAAGATACATGAGGGAAGCTGCTCCTAGTACGAGAGGACCGGAGTGGACGGACCGCCGGTGTACCAGTTGTTTCGCCAGAAGCATAGCTGGGTAGCTGCGTCCGGAAGGGATAAACGCTGAAAGCATCTAAGCGTGAAGCCTGTCCCGAGATGAAGTATCTCATGGAGTAATCCAGTAAGATTCCTTGAAGAAGACAAGGTAGATAGGTTGGGAGTGGAAGTGCCGTAAGGCATGCAGCGGACCAATACTAATAAATCGAGGGCTTATCTTTCAGAGCTAAAATGTTCAATACAAACGATTTCTTCTGTATAGTTTTGAGTGTTCATAGAACACCAAATAAATATCTGGTGACGATAGCTGAGTGGTTCCACCTGTTCCCATACCGAACACAGTAGTTAAGCACTCATACGCCGAAAGTACTTGTCTGGAGACGGACTGGGAGGATAGGGCGTTGCCAGTTTTTCCCTATATGGGATTTTTTATCATGGCGGCTTTGGTGAAGCGGTTAACACACTGGATTGTGGCTCCAGCATGCATGGGTTCGATCCCCATAAGTCGCCCCATTTTTTAATATGTAGGGGTATAGCTCAATTGGTAGAGCAACGGTCTCCAAAACCGTAGGTTGTGAGTTCGATTCTTACTGCCCCTGCCATATATACGGAGTGGTACTCAAGAGGCTGAAGAGGACGGTTTGCTAAATCGTTAGGCTGGGTAACCGGTGCGGAGGTTCGAATCCTCTCCACTCCGCCACTTGAAATTAAAGTCATTGCTGAGGCAATGGCTTTTTGTCGTCTCTAAAATTGTGCAAAAAAAATCCTTCCCCAAAAAGGGAAGGTGTTTGCTATTCATTTTACGATATGTTTACCGCCTAAGTAGCGCGGTGCCCAGTAGGTATCGGAGAGGGCATCCACCCGGACACCTTTGCTGGAGCTGGCATGGATGAATTCGCCGTCGCCCAGATAGATGCCGCAGTGGGAGGCGCCAGGTTCGTAGGTGGTAAAGAAAACCAAATCTCCGGGAACCAGTTGTTTGCTGCTGTTGGTGCGCAGCCCCAGCTTGTATTGTTCATCGGCAGTACGAGGGATGTTGATGCCGTTCTTGGCAAAGACGTATTGGAGATAGCCGGAGCAGTCAAAGGCCTTGGGCGTTGTTCCACCAAACGCATAAGGCACTCCAATATAAGAGCGGGCAGTTTTCAGCAGGGCTCCGACCTTACCTTTGGCAAGGATGGGCGCATTGTTGGGAGCCAGCGGCCCTTTGGAAGCGAGCGTACCACTTTCTTTGGCGGCAGGTTTGGGGACGTCCACGCCCCATTTAACCTTTTTAGCCTTTTGCAGAGCCCGCCAGGTGGCGTTATTGACGATACCGGTGATGCGGATTTTGTTATCCCGCTGAAATTCTGCAACAGCCCGTTCGGTTTCACTGCCGTACACGCCGTCTACGCTGGTTATCTTATAGCCGACAGCCTGTAATTTTTTTTGCAGGAGCAGCACATCATGGCCATGGGATCCTTCCTGCAGAGTAGGGGAAGCCAGTGTGACCGCGCTCGACATGAAGAGCGCCAGTCCCAGGGTTAAGCCTGTTTTGAGCAACTGCTTGTTCATCGGCATCGTCCTTTCGTCAATGTTTGACAGGGAATCAATGTTCCTGTACGTGATCAAGTCCCATGTGCATGAGAATGAGCACATGGTCATCATCGAGGCTGTAGAAGGCCTCTTTGCCTGATTTGCGGAATTTTACCAGCCGGGCAGCCCGCAGGACACGTAGCTGGTGCGAAATGGCTGACTGGCCCATCTGCAGGCTTTCGGCAATATCGCAGACGCAGAGTTCATCCTCTGCGGCCAGCAGGGAGAGCAGTTTAATGCGGGTTTTATCGCCCAGCACCTTGAATAAATCTGCCAGTTCCAAACTGGTTTCATCGTCCAGCTTACGCATGGCGCAGGTTTTTAATTTATCGGGATGTATGTGATGAATCTCGCACATATCCGTAGTCAATGTATCAGACATAAAAATGTTTCCTTCCTCGTTCGACTTATTCTTTTATTATAACACAAATCATTCGTGGAAGATGAAGGAAAATTTCCGGCCAGGGCTGATGTACTCAATGAGATTGAGCTCACGGGAATCAATCTGAGCAGCTACATTTACCCCCGTATCTGCCGGCAGGTTGCTGCGGCAAATCTGCACTTCTCCCATATAGGGAAGGTTCCGTTCATTGTCAATGGTGATAGCTCCTAAGGGACGGGAAACAGCGTTTTCCGGCGCAATCTGCAGCTCCGTGTCCTGCCAGAAATCCTGGCTGTCACCAGCCCGTACAGCGTTTTGCGCCACATCCTGACGCGCCGTGAACACATGCTGTAAATGTTGCCGTAATTGGGGATTTGGTGTCAGCCACTTGGCCTGCAGGGTTACTGCTTTATCCGAGAGCTGGCTGATGGCTTGCAGCTCCTCGGGCAGCGGCGGCAGGTCACCGAGGAAGATGGCATCAATACCCAAAGCTACAAGATGACGGGCCGCCAGAGAGGCAGTTTCTTCCCGATGATTTTCCAGCGTAGGACAGCCCGCTTTGCAGAAATTATGCTGGCGGTTAGCGCCGGGAACAAAGGCTCCTACTCGGATGCCGGCTTTGTGCAGCAACATGGTCTTGCGTACAAGCAGGTCCTCGCTTAGCCCGGTAAAGGGGCGTGGATAAAAGCTGTGCAGGGCTTCGATTTGCCGGAAGTTGGCCTTTAGCTCGACCAGCGCGGCAATAATCCTGCTGGTGACAGTGGAGGCATTCAGGGCAATGCGTATGCCCTGCCGATTCTGGGAGAGGGTGGCAATCTCTGCGGGGGAAAATCCCTCTGCCAGCCGCAGGGTCTTGATGCCCCAGATGCGGAACAGGGAGGGACTTAGTTCTGGAAGTTCCAGCCTTTCCTGCGTTTGCGGCGTGACGTTAGCGACAACTTCCATATCATTTTGCCGGGCCGCCTTCAAAATGGCCGACAATTCTCCTTTTATATCACCCAAATCGGTGGGATATTCAGGCAAAGCAAGAAAGAGCCGCCGCAGACCACAGGCAGCTGCTTCCTCGATGATGGCCAGGCTCTGCTCCACGGGCGTTCCCTGGCCGGGATATAGTGAAATACCATTTTCCATAGCAATTCCTTCCTTAGTTCATATATCCTCGTGCCTTTTCGGTAACGGTCAATCTTTATGTATTTATTCGGTTTACAAGGGCGAGAATCCTTTTGATAATCTTATGAAAATTTTTTCGAAAGAAAAGAAGGTTTTTAGAGTCGTATGTGGAATTAAAGAAGAGCAAGGCATTATAGGAAAATCTAAATGGGGCGTTGACTATTGATGTGAATTATTAAGATGGGGAGGAATATAAATGGCAGAGGATATCAAAAACAGGGAAGAGATTAATGCACGGCTGTCTTCGGCGATTGAGGAAATCGCCACTTCAACCCAGACGGTTTATGAAGCAGTCGAGCAGGTAGCCAAAAGTGCCAGTGCGCTGGCCAAAGCAGGTCAGGAGTCTGTAGAACAGGCTAAGCTCCTGCAGGAAAAAAATGCGGATACCATCAAGGTCATCGATTTCATCACCAATATCGCCGGCCAGACGAACTTACTGGGCCTCAACGCCGCCATTGAAGCAGCCCGTGCCGGTGAACAGGGACGTGGCTTTGCCGTCGTAGCTGAAGAAGTGCGTAAGCTGGCGGAACAGTCCCGTGAAGCAACGGAAAAGATTCAGTCCACGCTGAACGAAATGAACAAGGCCGTTGAGGGCATTTCCAAGACGATTGAAACCACTGGCTCCATCAGTGAGGAGCAGGCCGCTTCCACCGAGGAAATCACGGCGAATCTGTCCCGTGTGACGAAAGCTGCGGAAGACTTGAAGAAGTTTGTGGAAGCCTTGAACTAAATGGTGAAAAAATAACCTTTCTGCTGTGAAAGGTTATTTTTTTGCGAAAAAGCTATTGACAACGAGGGCTTTTATCCGTATAATTATGTCCTGTGAGTGACACATTCACATGGCCCGGTAGTTTAGTTGGTTAGAATGCCGCCCTGTCACGGCGGAGGTCAGGGGTTCAAGTCCCCTTCGGGTCGCCATTTTGCCTTTGTAGCTCAGTTGGTAGAGCAGGGGACTGAAAATCCCCGTGTCAGTGGTTCGATTCCGCTCGAAGGCACCACTTAACAAATCAAGCCCTTGTCATGGCACTTAGCTTTGACAAGGGCTTTTCGTTTTATCAGGTACTAGCGGGCGCGGAAGTCGATATAGAGGATTTCCGCCACGGAAAAAATAAGCAGTCCCTTTTTGGTGAAGAAGGAGAAGGAATCAATTCCCTGAAACTGAAAGGAACTTAAATCATTGCTTTGCAGGAATTTAGGGCCGTCTTTGTCGGTATAACGGATGGTCAAAATATCGTCGATGGAGACGGATGAACCGCCTTTCCAATGTACAATCGCTCTCATGGTTTCACCCCCAGCACTTAAAAAAATTCGACGGCTGAGAGGATTTTCCTGCTTTTTTCGAGAGCACCTGTGTTATATTGTGTATATCATATTTGCAACAGTTTAGGAGTGGAATGGATGGAAGCATTTTGGGCATCTTTCTTGTTGATTTTTTTCGCTGAGATGGGGGACAAGACCCAGTTCCTCGTGATGGCACTGGCAGGCCGTTATGACAGCCGCCGGGTGTTTGTGGGGATGACCCTGGGGATAATCGTGGTACATGCCATGGCGGTGCTCTTGGGTGCCACCATCGGCAGTCTGCTGCCAGCGGAAAAAATGGCTATTGCCGCCTCAATCCTCTTTATTTGCTTTGGCCTTTGGTCCTTGAAGGGGGAGGAAGATGCGGAAGAAGAGGAATGCAAGGCCAGCCGATTCGGGCCGGTGATGACCGTAGCATTGACCTTTATCGTCGGCGAAATGGGCGATAAGACGCAGCTGGCAGCTGTGGCGCTGGCTTCGGAAATGAATAGCTGGCTGATGGTCTTTATCGGGGCCGTGGCCGGCATGATTATCGCCGACGGCATGGGGCTGGTGGCAGGCAACTACCTCCAGAAAAAAATATCGCCCCCGACCATGCAAAAAGTGTCGGCGGCGATATTCATCGTGTTCGGTGTGGCAGGGTTGGTGCAGTGCTTGATTCTATAAAAATATCATAGGCTTTTTTGGAGTAATTATCAGGATAAACGACGCGGTTGCTTGTCTAATTCTTGTAGTTTGCCCAATAAATTTGGGGCAAAGTCTTTGTATTCAGGTAGCGTTGTATCAGACTGTAAAAGTTTGAGGAAACGCGGGGGTTATTCTCTTGCATTCTCTTTCTATCTCTTTTATAATGAGAAAGAAAGAGAATGAGAGAGGAACAACGTGATGACCAATAGAGAAAATGTAGATATTGAATACAAGCGTGTATATGTTCAAGAGCTTCGCAAAGATATTGTAGCTTTTGCCAATACAGAAGGTGGCACTCTTTATATAGGCATAAACGATGATGGCTCGGTGGCAGGTGTAGAAGATTCAGATGATACCATGTTGCGACTGGCGGGAAGTCTGAAAGATGGCATCGCACCAGACATTATGCCTTTTGTGCAGATTCGAGCTTTCGAACAAGAAAATAAGGTCGTGATTGCAGTAGAAGTGTCCATTGGTTCTGCCAGACCGTATTATTTGAAGGACAAGGGCTTGAAGCCGACTGGAGTGTATGTACGCCGGGGAACCTCATCGCAACCCCTCAGTGAAGCAGGGATAAGAGATATGATTGTGGAGTCATATGGCAAATCCTATGAAACATGTCGCAGCCTTAACCAAGAGCTTACCTTCGAGGCTTTTCAGAAAGAAATGGCCGTGAGGGAAATGGAATGCGGGGCCGTGCAGATGCGTACATTGAACATGATTGGTGAAGATGGTCTCTTCACCAATCTTGCCCTGCTGTTGTCTGACCAGTGTGAACATACGCTAAAAGTGGCCGTATTCCAAGGCACAGATGATGTCGTATTCCGCAATCATCAGGAGTTTAGTGGCTCGTTGCTGTCACAGTTGGAAGAAGGGTATGCTTTTCTGGATAAAAATATAGCAGTCAAATCAACTATTGAAGGCCTGCGACGCAAGGAGCAGAGAGACTATCCTATAGCGGCCGTCAGGGAAGCATTGCTCAATGCCATTATCCATCGTGATTACAGTTTCAATGGCAGTACGTTGGTAAACATATATGATGACAGAATAGAATTCGTGTCCCTTGGTGGCTTGGTAGCGGGGCTTTCCATGGAGGCTGTGCTGATGGGGGTATCTCAGTCACGCAATGCCTGTCTGGCAAATGTATTTTACAGGCTGAAACTGGTAGAAAGCTACGGTACCGGTATAAAGCGTATTAAAGCTCTGTATAAAAATAGTCAGCGTCAGGCTGTTTTCGAGTCAGCACCAGGGGCGTTCAAGACCACGCTGTTTAATCTAAACATTATTGAAGAGCCAGAAATAGTAACGCCATACCAGCCAGAGGCAGAAAAAGAAGCCGTGATGAAGTTGGCAGCCAACAAGGGGATGGTTACCCGCAGGGATGTTGAGGAGGCACTGTCCGTGGGGGCAAGCAAAGCATATTCTATATTGACAAATATGTGCAACGATGGAGTCTTGATAATGCAGAAGGCTGGAAAAAGGACACAGTATGTTCCTGTGCGGCGGGATGGGCGTAACTGATCAGCGTGGCAAAGGATTAATGTTATTGTCCTTCTAAAATATAAGTGCAAACAAAAAAGCTCTTGGTGAGAAGCCGAGAGCTTTTTTCTGCATAGCGGGGGTTGTCATCAGTAAATCCGTTCCAGCTCATACCCGTTATCATGCAGGGCTTTGGTGATACGCTGGATGTGTTCTTCGTTGTTGGTTTCGCAGGTGACTTCGAGAATTACCTTTTTGAAACTGTCGGTCACTTTGGACTGGTTGTGGTTGAGTTCGATGACGTTGGCATTTTCTTCGGCGAGGATGCGGGCGACGTTGAGGAGCTGGCCGGGTTTATCAGGCAGGAGTACGCCGAAGCAGAAGACGCGGCCACGGGCTATTTTTGCTTTTTCGATAAGGGCCGAAATCGTGGAAATATCGATATTGCCGCCGCTGACGATGGCAGCTACTTTTTTGCCCTTGAAGGGGAGCTTGGAGAGGGCGGCAAGGGACAGCACGCCTGCGCCTTCGGCGATGAGTTTGTGCTTTTCAATGAGCGATAATAAAGCGCCCATAATTTCCATTTCGGAAACGGTGATGATATCGTCGAGGTATTTCTTGCAGAATTCGTAGGTGAGTGTGCCTGCCGTCTTTACGGCGCAGCCGTCGGCTACAGTGTCGGCGGATTTTAGGGTCGTGATTTTTCCTTTTGCAAGAGCCGCTTTCATGCAGGCGGCGTTTTCCGGCTCTACGCCGATAACTTTGATGTTGGGGTTGACGAGTTTGGTAGCCAGGGCTACGCCGGAGGCAAAGCCGCCGCCGCCGATGGGCACGAGGATGGCGTCAATGTCCTTGCAGGCGTCGATGATTTCGAGTGCCGTGGTGCCCTGCCCTAAAAGCACCTGCAAATCGTTGAAGGGGTGGATGTAGACATAGCCGTGCTGTTTTTGCAGTTCGAGGCTGTAGGCGTAGGCATCGTCAAAACCGTCACCGTGGAGCACAACTTCGGCGCCGAGGGCTTTGGTACCTTCGACTTTTAAGATTGGGGTGGTGGCGGGCATACAAATAACGGCCTTGACGCCGAGTTTTTGTGCGGCAAAGGCTACGCCCTGTGCATGGTTGCCAGCGGATGAGGTAATAACGCCTTTGGCACGCTCTTCGGGGGTGAGCTGGCTGATTTTATTATACGCGCCGCGCAGCTTGAAGGCGCCGGTGTGCTGGAGGTTTTCGGGTTTTAGGTAGACTTTGTTGCCGGACAGTTCGGAGAAAAAGTCACTTTCAATGAGGCGGGTTTTGCGGACAATGCCCTCTAAATTGCGGGCGGCTTGATAGACTCCTGCGATGGTAGTCTGGGCGACAATTTCGGCATTGTTTGGTTTGCTGGCTTTTTCTTTTGACATGATATGGCCTCCTCGTTGTATGGCGGTTTACATAATTGTTATTTTTATCTAGTATAATCATCTAAAATGTTCTATTTAGTGTAGCATTATCCGTGAGAAAATGTCAATGTATTTTCTCGTTGTCAGGGCAGGATTTTGCAGGCGGCGGCGCGAAGTATAAAGACAAAGAGTATTACGGGGAGGTATGTTCAGATGAAGTTATCCCGTATTTTAGTGCCGGTGGACGCGTCCGATACATCGAAGCGGGCTCTGAAGTTTGCAGCAAATCTGGCTGATGAGATGGGAGCCAAGCTGGATGTGCTCCATGTGACTTATTTTACCAGTGAAACGGATGCGCAGGAGGAAAGCTGGCTGCCGGATGATATTGCCGGGGATGTGCGCAGTGATGAAGCAGCAACTCAGACCATGGTCAAGGGTTGTATGCCGGATGATGTTGATTATGCGTATCATACTCGCACGGGGATGCCGGTGGAGGAGATTTTGCAGTTTGCTGAGGAAAGCCTGCCGGATTTAATCGTGACCGGTGGCCGGGGGCTGGGAGTCGTGGAAGGCTTCTTTGCAGGCAGTGTCAGCCAGGAATTGGTTGAGCGGGCGCAAACGGCAGTGATGGTGGTTAAATGACCTTGAGGGGGTAATCATTATGATGAAAAATATTCTTGTACCGGTGGATGGTTCGGAAGGTTCGGATCGTGCCGTGGCAGAGGCTATCGCTATGGCCGAGGTCTGTGAGGCAAAGCTCAACTTTCTCTATGTGGCCAACATCAATCAGCTGGCGATTAATGCCTGCCTGTCGGATGCTATTTTGGAAGCGGTAACGAAGGCCGGAAATGTTATTCTGGACAGAGCGATGGAAATGGTGCCCTCGGGGATTGAAAAGGAAGCCTTTTCGGAAACGGGGTCGCCGGCCGTGGTGATTCTGGATTTTGCTTCGTCTAATGATATTGATTTGATTATTATGGGCAGCCGCGGGCTCGGTATTGTCAAAGGGGTACTGTTGGGCAGTGTCAGCCAGTATATTGTGGAACAGGCGAAATGCCCGGTGCTTGTTGTTAAGTAGTTCTTGGTTGGCTAGTGGCTGGCGGGGCGGCTGGCTGTTGTCCACGCTGTGCTATGGCATTTTGCTAAAAATATTTTTTGCCAATTATAAAAAGCAAAGCATCTAAACTCACTGCGTTCAAACAGTAGATGCTTTGCTTTTTTTAGGTGGTGGGCAAAAAATATTTTCTTAACGCGAAATGTCATACGCGCCGCTTAGGACAACAGCCAGCCACCCCGCCAAAGATACTATCTAGCCATTATTATGCAACTATATCGCTGGTTGGGACAAAAACTCGCCGAAAAGTTAGCAGCAGCCGCATGGCTGAGCAAAAGCGATAGCCTCGCAACTAGCCGCCAGCGGCCATACTTGCCTAAGCGAAGCGTTAGGCGAGCGAGCGTAAAGAAAAATCTCCTTTGCCTACCTTAATATCTTGGGGAAAAGTCTACTGTTTGAGCGTAGCGAGTTTTGACTTTTCACCATGCTTAATTAAGGGCAAAGGAGATTTTTTAGCGAGCCGCCGAGCTGCGCGTGGCAAGTATGGCCGCTGGCGGCGTACTACGAATACGAAGTGCGAACTAAAATAGTGTTTTAATCTTGCCTGTCTTGCGGTAGGCGTTCATATCGATGACTCTTTGGTTGCTGGAGCCGCGGAAGTTCAGGGTCAGGTCCCGCAGGCGTTCTTCGTAGCGGCCATCCACCAGCACATCGAGTTCTTTCAGCAGAGCATCGATGGCGGGATTTTTCTTGGCAACGAGCTGTTCTAAGGTGTAGCCCGTGTAACTCCAAACATCAAGCCCGCGGGCATGGGCCTCACGGGCTAGTTTGGTCAAGGGGGAGGGCTGTAGGAACGGCTCACCGCCGCTGAAGGTGATGCCGTCCAGCAGGGGATTGGCATCTACGAGGGCGAGAATTTCGTCCGTATCGGCATCACGGCCGCCGGTGGCGGGATGGGTGCCAGGGTTATGGCAGCCAGGGCAATGATGGGGACAGCCCTGGGTAAAGATTGAGAGGCGCAGGCCGTCACCGTCCACGATGGATTCCTCTACAATGCCTGCAATGCGAATTTTCATTTTGGCTTAGTGCATAACCGTGTGTTTTACGCGGTCGTGTTCTTCTGCGCGCTTCGCATTGTTCCAGCGGTCAATGGTACCTACCAGATAACCGGTAATGCGGCGGATGCGTTCAAATTTCTGCGGCTGGAGTACATAGTCCAAATGAATCTGGCCGTCGGCTGCAGGGGTCAAGGTCAGTTCGTTGACTTTTTCGTTGGTCTGTTCTTCCACATAACCAATGTACTGGGCGATTTCTGCCTCGGTTACATCGCTGAGACCATCAACGGTTACTGCTACATCATTTACCATCATGATAATCACCTATCCTTTAATTTATATGACCCGTTGGGGTGTGTTTAAGACTAACCACAATAAGTGGTGAATGTAAGGAAATTATACAATATGTATGGCGCTTAGTCAATAGAAATACTATATATAGGTGTTTGTGCACGTAGTTATCCACAAGGAAATTGGCGCATGAAGCCCGCGCCAAAGGCGCAAAAAAAATTATCCACAGATTGCCATGACGGGAATCTGTGGATATCTGCATGTTTCTGTTGTCGTTATTGCTGAACGATGGTCCGAATCGGGAAGGGAATTTCGATGCCTTCTTGGCGGAAACGGGCGGTCAGCGCTTTGATGAATTCGTGCTTGAGGCGGAACTGGTCATCAAAGCGGGCGGAGTGCAGGAGCACGTTGAAGTCGATGCTGCTGTCGCCGAATTGATAGAAGCGTACAGCGGGCTGACGGTCGGCATCGAGTTTTTCATTGAGGTCGGTAAGCACCTGACGGGCAACTTCCAAAGTCACCTCTTCCACCTTCTGTAAATCGCTGTCATAGGCCACGCCCACGGGAATCTTGATGACGATATCGTGGCGGGGCATACTGTAGTTCGTGATGATGGAGGAGGCAATTTTCTGATTCGGAATGACGACCATATTGCCGTCCCCAACCGGAACGATGGTGGTGAAGCGCCAGGTGATGTCGGTGACGCGGCCTTCCTCGCCGGAGCTTAGATGAATGTAGTCACCTAAGCGCAGCTGTTTGGAAAGAATCAGATGCAGCCCCGAAAAGATATTGGCCAGTGTTTCCTGCAGAGCCAGGGCCACGGCCATACCACCGACACCTAAAGCGGTGAGGATGGGAGCAATGGAAATGCCGTAGTATTGCAACACGACGAGGATGCCCATGGCGTAGATGATGCCGTTGACGATGGCATTCAAGAGTGTGGTCTTGGGCATGGTCTGCTGGGAGCGTTCGATTTGCATATCGATAACGCCGCTGACTGTGCGGGCGATGACCCGCGTGATGGTCAGGATAATCACGGTAAAGAGAATGTAGGAAAAAATCTTTACCAATGGTTCGATGATGTCGATGGTGTTGACAATCCAGTAGAGGCCAACGACTAAACAAAAGGAAATCGGCACGCCCTGCAAGGCTGTTACCAATACGGACTGCCATGAGGCTTCGTCCGTATTGATGCGATTCATGACTCGCTTTTTTATCATGCGGTTGAGCATGATGCCTGCCGTGAGTGCCGCAAAAAGTATGCAGAGTGGCACAATGAGCATTTCCAAAAGATGAGTCCAGTCAATGCTGCTCATCCATCCTGTATTGAGCAAAGTAATTCCTCCCTTGCGATAAATCTTGAAATAAAAAATCCCTCTCATTATACTATATGTAGCTGAAAAAAAATAGTAAGGGGGATTTTATGTCTGAGATTTTAATAACGGGGCCTCGCCTGCGCCTGCGGAAAGCTACGGAAAAAGACCTGGATTTCATTATAGATTTGGAATACGCCGAGGATAACCTGCCTTATATCGTGCCCTTTGACCGGGATTTCCATATCAATATCGTCACGAAAGGCGAAGCCTCCATGGATGTGATTGTGGAGGAAGTCGAAACTGGCGAGCCAGTGGGATACTTTCTCGTGGCAGGCTTAAAGACGGACGCTAAGGAAATGGAATGGACCCATGTGATTATCGCCAAGAAAGGTTTGGGCTATGGGCATGAGGCCATGCAGCTTATCAAGAAATGGTGCTTTGCGGTGAAGAAATTCCATCGGGCTTGGTTGGATTGCAAGGATTATAATGAGCGGGCCTTGCACCTCTATGAGTCGGAAGGTATGGTGCGGGAAGGATTGATTCGCGAGACAATCATTACGAATGGGAAGTATGAGAATCTTGTGATACTGGGCATTCTTGATCGGGAGTACGAGGCTCGCTTGGCAGAGGGGAAAGAGCTGTCCTAATGGTTAGCTCGTGCTAAAGATATTCCGTTCATGTGTTGTTCGGGGCAAACGGAGGAGTAATTTTTCTGTTTTCCGCTAAACGCCCCCCCTCGCGAAATAGAGCTGTCCAGTTACCTGCGCCGGGCAGGCCAACGGCGCTGCTTTCAGCGTGTTTGCTTAGCTTTGTTCTCTTGGGGCCGGCCTTCACTACGCTCAGGCAGTCGCTCCCTACAGAAAAATCACTCCCCCGTCCGCCCCAAGTTGCGGATTAGGCATTTGCCACGAACTCGTTGCTCCCGTAACAAGAACATCGATGTACTTGCTCCTTATCACCACGAAAATGATGGTTGATACGGACATCACTTAGGGCGGAGATGGTGATGCTTTTCGCTGTGGAACGACTGTCCGAACGCAGTGAGGACTGGCCCACAAACGGCACAGACTAAACACTGGGCTGAACATACGCGCCGCCGGTCTTGCCCGGCGCAGGTAACTAAAAAGCCCATAAATTTACTTGTGGGTCATTCAGTGCAACGGCGAAAAGTATTGCCACCTCCGCCCAACTGAGCTGTAACAAATATCAGCAAGCTCGCATTAACATCGACATACTGCAATTGACCAGCGCGAACAAAAAAGCGAATAATTTTATCCAAGTAAAAGGACACTTACAGACATGTGTCCTTTTATTGTGCGATGAATTGCGATACAATAAGAATAACAAAGGGGATGAATAGATGTTCCCACGGGTTTTAAGCTAGGAGGCTATACAATGAATGCACAGGAAATTTTGTCCAAGGTTGACCACACGTTGCTCAAGCAGACGGCCACTTGGGAGGATATAAAGGAAATCTGCGAGGAGGCTGTGAAGTATCACACCGCTACGGTTATGATTCCTTCTTGTTTCATCACGAAGATTCGGGAGAATTATGGCGGCAAGCTCAAAATTGCAACCGTAGTCGGTTTCCCGAACGGTAACTGCAACACGGCGGCCAAGATTGCCGAAACGGCACAGGCCCTGGCCGATGGTGCGGAAGAAATCGACATGGTGATTAACATTGGCATGCTTAAAGCCGGTGAAACGGAATACGTTACCGAAGAAATCCGTGCGCTGAAGCGCCTGTGCGGTGAACGTGTGCTCAAGGTTATCGTAGAAACCTGCTTCCTGTCGGAAGAGGAGAAAATCGCCGCCTGCAAGTGCGTAACGGAAGCTGGCGCTGATTTCATCAAGACTTCTACGGGCTTTGGTTCTAAGGGCGCAACGCTGGAAGATATCAAACTCTTCAAGGACCATATCGGCGAAGGCGTACAGATGAAGGCTGCGGGCGGCATTCATACCCGCGAGGAAATGGTCGGCTTCATCGAAGCTGGCTGTACGCGTCTGGGGGCCAGCGCAGCGGTGAAAGTGCTGAAAGACGAGGTGGATAAATAATGGGCAAGTTCAAAAGAGCGTTTGTTATCGTTTTGGACAGCTACGGCATTGGCCAGGAACCGGATGCAGCAGACTTCGGCGATGGCGAGTGCAACACCTTAAAATCCATTGTGGGTTCTTCGAAATACGACACGCCGAATATGAAGAAGCTGGGCCTCTTTAACATTGATGGTGTAGGCTGCGGTGAGCCGGTGGAAAAGCCGCTGGGTTCCTTTGCCCGCCTGCGTGAGCTTTCCCGCGGCAAGGATACGACCACGGGCCATTGGGAAATCGCGGGCATCGTGTCCGAGCGTCCCATGCCGACCTATCCGGATGGCTTCCCCGCTGACCTCATTGAAAAGCTTGAAAAAGCCTTCGGCAAGAAGATCCTTTGCAACAAGCCGTACTCCGGCACGGCAGTCATCCATGACTATGGTCAGGAGCAGGAAAAGACTGGCGGTCTGATTGTCTACACTTCCGCAGACAGCGTATTCCAGATTGCCGCCAATGAAGCGGATGTTCCCGTGGATGAACTCTATGGCTACTGCAAGACGGCACGCGAAATCCTGCAGGGTGAGCATGGTGTAGGCCGTGTCATTGCCCGTCCGTATGTGGGCAAGTTCCCGGACTATCAGCGCACTTCCCGCCGCCATGATTTCTCCCTTGACCCCACGGGCGATACCATGATGGACGCTCTGCGCCGCAAGGGGCTCGATACCATTGGCGTAGGCAAGATTTCCGATATCTTTGCGGGCAGAAATGTCAGCCGTTCCTTAGGGATAAATAAGGACAACGTAGATGGCATGGAAAAGACGCTCAAGGTGATGGATGAAGACTTTGAAGGTCTGTGCTTTGTAAATCTCGTGGACTTTGATATGCAGTATGGCCATCGCCGCGATATTGACGGCTATGCAAATGCCGCAACAGTATTTGATAAGCAGCTTGGTGAATTCATGGCCAAGATGCGCGATGATGATGTGCTGATGATTACGGCTGACCACGGTTGTGACCCCGGCGCTCCTGGCACCGACCACACCCGCGAATACATCCCCCTGCTGATTTACGGTAAGCATGTCAAAGAAGGCGTAAATCTGGGCACGTATCCCACCTTTGCTATGATTGGCGCCACCATTTCCGACATGTTTGACTGTGACCTGAAAACCAAGGGCGAGAGCCTGCTCCCGCGCTTTATTAAAGATTAAACTTTAGAAAAGAGGCTGTTTTCGATGAGAATGTACGACCTGATTACCAAGAAAAAACACGGTGAGGTTCTGACGGATGAAGAAATCCAGTTCATGATTGATGGCTATGTCAAGGGTGAAATCCCCGACTACCAGATGTCTTCTATGCTGATGGCGATTTGGTTCAACGGCATGACGGACCATGAAATCACCCAGCTGACGATGGTGATGGCAAAATCCGGCGATATGATTGACCTCTCCGCGATTGAAGGCCGTAAGGTCGACAAACATTCCACGGGCGGTGTCGGCGATAAGACGACCCTGATTGTTGGCCCGATTGTCGCTGCCTGCGGCGGCAAGGTGGCCAAGATGAGCGGCCGCGGCCTCGGTCATACCGGCGGTACGGTGGACAAGCTCGAATCCATCCCCGGTTACAAGACGGCCCTTGACCGCAAGGAATTCTTCGATACGGTCAATAAATGCGGTATCAGCCTGATTGGCCAGTCCGGCAATCTTGCGCCTGCCGACAAGAAACTCTATGCCCTGCGCGATGTAACGGCAACCGTTGATTGCATTCCTTTGATTGCCTCCTCCATCATGAGCAAGAAGCTGGCCGCAGGTTCTGACTGCATTCTGCTCGACGTTAAGACCGGCAGCGGCGCGTTCATGAAGACGCTCGATGATTCCATCAAACTTGCTCAGACCATGGTGGCTATCGGTGAAGGCGCAGGCCGCCGCACGGTAGCACTCATTACCGATATGGATACGCCGCTGGGCCTTGGCATCGGCAACAGCCTCGAAGTCATCGAATCCATGGATGTTCTGAAAGGACATGGCCCGGCTGACCTCACGGAAGTATCCCTGCAGCTGGCCGCCAACATGCTCTATCTCGTGGGCAAGGGCGACCCGGATGAATGCCGCAAGCTGGCCGAAAAATCCATCGAAGATGGTTCTGCCTTTGAAACCTTCTGCACGATGGTCAAGGAACAGGGCGGCGACGACAGCGTACTGCGCGATTACAGTAAGTTTGCTCAGGCACCGTTCAAGGCCGAAATCAAGGCTGAGGAAGACGGCTTCATCACGAAGATGAACGCTGAAGCCATCGGCGAAATGTCCGTTATCTTAGGCGCAGGCCGTGAAACGAAGGAAAGTGATATCGACTTCTCCGCCGGCCTTATGCTCCATAAGAAATACGGTGACGCGGTGAAGAAGGGCGACGTCCTCGTTACGCTCTATACGTCCAAGGAAGCAGCCCTTAAAGGTGCCGAAGACCTCTACCGCAAATCCGTGGTTATCGGCGCGGACGCTCCCGAAAAGAAACCGCTGGTTTATGCCCGCGTGGAAAAAGACCTGGTAGAGAAGTATTAAGAAAAGCCTTCCCCTTAAGGGGAAGGGGGACCGCGTTAGCGGTGGATGAGGTGATGATTGGCCAATTGAGCGTTTCCACCTCATCCGTCAGCCTTATGGCTGACACCTTCCCCTCAAGGGGAAGGCTTCCCAATAAATTGTCATATAATTATGTATTGAAGGAGAGTTTTTACTGTGGAGGATAAAGACTTAATCGCCGCGGCGAAAAAATATCGGGAAAACGCCTACGCGCCGTATTCCAAGTTCAAAGTTGGCGCGGCCGTGCTGACGAAAAAAGGCAATGTCTACGGCGGCTGCAATATCGAAAATTCCAGCTTCCCCATCACGAATTGTGCCGAGCGCACGGCCATCTTCAAGGCCGTATCCGAAGGGGAACAGGAGTTTGCCGCCATTGCGCTCATTGCCGATACGCCGGGGCCCTGCTCGCCTTGCGGTGCCTGCCGTCAGGTGATGGTGGAGTTTAAGATTCCCCGCATCATCATGGCGAATATGAAGGGTGATGTGAAGGTAGTTACCCTTGAAGAAATTATGCCTTATGCTTTTACAGAATTCTAATATATTGACAATTACACTGGATTTGTGCGAAAATAGGACACATGTCCTATGATTAACAATTAGGACATGGAAGTACAAATCTCTAAAGGGGAATGAATCATGTATTTAGTAGTAAACCTTATTGGCATCTTTGTCTTTGTAGCCATTGGTGTCTTGTTGTCGAAAAAGCGAAAATCCATTCAGTGGCGCTGTGTGGGTGCGCTTTTAGCACTTAATGTATTTTTGGCCTGGTTCCTGACGTCCTTTTCCATTGGCCGTGAAATTATCATCGCCGCTGCTGCCGGCTTTAACTGGCTGGTCAGTGTAGCTTATGAAGGTATCGCCTTCGCTTTCCCGGACTGGGTGCATGTGCCGCAGATGAACTTCTTCACGTCGGCTCTGCTGCCTATCCTCCTGGTTGTGCCGATGTTCGATATTTTGACCTACATCGGGATACTGCCCTGGGTTATCAAATGGGTAGGTAAGGTACTGGCCTTCCTGACCCGCGCACCGAAGTTTGAATCCTTCTTTGCGATTGAAATGATGTTCCTCGGCAACACGGAAGCCTTGGCTGTATCGAGCCTGCAGTTAAAGCGCATGAAGGCTGACCGCTGCCTGACGCTTGCGATGATGTCCATGAGCTGCATCACGGCAGCTATGGTGGGTATCTACATCAAGATGATGCCCGGTGAATTCATCCTGACGGCTATTCCTTTGAATGTCATCAATGCTTTGATTGTCACCAACATTCTGCATCCGGTGAAGATTAAGGAATCGGAAGATACGGTAGCAACTGTAGGCGAAGGCAGCGAAGAAAAAGAACCCTTCTTCTCCTTCCTGGGCAACAGCATCTTAAATGCCGGCCGTCTGGTGTTGATTATCTGTGCTAACGTTATCGCGTTTGTGGCACTGGCAAAACTCATCGATATGCTGCTGGTGCTGATTCATCCGGCTATTACCCTGGAAAATATCCTGGGCTGCATCATGTTCCCCTTTGCCTGGCTCATGGGTTTGGAGAGCGGGGAGGCTTTCCAGCTGGCACAGTACATGGGAACGAAGCTCGTGACCAACGAATTCGTCGTTATGCTGAGCGTTCAGGATACGCTCGCAACCTTCAGCCGTCATATGCAGGGCGTGCTCACGGTGTTCGTCACTTCCTTTGCGAACTTTGCAACGCTCGGTATGATTATCGGCTGCTTCAAGAGCATGGTGGATGATGACAAGAATGAACTCATCTCCCGCAACGTAGCCTATATGCTGCTGTCTGGTATTCTTGTATCCCTGCTGTCCGCAGGTATTGCCGGTCTCTTTATCTGGTAAATTATTCAAGCCTTCCATTTTGGAGGGCTTTTTCTTATGGCAAAAAACGCCCGATAGCGTTATAATGAGATATATTTGCTTTCAATGATGACGAGGTGGACGAATGATTAAACTTATCATGTCGGATATGGATGGTACTTTGCTGGACGAAAACGGCCAACTGCCGAAGGGATTTGATGATATCATCCGCCAGTTGCGGGAAAAAGGTGTGCTCTTTGCGCCCTGCTCCGGGCGGCAGTATTATTCCCTGCTGGAAACCTTCAAGGGGTATGAGGATGAGTTCCTCTTCTTTGCGGAGAATGGCACTATGGTGCGCTACCATGACCGGGAAGTTTGCTCAAGTGTCATGCGGCGGAGCCTGGGGATGAAGGCTTTGCAGGCGACCCAGACTATTCCGGGCGTTTACGAAGTGTTCTGCGGCAAGAAGGATGCTTATGTGCTGAGCAGTCAGATGAATGATACGCTGGCCGACGAACTGCACAAATACTATACCCGCACCCAGGTGGTGGATAGCTTCGAGGAAATCGATGATGAGATGATTAAGGCTTCGTTCTATGATGAGCAGGGCCGGGCCGGGGAACGGATTTATCCCTATCTGAAAAAATTCCGCGGTCCGTTCCAGGTGGCGACCTCCAGCGATTACTGGGTGGATATGATGCGCTTTGACATCAACAAGGGCATTGCCATTCAGCACGTGCAGAAGAAACTGCATATTAGCCCTATGGAATGTGCGGCCTTTGGCGATTACATGAACGATGCAGAGATGATGAGCTCGGTTTACTATAGCTTTGCTATGGACAACGCCCATCCAAAAATCAAGGAGCTGGCACGGTTCAGCACGGCCAGCAATGTAGAGCACGGCGTTTTGCAGGGAATCCAGAAATTGATTGACGACGGACTGTGCGGCTAAGGGGGAGTAGTTATGCGGGCAGATTATCATATGCATTTTGAAAAGGGCTCCTATGATGAGGAATGGGTGGAAGGCTTCTTCCATCAGGCAGAGCTGCTGGGCCTCGAAGAAATCGGCATTTCCGAGCATTCCCATACCTTTCCGGAGTTTGAGAGCCTTTACTATGATGATTTGATTCTGGATGACAGCTTCATCGGCCAGTTCCAGAAAAAATGGCTCAAGACCAATAAGTTCAAATATACCTTGGACGAGTATTTTGCCTTTATGGCAAAGCTGAAGAAAAAGCACAAGGTCAAGACCGGCATTGAAGTCTGCAACTTCCAGAATCAGGATGCGGTGCGGGACATCCTCAAGGACTACAAGTTTGACTATGTGATTGGCTCCGTGCATTTCCTGAATGGCTGGGCTTATGATTCGGCAGAAATCATGGCGCAGTGGGATAAGGAAGATTTGGCAGACGTCTATGAGGCGTATACGCAGGAAGTGGAAAAGTTGGCGGCTGCCGGACTCTACGATGTCCTGGGGCATCCGTATAATATCCGCCTGTTCCATTACATTCCGGAATTTGATGCCACGCCGTATCTGATTCGCGCAGTGGCAGCGCTCAAAAAAGCGAATATGGTGGTGGATGTCAATACGGGGACGTTCTATCGTTATCCGATTGCGGAGATTACGCCTTATTACAAGTTCATGCGTGTGGCTTCGCAGGAGGGCCTGCCCATTGTCATCACCTCGGATGCGCATAAGCCGGAGGACTGTGGCGCGTATCACGACGAAGCGGTGAACTATGCCCGCTCTTATGGCTATGAACAGACAATTCGGTTCACCCAGCGGCAGCGGGAAGTCGTGCCACTGGAATAAGTAGAAACAGCAGCCTTTCTTTCGGGGGAGGCTGCTGTGTTCATCGTAAATAATCAGATAATAAAATATTTTTACAAGATATTGACAAACTGATTGCACAGGAGTACAATGAAGATGTATCAGTAATTGAAGCTTATATGCAGAACTGAAAAGTATCTGAAAATTTTTCCATATTTTCATCAGAAAACCCTTAAGTATTTTCAGAAAATATCGATATACCTTGTAAGAAAAAACTGGAAGCAATGTACAGGGGATTGTACTTGCAGTGACAACTGACGAGAAAGCCGTGGATGGTTATTCCATCAAATGTCAGGAGAAGTCACGAGTTTTTGATACAAGGAGAGATATATCATGAAAGTACAAATTTGTTCGCAATGGATGGAAGAAGTTTTTATCCCTGTTCGCGTCAAACAGTTCACCAAGGCCGCAAAGCTCTTAGGTCATAGCGACTTCAAGGCTTATGCAGGTGGAAATGACATGGACGACCTGGTTCAGATGGGCCGCAAGTCCGTTGAACGGCAGGTAGTAGCTGAGTGGCTCGATGGCCGTGGTATTGCAGGTGTGGCTGACGGGGTCGCATGATGGAAATATGGAAAAAGGGCACTCCCCTCGTAAGGTGGGAAGTGCCCACTATTTTTTTGCCTTTAATTCAGCTTTTGTTTGGAAGGTGGCACGGGAATCGAGAGTGGCACCTCGATAACGGAGCTTGCGGCCTCGCGCATCTGCGCGGGGCTTTTTTGTGCCCAGATGGTCTGGACGGCAAGGCGCAGGGCGGCTTCGTCCAAGGTGGCTGCTTTCTGCGCCGCTACATGTTTATGGAGGATGGCCATAAAATCTGCCGGAAGGGGAACATCCCGCTGGGCCAGTAAAACCTGTAGCGTGGTGTCCACAAGATAAAGATGCAGGGTGGTATCTGCCAGGCTCTTTTCTGTGGGGAGCAGTTCTGGTTTTACGCCGCAGAGGGAGAAGGGGGCATCGCCCCAGCCTTCTTTGAAGATGCCGTCAATTTGATAGAGGAAGAACAGCAGGCCGTCCTGTTCGTAGAGAGCCAGTTCCATCTTGCCGGTGCGGAAGGCTTCGGCGGCAATGACATCATGGCGGGAGAGCTGCAGGATAAACATACAGCCGTTGGCGTCAATTTGGAAAAGGCCGCCGTCCTGTTGGTTTTTGATGGGCAGGGGGAATTTTTCCCCGACTTGAAAGTTTGCGTAGTTGCTCATTGTGGTCGCTCCTTTGCGTTTGTTCTTTCCTAGTGTATCATATTTTGCGGAGAATGTGCTATACTGATTACAGATGAGGTTGGGAGGAGGAATGTTCAATTGACTCTTAACGATACAACGCGGGGGAATCGTCTGCATATTGGGCTGTTTGGCCGCCGCAATGCGGGGAAGTCTTCGCTGATTAATGCGTTGACAGGGCAGTCGGTGGCTACTGTTTCGGCTGTGCCGGGGACGACCACGGACCCGGTTTATAAGGCCATGGAACTGCATGGCGTTGGCCCGGTGGTGTTTATTGACACGGCGGGCTTTGATGATGAGGGAGAACTGGGGCAGCTGCGGGTGGAGAAGACGGAGCAGGCGGCCCGGGAGACGGATATTGCTTTGCTGTTATTCAGTGGATTGGATATGGCAGAGGAGTTGAAATGGCTGGCGATTTTCCGCCGGCAGAAAACGCCGGTGATATTGGTGGTCAGCTGCACGGATGAACGGGAGGCGGCTGGCGAGGCGCTGGCAAAGGCAGTGGAGGAGGCCACAGGTGTCTGCCCGCTGCAGGTCAGCGCGGTGAAGAAGCAGGGGCTCGAAGAATTGCGGCAGGAACTTATCCGTGCCCTGCCAGAAGATTATGAACAGCCATCGATTACCGGGGATTTATGTCAGGCCGGGGATTTGGTATTGCTCGTGATGCCGCAGGATATTCAAGCGCCCAAGGGGCGGCTGATTCTGCCACAGGTGCAGACCCTGCGGGAACTTTTGGACAAGGGCTGTCAGGCCCTTTGCTGTACGACAGACAGGTTGCAGGACACCTTGACAAGGCTCAAGGAGCCGCCGCAGTTAATCATTACCGATTCTCAGGCGTTTAAGGAAGTATATCCCTTAAAACCGCAGGGCACGCTATTGACGTCCTTTTCCGTGCTCTTTGCCGCGTTTAAGGGGGATATGGATTACTTTTTAGCTGGGGCAGAAAAACTCCTGCAGCTGAAGGAGTCGGCCCATGTTCTGATTGCTGAAGCCTGCACTCATAAGCCACTGCAGGAGGATATCGGGCGGGTGAAACTGCCGCGCCTGCTGCGGAAGAAAATCGGCGATGGTTTACAGATTGATATTGTATCGGGCAAGGATTTTCCAGAGGATTTGTCCGGCTTTGATATCATCATTCACTGCGGGGCCTGCATGTTCAACCGCAAGCTGGTGCTAAGCCGCGTGAAGGCGTGCCGGGAGCAGGGCATTCTCATGACCAACTATGGCCTCGCCATCGCCGCTCTTTTGGGCATTTTAAGCAGGGTAGCATTGCCCAATGGGACAAAATACGCTAAAATGTAAGGTGAGCTTGAATTTTAGATGATGAAACATGAGGTGAACACTATGGATAAACGAATGTATAATTTTATCGGACTGAGTTTGTTGGCAAGTTCTCTTATGCTGGGAAATCCTCAGGCTGTTCAGGCGGCACATATTGACTTTGACCATCAGGCCAAGGCGGCAGCGGCGCAAACAAGCAAGCCGGCTGACGCGAAAGAACAATGGTACTGGTTGGCCTCAGATGATAACTATAGCAAATATTTTGACCCGGAATCCGTGGTGGTGACCCGCACGGTGGAAACAGCACATGGCAAGGTGCCCACGGAGATTCAGGTCTGGACGAAGACCACCTACAGCTACGGCGGTGCTCAGGATACGTTGAAGGCCTATGGCCTCAGCGACAAGTTCCCGGATGCCTCCAAGCTGAATTTCAGCACGGCACAGCTGGTTATTCGTCCGCAGTTCCGCACGGTGCAGTGCATTGCGGAGCATTTTTATGATGCCAGTGGCAAGGTAATTTGGTCGGAAGCAAATCCGGCGGCCAAGGAAAAGGAAATCAATTCCCAGAACTTCAATGAAGATTTCTATGCGGCAACGGTAGACCAGGCTTTTCATCAAAGCCGGGAAATGGAACGGGTCAATGCCAAGAATCGCTGGCTGACCGTGTTTGATTCCACCTCACCGGATGGCATCTATACCCATACCAAGGTAGACACTTCTACCATGCGCATGCAGGGCAGCAATCTGGTGTTCTGGCAGTGGCAGGAGGTGAAGAACAGCGATGGCCAGGTCATGGAAATCAAGTTCTTGAAGATGGCGGTCAATCTGCCGCAGGCTACGGAAAAAGCCATTGCCGGCCAGTATTGGACGCCGAAAACGGGCTGGAAGTCCTTGGATGCGGCCATTGACGGTCAGTACCGCATGGTGAGCCGCAACAGTGAAGAATATCGTTATATCATCGAGCTGAGAAATTACGTGGAAACCCATAGTGCCTGGGTACATCGTTACGGCTTGGAGTAAGGAGAGAGTTAGTTAGATGCCAATTAAGATACCCAATGCGCTGCCAGCAACGCATATTCTCGAAGGGGAAAATATCTTTGTGATGGATGCCGACCGGGCTTACAGCCAGGATATCCGTCCTCTGAAAATCCTTATTCTGAACTTGATGCCCATTAAGTACATTACGGAAACACAGCTTTTGCGGCTGCTGGGTAATACTCCCCTGCAGGTGGAAGTGGATTTCATCTACACCGAGAGCTATACCCCCAGCCATACGTCCATGGATTATCTGGCGCAGTTCTATGGCACCTTTGATGAGGTACGCCATAAGAAATACGATGGCATGATTATCACCGGTGCTCCAGTGGAGAACATGGCTTTTGAAGAAGTGGCATACTGGGACGAAGTGGCAGAAATCATGGAGTGGAGCAAGAAGCATGTCTATTCCACCTTCCATATCTGCTGGGGTGCCCAGGCGGGTCTTTACTACCATTATGGTATTCCTAAGTACCAGGTGCCCGAAAAGATTTTCGGCGTGTTCCCGCATCATCTCTGTGTGGAGCATGAAAAACTCCTGCGGGGCTTTGATGATGTGTTCTATGTACCTCATTCCCGCCATACGGAGGAGCACAAGGAAGATATTTTGAAGGTGCCGGAGCTTACCATTCTGGCGGAAGCCGAGGGGGCGGCAGGCCCGTATATCATCGCCAATTTGGAAAAGCGCCAGTTCTTTATCACGGGGCATGCGGAATATGACCCCACGACCTTGAAGCAGGAATATGACCGGGACTTCAAAGCGGGGATGAACCCGAATATCCCGCAGAATTACTATCCCAATGATGACCCGAGCCAAAAGCCGATTGTGCGCTGGCGCAGCGTGGCTCATCTGCTCTTTGCCAACTGGCTGAATTACTACGTTTATCAGGAAACGCCTTATGAACTGGATGAACTCTACAAGGAGCGGGATGACTGACTTCTTCAGTATTTTTTCAGCAAAAAGGTGTAGAATAGAAACGTTGTAAATTAGAGCTAGGGGGATTCTATATGAAAATGCGTTGGGGCGCAGGAATTTTGGCGGCGGCCATGCTGTTTATGGCACAGCCGCAGGCACAGGCAGACGAGGTGATTTCACCGGACATCTATCAGTGGGTGCAGTCTACCTCTCGTCAAAACTATTTTTTTAACAAGCAGCATATGTACTTTGGACAGGATAGCAAGGGGATTCTCGATGCCAACATCATGCTGGTGCCGGTACTGAAAACATATGATTCTGTGCAGATTCAGGATGTTCAGGCCAAGCGCCGCTGGAAGATGCTGCCGATGGAAGGCTACGAAGCCCTTGTGGGTACCGCTGAATACCTGCGTTTTGATTTGGCCCAAGGCACCGTGACGGTGGTTAAACATGAAGATTTGGATGAGGATTGGGGTGTACTCAGTGTCACCACTTCCGACAAGGCCGTCAAAATCGCCGACCTCTCGGAAAAAGATGTGGACGGTGTTTTCTACAAGGCCATTCTGAAATACGCTTATGCCCATATTGACGATATGGTGGAGCGTACGGAAAAAAACAAGCGGGCCAAGGTCAATGATGCGGTCAAAAAGAAAATTGCCGAGCTGAAAAAGCCTGCGGAAAAGCAGGCGGCACAGGAATCCAAAGACAGCAAAAAGGATAATAAAAAGAAAAAAGCTGACTAAGGCAATTTTTAATTAAAATTTAATCGGATTTCAATGCTTTTTTAATCTTTTCATGCGATATTACAGGTGAAGACAAGATAACTTCATCGTGATAAAGAAATCAATATTAAGGGAAGAAATGAGGGATTATGATGAACAGATTGGCAAAAGTATTGGGCTTAATGAGCCTGGTGGCAGCAATGCTGGTAGCTTCTATGGCTACGGTTCTGGCTGCGGAAAATGTGGACTGGAACAGCAACGTGATTCGGGCAACCGGTGGCGGCGTAGCTCCAGCAGGTGCCAGAACCATGGCGCAGGCACGTATGATGGCCCGGCGGGCGGCGATTGCGGATGCTTACCGTCAGCTGGCTGAATACGTGGGCGGTGTGAACGTGGATTCGGAAACCACTGTGAATATGGCGGCTGTACAGAGTGATGTGATTCGCACGAAAGTAAAGGCAACCATTCGCGGTGCCCGCATTGTATCGGAAGGCCAGACCAGTGATGGCGGTTATGAAGTGACCATGGAAGTGCCGATGTTCGGTGTTTCTTCCCTGGCTAGTGCCGTGATTGACCGTCCGGCTGTAAGAGAAGCATTCCCGCAGCAGGTGCCGAACGTTCTGCCTGCACCGGTGAAACCTCATGATGGCGGCGGCTGGATTACGCCGGAAACTTCCACGGCATCTGGACATGGCAGCTCTGCTGCAACGGCTCCGGATGGCAAAGCCATTGGCAGCTTCACGGGACTGATTGTAGATTGCCGCGGTTTGGGCCTGAAACCGGTCATGAGCCCCGTAATCAAGAATGTTAACGGCAGCCCCATTTACGGTTATAAAAACCTCGATTATGACAAGGTCATTGAAAACGGCATGGCATCCTATGCCAAGGATATGAGCGGTGCAAAACGCGCTGGCAGCAATCCGCTGATTGTCCGCGCTGTTGATGTAGAAAACCATGGCGGCACCCCGGTGTTGTCTGTGGCTGATGCCAATCGCATCCTCATCGAAAACGGCGCAACTCATTTCTTGGATAACACTAGAGTGGTATTCCTGAGATAAGCAAAGAAAAGTACCGGATTGGTCGTAGCAGACTAATCCGGTATTTTTTTATGCTTTTGGTTAATTGTATTTTAATATTCACTCCGTATAATGCAATCGTAATGCATAATCTATAATATTTTAAGGAGTAGTGATTCTATGGAACAAATAGTGGTGTGGGCCGTACCTGCAGTGGCGTTATTTTTTAGCTTGCTGTTTTTTATTTTATCCAAGGTACTTTATCGCAGTCATCTGCAAAAATTTGCCACCTATACGGCGGAGGTACAGGGCGTTCTTGTAGGCTGGCAATATCATCACTCCATTTATAGAGCAGGCGTAGATGGCTGGTATCCAATCGTTTCCTATAACGTGGGAGGCGAGCATTATGAAAAAGAAGAACCCATAGCCTATCCGAAAGAAGGCGAAGCCGGGATAGCGACAGTCATTCACTACGACCCGGAGGCGCCATATAAGTTTTACATGAATAAAGAAATCTATTTAAGACAGGTGCGGGTATTTAGATTGGCTAGCTATACGGCACTATTCGTATCGCTGGTGTTTTTCTATATCGTTTATGAGCTGGTGGGATAAAAGTAGAAAGGCAAACCGCAGGAAGTTCATGTAGATTGTACAAGAAGGACGGAAAAATATGTCTGAATCGTTATGGGTACTCGCGTTTATACTGCTGACAGGTCTTATCTTTATATTTGCAGCTGGTGGTATAAGGTGGATGGCAAAAAGGAAACTGGAGGTTTGTACAGCGGAAACAACAGGACGCGTAATTCGCTGGCTGCAAGAAGAGGTATACGATGATTTTAATTCTGCAACAAGTTACATGTGGTTTCCAGTATATGCCTATGATGTACAGGGAAAGCACTATGAGAAGAAAGGGGATATTGGTTTATCAGAACCTGGAAAAACAAATGAAGATGTAGTCCTGCACTATGAACCGGCCAATCCGTATAACAGTTATGCAACCCTCAGGAATTATGACATTCTGGTATATATCTTTTGGATATTGGGCGGGCTTCTTACCATGGGAGCGCTTGCTGTCTGGTGGCTTATTCATGCAGGCTGGACGGAATGATGCCCCACTAAATTGGTCCTTATATAGGTTTTTTATCCGGGTCCCTGGATTGCAATTTAGTGGATTTTTATACAGTTTGTATTGGGCCGGCACCTGTCAGAACGAATAGATGGGGATAGACACGTTCACTTTATCTGCTGTATAATGAAGATGAAGAAAGGGCGAGTAATATGGCGTATACAATCAAACCTTGGGAAGAACTGACCATACAGGACGATTACATGTTCAAGCTGGTCATGAGCCGTAAACGCATCTGTAAGAAGATGCTGGAGAAGATTCTCAAAATCAAAATTCATGATATAAAATACCTGGAGGAAGAAAAGACCATAACGGCCACCTACCAGAGCAAGGGGGTTCGTCTGGATGTCTATGTGGAAGATGAAAAGCACACGGTCTACAATGTGGAAATGCAGGTGCGCAAGCTGACGGATGCGGCGTTGTTCAAGCGTCCCCGTTACTACCAGTCGATGATTGATGTTGACCTGCTGGCCACGGGAGCTGAATATGATGAGCTGAATGATACTTACATCATATTCATTTGTCCTTTTGCAATTCTGGATGAACAGAGACACATCTATACATTCCGTAACTATTGTACAGAGGATAAGAATATCCTGATGCCGGATGGTTCCACTAAAGTGTTCCTCAGCACCAAGGGAAATATGGATGATGTTACGCCAGACGTTAAAGCATTCTTGGACTATGTGGATGGAATAATCAGCAATGATGAATTCGTTCAGGAGTTAGACCAGGAAATTAAGGACGTAAAGACTATCGAACGGGAGAGGAGGAGCTATATGACTTACGAGATGAAAATGCGCGAAATGCGTAATATAGGACTTGAAGAAGGCCGTGAGGAAGGGCGTAAGGAAGGATTGGCGGAAGGCCGTGCTGAAGCTGCACAGGAAGGGATGCAGAATGTTATTGCTACGGTGAGAGACCTTAATCTTGATAAGGATGTAGCTGTTCAGCAACTGATAAAAAGGTACTCCTTGCCACAGAATGATGCAGTAGAATTTGTAAATAACAACTGGTAAATTGCGAAGGTCGTACAGCAGAAGCTGTGCGGCCTTTTTTGTCGGGAAGGTCGTGAATATGCCGAAAATTAATTGCATACTATGAATATGAAAATAGAGCTACGACATCACTGATGCCCATCGCCGAGTAAGCGCTGGGCATATTTTTGTGAAAAAATTTCTGCTAAGTTAGTAAAACGACATGTGGTGTCGTAGTAGTGTTGTATGATTGAAATAAGTTTATGGAGAAGGGAGGTGTGAGCGAATGAAGCCAACGCTTAGAATTATTCACTTGTTTTGCCGTCTGTTACAGCGGGAACGGCTTAACCGGGAAAATGTTATCGAGGAGTACAAAATCAATAGTCGTACCTTTGACCGCGATATCAGCGATATTCGCAATGTGCTGTCGGAGCTGCATGCTCGGGACGAGCTTATTTATGACCGCAACGACAAATGTTACTATCTGTCTAGAGGCGGCCTGCATGAGTTTACAGGCATGGATGTAATGGCTCTCTTGAAAGTGCTGTTGGGAAGCCGTGCATTGTGCCATGATGAAATGATGAGCATGGTTTGTGCCATTCGCTCACTTCTGCCTTATGATGATAGGAAAGCACTTTACCATGCCATCGAGGACGAACTGAAAAACTATATCGAACCGCTGCATGGGAAACATATACTGGAATTGCAGTGGAAAATCAATAAATCCATAATCAGCAAGCAAAAAATACAGATTATTTACACAAAGGCAGACGGAAAACGAATTGAACGGGATGTATTGCCTGTAAATATCGTATTTGCAGAGTTCTACTTTTACCTTGTGGCGTTCCGCGATGAATCCGAGTATGAGTATCCGGCATTTTTCCGCCTGGACCGTATAGAATCTGTCAAGGTGCTGGGCAAGGTGGGGGAAAATTCACTGTATACGAATTTCCGCTATAGCGATATGCGCCCAGCAGTGCAATTCATGTATGCGGGAGAACTCTTTGAAATCAAGCTGCGATGCAGAAAATCAGCACTGGAAGCTGTTTTGGACAGAGTACCGAAGTATGAGATTATACAGGAATTAGATGGCTGCGTCATAGTAAAAGTGACTGCATTTGGCGAAGGCTTTATCCGTTGGGCAGCCATGCAGGGCGAGAACGTAGAAATTCTTGCTCCGCAGGAATTGAGAACACGGATGAGCCAATGGTTCACGAAAGCGGCTGAAGTATATATGCAGGATGTAAAAGATGCATAAAAAAAGAGGGGGATGTTTTAAAACAAAATAACTGAAAATTTAGAAATAAAATTATACTCAGATGTGGCATGTGATATAGTGAGTAACTATGGCGCGTTTCGAAGCAAAAGGAGATGTACTGTCCTATTGTAATAGTCGGTACGGTTTTTCCATTTATTTAGAATAGCGAAGGGATTCTGAAGACGTGGGCGAATATGAGAATATATATGTAAACGAGGAAAGGATTACAGGAGCTAACAATGTCAGAGATTATAGGTATTGATTTTGGTACGGGTTCCCTGACAGCGGCAGTTGTAAAGGATGGCATCCCTGAATGTGTGAAGGATAGCGAGGGGAACACGGCTTTTTTTCCAGGAGATGGTGGTAAAGGTGTGGCTGCATGGGGAACAAAAGGTAAACCTAGTACGTATCTTTCTGCTGTAAGCAGTATTAAAAGAGAAGCTGTTATTGGTGGCAAATATCCTTGGTTGGAAGGAAAAGTTTACTATCCCGTTACATTGCTCACAGATATGTTCAATGAGCTCAAAGTTTTGGGCGAATCATTTTTGGGCAGGACAATTTCACAGGTTGTGATTTGTCTGCCTGAGAGATTGCAGGGCAAGCAGACGGAAGTGGTCAACGAGGCTGCAGTTCGAGCGGGCTTCGAGCGGGTACAAATTATCGCGGATGGTGTAGCTGCTATGCATTATTATGCATATTGCAATCAAAACAGGGAGAATATCCTGATATGTGATGGAGGGGCAGGTACTTTTAGCGTGACTTTGGGCAGTATCAAAGGGGGAGAGATAGAAAAGCTTTATGGCAATACGGAGATGTTTTTTGGGGGGCTGGATTTTGATACAAAAATTGTAGACAGGTTGGCTAAAGAATTCGCTACTGAGTACGGCATAAGTCTGTATGGTCTTAAGGGGGCAATGCCACGTTTGTATAATGCGGCTGAAGATGCTCGAATTTCCCTTTCCAGTAAGCATGAAGCCGAAATTTATTTGCCTCAGCTTGCTGCTAAACGATCACAAATATTTGATTTGTGTAGAAAAATTGGCCAAGGGGAAATGTATGAACTGACTTATGGATACAGGCTGCTAATTTTAAATATGCTTAGGTCGCTTGATATAGGTATTCCTGTACAGCGGGTGCTGCTTACGGGGGGACTTTCATATATGCCTATGGTAGGAGACTGTATTCGCGAGGAATTTGGTAATGTGCCTGTGGAAGTTTTCCATGTTAAAGAGGCCCAAGCTATGGGGGCTGTTCTATATGGCACAGATATAGCAAGCAGGAAAGAAAGCAAATTTTCCGGGCCTAGGAATGCGTTTTTGGAAAAAACTGGTTATAAGAAAAAACTTTGTAAGATTTTGGTAACGGCGACTATGAGCGCAGGCAAGTCCACTTTCATCAATGCTCTCATAGGTGAAAAAGTGAGCAAGACAGAAAATATGGCCTGTACTGACCGCATTCTTTCCTTTGCAAACTCAGGTGGAAAAATTTCTCGTACCTTTGAAAGTGAAGAGGTTGTGCTGGTGGGGTTCGGTGGAAAGTTGACAGAGTTTGATCTTGTTATCAAAGATTCCCCGGGGGTAAATTCTAGCATGGAAAGAAGTCATCGGGATATAACGAGGCGGGAGATAAAGCAGGGAGACTATGATTTGCTGGTTTATATCATCAATGCCTCGCAGATTGGGGTCAATGATGATAGCTACCATATGGAGTTTGTACGTGAGCATGCAATGGGAAAACCAGTGCTATTCCTGCTTAATAAGATAGATTGCTTAAATCCAGAAGAGGAAGATTTGAAGGAGATTATCAGAAGGGTTCGCAGGTATATTTCAAGCAAGGGGTTCAAGGCACCGATGATTTGCCCTGTATCGGCTAAGGTCGGATTTGAAGCACTGAGTGATGAGGGAGAGTTAGAATTGGAAGATCAATTGGAAAGACGCAGATGTAAACGTCTTTTCGAGACTTTTGGTATTCCTCAATATTATGCGCAGGAATTTTCAAAACATTGTACTGACTCCGAGGTTGAAAATCTACATACATTATCAGGCATTAATTATGTGGCCATGATCATTATGGAACTATGCAAGGGAGGAAAAATTTGATGGCAAAATTGTATGTTAAGTATAATCCCTATCGTTTACAAACAGAAATTAGGATTAATGGCAATGCCATAGAAAAAGACAGCAGGCTGTACAAATATGTCAAGGACAAGCGTTTACAGGAATGGGTGGGGGATTTTCCAGAAGAATTGCGAAAAGCAGTCAACACTGTAGATTTTGATATAAAATTTCACGGCATGGAAATGGATTGGGATGATTTTGAAGATGCCTTTCATCAGGCAGTGGAGAGAGGTGTTATAAAGCCGCCTGCTATGGAATTCATCGCAGGGAAGTCTCAGAAAAACATCGTGGAGAAATTGACAAAGATTTTTGATGATTTGCGAGATGAGAATGCTCCTGTAGAGGCATTCAAAGATGAAGCTCTGAAAAAATCATTTGATAATGTGAAGAATGCTGTATTTCCTATCAATGTCATTGCTACGATGAGCTCTGGAAAATCTACACTAATCAATGCCTTGTTATCAAGGAAGATGATGCCATCTAAAAATGAGGCTTGCACAGCCACCGTAACCCGAATAACCGATAATGACAGAGATGATTTTCAAGGAATTGCATACGATAGAGAGGGAAATATCATCTCAAAAATAGAGAATATAGCCTATGAGAATATGGTGGAGCTGAATGAAGATCCTAAAGTGCAAGAAATTGCCATATCCGGCAATATCCCTTTTATCGATGCCAACACAACGGCTTTGCGTTTAGTGGATACACCGGGACCAAATAATTCACAGAATCAAGCCCATAAAAATACAACATATAGAGCTGTAGAAAGTGATGCAAACAATTTAATACTGTATGTGTTGAACGGGACGCAACTGGCTACCAATGATGATGATCATCTACTCAATCATGTGGCAGAGAAAATCCGTACCGGAGGAAAATTGATGCGGGACAGATTTTTGTTTGCCATAAACCGCATGGATGATTTCAACCCGGAGGAAGAGAATATCGAATCTGCCATTGAGAAGGCAAGGACTTACTTAGTTAATCATGGTATAGAGAATCCGCAGATTTTCCCATGTTCTGCTTATACAGCCTTGAATATTCGCACATATCTCAGGGATATAGATCCTGCTAAGTTAACATTGGATGATATGGATAACCTTCCTAATGCAGCTTTGGATACTATTAGCAAAATGAGACGGTTTAGGAAGCATGAATCCATGCACTTAGAAGCATACAGTAATTTGTCTCCTATAGCCAAGCGGGAACTGAATGCTGAATTAGCTGCTGCTTTAGATAGTAAAGACAGCAAAGGGCAAGTGTTAATCCACTGTGGCATACGCTCTATAGAGTCTGCCATCATCGCCTATGTGAAAAAATATGCTATGACTAAAAAAATCAAGGATCTGGTAGAAACTTTTCAAGGCGTATTGGAAGCCAGTGAAGTCCTGGCAAAAGTCAAGGCAACGGTGGCTACGGATGAAAATGCACTAAGGGAAATTAATGAGCGTGCGAAGATTATTCAGGCGCGTATAGATGACGGCAAAGAAGCACAAAAATTCAAAGCTAAGATAAATGCTTTCAATCCGATGAAATCTATAGAGGAGAAAACCGAGGAGTTGCAGGATAAGATAGAGGACGAGATTATTCAAATTTTTAGAAGATATGATGATGTTATTGAAAGTAAGAGTGAGGCTGTGCGGCTGGTAAATCAGTTCACGGATATGGCATCCAATACTATGGCTAAATTGGCAGCTGAACTGGAAACCATCATCAATCGCGAATTGGTAGAAACTGGCGAAGGACTGCTATGGGAATACCAGGAGAAGCTCAATCGCTTCGATAAGGAGGCTCAAGTAGAGGCGTTAGACTTTGATACAGCATCCCTGGTGAAGGACGGTTTGATGAACCTTCGGGAGAGCATCAATGCTTGGCGCTCCGATTCCTTTGCTATGGAAAAAGCGGAGGCCATAGGTGAGACTACCATAGAAGAAGAGACTTATCATGAGAAGATAGGCACTAAAAAGGAAGATGTCATAGTGGGATCGCATGAGGAAGAAGTGGGGACACGCCAGGTAAAGTCAGGTTCTCATCAAGTAGAGCGCACTAGAAGAGTGAAGAATCCCGACAAGCAGGGGTGGAAATTTTTGCTGTTCTGGCGGGATGATTATGTGGATGAAACGTATTATGTAAATGTGGATGATTATCGCACAGAGAAAGTATACAAGACGGTGCTTGATTATGAGACAGTAGAAAGAGATGTTTTTGAGGAGCGTACTAGAACTACCGAGAAGTTCCGTGCAGATAAGGATAAGATACAGGCAGATCTTCTGGCAAAATATCAGCAAAAGCTGGGAGAGAGCATTAAAAAATCACTTGGTTACGCTGAGGAACAGATAGACGGTATGAAGAAGCAGTTTTCTAATAGCTTTGATGAATTAGATAGACGTATTGGCGAAAAGTATAAGGAAATTAAGGCTTGCACGGTCGACCAGAAAACAAGAAAAGAAGAACTTGAAAAGAATAAGAAAATCATAAAATGGATTGAGGCCAATATTGCTGAACTGAACGGTATTTTAGATGTTTAGGAGGGTGAGATATGCATGATTCGGTAAGGACTTGTATTGCCAATGGTGACATAGAGGGCTTGAAATATATTTTCAAGGATGCTTTGGATGTGGATCCCACCTTTGCAAAATATCAGGATGATTACAATCAAGTGTTAAAGGCTGGGTTATTTGAGTCACATCAGGTACTGTCCAGCTCCAAGGAAAGTTCTACTCAGTGGGATAAGGCTTATTGGAAGAGATTAAAGAAGGATTTATTAAAGAACTTTTCCAAAGAACGTGTAGACCATATGCGAAAAGTGGCTCAAGTGATATATGCGGATGATATAAGCAGAAAAGAGGAGACTTCTGAGAGTGCAGTTGATGAGCACCAGGTTTTGACAAAAGCGGAGCTACAGCCCAAACCTGTCGAAATAGCTTCGGCTGTGTCCAAAGTTGTGCAACCGAAAGAATCCAAGGAAGAATACGAAAGACGCATACAAAAAGAACTGGCAGAGGATAGAAAGAAATACGCATCAGTCAGTCCTATTCCACGCATCGAGGGGCCAGAGCTAAAAAAAAAACAGTCTCGTCCAATCAGTCGAACACCATCGGGAAAAAATCAGGCAAAGAGCAAGGAGAATCTGGAGAAAATTGTTTTGCCGATAATAGGTGCATTGGCGATATTGTTGATTCTGTTGATACTGTTGCGATAAAGCCGTCTAGAACGAAAAGCGTAGCTTGGCGAACTGTATTAATTATTAATCCTGAGGAAAAGTACTTCTTATCGGAGGGGAGTAAACTGCTAAAAAAACATTCTAACAACAGGGAGGCTGTTTATGAGCTCACAGAAGACTTGTACTTTAAAGATCGTGGCTGGGAAAGGATAAAAGGTTATTCGCCACAGGGATTTGCTATTTATATGCAAAGTTATGAAGGGCATCCAACGGGCTATTATAAGCTTGAGATAGCAGGAAAAAAGAAAAGATTCTATCGCAGATTTGCGGGAGGTGGTGGTTTATGAAGTGGAATGGGTTTGATAGTAAGATGGCGGAGGTAAATAAAGAGATTTTTTTGCATGAAGAGATGGGAAAAAAGCAACTGCCGTTAGTGAATGAAAATCAGATCACAATAGAACCCAAGTTAGATGATTCGCAGAAAGAAAAGCATATTGAACAGTTATCATTGCAAGAATATGAACAGTTTGATCGCTTGACTATTTTGCAGAATAACCTTGCCAATTGCTTGAAAATTATTGATGATGAAGTGATGAAGGGGTATTTGGCAAAACTTGATAGTTTGAAGATTGTGGATGCAGATGCAGAGGCTTTAGCAAAACTTAATCAGATTCAGTTTTTCCGCATTGATAAGCTGGCATATCAAGCGGAGGAATTCTCATTGCATAATCTGGCAACTTTGTATCGGGTATTGAGTGATAAGCCGTGCACTTTGGTGTTGATGGTAAAAAGCGATGGCATAACGGTGGAATTTTTCTTGGGAGTGAGACCCAAATCTGCTATTCACGCTGCTGGTACCATGAAATGTATGCTGGAGGACAGTCTCAAAGGTCTTTTCCCCGGTAGCTGCACCTCGGCTTATTTGGAAGAGGCTTTGCAGAAACAAATGGAAAACATCTCCATAGGAGCCATTTCTAGTGTTACTTGCATAGCTGATTTTCGCCAGAATGAGGAGGGATTGAGCGATAGACGTTTTGTGCAGGGGGTAGAGAAATTCATTGATAGCATGAAGGGGAAGAGCTATCAGGCGTTTTTCGTTGCAGAGAATGCAAGCTATGACTATCTTGCGGAAACGCGGAGAGGCTATGAAAGCATTGGTACGCAAATATCCCCCTTTGTCAATATGCAGATGAATTTTTCATTAAACGATTCTGATGCTGAGGCAAATGCTAATAGCAGTGGTAAAACCATAACACTTTCGCAAAACAAAGGGGTGGGAAAAACTGTAAATGATGGTATTACCCTGTCAAAGAATATCGAAAAAAATTTTGGAACGAATACTTCTATTACTGTAGGGGAAAATAAATCTGTGGCTGTTGCTCACACATATACATCTGGGGCAGCCGATGGGGTGAATGAGTCTACAGCAGATGCTCACAGCGAGAGCACTAATACGACAGATGGTTCTACAGTGGGGGCGGGGGCTTTTTATGGTGTGGGTGTAAGTTACAGTAAAAATCACAGCGAAGGCAAAGGCAGCAGTGATACTCATACTGTCACCAAAGGCACTAGCCATACGATATCTGAGTCTCAATCCATTTCGCGCACATTGACTCATGGTCTAAGTACATCAAAAACAGTGGGGGAAAGTAGCGGTATCAGCGAAGGAGAAGGTACGGCTAGAAATTTTGGGATTGCTATTAATGATACTGAGACGATAGGACGGAGCGAGGCTGTTACCTTGACCGATTCCTTGACGATTACATCCACCTTGGGAAAAAGTCAAGGAATCACTCTAGGGGCAGAAAATAAAACCTTCGTTGCGATTGCCAAGCGGCTGGAAAAGCAGCTTCAGCGCCTAGAGGAGTGCGAGAGCATGGGGATGTGGAATTTTGCTGCTTACTTCGTGGGGGAAAGCTCAGCTGAGACGGAAATGGCGGCTAATATCTATCGTTCCGTGGTTTCTGGTAAAGGGAGTGGGATTGAGCGATCGGCCATCAATACCTGGAACGATGAACAATCCTTAGTGCAACTGGCACCATATATCAAGAATTTCTTGCATCCTGTGTTCGAGTATCAAGGTTTTGACTACGAGGGAGAACGTTGTGTAAAAGTGACTCCTGCTGTTTTAGTGAGTACTGGAGAGTTGGCAATCCATATGGGACTGCCTCATACTTCAGTGAAGGGACTCCCTGTGGTCAACCATGCAGCTTTTGCAAGAGAGGTTTTGCATGGCTGGCAGACTGACAGTGGGCAGAAGAATATGTTGCAAATTGGTCGTATTTTCCATATGGGTGAGCGGACAGAGACCGTGGTTGACCTGGACACAGAAAGCCTTGCTAGCCATACATTTGTAGCTGGTTCTACCGGGGCTGGAAAGAGCAATGTTGTTTGTCATATCATCAATGCTTTACAAAAACAGGGGAAGAAATTCTTGGTCATTGAGCCAGCCAAAGGAGAATATCGTCATATGTTCCCCCAGACACGAATTCTTGGGACTAACCCCAGGCTAGGGGAAATGTTGCAACTTAATCCATTTGTATTCCCATCTTCCATCCATGTGCTTGAGCATATAGATAGATTGGTAGAGATATTCAATGTTTGTTGGCCTATGTATGCAGCTATGCCTGCTATTTTGAAAGAGGCTGTGGAGAGGGCTTATACAAGATGCGGTTGGAATCTGTCCCTTTCGGAGAATAGCATTCATGAAGGGGTATATCCTGGCTTTGCCGATGTGCAGGAAGAGGTTAGGCAGATTTTGGCTGAAAGCGAGTACTCTGCGGACAATAAAAGTGACTATATAGGTTCCCTGGTCACCAGATTGCGTTCATTGACCAATGGCATAAACAGCCTTATCTTTTCTGCCAAAGGCATTTCCGATGAGGATCTTTTCAACGAGAATGTTATCGTTGATCTCAGTAGGATTGGATCTGCAGAAACTAAGTCCCTACTCATGGGATTATTGGTGCTCAAATTACAGGAACATCGTATGGAAGAACGTAGCAGGGGGGCTTCGCCGAACAACACCCTATTCCATGTCACTGTCTTAGAAGAGGCACATAATCTCTTGAAGCGTACTAGCAGTGAGCAGACTGCCGAAGGAGCTAATCTTTTGGGAAAATCAGTGGAAATGTTGGCTAATTCCATAGCAGAGATGCGTACCTATGGCGAGGGCTTTATCATCGCTGACCAATCACCGGGGCTTTTGGATTTGTCAGTTATTCGCAATACGAACACAAAAATCATCCTGCGTTTGCCGGAACTATCTGACCGTGAATTAGTAGGAGCAGCTGCTGGATTAAATGCGTCACAGATTGAAGAAATCGTGAAGCTGGAAAAAGGCGTAGCAGCGGTGAGTCAAATTGATTGGTTGGAACCCGTTCTTTGTCAGATTCCACTTTATGAGCCGCCAAAGACTATTGATGAAAAGCAGAAAGTAGAGATAAAGGATTTGGTTAAAATAGAGGATCAATTGTTGGACGCTATCAGGAATAATGGTATTGGCGGTTCTAAATTACGAAAAGCTTTGCTTAACATGAAGACTGAGATTCTGTGTTCACCATTGAGGGGGGCTTTGAAGGCTGAATGCTTGATGTATGCAAAAAGTGGAAATGCTTCAAATTGGCAGTACTTTTTGTTTGAGTTTTTTGATGCACAAAAAGCTCTTAATCATGCTAAATCTTGTGGGGAAATGAATTCTTGGTTGAAAACAGTAAAAGAAAAGCTAATACCTGCGTCATATGAACTTGCACCGCAACAAGTAGACATTCTTTTAGGAATTGTATTGCGTGAGGCAGTTAAAAGAGACGGAAGTTACTTGAATATTTTTCTGAGGTTTACTGAAGAACACCGAAGCAAGGGTGGTGCGTTTGTCAATGGATGAGATAAATGAAAGTTCAGATGTTCAGGAAAATCATGGAGAGTTTGAAAGTTATCAGGAAATAGGCTCAGAAGGAGATATTTCTCAAGATGAGGCAGAAAATTATTGGGGAGAACAGTTAGAGTCAGCAGAAATAGAAAATCCTGATATCGAGACAGCGCCCTTCAGTACATATGAAGAGCGTTTGGCTCATGTGCCAAGGGAAAATTCGGATAGAGGCACATGGGAGGGTGAAAGAGGAGAAAGCGGCTATAGACCTGCAGACGGAGAAACCATAGAAGCTATGAAAGAGCGTGGGGTAAGTGAAATCCCCTATCAGGATGCCATGGTGGATTTTAGCGGGGTGGCAGAGGCCACAGTGGAAATTGATAATATGACGGAGCATCGTCTGGGCCGAGACGGAAATTTTGAGCAGTGTGATACGAAATTATCTGAAGTATGGAATAGAGAAAATCATGATGGCAGGGCTGACTGGACACCTCGCGATGTATCGGATTGGCGTCATGAGAATAATTACTCTTGGCATGAACGTAACGATATGAGAACTTGCGACCTTGTGCCTACAAAGATACATGAAGCTTGTACCCATTTAGGTGGCGTGTCGGAATGTAAGAAGGCCAGCCAAGAAAAGGAGCGTATTTTTGATGATTAATCATAAGAAAGTCAGACTATGGGGGAGAGACCTGGATCTTGAAATACAATATGACTGCTATGCAGGTGAAGAAGTACTTCCTGTTCAGGAAGAGGCTTTAGAGAGTGTGTTGAATAATTGGCAGATTGTAGAAGATGCGAAGGCTTATGTTGTGAAATATATGCTGGAACGTGATGGTGATAAGATAGAGAATGCGAATAATCTTAATGTGTTTAAATATGTAATGCCACAAAATCTTTTTGTAGGGAGGAGCAAAGGAACCCCGTCGGTGTATTTAGTCTGTGCTTACAGATATAATGAGGATGATGGTTTAGTGGTGGAATTTGTAGATGCTGCTGTAAGACAGGTGGGTACACAAAGCATTATTTGAAATGATGAATGTTTCTTAAATAAGGTTGCCTGTTCAAAGCAGAACAACGTCATGCGCGTAAAGAAGATTATTTCAATGAGCGCATTAAGTAAATTGAAACCACGGCAGAATGCATGACCACTATGAGCGAACTAAAGCCTATGATGGTAAAATGGCAACTATGTATAAGTCGTTTGTAGAGGAAGTAGAGAGAGTATCTTGAAATTCATTATGAATTTGAAAAGGCATTTGATTCTAATGAAAGAATAGAAGAAGCAATTGGATGTTCAGTCAGACTAGCGGAAAAATGTAAGGTGGATAAAAAGAAAATCATTCATAATATTAAGGAGTTGGATAATTTTTTTACCAAGGTACATAATGGAAAAATGTGTACGGGCGTGTGTGTTTAAGAGACAGGATATAGAAAGAGAGGGGGCGGGGGTATGGCTTATTGTAAAGATGCAGATTTAGAGATTTTGGCTTCGGCGAGTGATGAAGATTTGCAAATACTAGTGGATTATCTTATAAAAGATAAGGATGGTAGCCCAAGGTTAACTGAAGAATTGACATTAACAGAAGTATATAAAAATTATTCAGATAGACCAAGTATGTATTGGCAGGAAATTGCTGGGGAGTTGCAGCATTTTGGTGGAAATAGTATTGCTAATTTAGTTAGAAATATATTTGGTAATGGTGAAGGAGTCCTGTATAGAGAAATTCTATGTGATGTTTGCGATAAGATGAAAGTAAATTATAATTATAAAGCTTCTATTGAAATAATAGAGATGAATTTATTGCAAAAAATTCTAATAGACGCTATTGATAAAATGAATAGTGAAGAATTAAAAAAGATAATAGATGAGTTGGATTTGAAGACAACTGATTTTACCAAAGAAGCTTTGATCGCGGCATTACAAGCCGGTATATTGAAAGGGGGATTCTTCGCGTATCAGATAGCAGTAATAGTAGCTAATGCTGTAGCAAAGGCGATTCTTGGTAGAGGATTATCTTTAACAGCAAATGCAACAATAACAAGAGCCATGGGGGCATTGGCTGGACCTTTGGGAATTGCTTTGACTGCTTTATGGACTTTGGTAGATATTGCTGGGCCTGCATACAGGGTCACAATACCAGCGGTCGTACAAGTTGCATATATTCGTATGAAAACGAAAGAAATATTGCGCTTAGAAAGTGGACGGTCTTGATGATGCTGTAAAGATAGGCACAGGCTGATTTGAGTCTTAGTTAAGAAAAAATTAAGGTTGCCTGTATGGCAACCTTTTTTGTATTGTTACGTGTTATGATCAATAATAATAGGAGAAAGTTAAGATGAAAATTAATTATGAGTCCCCTTGGGTTCAATTTTATCAGCGAGCAGTTAAATACTTAAATCTCGAATTTGATGAAAAAATCTTTATTGGGGAATGCTTGCCTTTATTTGAGAGTATCCGTTCTTGGAATCATCTTGATTCGGAAACGTTAAACTGGGTGAAGTCGCAACCAATGTTAAATCACTATAGCATACCTGTTATAGATGGGATGACAAAAGAAGGAATTATGCGATATAGAGAAAAATGGTTAGATGATGATGAATTTGGGGGGATATTCGATCGATTTATATCAAATCCTTTTTCTGGATTTCATGAAATTAGTGAAATGATACCTTGTGGTACTTTGGTTTATATGCTAAAAAAGGCTTGTCAGTATTATGACAAAAAATGTGAAGAGTTGTGTAAGAAAATAGACGAAATAAAAAATAATGAAGAAATGTTGGCTGAGAAGGAAAAACTAGCTTCAAGTGGCGATGTGGGCGCGATGGTTTTCTTAGGTGATGCCTATCACGAAGGTATGTTGTGCCGTCGGGATGTGAAGAAATCATTTAAATACTATGAAATGGCGGCAGAGAGCAACAGTGCCGATGGTTGGTTCGGTATGGCAAGATGTTATTCGCTGGGAGAATGTGTAGAAGCTGATGCTGAAAAAGCGATAACTTTATATGAAAAAGCAGCTAGTAATGGAAATTATAAGGCAATGTTGTTACTTGGTGGAACTTATTTAGGCGGGGGTGCTAGTGATAAAACTGATAAAGTATATATTGGAAATGTTAGTTTTGATAGAGAATACGATTTTTCTAAAGCAAAATCCTGGTATGATAAGGCTATAGTTGCTTGTGGTGATGATAAAGAAGCGTTGGCTTTGTGCTACCATCGCATAGCTTCGGATATTCAGTACTCTAAAAATAAGGATGAATTGAGTAACATAGCAGAGGAGTATCATAGAAAAGCTGCTGACTTAGGAAATGTTGGGTCAATGTTGGATTTGTTGCGTATATATGATATCGCAGAATCATTAGACGATGATTTTATGAAAAAATATAAGAGATGGTTGGATAATGCAGTAGAAGAGAGTGGGTTGAAAACTATTGGCATTATTGGAGCTAAATACATAGAAGGTGGTTTGGTTACTGAAAAGCAAGAAGATAAGAAGAATAAAATTAAAGCAGAGTTTAAATGGTTGAATGAAAAAGCCAATGCCGGTGATGGTTGGGCTGCCTTTACTTTGGGGAATGTTTGCTATTATGGATATGGAGCTTGGGGCGTTCGTATCAATAAAGCGCATGAGTATTATAAAATAGCATCAGAATCTATTAATCCTGTATACGCAATAGAATTGGGAGATATGTACTGGCAAAAAAAGATTCCATGTGTTCAAAGGAGAAATAGTGCTATAAAGTGTTATTATATGGCTTTGATAAATGGTAATGGATTAGCGTTGGAACGTTTGGAAAAATTCTTTTAGCTATTAAGTGCTGGATGGAAGGTAATACTGGCATGAAAATTATAGGATTTGATGAAAAAGTTGAAGCTGCTAATAAAATAGTAGCTGATTATGCTAACCGTTTTAGCGGCCAAAGTAATTGTGAAACCGAATTGCTTATCGATACATGTAAGAGTATGTGTCAGGATATAGCTGGATGTTTTGGCTATAGTATTACGGATGAGGAATTTTTGGCCATACATGGATTTGAAATGAATATTATGCGAGAGATAAGGCAAGATGTTGAGGAATTTAGTAATAAATATCAAGATGTAGATTCAGAGCATAGGGCTATTATTAGGAGAGCGCTTAGTCTGGCTCAACCTCCGGGAGAAGTGATAAAAAAATGTGGACGCGATTATATAAGAGCCACTTCTAATTGGCTCGAAAGTGATTGTGAAGAGAAATTAATGAAATCTGTAAATGCTTATGTAAATGAGCATAGGCATGAATATGCTGAATGGTTGCAAATTGTTGCAGAAAAAAGCAAAATGCCTATGATTGGTCAGATTGGCCAGGATTATCTAGCAGGCAATATGACCTATGGATGCAAGAAGGATACATACCCTCAGCTAAGAGCTGAGGAATCTTGGCTGATGGATGCTGGGGCAGCAGGTGATGGCTGGGCAGCATTTACACAGGCTTGTCTTTGTTACTTTGGAGCTGTTCGTTTGAAGGTGGCTATTGAGTGTTATGAAAAGGCGAAAGAATTATTGATAAATGATTGTAAGTGATCGGTAAATATGTATAAATAGGGAGGTTTGCATCATGGAAAAGAATATGAACTTAGAAGACTTGATGGAACTGGGCAATGAGGCATTTTTAAAAAAAGATTACGAGTTGTCCGTTAAATATTATCGACAGGCAGCTGATGCGGGCGAAACAGATGCTATGGCGCAGATAGGGATTTTTTATCAGAGTGGACAAGGTGTTGAGCAATCCTTTGAAAAAGCTATAGAATGGTATCATAAAATATTAGATGCGGGTAATGTGGATGGCTGGTATCTATTGGGGACTGTTTATGAGGATATGGAGGATTATGAAAAGTCAGTAGAGTGTTATGAGCGGCAGATAGATGAAGAAGGTACCTGTAAATATGATGCTTATTATGGCTTAGCAAAAGCCTATCGATATGGTTTGGGAAAAGAGGAAAATTTTGCCAAGGCATTGGATTATTATCAACAAGCAGCTGGCAATGGTGTAATTATGTCCATGGTTGACTTAGGGCAGCTTTATTACGAGGGCGATTTCGTCAAGCAGGATTATAGTATCGCTAATTATTGGTTTGAAAAGGCAGCGAATTCCTATAATGGTAATTATCTAGCCTTTGCTCATTTGGGAGAGGCATATCATCATGGCTTAGGGAAGGAAGTAAATTACGATAAGGCTAAAGAATACTACGAAAAGGCGATGGATGCGGGGGAAGATGCTGTCCTGTTCTGGTATGGGGAAATTTACTTTGATGAAGAGCAATATAAAGAAGCATTAAATTATTTCCAGCGTGCAGCAGTTGATGGGAATGAATTTCAAGCTGAAGCGGAGAATACCATTGGTATAATGTATCAGCAGGGCAAAGGCGTTGAGCAGGATTTTGTTAAAGCAGCTGAATGGTATCAAAAAGCTGCCGGGCATGGCAATGCATCGGCAATGTGTGCGCTGGGGACTATGTACAATCGTGGACAGGGGATGGCGCAGGATTGTGCTCAGGCAGCATACTGGGCTTTACAAGCTGCCAAGCTGGGCGATGTTGTAGCAATGTATAATATTGGTTCATATTATGAAGAGGGCAATGGCGTTGAACAAGATTATGTTGCTGCCTTGGCTTGGTATATGCGTGCAGCTGATTATGGTGATGAAGATGCCATGAATGAAATAGGCGATATATATTATTTCGGCAATGGCGTAGAGCGGGATTATTCCATCGCTAAGGAGTGGTTTGAAAAGGCTATTGCAGCAGGGAATGAAACACCGTTTATGCCATTGGGAACTATCTACTATTACAATGAGAATTATGACAAGGCAATGGAACTATACTTGAAGGCTGTAAATGACGATAATACATATCAGCATATAGCTGAAGCGAGAATTGGCGATTTGTATTTGGAAGGCTCAGGCGTTGAACAGGATATGGCAAAGGCTGCAGAGTGGTATGAAAAATCAGCTGCGCATGGTTATGCGACGGCAATGCTGGCCCTAGGAGATATTTATTGTGATGGCGAGGGAAATGTCGAACAAGATTTGACCAAAGCCAAGGAATGGTATGAAAAAGCCAAGGCTACAGGAAGTGAAGAAGCTGAACAGCGACTGGCTGATTTGGAATAGTATAATAGGACTTATGGACACAGAAAAGACACCTTCGGCGATGAAGGTGTCTTTTTTATGATGATAAATTGTCTGAATTTACCTATATATTATTGATTGGATGGCAGGTTTTCATTGCAAGCTGGCGAATAATGTTATCAGGATGGAGGGATGGCGTATGCTGGAGCAAGGGCTGATTGAAGAGCTGGAACGCTATATACTGCTGAACTATCGCCCGGATGGGGCGAAGGAGAAGGGCTTTGCAGAGGAGCCTAAACGGAAGAAGGATTCCACTAATGGGGCTTGGGGGATAGGGGCACCTTTTGCTGCTTGTATCGCATTGCCGGAATTCCTGACGGGAATAGAGTCATTGACAAACAAGTTGGAAATGTCTTTTTCAGAGAAACTTATGTGGTGGATAAAGGAACGGAAGCGCAAGCCGGTGGAGATATACCGTGCGGCAGGCGTGACCAAGGCGCATTTTGCTAAAATCCGCAATAATGTGCAGTACCACCCAACGAAAGAGACGGTACTGGCTTTTGTGATTGCCTTGCACCTGTCTATGGATGAGGCTGCTGATTTACTGAAGCGGGCAGGCTATGCTTTGTCTGAAAGCCGTTTGGGGGATATGATTGTGAAGTTTTTCTTGGAAATGAAGCGCTATAATATAGATGAAATTAATGAGGCGTTGTATACGCACGATTGCAAGACCTTGACCAATTGGCGGGGGAACAAATAAGATACAAATGTCTTCATATATAGGAAACAGCCGATTCTGTAATGGAATCGGTTTTTTCGTAAAAAAAATTATTTGGCGAATTGTAAAACGACATGAGACGTCATAGCCCTGCTGTATTATCGGGGTACCAAGAAGGCATATGCTAAAAAATAGCAAGGTTGCCTGCTTGGATACCACTTAGACGTGTACGTTCTGTATAATCTAAGTAATCAAGCAGTATTGGAGTTTGTAAGGAGGAAATTGGTATGATTTGGAATTTTGTTGTTGGTGGCGCTGTCGGTTGGTTGTTGGCAAATTTGATGGAAGAGGATAAGCCAGTGGAAAAAGCTGAGGTTACTCCAGAGCAGGCTTTAGAAGTGCTGGTACAGGACATCCGCGATGAAGCGGAGTGGGCGATGGAAGAGTGCACCACGGATGAGGAGCGTGAAATGGTCTATGCGCAGGTGAAAGAGTCGGTGCAAAAGATTCAGCTTACGCTGCAGGAAAAGGGCGAAGAAATCATAGCCGACTTGCGTGCACAGGTAGCGGATGCTCCCAGTAAGGAAGAAGTTGCAGATTCTGTGGAAAGCAGGGTGCAGGATTTCAAAGAGAAGATGGACAACTTATCGGATTCTTTGAATCAGGCACTTTCGGATTTGAAGCCTAAAACGGCGGAAGCTTAATAGTTACTCATAGCAGTTCACTAGTTCAGCACAGGCGAATATATCGTCTGTGCTGTTGTGTCAATATTGCACTTTAGAAGTTATGGGGCTTTGAAGAGATTTTACGAGTATGACAGGGGAAAGTAAATGAACGGTAAGAAAAGGTGTTTTTATTACAATGCCATAGAAGATGATTGGCAGCAGGAGCAAGTTTGCCCACAGGATGATTTAGAGTATCGTCTGAAGGGGCTAAAAATGGATGACTGGCGATTTTCCTATGTCTATTTGCCATTGAGCTGGAGTGTAGAGTTGCTTCCTAATAGAACGGTAGAACTTGCTTTACATGTCAAAAGGGTTACTTTAGAAGAAAATACGATTACTGAGGTCACGGATAAGGATTGGACGATTGAGTGTGATATTGACCATGGCAATCTGCAAGGGTGGCCTGCATCCATTGTGGGCAATGATATAAGGAACTGGCGTAATGGCTATGTTTGTGGGGGAAGTATATTATTTCCGGAATTACTGGCGGCAAGGCATGTTGATATACCGGCGGTGGCTATTGATGTGGCCATTGATTATCTAAGAGAAATAGCAGAAGACAAATACGGATTTCGTCCTAGTTATTTAGGGGATGCCCACGGCTTGCAGCATTTGATTGCCTTTTGTGAAAGTGCGTTGGACCCTAATATATATATTCTGAAAGATGTTTTGGGACAGGCCGCTTATAAAGCAATAAAGGAACAAGGCCGTTTTGACAGTTATCGGGAATTATGCAGATATTTGGACATAGAAAATCTGCCACCCAGTCTAAGAAAAGCATATGTGCGGAGTCCGGAAAGCATATTGGTATACGTTTTTCTTCGTCAATGTGGATTTACGGATATCAATATCATTCGCCGCTTTTTCTACCGGGAAGAGATTTTCGGTTATCGGTTACTGAATATGCGTTACAATGCCACCGCTGGTGTGTTGAATTTAAGAGGAACGGGTGCCTATGACTTGGATCGTTTCCAACGGTTTTGCCGTTGGCTGCTGCGTCATCGCGAGGAAAAAGCGATTGCTCCGCGTGTGCTTCGTTGGTGTAATGATAATTTCACCTATGCTGCATTGGATACGCTGAGAATGTTCGTGGAAGCCGAGCTGGATAATAACGAGGGGCTGATAGACTGGAACGTGTATCGTCGGCTTCTGAATGAGGGGCTTACCCAGGAAGTCCACGATGCATTAGTGGATGAGCTGTTTATCGCACGTCCGGATATAGTAAATCGCTATAGGAGCGCAGGGAAGAATTCCAAACGTGAGAACAAAATATATGAATATAAAGAAAAAGAACTGGCCTTAGAAACAAATCTTGGGGAATATACGTTCCATTTGCCTAGAGATACAAATGAATTGCATAAATGGGGGAATCTATTCCATAACTGTGTCGCAAGCTATGATTCGGATGTTCTATCTAAATGGTCGCTAATCGCAGCGATGAAAAAGCAAGAAAAATATGTGGCTTGCATTGAGGTGAAACAGGGCAGGATTACGCAGGCTCTGGGCTATTGTAATCAAAGTTTACCAGCAGACTATCGTGCGGCTATTGCAGAATGGGCAAAAGAAAATAAGATTTTCTATAGACACTGATTGAGGGGGAATATAAAATGTTCGAGTTAAATGAAAATATGGATAAAGAATTGTGTAATTTTAGAGTTGCTTTCATAGGTAAAACTGCCGAGATATGGAAACAGCAAACCTTTGCTGAAAAATTTAAGTTGCTGGATGGAAAGCCATTAGAAGCTGCATCATGGAGGAGAGTAGACATTGGCTTTTTGATTGCCGATGCCAGGGAGAAGGAAGATGTAGATTATCTAAAAAAAGCGGCAGCGGCTGCTAATAATACCTGTATATCATTATTGATACCAATATTGATTTCTGCAGAACAGATAGATGTACCAGCGTCCTTGATGACTATAAATCCTAAAAAATATGCAGGAGAGTCTGAGCTTTACAAGACTATATACGATGCTATTAAGTCTATATATGATGTCGTTTGTATTCCAGGACTCGTAAATCTGGATTTGTGTGATGTTCAAGCTGTTTGTAAGGATAAAAAGAAGTTATTGTTAGCTACGGGAGAAGCTGAAGGTGAAAGGGCAAGTATAATTGCTGCTATGGAGGCCATAAACAAACTGACAAAGCAGAATGAAAAAGCTCAAAGCGTAGGCACGTCTGTTCTGTTGAATGTTACTGGCAGTGAAGCTAATTTGAGTATGTATGAAATTCAAGAAGCTAGTGAAACAATACACGATTGGATGGAGAATAAGCAGGCAGCGATTATTTGGGGCGCATCTATTGATGAATCGTTGGATGATGTGATTCGGGTGTCTATTTTGATTGGGGAATAAAGGTGGAAATGATGGAGAAGGCCAATTAGGTGTATGAACTATAAAGTGGGTGGGAATCTTGGAGAAGAATTGTTTGTATAAGGTCAAGAGAGCCTATCGGTTGAAAAATTATGATGTAGTGGTGGATGAACGCAGCCCGGAAGTTATATGTGAGGATAATTGTGCTTGGACAACAGCCTATGTATATCGTGGCCTTAGAAATCGTAAAAATCCCAAATCAATAACAGAATTGGAATGGGAACAAGGAACAAAGCTGAAGATATGTGCGGAGGGAACAGGTGCAAAAAGAATAGTAAAGAGTATAGTGGAATGGCTCTATAACAAAAAAAGTATAGAGTTTGATGAGGCAAGGTTCCTAAGTCAATGTATGCAAAGATTTGCGGACATTCGTAATGAATGCAATTTGGATGAAGAGACGTTAAGACGAGCTGAAAAAATCCGTTTAGTGGAACGTGAGGCGGCTTTGGTATTGGCAGGTTGTACGGAACAGGGAATCAAAGAAATTGAGAAGAAACTGCCAGCGTGGGAAGAGAAAAAAAGACAGAATGATTATGGGTGGAGCAGCGGTGAAATCCTTGATTTTTCTTTACGGGAATCAGCACCCGTAGATATAACAGCAAATAGAATAGAACGAATGTGTGATTATTATCGAGAGCAGTGTGATCGGTTAAATTGGAAAATGGAGCAGGTTCGACATTTTGAGGAAATCATCAATGGAAAAGAGCAGTTAGCATCTGCTGGCGATATTGAGGCAATGTTCTTCTTGGCAAAAGCATATGAAACGGGGCGGCTTTGTGAACGTGACATGGAAAAGGTACGCGCGTATTTGAAAATGGCCAAGGAGGCATTTGCTGGTGACTTAGTCAAAAAATACAAGGTCTGGCTGGATAAGGCTGTACAGGATAGTGGCTTGGAAATGATAGGCCGTTTAGGGCGTGAATATATAGAAGGGACCTTTGCAGAGTCGGCCAAAAAGAATAAGGACGTTAAGCTTAAGAAGGAGATTAAATGGCTTAATCAGGCTATAGAATCCGGTGACGGCTGGGCTGCTTTTACCAAAGGGAATATTTGCTATTACGGTTATGGACGCTGGGGCGAAAGACGACAGGAAGCCTATAATAACTATCTTAAGGCTGCTAAGTCTAAGGAGTCCATATACGCACTGGAATATGGAGAACTGTGTTTGAAAAACGGAGCTTTGAAAGAAGAAGTCGTAAAAGTATTAGCGCAGGCACTTAGCGAGTAATATCAAGAGGTGGCTATAGTTGAAAATAATCTTTTTAGACGTGGACGGTGTGTTGAATTCTATGCAGGATGGATATTCGATAAGATTGAAGACAGATTCGCATTTGAAACTTTTGCAGTACATCGTAAGGGAAACAGATGCTAAAATCGTACTGTCATCCTCGTGGAGGATAGGCTTTACGCCTGCCAGTAAAAATCTGCTGAATCGATTCAAGGAATATGGACTGGAGATTATGGACTGCACGCCGGAATTATCCAGTGCATGCCGGGGCGATGAAATACGTAAGTGGTTGAACGATACAGAGTATAGTGTGGAGAATTTCGTTATCCTGGATGATGAGGCAAATATGGCAGAGTTTACAGAGACAAATCTGGTACAGACGGATACCAATGTTGGCCTGCAAGAGAATGAGGCAATCAGGTGTGTTAAGATGTTGAATGCGTAGTGTTACAGTTAGAAAAGGAGGGCTGGTCATGGCTATAAGGAAAAAGCATACTAAGCATAGCAAGTATAAAAAGAAATCTGGTAATGTGGTTAGTGCAGTGAAAGCCAGTAATATCAATCTGACTGAAGAGCAAAAGAGGTTAGCAGTATTGGGGATAATAGTAAATATGAGTCCGCCTCCGTTTCTACGAATCGATGAGAGTATAAAATAAAGCCGGCTCCTATATATTCATACAGGAACCGGCCTATCATCTCTCATCTTGTCAGTCGAGAGGAACCAAATCATAAATGGTTATGCGGTAAGTATCATCGGTTTTGTGAATTTTAAAAGTCACGCCCAAGCCGGCTTCGCTGGAGCAGGACCATAGCAGGCAAGGCTCTCCCTTCTCCAGAATATCCATCACCTCCTGGTCTTCGATAAGGCTCGGCAGCACTTCCGAAGGATTGATAAGCGTCCTGCACTTATCAATCAGGTGGTTCTTCAAGATGAATTTCAAAACTTCGTCATCAAATACCATTTGAATTTGCATAAAAAAATCCCCTTTCCAAAACAGAAAAATATATTATCCAGCAAATAGACAGACTGATAGCAGCCTGCTATTTGCTGAACAACATTGTCTCTTTCAAAAAAGGGATGTTTCCTAAAATTATGGACATATTATAGCACAAATTATGGGGGAGGGATAGCCCAATAGGTAATTTTTCTAAAAATTATCGGAGAGAAATAACGTAAGATGAAAATATGTGAGGAGATGTCGTACAATGGATAAATTTGAGAGGCTGTTGGTTATCGGCGATATTCATGGAAAATGGGAAAGATTCAAGTCTGTCTATGATAAGGTCGGTTTTAATCCGGAGAAGGATTTGATTGTGTTTTTGGGAGATTATCTAGACCGGGGGGATGCTCCTGTCCCTGTTATGGAATGGGTGCTGGAGCATTATGGGCAGAAAAATATGATATTCCTGCGTGGTAACCATGAGCAGATGTTTTATGATGCATTTTTGGAGGTCCAAAGCGGTGATGGGGGGAAAGCCTTTTCAATGGATTCGTCCCTGGCGATGTGGCTGGGAAACGGTGGCCAGATTACTTATGAGGAAATCAGAAAAACAGGAAGAAAAGATAAGTTAATAAATAACTGGCTAGGCTTTGTCTCGAAATTGCATCTATGTACAGAGATGGTGGTGAATGGGCAGACATACTGGTTTATGCATGCAAATTGCAATCCTAACCGGCCACTCTCTGAACAGGATGATGTTGATTTGCTGTGGAGAAGAACTTTAGCGGAAAGGCCGAGTTTACATCATGGAGAGCAGATTATTGTGTTGGGACATACGCCTGTGCAGGCGTTAGGCTTTGAAGCTAAGCCCCAGTGGCTGCAAAATGGCAGATTGGTGCTTATGGATACGGGCAGTTATTTGGATTCTAGTCGCCATTTGGGGGCAGGGAAAATTTCCTGTGCTGATTTATTAAGTGGTGAAATCTATCAGTCGGTTGTATGAATAAAGGGGTATGAATGTCTGGACAAAGGAAGATAAAGGCGGTATAATTCTTACAAAGAGTACAACCTCTTTTCACATGGATAATGGCACTAGGACAGGAATATAGGCAGGGGAGTAGTCTGCCTATATTCTAGACTAAGTGTTTTTTGTGGAAAGGGGTATTTTTTATGAAAATCCAAATGAATTTTGACGCTGATTGCCTGGAGTACATCCTTAAAAACGACCTGTTGGAAAAAATCCGTCCCTACTTGAGCTTGAGTGAAGTTCTTGAATGGATGGCAAATTATCCGGAGGTTTTAGAGTGCGAAAAGGATGCGCACTTGTATACCGGGACAGAGGGCGTAGGCATAGTCCTCAGAATGAACCGTAAAGAAGATGCATTCATAGTGACGGTGTATGATGTGTCCATCTACTGAACAATTTCAGTTCATGCCAAAATAACAGATTTCAACTGCATATTATATTCGTGAATCCAGCACAGGTGATATTGCCTGTGCTTTTTCTTATGTGAAAAATCGAGGAGGCATCAACATGAAACAGGGCAGATCATTAGAAGAATTGGGTGTGGAACTTCAGAGGCAGCGCAATGTAAGGCAGGACTTCGTGGCAGACAGCCGCAAGCTGACATTTTCCACGGGGGAAGGTGGTTCAAAATTATCCATGGACATGGGCAAAGAACTGCTGGAGTTTGGTGTGAATCCGTTGGCCCATCAGCAGATTTCCACCCGGCTGGGGATTCCGTTGAAGTATTATCAGCGTATGCAGCGTGAGTCACCAGCTTTACTGGATGCCAATGTCAACAACTGGTTGCAACAGACGCGTGACCGGCGTATGCTCCGTGTGATGGATGGTAATGTGCGAGCGTTTCTGTCTGACCGTTATCGCCGGTTGGATAATCTGGAGCTTTGTGCTGCAGTATTTCCGATTATTAAGGATATGAAGGGGGCAGTGATTGAGTCCTGTGAAATAACAGACGCGCATTTGTACTTGAAGGTCATCAATCGCCGCATGAAAGCGGAAGTGGCTGTGGGGGATCCGGTGCAGGCAGGATTTGTCATTTCCAACAGTGAGGTAGGCCTAGGGCATCTGACGATAGAGCCGATGATCTTCCGGCTTGTCTGCAAGAATGGCATGATTTGCAAGGATTTCAGCCAGAAGAAACGCCATGTGGGCAGGCAGGTGGAAAATTATGATACGGCCTACGAGTTGTACAGTGATGAAACACTAGCGCAGGACGATAAAGCCTTCTTCATGAAGGTGGCTGATACCGTCCGCTGCGCTGTGGATGAAAGCAAGTTTATGCTGACGGTGGGCAAGATGCAGGAGGCTATGAATATTCCGCTGGATCATCAGCCGATGCAGGAAGTAGAGCTTTTGGCGGATCGATTCAATCTGACCGAAAATGAACAGGGGGATATCTTCCGGCAACTGTTCATCAGTGGTGATAATAGTCGTTATGGTCTGCTCAATGCAGTTACGGCTGCATCACAAAATGCTGCAGATTATGAGCGCGCAACCGAGTTGGAGCGTATTGGCGGAGAAATTCTTGCCTTGCCGGTAAAAGATATAGCGCCGATAGCACTTCCCGCAGGCAAGGTGACACCGCTTAGAAAGGAGCTGGCATCATGAAAAATAATGATATTCTGTATACTTTGGGGTTGGAAGCGTTGGGGATTTTGCTTCGTTGGGGAGCAGATAAGCTTTCTGAAAGCGATAAGGAAAAAGATGAATAGAAATTTTGGTTCGGGCATGGCTTAGGTCATGCCCATTTTTCATGGGACTTTACAACGATACTACAGGAGGATGAAGATAAATGAACATTGAAGAAAAAATTGAGAAAAATAAGCAGAATATATGGCAGGCGCTGGATGATTATCGGGCACATACCAGCAGTACAGAAGTTTTGGACGATATTACCGATGATTTTGTGAACAGGTTGGCACGGGATAATGCCTATGCCAAGATGGAACTGCGACAGCTTTTCCGTACATCACCAGTATGGAATGAAGAACTGGATGCCTTGGTTATCAACGGTACCCGTACCCATAACCCGGATTATGAACGTATTAGGAAACTGGCGTGTGATATACTGGCTCCAGCCTATGAAAAATGTGATAAGGAGAAACGGGGGCTGCTGAATCTAGCTATAAATTTCTTTGCCCTTCCTAAGGGGGAGAAGGCTTATCTACAAGCTATCCAATCGTTAGCACCCAAAGCTTATGCCCCTAACAAGAAGAGAAGCCGCATTTTCAAGGCTATGTGTGATGAACTGGGCATTTCGGATGATACTGCGGGCAGTGACTTTCAGCGGCTTTACGCCCAGTTTGCTGATGAGTTGTCAGCCAAGAAAATTGACTTCAAGTTCTATGTCTCACTGAATCCGGCACATTTTCTGACCATGAGCAACCCCAAGGATGATAAACGTGGTTGCACCCTGACAAGTTGTCATTCGCTAAATAGCGTAAGCTACTCATATAATAATGGTTGTTCTGGCTATGCGCGGGATAATTACAGCTTTATTGCCTTTGTGGCAGCAGACCCCAGTATTCCAGAAACGCTGAACAACCGCAAAACCATGAGGCAGGTCTTTGCTTATAAGCCAGGAAATGGACTACTACTGCAAAGCCGCTTGTATAATACAACTGGTGGGACTTACGGGGCGCAGACTGAATCGAAGATTTATCGGGATTTGGTGCAGCGGGAAATATCTCAGCTGGAGCAGGTTCCGAATCTTTGGCAGACTTACAATTACTTTAATAACACGCACTGCAAAATTAGTGCCGGTTCAGGGTTTGGTGGCTATCCGGATTGGATGTATCAAAACTTTGGAGCAAAAATCAGTATTCGGCAGGATAAGGCTGATAGCTACGAACCCTTCTATATTGGTACCTATGGGTTGTGTATTTGCTGTGGCAATGAAATCGGCAACCATCTTTACTGCGAAGATTGTGGGGACGAGGTTGATGATGACTCATCCCGTTGTGATTCCTGCGATGAGTTCTATGATGATACCTACCCGGTCTATAACAGCGAAGGTATCGAAATATATGTTTGTGCAAATTGCCGAGATCGGTATTACGCTTATTGCTCCGAGTGTGGGGAGTATTACCCGAAGGATGAAGTTATTACAGCAGATGATGGAGAGCGGATTTGTAACCATTGTCTGGAACGCAGGGAAAATGATGCTACAGAAGATAAGGCAGATAAGGAGCTGGTTGCATGATGACGCTGGAAGAGATTATCCGGTTATCACAAGGGCAGTTATTCTATCACCTGCAAAGGCTTTTCGCCGATAATAATGTTGCCTGTGAAGGGAAATACCTGTTGGTCAAGGGGGAAATGCCGATATTGCTCGTGGCCCATCTGGATACGGTGCACCGGGAAAAGGTGAAAAATATCTGCTATAGCGAAGATGGCAATATTTTGATGTCCCCGCAGGGCATAGGCGGTGATGACAGGTGCGGTGTATATGCCTTGATTAAGGCATACGAGCAGGCCAATAAAAAGCCATGGATGCTCTTTACCTGTGATGAAGAAACTGGCGCTGGCGGTGCAAGAGCCTTTACGGAAAGTTATGCGAAGAAGAAATTACCACAGGAACTTGGTCAAATTAAGTGCATGGTAGAGCTTGACCGAAAAGGAAGTCGTGATGCTGTCTATTATGACTGCGCCAATGAGGATTTTGAAAACTACATTTCCGGTAAGGGATTTCAAACGGCTATTGGTTCCTTCAGTGATATTTCCGTGCTGGCTCCAGCGCTGGGCTTGGCTGCTGTTAATCTGTCAGCAGGCTATTATCATGCCCATACCCAGCACGAGTACATTGACCGCAGCCAGTTGGAAACTGTAATTGCCAAAGTGGGGGAAATCATCCAAGATGCAGCGGGAGAAGATTTTCCCCGCTATGAATTTATTGGAGAAACGCTGGATGGTTATGTTCCGACTGATGTTCCAGGGAAATATGCGGAACTATACAATATTCTGCTGGATTATTATTTCCCGGAAGAAATCGAGGAATACCGCATGGCCTACGGTAATGTGATTTTACAGGCCCTTTACGAGAATGCTTTTGGCGTGCCGTATCGTATAAGTAGAAAACGTAAGGTCAGAGGGAGTGATGTACATGAACGCGGCTGGACAACTGGTGAGATTTCCCAAGCCGCATCTGATGATGGCACCTATAATAAAACAAGAACAGGCCAGACAGTCACATCTGCATGGCCAGAACAGAAATCTGACACAGTGGCTTCTGCAGTGTCGTTGTATTAGTGAAGGTTTTTGGCAGGAGGTGTAAAGATGCCAGCTACAAAGTTTATCTGCCCGAATGGACGGCGGATTACCATTAAGCGCTGTTTGACTGCCTGTCCACAAAAGGAACGATGCATGTTTTTACCGACATTGCGAGCTGTGGCAGAATCTCTTGACCGAGGGCTTAAGGGCGCAACGGTAACAGAACTGATATCCGGCGTAAGAGAAGCTTATCTGAAGAAGAAAACCAGTTATGCTGTAAATCCGCAGGATGAACTGTATTCTCTGCATGGGCAGGCGGTTCACACTATTCATGAGAACAATACCTACGGAGATATCCTGGGGGAAATACGCCTGCAGGATAAGATTACCAGTGGGAAGTTTGACCTGTACGGCAAAATTATTGACGAAGAAGAAGGCGTGTTGGGAGACCTAAAGGTAACTAGTTCCTACAAGCTGGCAAAAGCACTTGGAATCTACAAGCTGGATGTCCCCACAGGCGAGGTCTATAGGACCGGGGCTAGAAAAGGTCAGCCAAAGACGCGAAAGGAGTTTCGTTATGACGGTGTACGTCATGTCTGGGATTGGGCAGTTCAGCTGAACTACTATCGGTTGTTACTGGAGCAGTCTGGTTTTGAGGTCAAGAAAATGTTTATCCAAGCGTTGTGTCGGGATTCAAGCTTACGGACAGCAACGGAGCGGGGCATCGATAAGCCGGTTTACATTATTCCTATAAACAAAATCAGCGACAGGTGGCTTCTGAGATATTTCGGGAAGAAGGCTTCGATGCTCAAGACAGCCTTGCGCACTAAGACGCTTCCCCCGCCATGTTCGCTAAAAGAAACATGGAAGGGCAAAAAGTGCCTGGAATACTGCGAGGTGAGGGAGAAGTGCCCACATGCAGCAGCTATAGCAGAACTGTTACAAGCAGGGCATGCAGTGTAATGGTTGTGATTTTTAAATGACAAAATGCGGAGGTAAAGATGATGGCAAAAACGACAAAAAACAGCAAGGACATCGTAAGTGTTGAAGATACAGGTTATTTGACATTGCGGGATTTTGATTTCAAGGCAGCAATCGCAGAAGAAATGGATGGTTTGAACACTTTCTTTGAACGGATTAAGATGCCGTCTGGAGAAACGACCCTTTATCAGTTGCCGGCTGATAATCCTGAAGAGCCTGATTTTGCTAAGGAGTTTTCGGCAGTTATCCTGCATCATCACCCTATAAGGGCATATTTCAGTCAGAAGTTTAATGGTGCAGCAAATCCTCCAGATTGTGGAAGCCTTGATGCAGTTAAAGGATTTGGTAATCCTGGTGGTGATTGTAAAAGCTGTATCTATAATGAATACAACTCTGGGGACAATGGCTCTAAAGCCTGCAAAGAGCGACATAGACTTTATCTGTTACGGGAAGGTGAAATGTTCCCTGTGATTCTATCTCTGCCGACTGGTTCACTAAAGGAATTGAGCCGTTATCTAATGAGATTATTAACCAAAGGAATTAAAAGCAGTGAAGTGGTAACGAAATTCTCATTGGTCAAGGCAGCCAATAAGGGCGGTATCGTCTATGCTAAAGCATGTTTCCAGATGGATAGAAAATTAACTGCTGAAGAAATACCGTTGGTAGCAGGTTTATCAGAACAGATAAAAATGTTGAGCCGTAATATTGATTTCGATGATGTGGATAATGAACCAGCTGTATTATCAAAAAGTGATACGGTAATGAACGAGAACGAGAGAAGTGCATAACTGATAAATCTAAAGATATAGGCGCAAACATCAGCTTGGCAGCTGATGTTTGCGCCCATTGCCAGTATTCATGCTAAAAGAGAAAACAGGGAGATCATCCTCTCCGAGGCTCGCCCGTTTTCTTTTTTACAGGCGTGAATAATTATCAACAGCAGGGCGAGCCTAGAAGACGCTGCTCTCCCTGCTGTTGATGAAAGATTCTACTCTATGTATGAAGATGGTTAGAGGTGTTCTCTAAATCTTTGATTTTTATTAGTGGAAAATTATATTTAGATAATACGTTGTTTATCAATATCTGATAATGATGAATCGAATAGGATTGACGATAAAGATTGCCCATTATACCGATGTAGTTCAACATATAGTGGCAATGAATATTGTTGGTACCATTAAAATGAATAGAAGCAAATATCTGTCGTTGATCATTACCACGTAATATGAATCCGACTTCTGTGCAGACTGCTCTTATATATGGATTATCTTTAGTGATGAAATTATCGAATGATAGGATTATCTGTTGATATGTTTTATGGTAATAGTCCCAAGATGGATAGTGATGGTAATTTTGTACCAACTCCATTTCAGGAATAGGATTGGCTGGATTGACATTAAAACCGATAAAAGAATCAATGGTTGTTTTGAGTGGGTCAGCTAAATAAGTATACATTTCATATAGATGATGTCGCTTGTTATTTTGTACGAATTTCAATATAGACATATTAATCATCCTTGTTGGCTAAAGTGTTAAGTTTGGATATTGCATTTGATAATGAATTTTGTAGCTCTTGGATGGGAAGAGATTTATAAAGAGTTAATTTTTGCAACTGTTCGTTGAGATTATAAATTTCGGCAATAAGAATATCACCATCATGAATGACATTTGTTCGGTTTGAGTTAATGCAGTTGATTACATATTTACTTAAATCCATACCGACATCTTTGGCCTTTTGTTTTAAGTTGTTTTTGTAATCATCAGATACCCTAATAGTAATAACACCTTGTTTTTTTTCTCTTGCCATAATATAATCAGTCCTTTCACAAATGTATATACAGATTAAATAGATGTAATATGTGATGTAAAAATAAATAAAAACCATACGCTGATAATGTATGGTTTTTAAGGCAAGATAGACGTTTGTATATACGTTTTATAGATAAGGATGACAAGTTGTTTGAGAGAATGAAATGAATTTGATATGTATTTGATAAATCAATATAAAAGCCTATTGTATATCATAAAATTAACTATACAAACAGCATTTCACCACTTTCACCAGATTTACAAGTACAGTAGTAGCTATAGTAGAAGGCAGGTGGGGCTTTTAAAAAGTGGTGAAAGTGGTGAAAACGGAGAAATGATGCAGGATTTGCTGCTGCTTTGTGGAAATAACAAACAGGAGGTGGTTAACGTGGCTATAAGGGCAGAGTATACGAGAATTTATGATGAGGTAAGTATGGAGTTAGGGGCAAGGAGTTTCACTGGTGAGGAATTATTTTACCACTGCATGGAAACCTGTCGCAAACTATTTGATATAGCTGAATTTAAGCCAGGAAAGCCGGCTGTTAACATACCAGATGAAATAATAGATGATATCGGTGCATTATACGATGAGAAATATGGAGAAATCGATGATAGCTCCTTTCCTTGCGGTAAATATGATTACGCTACTTCGTGGGATAACTTTTCAGATGAAGATAGTATAAGTATGTATGATTTATCAATGATTATTGCAGGGAAACCTAAAGATAAGCGTGTAAGGAAAAAATCATCAGATGGAGATAATAGTGCGATTGATGATTGCTACAATGAGATAAAAAAGATATATAGAAACTTTTTACCTAAATACTTTGGTTACGTTTATAATGACAAGATGAATGATGATGAAAAGTACGAATTAATTCGTCTTACTAAAATACTATATGATTGTAAAATGGAATGTGGGGTTGATTTGGGAGTTTTAAAACGAATATCGTTGTTGCAATTTAGAATGGATATACCGAGCAGCTATCAAAAAGCTATAAACTTTATTAAGGCAAGAATAGTTTTACGCAGGCATGATGCTGATTGTCACTTGTCGTTTCAAAATCTTATTGCTATCGAACGTTATTGTAGTGCGGTAAAAAACTTTATATACTCTATACCGATAATTTCAGTAAATCAAATTATATCTAGAATTGCAACCCCGACATATCAAGTTTATAGATACATTGATAAATGTGTATACTCTGAGCTTATGAATAATATGAATGAATTACCAAGTATCGATTATGATGTGATAATGCCAGCTGAGGGAGTTCAAGTAATTTCGTATTTTGATTTTTTAACTAAAGATATTGAATCTGTTTATGCTAATGATGATGTGGATAAGAATATAGTTGTCTTAACCGATTCAATATATTATGCTGAAGATGGTTGGCGTAATTATTGGATAAAAAATGTAACTTATGTAAATAATATTGAGGAATTTGTAATAGGGCATGTAGAAGCAATAGTTATGATAATTTATTCTAAGGTGGTTGATTATAAAGATAAAAAGCTTATGAGAAAGTATGTTACAAGAATAAAAAAACATATTCCTTACTATATGACAATGATGCGTATTTATAATATCGGTATGAGTGGTAATGAAAATGATTTTTTAACGGTTAGAGAAGTGGCGCTGTTGATTTCTGCTTTTGAAACTATAAATGATGCCAAATTTGGAATTCCTTTGTATAGTGGATATAGTGGGGGACGAAGGAAAAGACAAAAAATAAAAAAACTATTAGATAAAATAGAGCGGACGCTGAATAAAGAAGATTATGATCATCAACTTGAAGCAGAAGAGTTTTTTGTTGCATCATATTGGCTGTTTAATTACATGCATATGGTTATGATGTGTCAAACGGAAGAAACGATTAATTTAATGAACGAAATTCGGAGAAAATTATATGAGTATTTTAAGAAAAATATTCCGCTACTAACGAATGAGGGTTTTCTTCTTCCATTAGATAAAATAGCCAATAAACTACTGCCAGAAAAAACGATGATGAATATTTTAAAAGAGGCTAATGATATAGCTAATATTAGCGGATTGGTTAGCATGGGGAATATTATCTATGAATAATATTTTTATTCCTTAAGATTGAAATGGATTTCGAATCGTAATCTGCCAAATTTCCTTTTTTTCTCCAGAAAATAATTTTCAATCTCATCTGACGTTTTCTTTACTAATGTGAACCGGAAGTTTCTACATTGAAACTTCCGGTTTTTAGTGTGTGCCTAGTATGGGGGGCTCTAATCAGGGAAAGCCCCTAGAAGAGGGGAGGACATAGAGGGAAACATCAAGGGAACATCGTGAGATGAAATTTGACGTTGTCAGCAGGCAAACCTATGGCATGACGAATAGAAACCACATCAGGCTAAGGCAGATCGGGGTCTTACCGGGAATACCTCACGAACATATTCAAAGCCATAGAATATTGGCGGTCATGGTTGAAACAAGATTCATCGTGAAAAGTCAGCCGAGTTCGTAGTTTAAAGCGGGGCTATAGACTGCTTCTGAAGGACTGAACTTTAGGAGAAGTCAACAATTGAATGAAACTAAGCAGGAACTGTCTTTGCGGGCGTCAAGGTCAATGTCGATTGCAATATAGTATTCCGTCTATATGAAAAGAAATTGAAAAGCTTCCTTAATATAATATTTATCTAGCTGGAAGACAGGCATGAATATGCGAAAAATCATGTCATTATTAGCCCCTATATTCATAAACGGATAAGAGTTAGACTAATAACCGTGAAAGGTCGGCCGCCCTTCCAATAACTTAAGAGGGAGCGTGATGAACATGAGTTCATTACCAACGAGCGGTGGAAATCCGTTCTTGAAGGCAGATGTGGTGCCAATAAGCGTCTTAAATGAGACTCCTTACCAAGTGGGAAAGTCATTAAAGACGGTTGTCGAGCACATGCCGATGAGCCAAGGCTTTCGGAAAGCAGCGATGGAGGTGCATGTGGGGGATAATCCTTATGTGACACCGGCGGAATATGCTGCGGCTACAGGGCTGTGGCTAACAGGAGTTCGTCAAGATGGATCTCCGTGGAATGATGGAACGATTAGAGCGACTTCCGCGAAGCACGGAAAAATTCTAGACAAATTCTTGGTGGAGGTGGATGGGATTTATCTGCGTCCCACGAACACCAAGCAAGACGAATATGTCCAGCTCTCCAATTTCGATTTTCGAATTGTTGAGCTTTTGGCTCGACATCGGCGAGGTGGTGCCGTTGTCAAAGAGGTCAGTTATGTGGTGCTGGGCCATGAGGATGAGCCTCAACGCATTACATATTCTGACTATAGCGCCAAGTTGATTGACCGGATTATAGGCACATTCCCGGATTGCTGTATAACCCACTCAAACAATGGCTGGGCTAAGAACCTCCTGCGGGAATATGCTTCAGCTTGTTATGGTGAGGCTCTGCAGAGACTTAAAGAGCGTGAGTTATATGGATATCATGGTTGGGAAGAAGTGGGAGGTAAGATGGTTTACCTTTCGGCCGCAAGAGAAGATTGCGAATGTGACTGCTTCGTTCCCGACACGCCGCAGTCGCAGGAAGCAGAAATTTGGCGGAATGGTCTGAGTATCTTAGACATAGGTCGGCAGGTTATCCGGAAGGATGGAAGTCTGGATGCCTACCAAACCTATAAGGTTTCGTTGCCTTTCTGGCTCTACTTGCATATGGGATATGCTAGTCGTTTGTTTCAGGATGCAGGTTTGAACCTCCAATTTATACTGCTCATCGTAGGGCGGTCTGGAAGCCTTAAGACCAGTACGTGCAAGGCGTTTGCGGAACCATTTCATCCAGGTGGGATGCTTCGGTTAGAATCCACGCCGAGAGCCTTGGAACTCTACCGAGAATCCTGCATTGACCAGACCATGATTGCGGACGATATCTTCGCCCAAAAGGGGGCTGTTCTGGCTAACTTTGAGGATATTATTCGGGCCTTCGGCGACGAGGTAGGTCGTGCGCGGTCATGTGGAGCAAATTATAGCGACATAATGCGTACACAAGTACGTGGGGCTTGTATCGTGACAGCCGAAGAACCGCTGGATTCGCAGCAGTCTAGTGCCTTGCGGTATATTACCTTGCGCTTTGAGGCTGATTCCATAGACCCTAATAAACTTAGGCCGTTCCAGGAAAATCAGCGAATTTCTCAAAGAACGGGAGAAACATCGTTGGTTCAGGCATATTTTGCGGGGTGGATTCACTTCCTTGAACGCAATTATGATAAGCTTGTAGCTTTCATAGAAACCCATCAGCCTCCGAAATTGGAGTTGCGCTTCAAGCGCCATCAGCAAATCTATAGGGCTTTTTCGGCAATAGCATCGATGGTTTTGCAATGGGGGAAAGAAGTAGGTGCCGTTGAGGTTGAGGAAGAGCAGCTCGCTGCTTTATGGCTGGGGATAATTACTTCACTTATGAAGCAGAACGAAGAGATGGCCATAGTCGCTGAGCCATGGCAGCAGTTCTTACTTGTCTTGCAGAATAGCATTGGTACGGGCAGAGTTTTCCTGGCTAATACCAAGGAAGAGTACGAAGGCAATAGTGGAAAATTTCTGGGCTATAAACGTCTTGGAAAAGACGGCGATTGCGAGTATGTTTTTTCGCCAGAGGAAACATATGCACATGTTAAGGCGCAATTGCAAAGTGCAGAAAAGAAGCTTATTGCCAAGCCTTTGAGCATATACCATGAGCTTTGTGAACATGGAATAGCCAAGGGCTATGTAGAACAGGCAAATGGCAGAAAAACGAGAAGTCGGTATCTGAAGCGAATCAAGCTTCACGGGCATCAAGTTGAGATGCTGGTTATATCTGCTGATGGTATGGAAGAGTGTATAACGTCAATTAGGGAGGGTGCAAAATGAAGTATCTGGTTCTAGGTGAATATAATATTGCTTTTTGCGAAGGGATAAGTGAGCTGGCAACAGCTCTGCATTATCGTCAATCGCTAGACTGTAGAGTAGTGGTCAGTGAGGACTGGGATTCTTTGTTAGGGATGGCTCAGGTTGGACAGCAACGTCAGATTGATTGCTGTATAGATAAGTCCCTTGTTCATATGGGGTTACCACCTGTAGTAACAGGACCGGTAGCGTTGGTGAACCCAGCAGGCACGGCACTTCCAACCGTTGCTGCAGAAGGTACTGAAGTCGGCGCGTGGGGGATCAGCGCGTTGAATGGCTTCTGCGTAGCCAAGTCAATAGCTGAACTTTGCCAGCTTATGGCCGGGGAAATGATGGTTTATCCGATTGCACAATGGTTTGGATCTATTGAAGTAGCTGTGGCAGCGGCGCGCAACCATTACACAGGGAGCTTCTATTCAAGATATATGACGCCAGCTGAGATTACTGGGCTGCCTCAGATGTATTTGGAGTATTTTGTTGATCCGTACTTCGATGAAAGAGAAAAACGTCGTGAAGCGCAGATTAAGCAACTTCAGAAGAGACAATTAGAGGCTTGGGAACGAGGTTGGCGATAAATGGCTGGCTGGGGATAAGGCAGTTAGTTTGAAAATTTGTCGTCAAATGGGGATATACCATTAAGATGACAGGCAGAAGCAGTATGTAGCGTGGCCTTATAGTCAGGATGCCGTCCATGCTATGCTAGTTGATGGCGGCGCCGCAACGGCAGCGGCGCAAGATTGGAGGATGTTATGAAAGATACAAAGTCTCAGCAGTTGAGGTTTATTTCGGTGAAGGCTTTGGCGGCAATGGTGCCAGTAAGCCGCTCGCTGATATACGACCGAATAGCAAAGAATAAAATCCCCTGTTTGAGAATTGGCCGCAGAATACTAATCCCTGTTAGTTATGTGCAAAAAATGCTTAACGTAATGTAATTTTTAGTTTAGTGCGGTGTAGATGAATGCTGACCTTGTCTGCACCGCTTTATCTATGAAGTAAGTAGGTGAAAATGGTGGGACGACGAAGTGCTGGCGAAGGCGGGATCTATCAGGATGTTCGCCGAGGCTTATGGATCTATCAAGTGTCCTATAAGGAGGCTCAAGAGGGTAGAAAAAGAAAGAAATTTGCAGCAAAAACAAAGCAGGCTGCGATGGAGAAGGGCAATGCCTTCTTGCTATCTACAGGTGTAAAGATGGACACCAACAGGGCTGAGGAGACTGTTAGCGACTGGGTGGATGAATGGCTGGAAAAATATGCAAAATTACGTTTACGGCCACGCACGGTGGAAAAATATAAAAGCACGTTCAAATGCTATATTTTGCCGCAGTTGGGGCTTACGCGGCTTTGTGATTTGAATATGCAACAAGTTCAGAAACATTTTAATTCGTTGTTGATGGATGGTCGAATGGATGGCAAAGGATTAGCCCCGTCCACTGTAAATGCGGCCAGACGTTATTTTGCGCAAGTAATCGATGATGCGATTAGGGAGGGGATACTTATGAAAAATCCTGTGAGAATGAGCAAGGCCCCACGTATCCAGAGAAAGGAGATTGTTGTGCTGGATAAATTCGAGATAGATAATCTGGTAAAAGCTGCTGGGGAGATTGACCACAGCTTCATGAGCGTTATGATGCCAGAGCTGGTATCCTTTACGGTTCGGACAGGCTTGAGACAAGGGGAGGTGTTTGGGCTGAAGTGGGAAGACGTTGACTTCATTAATGGATGTATCTTCGTGAAGCGGTCGCTGGCGCATGTAGTGGGCAAAGGGGCGGTGTTTCAGGAAACCAAGACTAAAGCAAGTCGTCGGCGCGTTTTGCTTATGCCTGAGGATGTGGAAGCGCTGAAACGGTATCGGGAGTGGCAGAGAAACTATGCTGATGATCTTGGGGATATGTTTGAATGGCATAATCTGGTGTTCACCAGTCCGTTTGGAGCACCTATCAGCCCCACGAACTTTAGCAGGCGATATTTTAAGCCTCTGATTAAGAAGTGCAGAATTGCAGATGGTTTTACCTTCCACTGCCTGCGGCATACCCATGCAACCTTGCTTTTGCAGCAAGGGGTTAATCCCAAAATAGTACAGGAACGACTGGGGCATAGCTCTATAAAGGTGACTATGGACACCTACAGCCACGTACTTCCGGACATGCAGAAGCAGGCTGTGGAGGCATTGGGAAGGGTGTTTGGCTAAGCTCATCGGGTTGAAGGAAAAGAAAAAAATACATGAATAATATATCAATATGCATGTATAAATATACTCTTTACTTAGAGGTTGATTTCCATGTTTTCCGAAGAGGATTTTTGTTAATGCCCCACCTAATGCCCCACTAAACGCGAAAAAGGGTTCCAGCAAAACGCTGAAACCCTTGAATTTACTGGTGCGTCAGGAGGGATTCGAACCCCCGACCCACGGCTTAGAAGGCCGTTGCTCTATCCAACTGAGCTACTGACGCGAAGTTTAAGTGAATGGTCGGGATGACAGGATTCGAACCTGCGACATCCTGCTCCCAAAGCAGGCGCGCTACCAAACTGCGCTACATCCCGCAAATCACTTGTCTATTATAGCGAAAAAGACTATACCTGTCAAATCTTTTTTGGCTGGCATAGTCTTTTTTATGGATAAGGTTTTTTATTTTTCTCCGCGCAATATTTTGAGGATATTCAAGCTGCTTTCTTTCTTTTGGAGATATTTTCTCTTGATACGTTCCTGTTCATCCTTTACACGGCGCTCGGCTTCCAGTTTTTTGGCAGTGATGGTGGCTTCGTGAACCTTGGCCATGCAGGAGCCGCAGTAGAGGCCGGTGGTAATGGCTTTGCCACAACGGCTGCAGGGGTAGCTGATTTTGCCGCCGGCTACGAACTGCCCCTTATTAATCATATTGGTAGCAAATCGCAGTGGTATCTTTGTTTGTCTGACGATATCTTTTACGGTACAGTGTGGATGTGTCTTAACAAATTCATTTATCTGGGTCTCGTAATTCCTCATTTTGTCATAGCATTTCTGGCAGACGCCAATGCCGGTATCGCTGAATAACTTTTCACAGATAGGGCAGTTGCGAAGCACGCCTTTGCGATTGGATGTCAGCATATTCATCATCCCTTCCTCTCCATCAGGGGTATCTTGCTTCCCTGCAAATAGATTACTGCTTATATTATACCATAGATGAAAGAAATAATATATAATTCAGAAAAATATTTTATTAAAGAGAAGCTGCAGGCCGTTAATGAAAAGTCATCAAGCGTGTTAGCAGAAAGGCGCAGACGAAGAAGGACGAATACTTGCAGGATTATTTCTGTAGGTATTCGTCCTTAGAGGTAGATGATTTAATTTTAGCGCATGGGTTGCAATTTGCCACCGCCGGGGAGGTGGATGGTTTTGCCGTTAAGACCGGGATTGCTGTTTTTGTCGTAGTAGATATTGTGCTTGTTGCTGTTGATGTTGCTGAAATCACTGGCTTCATTGGTGATGGAGGTGACATAGGCATCGGCGGTGAGCTGCCAGCTGGCGCCTTTGCTTAAGCTGACCTTGGCACTTTCTGCCTGATTGTCGCTATTGATGGTTCCCTGAAAGCTGCTGTTTTCGCCAAGATTCAAGGCAACTTTGCTGATATTGTTGGCCAGGATTTGTCCTTTGAGCTGCTGATTCTGGGCGTTAAGGGTAAAGTCACCGCCATTTTTCCCCTCGGCTCCCCAGCGGTCACTGGTTACCTTGACGAGAATATCACCGGCTTGCTTGAGCTGGGTGTTTTCGAGCGTGGCTTCGGCGGTGGTGTTGGTGATGTAGAACATGGGACCATCCGAGTTGTTGTTCAGGGTGGAATCCTTGGCTGTGAATTTGGCTATGCCCACATTGGCGTCACCGGAAAAACTCTGATAGAGCATAACGCCGTGTTTTACATGACCGGTCAATGTGGAATGGTTAAGGGTAATGGAGTTCTTGCCTTCCACGACGGCGATTTCGCTGCCGGTTGCAGTGCCTTCGCCATTGGTGAGCTGGATGTTGCCGGTGGAGTAAATGCAGGGGCTGCCTTCACCGGACGTGTGGATTTTGGCCCCGTTTACCAGCACATTTCCTTCGCCTCTGTCTGTAGCCAATGCGCCACAGTGAGCGCCTTCGGTGGTGATGTCCACATCCTCGGCTTTGATGGTGCCGCCGTAAGTGGCGTCAAGGCCGCGGGAGGAGTTGTTCTTGGTATGAATTTTGATATGCTTGGCCGAAATCTGGGCTTTTTCGCCAGTGGCGAAGATGGCGTTGGCCCCGTCTGCGTCAGAGGTCAGCTCCAGATTTTCCAGTGTGGCGGTGGTGTTGTTGGCCAGCAGAATGGCGTTCTGTCCGCTGAAATTGCTGGCATCGGCGCTGGAGCTGTCACCGGTTTTTGTAAGGGATGAGCCGGTGAGGGTGAGGCTGCCGCCGTTGCGCACGAGCAGGACATTTTCGTCGGTCTTGTCATTGGTAAGGTTGTGACCGGTCAGTTGGCTCGTGTGTTCTATAATCTGACTAGCTTTGAGGCTGCTGGCATCACTGCGTTCTTGCTGCATGCCGCCAAATTTGCCATCAGGAGGAGGGCCAGGGGGATTTTGTCCGTCAGGTGGTGCAGGCAGCATGCTGATATCTGCCATAGGAAGGGGCTGGGAGGTACTAGCGGCATAGGTCTGGGCACCGAAGCTGCCGAGGCAGGCCAGGGATAGTCCGGCAATCAACAGATGTTTTTTCTGCAGGTTGTTTATCTTTAACATAGCAATCGCTCCTTATAGTTGATATCCATAACTATAAGGAGCGAAGATTAAAATCCCTTGTGAGGAGGATTAATTTCCAATTAAAATTTTACCAGGGCTGGGGCGTCATGGGGGTAATTACGCCGAAGCTGTAGCCTTTTTCCCGCAGGACGCGGATGATTTCCGGCAGGGCCTTGACGGTTTCTTCATGGCCTGCCGAGCTATGCATCAGGATGATGGCGCTGTTCATCACAGCCTGGCCGGAGATGTTGTCGATGAAATCCTGTGCGACCGGATGGTTGGGGGCAGCGTCGGCAGAGCTTACGTTCCAGTCATGTTCCACATAACCGTTAGCATCCATAATGGCTTCGTAAGCGGCGGTGAAGTTGCCCATGCGGCCGCTGGGGGCACGCGTAATCAGAGGGCGCACGCCCAGCAGTTCATAGATGGCATCATCGGCCTGTTCCATTTCCGCCAGATAGCTGTCGGCAGAGGCATAGAGGCGCTTGTAGTCATGGTCATAGCTGTGGTTGCCCAGGGCATGACCCTCGTTGAAGATACGTTTGGTTATATCCGGATAGGCTTTGACATTTTTGCCCAGCACATAGAAGGTGGCTTTTACACCTTCCTGCTTTAAGATGTCCAGCACCGCAGCGGTGTTCTTTTCATCCGGCCCATCATCAAAGGTGAGGTAGGCCACCTTCTTATCCCGGTAAGGTGTAATCTTGGGCAGGACTGTGGTCAAGCCTTTGGCCCGGCGCTGGGCCAGCGTATAGTGGTCATAAACAGGCGTTTCGGCATTGTCCAGCGTAAGGTTGCTGAAATCATCCGCGGCGGTGATATAAGCCGGAGCTTTTTCTTCCACAGGTGCGGGTTCCTCGGCAGGGGCGGCAGGCTGGCTGGCCTTTTCAGATTGGCCGCAGCCGCTAAGCAGTAAACAGGCAAGGCAGAGGACTGCCCCGCAGGACTTTATGGATGGAACAAACATCAGTGAATCAATCTCCCTTCGATGGTATTGTACATTCTTCTATCAGACGGCAAAAAAATCGGCAGCAGAGAAATGGTTTCGCTGCTGCCGATTGCCTTTATGAAACTTATGCTTCAGCACCTACAACTTCGTTGAGGTTGCTGATGAGTGCATCTATATCGATGCCGTGAGCCATTGCGCCCTGTTCGATGTTTTCGAAGTGAGCGGCAGCGCAGCCCAGGCAGCCCATGCCAGCGTTCACGAATACGTCAACGGTGTCCGGGTACTTCTGTACAACTTCGATGATGCTCATGTCCTTAGTGATAGCCATTATAAAATCCTCCTATGCGAAAACGCGATAAAACTAATTTAACCAACAACCGAATTATAACATAGTTAGCCCATAGGGTACAAGAAACAAATGGTACGGAAAAATAAATTTGTGTGGTTTTTTTGCGGGTTTTGCTGTACAATGACAAGGTATGATTAGAGATGGAGGCGGAGCATGAAGCGGCAAATTTTTAGCTGGCGTTATATTATAATGATAGTTTGCATATTGGCAGCGGTGGGCGCCGTGATTTTTTCTCAGCAGCCCAAGCCATTGCAGGCTACGATGGTGGCGGACAGCGAGAGTGGCACGAAGGTGCTGGTGCTGAATTACCATAAGATTGACCATACCTTTATCTCCTTGGCGGTGCGTCCGGAAGATTTTGACAGTCAGATGAAGTACCTGCGGAATAATGGGTACCATACCATCACGCCGGATGAATTATACGATGCCTTGGCTGGCAGTAGCACGCTGCCGGAAAATCCCGTGTTGATTACCTTTGATGATGGGTATGAGGATAATTACACCAACGCTTATCCCATCCTCAAAAAGTATGGCTTCAAGGCAACCATCTTCGTGGTGACGGGGTTCCTCGACAAGCACAAGAAGGGATATCTTAGCTGGGACCAGGCCCGCGAGATGGATAAGAACGGCATCAATATCGAATCCCATACGGTGAATCACAGGTCCATGACGGATTTGACGGATGATGAACTGCGCTCCGAGCTGGTGGATTCCAAGAAAAAAGCCGAGGCCGAGCTGGGGCATGCGGTTAATTATATAGCTTATCCCACCGGTACTTATAATCTCCATATCGCCCAGATGGTGAAGGAGGCAGGATATAAGGCTGCCTTTACCATCAAGTACGGCAATGTGGATAAGGCCAGCAATATCTATGCTTTGGAGCGTGTGCCTATTTTCCATACGGAGGAAACCAATAAGGACTTTATTGAACGCATACGGTTCCAGCCGATTTTTGAGAGCTTCGGTTGGATGAAAAACTGAGTTCGGTTAACATCGATGAACTAAGACGCCCGGTGGCTGATAATACTTTTCCTTTGCTTATGCAGGCTTGCCTAACGCGACGGAAAAGCATCATCAGCCACCGGGCTGTTTTCGTATAGAGCTTAATTCATGTTCTAAGCCGCCCCTCTCCTCCGCCTTTTAAGTCTAGATGTTAGGATTTTTTTACTTATCCACAGGGAACTATGGATAACCTCTTGATATTGGCCGTGTTTTGCTATAAAATAAAAAGTACCGAAAGTGGGGAATTGTGGTAGAAAGTGGTAGAAAATGTGGTAAAGGTGGTGAGGCAGGATGTTTATGGGGGAATACACCCATTCGATTGACGCCAAAGGGCGTATCATTCTGCCTGCAGATTTCCGTCAGGAATTAGGCGTCACCTTTATCATTACCAAGGGCTTCGACAAGTGCCTTTTCCTTTACGGCCAGCAGGCTTGGGAGGAATTGGCGGCCAAGCTGCGGTCTTTGCCCATTTCCAAGCCCGAAGCGCGGGCGGTAAACCGCTTTTTCTTCTCCGGGGCCCGTACCCTGGAGTGCGACAAGCAGGGACGGTTTCTCATCCCTGCCAATCTGCGCAATCATGCGGAGATTGCCTTGAAGCAGGATGTCATCCTCACCGGTGTGGACAACCGCATTGAGGTGTGGAGCAAAGATAATTGGAATGTTTATAACGGCGAAGTGGAGCCGGATGTTACGACCATTGCCGCGTCACTGGCGGAATTGGGAATTTAAGTTGGGAAGGATTCAGGAAACATGGAGTTTCATCATATCAGCGTAATGCTGGAGGAGACGGTTAAAGGTCTCGTGACAACTAAAGAGGGAACCTATGTGGACTGTACCCTGGGGGGCGGCGGCCATTCCAGCCTGATTGCCTCCATGCTCACGGAAAAGGGCCGGCTTATCGGCATCGACCAGGATGCGGCGGCCATTAGCGCAGCTTCGGAGCGGCTTAGAGGTGCCAAGTGCCGGGTGGATATCGTTCACAACAACTTCCGCAATCTGGAGCAGATTCTTGCGGATGAGAATGCTCCGCTTGTGGATGGCGTGGTCTTTGATTTGGGGGTATCCTCCCATCAGATTGATACGGCAGAGAGAGGGTTTTCCTACATACAGGATGCGCCGCTCGATATGCGCATGAACCCGGAAGCGGATTTTAGCGCCTATGATGTGGTGAACAGCTACGAGGAAAAAGAGCTCAATCGCATCTTCAAGGAATATGGCGAGGAGCGCTGGAGCAAGCGCATTGCCCAGTTTATCGTACAGGAACGGGCTAAGAAGCCCATTGAAACCACCGGGGAGTTGGTGGATATCATCTGCAAGGCCGTACCCAAAGCTGTACGGCAGGCGGCAGGAGGTCATCCTGCCAAGCGGATTTTTCAGGCTGTCCGCATTGAGGTCAATGACGAGCTGGGGATTTTGGAAACGGCTTTCCGCACGGCGGTAGCACATTTGAAGCCCGGCGGCCGCATTGCCATCATCACCTTCCATTCTTTGGAAGACCGTATTGCCAAGAATGTACTCAAGGAACTTTCCCGTGGCTGCATCTGCCCGCCGGAACTGCCGGTGTGCATGTGCAATCACCAGCCGGAAATCAAGATAATCGGCAAGCCCATTCAGGCTACAGCCGATGAACTGGAACATAATTCCCGCTCCAAGAGCGCAAAATTGAGAATAGCCGAGAAGTTACCGATAGCTGAGAAGGGGGGCAGATGACCATGCTGGCCAGACAGGAAGAATATTATGAAGAGGAAGAGCGCGTTCTGACTCCTGCGGAGGAAGAAAAGGAACTGCGCAAGTCTCCGAAGGAACCACTCTTTAAGACGGTTCTGGACACCCGCCTGCGTTCCCATGGACAACTGCTGTTCCTGACGATGACGGTGCTGGCCCTTCTGGTTACGGTGGGCAGCGGCATCAGTGCCAGCCGCGGCTATGAACTCGTGGCCATCCAGCAGCAGGCTGACCAGATGGAGCAGGAGAACGAGCGGCTCAAGATTGAAATTGCCAAGCTCAAGTCTCCGGACCGCATCAAATCCATCGCACAGGATCAGCTGGGAATGAGCGTACCTAAGCAGACTTATTTTAGCAGTGAGAAATAATGACCAGATATCAAAAATTACAGGATTTTCTGCAGAAAAATCCTGTAATTTTTTTGCAATCCGTTATATAATAGGTAACGGTTCGCATTATGAGGCGAGGGAGGATATTATATGAAGACATTAGCGCAACTGGCAGAACTGGTAAATGGTTCTGTAGTTACCGGCGATAAGAATATAGAGATCAAGGGAATTGAGCATGACTCCCGCAAGGCAGCAGAGGGTACACTCTTTGTGTGCATAGAGGGCTTCCATGTGGATGGTCATAAGTTTATTCCGCAGGCTGTGGAGAAAGGGGCAAAGGCCATCCTGACCACCCGCTCTGCTGAGGCGGTGGACGTGCCGGAAGGTGTTGCTGTCCTTCAGGTGCCGGAGCTGAAAGCGGCTTTGGACGTTATCGTGCCGTTCTTCCATGACTATCCTGCGCAGAAGATGCGGGTAATCGGCATTACGGGCACCAATGGCAAGACCACGACCAGCTATCTTATCCGCGCCATCCTGCGCGAAGCTGGTTATAAGGTGGGGCTTATCGGTACCATTCAGATTATGATGGAGGAAGAAGTATTCCCCATTCACAATACGACGCCGGATGTGGTGGAACTGCAGCACACGCTGGCCATCATGCGGGACAAGGGCATGGACTATGTGGTCATGGAGGTTTCCTCCCATGCGCTCGACCAGAACCGCGTGGCTGGTATTGAGTTTGATACGGCGGTGTTCTCCAACCTCACGCAGGACCATCTGGACTATCATAAGACGCTGGAAAATTACAAGCTGGCCAAGGCTAAGCTCTTTGATTTGCTTGGTAAAGAAGGCGTTAAGGAAAACAAGACGGCCGTGGTCAATGCCGACGATGAAGCCGGCAAGACCATGCTCGAGCATGCCAAGTGCCGTCAGCTGACCTATGGTATCGAAAACAAGGCCTCCCTGCAGGCAACTAATGTGGAAGTTTTGGCAAGTGGAGCCAACTTCACTTTGACCGAAGAATTCCTGGGCAAGCTGGATTTACAGCTCCATATCACGGGTATCTTCAATGTCTATAATGTCATGGCCGCTGTGGGCGCTGCCATTGCGGAGAAGATTGACCCCGCAGTGATTAAGAAAGCACTGCTGAATTTCACCAGTGTGCCGGGCCGCTTTGAACTCGTGAAGGCCGGACAGGATTTCTCCATTATCGTGGACTATGCGCATACGCCGGACGGAGTGGAAAACGTGCTCAACACGGCCCGCCGCATTGCGAAGAAGAAGATTATTGCGGTATTTGGCTGCGGCGGTGACCGCGACCGCACGAAGCGTCCGATTATGGGCAGACTGGCCGCAGAGCTTGCCGATGTGGTTATCGCCACTTCCGATAATCCGCGCAGCGAAGACCCTGCTTTTATCCTGAGTGAAGTGGAAGCCGGTGTGAAGGAAACCATCGGCGATAAGCAACATGAGTGCATTATCGACAGACGTGAAGCCATCTTCCGTGCCGTGGAACTTGCCGAAACGGATGATATCGTGATTATTTTGGGCAAGGGCCATGAGGATTATCAGATTCTGAAGGATAAGACGATTCACTTCGACGATAAGGAAGTTGCCCGCGAGGCTGTGGCAGCGAAAAAAGGAGCCTGACGGATGTTTACGCTTAATGAGATTGTAAAGGCCACCAGCGCCAACATATATAAAGAAGAGAAAAAAGAATTCAGCGCCATCGTTACCGATACCCGCAAAATCAGCAAAGGTGTGCTCTTTGTGGCCCTCAAGGGTGAGCGCTTCAATGGTGAGGATTTTGCGGCAGAGGCTTTGGAAAAGGGCGCAGCCGGTGTAGTGGTCAGTGAAGCCTGTGACGAAAAGCAGCTGGCAAAATGTCAGGGCACGGTTCTGCAGGTAAAGGACACCCTGTTGGCTTATCAGCTGATGGCCAAGGCCTGGCGCGAAAAGTTCCCGCAAATCCCCGTGGTGGCCATCACGGGCTCCAACGGCAAGACCACGACCAAAGACCTGACGGCGGCTGTGCTGTCGGCTAAAGGTGCCGTGCTCAAGACGCAGGCCAATTTCAACAACGAAATCGGCCTGCCATTGACCTTGCTGGGACTTAAAGAGGAACATACGGCAGCCGTGGTGGAAATCGGTATGCGCGGCTTTCACCAGATTGAGGCGCTGGCGCCGATTGCTTCCCCGCAGATTGGCATTGTGACCAATGTGGGCGAAACTCATATGGAACTTCTAGGCTCGCTTGAAAATATCGCCAAGGCCAAACAGGAACTGGTGGAAGCTATTCCTGCCGGTGGCACGGTTATCTTGAATGCCGATAACAAATATGTGGCCGGTATGCGTTCTGCCGCAAAAGAGGGTGTAAAGGTCATGACCTTCGGTCTGGAACAGGAGGCCGATGTCAAGGGAGAGGCCATTCATACGGAAGGCAATGTGACGAAGTTCATGGTGACTTATGCCAATGAGCGCCATGAATATGAAGTCAATATGGTAGGCCGTCATAATGTCTACAATACGTTGGCCGCCATTGCCGCAGGTTTTGCCATGGGCTTGACGCCAGTTGAAGTGCGCGAAGGTCTTTCGCATCTCGAAGCCACGAAGATGCGCTTTGAACTGCAGCAGGTCAAGGAATGGAACGTGGTTAATGACGCTTATAACGCCAGCCCCATGTCCATGACGGCGGCCATCAATACGCTGTCGGAACTTACAAAGGGCCGCAAGATTGCGGTGCTCGGTGATATGCTCGAATTGGGCAGCGTATCCGAAGAAGCGCATCTGCATGTCGGCGAGGAAGTGGCCGAACATGGTTTTACGGCACTTGTCACCCGCGGCGAAATGGGCGAATTTATCGCTAAAGGTGCGGAAAACAAAGGCATGACGGCGGTTTACCGCTGTGCAAGCCATGAAGACGCGGCAGAAAAACTCCATGAACTGCTGCAGCCCGGTGATACCCTGCTCTTTAAGGGCTCCCGTGGCATGGCTATGGAAAAGATTATTGATTTACTCTGATTGAAATATAGATAGTGAGGCATAACATTGGATAGCTTTATATTGGCGGCCGTCATCGCCGCAGGTTTCGTTTTGCTGACCGGGCCGTTTTTCATCCCGGAACTGCATAAGTTGAAGTTTGGCCAGAGCATTCGCGAGGAAGGGCCGGCAAGTCATCAGGCTAAGAGCGGTACCCCCACCATGGGCGGCATTATGATTATCCTCGGGATTACCATTGCCACGCTCGTTGCGGCACCGTTTTCCACGGAAATTCTGTTGGCACTCTTTATCATGCTGGGGCATTTTGTGCTGGGCTTCCTCGATGACTATATCAAGGTGGTCAAGAAACGGAACCTGGGTCTTAAAGCGAAGCAGAAGATGCTTGGGCAGATTATCATTGCGGTGGTTACCATGGTTATCGGCACGCGGATGCTGGGCATTGACACGACCATCTGGCTTCCGGTGCTCGACAGCCACATCAATATCGGCGTTGGCTATTATGCTCTGGTGCTGTTCGTGATGGTGGGCACCAGCAATGCGGTAAATCTCACGGACGGTCTGGACGGTTTGGCCTCCGGTACGGTAGCCATTGCCGCCAGCTCCTATGCTGTGGTCTGCACGCTGCTCGGGCACAGCGATTTGGCTATTTTTGCTACGGCTATGGCTGCTGCCTGCGTGGGCTTCCTGCGCTTCAATGCACATCCGGCCAAGGTGTTTATGGGCGATACAGGTTCTTTGGCGTTGGGCGGTGCCATGGCGGCGTTGGGCATCCTCACCCATACGGAAGTGCTGCTGGCGCTTATCGGCCTCGTGTTTGTCTGTGAGGCGCTGTCGGTCATCATTCAGGTGGCTTCCTTCAAGTCTACGGGCAAGCGGGTGTTCCGCATGAGCCCCATTCATCATCATTTTGAACTGGGCGGCTGGTCGGAATGGAAAGTGGTCTTCGTCTTCTGGACGGTGGGCCTGCTGGCAAGTATTACGGCACTGAAACTGTTATAATTTAGGGGGATTTACCATGGACTTAACGGGCAAAAAGGTACTGATTATCGGCGCTGGCATCAGCGGTTTTGCAGCGGCAAAAATCACCCGCCGTTTAGGCGCGCAGGTTACACTGAGTGATGCCAAGAACGAAGCGGATTTGGACGATGATTTTGAAGAACTGCGGGACATGGGCGTAAGCTGCGTGTTCGGCCCACAGGCGGAAGAACTCTTGGACGGGGTGAGCCTCGTGATTGTTTCCCCCGCGGTACCGGCCCGTATTCCCTTGATTCAGGAGGCCTACAAACGGAAAATCCGGGTGGCCAGCGAAGTGGAACTGGCGTATCGGCTCAAGAAAGCGCCTATCTGCGCTGTAACCGGTACCAATGGCAAGACTACCACGGTTACATTGCTCGGTCTGCTGCTCGAAAGCCACTATGATAAAGTCGGCGTAGGCGGCAATATCGGTGTGCCCCTGTCGGAGGTGGCTTTGGAAATTCCTGCGGACGGTTATATTGCCGCTGAGATTTCCAGCTACCAGATGGAAGTCACCGAAGAATTCCATCCCCATGTGGCCACGGTCCTCAATGTGACCCCCGACCATATCGTGCGCCATGGTTCCATCGAAGAATACCAGCGCATGAAGGAGCGTATGTTTGCCCAGCAGAAGGGCAAGGATTTCCTCGTGCTCAACTATGATGACGAGCGCGTAAAGGATATGGCAAATCGCGCCAGTGCCCATGTGGTATTCTTCAGCCGTCAGGTGCATCTCCATGAAGGTGCGTACCTCGAAGGCGATATGCTGACCATTGCCTGGAATGGGGAAGATTATCCACTCTGCACCATCAGCGAATTGGGCATCAAGGGTGCCCATAATGTGGAAAATGCCTTGGCTGCAGCCATGACGGCCTTCCTGGCTGGCTGCACGGCAGAAGAAATGGTGCCGGTGCTCAAATCCTTCCGCGGCGTAGAGCATCGCATTGAATACGTTCGCACGCTGGATGGGGTCGAGTATTACAATGACTCCAAAGCCACCAATACGGATTCGGCCATCAAGGCGTTGGAAACTTTTGACAACGGCATTGTGCTGCTGGCAGGTGGCGATGACAAGATGACGGATTTGACGGATTTCCTGACCCGCGTCAAAGAGCGTGTTACGGATATGGTACTCATTGGCGCTGCCGCTGACCGTTTTGAGCAGGAAGCCTTAAAGAGCGGCTATCCTGCTGAGCATATTCATCGCGCAGGCTTTTCCATGGAAGAAGCGGTCAAAATCGCGCATTCCTTAGCCAAAGCACCGCAGGTGGTACTGCTGTCGCCTGCCTGTGCCAGCTTCGATATGTACAACGGCATGGCAGAACGCGGCCGTAACTTCAAGGATTTAGTAAATAAGTTGTAAGAGGGATGAAGATGAAGATAATTATTTCCGGTGGCGGTACCGGCGGGCATATTTATCCCGCGCTGACCATTATGCGCACCATTGAGGAAAAATATCCGGATACCAGCTTCCTGTACGTCGGTACGCATAAAGGACTGGAAGCCGATATTATCCCGAAGGAAAATATTCCTTTTGCTACAGTGGATATTCAGGGATTTAAGCGCAGCCTGTCACCGGCTAATTTTGTGCGGGCAGGACTGGCGGCTGTGGGCGTGGCTAAAGCTATGAACGTAGTGCGGAAGTTCAAGCCCGATGCGGTTATCGGTACGGGCGGCTATGTTTGCGGCCCAGTGCTTATGGCGGCCAGCATGCTCGGGATTCCGACATTGATTCAGGAACAGAACGTGGTGCCGGGGATTACCAATAAAATCCTCGCCAAGTTCGTCACGCGCATTGCGGCGGGCACGCCGGAAGCGGAGAAACATTTTCCGGCAGGCAAGGTTGTCTGCACCGGCAATCCTATCCGCAAGGCGGTGCTTACGGCAACGCGGGAGGAAGGGGCTAAGGCCTTTGGATTTGACCCGGCGAAAAAGACGGTGCTGATTTCCGGCGGCAGCCGTGGGGCCCGCAGTATCAATAATGCCATGGTGGATGTTCTCGTTGAAGCGGCCAAACAGCGTGAGGTGCAGTACCTGCATGTGACGGGCAAGCTGGACTATGAGGATATTATCGGGAATTTGGCTGAAAAAGGTGTAAATTTAGCCGAAACACCGAACATCAAGGTGGAGCCTTACCTTTACAATATGCCGCAGGCCATGGCTATGGCAGACTTGGTGGTTTACCGGGCAGGAGCGACAGGCCTTGCAGAACTCACCGCACGGGGGATTCCGGCGATTTTGATTCCCTATCCCTATGCGGCCGAGAATCATCAGGAACACAATGCCCGAGCCTTGGAAGCGGCCGGGGCGGCAAAAGTAATCCTGAACCGCGAGCTTAAGAGCGACATCCTGCAAAGTACCCTGCAGGAACTGCTGGCTGATGATGCGAAACTTGCCTCCATGGCAGCGGCCAGCAAATCCTTGGGCAAGCCGCAGGCGGCAGAAGATATTGCGCAAATGGTTATCGATATGACACAGGGGAGAAAGACTAAATGAAACGGCTGAAAGAGCTAAAGGATATTGAAAAAATTCATTTTGTAGGCATTGGCGGTGCCGGCATGAGCCCGCTGGCCAAGATTATGGTGGAGCTGGGCTATGAAGTCACCGGTTCCGACCGGGCAGATTCGGAAGTGATTCAGAACCTCCAGAAATTGGGGGCAAAAATCACGTTGGACGGCCAGAAGGGCGAAAATGTCAAGGGTGCTGATGCCATTGTGGTATCCACGGCCATTCCCTTTGACAACCCGGAAGTGCTCGCGGCCCGTGACCTCGGCATCCGCAAGCTGCACCGCTCCGATATCAATGCGGCGCTCGTCAATGAGTACAAGGGTATTGCGGTAGCCGGTGCCCATGGCAAGACCACGACGACTTCTATGCTTGGCGTGGCGCTGACCAAGGCAGGCGTATCGCCGACAGTTGTTGTGGGCGGCGAAATGCCGGACCTCGGCACCAATGCCATTCTGGGCGAGAGTGAATACCTGACCTCCGAAGCCGATGAAAGCGATGGCTCCTTCCTGAAACTCCATCCGCATATCGCCGTGGTCACCAATGTGGAAGATGACCATATGGACCACTATGGCACGATGGAGAACATCATCAAGGCCTTCACGCAGTTCATTCAGAATGTGGACAAGGAAACGGGCTGGGCGGTACTGTGTTTCGACAACGAGAACCTGCGCAATATTGCCAAGGTCGTTGACCGCAAGTTCTATACCTATGCCATTGACCATGAGGCCGATTACATGGCGAAAAACATCAAGACCAATGGCAAAGGCATTGCCTTTGACGTGGTGCATGGTGAGGAACTGCTGGGCCATGTTTCCCTGAACATCCCGGGGCGTCATAACGTGCTCAACGCTTTGGCCTGCATCGTGACGGGACTTACCATAGGCGTGGAGTTTGAGAAACTGGTGGCAGGTCTTTCTGCATTCCATGGTGCCAAGCGCCGTTTCCAGACCAAGGGCAGAGCGAAAGGCGTCTGGGTGGTTGACGATTATGCGCATCATCCGACGGAAATTGCTGCGACGCTCAAGGCAGCCAAGGAACTGAATCCGCAGCGTCTTGTATGCGTGTTCCAGCCGCACCGTTATTCCCGCACACAGCTCTTGCATGAGGAATTTGGCAAGGCGTTTGTCTCTGCAGACCGGCTGATTCTCACGGATATCTACAGTGCCGGTGAAGCGCCGATTGAGGGCATTAACGGCGAGACGATTCTCAATGAAGTGCGCAAGCAGTCCGGTCAGGATGTCATTTACATTCCGCAGCGGGAAAAACTGGCCGGGTATTTGGAAAGCGAGTCCCAGGACGGCGACTTAATCATCACCATGGGCGCCGGTGACATCTACAAAACTGGCGAAGAATTAGTGGAACTCTTGAATAAGTAAGATTGGAAAGCAGGATTAAGATACAATGAAGCAGGATAAAATCGTAGTAGTTATGGGTGGTACGTCCACCGAAGCCGAAGTTTCCCGCCGTACCGGCAAGGCCATTTTGGATGCTCTCAAGGAAAAAGGCTATAATGCTGAGGGCATGGAACTCAATCCCAAGACCTTTGCTATGGACATTCAGAAAGCCGGCGCTAAGATGGTATTCAATGCTCTGCATGGCAAGTTCGGTGAAGACGGCCTCTTGCAGGGAACGCTCGATATGCTCGGCATTCCCTACACGGGGTCCGGCGTGCTGGCGGCGGCTATCACCATGGACAAGGCTGCTTCTAAGCGAGTCTTTATCAGTGAAGGGATTTCCACACCGAAATGCCATACCTATAACAGCTTTGAGCAGAAGCGTGACCTGGCTGGCGAAATCCTGGCTGAGTTCGGCCTGCCCGTAGTGGTTAAGGCTGCTTCGCAGGGCTCCAGTATCGGTGTGTACATCGTGGAAAAAGAGGAAGAACTGGCACCGGCCATCAAGGAAGCCTTCTCCTTCAATGACGAAATCCTGGTGGAAGAATTCATCAAGGGCCGCGAAATGACCGTTGCTGTCTGGGGTGATGAAGATAAGAAGGAAGCCTTCCCGATTATCGAAATCACGACGACTTCCGGCCGTTATGACTACAACAGCAAGTACACGAAAGGTGCTTCTGCACATATCATTCCGGCGCCGGTCAGCGAAGAAAAGACCCGTGAAATGCAGGAATTGGCAATTAAGACCTACACGGCCTGTGGCTGCAAGGGCGTAGCCCGCGTGGATATGATGTACAGCGAGGATGAAACGCCCTATGTCATCGAAGTGAATTCCGTACCGGGCATGACGGAAACCTCTCTGGTACCGGATGCCGGCCGGGCGATGGGCATTGAATTCCCGGAACTGTGTGAGCGTATTTTGGAAATGGCAGGTTTCTAAAAAAGCCTTCGCGCAATGCGGCGGCTGAAGTTTGCTGGCAGATATGAAAGGAGGCAAAACAATGGACGAAAAAGAAATAGCCGAGGCAGAAGAGCAGGAATTGGGCAACCAGTTTCCGCCGCCGAAAAAGCTTCGCCGCAGTCCCCGGCGCCTGCTAAAGGGGCTGGCCTTTCTCATCATCTGCGGCGGCATTATGTCCATTATCGTCTATTCGCCTCTTTTCACCCTGCAGCGGGTGGTGCTTACGGGGAATACTTATCTGAATGAGGAGGATATCCTGACCAGCGGGCGGCTGCATAAGGGCGAACCGCTGTTTCAGCTGCAGACCAGTGAAGTTACCCAAAATCTCATGAAGGATTTGCGTATTGAAAGTGCCGTAGTGCGGCGGCGCGTGCCAGATACTTTGGAGATTGAGGTCAAGGAGCGGATGCCAGTGGCAACCGTGGCCTGCGAGTATGGCTATCTGGATTTGGACAGGCAGGGAAAGGTCATCGGCAGTTATAAAAAACTGCGGAAGATGCCCATCCCGCTGATTACCGGTACCAAGATGCATGATATGTACATTGGGGATGATAACAAGGACAAGCGGGTGGCCAAAGTGTTGGAATTCCTGTCCCAGTTGGATGAGGAAGCCCTGAATCATCTGTCCGAAGTCAATGTGACCAATCCTGACGCCATTATGGCTTATACCAATCAAGCCGTGCAGATACGATTGGGGAATTTCGAACGCTGGGATGAGAAAGCAAAACTCACCCGGGATTTCCTGCTGAATTTGCCCCATGCCCGCCATCAGATTGAGTATGTGGATTTCAGTTATACCGCGCCTTTTATCCGGCTGAAAGATAAGCTGGTTGACCCGGATGTGAAGGTCAATGAAAAAGCGCAGTGAATTCGCCATCATAGTGATATAAAATGGAGCCGTTTGGCTCCTTTTTTCGTGCATAAATGGGGATTTATGATTTTTGTTAATTTTTTTCGGGAAAGTTATAGCATTATAAGCCAATAAATGGTAGAATTAAGGGGTATATTTGTGTGGACTAGAAATCCCGGTGGACAGTTTACTGTTTGCACGGGATATAGAATACGAACGTCATGGGGGTTAACGCTGTGTTTGAATTGGATGATAATGGCCTCGACCAGTTGGCCAAGATTAAAGTAATTGGTGTAGGCGGCGGCGGCAGCAATGCTGTTAACCGCATGATAAACTTCGGACTGCAGGGGGTCGAGTTTATCGCAGTAAATACCGACGCTCAGGCGCTGTTGAAGTCTTTGGCTCCGAAGCGTATGCAGATTGGCGAGAAGCTCACCCGGGGATTAGGTGCAGGTGCTCGTCCGGAAATCGGGCAGAAAGCGGCCGAGGAAAGCCGCGACGATATTTTGGAAGCTCTGCGCGGGGCTGATATGGTTTTCGTTACCGCTGGTATGGGCGGCGGTACTGGTACTGGTGCTGCACCGGTAGTCGCAGAATGCGCACGGGAAATCGGCGCACTGACGGTTGGCGTTGTGACCAAGCCCTTCGGCTTCGAAGGCAAGAAGCGTGAACGCAATGCAGAATCTGGTATTGCGAACCTCAAGCAGCATGTGGATACCATCATCACGATTCCGAACGACCGCCTGATGCAGGTCGTGGATAAAAAGACGCCGATTACGCAGGCTTTCCAGATTGCGGATGATGTTCTGCGTCAGGGTGTTAAAGGTATCTCCGATTTGATTGCCCTGCCGGGTCTGGTAAACCTGGACTTTGCTGACGTGCAGAGCGTAATGAGCAACGCTGGTTCTGCCCTCATGGGTATCGGCGAGGCTTCCGGTGAAGGTGCTGCCATTGAGGCTGCTAAGGCAGCTATTGCTTCTCCGCTGCTGGAGACGAGCATCGATGGTGCGCGTGGTATCCTCCTCAACGTCACCGGTGCCGAAGAAAACCTCAGCATGTACGAAATTCAGGAGGCTTCCGAAGCCATCCATGATGCTGCTGACAGTCAGGCTAACATCATCTGGGGTGCGTCCATTGACAATACCATGGGCGACAAAGTTCGCGTGACCGTTATCGCTACGGGCTTTGATGCACCGGAAACCATCGGTGTACAGCCGCAGGCAGCTCCTTCCGCTGCTCAGCCGGTAATGCCGAACCTTAATCTGAGTCAGGGTGCACCTGCCGCTGATGGCGATGCACAGCAGACGGTATCTCCGGCTGCAGACTTCATTGATATTCCGGTTTGGATGCAGAAAAAATAATTATATGGAAAAATAATTATTGACAAGCGTTGAGAATATAGATATAATATATCTTGTTCTTAACGCTTGTTGCGTTAATGGGTAGGTGGCCGAGTGGTTAAAGGCAACAGACTGTAAATCTGTCATCTTCGGATTACGATGGTTCGAATCCATCCCTGCCCACCACTTTGGCGGCATAGCTCAGTTGGCTAGAGCATGCGGTTCATACCCGCAGTGTCAGGAGTTCAAATCTCTTTGCCGCCACCAATATGAAGTCTTGAGCACATCGGCGATGATGTGCTTTTTCTTTGCGCGAGTGCAGGGACTAAATTCCCTAATGTATTCTTAATATTTATCATAAATTTTTCAGAAACAGATATTATAATATAATCCGTCGTTTGGTAAGATTGGAATGGTTGGCATGAAACGCAGAGACTTCTTGAAAAACTTGATACTGCTGAGTACTGGTGCAGTACTGCTGCCTCAACTGTGGAAAGCAAAGGCAGCGGAAGCAGCCTGGAACGCTGATGGGGGTGCAGTGAACGCTGAGGGACGTGATTCGCTGCTGGGAATTCCCATTCAAGAAACGAATTTTGAATTCTCTTCTTTGCAGAACCGGGAAACCACGGATGCTATCGTCATTCATCATGTGGGTAATACCAATCGGGATGTATCCGCAGCGGAGATTGACCGCTGGCACAAGAATAACGGCTGGGCCGGCATTGGCTATCACTTCGTCATCCGCAAGGATGGCACCATCGAGCGGGGGCGTCCTATGGATATGCTCGGGGCTCACTGCTATGGAGAAAACTGGCATACGATTGGCGTAAACATTGTGGGCGAATTCGACAATAACGAACCGGAGCCAGCACAGATGCAGTCAGCAGCAAAACTTTTGGCAGCCCTCTGTCGTTACTATGGCATTGCTCCAGACCGCCAGCATATCGTGGGGCATCGGGATTATAATTCCACTGCCTGCCCTGGACAGCTGCTTTATGACAGACTGCCCCGGCTGGTGACCATGACCCGCAAATACTATTAAGGAGCGAGGAAGATGCGTTACCGCTGGTTTGTTGATGAGGAAAAACAGACAGATGAATATGGCGTGCCAGTGAGCCGGGCGGAGTATGATGAAGCATTGCATCCGCAAAAGACTCCTGTATACCAGCCGAAGGAAATGCTGGCCATAGCTGTGGTGGCGTTTATCCTGGTTTATGAATGGTTTGTTGGAGACAGCGCTCATGTCATGTTTATGTGTGTGTCTTTCCTGACATTTGAACTGCGTCCTTTAGCCAGACTTTGTTTGGGGAAAAACGGTCGGGCCGTAAGCAATGCACTGACAGGTTTCAGTATTGCTATGTTCGTGGGGACACTGTTTTGGACATTTTTGTGAATTTGCGTTTATTAATGCAAATTTTCGCACATTTGCCAAAAATAATTATAAAAAATTATTTACATTTTTTTGCAATGGCAGCAGGAGATTGGTGCCGCAGGGCGAATATTAAATAATATGAGATTGATTGTTAGTGGAAAACAATCACCTGTAGTTGCGTTCTGTCTCTACCATGATATGCGTCATAATAGCATGACAAATGTAACAATTTCAATTCTGCTGTAAAAAATAGATAAAAAGCAGGAAAAACTGTATACTAACAGATGAATATCTGTTAAAATATATATAAAAGGTAAACTTTAGTCGAATAAGGGGAGATTATTGTTTACTATGATATCCAAGGGGGATTTTTTATGAGAAAGACAGAATGCTTGGCCATGATCTTGGCCGGTGGTCAGGGCAGCCGCCTCGGCGCGCTAACCAAAAAAATTGCAAAACCGGCTGTACCGTTTGGGGGAAAGTACCGCATTATTGACTTCCCGCTCAGTAACTGCGCGAATTCCGGTATTGACAAGGTTGGTGTTCTTACCCAGTATCGTCCGCTGGAACTGCACAATTACTTAGCTTCCGGCAGTGCCTGGGATTTGGACCAGAAGGATGGCGGTATCTTTATTTTGCCGCCGTATGCTCGTGAAAAAGGTGCTGACTGGTATCAGGGAACGGCAGATGCCATTTACCAGAATCTCAATTTCATCGATTTAGCAGATCCTGAGTATGTTCTCATTCTGTCTGGCGACCACATCTACACGATGGATTATTCCTGGATGCTGGAAGCTCATAAGATGAACAAGGCTGAGGCTACCATCGGCGTTATTGAAGTGCCTTGGGAAGAAGCTCCGCGCTTTGGTATCATGAACACGGACAAGACGGGCCGCATCGAAGAATTCGAAGAAAAGCCGGCTAAACCCAAGAGCAATCTGGCTTCCATGGGTATTTATGTATTCAATAAGAACTTCCTCAAGAAGTATCTGGAAGAAGATGCCAAGGACGAAACCAGCAGCCATGACTTCGGCAAGAACATCATTCCGAAGATGCTGAAGGACAATGCCCGCCTGTACTCCTACGCCTTCGAAGGCTACTGGAAGGATGTGGGCACCATCGAAAGCCTCTGGCAGGCCAACATGGATTTGCTGCAGGATGAACCTCCCTTCGACCTCAAGGGAGAGAAGAAAATCTACTCCTCCAATGCATCCATGCCGCCGCATTACATCGGCCCGGATGCCAAGGTAAAGAACTCTATGATCAGTGAAGGCTCCATGGTTCTCGGTGAAGTGGAAAATTCCGTTATCTTCCCGGGCGTGCGCATCGGCAAGGGCGTAAAGGTAACCAATTCCGTCATCATGCCTTCTACGGTTATCCGTGATGGCGCTGTGGTGGATTACGCTATCCTGGCCCAGAACTGCGAAGTGGCAGCTGGTGCCAAGGTAACCGGTGAGCTGGGTGCTATTACGGTAGTCGCTGAAGGCGAAACCGTCATGGCAGAAGCTAGCGGCAAGCAGGCCGGCTGAGCATTTCCCTATCGATACAGCCTAGATACAGCAAGGAGTGGAAGAAATTGAAAGATGTAATGGGGATTATCAATCTTCAAGAAGATAATAAATTAATTCGTGAACTTACGGATAGGCGAGCAGTGGAATCCATGCCGTTTGCCGGGCGTTACCGGCTGATTGACTTTACGTTGTCCAGCATGGTGAATTCCGGAATTCTGAATGTGGGCGTTATGCTTCCCGATAAGCCGCGTTCTGTGCTTGACCATCTTCGTTCCGGTAAGGATTGGGATTTGGCCCGCCGTCATGACGGCCTGTTCTACTTGCCGTCCCCAAGTGAAGAAGACAGTATCCGCAAGGGCGATTTGAAGAATTTTTATCACAATCTGGATTTCTTCGAACACAGCAGTCAGAAATATGTGCTCTTAACCAGCGGCAGCTTCGTCTACAATGTAGACTTTTCCCAGATGCTGCGCTTCCATCAGAACACCTCGGCGGATATCACGATGGTGTACTACACGGCAAAGGAAGAGCAGCCGGGCCGCAATGTGGTTCTGGAAACAGCAGAAAACGGACTGGTAACGGATTTGGCTGAGAAACCAGCCATTTATGATGACTCCAAGGTAGCGATGAATGTTTATCTCATCGAGAAACGCATTTTTGTTGAATTGGTGCGTTATACCTACGAGCATGGTGGTCAGGATCTCCTGATGGATGGCATCATCCGCCGGGCAAACGAGTATAACATCTATGCCTGCGAGCACGATGGCTACGTAGCCCATGTGGATTCGACTGCTGCGTATTACAAAGCGAATATGGATCTTTTACAGCCGGAGGTTTGGGAAGAGCTCTTTATGGGCAACAATTCCATCTACACCAAGGGCAAGGATGAGGTCCCAGTTCAATATAAGGAGACAGCAAAGGTAAAAAATTCGCTGATTGCCAATGGCTGCGTTATTCGCGGCGAAGTGGAAAACAGCATTTTGTTCCGAGGTGTCACCGTAGGCAAGGGCGTAAAAATCAAGAATTCCATTATCATGCAAAAATGTGATATACAGGATGATTCCTTGGTGGAAAATGTCATCTGCGACAAAAACGTGGTTATCTCGAAGGAGAAATGGCTCAAAGGTGCTAATAATTACCCGCTGATTATCACGAAGAACGTCGTAATCTGATATTAGAGAGGCCGTTGTAACGAGGCAATCTGCCTATAACGGGCATAAGCCAAGTTATGACGGTCTCTTCTTGTGTTGTGTTGAAGCTGAAAAAAGGGAGTGTTTTTTTTGGCAAAGAAAAAAGTTAACGATGCGGAGTTTAAGAAGCTCAAAGAAAAACTAAAGACCCGCTTTATCGCTACCGCCCATATCATGTGGGGCCGTGAGTTGGATGAACTGACGGAAAATGAAATCTATCAGACGGTAGCCGCTACGGCTAAACAGTATATTTCGGAAAACTGGATTAAGACGAACAAGGCTTATATGGAACGTGAAGAGAAACAGATTTACTATTTCTCCATTGAGTTCCTCATGGGCCGTCTGCTGAAGTCCAACCTGATTAATTTGGGGCTGGAAGAAGCTATTCGTGATGTATTAGGCGATTTCAAGCTGGATTTGGATAAGGTCTATGAAGAAGAACCGGATGCAGGTCTGGGCAACGGCGGTTTGGGCAGACTTGCTGCCTGCTTTATCGATTCCATGGCTGCTCATCATCTGCCGGGCCACGGCTGCAGCATCCGCTATCAGTATGGTCTTTTCGAGCAGAAAATCATCAATGGCAACCAGGTTGAGATTCCCGATAACTGGCTCAAGAATGGTTTTGCCTGGGAGTACCGCAAGCCGGATAAGGCCATCGATGTCAAGTTCTACGGCAATGCCTATATGAAGGAAATGCCGGATGGCAGCCTGAAACTCGTGCATGAAGACCCCATGGTGGTTATGGCTGTACCATATGATGTTCCGGTTGTCGGCTATCATAACAGTACGGTAAACAACCTGCGCCTTTGGAATGCGGAAGTTAACCGCGACTTCTCCGACTACGGTTATCTCACGCAGGAACAGATTCGCCAGAAAAACGATTACCGTAATTTCGTTGAGAGTATTACGCGTTATCTCTACCCGGATGACAGTACCTGGGAAGGCCGCAAGATGCGCCTGATTCAGGAATACTTCATGACCTCTGCCGGCGTGCAGAGCATTGTACGCCATTATGTCAAGACGGGCATGAAGATTCATGACCTCAGCCAGAAAATTGCTATTCATATCAACGATACCCATCCGGCAGTGGCTGTGGCAGAACTCATGCGCATCCTGATTGATGAATACGGTTTGGAGTGGAGTGAGGCCTGGGCTATTACCAAGAACACCATCGCTTACACCAACCATACTATCATGCCGGAAGCCCTCGAAACTTGGCCGGTGGATATGTTCAAGGAACTGCTGCCGCGTGTCTACATGATTATCGAGGAAATCAACCGCCGTCATCTCGAAGATGTACGGGAACGCTATCCGGGTAACGATGCCAAGGTTCAGGCCCTGTCCATTCTGGAAAACGGCATGGTGCACATGGCCAGACTGGCTATCGTGGGCGGTCACAGTGTAAACGGCGTAGCCAAGATTCACTCCGACATCCTGAAGGCTTCGACGCTGCATGACTTCTATGAATACAACCCCAAGATGTTCAACAACAAGACCAACGGCATCACGCATCGCCGCTGGCTGATGGGAGCTAATCCGGAACTGGCCGGCCTTATTGATGATACCTTGGGCAGCCGTCGCTGGCACCGCTATCCGGAACAGCTGGATTTGCTCAACGATTATGTAAACGATAAGCCCTTCCTGGCAGAACTGGGGAAAATCAAGCACCTGCGCAAGGAACATCTGGCCAAATATATTCTGGAGCATAACCTCATCAAGGTTAATCCGGACAGTATCTTTGATATCCAGGTGAAGCGAATTCATTCCTACAAGCGTCAGCTGATGAATATCCTCCATATCATGTATCAGTACGACCTGCTGAAAAATGATAAGGGCTATGATATGATTCCGACCACCTATATCTTCGGTGGTAAGGCTGCGCCGGGCTATTATATCGCTAAGGAAACCATCCGCCTGATCAATGCAGTGGCGGAAAAGGTCAACAACGACAGAACCATCAAGGATAAGATGAAGATTGTCTTTATCGAAAACTTCGGTGTATCCATTGGTGAAATCGTCTATCCTGCTGCTGATGTCAGCGAACAGATTTCCACGGCTTCCAAGGAAGCTTCCGGTACTGGCAACATGAAGTTTATGATGAATGGTGCCATTACCCTGGGAACCATGGACGGCGCCAACGTCGAAATCCGCGAGGCAGTCGGTGGCGACCATGGCGGCGATGACCACTGCGTCATCTTCGGTTTGCGGGCAGAGGAGGTACTGTCCTATTACATGACGGGTTCCTATTCTGCCTGGGACGAATACAACAGCAATGAAATGGTGCGCTTCGTGATGAACCAGCTCATTGATGGCACCTATGGCGATTTCCGTTCCCTCTATGACTACCTGATTCACGGCAATGATGAATTCTTCATTTTGAAGGACCTGAGCTCTTACGCCTGGGGTCATGAAGAAATCATGCGCCGCTATAAGAACAAGCTGGGCTGGCTGACTTCTTCGGCAATGAATATCGCCAACTCCGGTCAGTTCTCCTCGGATAGAACCATTGACGAATATGCCAACGAAATCTGGCACGTTAAACCCGTGAGAATTTCGTAAGTTTCAGGGGCTAAGGGGGATTAATATTTGAAGACTTCGGATTTAAGCGAGTTTGACCTGTACTTGTTCCATCAGGGCACAAACTATCATGCGTATGAAATGCTGGGGGCGCATTTTGCAAAGCAGGGCAGCAAGAAAGGCATCCGCTTTGCAGTTTGGGCACCCCATGCCAAGTCCGTCAGTGTAGTGGGGGACTTCAACAACTGGGATACCCGGGTAACACCCATGCACAAGATCGGTGATGGGGAAATCTGGGTGGCCTTTGTGGAAAAATTGAAGGAAGGCGAACTTTATAAGTACGCCATTGAGCCCCAGTGGGGAGGCCCGCATATCATGAAGGCCGACCCGTACGGGTTCTATGCGGAAAAGAAGCCGGATACGGCTTCCCGCACCTTTGACATGAACCACTACAAGTGGGGCGATGATGCCTGGAAGGTTCAGAAGAACCGGGAAGCGTCTTACGACCGTCCCATGCTGACTTATGAGGTGCATTTAGGCTCCTGGCGCAGGGGGGAAGATGGGGAATATCTCTCCTACCGGGAGGCTGCTGACCAGCTCATTGATTACGTCAAAGACATGAACTACACCCATATTGAGTTCATGCCCCTTTGTGAGCATCCCTTTGATGGTTCCTGGGGATATCAGGCTACCGGCTATTATGCAGTGACCAGCCGTTATGGCACCCCGGATGACTTCCGTTATCTCGTGGACCGCGCCCATCAGAATGGCATCGGCATCATCATGGATTGGGTGCCGGGACACTTCTGCAAGGACGAGCAGGGGCTGCGCCACTTTGATGGCCAGAACCTCTACGAGTCTGACAATGAGCAGCGGGCGGAGAACTGGGAGTGGGGAACCACCAACTTCGACTACGGCCGCACAGAAGTGCAGAGCTTCCTCATATCCAACGCGATGTTCTGGTTTGAGGAATTCCATATTGACGGCCTGCGCATTGACGCAGTAGCCAATATGCTCTATCTGGACTATGGCCGCAAGGACGGGGAATGGGTGCCCAACAAGTACGGCGATACAGGGAATCTGGAAGCCATGGATTTCCTGCGCAAGCTCAATGAAGCCATCTTCAAATTCCATCCGCAGGCCCTGATGATTGCCGAGGAATCCACATCCTGGCCGCTTATCTCCAGACCCGTCTATATGGGCGGTATGGGCTTTAACTACAAGTGGAACATGGGCTGGATGAATGACATGCTGAAGTATGTGAGCCTGGATTCCATTTATCGTAAATGGAACCATGACAAGGTGACCTTCTCCTTCATGTATGCCTTCTCCGAGAACTTTGTCCTGCCCCTGTCCCATGATGAGGTCGTACATGGCAAATGTTCCCTCATCAGTAAGATGCCCGGTGATTACTGGCAGAAATTTGCAGGCTTGCGAGGATTCTTCGGGTACTGGATGGCCCATCCCGGCAAGAAGCTCCTCTTTATGGGCGGTGAGTTCGCTCAGTTTGCCGAGTGGAACTTCGATGACAGTCTGGACTGGCATCTGGTACAGGAATTTGATATGCATAGAAAGATGCAGGCCTATTCCAGGACGCTCAATAAATTCTATGTAGATACCCGTGCATTTTGGCAGGTTGATTTTGACTGGAATGGCTTCCAGTGGATTGACCCCAACGACAATAACAACAGCATTGTCTCCTTTATCCGCAAGGCGGAGGATAGCAATGACTTTGTTATCTGCATCAGCAACTTTACGCCGGAAGTCCATCAGGATTACCGCATTGGCGTACCGGCCAAGGGCAGCTATATCGAGGTCTTTAACTCCGATGGGGAAGACTTCGGTGGCAGCGGCGTGAAGAATGCAGGGGAAATCCAGAGCCAGGATGTACCCTGGCACAATCGGGAACAGTCCATTAAGCTGACCATCCCGCCACTTTCCACCATTTATCTGCGTCTCAAGCGGCAGGATGGCTCGAATGCCTCCTTTCCCGAGGTGAATGAACAGGTGGAGGCCAGAGGTTTTGCAGTTGATGGGGAAAAAGATTCCACAGAAGTTGCAGCCAAGGTGAAAAGAGGGACTGCCAAAAAGACGGCAGCGAAAACAACGACGAAAAAGGCAAGTAAGAAAACCACAGCAGTCAAGGCGCCAAAAGCCAAGGCAAACACCAAGGCCAAGGCAGCATCTAAAACTGCGACTCGCAAGAGGGCGGTCAAAACTCCGCTGGAGGAAGCCGCGGTTAATGCTTAGAAACATACGCTTAAAGGTTAGGGAGGAAATCCGAAATGAAAGTTCTTTATGTAGCATCGGAAGCTGTACCTTTTGTCAAGACGGGGGGCTTGGCTGACGTGGCCGGGTCTTTGCCCAAAGCACTTTTGAAAGAAGACGTGGATATTCGGGTAATCATGCCGAAGTATGGTGCGATTGCCAAGGAATTTGTAGACCAGATGGAACATGTTTATGACGGCGAACTCGAAGTTGCCTGGCGCAGCAAGTATGTCGGTCTGGACAAGCTGGTTTACAACAACGTAACCTATTATTTCGTAGATAATCAGGAGTACTATAATCGTGAAGGCTTCTATGGTTATGACGATGATGCCGAGCGTTTCTCCTTCTTCAGCCGTGCGGTACTCAACCTCCTGCCGGCTATGGACTTCTGGCCCGATGTCATTCACAGCAATGACTGGCATGCAGGTCTCGTGAATGTGTTCCTGAAGCTGGAGCACATGGATGATGAACGCTATCAGAAAATCAAGACGCTGTATACGATTCACAATCTCAAATATCAGGGTGTGTTCCCCAAGAATGTCATGGAGGATGTACTCGGACTTGACTGGAAGTATTTCAACAACGGCGATTTGGAATTCTACGATGCGGTGAACTTCATGAAGGGCGGTATCATTTATGCCGACTATGTATCCACCGTCAGCAAGACCTACGCACAGGAAATTCAGTATGAATACTTCGGTGAGCATCTGGACGGCCTGCTGCGCAGCCGCCGGGATGACCTCTTTGGCATCGTCAACGGCATCGACTATGATGTGTACAATCCGATGACGGATAAGAACCTCTTTGAAACCTATGATGTGGACAGCCAGGACCGCAAGATGGACAACAAGGTTGCCCTGCAGAAGATGCTGGGTCTGCCGGAAGGCCGCCGTACGCCGGTTGTCGCTCTGGTTTCCCGTCTGGTAGCCGCCAAGGGCCTTGACCTCATCGTGCGTATGATGGATGAAATCCTCATGCATGAGGATATCCAGTTCATCGTGCTGGGTACCGGCGACAAGGAATATGAAGACTGGTTCAAGGGGCTGGCATGGCGCTTCCCGCACAAGGTGTCCGGCAACATCAAGTTCTCCAATGAACTGGCACAGCGCATCTATGCCGGTGCGGATATCTTCCTGATGCCTTCCAATTACGAACCCTGCGGTATCGGCCAGATTGTAGCAATGCGCTACGGTACGATTCCTGTAGTACGTGAGACGGGCGGCCTCAAGGATACGGTGCAGCAGTATGACAAGTACACCCAGACAGGTAATGGCTTCGTCTTCAGCGACTACAACGCGCATGAGATGATGTATGCGCTGAAGCGTGCCCTGAGTTCCTATGAAAACTACGAAGAATGGAACCATATCGTTCACAACGCTATGGCAACGGACTTCAGCTGGGATAATTCGGCTAAGGAATATAAGAAGCTCTATGAGCAGCTGGCAAATAAATAAGGATTAGGTTGTACGGGGCGGCAAGCATTTGCCGCCCTTAACCGCAAAAAAAGGAGGGGTTAGGTTGCTTGTACGCAATGAAGTTGAACATAACTCCCATAACGTGTACTATCGCAGTCCGATAGGGGCTGCTGAGGCAGGGAGCAAGGTGAGACTGGGGCTGCAGATTAAGTCAAAGCAGCAGATTAATCAGGTATTGCTGCGACTTTGGCAGGACCAACAAGGGGAAAAACTTTTGCCATTGACCACCAAAGACCCTCAGGAAGCAGAGGTCCGTTACTATTCTCTGGAAGTGGAGATGCCGGCAAAGGGCTGTCTGCTCTGGTATTATTTCATTATTTCCTGCAGTGATGGTACCTGTTATTATGGCAACAATATGGAGCATTTGGGGGGCAGCGGTGGTGTTTATCCCAATGTGCCGCCATCCTATCAGATTACCGTCTACAACAAGGGCGCAAAGACTCCGGACTGGTTCAAGCATGCGGTGATGTACCAGATTTTCCCCGACCGGTTTTATCGTCAGGGAGATAAGCTCATCGAAAAAGAAGGTGCTGTTTACCATGCCAGCTGGACAGATGACCCTTGCTACTACAAGGACCCGGACACCAAGGAAATCGTATCTTATGACTTCTATGGCGGCAATATTGCCGGCATCATGGCCAAGCTTGACTATTTGAAGGAACTGGGCATCAGCGTTATTTACCTCAATCCGGTGTTTGAATCCGAGAGCAATCATCATTATGATACCGGGGATTACCATAAGATTGACCCCATCTTGGGCACGAATGAGGAGTTCCGGGATTTTGTGGAAGTGGCGAAAAAGAAGGGCATCCGCATCATTCTCGATGGTGTGTTCAGCCATACAGGCAGCAACAGCCGGTACTTCAACCGCAAGGGGAAGTATGAAGGTGTAGGTGCTTTTCAGTCAGAAAAATCGCCCTATTATGAATGGTATAATTTCCGCAATTTCCCCTATGAGTACGATTGCTGGTGGAACTTTGACACTTTGCCCAATGTAACGGAAACCAACCCGTCCTATATGGATTTCATTTACCGTGCCCCGGACAGTGTGCTTCATCACTGGCTGAGCGAAGGGATTGCGGGCTGGCGTCTGGATGTTATCGATGAATTGCCGGAACCATTCTCGCAGGGATTCTATGCAGAGCTCAAAAAGACAGATAAGGATGCCGTGATGATAGGCGAGGTTTGGGAGGATGCTTCCAACAAAATCGCCTATGGCACGCCTAGAAAATATCTTTGCGGTCAGGAAATGGATTCGGCCATGAATTATCCCTTCCGCAAGATTTTGCTGGATTATCTGCTCGGATATGTGACAGCTCATAATACCATGCTGCAGCTGAACAGTCTGCGGGAAAATTATCCGCGGGAAAATTTCTACGCCATGATGAATCTGATTGGCAGTCATGATGTGCAGCGAGCTATTACCCTCTTAGGGGAAACGCCCTATTACGACGGCATGCCGGCCGTTGAACAATGCCGGGCAAAACTCACGCCGGAAATGTACAAGATAGGCAAGGCACGTCTCAAGATGGCGGCGCTATTCCAGATGGCTTATCCCGGTGTCCCCTGCATCTATTATGGGGATGAAATCGGCATGGAAGGGTTCAAGGACCCCACGAACCGCCGGCCTTACAAATGGCAGGGCGGCGATGAGGAACTGCGGGAATATTACCGCACCATCATCAAGGCCCGCAATGAACACGATGCCCTCCAGACCGGTGAATTGTTGTCCCTGACGGCAGAAGGAGATGTTCTGGCCTTTGCCCGGGTGGTGCGCAGTGGTCATGATGTATTCGGTGCTGATGCGGACAGCGGCGCCTTTATCGCTGTCTTTAATCGCAGCCGCAGTGAGTCCCATACCGTCACGCTGGATATCAGCGACTTTGCCGATGGGCAGTTTGCGGATATGGTGGCGGTGGAAGGTGTGAAGGTCGAAAAACTTGTTTCCGTACGGGGCAAGCTGACGGTGAAAATGCCGCCGCTGACGGCAAGACTGCTCGAATATGAGCCACTGCCCCGGAAATACGAGCGGGGGGCTGGCATCCTGCTGCATCCCACCTGCCTGCCATCTAAGTACGGTATTGGGGATATGGGCAAAGAAGCCTATAAGTTTGTAGACTTTTTGGCAGAAGCCGGACAGAAAGTTTGGCAGATTCTACCCTTGGGGCCGGTGGGCTTTGGGTACTCACCCTATCAGTCACCCTCGGCCTTTGCGGGAAATCCGCTGCTCATTGATGTGGATGAATTGTTAGAGCAGGGCTGGCTGACACCGGCCGAAGTAAAGATGCCTTATGCCAGCAAATCCTCCTTTATCGACTTTGAGCGGGTTATCTCCTTCAAGCAAAAATGCTTCAAGAAGGCATGGCTGGCTTTCCAGAAGAGCAAAGATGTGGAGATAAAAGGTCAGTTCCAGGCCTTTACCGAGGAAGCTGCCAGCTGGCTGGATGATTATGCTCTCTTTGATGCGGCCAAGAAGGACTTTAAGTATAAGGCTTGGTATGAATGGCCGGAACCCATCAAGAGCCGCGATAAAAAAGCCTTGGCGAAACTGGCTGAGCGGCTGGAGGAGAATGTGGGCTATGCCAAGTTCGTGCAGTTTATCTTCCATAAACAATGGAGCAAGCTTCACGAATATGCAGCCAGCAAGGGCATTAAAATCATGGGAGATATGCCTATCTTCATTTCCCATGACAGTGCGGATGTCTGGGCCAACCAGAAACTCTTTGACTTGAACGAAGATGGCACGGCCAAGACCGTGGCGGGCGTTCCCCCCGATTACTTCAGTGCGAACGGTCAGCTTTGGGGGAATCCCCAGTATGACTGGAAGGCCATGGAGAAGGAAAATTATGCCTGGTGGAAGAAGCGCTTTGAAAATCTGCATCGGCTGGTGGACATCGTGCGTATCGACCATTTCCGGGGCTTCGAGTCCTATTGGGAAGTGGATGGCAAAGCGGAAACGGCCATTAACGGCCATTGGCGTAAGGGCCCGGGCAAGGCATTCTTTGACATCATCCGCAAGGAAGTTCCGGGACTCGAAATCGTGGCGGAGGATTTGGGCATTATCACCGACGAAGTGGAAGCCCTGCGGGAGGACTGCGGCTTCCCGGGCATGAAAGTTCTGCACTTTACCCTGCACTTCAACGAACAGGGGCGGTTAGGCTTTGTGGCTCCGGAAAACAGCATTGTCTATACCGGCACCCACGACAACAATACCACCGTGGGCTGGTACAAGCAGGACATCGATGAAGCCACCCGGGCTGCGGTGGCCGCCCTGCTGAACAAGCCGATGGACAGACCCAAGGAGATTGCCAAAGGGCTGCTGAAATTTGCCTATGCGAGCGAGGCCAGATTGGCCATTGCGCCCATGCAGGATTTGCTCGGACTTGACGAGCGCGGCCGCATGAATACGCCAGGCACTGTAGGACTCAACTGGAAGTGGTGTCTGAAGCCGGATTATTTGCTGGAACTCGAACCGGCAGAACTGAAAGCCATGTGTAAAAAGTATGAACGTTGCTAAGCACGTTTCGCTATTTTGATTGGGACTACCACCAAAGTAGTAGAATGACTCATATTATATACTTTGGTGGTATTGTCCTTGGTAATATTCAATCGTATAATAGCAATTGTCACTTGGGGAAGTGATGACACACATGCCTTTCTTTGTGAAATAAAGTGGGGAAGCTTTACAGGTAAAGGAATTATTATGATAAAAGCCGCAGGTTATCGTGCCTGCGGCTTTTCCTTTTTGAGTTTTATATAAAAAAATCCTGCCATGGGGAATGGCAGGTAAAAGTTGGGAATGCTTCACCCGGTTAGGATAAAAGCTCTATATAAAATCAGTACGCTCGCTGTGAGAATAAAAATATTACCGATTAAGGAAACATCCCTATGTCACAACGGTGCTATTATAGCAAGTTCCCAACGTCCAGGCAAGCGAAGAAAATGGGAGGATTAAGGAGAAAGATGGTCATATAGGCAGATATTCAGCTGTATACAGGAATAAAACAATTTTTTTAGTTCTTTGTTGAAAATATGCTGACCGCTTTTAATTCGTGTGTCCTTATGATATAATCGTTAAAAAGCTTTATGGACATATAGAAAACAGGAGGAAGATATTTTGAGCAAGCCGGCAAATGAAATGATTTTGGTGTTGGATTTCGGCGGGCAGTACAATCAGCTGATTGCCCGGCGGGTGCGGGAAAACCATGTGTATTGCGAAGTACATCCGCATACATTGTCTTTGGATGCGATTCGGGAAATGGCACCCAAGGGCATTATCCTCACTGGCGGCCCCAACAGCGTGTATAAGGAAGATTCGGCTACTTGCAGCGAAGAACTCTTTAAGCTGGGCATTCCGGTGCTGGGCATCTGCTATGGTTCCCAGCTGATGGCCCATAAGCTGGGCGGCAAGGTGGATACGGCACCTACCAGCGAATACGGCAAGACGGAAGTCACCATCAAAGAGCAGGCTTCGAAGCTCTTTGCGGGTGTGGAGGCCAAGACCATCTGCTGGATGAGCCATACGGATTATATCGCCAGTGCCCCGGCTTCTTTCAAGGTTACGGCAGATACTCCTGTTTGTCCGGTGGCCGCCATGGAAAATGCGGCGGAAAACCTCTATGCCGTGCAGTTCCATCCGGAAGTTATGCATACGGTGCAGGGGCAGACCATGCTCAAGAACTTCGTCTACAATGTTTGCGGCTGTGCCGGTGACTGGAAGATGGATTCCTTCGTGGAAAAGACCATTGCGGAACTCAAGGCAAAAATCGGTGGTGGCAAGGCGCTCTGCGCTCTGTCCGGCGGCGTGGATTCGTCTGTGGCAGCTGTCCTCATGTCCAAGGCCATCGGCAAGCAGCTGACCTGTGTGTTCGTTGACCATGGCCTCTTGCGCAAAGATGAAGGTGACCAGGTAGAGGCAGTGTTTGGTGAAAACGGTCCCTATGATGTGAACTTTATCCGCGTAAATGCTAAGGACCGTTTCTATGCTAAGCTCAAAGGCGTAACGGAGCCGGAAGCCAAGCGCAAGATTATCGGCGAGGAATTTATCCGTGTGTTTGAGGAAGAAGCCAAGAAGATTGGTGCAGTGGACTTCCTCGTGCAGGGCACGATTTATCCGGATGTTATCGAAAGCGGTCTGGGTAAATCGGCTGTGATTAAATCCCATCACAACGTGGGCGGCCTGCCGGATTTTGTGGACTTCAAGGAAATCGTGGAGCCTCTGCGCCTGCTCTTTAAGGATGAAGTGCGCAACGCCGGCCGTGAACTGGGCATTCCCGAATATCTCGTGAGCCGTCAGCCGTTCCCAGGGCCGGGGCTTGGCATCCGCATCATCGGTGAGGTTACGGAAGAAAAGGTCAAAATCGTGCAGGAAGCGGATGCCATCTACCGTGAAGAAGTGGCTAAAGCCGGTGCTGACAAGAATCTGGGCCAGTATTTTGCCGCGCTTACCAATATGCGCTCCGTTGGCGTTATGGGTGACGGTCGTACCTATGATTACGCCATTGCCCTGCGGGCGGTTATGACTTCTGACTTTATGACGGCGGAAAGCGCACAGCTTCCCTGGGAAGTTCTGCAGACGGTTACCACGCGTATCGTCAACGAAGTCAAGGGCGTCAACCGCGTCATGTACGACTGCACGGGCAAGCCGCCTGCAACCATTGAGTTTGAATAAGAATTTTTCTTCGTGCACAACAAATTAAATTTTCATTAAAATTTGTGATTAGCTATTAATTAATCCTGCATTTATACGATAGTATAGATGCAGGATTTTTTCTGACGTTTGTGGAAAGGAGGATACGCATGAGTATTAATACGATTGCGTCAACCAGCAGCCTCAATTACTGGCAGCAGGAAGCCAAAGCCAGAACCGATTACAATCTGCATTCGGCGGCGGGAACTTTTGGCCAGATTCTGGCTAAGCTGACATCGAGCGAGGCTGCAGCGGATTCCGAAGTGGAAAGTGGTGTGGGGGCAGTGACCCTGACCAAACTGCTGGCGGATGGTTCGCTGGTCATTCTGAAGGTGGAAGGAAACCGTGTGATTTCCGAAGCCAAACTGGATGGCACGAGCGTACTGGAACAGCAGCATCTGCTGGGGAATACGGTTTCAGCCAGTACGACGGCTTGATGCCAAAGGCTGATGAAGGGATTAAAATGCTAGACTCGCTGTGAGGAGATGGCGGGAAAGGGAATTATGGATAAGGGAATAGCCAAAAGGTTCTGACCGGTCAGTTGATTGGTCAGAACCTTTTTTTATGTGGTCTTTGTGTCATAGGCATAACAAAAGGCCACGGAGTGGGATTGACTCCGTGGCCCTCTAGGGAAGGGATGATAAAAAATTTGAGAAATGGGAAGCAAGAAGGGTGGGATATTCCTTCTTGTCTAGGGAATCAATAAGAACACCAGCCTGGGGGATTAACCAAGCAGTTCTTATCGACATCCTTATAATAGCAAAGTTTTATGAAAAGAATATGTAACTTGAGTTACAAAAAAAGAAAAAATGTATTTTTTTTGCGAGATTTATGATATTGAAAATCTTTATCGATTATATTATAATGGATTTGTAAGATTCATTTGTTGAAGATAAGGAGGATATCCATGAAGGATTATTTGCAAATCATGCAGGTTATTGGCCGGGAGATTATTGATTCCCGGGGCAATCCTACGGTGGAAGCTGAAGTGGTACTGGCGGATGGTTCCCGGGGAAGGGCGGCAGCGCCTAGCGGGGCATCCACCGGTGAGTTCGAGGCTTTGGAACTGCGGGATGGCGATAAAGATAAATTTGGCGGCAAGGGCGTTTCCAAGGCCGTGGCCAATATCAACGAGAAGATTGCGCCTGCACTTATTGGTGTGGATGCAGCCGATGGTTATGCTGTGGATGGCATTATGCTGGAGCTGGACGGTACAGAGGACAAATCCAATCTGGGTGCCAATGCCATTCTGGCCGTGTCTCTGGCAGCCGCCAAAGCGGCAGCTGCGGCGCAGGACATTTCCCTCTATCGCTACTTCGGCGGTCTGAATGGCAATCAGCTGCCGGTGCCGATGATGAACATCTTAAATGGCGGCGCACATGCCACCAATTCTGTGGACACGCAGGAGTTTATGATTATGCCGGCGGGCGCGCCCACTTTCCGCGAAGCACTGCGCTGGTCCACAGAGGTATTCCATGCGCTGCAGAAACTCTTGAAGAAGGAAGGCAATACCACGTCTGTTGGGGATGAAGGCGGCTTTGCACCGGATTTGAAATCCGATGAAGATGCCATTGAACACATCTTGCAGGCTATTCGGGATGCCGGTTATGAGCCGGGCAAGGATTTTGTGCTGGCTATGGATGCGGCATCTTCTGAATGGAAGAGTGAGAAGGGCAAGGGCCATTACAAGCAGCCGAAGTCCGGCCGGGAGTATACTTCTGATGAACTGATTGCCCACTGGAAGTCCCTGATTGAAAAATATCCCATCTACTCCATCGAAGATGGTCTGGATGAAGAAGACTGGGAAGGCTGGCAGAAGATGACCAAAGAGCTTGGGGACAAGGTTCAGCTGGTCGGTGATGACCTCTTTGTCACCAATACGAAGCGCCTGAAAAAAGGTATCGACATGGGTTGCGGCAATTCCATTCTCATTAAGCTCAATCAGATTGGCACGCTGTCGGAAACATTGGAAGCCATCAAGATGGCCCATAAGGCCGGTTACACCGCTGTGGTTTCTCATCGTTCCGGCGAGACGGAGGACACCACCATTGCCGACTTGGCAGTGGCCCTCAATACCTGCCAGATTAAGACCGGTGCTCCGTCTCGTTCCGAGCGCGTAGCGAAATACAATCAGTTGCTGCGCATTGAGGAAGAACTGGGCAAGAGTGCCGTTTATCCAGGCAAGGCAGCCTTTAACCATACGAAATAAGCCAATTCTTTTCTGAATAAAATCACCTCATATCCGAAGTGTTTTCAGCTATTTCTAATCAATTTGTGGTAGAATAAAGCAAATGCTTATGGATATGAGGTGATTTTTTTGTGGAAGAATAGCAAATGGCATAAAAAATTGACGGCTCTTATCGTGATGGGGGCCTTGGGAATAAGTGTGGCGGCGCCGCTGCCCAAAGCGGAGGCGGTGGATGCCTGGGGGGCAGCAGCGCAGGCCTTGGGCGTTTATGCGGCCTATAAGTCCAGTCTGGCAGGCATTCTGGCGCTGGGCAATGATGTCAATGCCCAGGTGCAGAGTCGGATTCAGGATGTGCAGAAGAATGGCCTTGATGGCAATGACAACGATGTGCAGGTGGTGAATTCCGTCATGGCACAGCTGCTGGCGAAGGGGAACTATGTGCTCAAGGTCAATTCCCTGCCCTTTGTCTGGGCCGTGAACGACAGCAAGGATTTCAATGCCGCCTGCTATCCTACCAATTACATCAGCATCAACCGGGCCTTGGTGCGGGGTCTTAATATGGAACCGGATGAGCTGGCGTCGGTATTCGCCCATGAAATGACGCATGGCCTCGAACAGCACAGTGCCAAGAATTATGCCCAGGCGGTGGCGCAGTACATGGGCATGAGCATGATTAATATGGATACCAACTCCATGGACTGGAATAAGCTCAACGGTTTGGTGAACTATTCCATTGCCAAGAACATCACGTTGCCCACAGAGTACGAGGCCGACGAGGGCGGCTTTTACCTGATGGCCAGTGCCGGTTTCAATCCCGGCGGCGGAGCTGCGGCCATGGCCCGCATGGCCTACTACCTGACCTATGAAACGCAGAATTTCCTGGAATATCAAGACCCGGACACCAAGCGGCAGGAGCGGGAAAGCTACAGCGACCATCCCGAGACGAAACTGCGGGAAGACAAGCTGGCGCAGATGATGTCCGATTATGGCTGCGCACATGTGACGGTAAAGGATAGGAAGGACATCTATGTGGATGGGGAAAAGCTGCTTTCGGCAGAGTCCACTTCCGAGGATTACGACAATACAGCGGAAACGGCTTATCTGGTGGCTGGTGCGCTGGCCAAGGCCTTCCATGATTACGACAGCATCACGGGCTGGAATTTCCGTCAGGATGGGCAGGGGAATCTGACCTGTCTTTCGAATGACAGGGTGAATGCGCTGCTGCAGAAGTTTCTAGTAAAGGCGCAGGCCGGAGCAAAACTCCAGTCCCTGGTGGAAAGAGCCTATGCCGGGGAAGCGGCCAGCGGTGCCCGTAACAAGATGCTGGCTGAAGAAAGTAAGCGGAACCAGAAGCTGGCCGAACGACGAGAAGAAGTGTTAAACGCTGACGGCAAGGCGGTCAAGAAGCTGCGGGAGAATGCGGACGCCTACAGTGATTACGGTCAGGGCGACAAGGCGTTGGCGCAGATGCAGCGGGTCTTGGCCAGCCGCAATATGGACAATCTGGCGGAAAGTCAGGCCATCAACGCCCGGGCTAAGGCGGTAAGCGGTGACTTTGCCGGAGCGCTCAGCGAAGCGGATAAGGCGGTAGCTGCGGACAATAAGAACATCTACACCTATTTGAACCGGGCCGACATCTATCATATGCTGGGCGAGCTGGACAAGGCGCTGGCAGATATCGCCCAAGCGAAGGAAATTGACAAAAAGAACGCAGTTTCCTATTATTTGGCGGCGGTCATTGAAGATGAACAGGGCAACACGGAGCAGGCCAAGGCTGATTTTGCCGAGCTTTACCGTCTGCAGCCCAAGGCCGTGAGCCGTATTCCGGACGAATACCTGCAGGCCATTTCGCAGAAGGAATACGAGAAGCGCCAGAAGGATAAGGCGGAAGCGCGGAAAAAATATGCCGAAGAATGGAAAAAGGCGCATAAGGACAAGGACAAATAAAGCATAAAAGAACGGACAACAGCAATGCCACCTTTGATAATATGATGTATATCAGGGGGAAGATAGATATTATCGTTGCAAAAAGTTAGTTTTGACAAGTCAAAAACATTATGTTAAAGTGTGTTTATAAAGTTACTTTATAAACACACTTTTTTGAGGTTTGAAGCATGGATAAAAAAGATATACGCAGGGCCAATATGCAGATTCTGCAGCAGGCACTGATGGACTTGGGTCAGGCAACCAAACCGCAGTTAGCTGAGGCTTCGGGATTCAGTGTGGTGACCGTCAACGCTTTGTTGAAAGAATTGGTGGAAGCAGGTGTGGCCGAAACAGTGGAGGCGGCAGTTCCTGGAGAGGCGGGCGGCAGACCAGCCCAGAAGTTTGCTTACTGCCGCAACCGGAAGCTGGTGCTATTGCTCTATATGTTTGAGGAGCAGGGCCGGGATAAGCTGGTGCTGGCCGTGGAAAACCTGCTGGGGGAAATTATCTGGCAGAAGGATGTGTTTCCTGTTGAGATTACGGAAGCGGTTTTGCTGGCGGAACTGCAAGAAGCCAGCAAGGAATTTCCTGAAGTCTGCCAGATACTGCTGGGGATGCCCGGTGTGGAAGTGGCAGGCAAAATGCTGGTTATTGACTATCCTGAGCTGCGGGATTTGACTTTGACATTTGACTTGTCAAAAAAGCTGGGCTTACCGGTCCATTTTTGCAATGATATCAATGCGGCGGTGAGCGGGTACGGCAGGGCTTGCCCAAACGCTGATGAGGAAACCATTGTCGGCCTTTACTGGCCCCACGGCTATCCGCCAGGAGCGGGGATTTTGCTGGGTGGCAGACTTTATACAGGCCGGGATGGTATTGCCGGGGAAGTGGGCTGCCGTTTTTCGTCTGGTGAGTCCTATCAGGAAGGCGATTTTTCCCGGATGGCGGCCACGGAAATCATCCGGCTGGTGCGGTATTGGAATCCCCATCGGTTAGCGATTTACCGGGAAGGACTGACGGAAGGCGAGTTGGCTGGAATCCTGACGGAATGTCAACAGGAACTGCCCCGCGAATTGCTGCCGCAGGTAGAGCTTAGCGTCTCTTTTGCACAGGATTATGTGGCGGGGCTACAGCAGATAGGAAGAGAATTGATTTGCGCTGAGGGAGGCTGTTAAGATGCTGGCAGATTATCATGTGCATACGGAATTCAGTGATGATTCCCAGGAATTGATGGAGGAACAGGTCAAAAAGGCCATCGATCTGGGGCTGGACGAGCTTTGCATCACCGACCATGTGGACTATGGTGTCAAAAAGGATTGGACGGAGGGCGATATCGTGTATCGGCCCGGTGACGGCATCGGGCTGGCCATAGAGGAGCAGCAGCCCTTGGCTAATGTGGATTATCCGGCGTATTTTGCCAAGTTCCGCCGCTTGCGCGATGAATTCAGCCGGGAGATTAACCTGCGCTGCGGCTTGGAATTTGGCGTGCAGACGGGGACGATTCACCGCTATGAGGAACTCTTTGCCCGGTATGAACAGGAGCTGGATTTCGTTTTGCTCTCCATCCATCAGGTGGAGAACAAGGAATTTTGGAATCAGGAGTTTCAGCAGGGGCGGACGCAGAAAGAATACAATGAGCGATATTATCAGGAAATGTACAACGTGATTAAGGCTTTCAAGCATTATTCTGTGCTGGCCCATGTGAATCTGATCAGCCGCTATGACAAGCAGGGCAAATATCCCTTTGCCGCGGTTCGGGATATGGTGGCGGAAATATTAAAGCTGGCCATCGCAGACGGCAAGGGGATTGAACTTAATACATCGTCCTGGCATTACGGCCTTGATGATACCATGCCTTCCCGTGATATTTTGCGCTTGTATAAGGATTTGGGCGGTAAGATTATCACCATTGGCTCCGATGCCCATTCCACGAAATATCTGGCGGATCATATGCGCGACGCCTGGGAAATCCTGGTCAATGAAATCGGCTTCGCCAAAATCTATACCTTTGCACATGGCGAGCCTATAGCCCACGATTTTTAATTCGACGAGAGGATTTTATGGAAATGACACAATCACTCCGGGAAGCGGAGTTTAATCCGGCAGATGTTTGGACACAGCATGCCACGAGGGCCGTGTTTTTTATCGGCGGTTTTGGTGCGGCCTCCTGGGCACCGCTGGTGCCGTTATTACGCCAGAGATTGGCGATTGGGGAGGATATTTTGGGACTGTTGCTGCTCTGTATCGGCATCGGCTCCCTGCTGACCATGCCCCTGTCCGGCGCGGCAGCCGTAAGGCTGGGCTGTAGAAAGGTGCTGACCTTTTCCAGCATTGCCTTTGCCCTGCTGCTGTTCCTGCTGAGCCAGGTCAGTGATATCCTGCTGGCTATACCCGTATTGTTGCTCTTTGGCGCCATTATGGGTTGTATTGATGTGGTGGCCAATGTGCAGGCTGTTATCGTGGAAAAAGCTGCGGGCAAACGGCTGATGTCCGGCATGCACGGCCTTTGGAGCGTAGGCGGTTTTGCAGGGGCGGGGCTGTTTGGCGTCTGGGTAGGCGGACTGGGATTTACCCCCACGGTTTCTACTTTGATTGCCACAGGCATTATGGTGACGGTGATTCTGTTCTTTGCCCGCTTTTTACTGCCCTATGGCGGGGAAGCTGGTGGCAAGATGCTGGCTGTACCCAAAGGCATCGTGGCATTTGTGGGTGTTATCGCCTGCATTGCCTTTCTGGTGGAAGGCGCCATCATGGACTGGAGTGGTGTGTTCCTGACTACGGTGCGAGGCTTTGACATGTCAATGGCGGGCACGGGCTTTACGGTCTTTTCCGCCGCCATGCTGACGATGCGTCTGGTGGGGGATAAGCTGGTACAGAAAATGGGGCAGAAAATCATTATCTTAGGCGGCAGTGTGCTGGCCTTTGCGGGATTCCTCGCCGTGATTTTTGCGCCCCAGGCTTGGCTGCTGTACGCAGGCTTCTTCGCTATCGGTGTGGGCAGTGCCAATGTCGTGCCGGTGTTCTTCTCCCTGTTGGGTAAGCAGAAGGATATGCCCATCGGCCTGGCGGTGCCTGCGGTGAGCACGCTGGGGTATCTGGGCATCCTCATGGGCCCTGCAGCCATCGGCGCCTTGGCTCATGCCACCAGCCTTTACGCAGCCTTCGGCCTGCTGGCCGGGCTCGTGGCTCTGCAGCTTGTGATTGCCCGCTATGTTTATCGGAAGGTCTTATAGGCATGAAGACTGCATCCTGCATTTCGGCGTAGATAAACAACAATTAATTCCCTTTGGCGGTTGGACTGTGTCTTTTTCAGCAGTTCAGCCGCTTTTTTTATAAGCTGGCCTTAATTGACTTATGTACCTGTCTTTGTTAATATTGTAAGGTAGGTTTATTTTTAATGTTAGGAGTGATTTTGTTTGCTGGGATTTCTCAAAAGATTCTTAGGCGACAATAACGATAAAGAGATTGCCCGTTATCGCGAGGTTGTCGAAAAAATCAATGCCCTGGAGCCACAGATGGCAAATCTGACGGACGACAAGCTGACGGGTTATACAGGAAAATTCAAGGAGCGTCTGGCAAATGGCGAGACTTTGGATGACTTGCTGCCGGAGGCCTTTGCGGTAGTCCGCGAAGCATCCCGCCGTACGCTCGGTATGCGCCACTTTGATGTACAGATGATTGGCGGCATGTGCCTGCATGAAGGCCGTATCGCAGAAATGCGTACCGGTGAAGGTAAGACGCTGGTGGCAACACTGCCGGTATACCTCAATGCGCTGACGGGCAAGGGCGTCCATGTCATTACGGTAAATGACTATCTGGCCCGCCGCGACAGCGAGGAAATGGGTAAGCTCTACCGCTTCCTGGGCCTCACTGTTGGCCTCGTGGTGCACGATATGGACTTCCCGGAACGCAAGTATGCTTATAGCTGCGATGTGACCTTCGGTACCAACAATGAATTCGGTTTTGACTATCTGCGCGACAACATGGTTATCCATCAGGACCAGATGGTACAGCGTGAGCTCAACTATGCCATCGTCGATGAAGTGGACTCCATCCTCATCGATGAAGCGCGTACGCCGCTGATTATTTCCGGCCCCGGTGCCAAGTCTACGGATATGTATGCCACCATGGCCCGGGCAGTAGCCACCCTCAAAGAGGGCGAGGACTACACCGTTGATGAGAAGCAGAAGACGGTAGCGCCGGCCGATAATGCCATTCCCAAGATTGAAAAAATGCTGGGCATTACGAATCTGTATGCCCCGGAAAATATCGAACAGTCCCACTGCTTTACGGCAGCGCTCAGAGCTAAGGCGCTCATGAAGCGTGACCGCGATTATGTGGTGCGCAATGATGAAGTCATCATTGTCGATGAATTCACGGGCCGTCTCATGGAAGGCCGCCGTTATTCCGATGGCCTGCATCAGGCTATTGAAGCGAAAGAGGGCGTAAAGATTCAGCGCGAATCCCAGACGCTCGCGACGATTACCTTCCAGAACTACTTCCGTATGTATAACAAGCTCTCCGGTATGACCGGTACGGCTAAGACGGAAGAAGACGAGTTCTTGAAGATTTACAATCTGCCCGTTATCGTGGTGCCCACCAACAAGCCAGTGCAGCGTATTGACCATCCGGATGTTATTTACAAGAATAAGGCGGCCAAGTACCGTGCGGTAGGTAAGTTCGTCAAGGAACTGCACGAAAAGGGACAGCCGGTGCTTATCGGTACGACTTCCATCACGCAGTCGGAAGAACTTAGCAGCGTACTCAAGAAAAACGGCATTCCGCATAGCGTGCTGAACGCCAAGTTCCATGAGAAGGAAGCGGAAATCATCGCCGATGCCGGTCAGCGCGGTGCGGTTACCATTGCCACCAACATGGCAGGCCGTGGTACGGATATCAAGCTCGGTGAAGGTGTGCCGGAACTCGGCGGCCTCTTCATCGTGGGTACGGAACGCCATGAATCCCGCCGTATCGACAATCAGCTGCGCGGCCGTTCCGGCCGTCAGGGTGACCCTGGTGCTTCCCGTTTCTTCCTGTCCCTGGAAGATGACCTGCTGCGTCTCTTCGCATCTGACCGTATTGCGGGCATGATGGACAAGCTGGGCATGGAAGAGGACGAACCCATCGAGCATCGCATCATCACCAACTCCATCGAGCACGCCCAGAAGAAGGTGGAAGCCCGTAACTTCGACATCCGTAAGCACGTGCTCGAATATGATGATGTTATGAATCAGCAGCGTGAAGTCATGTACGGCGAGCGCCGCAAGATTCTGCTCGGCGAAAACCTGCGCGAAAACATCATGGGCATGGTCAACCACATCATCAAGGCAGAGATGAACCAGTATGCCAACGAACAGCTCTATCCGGAAGAATGGCAGCTTGACGGCCTGATTGAGGACGCCGAAAAGATTTACGCTCCGGCTGGTGCCCTCAAGAAGGAAGAACTGGTAGAACTTTCCCGTGATGAACTCAAGGAAAAACTGGAAAGCACGGCAGAAACGGGCTATCATCAGCGCGAACTCCTCTTTGGCGAAGAAAATATGCGCGAGCTCGAAAAGGTCGTTATGCTTCGCGTGGTGGACAGCAAGTGGATGGAACACTTAGACCACATGGATATGCTGCGTGACGGCATCAACCTGCGGGCTTATGGCCAGCGCAATCCGCTCGTGGAATACAAGATTGAAGCACTTGATATGTTCGAGGAGATGGAATCGGCCATCATGGACCAGATTGCTTCCCTGATGTATCATGTGAGCATTATAACGCCGCAGCAGCAGGAAGCAGAAATGAAAGGCCAGCCTGCAGAGGCCAGCGTCACCCAGAAACAGAAGATGGAAGAAACCATCAGGGCACAGCGCTCGCAGCTCTCCGACCACTTGAGCAGTGCACGGGCCAGCCACGGTGACGAAGTCAGCACCGCTACGGCAAAAAAGGCAGCAGCTGAAAAAATTGGCCGCAATGACCCCTGTCCCTGCGGCAGCGGCAAGAAGTATAAGAACTGCTGTGGGCGGCGTTAAGCTGATTAGCAGTCTATATATGATGGCTAGTATGATGGATTAAGTATTCATAATGAAGGAACGGTAAAGCCGCGGGAGTCCGGTGGACTCCCCGGACAAGCCGTTACTTGGACTGCCAAATGAGGTGTGAAAGGAAAACATGTTAGAAGATTTGAAACCCCGCTTAGGCGAACTCAAAGAAAAACTCGACCATATGGGCGAGTCTTTGGAAATTCCCCGCAAGGAAGAAAAAATCGCCGAGCTCGAATATAAGATGGGCGAACCCACTTTTTGGGATGATGCGGAAGCTGCCCAGAAAATCAATCAGGAACTGGCGGACTTAAAATCCAGCGTGGATAAGTATAAGTCCCTGGTGTCCAAGCATGAGGATGCAGAAACCCTGCTGGAAATGGGCCTCGAAGAAGATGACCCCAGCATGGAAGATGATGTAAAAGCCGAACTGGACGCTGTAGCGGAAGGCCTCGAAGCCCTGCAGCTCGAAGTCCTGCTCTCCGGCCCCTATGATGGCAACAACGCCATTTTGACGCTGCATGCCGGTGCGGGCGGAACGGAAGCTCAGGACTGGACGCAGATGCTTTTGCGCATGTACGGCCGCTGGGCGGAACGCCATGGCTTCACCGTGGAAACGGCCGATTTACTGCCCGGTGATGAAGCCGGTGTAAAATCCGCGACGCTCTTTATTAAGGGCCATAACGCCTACGGTTTCCTGAAATCGGAAAAGGGTGTACACCGCCTCGTGCGCATCTCGCCCTTTGATGCCAATGCCCGCCGTCATACGTCTTTCTCGGCTTGCGATATCATGCCGGAAATCGACGATGCGGTGGAAGTGGATATCAACATGGCTGATGTGCGTGTGGATACCTACCGCGCCTCCGGTGCCGGTGGTCAGCACATCAACAAGACGTCTTCGGCTGTACGTATGACCCATGAGCCTACGGGCATCGTGGTGCAGTGCCAGAACGAGCGTTCCCAGCTCCAGAACCGCGAGCAGTGCCTCAAAATGCTCCGCGCCAAGCTCTTTGAACTGGAAATGGAGAAGAAGGAAGCAGAGCTGGCTAAATTGGAAGGCGACCAGCAGAACATCGAATGGGGCAGCCAGATTCGCTCCTATGTGTTCCAGCCTTATACCATGGTTAAGGACCACCGCACGAGCCAGGAAACCGGTAACGTGCAGGCGGTTATGGACGGGGATATCGACCCCTTCATCCGGGCATTCCTCGCCGCCAAGGCCAATCATGAAATTTAAGTAATGAGCCTTCCCCAGTGGGGGAAGGCTTGTATCATTCAAGGGGGGCACTGATTTTGCGAAAGGGCTTGACTATTGCAGGTGCTTTATTCATAATAATAATCGTGTTTAGTGAGACATTGCTTCCCTGGCTGGCGCGGGAAACCCTGCAGACCCGCATGAATCAGCGGATGGTAACCAGTGATGCCCAGGTGTCGGTGGACAGCCGTCCGGGAATCTTGCTGGCCCTCGGTGAGATTCAGCATCTTCATGCTGTGGCTCATCAGGCCAAGGTGGGGCAGGTCTATTTCCGGGAACTCAGCCTTTCCGGGGAAAACGTGCGCCTGAACATAGGGGATTTGCTCAAGGCGGGAAAAGTAGCCTTGAAATCCGCAGACAAACTGGAATTAAAGGGTGTCGTGGATGAGGAAAACCTTGAGGAAGTCCTGACCCGCAAGCTGGACAAGGTGGAAAATGTGCAGGTCAGCATCTCGCCAACAGGCGTGCTGGCCACAGCAAATACCAAACTCTTTGGGCGGCTCGTGGATATTGAATTAGAGGGAAATGTAATTGAAGAAAGCGGCTCGCTCTATTTTCAGATGACGCATCTGGCCTTTAAGAACAGCCGGTTGGGCACAGCCAAGTTAGGCGAGATGTTCGGCAATATTCAGCTGGCTCCGCCGGGGAGATTGCCCATGGGGATGCAAATCAGCGATGTGCAGCAGACAAATGGTGCCATCGTGATTACGGCTAAACGTGAGAATGTGGAATAAGGTGGAAAGAGGATAATGAAGGATTTCAAATACAACCGGGGCTTGGTGCTGATTATAATGGTTGGCTTAATCGCTTCTCTTATGATTAGTTTTGCCCGACATGGCGTGGAGGAAAACAACCGCCAGATAGATTTGGCAACCAATTATGAGGATTTGCTGGAACTGGCCGACAGGGAAGGCCTGCCAGCAGAGGAAGTGATGGCTAAGGCCAAGGAAGCCGGCATCACCTCTTTGGCGGTTTACGATACCACCTTTAAGAAACTCAATGCCAACGGCAAGGCTACGGCCATTGCCGGCAGTGAGCTTTTGGGCAGTTATCATAGCGGCACGCTGACAGACCCCTTGTGGCGTCAGCTCGTGGCCGAGGGGAAGATTCAGGGCAACGAAGTCTACATCGTAGGCCATGATGCCCGCACCTGGCAGGAACTCAAAGAAGATGTGCCCCGCCGCTTAGGCAAGGACAGAGTGCAGCTGCTGAAAGTCGGGGACGAAGAAGTCATGGCCGCCAAGGCCCATTTCGAGTCCTTCGTGAAGATGGATATCGGCATGCCTACGGACGAAATGGAAGCGGTGAACAAGGCCGGTTTCCACGTTATCGCCCGCCCCAGCAACTTCAACAAGTGCACGGAAGATGATGTGAAGGCTGTGTTCAAGCGGCTGGACGGCATGGATATCTCCGAAGTGGTATTCTCCGGTTCTCAGGTACTCGGGGCCAATAAGTCCCTGCAGACCACCATTGATGAAATGAAGGCCCGCAATCTCAACATGGGTCTTATTGAAGGCGTGACCCAGCTGCAGTTCTACAAGCAGGACGGCATGGAGGAAATCGCCAAGGGCATTGGTTACGACAAGATTGTCCGCCTCTACGCCATTCCCAAGGACGAGCAGCCCAAGCTGAAAATCTCCACCGCAGTGGAACGCTGGGCTAACACCGACGAAGAACGCAATATCCGCATCGACCTCTTGCGGATTTACGATAAGCCCTCGCCGAATATGAGCCTGATGGAAACCAATATGCAGTATTTCAAGGATACGCATGATATTCTGGTGGCTCATGGCTATACGGTGGGGCCTGCCGGTACCTTTGCTTCCTTCTATCCCAGCAAGTACCTGCGGGCGCTGGTGATGGCCGGTGTAGCAGCGGCAGCTGTGCTCTATCTGAGCCTCGTTATTCCGGCGCTCAATACCGCAGTGAAAAAGCAGTGGCTTTTGTTCGTTATCTTTGCCCTCTGTGCAATGGTACCGATTCTTATGGGCACTGGTGCCAAAATTCGTGTGCTGGCAGCTTTGGCCAGCGCGAACCTGTTCCCGGCACTGGCGGTTATCTTCCAGTTGGACCGAATCCGTCATCTGCGGGATAAAATTACGCTGGGCTTTGGCAAGATGCTCATCACGGGCATTATCGCTCTATTGGTAACGGGCACCCTGTCTTATATCGGTGCGGCTTACCTGTCTGCATCGCTGGCGGATACGGAATATCTGCTTGAATTCCAGATTTTCCGTGGCATCAAGCTGACCTTTGTCCTGCCGCTGATTCTGGTGGGCATTGCCTTCCTGCAGCGCTTTGATATCTTTGACGGCCGTATGGATGATACAGACGGCGTTCTGAATCAGCTCAAAAAAATCATGGATATGCCTGTGAAGGTCAAGACGCTGTTCGTGCTGTTCCTGGTACTCGTTGCCGGGGTGGTCTTTGTGGCCCGCAGCGGTCATACCTCCGGTATGCCGGTATCGGCAGCCGAACTCAAGTTCCGCGCCTTTTTGGAACAGGCCCTTTATGCCCGCCCCCGTACCAAGGAACTGATGATTGGCCATCCGGCTTTCCTCATGGCGGTTATGGCTTTCTGGCGCAAGTGGCCCACCATGATTTTCTTCGGCCTGGTGCTCATTGCCACCATCGGCCAGGGCTCCATGGTAGAAACCTTCGCCCATATGCGGACGCCTGTATTCATGTCCTTTATGCGGGGCATTGGCGGCATTGTCTTAGGTGCCGGTATCGGCGCCGTCGCCATGATGTTGGTACAGCTGTGGCAGACTGTTATTTCACGAGCAAAGGAGCGTAAGTCAGCGTAATGAGCAGAATCGTCGTGTCGGGTTACTACGGCTCGAAAAATGCCGGGGATGAGGCAATGCTTTCCGCAATGCTGGAAGTCCTCAGTGACCTGGACCCAAAACTTCATATTACGGTGATTTCTGCCGACCCCGAGGATACCCGCAAGCGTCATGGAGTGGATGCTATCTCCTGGCTGGGTTTCCCCGCCATCATCAAGGAACTGCGGCAGGCGGATCTCCTGATTAGCGGTGGCGGCAGTCTCCTGCAAAACGTCACCAGCCGCCGCAGCCTCTATTACTATATGTTCATCATCATGCTCGCGCATTTCCTGGGCACCAAGGTCATGCTTTATGCGCAGGGCATCGGCCCGATTATCGGCCGTGTGGCGGAAATGGCCATGCGCTTTTTGGGCAATCATGTGGACTTAATCACCGTCCGGGATGAAGGTTCTCTGAAGGAACTGGCCCGGCTGGGAATTCATAAAACCATTATCGAATGTACCGCTGACCCGGTGCTGGCCATCCATCCTGTAGGCAAGGAAGCCGGCCGGGCCATCTTCAAGGCCTACCATGCGGATGGGGCCAAGCCTGTATTGGGCATTTCCGTGCGGGAATGGCAGGGCTGGCGCCATTATAAGGAAGTGCTGGCGGAAGTTTCCGATATGGTGGTGCGGGAATTGGGCGCAAGGGTGGTATTCATCCCCATGCAGTTCCCGGATGATGTGAAGGCGGCTCAGGCTATCGCCTCTCTTACCAAAGAGGAATGCACGGTGCTCAAAGATGAGTACACCACCAGCGAGTTCCTGTCCTTGGTAGGGAATATGGATTTGATGCTGGGCATTCGCCTGCATGCTTTGATTTTTGCCGGTGTTATGGGGGTTCCCATGCTGGGCATCTCCTATGACCCCAAGATTGACCGCTTCCTGGCCTCCATTGGGGAAGAGCCTGTGGGCAATCTCAAGGATGTTACCGCCGAAGAACTGATGGTGGAAATCCGCCGCAAGTGGAATGACAAACAGACTTTCCGGCAGAAGAATGGCGAGCTTCTCGCCCAACTGCGGGATATGGCCGCTCATAATGCAGAGCTGGCAGTGAACTTAGCACATAAATGATAATAGCCTTCCCGGAGGGGAAGGCTTTTTTATAAGGGGGATTTTTATGCCCAAAAAGAATAAATACATGAGCTACGAGCACCTGCGGGATTTGCGGCAGAATCATGCCGCCTGGCGGCTGCTGCGGGCCGATTATGCGCCTTTGGCGGCGGCGTTTTTCTATCAGACGTTTATTGGCCCTAAGCGCCGCGGCATTGAAGCGCAGGAACTGTTGGAAGCACTGGATATGTTCCTCTACGACTGCACCCGGCAGGAAGGAGAATTTGCCCGCTCGCCCAAGGATTATCTGGAAATGTGGGCAGACAGCAGTTATGGCTGGCTCAGAAAATACGAATACCATGGGGACTGGTACTACGATTTGACTGCACCGGCCCAGAAGGCGGTGGAGTGGCTGCTGAGCCTCCATAAGCAGGACTTTATCGGTACAGAGTCTCGCCTGCGTACGGTGTTCAACCTACTGCACGAAATCTCCCAGGAAACGGATACTAATGCCGAGCACCGGCTGGCGTATCTCACGAGTCAGCAGGAAAAAATTGCCGCTGAAATCAAAGCCATCGAGGAAACCGGCGAGGTGAAGCCGCAGCTGGATGATGTGCAGGTCAAGGAGCGCTTCTTGCAGGCCGAGGCCACGGCGACGGCTATCCTCGCGGATTTCCGCGAAGTGGAGGAAAACTTCCGGGAATTGACGCGTCAGGTGCAGGCTGATGTGGTGAAGTGGACCCGCGGCAAGGGCGAACTCTTGGAAAAGATTTTCAGCGAAAGCGACATCATCCGCAAGTCGGAGCAGGGCCGCAGTTTTATGGCCTTTTGGCGTTTTTTGATGCTGTCCCAGCAGCAGGACGATTTGCGTGAGACGCTGCAGCAGGTGGAAAGTGCCGAAGTAGTCCAGGGAATTGTTCAGGAGCACAGTCTGCGGGATATTCACCGGGAATGGGTGCAGGCCGCAGCCGCCGTGCAAAAGACATTGGGGCAGCTTTCTGCCCAGCTTCGCCGCTATGTGGATGAGGATTATCTGCGGGAGGAGCGCAGCATCTATCAGCTCATTCAGAGCATCGAAAGCAAGGCTGTAGACAGGCGGGGAGCGGGGACTTCCGGCCTGGTCATGGAAATGGATACCCTGCCCAAAGTCCAACTGCCCATGGAGCGGCGCCTTTATGCTCCGCCGAAAAAGACACGGCTCGAAAGTCCGGAACTTACCGAGGGGGATGGCAGCAGTGGCAGCATTGCCGCCATCTTCGAGCAGGTCGTGGTGGACAAGGAAAAACTAAAGGCCCATGTGGCGGATTTACTGGCCGAGCGGGATGAAGTGACGCTCGCTGAGGTTTTGGCGGTTCATCCGCTGGAACTGGGGCTGTCGGAACTCTTGGGCTATCTGGTGCTGGCCAGCCGGGATGCGGCAGGCTTTACCGAGGACAGGCTGGAACGTCTGGTCTTTGAGCGGGACGGCCGCAAATTACTGGCGGTCTGCGAGCAGATTACCTTTCGGAAAGGAGCAGGGGCGTTTTGAGTACAGTAGAAGAAATGACGGAACGCAATGAAGAGAATTTTTCCCGGGCTGCGATAACCCTTTTGAAGGGGATTGTGAGCCGCGGCAGGGACGAAGTCCTGTGGCAGTTTATCGTAAATGACAGGAGTGCGCTCAGTGATTATTTCCGGCGCATTGGCCTGATTCTAATAATAGATGAAGTGGATGAGTATGCTTACCTTAAGCAGGAGGATGCGGCAGGGCTGCCCCGGTTGGTACAGCGCTATCAGTTGAGTTACCCCGTGTCCATGCTGTTGGTGCAGCTTAGAAAGGCGTTAGGCGAGCAGGATACTGCCAGCGGTGATACCCGTCTGGTCATATCCTTTGCTGATATCATGCGGCGCATGGAACCCTTCCTGCCTGTGCCCGGTAACGAAATGAAATTCCGCCAGTCTTTGGAACATACCATTGGACAGGTGATGCAGCTGGGCTTTTTGCAGAAGCTCAAGGGCTCGGAGGATGAGTATGAGGTACGCCCTGTGCTGCGCAGTTTCGTGGATGCCCAGTGGCTCAGCGATTTCAATGAGAAGCTTGCGGAATACGAAGCCCATGGACAGATGCTTCATCAGGGCGCAGCCGAAGATAAGAGCGATGAAAATGAGGGAGAGGAGGGGCTGTTAGATGAATTTGTTCGCAACGAATGAGGAAAATGAAAATATCCCCTTGGGCTTCCGTCTGGAACGTCTGGAGGTTTATAACTGGGGCACTTTTGATAGCCGGATTTGGTCGTTGGAGTTAAGCGGGGAAATGTCGCTTTTGACCGGTGATGTGGGCTCGGGCAAGTCCACCCTGGTGGATGCCCTGCTGACCCTGCTCGTGCCCCCGCGGAAAGTCACCTACAACAAGGCAGCCGATGCCAGCGCCAAGGAGCGCAGTCTGACGTCCTATGTGCGGGGCTACTATGGTCAAAAGCGCACGGATAACGGCGGTGGCCGTCCCGAAGCCCTGCGCGATAAGAATAAATACAGCGTGATTTTGGGCGTCTTTGCGGATAAAAACTTTGGCCGCACGGTGACTTTGGCGCAGGTGTTCTGGTTCCCAGAGGAAACGGCCAGCTATCCCAAGCGCTTCTATGTGCTCGCGCAGAAGACCCTTTCCATCAAGGACAGGTTCTCCCAGATTGGCGGGGATATGCGAGCTTTCCGCAAGGCCTTGGAAAAAGATGCCTTCATCAAGACCTTTGACGATTATCCGCAGTATGGTCACGAGTTTCGTAAGATTTTCGGCATCCGTCAGGTACAGGCCATGGATTTGTTCCAACAGACCGTGTCCATGAAGAAGGTGGACAGCCTCACGAGCTTCGTACGCCAGAATATGCTCGAAGTGCCGGAGACGGAGCAGGAAGTGGAACTGATGCTGCGGCAGTACCATGATTTGGAAGCTGCCCATCAGGCTGTGCAGAAGGCCAAGAAACAGCAGAAGATGCTCCAGCCCATCGAAGTGCTTGGGGAAAGCTATGCCCGGGACAACCGTCAGCAGGACGAGTTTCAGGCCATGCAGAAGGTGCTCGAAAGCTGGTATGCCCAGCAGGACTACAAGGCCAGAGAAGAACAGTTAGCAGCCATGGAGCCGCAGCTTAGGCGCCTGGAAGAGAAAATTACGCAGCAGGGCAAGAGCATGCAGGAAAAGCAGGGAGAGCTAACGGTACTGCAGGGCAATATCGCCCGCAACGGCGGTGCGCAGCTCGACGAAGTGCGCCATCAGCTCGACAAGGTTACGGAGCGCAAGGCGCAGTGCGAAGCCAGCCGGGAAAAATTCCAGCAGGAACTTTCCGCATTAGAAATGACTTTGCCCGCGGACGAGGAAGACTTCGCCCTGCTGCAGGAAAAACTGGCCAGCCGCAAGGCAGAGTGCGAGGCACAGCAGGAAGAATTGACGGCGGAAGCCAGCACCATGAAGGCCAACCGTCAGGAAGCGGAGCAGGAGGAGCGCCGCATTCAGGCAGAAATCGATTCGCTGGCCAGACGCAAGTCCAATATTCCCCAGAAATTCATCGCTGTGCGCGAGGAAATCTGCAAGGCCCTGAATCTTGCCGAAAGTGAAATGCCCTTTGCCGGGGAACTTATCGCCGTGAAAGAGGAGGAGGCTGAGTGGGAAGGTGCCATTGAGCGCTTGCTGCGCAGTTTCGGCATATCCCTGCTGGTGCCAGAGGTTCACTATGGGGAAGTGGCTGACTGGATGGAACGCCATGACCTCAAGATGCGCATGGTTTACTTCCGTGTGCCGGCCTACCCTGAACAGGTCAATGCCAATGTGCACGAGGACGCCGTGTGTCAGAAACTCCATATCAAGGAGGACAGTCCACTGGCTCCCTGGCTCGAAGCGGAACTTCTGACCCGCTTCAACCATATCTGCTGTGAGAACATCAAGGAATTCCGGCAGGCAAAATTTGCCCTGACCAAAGCTGGTCAGGTCAAGACTGGCGGTAAGCGCCACGAAAAGGACGACCGCCACGATATCCACGACCAGCGCTATTATGTATTGGGCTTTTCCAATCTCAAAAAGATTCAGGCCCTGCAGATGGAAATGGAAGACCGGCGCGAGGAGCAGAAGTTCTTCTTGCAGAAGGAAAATCAGGCGAAACGGGCCGTGAAAAAACTCCGGGAGCAGAGCGAGGCCATCGTCCGGGCCGGAGTGGTAACCTCCTTTGCGGAAATCCATATAGAGCCGCTGCTGGAGCGTATGGCACAGCTCAAGGCACAGGTGGAAAAACTGCGGGCGGAAAATGATGTACTCAAACAGCTGCAGGCCGAAGAACAGCGCCTCAAGCAGGAAATCGGCGCAGATTATGCGGCGCTGGATGACTATAAGAATCAGCGCAGCCAGCTGGCTGAACGCATTCGCCTGCACAAGGCGGAAATGGTCATGGATGAGGAACTCTTTGCCGGGGCAGAAAGTGACGACCGGGAGAAGGGCTATCCCCTGTTGCAGCATTACGCCGCCCTGGCCTTGGAGAAATTGGGCAGTCCGCAGTTTGATATGCAGAAGCGCAGCCTGCAGCAGAAGGAGTATAACCAGTGGCTGAACACCCGCACCCATCAGTTGGGGGAAAAACTGCAAAAGACCAGCGAAGAACTGGTCAAGGCCATGACGGAGTTCCGGCAGGAATATCCGGAGTCGGCCAGTGAACTGCTGGCTGCTCCGGAGGGCTATCAGGATTATACGGCACTGCTGCACCGTCTGCAGGAAGATGATTTGCCGAAGTTTGAAAGCCGGTTCAGCCATCTGCTGCGGGAAAACACCATCAATCAGATTGCCCTGTTCCAGACTCATCTGGAGGAGGCCTGCCATGAGATTCACGACAGGATTGCGCTGATTAATGACTCACTGGCGGAAATCGACTACAATGAGGGCCGCTACATTCAGATTGAGTGCAACCCTGCCGTCAGCGATACCATTCAGCAGTTCCGCCGTGATTTGCGGGCCTGCACCGATGATGCCCTGACAGGGAATATGGACAACAGCTACAGCGAGGAAAAATTCCAGCAGGTGGCCAGAATTTTGGAACGCCTGCAGGGCCGTCCTGGCATGACAGATGTGGATGCCCGCTGGCGCAGTGAGATTATCGATGTGCGCAACTGGTTTGTCTTTGCGGCTTCGGAATTGTGGCGCAATCCTGCTCCGGATATGGACAAGGAGTACGAGCACTACACCGACTCCGGCGGTAAGTCCGGCGGTCAGAAGGAAAAGCTGGCCTATACGATACTGGCCGCCAGCATTGTCTACAACTTCGGACTGCGGGGCAGACGCGCCGGTGAGCAGTCCTTCCGCTTTGTTGTCATTGACGAAGCCTTCCTCAAGAGCTCGGATGAAAGTGCCCGCTTCGGCTTGGAACTGTTCAAGAAACTCGATTTGCAGCTGCTCGTGGTGACGCCGCTCCTAAAAATCGCCACGATTGAGCCCTTCGTCAGCCATGTAGGGTTCGTGTATCAGAGAGATGAGGAGCATAAGTCCTACTTGCGGAATCTTACGATTGAGGAACTGCAGGCAGAGAGAAATGCATACAATGCCAAATGATTACGCTGCTCTGGTTCGAGGCAAAAGGCGCAACAGGCGGGGATTGGCTGGCATGCGCTGAGGCGCGGAACTAAAAATATTTTTTATCTTCAATAAAGGGGCTGGAAAAGTCAAAACTCGCTGTCGCTCAGACAGTTGACTTTTCCAGCCCCTTTTTGATAAAAAATATTTTCTTAACGTTCCGCGCCAAACGCTCCTGTCAGCCAGCCCCCGCCTGTCGCTTGCTTTGTACTGCTGGTTGATTCATTCGGATTGACATGTCAATTTAGGGGAGGGGCCATCTTTATCTATAAACTCATATGATGAATACAAAAAATATACATGAGTATATTAGCGTGAGTTATACGATATGTATCACAAATAAAGTATAATAATGAAAAAACACCTATATAAACTAGAATGATATGGTTATATATCTTAATTAGTGTGAAAATAATCATCAATTTACCGATTATGAATAAACTTTTCTAGTGCAAAAGTCCCAAATTCATGTTATGATTCTAAAGTGATTTTCACAGAATCATAAAGATGTAAACAGAACCGAGCGGCCGAGGGATACGGCCAACGTAGAAAGGCGTGTGAGGAAATGAGATTAAAAGACATTCGTATTGGAGTTAAAATCTTGGTGTTGGTGGTAATAGGTATTATCGGCATGGCGATTCTGAGTTTTTCAGGCTATAGTGCCATGAGCAAGGCCGGGGATGACCTGGATAATATGTACCACCGCAAATTAAAGGCAACCCGCCTGCTGGGAAATGAAATCAACTATACCCGCAAAGTTCAGCTGGGGGTTACCAAGCATATCATTGATCCTAAGGATGAGCAGATTGTTACCTATGTGAAAGAATCTTTGGAAAGCTATGAAAAGACCTGGCCACAGTACCGGGAACTGGCTATGCGGGCTGATAATGTTGCCCCGCATATTCCTGAAGTGGAGAAACAATGGGTTGAATATCGTCAAGGAATTATGGAAGTAAAGCGGCTTACGGATGCAGGTAAAAAACAGGAAGCTTGGGAACATTACAAAAAGATGGAAAATGGCATTACCAAGGATTTGGTGGCCAGTCTGCATAATCTGGAGAAACTGGCCAATGACAATGCGGATGCGATGAATGAGGAAGTCACAGCGACCAATGCACATGAGATGTTCATGATGATTGTGACGACGGTATTGTGTTTCCTGGCTTTGATGGCGGTGGCCTTCTTCATCATCCGCGACATTATGACCACTTTGGACAAGATGGTGGCAGAGTGTAATGAGATGAAGACAGGGGACTTCCGTCTTAATGATCATTACGAACCGCGTGGAGACGAGTTGGGACAGATGGAAGCTGCTATGCAGGAAATGCGCAAGGAACTCAACGATTTGATGCGCAAGGTCAGCGAATCTGCCGAACAGATGGCGGCTTCGTCTGAAGAACTTTCTGCCAGTGCCGGGCAGGCTGCTCAGGCTGCAACACAGGTGGCGCAGTCGTCTACGGATGTGGTGGAGTCGGTGGAACACCAGCAGAAAGCTGTTATGGAAAGCAATGTGTCCGTACAAAATGCGGAAAGCTCCGTGGAGGAAATTCGTCAGCAATCCGCCAAGGTGGAGGAAAATTCCGCAGCTGTTGCTCAGCGGGCAGATGAAGGCAATCAATCCATTGATGTGTCTGTGCGTCAGATCAAGGATGTAGAGGTAACAGTAACTTCCTCTGCCATGATGGTAGAACGTTTGGGTGAACGCTCCAAGGAAATTGGGGAAATCGTGGACACCATGACAGGAATTGCCGAACAGACCAATCTGTTGGCGTTGAATGCTTCTATCGAAGCGGCCCGCGCCGGTGATCATGGTCGTGGCTTCAAAGTGGTGGCAGAAGAAGTGGGCAAGCTGGCGCATGAATCCAAAGAATCTGCAGAAAAGATTGCGAGCCTTATCAAGGAAATTCAGAGTGATACAGAAGATGCGGTTATCGCCATGCGTTCTGGCAAGGCTGCTGTTATTGAAGGCGCACAAAGTGTTGGGGGACTGCGCACCATGTTTGAGGAAATCAATCAGTTGGTAGTGGGAGTGTCCGAGGAAATCAGCCAAGTTACGGAAGCTATTCATTCGGTTGCTGATGCCACCAACGAAATAGTTGGTGAGATGAATGATATCAACACCTACAGCGGCAAAGTGGCCAGTGAAATGCAGTCGGTATCTGCCGCCACGGAAGAACAGTCTGCTTCGGCAGAGGAAATCGCTGCAGCCAGTGAAGCACTGGCAACGTTGGCGCAGAGTCAGCAGGAAGCGTTGTCTCACTTCCGTTTTTAGGAAATATGCTGATAATGATTTTAGTTTCAACCATAAGAAAAAAATATAGATGGTATTTATTAAAGGAAAATGTCGCTTATAGGTAACTAAAATATAAATATATCCTAAGAATGACCGCTAATCACAAATAGATTAGCGGTCATTCTTTAATTTGTATAAAAATAATAATCAATTCGTTAATTATGAATAAACTTTCCTAGTGCGAAAGTCCTAAACATGTGATAAAGTTAGCACATATTTTTGGCAAAAATATAGCGAGAATGGAAAAAAGACGTAAGTAAAATCGAGAGGCCGCAGGGATACGGCCGACGTAGAAAGGCATGTGTGGAAATGAGACTAAAGGACGTTCGTATTGGAGCCAAGATATTGGTGCTGGTTGTTATCGGCATCATGGGCATGGCAATTTTGAGTTTTTCTGGTTATCGGGCTATGAGTCAGGCAAGTGACGATATTGACAACATGTATTCCCGTAAACTGAAAGCAACCCGTATGTTGGGCGATGAAATCAATTACATGCGTATGATTCAGGTGCGCATTGTAAAGCATATTCTCGACCCGAAGGATGCACAGATTAATGCTTCTATCGACGAAGCGATGAAAAGCTATGAAACGAAATGGCCGGAATATAAGGCTTTGGGCATGAGAGCAGATAAAGCAGCTGCCGAAATTCCCAATACGGAAAAGAAGTGGGCGGAATATAAAAATGGGATTCAGGAAGCCCGCAAGCTGGCAGATGCCGGCAAAACCCAGGAAGCTTGGGTGTATTACAAAGGCGTGGAAGCCGGTGTAACACAGGAACTCTTAAAGAGTCTTGTAGCTTTGCAGAAGGTAGCAGATGACAATGCGGATGCACTCAATGAGGAAATCGTTGAACGCAATGCCAGCACCATGACTGCGATGATTGTTACGACTCTGTTGTGCTTTGCGGTGCTGATGGGCATTGCCTTCTTCATCGTTCGCGATATTATGACCAATCTGGACAGAATGGTTATGGAATGCAACCGCATGAAGGATGGGGACTTCCGTCTCAATAGCAATTATGAACCCCGTGGGGACGAACTGGGTCAGATGGATGCCGCTATGCAGGATATGCGTAAGACCCTGAACAAGCTGATGCGTCATGTCAGCGAATCTGCTGAACAGCTGGCAGCTTCCTCCGAGGAACTCACGGCCAGCGCTGGTCAGGCTGCTCAGGCTGCTACGCAGGTAGCGCAGTCTGCCACGGAGGTTGTGGAATCTGTTGAGCATCAGCAGAAATCTGTCATGGACAGCAATGAAGCCGTTCAGAGCGCCGAGGCTTCTGTAGAAGAAATCCGTCAGAAGTCCGACCAGGTAGAGGCAAATTCCAACGCCGCTGCTACGCGCGCTGAAAAGGGCAATCAGGCCATTGATGATTCCGTCCGTCAGATTAAGGATGTTGAGGAAACCGTTACGGCTTCTGCCAAGATGGTTGACCGTCTGGGTGAACGCTCCAAGGAAATCGGTGAAATCGTAGATACCATGACGGGCATCGCCGAACAGACCAATCTGCTGGCCCTTAACGCTTCTATCGAAGCGGCCCGCGCTGGTGAACATGGCCGTGGCTTTACGGTGGTAGCCGGTGAAGTCGGCAAGCTCGCGCAGGAATCCAAGGAATCTGCTGAAAAAATTGCCAAAATCATCAAGGAGATTCAGGGCGATACGGAAGAAGCTGTGCTTTCTATGCGTACCGGCCGTGAAGCAGTGGTGGAAGGCGCACAGAGCGTGGAATCCCTGCGTACCATGTTTGAGGAAATCAATCAGCTGGTAGTCGGTGTATCCGGCGAAATCAGCCATGTGACGGAGTCTATCAACGCCATGGCAGATGCCACCAATGACATCGCCAGCGAGATGAACGATATCAACAGCTACAGCGGCAAGGTGGCCAGCGAAATGCAGGCTGTATCCGCTGCCACGGAAGAACAGTCCGCCTCTGCTGAGGAAATTGCCGCAGCCAGTGAAGCACTGGCCAAACTGGCACAGGACCAGCAGGCTGCTCTGTCCAGCTTCCGCTTCTAATTTCATAATATAGGCAAGGATATTTGCCGGTTAAAAGGGTTGGCCAAATGTTGGCACAACCCTTTTTCCGTGATATGATAGTAATATCTAATTTAAGTTGCTTTCAGGAGGTTTGCCAGTTGTTGAAATCAGGAAAAGTCCGTCTGTTGACGGGAATGCTGGCCCTGGCTGCCGGCATGTTGCTGAACATGGGCGGTGCCAGCGCGGAAACCCAGACCGACAATGTGCGGATAAATTTTGGCCATACGGTGGTCAATACGGAGAAGACGGCCCCGCCAAGTGAGGGTCAGACAGCTATGCAGATAAAAAATGTGCAATTAGTATGGAAGGAAATTCCCAGTGCGGTACGCTATCAGGTGGTTATCCTGAAATCGGCGGAAGATACCCGGGAAAATATTGCCCTTACCTATAATCAGGTGTATACCAACGGTCTCACGGTGGATTTATCATCCTTTGGCGCCGAGGCCGCAGGCTTTTACTGGAAAGTCTGCCCGCTGGATTACAACGGCAGGCCAGTGGGGAATATGCACTTTTCCAAGCCCAAACCCATCACGGCGGGTGGCAAGCTGAATGTGAATGCGCCTAAGCCGACTACTCAGTTTGAGCACATGGACTATATGCCCCTTTACCCGGTATTTTCCTGGATTCCTTATGGCAAGGCTAAGCAGCATGAGGTGCAGGTCTATCGGGTGACAGAGGCTGGAGAAAAACTTATCCGTACCCTGAACGGGGGCGAATATGATGTTTACGAGGATGGCGGCTACACCCTGCCGGGGAAATATTACTGGCGGGTGCGCTCCTTAAACAGCGACGGCAGTCCGTTAAGCGGCTGGTCGGAAAAAAGCTATTTCACGGTAGAAGGGGAAAAGCCTCCCTTTGCGGCACTTGGGGACAGCATTACCCACGGGGGCGGCGCCATGTCGGTATCCCCGGGCTATCTGCTCTATGACTGGGAATCCTACAGTCAGGTTCCAGTGAAGAACCTGGGCTTTAGCGGCAATACCACCGAGGCCATGCTGGAACGCTTCGAGCGGGATGTACTGCCGGCTTCGCCCAGAGTTTTGGTCGTAATGGGTGGCGTCAATGACTATCGCCTGGGCACCTTTGGCTCACAGACTGTAGCCAATCTGCAGGCCATCAAGGAAAAATGCGATGCCTATGGCATTATCGTGGTATTTTTGACGCCCACGCCTATCAATCCGACTATGATGGTGAGCCGGGCACATATTGACCAGCCGCCTTATGACTGGAAAAAACATCAGCAGTATGTCAATGACTGGGTAATGCGCCAGCAGTATCATGTGGATGTGGCCACGGCTCTGACGGACAGCATGGGCAATCTGCGGTCAACTTATACCACCGACGGGCTGCACCCTGACTACTATGGCAAAAAATATATTGGAGAACAGGTGGGACGCTACTTGGCAATGAATTTTGGCTGGCTGACCAGTAAACTGACCAAAAAAGCTATTCCTACCTATAATAATTGACAACAAGGCGCTTGGGCGCCTTTTGTCGTATTTGGCATAATTTTTAATTGAATTTTAATGACTTTGTCAACAATTTTGCTTAAATTATGTAGTATAATATACGATATAAAAGTAGAAGCTTAATTCTGGGGAGGGTGGATATGATGAGAAGGATGTTGATGGGGGCCCTGCTTTGGGCTGTGTGCTGTCTGGTGGGGCTTCCGGCTATTGGTGCGGCTGCCCCGCAGATTATAACGGCCAGCGGCGTGTACATCATGGGGGAAAATGATTCGCCGAAAATTGCCAAGGATGCAGCCCGACAGGAGGCTATGCGCTCCGCTACGGAAAAAGCAGGGGTATATGTGGAAAGCTACTCCCGCAGTCAAAATATGGAGCTTAGTGCGGATGATGTGAAGATTATATCCGGTGCCGTGCTGAAGGTCATGCAGGAAAAGGCAGAACCGACACTTACGGCAGGTGTATGGAAATACACCGTCACCCTTACCTGTGAAGTGGATACGGATAAGATTGACTTGAAAAATCTGCTGGAAAACCGCAACAAGCTGGAAAAGTTGCAGCAGGAGCGGGATGCACTCAAAAAGCAGAATGAGGAACTCTTAGAGAAATACAAGCAAGCCAAGGGTCAGGAAAAGAAGAAAATCGGCACGGAACTGGAAAACCAGTATTCGCTGCAGGATGTCTTTGACCGCTGTGCCCGTTACATTCAGCAGGGCGAACAGCGCCGGGCTATCGCAGAACTTGATAAGGTCATCGCCGACAGCAAGGTGACGGACAGTCCGCTAGCCTATGCTTATTACCTGCGGGGCCGCGCTTACTATGAGCGCAATCTGGACAATCAGGCGCTGAATGATTTTTCCGCTGCAGAATCCACTCCTCACAATGATAAGATATATCCAGTCTGGCGGACTTACTACTATCAGGGACTTATCTATTCCGACCGGGAACAGTGGGAAATGGCTTATGGGAAACTGGCCCGGGCTTGGGATGCTTCGGGACATCAGGACCGTGATATCGAGGCGGCTATGCTGCGCGCTAAGCGCCATGCTTATCCACCTGCCGCTGAGGAACCGCGGAAAAAGCAGACACCGCAGCGGAACAGCCGCGAATTTGACTGGGAAAAGGTGGTTTCGGATGTGTTAATCAGCATTCTCAAGGACCAGGCGGCAAAACAGAGCATATATAGCTAAAATTTTCATGTCGGATGCTTGATTTTTTCTGCAAAATAGGGCAAAATGAATTGCAGAGTTTTTTTCTAGTCAAGCAAGGACGATCGAATACATGCAAATTTCCCAAATGATGCAGACTTCCGTGCTGGTGGTTGACGGTATTGACAGCGACCGCATGAGACTTCAGCAGATGCTTGAACCCCGTGTGCAGTTTGACGGGGTTAAGACCGGTGGCGAAGCTTTAACGTACATTAAAAGGAATAACGTTGATTTGCTGCTGTTGTCGGTCAAGCTCCCCGATATGGACGGTTTTGAGCTTCTGCGTACGTTGCGTGCGGATTCTCGGTTTGAAGACCTGCCCGTCATTATGCTGAGCAGTGACCAGACACAGAAGGCAGAGGCTGCGGTGGTTATGGCAGGCGGTACTGATATTATCCGCAAGCCGTTTATCCCCATCATCGTAGTCAAAAAGGTGGAACAGGTACTGGAGATGGAGTACCTGCACCGCAAATTAAAAGAAGAGGTTCATCGTCAGACCAAGCTGGCAGAAGACCGGCTGGCGGCCAGTGAACGGCTCTTTGAAGAGACGGTTATGGCACTGGCAAAGACCATCGATGCCAAGGACGCCTATACCCGCGGTCATTCCCAGCGTGTGGCCCGCTATGCTCGTCATATTGCTCATAAATTGGGTTGGCTCGAGGAAGAGCAGCGCAAGATATACTTTATGGGGCTGCTCCATGATATTGGCAAAATCGGTGTGCCGGAAGCCATCATCAACAAGACCACACGTCTTACGGATTATGAATATGGACAGATTAAGCAGCATACGGTTATCGGCTCCGAGATTCTGGATTTGGTAGCCGAGTTCCCGGAGCTTTCCGTGGGCGCCCGTTCCCATCATGAGCGTTATGATGGCAAGGGTTATCCGGACGGTTTTGCCGGTAGTCAGATTCCGGTTTATGCCCGGGTGATTGCTGTGGCGGATGCTTATGATGCCATGACATCCCGGCGCAGTTACCGCGATGTGCTGCCTCAGAATGTGGTGCGCAGTGAAATTGCCAAGGGCCGTGGTACTCAGTTTGACCCGCAGTTTGCGGATGTCATGCTGCAGATTATCGACAGCGATACGGACTATCAGCTGTGTGAGCATTGATTGCTGTATATAAAATCCTCGCAGGAACTTATACCTGTGGGGATTTTTATATTTTTAGAAGGAATCTGGGCGGAAGTGTGGAATAATAACTAAGAGTCAAATTTAGAAGGGGTGTTTCTTTTATGAATCGATTGGCAAAGTTTTTGGCATGTGCATTGTTGGCATCTTCCGTAGTAGCTGGTTCTGCAGCTTCTGCCAGTGCTATGAATATTACCGGTGTAAGCCAGGCAATGACCATTGCCAATAAAACGGTTACGGCCAGTGATGAGAATGGGCAAAAGATTAAGTTCGTGTCGGATGGCAAGGTTCTGCGCCTGATGAGTGCAGATGGCACGAAGGATTTCCTGTCCTTCAGCAGCTTCGATGGCATTTACAGCGGTGTGGACTACAGCGTAAGAGCCGTGGAAACTGCAGATCCGGCTATGCGTATTTTTGAAATCGCTGCTACCCGTGAGGGTAAGAACTGCGGCTACTGGCTCGTGGGAAATCATATTGGCGGTGCCTGGACCACGTATGTGTCCTGGAACAGCTTTGCCAATCTGGGATTCCGTACCGATAGATGGCATGAACTGAAGGCGACCATTGAGAACCAGCAGCTCATTATTACGAGCTATACTGCCCGTGGAAATATGGACTGGCGGGCACAGGTTTTCTGGAATGCACAGGACGGCTGGTTCGGTCTGAAAAGATTTTGAAAAAAAGATATTGACATAAGTGGCCACTTTCGCTTATAATATAGTCTGTCAGTCACGGAAAGTGGCAGATGTTGCTGATTTAGCTCAGTTGGTAGAGCAGCTCATTCGTAATGAGCAGGTCGTAGGTTCGAATCCTATAATCAGCTCCATAAATATTGCTGATTTAGCTCAGTTGGTAGAGCAGCTCATTCGTAATGAGCAGGTCGTAGGTTCAAGTCCTATAATCAGCTCCATTGAGGATTACGGCTCCGCATTTGCGGAGCCTTTTTGTTGTGCAAATTGCAGTTTGTCAATGCGTTATTAAATACAACCTGTTACAACTCAGTGGGGCGGAGGTGGGAATACTTTTGCGCCGCTCGCTAAAATGACCCGCCAGCATAAATAGCGCTTTCTAGTTACCAGCGCCGGGCAGGCCGGCGGCGCGTATGTTCAACTCAATATCCAGTAACTAATGTTTGCGGGCCATCCCTCACTGCGTTCGGGCAGTCGCTCGTTTGCGCAAAAGCATCCCCACCTCCGCCCTAAGTGATGTTCGTATAAGATGGCATTTTCACGGTGACAAGCAGCAAGCACATCAATGTTCTTGTAACGGGAGCAACGAGTTCTTGCCGATTGCATAATCCGCAGTTTGGGGCGGGCGGGGAGTGATTTTTCTGTCAGGAGCGACTGCCTGAACGCAGTGAAGGCCGGCCCCTGTAGGAAGCAACTAAGCAAATACGCTGAAAGCAGCGCCGTTGGCCTGCCCGGCGCGGGTAACTGGACATTGCTATTTTCCGAGGGGGTCGTTTAGCGGAAAACAGAAAAATCACTTCTCGTTCGTCCCAGATAACGTATGAACGGGATAACTTTAGCACGAGTTAACTGGTAATCTGGAATAAAAAGGAGCTGCGGCAAATGCTTTTGCATTTGTTGCAGCTCCGTATTTTCTAGTGGCGGAGTGGAGAGGATTCGAACCTCCGCACCGGTTACCCAGCCTAACGATTTAGCAAACCGTCCTCTTCAGCCTCTTGAGTACCACTCCATTATTTATATGGCGGAGAGGGTGGGATTCGAACCCACGCACCCTTTCGAGCCTACCGGTTTTCAAGACCGGACTCTTCAACCACTTGAGTACCTCTCCATTAGTCAACAGAATTATTATAGCAGGTGGCCCCTAAACTTGTCAAATGACGGTGATTGCGCTATACTATCATACGTTGCTACTTTGTTTCGTTACATATTAAAGATAGAATTTGCAAGTTCAGGAGTTGAGGGCGTTGAAAATTGCCTTTTTTGATTCCGGCATGGGAGGCCTTTCGGTACTGCATCATGCTATGAAGGTTCTGCCCCATGAGGAGTTTATATTCTATGCCGATGAGGATAATGTTCCTTACGGCACCAAGAGCACGGAGGATGTGCAAAGATTTGTGGGCGAGGCCTTTGACTTCTTATTGAAACAGGATGTAAAGGCCATTGTGGTGGCCTGCAATACGGCAACCTCGGTGGCGGTGGCGGAGATGCGCCGCCGTTATGATTTGCCCATTATCGGCATGGAGCCGGCGGCCAAGAAGGCGCTGGATATGGACGGCACGAAACGCGTGCTGGTGACGGCTACGCCCATTACCGTAAAGGGGCGCAAGATGGAACTTTTGATTGAAAAAGTGGATAAGGACCATCTGGTGGATAGACTGGCTTTGCCGGAGCTGGTGACATTTGCAGAACGCCAGGAGTTCAACTCGCCGGCGGTGACGGATTACCTGCGGGGGGAGCTTGCGCAATTTGACTTGTCAAAATACTCCTCGCTGGTATTGGGCTGCACGCACTTCAACTATTTTAAGGACACCTTACGGGAACTTTTGCCGGACAATGTGCAGTTTGTGGACGGCAATGAGGGCACGGTGCGGGAACTTATCCGCCGCCTCAAGGAGCGCAATCAGCTGGAGCACAATCCCCAGACGGTCACGTACTTTTACTCCGGCCGTCAGGTCACGGATGTCGTGGAATTGGAACGGCTGGAAAACTGCCTTTCCCGGCTGGAGAAGATGTATCGGATTTAAGGCATTCATAACTTGACTTTACGGTGTTTTTGTTCTAGTCTATACATTGTGCGTAAAGTGTTAAGGAGGAATTCTTGTGCCAGTAAATATCGAACATCATGTAAACTTCTACGACACGGACGCCATGGCGGTGGTTCATCACGCCAACTACATCCGTTGGTTTGAAATCGGCCGGGTGGCGTACCTGCGCGAGATTGGCATTACGTTGACGGAAATGATGGATGACGGCTATGTGTTCCCCATTACGGACATCAGCGCCAAATACGTTTCTCCGGGTAAGTTTGATGATAACCTCATCATTGAAACCACGGCTACGGCTCTTACCAAGGTCAAGATGTGTTTCAAATACCGCATCTTGCGGAAGGAGACCGGGGAAGTGCTGGTGACGGGCAAATCCCAGAACGTCTACACCAGCAAGGAGACGGGCCATATCACCCGTCTGCCGGAAAAGTATCTTACGCGTCTGCAGGCTGCTATGGAAAAAGAAAAGGCAGTGGCAGAGGCGCAAAATAAAGAATAAGCAGGGAATTCTAGGGAGGAATTATCGTGAGTTTTTTGACCATAGTGTTACTCGTCATCCTGATTGTTATCTGCGTGACGAAACTCGTTTTGGCCTATCTGGGCTGGGAGGACATCCGCGTGGATACGAGCAGCCCGGTAGAACTTTTGAGCAAGGACGAAAACAGTCTTGTTCTGTCCAAGAAGCTGCACTTCTATAATGAAGGCAAGCAGTGCGCAACCATCATGGATGCTATCTGCCGCAGCCAGTTGCCCTACGAGCAGTATGACGGCATTGAAGTGCGTGCCAAGGCGGAGCGCGAGGGCGAAGTTCGTGAGGACGATTACTTCGAGGCCGTTATCATCCAGAAGAAGGGCGACAAGGCTGGCGAAGACAGCCTGAACGTCTTTGCCAAAATCAAGCTGACCCCGCGCAAGGGCATGAGCCTTGATGAAGCACTGTCTCATATGGTTGACCTGCCTGTGGACTTCATCTGGCAGGAAACGGGCCGCGCTGTTCAGCATTACAACAAGCTGCGCATCGAAATCACGGCGGAAGAAATTGCAAAACTGGCTGGCGTACAGCTGGTGAAGGACTAAGGAGGCACTGAAATGGCTGACGAAATGAAACTTATCCCGGTGCCTACGCGCATCCTGACGGAAAAAGATGATATTGTGGATGCCATCGAGCATTACACGAAAGATAAAATCGGTGAAAATGACCTGCTCTGCTGCGCTGAATCTGTAGTAGCCATCACCCAGGGCCGCTTCGTGCGTCCTGAGGACCTCAAAATCTCCGGTCTGGCTAAATTCTGCTGCCGCTTCATTCCGGACTACGGTTCTCTTGCTTCGCCGCATGGCATGCAGTCCCTGATGGATGTAGAAGGCAAATGGCGGGTAGCCTTTGCTCTGTTCGCTGGCTTTGTGGCCAAAATCTTTGGCAAGAGCGGTATGTTCTACGTTTGGGGCGGCAAGGAAACGGCCATGATTGACGATGTTACGGGCACCATGCCTCCGTTTGATAAGTGCATCGTTTACGGGCCGGGCGAACCGTATGAAGTCGTAAAGCGCATCAAGGAACGCCTGGGCTGCTTTGGTGCTATGATTGCTGACGTTAATGACCTCAAGCGCAGCCGCGTGGTGGGCATTACCGAAGGTACGGACGGCGAGATTGCCCGCAATCTGCTCATTGATAATCCGTTCGGCAACGCTTCCCAGAAGACGCCAATCTGCATTATTAAGAATTACAAGCAGTATCAGGAAAGCAAATAAAGTGATTGTAAGGAGAGCTGTGCTAGTTCACGGCTCTTTTTTAGGAGTGATGATATGGAGCGTTTTAGGCACCGTGCCGCAGACGAACTGCGCCCCTGTAAAATTCACCGCAAATTTCAAAAGTATCCCGCAGGTTCCGTGCTTATCGAGATGGGCAACACCAAGGTAATCTGTGCGGCAACCGTGGAGGAGAGAGTGCCCTTCTTTCTGAAAGGCACTGGCGAAGGCTGGATTACGGCGGAGTATTCCCTGCTGCCCAGCGCCACAGGAACCCGCACGCAGAGGGAAGCGGTGAAGGGCAAACAGTCCGGCCGCACCCAGGAAATCGAGCGGCTTATCGGCCGTTCTCTGCGCTCTGTGGTGGATACCAAGGCTTTGGGCGAGCGTACCATCATGATTGACTGTGATGTGATTCAGGCCGATGGCGGTACGCGCACGGCTTCCATCACTGGTGCTTTTGTGGCTTTGGTGGAGGCCTGTGCGACCTTCTATCAGAAGGGGGGAATCTTTCCCGTCAAGGACTTTCTCGCAGCTATCAGTGTGGGCATAAGCGCCGACAATGAGCCTCTGCTGGACTTGTGCTATGAGGAAGATTCCACGGCTATGGTGGATATGAATGTCGTGATGACGGGCTTTGGCAAGTTCGTGGAGGTACAGGGGACAGGAGAGGGCCGTCCCTTTGACCATCAGGAACTTAATAGCCTGCTTTCTCTGGGGGAGAAAGGCTGCCGTGAGCTGATTTCCTACGAGAAAGATATATTGGGGAGCCAACTGGTCTGGCTGGTTGGCCGAGAAGGATAATTTTAGGGGAGTTTTACATGAAGAAGATTGTCATTGCCACGAAAAATGCAGGCAAAGTTCGGGAAATGAAGGATGCTTTTGCACATCTGCCTGTGGAAGTGGTGGCTTTGTCGGAATTTGGGCAGCTGCCCAATGCCATTGAAGACGGGGAAACCTTTGCAGAAAATGCGGCCATCAAGGCGAAGTTTTATATGGAAAAAACAGGCTGTGCCTGCCTCGCGGATGATTCCGGGCTGGAAGTAGCTGTATTGGGCGGCCGTCCTGGCGTGTATTCCTCCCGCTATGCCGGTTATAATGCCGAGGATTGGGCCAACAATCAGAAGATGCTGGAAGAACTCTGCATTGCCGATGTGGAAGAATCTCCGGCGAACTATCGCTGCAGTCTTTGCTTTGCGGATACGGATGGTACGCTTCTGACGGCAGATGGCCGCTGCGATGGCGTCGTAAGGAAAATTCCCCATGGCAAGAATGGGTTTGGCTATGACCCGTATTTCTACACCAATGAATATGCTGGCCGTACCATGGCAGAACTGACCATGGAGGAAAAGAACCGCATCAGCCATCGGGGACGGGCTCTGCGCAAGCTGACGCAGAAATTAGAGGAGCATCTGGCATGAAGATAGGCATTGTCAGCGACAGCCACGGCGGCTACCAGTATCTTGATACGATGCTGGCCTGTAAAGAAGCCAGGAATGTGAAACTGTGGCTCTTTGCCGGGGATATTGCCATGGACGCGGACTATCTGGCTATGGTGACGGATAAGGAAGTCATCCGTGTAGCAGGCAATAACGACTGGCCCGGAGGCCGTCTGCCTGACTATGAAACCGTCGATATTGCAGGCCATACCATCCTTTTGACACATGGCCATTTGTTCGGCGTGAATTTTGGCCTGAACAATTTGCAGCAGGCAGCCTTGGATGTCGGCGCGGATATTGCAGTCTACGGTCATACGCATGTGGCAGTAGAGGAGATGAAAGGTGATGTGCTGATATTAAATCCTGGCAGCATATCACGTCCACGGGATGCAAGCAATGGTTCTTTCATGGTGATGGATTTGCAGCCCGATAAATCTCCTTGTGTAAAACTGATAAGAATATAAATTTTATTAATCGTATAATCGTTATCAAATAGAAAAATTTTATATTTTTTTATAAAAAAGTCCTGCTTTTAGCAGGATTTTTTTTGCGAATATCTAATATTAATATTGATGTGATAATAGTCACGCTAAGAGGTAACAAAGAATACAAAAAGTGAACGCGATTCACTATTTATGCGGTTAGATGGCATTTTCAGAATGCTTGAAAACTAATAGAAAATGTGTTATTATGTGCCTGCTGATGTGTGATAAAGTGTATTTATGGGAGGGATTACTTTGCGAGAAATTGACGCAAAACAAATCACGGAAACCGTGGCACAGATGTGCAAAGAAGCGGCCTATTACCTTCCGGATGACGTGTATAACGCCATGAAGAAGGCAAGAGAAACGGAGACTTCTCCGGTTGGCCAGAATGTTCTCGACCAGATTATCCGCAATGCGGAAATCGCCAAGGCAGAAGACCGTCCTTACTGCCAGGATACGGGCATGACCATCGTATTCCTGGAAGTTGGTCAGGATCTGCACATTACGGGCGGCCTGCTGGAAGATGCCGTAAATGCCGGTATTTCCAAAGGCTACACCGAAGGTTATCTGCGTAAATCCGTGGTCGGCGAACCGCTCTTCAACCGTGTAAACACCAAGGACAACACGCCGGGTGTTATCTACACGAAGATTGTAGCCGGTGACAAGCTCAAAATCACCGTAGCTCCGAAGGGCTTTGGTTCCGAGAACAAGTCCGGCGTTAAGATGCTGGTGCCCGCTGATGGCGTGGAAGGCGTTAAGAAAGCCGTTATGGACATCATCCTCCATGCCAGCATGAATCCGTGCCCGCCGATGGTTGTCGGCGTTGGTATCGGTGGTACCATGGACAGAGCAGCCCTCCTTTCCAAACTGGCTCTGACGCGTTCTGTTGACGAACGCAACCCGATGCCGGAATACGCCAAACTGGAAGGCGAACTCCTTGAACTCATCAATCAGACGGGTATTGGCCCCCAGCTGGGCGGCAACACCTCGGCACTGGCTGTAAACGTAGAGTGGGGCCCCACGCATATTGCAGGCCTGCCGGTAGCTGTAACGATTTGCTGCCACGCTATGCGTCATAAACAGCGTGTACTTTGATGGAAGACGGGAGGAAATATAAATGGCTGAACAGATTCGGATTCAGACTCCGTTTACGGAAGAAATGAGCCGCAAGCTTAAAGCAGGCGATGCGGTACTGATCTCGGGCGAAATCATCGCTGCCCGTGACGCTGCCCACAAGGCAATGACGGAAGCGCTTGCCCGTGGCGAAAAACTGCCGGTTGACTGGCAGAATCAGATGGTTTATTATCTTGGCCCGACGCCGGCAAAACCGGGTGACCCCATCGGTTCCTGCGGCCCGACGACCTCCGGCCGTATGGATGCCTACACCCCGACAATGCTCGAACAGGGCATCAAGGGCATGATTGGCAAAGGCTCCCGTTCCAAGGAAGTCGTTGAGTCCATGAAGAAAAACGGCGTGACTTACTTTGCTGCCGTGGGTGGTGCTGCTGCCCTGATTGCTAAGTCCGTCAAGAAGTATGAAGTTCTCGCTTATCCTGAGCTTGGCCCTGAAGCTGTGGCCCGCCTCACCGTTGAGGACTTCCCCGCTATCGTCGTAATCGACTGTGAAGGCAACAACCTTTACGAGACGAATCAGGCTAAGTATCGTACGCTGAAAGGCTACTGATAAAGGTAAAAGAGTGGAACAAGGCGGGCACGAGATTTTGCCCACTATTCCAGGAATTATTTTAGGAGGTATAGAATGTTTCACACAACTTTTTACGTGCGTCGTCTGCATTCACTAGTGGGCCTCTTGGCGCTGGGCATGGTGCTCTTTGAGCATATCTTCACCAACTCCATGGCTCTTGGCGGCGCTCCTGCACTTAACGGAGCCCTGGCAATGATGGAGCTCATTCCGCATCCGATTTTCCTCGGACTGGAAATTGGTGCAATCGCAGCACCGCTGCTCTTCCATGCCATCTATGGCATCTACATCTGCCTGCAGGCTAAGAACAATCCGGAACGCTATGGCTATGTCCGCAACTGGCAGTTCGCTCTCCAGCGCTGGACGGCTTGGTTCCTGGTAGTGTTCCTCGTATGGCACATCTTCTACCTGCGTATCTTCACCAAAGGTATCGCTGGCGTGCCCATTTCCTATGAACTTCTGCAGAACTACTTCGTAGCAAATCCTGTTTATGCCGTTCTCTACATCCTCGGTATGTTTGCTGCCATCTTCCATTTCTGCAATGGTATCACCACCTTCTGCATGACCTGGGGTATTGCGAAAGGTCCCCGCGTCCAGAATGTGATTAGTGCACTGAGCATGGGCCTCTGCGCTGTGCTGTGCCTTGTGACCCTGGCATTTATGGGCAGCTACTTTGTGATGTAATTGCCTTTGTGTATGGCAAAGTAAAGGAGAATTTCAATGGCTAATAAACCTGAAAAAAAGATTATTGTCGTAGGCGGCGGCCTCTCCGGCCTCATGGCTACGCTGAAAATCTGCGAAGACGGCGGTAAGGTTGACCTCTTCTCTTATTGCCCGGTAAAACGCTCCCACTCTCTGTGCGCACAGGGCGGTATGAACGCCTGCATGGATACCAAGGGCGAGCATGACTCCATCTATGAGCACTTCGATGATACGGTATACGGCGGTGACTTCCTGGCTGACCAGCTGGCTGTTAAAGGCATGGTTGAAGCAGCTCCGAAGCTCGTGCACATGTTTGACCGCATGGGCGTGCCTTTCACCCGTACGCCGGAAGGTGTTCTTGACCTCCGTAACTTCGGTGGCCAGAAGAACAAACGTACCGTATTTGCCGGTTCTACGACGGGCCAGCAGCTCCTCTATGCTCTCGACGAGCAGGTTCGCCGTTGGGAAGTTAAGGGCGGCGTAAAGAAATATGAATTCTGGGAATTCATCAAGATCATCAAGAACAAAGACGGTGTTTGCCGTGGTATCGTTGCTCAGAACATGAACTCCAACGAAATCCAGGCTTTCCCCGCTGATGTGGTAATCCTTGCTACTGGTGGCCCTGGCCAGGTATATGGCCGCTGCACGGCTTCCACCATCTGCAATGGTTCCGCCGTATCTGCTGTTTACCAGCAGGGCGCAGAAATCGGCAACCCCGAATTCCTGCAGATTCATCCGACGGCTATTCCGGGTTCTGATAAGAACCGTCTGATGTCCGAAGCCTGCCGTGGTGAAGGCGGCCGCGTTTGGGTATATCGCAAGAACCCCCAGACGGGCGAAAAAGAACGCTGGTACTTCCTCGAAGATATGTATCCGGCATACGGCAACCTCGTACCGCGTGACGTTGCTTCCCGTGCAATCTACAAGGTCGTTGTTCACATGGGCCTCGGCATGACCAACCCGAACCGCGTATACCTCGACCTCTCCCATATCCCGGCTGATTACCTCGAACGCAAGCTCGGCGGTATCCTCGAAATGTACGATGATTTCGTAGGTCAGGATCCGCGTAAGGTGCCGATGGAAATCTTCCCGTCCATCCATTACTCCATGGGTGGTATCTGGGTAGACAGAGAACACCACACCAACATCCCGGGCCTCATGGCTTCCGGCGAATGCGACTACCAGTACCATGGTGCAAACCGTCTGGGTGCAAACTCCCTGCTGTCTGCTACCTATTCCGGCACGATTTCCGGTCCGGAAGCTCTGCGCCTCGCTCGCAGCGGCAAGCTCGGTGACGCTCTCACCGCAGAAGAACTCGAAGCAGCCCGTCAGGAATGCGTTGCTGAATTCGATAAGATTCGCAACATGAACGGTGCTGAAAATGCACATCAGATGCACCATGAACTCGGTGACATCATGTACAAGTACGTGTCCATCGAACGCGATAACAACGGCCTCAAACAGTGCATGAAAGAACTCCATGCCCTGCTCAAACGTTGGGACAACATCGGTGTTACGGACCATGGCAACTGGGCAAACCAGGAAGCTATGTTCGTTCGTCAGCTCCGCAACATGATCATCTATGCTATGGCCATCACCAAGTCCGCTCTGCAGCGTGACGAAAGCCGTGGCGCTCATGCCAAGATTGTGCTCAAATCCGACTACGATTCCTGGGATGCAGCTAAGAAGCAGGCCTTCGATGAAAAGAATGGCAAATACCATTTCGATGCTGAGACTGGCCGTGCCATGACTGACGATGGCAATGATGATTTGCTGTTCTTTGGCCGTGATGATGAGAAATTCATGCGTACCACGGTGGTATCTTTTGACGCTGCCAACAGTGAACCGGAAGTTTCCTATCGTGAATTTGAACACTCTCTCATTAAGCCGCGTCTGCGTAACTACGCTGTAGCTAAGAAAGAGTAAGAGGGAGGACAATAACAATGGCAGAACAGAAAAAAGTCAGATTCGTAATCGAGCGTCAGGATGGCCCGGATTCGGCCCCCTATACGCAAGAATTCGATGTAGATTACCGTCCGGGCCTCAACGTTGTTGCCGCCCTGATGGAAATTCAGAAGAACCCGGTCACCGTTGACGGCAAGAAAGTTGCTCCTGTTGTTTGGGAATGCAACTGCCTGGAAAAAGTTTGCGGTGCCTGCATGATGGTTATCAACGGCAAAGCTCGTCAGGCTTGCTGCTCCCTGATTGACAATCTGGAACAGCCCATCCGCCTGCAGCCGGCTCGTACGTTCCCGGTTATCCGTGACCTCTTAATCGACCGCTCTGTTATGTTTGAAAGCCTCAAACGCATTCAGGGCTGGGTTGAAGTTGACGGCACCTGGGAAGTTAAGGATGCTCCGATTCAGAACCCGTACACCGCACAGACGGCTTACGAGATTTCTCACTGCATGACCTGCGGCTGCTGCATGGAAGCATGCCCGAACGTAGGTCCGCAGTCCGACTTCATCGGCCCGTCCCCGACGGTTCAGGCATATCTCTTCAACCTGCATCCGCTGGGAAAATTCGACGCTCCGAAGCGCCTGAATGCCCTGATGGAAAAAGGCGGCATCACCAGCTGCGGCAACAGCCAGAACTGCGTACAGGCCTGCCCGAAGAACATCAAGCTCACGACTTATCTCGCACAGCTTAACCGCGATGTGAATAAGCAGGCTCTGAAGAATATCTTCAACCACTAATTGCATAAGCAATAGCAATAATGCCCCCGCCGTTGGCGGGGGCATTTTGTCACTCTTGAGAGTGTGTATAGCGGAGCTTGTATAAATAATTTTTCGTCCTGCTGTCAACTAGCAATAGTTCAGCAGGAATTTTTTTTAGGTGGGCATAGATAGTGTTTTCGCTTTTGTCCAGATATTTTTGTAAGTCCTTCATACTAAGACCATGGGGAGAGAAGATTGTGCCTTGCAGGAGCAGGTCGCAGAGGTGATTGGTGGTTTTATTGGGGAGGTCGAGTTTTGTCAGCTTAGGCAGGCAGCTTTCATAGTTGGCAAGTTTTTCCTGTAAAGCATAACTGGTGTTTTGCAGGGCTTCTACGGAAAATTCCAGCATGCCGGTGATAAAGGGGGTCAGGTCGCCGCGATTGCAGTCGGCATCGGTGATGGTAAAGAGCTTATAATATTTGCTGCGTTGGTTCTTAATTAGCACAGATAGGCCCAAAGCAACAGCTGGATGGAGTCTCTGTGTCAGATAATAGGCGGTAATAAAGCGGGACAGGCGGCCGTTACCATCATAGAAGGGATGGATATAGCCGAAGAGGTAATGGAAAATCGCCACGCGGATGAAGATAGGGAGGGTGTCATCATTGAGGATGGCAAGAGCGTTATCCATATATGCGATGATTTTGGCTTCGGGGTAGAGTCCGCGATGGACGGTTTTCTGGGAGGCGGACACGATATCTACACTGTCACGGCGGAAAATTTTGCCATCGGGCAAATTATGTGGTTCTTCGCGCTTTATCTCGTCATAGATAAAATCGTCAAATAAGCGACGGATATCCTGGCTGCTATTGAGGTTAAGTTTTGCACCGTCTATAATTTTTTCGTATTGGCTGACAAGGTTCCCTAGCCGTAGGGAGGAACGTTCCTGTACAGGACGGTTAAGGGCATCTATAATTTCCTTGCGGGTACTGCGTACCCCTTCGATATCATTACTGGACTTAATTTCGTCAATCAGGCAGGTGTGAAGGTAGAGGGGCATTGCCATAGGCGGCAGTCTGCCTGCAGTTTGTGTGAATTGATGAAATCCATTCATGATTTTGTCCTGCAGCAATGCAATCTCTTCCGTGTAGCAAAAAAAAGCAGGATGCTCCTGTTGGCGGCCATATTGGCTGATACTGACAGGCAAATGACGTGCTGCTGCGCTGTGGAAGCGTTGGCTGTATTCCTTTTCCCAGTCAGCTGGGCTTTTATAGTAGATATGATAAAGAGATTCGTAAAGCATAGTAATAACCTCATGATAAAAATTGCGGTGATTTACATACAAGACCTCAAAAATGATAGATTTTGAGGTCTTGTATGTATTATAGCTCAAAAAAGGGAATTTATCCATAGAAAAGAGTTGGCGGATATTGTTAAACTACAAAGGAGAATTTGTAGTTTCGAGTATTGTTATTTTCTTGTTTTCACTTGCTTATAACCCCTGTTTAGGTATATCATATAGATAAGTGGGTATGTTGCCCAAATAATGATAATCGGCAATGTAGGATGATAATTATGAGAAAGAATAATCGTATTCCCCTAAGCCCTTGTTTGCGCCGTTTCCGCTTCTATTTTGATTTGCTGGGTAAGACGGCCAAAGACTATCTGTTTTTTACGGATTTACAGGAAAATTTGGTAATGGTGTCGCCGAATCTGGCCAATGAGTTTGACCTGCCCGGCGAAATCATGTATGACTTTGACCAGTATTGGATGCCACTAGTTCATCCCGAGGAGCGGGGGAGCTATCAGGCCTCAATCGCCAAGGTCATGGCTTCTAAGGTGCCTTGTGAACATAATATGGAGTACCGGGTTAAGACCCGCAAAGGCGAGTATGTCTGGATAAGCTGCCGTGGCCGGGTCGGACTTGACCGTGACGGTAATCCCTATATGTTTGTGGGAACCATGTCCCGCATGGCTCAGCGTAATCAAGCGGATGAGGTGACTGGTCTCCTGAACAAGTATCAGTTTGAGCATGCGGTCAAGATGGCGCTGGCGCAGTACCGGACAACTGGTGAAGGCGGGGCCATTATGGTGATGGGCCTGGATAATTTCAAGATTGTCAACGAAACGTATAATCGCATGACCGGGGATTTGGTTCTGAAGCGGGTGTCGGATATCATTGGCAATGTTATCCCTTCAGAACTCACGCTGTTCAAGCTGGATGGGGATGAGTTCGCCCTGATTTATCCCGGTGCCAAGGAGCAGGAAGTGGCGGAAATCTTTGCCAGCGTGCAGAGTGCCCTGTCACGCCCTCAGGACATTGAAGGTCACCAGTATTTTTGCACGGCTTCCTGTGGCACTGTATTCTATCCCGAGGCTGGGAAGGATTATCTGGTGCTGCATAAGCATGCAGAAGCGGCTATGGATATTGCCAAGCGGGAAGGCAAAAACCGCAATACGATTTTCAGCAAAGAGCAGTACAACCGCTGGGTGCGCTCGATTTCCATGCGGGACAGCATTTGGGAGAGCGTGGAAAATGGCTGCGTAGGGTTCAGTCTGTTCTTCCAGCCTCAGGTCAGCGCCGGTGACCAGAAACTTATCGGTGCGGAAGCTCTGCTGCGCTGGAAAAATCCCAAGGGCCGCATGGTGGCACCGATGGAATTTATTCCCATTTTGGAGGAAACCAAGCTCATCATACCCGTGGGCAAATGGGTGGCAGAGCAGGCCATCAAGACCTGTAAGAAGTGGCGGCGTTATGTGCCGAATTTCCGGGTCAGCGTCAATATGAGCTACGAGCAAATAAAGGATTTATCCTTTAAGAAATTCGTAGAGGAGTGTCTGGAGCGTTATGACATGCCGTCGGATTCCATTGTGCTGGAACTTACGGAGAGTAAGATTGTAGCGGACTGGACGTTTATCAACAAGCAGTTTGATTCCTTCCGTCAGATGGGGATTGCCGTGGCTATGGATGACTTTGGCACGGGCTATTCTTCGTTGGCCTCTTTGAAGAATCTTTCCTGCGATATCGTCAAGATTGACCGGGAATTCGTGAAGAAGATTCTGGAAAATGAGTTTGACCGCCGTCTGGTGCAGTATGTGGTAGACCTTTGCCACAGCATTGGCATTTACTGCTGCATTGAAGGGGTGGAAGAAGAAGCTGAATATGAGCTTTTGACCAAGGAATGCAAGGCAGATGCCATTCAGGGATATTTGTTCGGCCATCCGGAAAGCGTGGCCGACTTTGAAGAGAAATTTCTTAAGTTGGAGAAAGAGGCATAATGCGAAACAAGGAACAAGAAGATATCACATTATTGGGCAAGAAGAAAGTCAAGTATCACTATGACTATTGTCCGGAGATTCTGGAGACTTTCCAGAACCGTCATCCGGAAAATGATTACTGGGTGAAGTTTAACTGCCCGGAATTTACAGCGCTGTGCCCCATTACGGGACAGCCGGATTACGCGACAATCTACATCAGTTATGTGCCCAAAGAGAAGATGGTGGAGAGTAAATCCCTGAAACTGTATTTAGTGAGTTTCCGCAATCATGGGGATTTCCATGAGGATGTTGTCAATGTCATCATGAAGGACCTCGTGAAGTTAATGGAGCCCAAGTATATCGAAGTTTGGGGCAAATTCCTGCCGCGTGGGGGTATTTCCATTGACCCCTATGCCAATTATGGACAGCCCGGTACCAAGTTCGAGGAACTGGCCTGGCGCCGTTTTGCCGAGCACGATATGGTGGCCATGGATAAGGTGGACAACCGCTAACCACTAGATTCTGGGAGGAGATTCCTTGCGAAGACGTCAAAAACGCATTGCCCTGATAAACGATATAACCGGTTTTGGCCGCTGTTCCGTGGCGGTGGAGCTGCCCCTGATTTCCGCGATGAAGATTCAGGCCTGCCCGCTGCCCACAGCCATCCTGTCGGTGCACACAGGCTTTGAGCACCACTATTTGGACGACTATACAGCGAGGATGAAGCCCTATATGGACAGCTGGGAGAAAAACCAGCTGTCCTTTGATGGTATTTGCACAGGCTTTTTGGGCTCGGTGAAGCAGATTGCCATTGTGGAGGAGTTTATCCGCCGCTTCAAGCAGCCCTATACCCGGGTGATGGTTGACCCCGTGATGGGGGATAATGGCAAGCTCTACAGCTCCTACAATATGGAGATGTGTGCGGAGATGCGCCGCCTGCTGGCCTATGCGGATTTGGTGACGCCAAACCTTACGGAAGCCTGCATCCTGCTGGATATTTCTTATCCTAAGAATGGTCATGTGACCAACGAGGAATTGGAGTATATGGCCAGTGAACTGGCTTCGCAGGGGCCGTCTCAGGTGATTATTACAGGACTGCATGGTGAGGATTCCCTGCGGAACTTTATCTACGAAGCTGGCCGGGGCAAGGTGCTCACGGTGGAAAAAGTCGGGGGGGACCGCTCCGGTACTGGAGATGCCTTTGCTGCCATCGTGGCCGGCAGTCTTATCAACGGGGAATCCTTAGAGGAAGCCGCTGTCAAGGCTGCGGAGTTTATCAAGAAATGTTTGGGCTATGCGGTGAAACTGGATTTGCCCTGGAATTATGGTTTGCCATTTGAAGAATATCTTAGGGAGCTGAAGTAAATTGTTAGTCTATGCAACCCACAAGGGGGGCAGGTACTTGCCTCTGGAGGAAAGCCTGAAAGAACAGCCGGAAGGCAAGCGGAATCTCTATGTCAACATTACCAATGAATGCAACTGCGCCTGCACTTTCTGCCTGCGCAATATGAAAAAGATGGCGGAAGAATCCAGCCTGTGGCTGAAAAAGCGGCCCACAGTCGATGAGCTAAAAGCAGCCTTGGATGATGTCCCCTGGGAATATATCCGGGAAGTGGTGTTCTGTGGTTTCGGTGAGCCGACCATGCAGCTGGCAACACTTACGGAACTTCTGCACTATGTGAAGGAGCAGCATCCGGAGCTGCCTACCCGCCTCAATACCAATGGGCTCGGGGAACTGGAATATAGCAGGGAAATCGCCGCAGATTTTCAGGGTGTTCTCGATACCATTTCCATCAGTCTCAATGCTTCCAATGCGGAACGCTATTACGAGCTGACCAGAGCCAAGTATGGCCTGAAGTCCTATGAGGCCATGCTGGACTTTGCAGAGCACTGCAAGAAGTATGTGCCGAACGTGGTGCTGACCATCGTGGACAAGGTGGAAGGTCCGGAAGAAATCGCCAAATGCCAGGCCATCTGTGATGCGCGGGGGCTGACCCTGCGGGTGCGTCCTTACGAGGACAGCTGATTTTAGACAAAAATAAAAGCTTGTGGACAGATTTTTATCATCCACAAGCTTTTTTATTGCGTGATTTAGTCATCACCCATATTGCTGATGGTCAGCAGGAGGTCAATGCAGCGCACATAGAGCCAGACCAGCGTAATCAGCAGGGAGAACGCACAGTACCATTCGTAGTCCTTGGGCAGGCCCTGGGCTACTGCTTCCTGAATCTGCTGGTAATCAATGAACAGGCAGGCGGTGGCAATGGCGATAATCAAAAGGCTGATGCCAACGCCAATCAGACCGCCTTCCATGAAGCCAAAATCCACAGCAAAGAAATGGGCCAGGACAAAGCGCAGCAGATAGCTGAGCAACAGGCCGATTAAAGCAATGGTAACGCCCTTGATGAACTTGCCATCTACTGTAATCCATCCCTGGCTGAATACCAAAGCAGCGGCGATGGCGATGGTGAAGGTAAGCATTACTGCCTGGATGATTACACCGGGCAAGAAGGCTTCTGCAACCATGGACAGCATAGCAATGGAAGCACCTTCAAAGATAGCGAACAGCGGGGAGATAAAACCTGCCGTCCCCGGCTTGAAGCTCACGATAAAGGTCATAATCAGGCAGCCCACACAGGCGACTACCGTTGTAACCATGGTGGCATAGCCGCTGATCATGGTGGCAAAAGCCGAAGCTGCTACGAGCAGCACCATGAGGATTTCCTTCATGGCAATACCGGAATAGCTGGCTGCTTCGGTCATGAAAGCCCCACGGCTAAGGTCTTGTACTTTACCGAGCATAGGATTTTCCATAAGTAACATCTCCAATCTTATAATAGATTATTACGCTTTTATTTTATCATATAATGCCGAAAGATAACAGGTAAAACAAGTGCAAATAAGGCAAGCCGGCACGCATCGCGTACCGGCTTTATTTATGGATATTCATAGATATTAACGTATCCTTCTCATATTCATTTGTCGGCAAAGATTTCCTCTCGAGCAGAAACCTTGCGCAGTGTTCCATAATATATGGATGTTCAGCTGAAACATTTTTGAATACACAGATTCACTTGTTGCGCGCGCGTCATCTCTCATTCGATAACAATAGGGTTACTACAGTTTCGATGCTCATAGATGAACGTAAAGACTTACCCGGGGTAGCAGTATGTGCTTCCTCAATCCTAGCGTTGTGCTCCAAACTTCCAACTGCTTTTGAGTACGTCTGGCGGCATAGCCATCATCACGTCTCTTTTTCGACTGTTGGATATTCTTGTACTTCACCAATGCACTTGCTAGCTAGGTTTCAAAAGAGCTCCTGCCAAGTGATTTCTTCAATAAACACTCACATCCTTTCGTAAAACAAGTATGTAAGGTTTTGAAGAGAGCCTGTTTCGGCTAGATACCCACCTGCTAAAATTTCAAACGACAGAATTACTTTTCTAGTGGTTTGCGTATCCATCTCCTCTTTACGATTCCATAATAACATACTTATCTGATAATTGCAATACTTATGAATAATAAAATTAACGTTTTGAGAGAAATTATCGTAAACCATGGAGGAAAATATATAGTATAATAGTAAAGATAACATTTGTAACGGAGAAGGAGCAGAGGCAATGAAACATTTGGTTGTTGTGCGTGGCGGTGGCGAATTGGCCAGCGGGACGATTCATGCTTTATACCGGGCGGGGTTCCGGGTGCTGGTACTGGAGAAAAAAGAACCATCGGCCACCAGACGGCGTGTGGCTTTTTCGGAGGCCATGTACCGCGGTCAGGCCAAAGTGGAGCGCATAACCTGTTATAAGGCCAAGAATCTCATCGAGGCCAAGGACCGCTTGAAGAAGGGTGAGCTCGTGATGCTCGAAGATCCGACTGCCCGCAGCGTGAAGGAATTGAAGCCACAGGTGCTGGTGGATGCCATCCTTTCCCATAGCACCAATGGCACGACCAAGGATATGGCAGAGCATACCATTGCCTTAGGCCCCGGCTTCTGCGCCGGCCGTGATGTCGATGTGGTGGTGGAAACCATGCGCGGCCACAATCTAGGCCGTTTGATTTACGAGGGATTTTCTGCCCGCAGTCAGGATATTCAGAGCAGCACGGTGGGAGAAAGCGCCAACATGGAGCATTTGATTTTCGCCCCCGAAGCCGGCACGGTGGATGTGCTGAGCACCATTTCCCTGATGGTCAAAAAAGGAGAACCTTTGGCGGTGCTCCATACGGAAGATGGCCGTGACATTGAGATAAAGGCCACGATTGACGGCGTTCTGCGCGGTGCCCTGCATCGGGGCAGCAAGGTGAAGAAGGAGCAGAAGATTGCCGATATCCATCCGACCATGGGGCAGGAAGAATGCTTCACGATTTCCGACAAGGCCCGCTGTGTGGCCGGTTCCGTATTGGAGGCCGTGATGGTTTGGGAAAACAAGCGGCCGAAACGGAGGTTCTTTGGCCGTGGTTAATTTATGGGAGATGCTGCTGGATTTTTTATTTCCGCCTCATTGTCCGCTGTGCCATGCTTATGTGGAGAAAAAGGGCGGCTGGTGCCCTGCGTGCCTCACCCAGGCTTTGCAGCCTCATCGCTTGCCTCTTTCCGTGCCTATGCGTGCTTTTTTAGCCGACGCATGGGCACTTGGTTTATATAAGGACAGTTTGCGGGATTTAATCCGTCATCTGAAATACCAAAAGCAGCGCAGCAATCTGCCTTATATCGCAAGCTTTCTGCAGGCGGCAGCGGGAGAAGCGCAGGTGAAAGAACTGCTGAGCGGAATGGATATGGCCATAGCGGTGCCCCTGTATCCGGCCAAGGAAAAACAGCGGGGCTTTAATCAGGCGGAGCTGATATTCGGTGAATTTTTGACAAGTCAGCACATCCCCATGAGGCGCCTGCTGAAACGCACACGAGCCACCCGCCCCATGTATGAGCTCAGCGAGCAAGAGCGGACAGAGAACCTCAAAAACGCCTTTGCCGTAACAGAGGCAAAGGCGCTGGAAGGTAAAAATATTTTGCTCGTGGACGATATTCTGACCACCGGTGCTACCATGGCGGAATGTGCCAGAGTGTTAAAGGCGGCCGGAGCCAAATCCGTTTGCGCCCTGGTATTGGCCAGTGACCACCGTTAGAAATATTATGAGATTTTTATAACGGTATGCAAAAGCCCGGAATAACTGTTTTCGTAGCGTTTGACAAGCTTGTCTAAGCGGAGAAAATAGTTATTCCGGGCTTTGATTATATAGCGATGTTATACGAATCGGTGGTGGAAATTTAACCGACTAAGCTCTGGCCGAAGTAAACGATAAGGCCCATCACAATGATGAAGGGAACGTAAACCTTGGCAGCAAATGCCAGCAGCTTGCCATCAGCACCAGCGGTTTTGATGGCGGCAACGGCAATGGCGATGCTCTGGATGGAAATCATCTTGCCGGCGCAGGCGCCCGTAGCGTTAGCAGCAGCAATCCATGCCTGTGCGGCAGGCGTAGCGCCGATAGCCTGGGCAGCTTCGGTCTGGAGTTTACCGAACAGCACGCAGCTCGACGTTGCCGAACCGGTGATAAAGGTACCAATGGAACCGATAAAGGCGGCAATGCAGGGGTAAGCTGTACCCGTAGCAGCCACAGCAGCCTCAGCGATTTCGTGGGTCATGCCGGCATAGCCCATGACTTTAGCCGTAGCGATAACGGAGATAATCGTCAGAATGGTGAAGCGCAGGCCATATACCGTGTTTTTGAGAACGCCCAGCATTTCGCCGAAACCAGCGCCCTGTTTGGAACCGCCAATGAAGGCAGCCAGGAAAATCAGCACGCCCGGAGTAGCAACCCAAGTAAAGGTATAGGGAGCGCCGCCCTCGCCATCATAAATCAGTACGGAGGACTTGATGAGATTGAGCGGGTCATGAATAGCCGGAATCAGCTTGGAGGTAGCCAGCAGGAAGACGAAAATCAGAATGAACGGGAGCCAGGCCGTGATGGCTTTGCCAACCGTCAGCTTTTCTTCGTCATCTTCATGGGCAGGCATAGCATAAGCCGGGTCGTTGACCGGGAACATCTTGGCGCAGGCAATAATCGCACCCATAGCACCGATGGAACCAGCGACAACGGCAAGTTCCGGGCCCATAGTAAGAGCTACGGCCAGTTCCGGAATCAAAAAGCCCAGTGCTGCACCCAGGCAGATGATGGTCATGCCTTTGAGGGCTTTCAGGGAGCCGCCGGCAACGAGCGTCATGATGAAGGGGCAGAGAATGGTCAGCGGAGCCAGCTGCAGGCAGGTGTAAGTAGCCAGCGTCGTGGCATCTGTGCCCGTGACATTGCCCAGCGTTACCAGAGGAATACCAATGGAACCATAAGCCGTGGGGACGGAGTTAGCAACCAGGCAGACGCTGGCAGCTAAGATTGGGTTCACACCGATACCAACCAGCATGCTGGCGGGGATGGCGATAGCCGTACCAAAACCGGCCATGCCTTCCATGAAGCCGCCGAAGCCCCAGCCAATCAGAAGAATCAGCACGCGGCGGTCGTTGCTGACGGAAGTCAGCATCTTTTTGATGCCTTCCATGCCCTTGGTGTGTTCTGACAGGTTGTAAGTGAAGATAGCGGCAATGATGACCAGCAAAATCGGCCAGCAGGCAAGAGCTACACCTTCCAGGAAAGCCTGGAACGCATGAATAGTGGTCATGTCATAGAGACCAATACCCACTACAGCAGAGATGAGCAGAGCCAAGAGGCAGGCTTTGTGCGGCTGCATGTGCAGTACGCACAGCGCTATAGCCAGCCAAAGGATTGGTGAAAGCGCTAATAAAAACAAAAAATCAAGTCCTTTCCAATTAATTAGAGCATGAAAATAATATGAATAAGATAATTCATTATATAAGCAGGTACTAAAAAAAGTCAATGGGGAATCACAGAAAAATGCAATACTTATATATAAGAAAAGCCCATGAAGACTTATTTCTGGGGATTTACACGGGTGACGCATAAATCTTATAGAAACAAGTTTTCATGGGCTTGCGGATTTTTTTATGATATTCTTCTACTTTTTCATATGATGAATTTCTTGGATGCTATCAGCTTTCTAAAGCAACTTCAAGTTCTTCCAGCGTTTTCTTCTTGCTTTCCTTACCTAAGAGGATAACGACAGCAGAGATGATGACAAATACCGACGCGAACATCAGGAAAATGGTGTTCATGCCAAAGGCGTTGCCGAGCATTACCCCCACGAGCATCGGGGCGAGCATGCCACCGATACGGCCGAAGCCGGCAGCCCAGCCACTGCCCAGTGCGCGGATGGCGGTCGGGTACTGTTCCGGCGTGTAGGTGTAGATAACACCCCAGGCACCCAGGTTGAAGAAGCTCATGGCCGAACCCCAGGCGAGCAATGCGGTGGAAGTTTCGGCGTTGCCGAAGAAGAAGGAGCAGACACCGGAGAGCAACAGGAACAGAGACAGGGTGTACTTGCGGCCAATCACATCCACGAGCCAGGCGGCGGCATAATAACCGGGCAGTTGCGCCAATGTCATGATGAGCACGTATTCAAAGGTCTTGACCACGGCAAAGCCCTGCGCATAAACGATGGAGGGCAGCCACATGAAGATGCCGTAATAGCTGAAGACGATGCCGAACCAGGCCAGCCAGAGCATGGCCGTGCGGGTGCGGAAGGGAGCGCTCCAGAGAGCGGAGAACTTGGGTTTGGTTTCCGTGCCTTGACTGGAAAGTTTTGACATGTCAACTTCTCCGGTGAAGGGCTTGCTTTCCACGCCTAATTTTCTTTCGAGCATCAGGATGACATCCTGCGCTTCCTTAATGCGGTTTTTCGTCAGCAGGTAGCGGATGGATTCCGGCATGTGCAGGCGAATCAGGAATACATAGAGAGCGGGCAGGGTACCGATGACGAAAGCAATCTGCCAGCCAAAGGCAGGAATCAGAAGATAGGAGATGCAGGCGGCCACCAGCCAGCCCACGCCCCAGAAACTTTCCAAGAGGACGATGAAACGGCCGCGCAGATGTGCCGGAGCGTACTCACTCATGAGGGTGGCGGCAACCGGCAGTTCGCCGCCGAGGCCGAAGCCTACCAGAAAGCGGAATACGAGCAGAGATTCATAGCTCCAGGACAGGGCACACATCCCCGTGGACAAACTGTAGAGGAGCACCGTCAGGGAAAATACCCGCTTGCGGCCAATGCGGTCAGCCAAAGTGCCGGCCAGCACAGCACCCAAGGCCATGCCGATAAGGCCGATGGAACCAATCCAGCCCACCTGCGCAGGCGTAAGCGCCCATTCCTTGGCCAGTACCGGCAGTACGAAGGCGATAAGGCCTGTATCCATGGAGTCAAAAAGCCAGCCCAGACCTGTCAGCAATAAGAGCTTGTAGTGGAAATTCCCCACAGGCAGGGATTCCAGCCGCTGTAAAATCATAATCATACCTCTTTCCTAAAAATAACACGACAACTGTCATGACAATGAAAAATAACAAGTTGCATTATACACTGTCTTGACAGCTGTTGCAAGGGTGTTTTGCGATATGTTTACGAATTTACGTGTTTTTTTTCAAAAAATGTAAACTTTTTTTCCGAAAGTTGTTGCAGTAATTTTTTAGGCTTGTTAAAATGTAAGGTACGAAACTTATTGACCGGAAGAAATTGCGGAAGGATATTCTGCTTGAAAAGGTAGATAAAATAACGGTTCTTAGGGAGGATAAATTATGATTAGAGAGCATCGGAGCCGTGCCAAGCTCGAAGCTTATTATGAAAAATTTGCCCAGGAGGGTGTACTGGACCCTAACGTCCATCCTTGGGTGGCGGATTCCTGGCAGCAGAGCAAGAAGTTCGGCGTGGGTCTGGAGAAGATGGCCATTAAGCATCTGCTTACCAAAGAGGAATTTCACGAGCTGCAGTTAAAGCATGCGGATGCCATTGAGTATTTAAGCGACCTTTCCGATGGCATCAAGGAATTTTTTCAGGAATACAACCTGAGTCTGTTGCTCATTGACGCAGACTGCACGGTACTCAAGAGCTATTCCCTGCCCTTTTATCAGATGACCCCGGGCGAAATCGAAGGGGCAAATGTGGGTATTGACCAGGTGGGCACCTCGTCCATCAGCGTGGCTTTGGAACATAAGGCACCGTTCTGGATGTTCGGCCCTGAGATGTGGGTTAAGGAATGCCAGCTCGGGGATGCCTGCTCGGCACCGGTTATGGTCAGCGGTGAACTGAACTATATCATTACCTTGGTGTCCATGGAGCAGGTGGCCATGCCGCAGGATGCTGTAATTTCCTTGCTCTTTACCATGCGCAAGGCTTTGGAGCGCCATTTGAACGAAGCCATCCGCATTAAGGCGGATGAAGCTATCTTAGATGCTACGCCCTTTGCGGTCTATCATGTACTGCCCGGCGGGGAAGTGGCCTATGCCAACCGGCTGGGACATACCCGTCTGGAAGGTATTGGCGCCAAACGCGACCCCGGCGCCCGCCGCAGCGCGTCCAATCTCAATGATGTGATTATGAACTATCAGCATACGCCTATCTATAAGGGCTTCCGCGGGATACCTTCTTATAACAAAGAAGTGACCTGGATTACCCCGGCCAAGACCTACGAGGACATCACCACGGTGGTTCCGTTGGAACGTGATGAAGACCAGGCCGTGCAGAGTGTGGTCGTAGTTTCCATGCCCATTGAAGATTTGCGTACGTTGGTTGCACATGCGGCAGGGTATACGGCGAAATACAGCCTGGGGTCCATGGTCGGAGAAGGTACGACTTTTGCCAGCGTGCGCAACAAGGCGGCCCGCGTGGCGAAGAACAAACACCATGTACTGATTCAGGGCGAAGCTGGTACGGGCAAGCAGCGTATGGCCCATGGCATCCATCAGGCCAGCAATCGTGCGGTAGGCCCGCTGATTACTCTGCGCTGCGGCGATACCACCCCCGAACTTCTGGAACAGGAACTCTTCGGCGTGGTGCTGAACAGTGAGGTCAGCCATCAAGGCCGTCTGGAACTGGCTTCCGGTGGTACCCTGTTCTTAGATGAAATTGAAAAGATGCCGAAAAATATCGCCAAGGCTCTGGCAGATGCCCTGAACAAGGGCAAGGCCTGCCGTGTGGGCGAACAGGTGGAGCGCAGCATTGATGTGCGCATCATCGCCGCTTGCGACAGCGACTTGAAGCGCCTCACGGAACGCGGCCTCTTTGACCGTGACCTTTACGAAGCGCTGTCCAAGAGCATCGTGCGGGTACCGGCGCTGCGCAGCCGCCGTGAGGATATTCCCAAGCTGGCTTCCCATATCATCAGCGAGCTTGCGGAGCAGCATCAGATGCAGCCCAAGAAAATCCTGCCGGAAACGGAGCGTGTGCTGCGGGAATATGACTGGCCGGGCAATATCAAGCAGTTGCAGAGTGTGTTGGAGTATGCCTTCTTCAACACCAGTGACACGGAAATCAACCCCAATGACATCAGTCTTATGGGAGATGTGAAGCCGGACAACAAGTGGAAGGAAGACAAGGAAGTCTTTGTGAAGGCATGGCAGGCTGCCGGCGGCAATGTGAGCCGTCTGGCTAACCTCCTGAATGTGAGCCGTGTAACCCTGTACCGGTATTTGAAGAAGTATGGATTGGAAAAGAAGTAAGGAGAAAGATTGTGCGTTTACGGAGAAAGCCTTGGGTAGATGAAGCTATCCATGAATTCGATGACTTTGTGTTCAGCAAGGACCAGGAAATTGGCGAGGAGAAAAAGGGCCAGTGGGGAGAAATCTTCGGCCGCCAGGCACCTCTGCATGTGGAACTGGGCACTGGCAAGGGCGATTTTATCACCCAGCTGGCAGAACGCAATCCCGACATTAACTATATCGGCATTGAAGCCCAGCAGGATGTGCTCTACTCTGCGGCCAAGAAGGTGGCAGAAAAGGGCCTGACCAATGTGCGGTTGCTGGTTTTTGATATTAACAACATTGAAAATATCTTCGCGGAAGGCGAAGTGGACCGTTTCTATGTGAACTTCTGCGACCCCTGGCCGAAGAAGCGCCATGCCAAGCGCCGCCTGACCCATGTGGGCTTTTTGGAAAAATACCGCAAGCTGCTGAAAAAGCCCGGCGAACTTCACTTTAAGACGGACAACCGTCCGCTGTTCGATTTCTCTCTGGAGCAGTTCGAGGAAGCGGGCCTCAAGGTGCAGGATGTTTCCTTTGACCTCCATGCGGAGAATCGTCCGGACAATATCATGACGGAGTATGAACGCAAGTTCAGCGGCTTTGGCGAGAAAATCAACCGTTGTGAGGTAATATTCGCATAAGGCACAAGGAGGCTTTTTCGTGCGGATTCGGAAAAAGATTTGGAATAACGATGCGGAGCCCATTATTGCCATTATGGTGGTGCTGATGGTGCTGGGAACCATCAATGTCTTTAGTTCCAGTTTTGTGCTGGGCACTACGGATTACGAAAATCCCTATCACTTTTTGCGCCGCCATGTATTGGTTATGCTGGCCGGGTTGGTACTGTTCTTTGTCTTCCGCAAGATTAACTACCGGCGCTGGCGGCCCTTGCAGGGGCCGTTGATGCTGGCGGTCATTGGTGCGACATTCCTGTCGTTGGTCGGGGTACTGGTTATCGGTACGGAGGTTAACGGCGCCAAAAGGTGGCTCTTCGGTGCCCAGCCGGCGGAATTGGCTAAGCTGGTGTCGTTAATGCTTGCAGCCTCAACTTTGTCGGCGAGGATAAAGCGGGGCAAGGCCAACTCATTGTTCAACGTATGCAATCTGAAATACGGCATCATCGTGGTGATGGCTGTGCTTATCGAGCTGGAGCCGGATATGGGAACCGCGGCCATTGTGCTGGGCGTGCCCGTCATCATGGCGGTGGTGGCCGGCATGTCCTTTAAGTATGTGTTGGGGCTGGGAGGATTTCTCGCCCTGCTCATTCTCATTTTGGTCAATGTTCAGCCCTATCGTATGGCCCGACTTAAGGTTTGGTTTGACCCTTGGGCGGATGCGCAGGGGATGGGCTATCAGACGGTGCAGTCTTTGTCCACCATCGGCTCCGGCGGCTTCTGGGGCATGGGCCTGGGCGAAGGCGTCAGCAAGTACGAGTACCTGCCGGAAGCCCATACGGACTTTGCCTTTGCCATCTTCAGTCAGGAGCACGGCTATATGGGAGCCTTTCTTGTATTCCTGCTCTTGGCTTTGTTGGTGCTCTTCTGCGTGCGCATTGCCAACCGGGCTCCGGATGAGTTCGGCCAGATGCTGGCTACGGGCATTATGGTGCTCATAGCCGGACAGGCCATTGCCAACATTATGATGGTTGGCGGACTGCTGCCTGTAGTCGGTGTACCTTTGCCCTTTATCAGTTACGGCGGCTCGTCGCTGATGGTCTCCATGGTGGCCATGGGGATGCTCTTAAATATCTGCGACCATGGGGGCAAAACATCGGAAGATAGAGATGCGCCTGGGGTGAAAGAAGATAAGGGGCCGAGGCTGCGGCTGGTCAAATAAGTTTAAGTTTACATCGATAAAAAAGACGCCCGGTGGCTGATAATACTTTCCCTCTGCTTATGCAGGCTTGCCTAACGCGACGGGAAAGCATCATCAGCCACCGGGCTTGTTTTGTACATTACATTTATATGCTAAGACGCCCGTGGGGCTGGTAATATTTTCCTTCGCCATAGACAAGCTTGCCTAAAGCTACGGAAAACATCACCAGCCCCACGGGCTTATTGCGTACATCACATTTATGTGCTAAGGCGCGCAGGAGCTGGGAATATTTTTTCTTCGCTGAGACAAGCTTGTCAAACGCTACGAAAAATTATTCCCAGCTCCTGCGCTTGGTGTGCTTGATTTTGCTGGTTATATGCTGCTTTCAATTTGTGCCAAAACTAAGGAGGGCGGGGGAGGTGGTTGCTTTCGGCAGCGTTAGACAAGCCTGTATAAGCAGCCGAAAGTAATTACCTCTCCCGCCCTCCGGCGGATTGTATCGAACTAAAATCGAACTCTAAGCGAGTAAAATCTTATTTCTTTTCTTTGCGTTCCTTGGCGCGCTTCTTAGCAGCCTCTGCTTTGGCCTTGACTTTATCGTCAATCTTCTTGGCCTGCTGGAACTTGGCGTAATCCACGCCCATGCTGGCCAGTTTGTGCTTGATGGTCATCATGGGGTGGGACAGGAACATGCGCTTCTGGCTGCCGTTCATGATAGCCATGAATTCCTGAGACTGTTTGGCACCCAGGCATTCAGCAGCTCTATCGCAGCGGTCGCAGATGGGCTTGGTGATGCCGTAGGGGCAGCGGCTCATCTTGGTCAGCACGGTGGCCAGGAGTGCCGTGCACTTGGGGCAGAGTTTATCGCCCTTGGTATCGTGGTGGCTGTGGCAGTAAACGCCGAAGGTCTTTTTGATGTTGGCCTTTTCCTTCGGAATATTGTTTTTGATTTCTACCGGCTTGCGCTTGGGCAGAAAACGCGAAAAAATGCTCATTCTCGTATCACCTTTCGATTATGGATATATAATACACCCTTCTATTTTAATGGCATTTTAAGATAAAAGCAAGGGTACAGGACGAATGAACTCTTGACCTGTGGTTGTTTTTTAGTATAATTTAAGATGTAGGATTGTATATTACACAGAATTGAGGGTGGAGAAAATAGGATTCATAAAAACACATGGAAAATTGATTACCAATATATTAGTGGTACTTTTAGTGGTGGCAGCAGTATATACCAAGCTGCAGGAAAACGGTATGGATTCCCTGTTCAAACTGACAGATTTGTACATTCTGGCAGGGGGCATTTTAGGCTTATTGCTGCTTCGTTTTATCGGTCAGCGTCGGAAATAACAGCCGCTAGAGGTACGGCGGTGTCAAGGAGGCCAACATGGCAGACCAGCAGAGTGGGAGCCTCCCCCCGGATATGGGGGGGCTGCAGGCACAGTCCCTGAAGAAAATTTTAAGCAACACAATCAGTACCATTGAGGACAACAAGTCACAGATTTTTGAAATCTATGAGACTGCCCGCTCGGAAGTGGAAAGCAGCCGCAAGCTGTTGGAGGATTTGCGGGAGCAGACCCGGCAGACCATTGAGCGGGTGGACGGACTCTCCAAACAGGAACAGCAGGAAAAGCAGAAGCTGGTCAAGGTCAGCAGCAATTTCCAGGATTATTCCGAGGAAAAGGTGCGCGAATGCTATGAGTCTGTAAAGAATGTGCAGGTGTCTCTGGGCGTAGAGCGGGAGAAGGAAGCAAATCTTCGCGCTCAACGTGATAAATTGGAGCTGCGCCTGCGGAATCTGCAGACCATGCTGGCCCAGGCTGAGCATCTGGCATTGGCTGTGGGTTCGGTACTGTCCTATCTAAGCACTCAGGTAAACGGCGTTATTTGGAAAATTGAGGCGGTACAGAAGGAAAAATTTGTGGGCGCACGCATCATCAAGGCCCAGGAGGAGGAGCGTTACCGCATCTCCCGGGAAATGCATGATGGCCCGGCACAGGATTTGGCCAATATCATTTTCCAGACCTCCATTGCCGAAAAATTGGTGGATTATGACCCGGATGAGGCCAAGCGTACCTTGCAGGAAATGCGTCAGCAGATGCGGGATTGCTTGGGCAGTGTGCGGGAAGTCATCTTTGATATGCGTCCCATGGCTTTGGATGATTTGGGGCTGGTGGCGGCACTCAATCAGCTGATTGGCCGTCTGGCTTCACGAGGAACTTTGGCCATTGATTTTTCCATGGATGGCAAGGTTTACGAACTTCCTAAGCATGTAGAAATTGCCATCTTCCGCATTGTGCAGGAGGCATTGAATAATATCTACCACCATGCAGATGTCAAACAGGCCAAAGTGCGGCTGCTCTATTCACCGGCGGCAATTTCGGCGCTGATTGAAGACAACGGCAAGGGCTTTGACCCGGATGCCAAGGAAGAAGCACAGAATGCGGATGAGGACACGGAGGACGTGGTAGAGACCAACCACCATTTCGGCCTTATGGGCATGCGGGAGCGGGCCAAAATCATCGGGGCAGAACTTAACATTACCTCGGCGATAGGAGAAGGCACGCGGGTGCATCTGCGGGTGCCCTTGCATGAACCTGTGCAGGAAGCCAAGGATGTAAAGGTGGTCAAGACGCCAGCAAAGAAAAAAGGCAAAGGCAGATGACAGATACGAAGAACGAATTTCGAGCGCCGGTGGCGGAGGCTATGAAGGCCTACGCGGGAGACGGCGCTCTCGCATTTCATACACCGGGGCATAAGCAGGGGCTGGGCGCACATCCGCTCCTGCAGGAACTCATTACCCCGCAGGGGCTGCGTGAAGAAGTTTCTCTGATGGAGGAACTCGATGACCTTCACGAGCCCACCATGTGCATAAAAGAAGCCCAGGAACTTGCGGCAGCGCTCTATGGAGCCGATGCCGCTTATTTCATGATTAACGGTACCAGCGGGGCCATTCATGCCATGATTATGGGCACACTGAAGCCCGGCGACAAGGTACTGGTGCCCCGCAATGCGCACCGCTCCATGATTGGGGGGCTGATTCTGGCAGGGGTGAGCCCTGTCTTTATCCAGCCCCGTATTGACAAAAAGCTGGGCATTCCCATGGGCCTGCAGCTGGCAGATATCGTGGCGGCGGCAGACGAACATCCCGAGGCCAAGGCCTTGCTACTGGTCTATCCCACTTATTATGGGGTGACCATTGACTTGTCAAAAGTGGCCGATTTCGTCCATAGCCGCAGGATGCTTCTGCTGGTGGACGAGGCCCATGGTCCCCATCTGAAGTTCAGCGACAAGCTGCCTCTGCAGGCCTTGGATGCCGGAGCGGATATGGCGGCCCAGAGCACCCATAAAATTTTAGGCTCCATGACGCAGACTTCCATCCTGCTGGCCAGAAAAGACCGCATTGATTTGGAACGGGTGCGCTGTGCGGCAAGCCTGCTGCAGTCCACAAGCCCCAATCAGCTGCTGCTGGCCTCGCTGGACATTGCGCGGCTGCAGATGGCAGAGCAGGGCGAGGAACTGGTGAACCGGGCCGTAAAGCTCGCGGAAAAACTGCGGCAGGCGGTCAATGCGATTCCGGGGCTCTGGAGCTTCGGGGCAGATTATTTGCCTGCTGGCGAATCGCTCGACCTGACCAAGGTCACCGTGAGCGTCCGCGGCTTGGGCATTACCGGCGTGCAGGCAGAGTCCATCCTGCGCCATACGTATAAGATACAGTGCGAGCTTTCCGATGCCTACAACCTGCTCTTTATCATTTCCTATGCGGATACGGAAGCGCAGGTGAAGATTCTGGTGGAAGCCCTGCAGGGATTGGCAGCGCAGTTCGCAGATGCTGATGAATTGACCCTGCCGGTGGAAATCCCACCGGTGCCTGCTGTGGGCATCCGTCCCCGCGAGGCCTTTTTCGGCGGGCGGGAGACGGTGGACTTTGAAGAGGCGGCGGGGTTAATTGCCGCCGAGCAGATTATGTTCTATCCGCCGGGGATTCCTATTCTGGCACCGGGGGATGAGATTGAGCCCGAGGCCCTTTACTATATTCGCACCATGCAGCGGCTGGGGTTGAAAGTTGTGGGCCCCGCAGACAGTACACTGCAAACCATTCAAGTTGTGAGGGATAACCGATGAAAGGTAAACTGATTATTATAGAAGCAGGGGACGGCAGCGGCAAGGCCACCCAGACCAAGGCGCTCTACGACCATTTGCAGGCAGATGGGCATAGGGTGCACCGCATTGAGTTCCCCGATTATAAAGATGATTCTTCGGCGCTCGTGCGCATGTACTTAGGTGGAGCATTTGGGGAAAAGGCGGCAGATGTAAATGCTTATGCCGCATCCACCTTCTTTGCGGTAGACCGGTTCGCTTCCTACCAGCGCAAATGGCGGGATTACTACGAAGCCGGGGACATCATTCTGGCTGACCGCTATACCACGAGCAACATGGTGCATCAGGCGGTCAAACTCACGGATAAGACCGAGCGGGAAAATTTTTTGGACTGGCTTTGGGATTTTGAGTTCACCAAGATGGGCCTGCCTGTGCCGGATAAGGTAATCTTCCTCGATATGGCTCCGGAAGTGGCGGATAAACTCATTGCCGCCCGGGCAGAGGAAACGGCGACTAAGAAGGATATTCACGAGCGGGATACGGATTATCTGCACCGCTGTCACAATGCTTATCTGGAACTGGCAGATAAGTATAAATGGGATAAGGTTATCTGCAACGAAGGAAATAATCCACGGAAAATCGAAGATATCCACAGAGATGTGTATAAACTTGTGGATAAGTTACTAAAAGAGTAAGGAGTTTTCAATGATAAAGGAAGTTTTGGTGGTGGAAGGCAAGATGGACGTGGTGGCCATCGACAAGGCTGTGGAAGCTGACTGCATCATCACCGAAGGATTCAATCTGAAAAAACAGGCCCTCAAGAATATTGAGCAGGCCTATAAGAAACGCGGCATCATCATTTTGACGGACCCGGATTCGGCTGGCGAGCGGATTCGCTCGTATCTGACCAAGCGGTTCCCAAATGCCAAGCACGCCTTTGTGCCTGTGGAGGATGCCACGGATAATGACGATATCGGCATTGAACAGGCCAAGCCCGATGCCATTCGCAAGGCGTTGGAAAAAGTTCGCACCATGGACTGGGAGCCTACCAACAATTTCAGCGGTGCGGATTTGATTGTCAATGACCTGTCCGGCGCCAATGCTGCCGCCAGCCGCCGGGCAAAACTCGGAGCCAAGTTAGGTTTGGGCTTTGCCAATGCCAAGACCTTTTTGAAGCGGCTCAATCATTACGGCGTGACCCGGGAAGAATTTGACAAAGCCGTAGCGGAACTGAATGCAGAAGAAGCGGAGGAAAATAAATGAGTGATAAAGCCATACAGCCGAAGATTGCCAGCCGGGAGGTAACCACCCATATCCTCAAGGCTTTCGGACTGCGCATGAGCAAGAAGCTGGGCCAGAACTTTTTGATTGATGGCAGCATCGTGCAGGGTATTGTGGATGCGGCGCAGATTGAAGAAGGCGACCGGGTGCTGGAAATCGGCCCCGGCATTGGCACGCTGACTCAGGGGCTGGCTGAAGCTGGTGCTGATGTCACGGCAGTGGAACTCGATAAGAAGCTGCCGGCGGTTCTTGCCGAAACCCTCAAGGGTTATGACAATGTACGCATTGTGCCCGGGGATATCCTAAAGGTCAACATTCCGGAAATCATGGGCGATAAGCCTTTCAAGGTAGCGGCTAACCTGCCTTACTATATCACGACGCCGATTCTGATGGCGTTGTTGGAGCGCCATCTGCCCATCACCCATATGGTGACCATGGTGCAGAAGGAAGTGGCCTTGCGCATGGTGGCCAAACCCGGCGGCAAGGACTACGGCGCCTTGTCGGTAGCCGTGCAGTATTACACCGACCCGGAAATCGTGCTGGACGTGCCGCCCCGTTCCTTCATCCCTGCTCCGGAAGTGGACAGCGTGGTCATCGCCTGCAAGGTGCGGGAAACGCCTGCGGTACAGGTGCAGGATGAAAAGATGTTCTTCCGCGTGGTGAAGGCCGCCTTCGGCCAGCGCCGCAAGACTCTGGCCAACGCGCTCAAAGGTGGCGGACTGCCCAAAGAACAGGTGCGCGATGCCATGGAACGCGCGGGCATTGACCCGACGCGGCGGGGAGAAACGCTTTCCCTGAATGAATTTGCACAGCTTGCAGATGCGTTTAGTGCGTTAGCTTAACATCTATATGCTAAGACGCCCGTTGGGGCTGGTAATATTTTCCTTCGCCATAGACAGGCTTGTCAAAAGCTGCGGAAAACATCACCAGCCCCAACGGGCTGTTTTCGGCGTTAATTTGGCATAATGGCCTTAGTATACGAGATAAACGAATAAACTTGCAAAAAATGCCTAACTGCTCTTGCTACTATGCAAAAAATGTTATACAATTAAGTTCGTGTATTGTATTAGGAAAAAATAAGCTAATTATAGCAGAAAGCAGGTAGGTTATGGCTGAATCGATTTGGTCCATCCTGCCGCCAGTTATCACCATTTTACTGGCTTTGTGGACAAAGGAAGTCTACATGTCCCTGATTATCGGTATCTTCTCGGGTGCCATGCTCTTTACGGGGGGCAACTTCTTGGAATCCACGCTGACCATGTTTAAGGTTATGGCGGACAAGGTGGGCGGCAATGTCAACATCTTGGTATTTTTGGTAATCTTAGGTATTTTAGTGGCGGCAATTACCCGCAGCGGTGCTACCAGCGCCTATGGTGACTGGGCAGCCCGCACGATTAAGGGCAAGCGTCAGGCATCTCTCATTACGGCGCTTTTGGGGCTGGTCATTTTTATTGATGATTACTTCAACTGCCTGACTGTAGGTACGGTTATGCGCCCGGTGACGGATAAATTCAAGATTTCCCGCGCAAAGCTGGCCTACATCATCGATGCTATGGCAGCACCTATCTGCATTATTGCGCCGGTGTCGAGCTGGGCGGCGGCTGTTGGTTCTTCTCTGCCGGAAGGCTCGGAGATTGATGGGTTCTCCCTCTTTATCCAGACGATTCCCTTCAATCTCTATGCCTGGCTGACGCTTATCTTCCTGTTCTTCATCATTTGGACGGGCAAGGACTTCGGCGCGATGGCGCATGACGTTAAGCGCAGCAATGAAAATTTTGAGATTCCCAAGGAATATCAGGGAAATGGCGAAGTACACAAAGACCAGCAGGGTAATGGCAAGATTATCGACCTGATTCTGCCGCTCCTGGTGCTGATTGTTGCCTGCGTTTATGGCATGCTCTACACCGGCGGAATTCACGAGGGCAAGAGCATCGCTGATGCTTTTGCAGATTGCGATTCTTCCAAGTCTTTGGTGTTGGGCTCCTTTATCGCTTTCGTCTTTACGGGCCTGCTCTACCTGCCTCGCAAGGTCATTTCCTTCAATGCCTTCTGTGACAGTTTCGGCTGGGGCTTCAAGGCCATGACGCCGGCCATCTTTATTCTCTGCCTTGCCTGGACGCTTTCGGGTATTTGCAGTGACAAGTATCTGAACTTGGGCGGCTTTGTCGGTGGCATCGTCAGCGCGAATGCGACACTTATCATGCTGCTGCCGCCGATTTTCTTCCTTGTGGCCATTGGTCTGGCCTTTGCGACCGGCACGAGCTGGGGAACTTTCGGTATTCTGATTCCCATTGCGGTTGCTGTTGTAGGTAGTGACCCGCAGATGCTGACCATCTGTGTGGCGGCTATCCTCTCCGGTGCTGTGGGCGGCGACCATGCTTCACCGATTTCCGATACCACGATATTGGCGTCGGCCGGTGCCCAGTGTGACCATTTAGACCATGTGAGCACTCAGCTGCCTTACGTGATGACGGTAGCCGCCTGCTCGCTTATCGGCTATGTGGTGGACGGTTTTACCGGCAATGGCTGGATGGGCTTAGGTGCGGCGCTGGCATGCCTGCTCGCAGCTATGACGGTTATTTCCAGTAAAGTAAAATCATTAGATAAATAATGTGCCAGATAGCAGTGAAGCTTGTCGTTCACTGCTATTTTTTGTGGGCAGAAAAATGGAGTCATTGACAGAGTTTCTTGACAAATTTAATAATTTGTATTAATATTGGCATTAGATTTGAATATATTTGGGAACAGGTGTCCTACGGACTTAATAGGGAATCCGGTATAAGCCGGAGCGGTCCCGCCACTGTAAGGTGGAGTCCTGCATCATTTTGTCACTGGGGTAGATAAGCGTACCTTGGGAAGGCGATGCAGGATGATGAAACCGAGCCAGGAGAACTGCCTGTTCTGACATCACCGTGACTCTGATTTCAGAGTTGTGCCTGCGAGCGATGGGTAGGGGATTGAATCTAGCGTGGGGTATTCAGATACCGGCGGTTTTTTACTGTGGGTCTGTTTGGCACGATTATTAGACGGCAATCTTTTTGCATTCGCGAAAAGGTTGCCGTTTTTTGTGTGTTTACCCCGAAAAAGAGGAGGCTGTGCTATGAGTAACGAAACCGGTGGCGAGCTGGACCTGCAGGCCATTTTGAAAAAGGCCGAACAGCAGACAGACTTTCCCGATGTTCCCTTGGACGAGTTTACCCCGCCCACTTATGAGGAGTGGAAGGAAGCCTGTATCGCCCTCTTGAAGGGAGCCCCCTTCGAGAAGAAAATGTACACCAAAACTTATGAGGGCATCACCTTCGACCCTATGTATTTCCGTAGGGATACCGAAGACATCCTGCCCAAAGATTCTTTCCCCGGCATGGATGATTTCCTGCGCGGGGCCCAGCCCAGCGGTTATTTGGGTAAGCCTTGGGGCATAGCGCAGGTCTGTGATGAAACCATGCCTGCTGAGAACAATGAACTCCTGCGCCATGAACAGGAGAAAGGTTCCACCATCTATCATATCAAGCTGGACAGTGCGAGCTTGAAGGCACAGGATGTGCGCACGGCAGCAGCCCCCGGGGATGAGGGCGTGTCAGTGACCACGCTGGATGATATGCACACCCTGCTGAATGGCTTGAAGCTGGATAAATATCCTCTGTATCTCTATGCCGGTGAGTCGGCACTTCCCATGTTGTCGCTGTTTGCCGGGGCCCTCAAAGCCTCCGGCCAGGATTTGGCGAAAGTGCGGGGCATCGTTGGCGCTGACCCCTTGGGGGAATTGACGGCTGTTGGCAAAAACAGCAAGGCCGTTTCGAGTCTCTATGATGAAATGGCCAAATGTGCGCAGTGGGCCGTGAAGAATGCACCGGGTCTGAAGACTGTCTTTGTGCGCAGTGATGTGTACAGCCGGGGCGGGGCAAATGATGTGCAGGAGTCGGCCTATACGCTGGCCACGGCGGTAGCCTATCTCAGAGCGATGTTGGAACGAGGCCTGACCATTGAGGAGGCTGCGGGTCAGATTATGTTCGGCTTCTCCATGGGCGCCAACTTCTTCCTGCAGATTGCCAAACTGCGTGCTCTGCGGCCGCTTTGGGCACAGATTGTGGAAGCCTTCGGCGGTAGCAAGGAAGCGCAGCGCATGCATATCCATGCAAGACCGGCACTGTTCTTCAAGACTGTCTATGACCCGTATGTCAATATGCTCCGCAATACCACGGAGATTTTCTCCGGTGTCGTGGGCGGTGTAGATTCCTTTGAAAGTTCGCCTTTTGATGAACCCATCCGCAAGGGGGATGAATTCTCCCGCCGTATTGCGCGGAACGTGCAGATTATTCTGCAGGAGGAATTCGGCCTGTTGCAGCCCATTGACCCCGCAGGCGGTTCCTGGGCAGTAGAAACGCTCACGAAGCAGATGAAGGAAAAAATTTGGGCAGAGTTCCAGGTTATCGAGGGCAAGGGCGGCATGCTCGCCGCTTTGCAGGAAGGTTATCCGCAGAGCGAGATTGCAGCCATCCTCGCCTCCCGCTTCAAGGCTTCGGAAACCCGCAAGGACCGCATTGTAGGCAACAATATGTATCCGAATATGACGGAAACTTTGCTCGACCCGCGGCCTGAAGATATGGCAGAGAACAAGAAACAGCGCACGGCGCAGGTAGAGGAATACCTGGCGGATATGGATGAAGCCTTTAAGGCGGAAAAACTTGCCGCGCTGAAAACTGCTATGAGTGTTGAAACGGCTATAGAAGCGGCACAAGCCGGGGCAACCACGGCAGAAATTGCTGCTGCCTTTGCCGCAGCGGCCAGTGAGGAAGTAACGGCTATTGCACCGCATCGCTGGAGTGAACGCTTTGAAGCCCTGCGCAAGACGACGGAGGATTACAAGGCTGAGCACAATGACAATGTCAAAATCTTCCTGGCCAATATGGGGCCCATTCCGCAGCATAAGGCCAGAGCAGATTTCACCACGGGATTCCTGCAGGTTGGCGCATTTGAAGTGCTGACCAATAACGGCTTCCCCACGGTGGATGAAGCCGCGCAGGCCGCCAAGGAATCCGGAGCGGATGCGGTGGTTATCTGCTCCACGGATGCAACCTATCCCGAAATCGTGCCGGAGCTGGCACCGAAACTTCATGAGGCACTGCCCAATGCTACGGTATTCCTGGCCGGGGCAGCACCGAAAGAATTGCTGGATACTTACAATGAAGCAGGCATTGATGAATATATTTCCGTCAAGGCCAACTGCTATAAAATCCTGCAGCTCCTGCAGCAGAAGAAAGGGATGATTGCATAATGGGAACTTACCAGAATCCTGATTTTACCAATATGAGTCTGCGGGAACCAACGGGAGCCGATGTGAAGGAGTGGGAAAAACTCTTTTCCGCACAGGCTGGAGCAGACTTTGATGCCTATACCCGCCGTACGATGGAACATATTCCCGTAAAGCCGCTGTACAACCATGACGAATACGACCATATGAATCATCTGGACTTTGCCAGCGGGATTCCACCGTGCCTGCGTGGCCCGTATTCGACCATGTATGTGTTCCGTCCCTGGACGGTACGCCAGTATGCAGGTTTCTCCACGGCGGAAGAATCCAATGCGTTCTATCGCCGCAATCTGGCCGCTGGTCAGAAGGGCCTGTCCATCGCCTTTGACCTGCCGACGCACCGCGGCTATGATGCGGATAATCCCCGCGTGGTCGGTGACGTAGGTAAGGCCGGCGTGTCGGTCTGCTCCATGCTTGATATGAACATTCTGTTCTCGGGGATTCCCCTTGACCAGATGTCCGTATCCATGACCATGAACGGTGCAGTGCTGCCGATTCTCGCCTTCTTTATCCAGTCTGGTGTCGAACAGGGCGTGGATAAGAAAATCATGGCGGGCACGATTCAGAACGATATTCTGAAAGAGTTCATGGTGCGTAACACCTATATCTATCCGCCGGAAATGTCCATGCGTATCATCGGCGATATCTTCGAGTATACGACGAAGTACATGCCGAAGTTCAACAGCATTTCGATTTCCGGTTACCATATGCAGGAAGCCGGGGCACCTGCCGATATCGAATTGGGCTATACGCTGGCCGATGGTCTGGAGTATATCCGCACCGGTATCAATGCCGGCCTGCCGGTGGATGCTTTTGCCAAGCGTCTGTCCTTCTTCTGGGCAATCGGCAAGAACTACTTTATGGAAGTGGCCAAGATGCGGGCGGCTCGTGTGCTCTGGGCGAAAATCGTCAAGTCCTTTGGCGCCAAGGAACCCAAGTCCATGGCCCTCAGAACGCATTGCCAGACTTCGGGATGGTCGCTTACGGCGCAGGACCCGTTCAACAATATTTCTCGTACGGCCATGGAAGCCATGGGCGCGGCACTCGGTCATACCCAGTCCCTGCATACCAACGCGCTGGATGAAGCCATTGCCCTGCCGACCGACTTCTCGGCCCGCATTGCGCGCAATACGCAGCTCTATATTCAGGATGAAACCAAGGTCTGCAAGATTATCGACCCCTGGGGCGGTTCCTACTATGTGGAAGCCCTCACCAACGAAATCATCCGCCGCGCCTGGGCGCATATTCAGGAAGTCGAGGCCTTGGGCGGCATGGCCAAGGCGATTTCTACGGGCCTGCCCAAGATGCGTATCGAGGAAGCAGCAGCCCGCCGTCAGGCACAGATCGACTCGGGCAACGAAACGATTGTGGGCCTGAACAAGTACCGCCTCGAAAAGGAAGACCCGCTGGAAATCCTCGCTATCGACAACACCGCCGTGCGCAATGCGCAGGTGGAACGCCTCGAAAAACTGCGGCGTGAACGCAATGAGGATGATGTGCGCCGGGCGCTCGAAGCGATTACGAAGGCTGCAGACAGCCGCGACAACGGCAACCTCTTGGAATGTGCCGTGGAGGCGGCAAGAGTCCGCGCTTCTCTGGGCGAAATCTCCGACGCTGTGGAAAAGGTTTCTGGCCGCTATCAGGCGGTTATTCATACCATTTCGGGAGTTTACTCCTCCGAGTTTACCGACAAGACCGAGCTGGATAAGGCCCGGGCTATGGCTGATGAGTTCGAGGAACTCACGGGCCGCCGTCCCCGTATCTTCGTGGCGAAGATGGGACAGGATGGCCACGACCGCGGTCAGAAAGTTATTGCTTCGTCCTTCGCCGACATGGGCTGGGACGTTGATGTGGGCCCGCTCTTCCAGACGCCGGAGGAAACGGCGCAGGATGCTGTTGATAACGATGTGCACATGGTGGGTTTCAGTTCACTGGCAGCGGGGCATAACACCCTCCTGCCCCAGCTGGTGGACGAATTGAAGAAATTAGGCCGTGAGGATATCATGGTCTGCATCGGTGGCGTTATCCCTGTGCAGGATTATGACAACCTCTATCAGCATGGGGCCGTGGCTATCTTTGCTCCGGGCACCAATATTCCGGAAGCGGGCATTAAGCTCTTGACGCTGTTGATTGACCGGGCTAAGGAGGAACTGGCCGAAGAATAAAGATAAGCCTTCTCCTATGGGGAAGGCTTACAAGGAGGCAATGATGGAACAAAAGTATACGACATCAAAGCCAAGCTGGGTGCCGGAGGAAAAAAACGATAAATTTGCCTGCTCGGTCATGGGCGGCATCGAAGGCATCAAGGACACGACCGTGGGCAATATCAATCCCGCCCTGCAAAGCGGGACGATGAAGCCCAAGAAGCGGCTCGTCATGTCCGAAGATGACTATGTGGACGGAGTCTTAAAAGGGGATAGAATGACTTTGTCCCGGGCCATTACCTTGATTGAAAGCAACAGTCCCCGCCACTTTGCCAAGGCTCAGCGGGTGCTGCAACGGCTTTTGCCCCATACGGGGCATGCCCTGCGCATTGGCATTACCGGCGTACCGGGGGCAGGCAAAAGCACCATGATTGAGGCCTTCGGCAATATGCTCTGCGATGACGGGCATAAAGTTGCGGTGCTGACCGTTGACCCGACAAGTTCTGTAACGAAAGGCTCCATACTGGGGGATAAGACCCGGATGGGGACCTTGTCCCGGCGGCGGGAGGCCTTTATCCGGCCTTCCCCTGCGGGGGGAACGCTGGGGGGCGTTGCCCGCAAGAGTCGGGAAACCATGTTGATGTGCGAAGCGGCAGGTTATGATGTCATCATCATTGAGACCGTTGGGGTGGGCCAGTCAGAAACCACCGTGCGGTCGATGGTGGACTTCTTCCTGCTCGTGGTGCTCACCGGTGCCGGGGATGAATTACAGGGAATCAAAAAGGGAATCATGGAACTGGCCGATGCCATTGTGGTCAACAAGGCTGATGGGGATAATCTGGTCAAGGCCAAGGTGTCGCGGGGGCAGTATGAGCGGATGCTCGAATACATCCGCCCGGCAACCCCCGGCTGGCCCACCCATGCTTATATGTGTTCGGCGATGGAAAAGACAGGCCTTAAGGAACTCTGGGAAGTCATCAAGGGCTTTCGGGAGAACACGCAAAAGAGCGGTGTCTGGAATAAGCGCCGGGATAGCCAGCTGCTCGACTGGATGCACAGCATGATTGACGAGCATCTGCACAATCTCTTCTTTGAAGACCCGGTGATTACAGGCCGCATGCCTGAGGTCAGGGGCGCGGTGCTGGATGGCACCATTTCGCCGACGCAGGCCGTGGCCGAACTCGTGAAGCTCTTTGATGTGGAGCGGGCGGCCCATCGGCAGGTGGATATCTTCCATCCCGAACAGGAAAAGGGGTGAGTGTCGTATATACGAAGAAAATCTATTTTTCCGGCGGGGACTTCCATGAACTGCAGGAAGTATTTGCTCATGTACCGGGAGTGGTGTCAACCTGCGCAGGCTATATCAATGGGGACAGGGATACAATCTACGCAGATGTTGCTGCAGGCGAAGTCAAAGCCTATATGGGTGTGGAAGTCACCTACAATCCCAAGAAGATGGATATTTCGCAGCTGCTGGATTTGCTCTTTGGCGTGGTCAATCCCTATGTGCCCGATGGTCAGGGGAAGGCCCGTGGGGAGATGTATCGGGCGGGAGTTTTCTACGCCTCAGCCGAAGATGAACCACAGGTGCAGCTGCATCTGAACTTTATCGCAAATCGCGGTAAAGCGCCCGTTGTGGGCAATGCCGGACTGACGGTGAATGATCCCAACAGCAATCCCAAGCTGGCGCGAAAATTATGTGCCATAGCGGCACCCTTGGAAAACTTTCAGCCAGCAGAGGCTGAACATCAGGATTACCTTGCACGTCATCCTGAGGCAGAGACTTATATTGATTTTGACAAATTGCGGGCCTATGTGAAATTCTAGTTTTGGAGAAACAGATGGTGAAAGCAACCATAACTTCACCATCTGTTTTTTTATTTCATCCCTCTAGGGGGCTTATTTTCAGAAAGATAGTATGGTATTCTTAATGAGTATCTTTTTCATACTATACAACATACTAAAGGAGATGATCTTTTTTGAACAAAAAAATGGCAGCTATGATGGTGATGGCAGGAATTATGGGAACCTCTGCATCGGCAATGGCCGCGGCCAATCCCTTTTCTGATGTACCAGCAGATCATTGGGCTTATGATGCCGTAGTGAAACTTGCAGCAGATGGAGTTATCGAAGGTTATGGTGATGGTTCTTTTAAGGGCAATCGCAACATAACCCGTTATGAAATGGCGCAGATGGTGGCCAAAGCCATGGCTAAAAATACTGCCGGTGCTGATAAAGCAATCGTGGACAAATTAGCAGCAGAATTTGCTGAGGAGTTAAATAATCTCGGCGTGCGAGTTTCTAATTTGGAACGGAATGCCGACATGCTGAAATGGACCGGGGAATTGCGTTATATCTTCCAGCGGACGAACAATGAAAGCGCGGCAGATAGCAGCACCAATCGTGCAGAACTGCGTCTGTTCCCGACTGCTGAAGTAAATGACCATTGGCATGTTAAAGCGCGTATTACCGCCCGCAATGACATGAAGAATGATACTACTACGAATGCAACCTTGACCTATATTTATGCAGAAGGCGCATACAAAAACTTCACGGTTGCCGCAGGTAAGATGCCATTGACCAGTACCAATGATGAAGGCTTAGTTGTGGATGACTTCTTCTCAGGGGTACAGCTGACATTTGGCAAAAAACTCAAAACAGTGTTGGAATACGGACGTTGGAATTTAGGGACTTTCCTTCCTGGTGTAAATAATGCTGCAGATTATCAGGGCATACAGTTTAACTATAATTCCGGAAAAGTTTTTGCTGGCTTAGGTTATCGCCATTTGTCTTCGGATAGTTTCAAAGGCATTACAGGCGTAAGTGCCAATGAGGATAACTTTAACATCTGGTCCGCTGGTGTCAACTATCGGTTTGACAAGAATTTCAGTCTGGCAGGAGCTTATGCACAAAACTCCAGCGCAGATAATTATGCAAAGGCTGGCAACATTTGCCTGAACTACAAGGGAATTAATCGCAAAAATCCCGGTACCTGGGGCGCTTATGCAGCTTATCGTTATATCGGGCAGAATGCCAGCCTGGCATCCACTTACAACACGATATCCTTCGGCGGCCACAACCGCAAAGGCTGGGAAATCGGAGCATCTTATGTTCCCTTTAAGAATGTGACGACGGATGTAGCTTATTTCCAAGGCAAAAATTTAAAAACTGGCAAGAACAGTAACACGCTCTTTGCTCGTGCCCGCTTCATGTTCTGATAACATACAGGACTGTGCTTATGCATGGTCCTGTTTTTTGTTGAAAAAATATGCAGTTTATATCCCCCTGGGGAGCTTGTGAGAATATTCGATTTTTTTTAGAATAGACTAAAGGAAATGATGTGATTATGGGTTGATATTTTCAGAGACAGGGAGGTAAGGGAATTATGCCAAAATCCTATCAGGAGAATGAATTATCCAGCATTATCAGGATTGATGAGTCGAAATGCAAGGGCTGTGACACCTGCAAGTCGTTTTGTCCGGCTGATGCTATTGATGGGCCTTATGGAGCGAATCACCGTATCAACAGCGAACGCTGCCTGCAATGCGGGCAGTGTCTGGTGAATTGTCCCTTTGGTGCCATTGAGGACACTGCGGATGTGGTCGATCAGGTGATTGAGAAACTGCAGGACGGCAAGACCACGGTGGTGGCAACGGTAGCACCAGCGGTGCGTGTGGCGTTGGGCGAAGAGTTTGGGATGGAACCGGGGAAATTGATAACCGAGCAGATGTATGGCGCGCTGAAACAGGCGGGCTTCAAAATAATGGACGTCAATTTTGCTGCGGATAACACCATCTTGGAGGAGGGGACGGAACTCATCCACAAAATACAGAAATATGTGCTGCAGAAACCGGTAACTGAGGAATTGGGGCCGCTGCCCCAGTTTTCTTCCTGCTGTCCGGCTTGGGTGCGTTATATGGAGCTATACCATCCGGACTTGCGCCAGCATCTCTCGTCGGCTAAATCGCCGCAAGGGATGGCAGGGCCGGTGGCGAAAATCTACGGTGCCAAAGAAATCTGGAAGGTTGAGCCCGAACAAATTTTCTGTGTGGGTGTCTATCCGTGTACGGCAAAGAAATTGGAAGCTTCACGGCCTGAATTTACCGCGGCGGCTGATTATTGGAAGAAACAGGGGCATACAGCAACTTATCAGGATACAGATGTGGTGCTGACGACCAGAGATTTGGCGAGACTGCTCAAGAAGCTGGATATTGATGTCCGCAATGTACAGCCTGCCGAGGAAAAAGACAATCCCTTGGCAGAATATACCGGAGCCGGAACGATTTTTGGTGCTACGGGCGGTGTAATGGAGGCCGCGCTGCGAACGGCTTACTTTGTACTGACAGGGCAGGAACTGGCCGACCTTTCGTATAAGCCTGTGCGTGGTTTGGCTGAAGTGAAATCAGCGGAAATTCCTTTGAAGCTCAAGGACGGCGGACAAGAAATCACCTTGAAGATAGCGGTCGTTCATGGAACAAAAAATGTGGAACCCCTGCTGGCAGAAATCAAAGCTGGGAAATCACCATATCATTTCATCGAAGTCATGAACTGTCCGGGTGGCTGTGTGAATGGTGGAGGCCAGCCCATAAATCCGATGGGAACATCATGGACGGGCAAGTTTAAGGCAATTTTGCCGTGGTCGTAGGAGGTGCACCATGAAAAAATATTCCTATGAAGAAAAAGGTGTAAAGATCAGCCGCCGGGAATTTTTAGGCTTTGTGGGGATCGTGAGCGCTTTCCTTTGGACTGGTGTTTATACGATGACCGATTTAATCGTTGACCGGACGAAATACATCAAAATGCGTACGGCGGGCCTTTATCAGGATGATGAGAAGCAGGCGAAACGTCAGAGCCATAACAATCAAAGCCTGTTGAATATGTACAAGAGCCTTAACTTCCAGCCCATGAGCCCGCTGGCCGAAGAGTTGTTCCATACCCATTATATCGATCGCAGCATCTTGTAAGAAAGGCGGGAGAAAGATGAAAAAATTCAAAGGAAATGAGCGTATCCTGCATCATAAATTGCCGACACGATTATTTCACTGGTGTCTGGTGCTCAGCTTTTTGCCCGCAGGTTTTACCGGATTAATCCTTTTTTTCCGCCCCTTGGGGGATGCTGGCATGAATCTGGCGATGCAGGTACATATTGTCGGTGGTATGGTTTTATTTATCGCCTGTACGTTGTTCTTTTTGCTTTGCCCCGGGCGGGTGATTTCTTTTTGGCGGGAGATTACCACGTGGACGGATGATGATTATGCCTGGATGAAAATTTCCGGTGGCTATATTCATAAGTTCCTGCTATTGGAATATGAGGTTCCTCCCATGAATAAACTCAACTCCGGGCAAAAAATGATGGGGGTCATGGTGCTGGTAGGGACGATTTTGCTGATATTGACGGGCTTGGTGCTCTATGTTGCCCTGCCATTGGTGCCAAAGGAAATTGCCTTCTATGCTGACCGTATCCATTTGGTGGTCGGTATCTTCCTGTTTATGTGCGTTGTGGGAGGGCATATTCCTTTGGGGATTTATAACTGGCCGGAGTTCTGCAGTATGTTTGGCGACGGAACCATCAATGCCCAGCATGCGCAGGAACATCATCCACTCTGGACGAAGCATGAAATCAAGGAGACAAAAAAATAAATTCAGAATGACGAAAACAGGCATAGCGAAGAATTTGCTCTTCGCTATGCCTGTCTTTTTTAGAAACGGAAATCCCGTTCGCCCTGTTCGATTTGCTGTAAATGCTTTTGTAATGTTTTTTGGGCAGCAGGATTGCTTACCTGGGGAATGTTTTTGGTGATGAGTTTTTCGCCGGCAGCTTTTGTTTCCGGGGATGCGTAATCTTCAAGATATTCTTTCAGCGTCATCAGTGCATTGGGCAGACAGCAGTTTTGAATCTGCTTGGCCTTGCAAAGGGTCATGAACCGGTCACCGGTGCGGCCTTCCCGATAGCAGGCTGTACAGAAGGAGGGAATGTAGTCCATATCAATCAGCCACTTCATCACCTCATCCAGCGAACGGGTATCGGATACGTCAAATTGCACGGTGTCTTCGGGGCGTGTTTCCTGCGTGTAACCGCCTACAGAGGTACGGGAGCCGCCGGAAATTTGGGAAATACCCAGATGAAGAACCCGTTCACGGGATTTTTGTGACTCGCGGGTGGAAACAATCATGCCTGTATAGGGTACGGCAATCCGGATGCAGGCGACGATTTTGGCGAAGGTGTCATCGTCAATGGCATTGCTGAAGGTGTTTACATCAATATCTTCAGCGGGGCATATTCGCGGTACGGAAATCGTATGCGGCCCTACGCCGAATTTGGCTTCCAGATGCTCTGCGTGCATTAAGAGACCGGTGTATTCGTAGCGGTATTTATCCAAGCCAAAGAGAACGCCCAGCCCTACATCATCAATGCCGCCTTCCATGGCACGGTCCATAGCTTCCGTATGGTAGGCATAATCGTGTTTGGGGCCAGTGGGATGAAGTACCTCATAGGAGTCCTTATGATAGGTTTCCTGAAAGAGGATATAGGTGCCAATGCCAGCTTCGTGCAGGCGGCGGTAATTTTCTACGGTGGTTGCGGCAATGTTCACATTGACACGGCGGATGGCGCCGTTTTTATGTTTGACGGAATAAATGGTATGAATGCAGTCGAGGATGTATTCGATGGGATTGTTTACCGGATCTTCACCAGCTTCGATAGCCAGCCGTTTGTGACCCATTTCCTGTAAAGCAATGACTTCATCGCGGACCTGCTCCTGGGTAAGTTTTACCCGGGGAATATTTTTATTGATGCCATGATAGGGGCAGTAGATACAGCCGTTGATACAGTAGTTGGAGAGGTAAAGCGGGGCGAAAAGAACAATGCGGTTGCCGTAGAATTCTTTTTTTATTTCTTCCGCCAGGTGATAAATTTCCTCGTTTTTTTCGGGAATATCGCAGGCCAGAAGTACGGAGGCTTCCCGATGATTCAAGCCTTTGCATTCACGCGCTTTGGACAGAATGGCATCGATAAGTTCCACATCATTTTTATGCTGGTCGGCATAAGCAAGTGAGGCGAGAATTTCTTCGTGATTGATGAATTCATCTGCTTTACTGGACTTGGGATTATACATACTATCGATCTCCTTTATACCAATATGAAATAAGACGCCGGGCATAGCAAGGAGACTGCTGCGCGACGTCTTATTTTATTGCAGAGGACAAACGGGCTGTTGTTTTCTGCATAGGATGCTTTCCTCATTCAACCGAGCCACCGAAGGAAGAGGAAAAGCTATTTCATAATCTATTATAAAAATTTTATGGAAGGCTCACAAGCTCCCTGGGGGGATATAATTTCAAAAAAATGAAAATTATATTTTCTCTGATAAAAAGAAGGGGATATGATATACCTGGTATTCCGATAAAATGTTCTGCATATCCCCCTGGGGGGCTTATGTTTCCGAGAAAAATCTTGTATCATAAAATATTATAGAGAAGAGGGAGGTCTTAGCAAGGCATGAATTACGCGGTAAAACGCTTTATCCAGCTGATACCGATTTTGTTTGGCATTACGTTTTTATCGTTTTTGCTGATGTATCTGGCGGGCAGCGATGCGGTGACGGAGATGTATACTAACCGCGGCGTGGAAGTGGCGCAGGAAATCATTGACGAGAAGAAGGCGGCTTTGGGGCTGAACCTGCCATTTTTTCAGCAGTATATCAACTGGCTTTGGGGCATGCTGCATGGCAATATGGGCGTTAGCTATGTGACCGGTGAGGATGTGCTGCTGGCTTTTATGAAAAAACTGCCGGCAACCTTATTGTTGACGGCGCTTTCCATTGCCCTGACGGTCATGATTTCCCTGCCCTGTGGAATACTGGCGGCGGTTCGTCATGATAAAATCGCGGATATTGTGCTGCGTTTCGGCAGTTTCCTGGGTAATGCTATGCCGAACTTCTTTGTGGGGATGCTCTTGATGGAGTTTTTGGGCATTCAGCTGGGCGTGCTGCCGGTCATTTCCAGCGGTACGGATTTTCGGAGCGCCATTATGCCTACCCTGACTTTAGCGATTGCCATGTCGGCCAAATATCTGCGGCAGGTGCGCAGCGCGGTGCTGGATGAACTCAATAAGGATTACGTGCTTGGGGCGAAGGCTCGGGGCATAAGCAATCAGGTGATTCTCTGGAAAAACGTGATGAAGGCTTCGATGCTTACGATTATGACCTTGCTCGCGCTGTCTATCGGCAGTCTCCTGGGGGGCACGGCGATTATCGAAAGCATCTTTATGTGGGACGGGGTAGGCAAACTGGCCGTGGATGCCATCAACATGCGGGACTATCCCATCATTCAGGCCTATGTCATGTGGATGGCCATTATCTATGTTCTGGTGAATCTGGTGGCAGACATTATATACCACCATCTTGACCCGCGTATCCGTCTGGGGGTGAATGCCAAATGAGTCAGGCAATAGCCCCGACCATCCGGGTACAGAATGTACGTCAAAATCGCTTGCAGCGCAAGCTCTGGTTCTTTGGCGGGTTGGCCCTTTTGTTGATTCTTGCCTCCTTTTTCAGCGACTATCTCTGCCCTTATGACCCTTATCTGCAGGATATGTCAATGACTAAGGCAGCGCCTTCGGCAGAACACTTGCTTGGCACGGACCGTTATGGCCGGGATATGTTATCAAGGGTCATTGCCGGCAGCAAGACCAGTATCTTTTCCACCTTGCTGCTCGTGAGCTTTATTGCGGTCTTTGGCAGCATTATCGGCATTATCTGTGCCTGGGCGGGAAAATGGGTGGACACGCTGCTCATGCGCCTGTCCGATATGTTTTTGGCTTTCCCGGGGTTGGTATTTGCTTTGGCGGTGGCAGCTGTTTTAGGGGGCGGCGTTCATAATGCCATCTTTGCCCTGGCGGCCATCAGTTGGCCGAAATATGCACGCCTGGCCCGCAGCCAGACCTTGGCTTTGCAGTCATCGACCTTCATGCAGGCTGCAAAAATGGCGGGCAGCGGTACCTGCAAGATTATCCGCAAACATGTACTGCCCAATATCGCCGGGCCAATTCTGGTGACGGCCATGCTGGATATCGGTACGATGATGATGGAGCTGGCGGGACTCTCATTCCTTGGTTTGGGGGCTAAGCCGCCCATTCCGGAATGGGGCAGCATGATGAGCGATACCCGCAATCTTTTGCCCACGCAGCCTTGGGTGACGCTATCCCCGGGCTTTGCGATTTTCTTCTCGGTGATGATTTTCAATCTGCTGGGGGACACCGTGCGCGATTATCTTGATCCGAAAAATAGAAAGTAACAGGAGATAATATGTCAGAAATTATCCGTTATGAACATGTGGACATCAGCTACAATGGGGAACTGGCTGTCCACGATATCAGTTTTTCCCTCGGTGCAGGGGAGATTTTGGGCATCGTCGGGGAAAGTGGCAGCGGCAAGTCCACGCTGATTAAGGCTGCTTTGGGGATGCTTGGCCGGGATGGGCTGGTGACGCGTGGCGATATTTACTACAAGGGACTCGACCTGCCGGATATCAGCGACAAGGAAATGCAGAAAATCTGCGGTACGGAAATCGGCATGATTTTTCAGATGGCAGGCAATTCTTTCTGCCCCATCCGTACCGTAGGTGCGCAGATTAAGGAAATGATGGCGGCTCATGGAAATGAGAACGCTGCGGCCGTAAAGGCAGAAGCCTGTGCGCTCTTTACGAAGTTTGGCTTTAGTGAGCCGGAGCGCATCTGGGACAGCTATCCCTTTGAATTGTCCGGGGGGATGCAGCAGCGTGTCGGCGTGGCGGCCGCCATGCTCCTAAAGCCGAAGCTTCTCTTGGCCGACGAACCCACTTCGGCACTCGATGTTACCGTGCAGAAGCAGGTCATTGAGGAAATGCTTTTGGCGCGGAAACTCTTTGGTACGGCTATTATCCTTGTGACCCATAATATCGGTGTCGTTCGGGCTATGGCAGACAAGATGCTGGTGCTTCATCAAGGGGAAATGATGGAGTATGGCAAGGCGGGGGAGATATTGGCAAATCCCCAGTCGCCCTATACGCAAAAACTTTTGGCGGCGATGCCAAGGCTAAGGAGGCGGGCAGCGGATGGATACGATACTGCAAACTGCGCATCTTAAAAAAGTCTTTCCTCGCAAGGATGGGGAAGATATTGTGGCGGTGGATGATGTTACCTTCTCCCTGAAAAAAGGTGAGAAGCTGGCCATTATCGGGGAAAGCGGCAGCGGTAAGACCACCGTAGCCCGCATGATTGCCCATTTGCTGGAACCAACGGCAGGTCAGGTTATGCTGGCCGGAGAGGACATCACGAATGCCGGTGGCGCGAAGCTCAAAGAGGTCTATACCAGAATGCAGATGGTCTTTCAAAATCCCGTGGACAGTTTTGACCCGCGTTGCACATTAGGGGATGGCATCAGCGAGAGCCTGCTGAACCACGGCAAAAGCAAACGGCAGGCGGCAGAGATGACGAAAAATCTGCTGGCGCTCTGCGGTCTGGGAGAGGAATTTGCTCAGCGATATCCGCATGAAGTCAGCGGCGGCCAGTGCCAGCGGGCGGCTATTGCCCGGGCCTTGGCTATTGAGCCGGAACTGGTCATTCTCGACGAAGCGACCTCGGCGCTTGATGTGACGGTGCAGGCAGAGGTCTTGGATTTGCTGAACCGCCTGCAGGAAGACCGGGGCATTGCCTATCTCTTTATCTGTCACGATATTGCGCTCGTGCAGGATTTTTGCGACCGGGTAATCGTGATGCACGAAGGCAAAATTGTGGAGGAAGGCATCCCAGACGAGATTATCAACAATCCTCAGCAAGCATATACCAAAAAGCTGATTGACAGCGTTTTGTAACGGAGGCAGTAGAATTTTTTTACATAAAGGAAGGAGATTTTGACAAATGAAATGGAAAAAATTAATGGCATTGGCATTGGGGGCAGTCCTGAGTGCCGGCGTGCTTACAGGCTGCGGCACGGATACAGCCAGCAAGACTGGTGAAAAGGCGCTGACCATTGGTGATACGACCTTTAACAGTTCCAATGAGGAGCCGGATGTAAATCCGCATAACACCTATGCGGGCTGGGCCTGCATCCGTTATGGTATTGGTGAAACGCTGATTAAGTACAGCGATAATATGGAGATTCAGCCCTGGCTAGCGGTCAAATGGGAGAATGTGGACGAGCTTACCTGGAAGTTCACTTTGCGTGATGGTGTGAAATTCTCCAGCGGCCGTGTGCTGGATGCCGCAGCCGTCAAGCAATGCTTTGAGCATCTGATTGCCAATAATAAGCGGGCGGCACAGGATTTGAAGATTGCCTCCATGGAAGCCAATGGGCAGGAGCTTATCATCAAGACCACGGAACCGAAACCGGCGCTCCTCAACTACCTCGGCGACCCTTATGGCTGTATCATTGATGTGGATGCTGGCTTTGAAAAAGGCATTGTGGCCGGTACTGGCCCGTACATTGCCACGGATATCAAGACGGATGACCATCTGGTACTCAAGAAGAATGAAAACTATTGGGGGGGCACGCCGAAGCTCGACAAGATTACCATCCGCACGATTACGGACGGCAATACGCTCGCCAATGCCCTGCAGTCCGGTGAAGTGCAGGCCGCTTACGGCATGGCTTATGAAAGCTATCCGCTGTTCCGCAATGACAAGTATAATATCTCGCAGATTTCCACTTCCCGCTGCTTCTTTGGGAAGATGAACTTCGACCCGGATTCTGTGTGCTCTGACCCGGCTGTGCGTCAGGCTATATCCATGGGCATTGACAAGGAAAACTTCGTGGCCAAACTTTTGGATGGCAACGGCTTCCCGGCTAACGGTGTGTTCCCCGCAGGCCCGGCTTTCGGCGGCGATAAGGTAAAAGCCGAAAAGTTTGACCCGGAAGGCGCCAGGAAGGTACTTGAAGCTGCGGGCTGGGTCGATACGGATGGTGATGGCATCCGCGAGAAGAACGGCAAAAAGCTCGTCCTCAAGTGGCTGACCTATCCGAGCCGTCAGGAACTGCCGCTGCTCGCTGAATCTGCCCAGGCAACCTTGAAAGACATCGGCATGCAGGTGGAAGTCAACTGCACCGCGGACAACAATCAGGCAGTCAAGGATGTGAAGGGCTGGGATATCTACGCCATGGCCAATGTGCAGGCGCCCACCGGTGACCCCGAATACTGGTTCACGGTGTTTGCCACCGGGAATGCCACCAAGAATCAGGGCAAATACCAGAGTGCCAAACTGGATGCTTTGGAAGCACAGCTGAGCCGCGAATTTGACCCCGCTAAGCGTGCGCAGCTGGCCCTGCAGATGCAGCAGGTCGTACTCGATGACCATGCCTTTGTATTCTGCTCCTTCCTCAAGATGAGCATGATTTCCAAGGCCAATGTGAAAAACTACACCTCCCATGCCTGCGATTACTATCAGGTAACGGCAGATTTGGATGTGGAATAAAAGATGGCACTTTGAGCAGGAAGCCCGCGCCTTTTGGCGCGGGCATTTTCTTTACATTAAAGGCCATCTTTGCTATACTTATGGGGTTGAATTTCGACCTATATATTAATGAGGAGCAAAGAATCATGCGGCAGAAGCGCAGACGTAAGCGCAGTTATAAAAGAGTCAAGTGGATATTGGGAATTATGCTGACCGTGCTGGTGGCAGTGGCTGGCATAATGGCAGCCAATCACTCCCGCAACAATGGCGGCCTGGTGAACAGCGATGGCGAACCGGTGAAAAGCGACCAGATTACCCATGTGATGCTGTTGGGCGTTGACCGCCGTGAGGGGGATGTGGGTCGCAGCGATACCATGATGGTGGCGGCCTTTGACCAGGAAAAGGAAAAAGCGTCCCTGCTCTCCGTGCCCCGTGATACGCGGGTACAGATTGAGGGCAATGATTACGAGAAAATCAATCATGCCTATGCCTATGGCGGTCATAAGATGAGCCAGGAGGCCGTGGAAAAACTGCTGGGCACGAAGATTGACCATTATATCATCATTGACACCAAGGCCTTTGAACGGATTATTGATGCGCTCGACGGCGTGGACATCAACGTGGAAAAGCGCATGTACTACGAAGACCCTTGGGATGATGACGGTGGCCTCGTGATTGACCTCTATCCTGGCGAGCAGCATATGAATGGCAAAAAGGCCATCCAGTATGTGCGCTATCGTGATGGCGAGGGTGATATCGGCCGCATTGGCCGCCAGCAGAAGTTTATGAAGGCGGTGCTGGCCAAGGTCATTTCGCCCTCGGTGCTGCCCAAGCTGCCGAAACTAGTGGAGGAAGTAAAGTCCGCCATTCAGACGGATATGAGTCTGACGGAGCTCGTGGAGTTTGCGGGCAAGCTGAAGTCTGTTCACGACAATGGCCTGTCAGCGCAGATGGTGCCGGGACAGCCTGCTTACATCAAGGATGTGAGCTATTGGATTCCCGATATTACGGATTTGCGCTCGTTGATGGCTGAGCAGCTGGGCCTCGAACTCAGCGAGGGGGAAAAGCAGAGAGCTCAGGCTGATGAAGACGCCTATATGAAGACTCTGCCCAGCGGCATGCAGCTGCTGGCTAAGTCCAAGACCTCCGGTCAGGTGGCGGAAGGAACGGCGGAGAAGACGGAAGAAAAGAGCAAGCCCATGAAGCCGGAGGAAATTTCCGTGATGGTCATTAACGACAGTGGCATTAACGGTGCCGCCGCGGAAGTGGCCCAGATTCTTCAGCGGAAAGGCTTTGTGATTTCCGGTGTGGAAACGGGTAAGACCAGTTCCCGTACCCAGACCACCATCACGACTTCCACCCGCAACACGGATGTGTTCTACGGCATGCCCTTTGCCTGCGTGATTATGGACGGCGGCAGTTCCAATCAGGCCGTAGTGCATATTGGATTGGATTATAAGAAATAGAAGTCCTTGGAGGATAGGAATGAAAGCCTTCCCCTCTGGGGAAGGTGGCAGCCGCAGGCTGACGGATGAGGTTGCAGAGATATTGCCTTTGAACCTCATCCGCCCATGAGGGGCACCTTCCCCAGGGGGGAAGGCTAGTATAGAGGAGAATTTATTTTGGGTATATTGAAAGTTAATGGCCTCAAAAAGGCCTTTGGCATAGATGAACTCTTCCATGATGTGAATTTTGAAGTGCGGGGCGGCGATAAGGTCGGCCTGGTCGGTGCCAATGGTGCCGGCAAGACCACCCTGATGAAGATTCTCATGGGACAGGAAGAAGCCGATGGCGGTTCGGTGCAGCTTGACCCGGCTGAAACCATCGGCTATGTGCAGCAGCAGGCAGACTTTGGCGAAGGCACGCTCTATGACGAGTTCCGTCGTGCCTTTGACGATATCATCGAACTCGGCGAGCGCAAGCGTTCGTTGGAAAAGCGCATTGCCGCAGGTGAAGAAGAACTTTTGGACACCTATGGCAAGGTCGTGGAGCGTTTTGAACAGTTAAACGGCTATGAATTTGACAGCCGGATTAAAAAGGTCGCCTATGGTTTGGGCTTTACGGATGAAGATTTCCAAAAGAATGTCGAGCATTTCTCCGGCGGTCAGAAGACGCGTATCTGTTTGGCCAAGGCTTTGCTTCGTGAGCCAGACTTCCTCTTTTTGGACGAGCCGACCAACCATCTCGACATCGGGATGATTGAGTGGCTCGAAGGTTTCCTGCGCACCTATCGCGGCGGCGTGCTCATTATATCTCATGACCGCTATTTCCTCGACAAGGTGGCTACGCGCATGGTGGAACTAGAGGCGAATACCGTCACTAGCTACGAGGGCAATTACACCTACTTTATGCGGGTCAAGACGGCCCGGCGCGAGGCGCTCAAATCTGCCTACGAAAAACAGCAGGAGCATATCAAAAAGACGGAGGAATACATCCGCAAGTACAAGGCAGGCATCAAGTCTAAGCAGGCCCGTGGACGGCAGAGTCAGCTCAACCGCTTGGAGCGCATTGTATTGCCGCCGGAGGCTGCCAGCTTCAACTATTTTGCCTTTCATAAGCCGCCTGAATGTGCACAGCGTGTGGCAGAACTGGAAGAAGTTACCTTCGGTTATGGCAGTGAGCCGGTGTTCAAGGACTTGTCCCTGTTGATTCGCAACGGTGACGGCGTGGCGCTCGTTGGCCCGAATGGTGCAGGCAAGACCACTCTGCTCAAAGTTCTCGTAGGCGAGCTTGAAGCTGCCAAAGGCCGGATAAAAATTGGCAGCCGGGTGAAAATCGGTTATTTCTCCCAGCAGCATGAAACTTTGCATATGGATATGACTGTGCTTGATGAAATCATCTACACCTATGGCGTGGACGAAGAACAGGCCCGCCGTTATTTAGGCGCTTTCCTGTTCCACGGAGATGAAGTCCTGCGCAAGATTGGCGACCTCTCTGGCGGCGAGCAGTCCCGCGTGGCTTTTTTGAAGCTGATGCTTACGGGTGCTAACTTCCTTATTCTGGACGAACCGACCAACCATCTCGATATTCCGGCCAGAGAAGCGGTGGAAGAAGCCTTGATGGCTTATCCCGGCACATTCCTTGCGGTATCCCATGACCGTTACTTCCTCGACAAGGTGGCTAACTGCACCTTGGAACTTGATAAGGGCCAGCTTACGGAATACAGCGGCAATTACAGTTATTATCTGATGAAGAAGGAAGCTGAGCGGGAGGCCGAGGAAGAAGAACGGCTGGAAGCAGAAGACGCCGCTCAAAAGGTAGCGGCTAAGAAAGCTGCCGAGAAACCTGCGGAAGCACAGAAGGCAGCTGAGGAAAAAGCTGCCGCCAAAGAGCGGGCAGAAGCCGGTAAGATTCAGAGCATGAGCGATGCCAAGCGCACGGAGATGATTCAGCGGGCTGAGGCGGAAATCGCCATGGCCGAAGCGGAGTTAAAGGGACTGGAGTTTCAGATGAATCAGCCGGATATTCAGGCTGACCCAGCGGAAAGTCAGCGCATTGCCGAAGAATACGCCGCCAAAGAGCAGGAGATAGAAGAACGCTATGCCAAGTGGGAACGGTTAGTGGCCAGCGAATAAATTGCTTTACAGCAGGAGGGAGTGAAGTTATGGCTAACAACAACGAACAGATGGCGCTGGGCTTTGCCCCGGGAACTGTACAGGAAGAACTCGAAGGTCTGGTGGACAGCATTATCTTTGCCAGTGAGGATGGCAAGTTTGCGGTGTTCCGTCTGCAGCCAACCGGACAGAACAGCCGCGTCAGCGTGACTGTTAGCAGTGAACCGCCTTTGGTAGGGCAGCAGGTGCATTTGACGGGGAGTTGGGTCACCCATCCCCGCTTCGGCCAGCAGTTTAAGGCTGTAAGCATCCGTCTGGAAGCGCCTACCAGTGTGGAGGGCATTGAACGCTTCCTGGCTTCCGGTGTCATTGATGGCATTGGCCCTGCCATGGCCAAACGTCTGGTGGCTAAGTTCGGTGCGGACACTTTGGATGTGATTGAGCAGAAGCCCAAACTGCTGGAAACAGTGGAGGGCATCGGCAAAAAGACTGCAGAAAAAATCGTAGCCTCCTATACTGCGCAATCGGAGCTGCGGGAAATCATGCTCTGGCTCGAAAGTCATAATGTTTCGGGTGCTCTTGCGGCGCGAATTTTCAAGAAGTACAGTTCCTTTGCCTTGGATGTATTGGAAAATCATCCCTATAAGCTGGCGCAGGAGGTGGAGGGCATTGGCTTTGCCACCGCAGATGCCATTGCCGCCAGCCTCGGCTTGGCAGGGGATGACGAAAACCGCGTGGTGGCCGGCATTGACTACGCACTGCAGCAGATTTCCACCAATGGGCACTGCTGCATTCCCGAACAGCCCCTGATTGAACGTACTGCTAAACTCCTGCGGGTAGACCCGCTGCGCGTGGGCGAGGTACTCAAAAAACAGCTCAAGCTTCAACGCCTAGCCGTGGAATCCGTCGGCGGAACGACGCTTATCTATTCGCCCTATCTCTATCGGGCCGAGAAAAAAGTTGCCCGCAAGCTCTTATATCTGCAGCGTTATGCCGATGTGCTCAATGTGGAAAATCCCGAGGGGCTGGTGGCGCAGTGGGAGGAAATGACGGGGCTTGATTTGGCCAAGGCACAGAAAGAAGCCATGGTTGCGGCGCTGACGCATGGCATTCTGGTGCTCACGGGCGGCCCCGGCACAGGCAAGACCACCGTGGTGCGCGGGATGATTGATATGCTGGAAATGGCCGGTCTCGAAATCCTGTTGGGGGCGCCAACAGGACGCGCCGCTAAGCGTTTGGCTGAAGCCACAGGGCGCAAGACCATGACGGTGCACCGCATGCTTGAAGCACAGGGGGGACGGCAGGACGATGGCTCCTCTATGTTTGCTAAAGATGCAGACGAGCAGTTAGAGGCCGATGCCATCATTCTCGATGAAGTGTCCATGATGGATATCGTGCTTATGCAGCATTTTTTGGACGCTGTACCCGATGGCTGTCATGTAATTCTCGTGGGCGACGTGGACCAGCTGCCCGCCGTAGGTCCCGGCTCGGTGCTCAAGGACATTCTGCGCTCCGAGGCCATTCCTTCGGTACGCCTGACGGAAGTTTACCGTCAGGATGAAGAGAGCACCATCGTCCTCAATGCCCATGCCATTAATGCCGGCCGTCTGCCCATCTGCAAGCCGGCGGGAGATTTTCAGTTCTGGGAAATTGCTGACCCTGCTGAGGTGGCGAAAAATATCGTGCGCCTCTGCGTGGAAGTCCTGCCAAAGCAGGGATGGAATCCCCTGACGGATGTGCAGGTGCTCTCGCCTATGCACCGGCAGGAATGCGGCGTGGAAAATCTCAACAAGCTATTGCAGGCAGCGCTTAATCCGCCTGCCGCGTATAAGGCGGAGTACAAGAACAGCATCCGTACCTTCCGCCTGCATGACAAGGTCATGCAGACCAAGAACAACTACACGAAAATGGTCTTTAACGGAGATATCGGTTTTATCACCGCTGTGGAGGCCGACCACCTCACGGTAAAATTCAGCGAGGATTTAGAGGTGGATTACGAGAAGAATGAGCTGGTAGAACTGCAGCTGGCCTATGCCATGAGTGTGCATAAGAGTCAGGGCAGTGAGTATCCCGTCATTATCCTGCCCTTAACGGCTGGCCATTACATCATGCTGCAGAGAAATCTGCTCTATACTGCCGTAACCCGGGCCAGCAAGCAGGTGATTCTCCTGGGCACGAAGGCGGCTCTCAATACCGCCGTGGAGAATGACCGCACCCGCAAGCGTTATACTCTGCTTGCCGAACGGCTGGCTGGAGCGCTGAATGAATAAAGACAGCTCTAAGAAGAAAGCGGGAATAAGCTTGAAGGAACGGAATAAAGGACTCTTAATGGTGTGCCTGGGCGCTTCTATGTGGGGCGGCAGCGGCGTAGCCGGACAGTATCTGCTGCAGGATTGCGGCTTTTCTACGGAATGGCTGGTGGTGTCACGGATGCTGCTGGCCGGCGTGATTTTTTTGGCGGCAGATATCTGCCTTTATAAAGAAAACATTTTCTGCGTTTGGACAGACAGGAAAGATGCCAAGGAGATTCTGCTCTTTTCTATTTTGGGGATGCTGGCGGTGCAATATACTTATTTTGCCTGTATCAAAGAGGGAAATGCGGCGGCTGCGGCGGTGTTGCAGTACCTGATGCCCATCATCATCGTGGGATATACGGCCATTACTGTCCGCCGCTTTCCGCAGTATCTGGAAATTCTGTGCGCGGCCATGGCTGTGGGCGGGACGATTCTGCTGGTTACCCATGGCAGTCTGGACTCCCTGGCCATCAGTCCGTTGGCTCTGTTTTGGGGGCTGGCTTCGGCTGTGGCGGCGGCCTTTTATACCATGCAGCCCAAGCGGCTGATTCGCAAATGGCGTCCCACGCTGGTGGTGGGCTGGGGGATGCTCTTGGGAGGTCTAGCACTGTCGGGTATCTGTCCTCCTTGGCAGTTTTCCGGCAGCTGGAATGATATGGCTGCGCTTATCTATGCTTATATTATTGTATTTGGCACTGTGGTGGCCTTTGGCTGTTACTTAGGCAGTATAAAATACATTCAGCCAGCGGAAGCGGGAATGCTGGGCTCTCTGGAACCGCTGGCGGCCATAATCTTTTCCATGATGTTTCTGGGGGCCAGCTTTGGCTTGATGGATGTGCTCGGGACAGCGCTTATTCTGGGCACGGTGTTCCTGCTGGCTCGCCGAAAGGATGGAGAACAACAAAAATGAGGCCTCTTTCGAGGCCTCATTTTTGTTGTTATTATTTCTTGATAATCAAAGCCATAAACACCAAATCCTCGGTCTTGGAGGGGTTGGCGATGCCGTGTTTTTCGCCGTCGGGGCAGAAGGTGGTGCTACCTGCGCCGATGGTTACTTCTTTGCCATTGTCGTTGTAGAGGGCCGTGCCGGAGAGAATGTGGTAAGTCTCCGTGTTGCCGTGATGTTCATGCACGCCGATGGAGCAGAGGGGCGGGATGATAACCTTGGCGTACATATCGCACTTGCCGTCGAGTTCTTCCGGCGTCAAGAGTTTTACGATGGTGATGGTGCCATTGCCATCTGCCTTGTTGGTTGCCTGAATGGGATTCGGTTCAATAAAAGCCATGTTAAAGTCTCCTTTGATAGTTGTTTCTTTTCATTATACCTTTTTTATTTCAAACATGCCATGATAATAAACTGATTGGCCAGCACATTCATGTTGGCAGAGTTTATTTTACCGGCGGCGGCAAAGTCTTCCCAGGCTTTGTCGTATTTTTTTTGCCCGATATGGCAAAGGCCGATAAGATTCTGAGCGTCGGCAGAGCGTTCTTCGATTTTTAAGAGCTTCTGCAGGTCAGAGAGGGCGCCGTCATAGTCCTTGCTTTGGTAGCGGAGCAGGGCGCGGTTGTACCAGGCCTGATTATGGTTGGGCTGCAGGGTGAGCAGTTCATCATAGGCCTTGCGTGCAGCCTTTTTGTCGCCGAGCTTTTCCTCGGTGATGGCCAGATTGAAGAGAGCTTCACCGGATTGGGGCTTGAACTTATGGGCAGCGGCAAAATCGGCCTGGGCGTTCTTAAAATCATCCCGGTTGTAGTAGACAATGCCACGGTAAATCAGGTTGGCAGCTTCATCCGGAGCCTTGCTGACTTTTTTCTGAGCGGCCTGTAAGGAGGCAGAGGAACCGTCAGGGACTTGGGCTTCGCGCCAGAGCATCAGGATTTCCTGACCGTAATTTTTTCCTGGCACAGCCCAGTTGCCGTTGAGTTTTGTCCAGGTCAGCACCTTGCCGTGAAGGTCGGGACGATTCTGTACCACATGCTGATAGCGAGGGTCAACCAGTGCCTGCACTGGCGGTTTGTATTTAGCATAGGCCAGCAGGTGCTGGATATGGGCACGGACGCCTAACTGGGGCGTGGCAAAGCTATGGCCGGGCTCATGGTTTCCTGTGGCGCCTAAGCCGCAGAAATTATTTTGCTGGGGGGACACATCACCACCATAGGCAAAAAAGCCGGTTTCCTTCAAAGCCTGACAAAGAGCCACATCGGGACGGACACCTTCGGCGCCGGCTTCCTGATAGTAGTAGTTTACGATTTCCTCCACAGAGCAGTTGAGCTTCGGCGCGGTATTGCGCTGTTTGATGAAGGCAATCATCTGCTCCTGGCTGGCTTCGGCAGCGCCCATAATGGTGATGGATTCGGGATTTTCGTCCATGGCCATCATGGGCTCATCAAAGGCTGGTGCACAGCGGAAGTGCACGGAGGAAATAGCCCGTTTATTGATTTCGCCGGGCATTTTGTCGGGGAAGGATGGACGCCCCGCGATGGTGCGCTGAGACACAGGTGTATCCTTTACCGCTGCGGCACAGCCGGTAATCGGCAGCAGCAGGCAGCCCATGGTTAGAACAGGAACGAACGCGCGAACAAAACGCATGATGAAAACCTCCTCAATTCAGTTAAGTCTAGCTATAGTATACCACAGGATTTTACCGAGAGGCAGGGATAAATCTGAAAGATGGCGAAGTCATAAGGCAACGAAATGTGGAAGGGGCAAAGTTTGTGGATAGAGATGATTTTTTGGCCGTCTATGGGCAGGCATTGGAATGTTATAAGCGGCAGGAATATGACAGGGCCTGGCAGCTCGTGAAGGATTTTCAGGAGCAGACCGGCATGAAATTTTTGCTCGGAGGTTTGCTGCAGGCCTATATCCTTCGCGCGCAAAAAAAATATGTATCAGAGATTGCCCTGCTGACTTCGTTGGTTCATGATTTTGCGGATAGTGAGGATAGGAAGCGGCTAGCCGATGTCTGGAGTCTTTTAGGGGCGGCTCACCGCATGCTCGGAGAAAGTGAAGCGGCGATGGCGGCCTTTGTGCAGTCGGCAGAGCTTGAACCGGATACGATAAAAAAGCTGACGGAAACAAGCAATGCCATCTTTTCGGCCAATGCCATAGAGAATTTGCCGGCGGCAAGGATGCAGGAACTTTATGGTCTTTACCGCCATTATCTGCAGGATATGCAGGGGAAAGTTTTTCCTGCACCAGACTGGCAGCATGCGAAAATCCGGGTGGGCTATCTTTCTGCTGACCTGCGTGACCATGCTGTAGGACAGTTTGTGAAGCCTTTCTTCACTGGCTTTGACCGAGCAGCCTTTGAAGTCTTTGTGTACCAATTAAATGCAGAAAGCGATTTTGTCACGGAGGATTTGCGCCATGCGCCGGTTCATTGGCGCATGATGGCGGGGCAGGATTTTGCAGCCATCGCCCAAGCGGTTCGTGCTGATGAAATCGATATTCTGGTGGAACTGGGGGGACATACGGCAGACAATGCCCTGCCGGTCTTTGCTTACCGGGCAGCGAAGGTACAAATTTGCGGCATTGGTTACTTCAACAGCACGGGAATCTCGGAGTGTGATGGTTTTCTGTCAGATGCCTACTGCGCTCCTGCGGAGCACTCGCCCTATTTTACAGAACGGCTTTTGCAGCTGCCGCATACTCATTTTTGCTATCAGCCGTATAAGAAATTTCCAGAGCTAGTGCCGCCACCATGCCGGCAAAATAAGTATATTACCTTCGGTTCCTTCAATAATTTTGCCAAGGTCAATGACGGCATGCTCTGTTTGTGGCGGGAACTTTTGCAGCAGGTGCCGAATTCCCGGCTGCTGCTGAAACATCAGTTGCTGGGCACGGATGAAGGGCGGGATTATACACTGTCCCGTCTGCGGAAGCTGCAGCTGCCCATAGAGCGGATTGAACTGCGTTCCTATTCGGCAGATTATCTGCGCGAATATGGAGATATGGATATTGCGCTGGATACATCGCCTTATCCCGGTGGACTGACCACCTGTGAGGCTCTCTACATGGGAGTGCCGGTGGTGACTTTGACAGGCAATCGTCACGGTGCCCGTTTCGGGAAAAGTTTTTTGTGCAATTTAGGACTCGGAGAACTGGTGGCGGAGAGTCCGGAACAATATGTAAATATCGCCCGGACTTTGGCCGGGGATGAGGAACTATTGACGGCTTTGCGGCAGACACTGCGGCAGATGATGCTGGCTTCGCCGTTGATGGACAGTCAAACTTATATGCAGGATGTGGAAAATCTGTATCGACAAATTATGTTGAAACGAGAATAATTTTTGCAGGAATGGATAAGAATGTGTCGAATATTCACACTAGAAATAGCGGATAAAATGATTGTGAGGAGGATTTGGAGGGATAGAAATGTCACTAAAGGGACGCATGGTGATTATGGTAATTGGCATCGCAGTATTGACTACGATTTGCGTAAGTGCGGCATTTATCATGAATCTCAAAGCTGAATCGGAGCGTCAGGTTGCTTCGGTGCGGCAGACGATGACGGCAGATGTGGAGCGGGAACTGAAAATTGAAACGGAAACCGCCATCTCCATTATCAAGCAGGTCTATGACCGTCAGCAAAAGGGTGAGCTCACCGAAGAACAGGCTAAAAAGCAGGCCGCAGATATGGTGCGCAACCTGCGCTATGATGATGGCAAAGGCTATTTCTGGGTGGATACATTTGATGGGGTCAATGTGGTGCTTCTGGGCCGTGATACGGAAGGAAAATCACGTATCAATTTGACTGACCCGTCCGGCAAGCAGTTCATCAAGGAAATGATTGAAAATGGCCGCAAGCAAGGCGGCGGCTATACGGATTTGATGTTCGCTAAACCAAATGAGACTACGCCGCTGCCCAAGCGGAATTACACCGCAACCTTTGAGCCTTATAAATGGGTGCTGGGCACGGGTGTCTGGATTGACTATATTGACAGCCGTGTTGCTGAAGAACAGGCAGCTGCTGACGAGGCTTTCAAAGCCACTCTGATTAACACGGTCATCGTCAATATCGTTCTGCTGGCTATCTTCTCCGGTTTGGGGATGCTGGCAGCAAAATCCATTGTGGGTCCCCTGCATATTGTCACCGACCGTCTGGGCGTTATGGCGACGGGCGACTTGCGGGAGGATAATTCACTGGAAGAGGTATTCCATCGTACCGATGAAATCGGTGAGATGAGCCGGGCCTTGCACAAGGTGCAGACGGAGGTCAGCACCATGATGCGGCAGATTATCGAGTCGAGCCAGCAGGTAGCAGCTTCCTGCCAGCAGCTCACCAATAGTTCCGAACAGTCTGCTGAAGTCAGCGGCTCTGTGGCAGACAGTATCGTCAACGTGGCTGGTGCCTGCAGCGAGCAGTTCACGGAGGTCGAAAATGCCAGCACCAATATTGAAAGCCTCTCCCAGAGCATGGAGCGGTTCAAGGTAACCATTGAACATGCCGGTCAGGTGGTTGCTGATGCCAAGGGGCAGGCCGACAGCGGGGAAAAGGCAGTAACCGGTGCAGTGAAACAGATGGAACTCATCGAGCAGTCCGTCAGCCAGTCCGCGCAGGTTATTGAAGAACTGGGCCGCGAATCCGATAAGATTGGCGCCATTGTAGATGCCATCTCGGAAATTGCTGAACAGACGAACCTCTTGGCACTGAATGCGGCGATTGAAGCTGCCCGTGCCGGTGAACATGGCCGGGGCTTCGCGGTAGTAGCCGATGAAGTAAGAAAGCTGGCCGAACAGTCCAGTTCCTCGGCAGGGGAAATCTCCAGCCTGATTGGTTCCATTCAGGATAAGGCCCGCAATGCCGTATCCGTTATGCAGGACGGCGTATCTCAGGTACAGAATGGTGTAGGTGCCGTTAATGGAGCCGGCAGCAGCTTCAAGGACATTGCCGTCATGGTTGAGCAGGTAGTGGATGAAACCAACGAAATGGAACGCACGGTGGCAAGCCTCGCCAACAATACCAGCACCATTGCGGAAGCCATCAACAAGATTAGTGAAATGAGCCGCAACGTGGCATCCGAAGCAGAAACCGTATCGGCAGCTACTGAGGAGCAGACAGCTACCATGAATGAGATTGCCAGTGCCAGCCGTCGCCTTACGGAAATGGCGGAAGGCATGGAAACTTCTGTAGAGCGCTTCAAGATTTAACTGTCTTGACAGGAAAAAATTGCAATGCTAACATAATAGCAAGATAACAGTGATGGTTTCGGCAGAATTTATTCTGCCGAAACCATCTTCGTGTATTACGTTAGAAGGAGAACTCTATGCAGGACATAATTGGTCAGGATATCAAGAGCATTACGCAGGACATATTAGCCGATTACGATAAAAACCGTCATATCGACAAGCTGGATGTATTCAATCAGCCGGATACCAAGGTCATCTATGAATTGATTGGGGAGCTCACGCGAGTGGCCTATCCCGGTTATGTCAAAGACCCGCATTACCGCATCTATGATATCCGCAACAATTTGTCGATGGTGATTGAGGATATCGCCTTTCGCCTCAACAAGCAGATTGCCATTGCCCTGCGTTATGGCATGAAGCTCGACGAGGAGACACTGGACGCAACCCGGACGGAAGCACAGCGTATTACGCTGGCTTTTTTGCGGCAGATTCCCAAGATTCGCGAATTTTTGGCTACGGATGTGGAGGCGCTCTTTGATGGTGACCCGGCAGCGGAAAGTGCTGATGAAATCATCTTTGCTTATCCCGGCCTCTATGCGGTGACGGTGTTCCGCTTTGCCCATGAGCTCTACAAACTCAACGTGCCAGTGATTCCCCGCATTATGACGGAGCTCGCGCACAGCAAGACGGGCATTGACATCAATCCGGGCGCAACCATCGGCAAATACTTTATGATTGACCATGGCACGGGCATCGTTATCGGTGAGACCACGGAAATCGGTGAGCATGTGAAAATCTATCAGGGCGTTACCTTGGGGGCCCTTTCGACCTCGGGCGGGCGGAAACTCTTCAACAAGAAGCGTCATCCGACCATTGAGGACAATGTGACCATTTACTCCGGGGCATCTATCTTAGGCGGCGATACGGTGATTGGCAAAGGCTCGGTCATCGGCGGCAATGTGTTCCTGACCCATTCGGTTCCGCCGGAAACGAAAGTCAGCGTCAAGAATCAGGAATTGCGCTACAATATGGGAAGCTGTGATTTATAACGTGTTTTTCCTTCATTCCTATATTTCTGTCAATTCACACTTGCGCTTTGAACTGTGCGTGTTATAATGGATAGGTATGTTTTTCCCCATAGACTCATTGTTTCCCCATCAATGAGTTTTTTCGTTTTTTACTTTACTGCAAAGCAAGGAGTTTTGAAATGTCGAGAATTAAAGACGCTTTTGATGCCGTAGCTGCGGCCATCATTGCCCAGAAGGATTATCTGTCGGATATTGATGCCAAGGCCGGTGACGGTGACCATGGCTTCAATATGGCCCGCGGTTTTCGGGCTGCTCAGGAAAAAGTGGACGAGATGGACGATACCAGCCTGCCAGGCCCGGTGCTGATTAAAATCGGCAAGGCGCTGATTCAGAACGTGGGCGGTGCTGCAGGCCCGCTTTACGGTGCAGCTTTCGTCAAGGCTGGTGAGGCATGTGATGAAGAAACCCGCATGAACATCAAGAGTTTTGAAAAACTTTTGGCAGCTGCCATTGAAGCGATTCAGTCCCGTGGCCGTGCCGAACAGGGCGACAAGACCATCTTGGATGCTCTGATTCCCATTCATGACTGCTTCCTGCCGGAAAATGTGGAAGACAAGAATCTCTTTGAGGTTCTGCAGGAAGCCTCCAAAGCCGCTGGTGACGGCGTAAATTACACCAAGGAAATCCCCGCGAAAAAAGGCCGCGCCAGCCTCGTAGGCGAGCGCAGCATCGGCGTGGAAGACCCCGGTGCTGTCAGCACGATGCTGATGTACCGTGCCTTGTATCAGTTCTTGAAACGCTAAGCGTTTTTATTGTAAGTTTTTAGGAGGAAATTTCATTGAGTCAGAAGGTTCGTACCCGTTTTGCTCCGAGCCCTACGGGTTATATGCATATTGGTAATCTGCGCACGGCGCTTTACGGTTATCTCTACGCCAAAGCACAGAAGGGTGATTTTATCCTGCGTATTGAGGATACCGACCGTACGCGTTATGTGGCCGATGCGGTGGATTTCATCAACCGCACGCTCGAAATGGCGCATATTGTGCCGGATGAAGGCCCCGATATCGGCGGTGACTGCGGCCCCTATGTGCAGAGTGAGCGCATGGACATCTACAAGAAGTACGCCGAAGAACTGGTAAAGACCGGTCATGCTTATTACTGTTTCTGCGACCCGGACGAAGACCATTCTGCCGGTGAGTTTGGCGGCTATGACCGCACCTGCCGCGATTTGAATGCTGCAGTAATCGAAGAACATCTGAAAAATGGCGACCCGTATGTCATCCGTCAGAAGATGCCGCTCGATGGTTCGACCACGTTCTTTGATGTGCTCCATGGCAATATCACCATTCCGAACTCCGAATTGGAAGACCAGGTGCTCTTAAAGCGTGATGGCATGCCGACTTATAACTTTGCCAACGTAATCGATGACCATCTGATGGGTATCAGCCATATCATGCGCGGTGCTGAGTTCATCACGTCCACGCCGAAGTACATCCTGCTCTATGAAGCATATGGCTGGGAAGTGCCGACCTTCATTCATCTGGCACCGGTTATGGGTAAGAATGAAGACGGTTCTGTATCCAAGCTGTCCAAGCGTCATGGAGCAACGAGTTTTGACGATTTGGTGAAGCTGGGCTATCTGCCGGAAGCCATCACGAACTATGTGGCACTTCTGGGCTGGAACCCCAAGACCACCAATCAGGAAATCTTCTCCATGGAAGAACTCATTGCGCACTTTGAGCTGGATGGTCTGTCCAAGTCCCCGGCTGTGTTCGACTATGACAAGCTGGGATGGATTAACGGCGAATACTTCAAGGCCATGAGCGACGAAGAATTTGCTAAGCGCGCCCATGACTTTGTGGAGGACCTGCCGGATTATCTCGAAAAGAACTGGCAGATGGTGGCCGCACTCCTGAAGACCCGCGTACAGCGCTTCAGCGATGTCAAAGACGAAATTGACTTCCTCGTGGAGATGCCGGCGTTTGATGCTGACCTCTACAACAACAAGCGCAACAAGGTCAATCCGGAAAAGGCCGCTGAACTCATGCCGAAACTCGTGGAACTCTTGGAAGGTGTAAGCGAAGCAGACTGGCACAATGACAGCCTTTACGCTAAGCTCGAAGAATACATCGCAGCTCAGGAACTCAAGAAGGGCCTCGTGATGTGGGTGCTGCGTATCGGCGTTGCCGGCAAGTCTGTAACGCCGGGCGGCGCTACGGAAATCCTGTCCGTATTGGGCAAGGAAAATTCTCTGGCCCGTCTGCAAAAAAGCCTTGCCAACCTTACGGCGTAGTGCTATAATAGTTTGAGTCAGCAACAGTAGAGTTGCTTTTGGCGCCTTCGTCAAGCGGTTAAGACACTGGCCTCTCACGCCAGGTTCACGGGTTCGAATCCCGTAGGCGTCACCAATCGGCACCTTCGTCAAGCGGTTAAGACACCGGCCTCTCACGCCGGGTTCACGGGTTCGAATCCCGTAGGTGTCACCATATGAAAATACAGGAGCTATGAATTTTCATAGCTCCTTTTTAGTCTAAATTGCAGTTTGTTGGGGCGTTCGTGGTAAAGGTATCTTGTTCATACGTAGTTTGAGGCCAGACGGGGGAGTAATTTTTCTGTTTTCCGCTAAACGACCCCTTCGTAAAGTACAGCTGTCCAGTTATTCGCGCCGGGCAGGCCAACGGCGCTGCTTTCAGTGTATTTGCTTAGCCGGGGACTACATGGGGTCGGCCTTCACTTCGTTCAGGCAGTCGCTCCCTACAGAAAAATCACTCCCCCGTCCGACCCAAGCTACGGCCAATACTATTGCCACGAACTCGTTGCTCCCGTTACAAGAACATCGATGTGCTTGCTGCTTGTTTCCACGAAAATTACGTTTTATAGGGACGTCGCTTAGGGCGGAGGTGGTGATGCTTTTCGCCGTGGAACGACTGTCCGAACGCAGTGAGGACTGGCCCACAAACGGTAGTTACTAAAAATCGAGCTGAACATACGCGCCGCCGGTCTTGCCCGGCGCAGGTAACTAAAAAGTCCATACATTTGCTTGTGGGTCATTTAGTGCAACGGCGAAAAGTATTACCACCTCTGCCCAAACTAAGCTGTAACAAAAATATTTCAGCACGCACTAACATACTGCAGCTTATATGTGTGGATGTTCCTTTTCAATAGTAGCTGCTTAGTGCAAACAGAGGAACAGCAGTGGGAAGATTAGCAGGAGGTAAGCGGCTGTGGTGATGACGAAGGAAGAAACGGTTATATCGTAATTGAGTTTGTAGATTTTGGCGGCTAGCACTGCGTTGATGGCGGTGGGGCAGAAGGTTAGAATGATGAGGGTTCCCCGCAGGATGGGGTCGCTTACTACAAGATAGGTCAAGATGATAAAGAGGGCCGGGGTGATGACGAAGCGCAGCAATGTCAGGGTGCGTACTGTTCGGGCATATTCCCGCACCTTGCCGAAATCGATTAAGAACCCCACTGGCAGCATGGCAATCCAAGCGCCGATGTGGACGAGGCTTTGGAAGATGGTGCCCAGTTCCTGGGGGCGTTCCACGCCGTTGGCATTGAGCAGCAGGCCGGTGGCCATGCCCAAAAGGCTTAACTGGTTGATGGAAAAGAACATTTCCCGGAAACTGTGGCCGGGGCTGGACTTGCGGACTGAGGAAGTATGCTTCAGATAATAGTACTGAGCCATGGGAAACACCACGACGCAGAGCAGAAAATTCTGGGTGGTGCCAATGAGCTGGGAATAGGCGTATCCCTGCTCGTTGTAAAGGATAAAGGCGCAGACCCCGCCCAGGGTGCCAAGATTGGCAAGCATGGCGCTGGCAATAAAGGCGCCTCTGTCCAACAGATTTTCAATGCGCCGGGCAAAGAGGGCATAACCGATAGCTCCGGGCAGCAGTACCAGCATCATGCCAAACAGGGGCACGAGCAGCAGGTTCCAGGACAGGGGGAGTACCCAGAAACTCAGCAAGGAGAGTGTGGTGTACACGCAGATAACGTTGAAGCGGATGACTTTGTTGATGGTATTATCGGAAATCCAATGGCGGTGGTGCATAAAATACCCCATCACCAAGGGCATGATTAAATCCGTTACCACATAGAGAATTCGCAGGGAAGCGCCGTCCAAAAAATCACTCCTTAAATTTATAGCTCAAAATTATAAAGTTATCCTATCACCTTTTGTGCGGACTGTAAATGGCATGGGGGCAGGAAAATATGTTATAATGATAGAATGTAAATTGGGGAGGTGGATGATGTGCCGGAAAAAATCAAGCCGGAATTGTTGCAATTCTTACAACCGGGCGAATTATCCTTAAAGATTCTGGTGGTGGAAAGCCTCTGTTATCTGCCGGATTTACGCCGGATGTTTCCCTGTGCCCAGCTCTATGCGGTGACCGCCGATAGGGATGCCATGCTGGATTATCAGGGACTTTCTGTGGAATTTACGGAGCTTAATTATCTGGACGCACCCCTGCCTTACCCTAAGGAATTTTTTGATTACATCATTTCGGATTTGACTTTGGAACAGGCCGGACATCCCCAGGACATTGCGGCGGGATTTTCCCGCTTTCTCAAGGAGACGGGCAGTTTCCTCACCAGTTTCCGCAATATTCGCCATTGGTCGCAGCTTACGGATTTGCTCGCAGGCCACTACTACAATGTGGTGGCCCGACTCTTTGCCCGGCAGGAATTTGAGCGCTTGCTCTACGCTTCCTATTATAAGATGGTCTTTATGGAACCGCAGAAGCGTCCCGCGGATGAAAAGACGCTGCAGAAACTTTTGGCAGCGGGCTTTGACAATGAAGGGGACGATATCAATACGGAATTCTATCTGGTGCGGGCAGACAGGTCCATGCCGGAAATGGCGCTCTTGAAGTCCATGTACAGTAAAGCGGAACGGCGGCAGCTGTCAATATATTTGCATCGTATCGAATACGGTGTGGAGCCGGAGCAAAACTGCCGGGAGTTTTGGCAGTTCTATCGTAAGACGGGTTTGTTTGCCGATTATACGGCGGCGTTTATCAAGCAGGCGGTATTCCATCCAAAAAAATTTTATCGTGAGCTGTTGGCTAATTCGCCCGCGGAGCGGGATGAAATTGGTCAGATGCTTCAAGGGGCATTGAATAATGCGACCACCGAGGAAGAAGCTGCTTATTTGCAGGAACTTTGGCAGGAATGGCAGGGGATGCAGAATGAATAATCAAGTGGATGAACAAAAGATTGCCTTTATCACCTGTGTCAATAGTGAGGACTGGTACAGCGAGTGCCGTCTCTATTTGGAGAGTCTGCATATACCTGAGGACATGACGGCAGAGTTTATCCCGGTCCGGGGGGCCGCTTCCATGTGTGCAGGGTATAATGCGGGGATGGCCCGCACGGATGCCAAATACAAGGTCTATCTTCATCAGGATACGCTGGTGGTCAATAAAAATCTCGTGGCGGATTTACTGCATATTTTTGCGGATAAAACGGTTGGGGCTGTGGGTGTCATCGGCTGCCGCAGTTTGCCACTTAGCGGGGTATGGTGGGATGGCCTGCGCACCTATGGCCGGGTGCTCCATGCCTGTGAACCGGAAAGTGTTGTGGATTCCCACTGCCGGGAGCCGGAAGGGGAGTATCAGGAAGTGGAAGCCGTGGACGGCCTCTTTATTGCGACCCAGTATGATGTAAAATGGCGGGAGGATATCTTCACCGGCTGGCATCTTTACGATACATCTCTGTGCAAGGAGATGCAGCGGGCGGGTTACAAAGTGGTGGTGCCCAATCAGGAGGCGGACTTCTGGTGCATCCACTGCCCCAAGGAGAAGCCTTTGGCCTATGAGTACAAAGGTTATCAAAAAGCATTTATCCGGGAGTACGGCAAAGAACTCAACCCCGAGGTGTGATAAATCATGTCTGCGCTCTTTTTAGGTCAAATAAAGGATAAGCGGGCAGTAACGTAGAATAAGTAGAAGCGACGGTTTTTAGGGATTTTCGATAAATTTTTGGGAGTTAGTCTGTTTATGGAGCATGAAACGTTAAATTGGCTGAATCTGGCCGATAAGTTTGCGAGTGATGGTGACCCGAAGGGCATGCGGGCCTGCGCACGGGAACTTTGGAATATTGATGCGGAGAGCATGGACGGGGCAGCGGTAATGGCTGAAGCGGCCCTTTATACCGGCGACCACGAGGAAGCCCATGCGCTCTTGGATGAAATCCTGCGCAAGAAGCCCCAGCATCTGCGGGGGCGTTTGGTGGCAGCAGGTCTTGCTGCTGTGGAATTCCGTCTCGACGAGGAAATTCCGGAACTGAATAAACTGGTCAATGAACTGGAACGGAAACTCTGGGCGCTGACTCCTGATGAACCCTATTACAAAATCGTCATTTACCTGTTACAAAAAGCCAGAGCCTGGCTGGCGGATGCTTATTATTTGGCTGCTGAGCCGGATAAGGCGGCGGCCTTGATGCTGGCCCATAGCAAAAATGGGGCTTCGGATGAGGAGAAGGCCTTATCTTACAGCAAGTTTCTCTTCATGCGCAATTATCGGGAACTGGGCGCATTGGAGGGTAAGGAACTGGCAGAAAAATACGGCCCCATGTTGAATGTCACGCCCTATCTTCATGATAATGCGCAGAAACTTCCCGGCAAGAAACTCCGTATCGGTTATCTTTCGCCGGATTTCCGTCAGCATGCGGTGGCCAATTTCGTTGCGCCGCTGCTCAAGAATTTCGATGGCAGCCGGTTCAGTGTCTATGCTTATTCCACGGGGCAGAGGGATGAGGTAACGAAGCGGCTGATGGCTTCGCCGGTGACCTGGCGGGATTTGCGCGGACGCAGCCCCAGGACGGCGGCGCGGCTCATTGCCGAAGACCAGATTGATATTCTGGTGGATTTATCCGGTCACAGCAACAACAACTGCCTGCCCATTATGGCCTTGCGCCCTGCACCGGTGCAGGTGGCAGGTATCGGCTATATGAATACCACGGGGCTTTCTACCATTGATTACTTCCTGTCGGATGAAGTCTGTCTGCCTGCCGGTGAACAGGCAGCTCAGGGCTTTACGGAAAAAATCCTGCGTCTGCCGCATTCCCATCTTTGCTATGTGCCGGGTGCGGTGCGGGAAATTCCACCAGCGGGCACAGAAGCGCCCTGCCTTAAAAATGGTTTCGTGACTTTTGGCTCGTTTAATAATTTAGCGAAGGTCACGGATGAAACCTTACTCTTATGGCGGGGAATTCTGGATCAGGTGCATAGCTCCAAGCTGGTGCTGAAGGGCAAGATTTGCAGCATTGATTCTGGCCGGGCTATCCTGCGGGACAGACTGAAGCGGCTGAGCTTTGATTTGGCCCGGGTGGAGATGCGGCCTTACAGCCCTGATTATATGGAACAGTACCGGGATATTGATATTGCGCTGGATACTATGCCCTATAATGGGGGACTGACCACCTGCGAAGCTCTGTTCATGGGCGTGCCGGTCGTGAGCATCCGCGGGCGCCGCCATGGTTCCCGTTTTGGGGCTTCTATTCTGGTGAATGCCGGGGTTAAAGAGCTTGTGGTAGAAAATGACATCAATTATGTGCGCCGAGCCGTGCAGCTGGGCAACAGTCCGGAACTTATCGGTGCATATCACTCGGGACTCAGGGCAAATCTCTTGAAATCTCCGCTGATGGATGTCAAAAATTATATGCGCGAGCTTGAAAGTGGATATTGTGCGATATGGCAAAATTTTTGCACAATATAAAAAACACTTGCATTTTTGAACTAAACAATATATAATAATAGGCATGGACGTTCTTTTTCTCGGCGTAATCTACGGAAAAACTAGGGGACTCAGGGATACAGGGACATCTAAATATTATTTCTTTTTAGGTAAGGGGATTATCGTATGGCTTTTGAAGACAAAACACTGGTATGCAAAGAATGTGGGAAGGAATTTACGTTCACCGCTGGTGAGCAGGAATTCTACGCTGAGAAGGGGTTTGAAAACGAACCGGCACGTTGCCGCGATTGCCGTGACAAACGTCGTCGCAGTCGTGATGGCGGTGAAGCCCGTCAGATGTTCAAGGTAGTTTGCGCTGAATGTGGCAAGGAAACGGAAGTTCCGTTCGAACCGAAGAACGATCGTCCGGTATACTGCCGTGACTGCTTTAACAAAAAAAGAGGCGAAGCAATGTAATCATTAACACTTGCAGTTTTTCTGTAGTGTGTTATACTTACATTGTGCGTGACGAGTGGAGTTTGAGCGAAACGCTCAAACTCCACTTTTGTTACATTGTAAAAATTTAATTTGAGAGTGGGGTTATTCTATGAAGATGAAAAAAGTGTTATCCCTCCTGGCAGCAGGTGCATTTGCTGTCTTTGCTATGGCGGGCTGCGGCAATAGCGGTGCTCCTGCCGCTGATAAGCAGGCCAAGGTTCTGAAGGTTGGTTCCTCCATTGACTTCCCGCCGTTTGAATTCCAGGATGAAACCCAGAAGGAATATCAGGGCTTTGATATGGACCTCATCCGTGCCATCGGCAAGGAAATGGGCCGTGAAGTGGAAATTCAGAATCTGGGCTTTGATGGCCTGATTCCGGCTCTGCAGGGCAAGAGCATCGATGTGGCTATCTCCGGTATGACCATCAACGATGAACGCAAGGCAAATGTTCTGTTCTCTGACCCGTATTATCAGTCCGGTCTGACCATGGTGGTTCGTCAGGACGAAGAAGCCATCAAGAAGTTCTCTGACCTCAAGGGCAAGAAGGTAGCTGTGCAGATTGGTACCACCAGTGCTGCAGAAGTTAAGAAGCTCGAAGGCGTGACGGTTACGGAACTCAACACTCCGGCTGACTGCTTCATGGAACTCAAGGCCAAAGGCGTGGATGCCGTCGTAAATGACCGTCCGGTAAATGATTACTTCATCACCAAGAATGCCGCACAGGGCGTCAAGGTGCTGGACGAAAAACTGACGGCTGAAGATTACGGCATTGCCATCAATAAGGACAATGCAGAACTGCAGAAGGAAATTAACGCTGCGTTCAAGAAGCTCAAAGAAAACGGCGAATACGACAAGATTTTCGCAAAATGGTTCGGCGAGAAAAAATAATAGTTTTTCCCATAGCCTTCCCTTTCGGGAAGGCTATTTTACAGGTTGACACTCTTAAAATATTGCTCTATAATTATACATGATTTATGAATAAATATAAGCAGGGTGAAAGATATGGATTTTAATTTTGACTTGGTTGTACAGTCCTTTCCCTTGCTCCTGTTGGGAGCGGGGATAACCATCAAGATAACGGCACTGTCTGTGGCCGTGGGTATTATTATCGGTCTCTTTATGGGCATTGCCCGCATTGGCCGTATCCGGATTTTCCGCTGGATTGCGGCGGTGTATGTGGATTTCTTCCGAGGGACGCCGCTGCTCGTACAGATTTTCCTCGTATACTTCGCTCTGCCCTTGATGACAGGACAGAGAAGTGACCCCTATGTGGCAGCCATCAGCGCCTGCGGTTTGAACTCTGGCGCTTATGTGGCGGAGATTTTCCGCTCGGGGATTCAGTCCATTGACAAGGGGCAGATGGAAGCGGGACGTTCGCTGGGTATGACCTGGGTGCAGACCATGCGTTACATCGTTGTGCCGCAGGCCTTTAAGCGGGTTATTCCCCAGTTGGGCAATGAGTTTATCGCCCTCCTCAAAGATTCTTCGCTGGTATCGGTTATCGGCTTTGAGGAACTGACCCGCCGCGGCCAGCTCATCATTGCCAAGACCTATGCGTCGGTGGAAATCTGGACTTGTGTAGCCATCATTTACCTGATTATGACGCTGACTATTTCCCGCTTTGTGGCATTCTTGGAGTGGAGGTTTGCAAAAGATGATCGTCATTGAAAATTTACATAAGGCCTTTGGCAAGGTGGAAGTCCTCAAAGGTGTCAATCTCCATATCAAACCAAAGGAAGTCGTGGCGCTTATCGGCCCGTCCGGTTCCGGCAAGAGCACCTTGCTGCGCTGCATGAACTATCTGGAAGAACCCACCAGCGGCAAGGTGACGGTGGACGGCACACCGCTCGACGGGGAAACCAACATCAATAAAGTCCGGGAAGAAGTCGGCATGGTGTTCCAGCGTTTCAATCTGTTCCCGCATATGACGGCACTGGAAAATATTATGCTGGCGCCCATGAAGGTCAAAAAAATCAGCCAGGCTGAGGCGAAGAAGAAAGCCGAGGAACTATTGGCACGGGTCGGCTTGGCAGATAAAGCCAATAATTATCCCAGTCAGCTTTCCGGCGGTCAGCAGCAGCGTGTGGCCATTGCCCGCGCATTGGCTATGGAACCCAAGGTCATGCTCTTTGATGAACCGACTTCAGCTCTTGACCCGGAAATGGTCGGCGAGGTTCTGGATGTTATGCGTTCTCTGGCCAAGGAAGGCATGACCATGGCCATTGTGACGCACGAAATGGGCTTTGCCCGGGAAGTGGCCGACCGGGTTCTCTTCATTGACGGTGGCGGCATCTTAGAACAGGGTACACCGGAAGAACTCTTTGCACATCCTCAGCAGGAACGTACCAAGAGTTTCCTCTCCAAAGTGTTGTAAAAGTGTAAAAGGGTAAAACTGTATACACATATAAGAAAAGATTGACAATTCAATAACTAACAATTATAATTGTTATTGGGTCGTCAAAGAATTGTAGGCGACAGGTTTTAAGCAACAGGAGGAATCTCAATGGTTGGTAAAGTTAAATGGTTCAGCGCTGAAAAAGGTTATGGCTTCATTGCCCGCGAGGATGGGGACGATGTATTCGTACATTTTTCCGCTATCAATGACGAAGGCTTCAAGACTCTGAACGAAGGTCAGGAAGTTGAATTTGACATCGTGGAAGGTGCCCGCGGTCCGCAGGCTTCCAATGTCAGCAAAACGGCATAATTAATTTTATAGCGAATTAAGCCTTCCCAAACGGGAGGGCTTTTTTATATTTTCTTTACAATAAAAGAAGGGTTTTGCATACAAGCGGCGAATACTGTATATAGAACCAAATAAGTTGTTGCTAGTTAATCCGCAGGCAACGTCCTGTGGCAGTATAAGAAAGGGGATGTGTCATATGGCAACATTCACTGTAAGAGGCAAGAACATCGAGATCACTCCTTCCCTGCGCGAGTATGTGGAAAAACGTGTAGGCAAAGTCACCAAGTATTTCGAAAACGTTGGTGATATTTCGGTTCTCTTAACCGTATCGAAGGGGCGTCACATCGTCGAGGTTACGGTGCCCGTACAGAATGGCATTTTGCTTCGCGGCGAAGAGGCCACGATGGATATGTACACGTCAATTGACTTAGTGGTGGAAAAACTGGAGCGCCAGATTCATAAACAGAAAACGAAACTGGCTCGCCGTTTCCGTGGCGGCGGCTTCAAGGCCGAAGCCCTCAAGACGCCCCCTGTTGAAGGGCCGGCAGATGATGAGGAATATCAGGTCGTGAAGACCAAACGCTTCGTGGTAAAACCCATGGACGTACAGGAAGCCATCATGCAGATGAATCTCCTGAACCACAACTTCTTCGTCTTCCGCAACTCCCAGACGGAAGATGTGCAGGTGGTCTACAAGCGCACCGATGGCAATTACGGGCTGATTGAGTCCGGTAACTGAGCATTTACAAGGCTGTGAGCAAAATGAGCAATCGTTTTGCTCACAGTTTTTTTATTCTGCAAGCATGAAAAATAATTTTTTGTCGCGAAATAGTAAAACAAAAATTTACTGCCACAGCTTTTACGTCATCAGGAAGGACAGGCTTATTTTTGTGCGTTCTGCATCGCTTATTTTTAGAAAATTTTTAGTCTTTGAAAGGATTTGCGAATTGAGCGTAGAAGTATTAAGGCACGGGAAATTGTGATTTGAGAAAATCCAATATAAGGAAGAGAGGATGGTCATGTATGGGGATTAAACAAAAATTCACGGTACTAGCCGGAATTATCGGTGTGTTATTGGCGGTGGTTTCCATTATTGGCTTTTACACAGCGGATAGCAATCTGGAGAAGGCTGTGGAGCAGGAATTAACCGCTACCATGGGAGATGCAGCTTCCCAAATGGATGGCTGGCTGCAGGCAAAAGGGAGATCCGCCCAGTATGCGGCAGATTTGCTGACGGAGTTCAATGGGGACGAAACCCGAACCAAGAGCATTGCTTCTCTGGCTATCGGTGCTTCGGATAAAGAAATTCTTGACATCAATGTGGGCATGGAGGATGGTTATTTTGCTTCCTACCGCACCCAGAACAAGAGCACAGGGACTCTTGATCCGCGTACTCGTCCTTGGTACAACGATGCGAAGAAGGCTGGCAAGATGGTCTTTACCGATCCCTATGTAGACAAGAATACGGGGAAACTGGTGGTTTCAGCGGTGGCGCCTTTCAAGGCTAACGGCCAGTTTGCAGGAGCCATCTGTACGGATATTGACCTGGCTGTAGTGGATGCGCAGGTGGATAAGCTGAAATACCACGGCGAAGCTGGTATGGCAACTGTTGCGGATAAGACGGGCATGATTCTGGGAATTGGTACAGATGAGGCTATTGGCTCCAAGTTTCAGGATTTGCCAGGAATTGGCAGTCATTTTGAAGAAATGCTGAAAGCTGGCAAGGGTGTATTTGTCTTTGACAACCCCCGGGATGGCAAAATGATTTGTGGCTATACCGTGGTACCTAGCACGGGCTGGCTCTTTGCCATGAGCGTCCCCTATGATTATGTATTTGCCGCTGTCAGCAGCTTGAAGATTGTCTATGCCGTGTTGACCTTGGTAGGTTTGGCGTTGGTACTGGTGGTTTGCTTTGCCTTTGCGGGCCGCATTACCAATCCGATTGTGGCGCTGGAAGCTAATGCCCGCGAACTGGCCAATGGCAATCTGTCCCAGAAGAATCTGGAGGTTACTTCCCGCGATGAAATCGGCTCTTTGACGCAGGCCTTTAATACCATGAGTGACAATCTGCGCAACCTTATCCGGCAGATGGCCACGACTTCGGAGCAGGTGGCTGCATCCTCCGAAGAACTTACGGCTAACGCCCAGCAGTCGGCAGATGCATCCGTGCATGTTGCCGAAACGGTGGGGGATGTTGTGGGCAATGTGGCCCAGCAGCTCAGTGATATCGGCAGTGCCAAGGAAAGCGTGGATGGCGTTTATCACGATATTGCGGAAATGTCCGCCAAGGCTAAGCATGTAACGACCGCTTCCAACCAGACGGCAGAAGCTGCCAAGAAGGGCGCCGATTTGATGGAAGAAGCCATCAAGAAGATGGGCGCTATCGAGCAGAGTGTTCTTTCTTCCTCGGAAGTCGTCAGGACGCTGGGCGAAAGTTCTCAGCAGATTGGCCAGATTGTGGAGGCGATTTCCTCCATTGCTCAGCAGACGAACCTCCTCTCCCTCAATGCAGCCATTGAAGCTGCTCGTGCCGGTGAGCAGGGACGCGGCTTTGCAGTCGTAGCAGAAGAAGTCCGCAAGCTGGCGGCTGAATCCCAGGAATCGGCAGAACAGATTAAAGAACGCATTGCTTCCATTCAGAATGAAACGGCTCGGGCTGTGGAATCCATGCAGAGCGGTACCGAAGAGGTGACTTTGGGAACCAAGGCCATTCGGGATGTAGGCGAGCAGTTCGAAGACATTATGAGCAAGGTGGATTCTATCAATGTGCAGATGGAAGAAATCAATGGTGCAGTATCGCAGGTTTCCACTGGTGCCGAGCAGATTGTGACGGCAGTGGATGCCATTGACAGCGTAAGCAACAAGACTTCCGACAGCATGCAGACCATTTCTTCGGCAACAGAAGAACAGTCTGCATCGAACGAAGAGATTGCAGCCGCTTCGCAGGCGTTGGCTAATCTGGCGAACAAGATGCAGGAGGCTGTCGGCAAGTTCCGGCTTTAAGAAATTCATAGGCACAATAAAGGAAGGCGGTGACCATGTGGTCACCGCCTTTAGTGTACGTTTTATTGATTTTTGACAAGTCAACGGACGAGTTTATAAATGGCCTGCGGGATGCTGGAAAGGGGCAGCTGCTGCTGTACGGCGCCCAACTCAAAAGCGGATTTAGGCATGCCGTAGACAACGGAGCTGGCGGCATCCTGTCCGATGGTGGGCGAACCCAGCTGACGCATTTTAAGCAGGCCGGCAGCACCGTCTTTGCCGATGCCGGTAAGGATGATGCCCATGGCATGGTTCCCTGCCACATCCGCCACGCTGTCGAAGAGTACATCTACCGATGGGCAGACACTGTGCACTGGCGGTCCGGGCTTGCATTCGAGCATATAGCGGGTGCCCATGCGGGAGATGGTCATATGCTTGGCTCCCGGCGCAATGTAGACGTGATTGGGCAGTACCACATCCCCGCTGACCGCTTCCTTTACGGAAAGATGACATTCCGTGTTCAGGCGCTCGGCAAAGAGGCGGGAGAACATGGGGGGAATGTGCTGGACAATGACAATGCCCGGCAGAGGCGGCTGCAGCTGGGTGAGAATTGACGATAAGGCTTCTGTTCCGCCAGTAGAGGCGCCGATGGCAATGAGGTCAATCTGCGCCGCGTTGGGCGGTGGTGTTATGCTGCTGGTAATGGGGCAGGGCACTGGTTTCGGTGGTGCTGGCGGCTGTGCAGGCTTGGAGGCCTGCCAGATTTCTTTTGTCACTACAGCACCGCTGCCAATGTCAGACGGCCGGCTATTGGCACGGTCCGCTTTCCCTTGAGAAACCAGCAGGGCACTGACCAGCTGCTCAAAGAAGGGTTCCATGGGCTGGCCCGTGGAAGGCTTTTTCAGGTACTGGGCAGCTCCCAGGAATTGGGCTGCCCTTTGGCCGCTTTCCAAGATTCCATAAGTCACAACGGGAGCCGCGGGAAAGGTTTTAATCAGCAGAGGCAGAAACTTTTCCTGTTTTACCAATAAGGAAGATAAGGCAAAGTTCAGCACAATGATGGTGGGCTTGAAAACAGCCAGTTTGCTCAGTGCCTCAGCAGGCTGGCCGGCACGTTCCACCAGACTTCCGGCGGGCAGCCTTTTGGTCAGCTCCTGCAATAAGGTATTCTGAAACATTATGGAGTTGTCAATGACGAATACCCTCAAATTATGCATAAGCTCCTCCAAGTCAGGCTTACGTACTTACAGTTATTACTTTACTATATAATTGTAACATAAAATCCTGCTCGCAGGTAGCAGAATATGGAGGAGAAGCGTTTTTTGCGGGCATTTTTTATGATTGCTAATTTTCTAACAAATTGACATATGTCCTAATATTTGCTATGCTAGTACCGTTAATTTCTTGTATAAGCCCGCTGATAGGGTGCGGGCGTTTCTACAGGCAGCCGTAAACTGTCACAGTCTACAAGAAGAAGCAGGGAGTTTTTTGCTTCTTTTTTCTTGACTGGTGCAGAGTTTTTGTTTGACCTGTGGAGAAAGAGGAGGCTATTATTTTTTATGCAAGCACAAGCAAGTCAGTCTTTCCTAGAGCGCTTCTTTAAGCTCTCGGAAAAGGGAACCACGGTACGCACGGAAGTCATCGCTGGTTTCACCACCTTTATCGCTTTGGCCTACATCATGTTCGTCAATCCGAACATTCTGGCCGATGCCGGTGTGCCCAAGGAAGCGGCCATTGCTTCCACCATTTGGATTGCAGCGCTGTCCACACTTATGATGGGCGTATTCGCCAACTATCCGGTAGCCTTGGCACCGGGCATGGGCTTAAATGCGTTTTTTGCTTATTATGTCTGCGGCGTTTTAGGCCTGCATTGGACGGTTGCTCTGGGCGCCGTTTTCTTCTCTGGTTTGCTGTTTTTAATTCTGACCATCAGCCATGTGCGTCAGGCCATCATCAACGCTGTGCCGCAGAATCTGCGCGTGGCTATCGGCGTGGGTATCGGTCTGTTTATCGCCTTTATCGGTCTTAAGGGCACGGGACTTATCGTCAGTGACCCGGCCACGTTCATCACGCTGGGCAGTGTAACGAAGCCGGAAACGGCCATGTCCCTGTTCGGCCTCGTACTCACCGGCGTATTGATGGCCCGTGATGTGCAGGGCTCCATTCTTATCGGTATCATTGCCACCACGGTTCTTTCCATGGTGCTGGGCTACTCCCCGGTACCGGCAAGTTTTGCTGATGTAGTCAGCACCAGCCTGCCCCATATGGGTGAAACCTTCGGCAAGCTCGACATCATGGGGGCCTGGAACTACGGCATCCTGTCCATTATCTTCACCTTTACGGTCGTGGAACTCTTCGATAACATGGGTACGCTGATTGGCCTGACCGCCAAAGCCAAGCTCGTGAAAGAAAATGGCGAGATTGAAAACCTCGACCGCGCGCTGAACACCGACGCTGTGGGTACGATTTTCTCCGCAGTATTCGGTACTTCCACGGTAACTTCCTACATTGAAAGTGCTGCTGGTATCGCCGCTGGCGGTAAGACGGGTCTGACGGCTGTAACGGTAGCTGTGCTGTTTTTGGTATCGCTGCTGTTTGCTCCGCTGATTGGTCTGGTGCCGGGTTATGCTACGGCTCCGCCGCTTATCCTCGTTGGTGCGCTGATGATGTCTGAAGTAGGCAAGGTAAACTTCGCTGACTTCACTGACGGTCTGCCCGCCTTCCTGACCATCATCATGATGCCCATGACTTCTTCCATCGCTAACGGTTTTGCCTTCGGTTTCATCAGCTATGCTTTCATGAAATCCCTGTCCGGCAAGGCCAAGGAAGTCAGCCCCATCATGTGGCTGGTAAGCATTGCCTTTATGGTGAATCTCTTTATGCGTTCTTAATGGCAGTAACAGAGCCCTCCCGGGAAAGGGGAGGGCTTTTTCTTTGCCCTTGCAATTTCATAAAAAAGACATTACAATAGTATTCATGCAGCTTATGCTTTACAAATTAACAGATAGTCTGGAGGCAGCCTATGAAACGAGTATCCGTGGAGCTGATTCCCCGTGACGAGGAGACTTTGCGCGGCGAGTTACAGCTTTTGAAGCAGTATGAGGGCAAGATTGATGTCATCAATATCCCCGATTTACTGCGGTTTGACACCCGCAGCTGGGAAGGTTCGGCAATTGCCCAGGAGTATTTTGCCATGTCCATGCCTCATATCCGCGCCATGGATATCGACTTGGACAAGGAACTGCCCATGAAGGATTATCTGCGGGAAAAGGGCATCAAGGAAGTGCTGGTGGTGCAGGGCGACCCGCCGCAGCGCATGACCCATGAGGTTTATCCGACGGAATCCACGGACGTCATCCGCAAGTTCCGCGAGGAAATGCCGGAAGTGAAGGTCTATGCGGGCATTGACCAGTACAGAAGTTCCATGCGCCATGAGCTTTACCGTACCCGCCGCAAGGTGCAGGCCGGGGCCGCAGGTTTCTTCACGCAGCCGTTCTTCGACATGCGGATGCTGGAAATCTATATGGATATGCTCGATGGGCTGGATGTGTACTGGGGCGTATCGCCGGTGGTCACGGCGGCTTCGCAGAGCTATTGGGAGCGCAAGAACAACGTCATTTTCCCGAAGCACTTTGCGCCGACCTTGGAGTGGAGTGTGGATTTCTCCCGTCAGGTCATGGAAATGGCGGACAAGAAGGATGCCAATGTGTATCTGATGCCCATTAAGACCAATCTGGAAGAGTATTTAGCAGGTGTATTAGCCTGATTTTATTGTGTGTATTTAGGAGAGTGAATCATGTTTAAGATTCTGAAAAAGGAAGAGCTGTCTCCCAGCGTCTTCTCCATGGATATCGAAGCCCCGCGTGTGGCCAAGAAATGTCTGGCTGGCCAGTTCATCATTCTGCGGGTGGACGAGGAAGGTGAGCGCATTCCTCTGACCATCGCGAACTTTGACCGCGAAAAAGGCATCATCAACATCGTATTCCAGGTAATCGGTGCCTCCACGATGGCTCTGGCTGCAAAAGAAGCCGGCGACAGCATTGTGGACTTTGCCGGTCCCTTGGGCCAGCCGTCTGAAATCAAGAAGTTTGACGGCACGGTTGTTGTCGTGGGCGGCGGTATCGGTGTTGCTCCGACTTTCCCGATTGCCCGTGCGATGAAGGAAGCAGGCAACAAGGTTATCGCCATCATGGGTGCCAAGACCAAGGACATTCTGATTATGGAAAAGGAAATGTCCGAAGTGACGGATGAAATCCTGATTACGACCGATGATGGTTCCCGCGGCATCAAGGGCTTTGTCACCTATGCGGTGCAGGAACTCGTGAACCGCGGCGAAAAGATTGCCCAGATTACGGCTATCGGTCCGGTTATCATGATGAAGAGCGTGGCTGATGCTACGCGTGAACTCGGCATTCCGACGGTGGTCAGTCTGAATCCCATCATGGTAGACGGTACGGGCATGTGCGGCGGCTGCCGTGTAACCGTAGGCGACGAAACGAAGTTTGCCTGCGTAGATGGCCCGGAATTTGACGCACACAAGGTAGATTTCCCCGAACTCATGAGCCGCCAGCGTATGTACCGCGACATGGAGGCTGAGGAAAAGGACCATATTTGCCGCATTGGTTTGGGGAGGAAATAAACGATGGCTTTGTCTTTGAAGAAACATGAAATGCCGGTGCAGGACCCGCAGGTTCGCGCCCATAACTTTGATGAAGTAGCTTTGGGCTACGATGAGGAAACGGCAGTAGCCGAAGCAGAACGCTGCCTGCACTGCAAAGTGCCGCAGTGCCGCAAAGGCTGCCCGGTGTCCGTAGATATCCCGGAATTTATCGGCAAGATTAAAGAGCGCGATTTTGACGGCGCCATTGAAAAAATCAAGGAAGCCAACGCGCTGCCAGCTGTCTGCGGCCGTGTCTGCCCGCAGGAAAACCAGTGCGAAAAATACTGCGTGCTGGCCAAGAAGGGCGAATCCGTCGGCATTGGCCGTCTGGAGCGCTATGTAGCGGACCGCTATATGGCCAAGAATGAAGAAGTAAAGCCCATTGAATACGCCGAAGATGCACAGAAGGTAGCCGTGATCGGCTCCGGCCCCTCCGGCTTGTCCTGTGCCGGCGATTTGGCCAAGAAGGGTTACAAGGTAACGGTATTTGAGGCCCTGCACAAGGCGGGCGGCGTGCTGTCCTACGGCATTCCTGAATTCCGTCTGCCGAAAGATGATGTCGTGAAGAAGGAAATCGACAACATCGCCAAACTCGGCGTGAAGTTTGAACTCAACTCCGTAGCCGGCCGCCTGTTCACGGTGGACGAGCTCATGGAAGAAGAAGGCTTTGATGCGGTATTCATCGGCACGGGTGCTGGTCTGCCGCGTTTCCAGGGCATTCCGGGCGAAAGCCTCAGCGGCGTTTATTCTGCCAATGAATTCCTGACGCGCTGCAACCTCATGAAGGCGTACAAGTTCCCGGAATACGCTACGCCGATTAAGATTGGCAAGAAGGTCGCCGTTATCGGCGGCGGCAACGTGGCTATGGATGCTGCCCGCACGGCGCTGCGTCTGGGCGCGGAAAAGGTCTATATCGTCTATCGCCGCAGCGAGGCAGAACTGCCTGCTCGTAAGGAAGAAGTGGAACATGCCAAAGAGGAAGGGATTGAATTCAAGCTCCTCAATAACCCGGTGGAAATTCTTGGGGATGAAAACGGCTGGGTGAGTGGCATGCGCTGCATCAAGATGGAACTCGGTGAGCCTGATGAATCCGGCCGCCGCCGTCCGGTAGCTGTGGCTGGTTCTGAGTTTGACCTGGATGTGGAAACGGTTATCGTATCCATCGGTACCGGCCCGAATCCGATTATTTCGCAGACCACGCCGGGCCTTGATACGACGAAGCGCGGCAATATCGCTGCTGACGAGGAAACTGGGGAAACGTCCAAGCCGGGCGTATTTGCCGGCGGCGATATCGTAACGGGTGCCGCTACGGTAATTCTCGCCATGGGCGCAGGCCGCAAGGCAGCTGCCGCCATTGACGAATATTTGAAAAGCAAGCGCTAAGCGTTAATTGAATAAACAATGGGGAATCCACCTGGGCCTACGCTCAGGTGGATTTGTCCGTTTGTAATTCGATTGATGAAAGTTATATAAGCAAGAAAAGAAGGAACGATTGATTTATGATGAACTTTGCGGCCATTGACTTTGAAACGGCCACGGGCTGCCGTAACTCAGCCTGCAGTGTGGCGGTGATGGCGGTGGAAGATGGCAGGATGAAGGATGTATACTACTCGCTAATTCAGCCGCCCATGAATAAGTACAATTACTTCAATATACAGATTCATGGCATTACGCCCAATGACACAAAAAATGCGCCGACCTTTGCCGAAATCTGGCCGGAACTTAAAAGCCATCTCGAAGGGAAAATCGTGGTGGCGCATAATGCAAAATTTGATATGGGTGTTTTAAGTGCGTGTCTTGCGGATGAAGGACTGCCGACACCGGATTTTGCCTACTGCGATACGGTAGCCATTGCCCGCAAGGCCTGGCCGTTTTTGGAGAATCACAAACTGGATACGGTGGGCACGCATCTGCATATTGATTTCCAGCATCATAATGCCATGGATGATGCCCGTACCTGTGCCGCAATTCCTTTGGCAGCCGGACAGGAATTAAAAGAGGATTCTTTGGAGTCCTTGGCGAAAAAACTGGGTATAAATGTGTGTGTGTTTGGGAGAAAGGGGTATCGAAGATGATTCTGGTTAGCGCCTGTCTGTTAGGGCATAAGGTAAAGTACAGCGGAGGGGCCAACACCCATGAGCTGCTGTTGAAATACAATGAGCGGGGCCGCTTTATCGCCGTCTGCCCCGAATGCTTCGCCATGCTGCCTTGCCCAAGGCCGGCTATGGAGATTCAGGGTGGTACGGGCAAGAAAGTCCTTGCGGGCAAAGCGCGGGCTATGGACGAAAACGGCATGGATACCACCCAGTACCTGCTGACGGGGGCCGACAAGGTGCTCAAAATCGCCGAAGCCTATAATGCGAAAGTCGCCATTCTCAAAGAAGGCAGCCCCTCCTGCGGCGTCAAAAAAATCCATAGCGGCAACTTTGATGGCAAAAAAGTCAAAGGGCAGGGCGTAACCACCGCTCTTTTGCAAAAACACGGCATTACGGTCTATTCCGAAAAAGATATGACCGTGGGACGGCTTGAAGAACTTATTGCCGAAGATGTGAAACGGGATAGAATATGATTACCACGTCTGGGTTCGTGGCACAAGGCGCAGGGCAGGCGGGGATAGCTGTCTTACGCTATGACGGGGAGCTGAACGGATTTTTTGCCTTTAATTAAGTATCGTGAAAAGCAAAAACTCGCTACGCTCAAACAGTATGCTTTTCACAATAAAACAGCGGTATGGCAAAAAATCCGTTCTTAACGCTCACCGCCAACGCTTCAGCCAGCTATCCCCGCCTGCTCTGCGCTGCTTTAGAGCTAATATTAATAATCTTTTTAGGCAAATAAGGGACTATGTTACGGTATAATTCTTTGTGAATGAGGAGATTGTTATGGTGTTATTTCATGGAAGCAATATTGTAGTTCGTGAACCTAAGATATTGAAATCGCAAAGATTTTTGGACTTTGGCGCTGGCTTTTATATGACCAGTGACTTTGAGCAGGCACGGAAGTGGGCGGTTAGGACGGCTGCCCGTCGTGAGGAAGGCGTAGCAACGATATCTGTTTTTGAAATTAGCGATGATTATGTGGATAGAGTGAAGGTACTGGCTTTTGTCAGACCGGATAGAGATTGGCTGCGGTATATAACGGCTCATCGCACTGGAAATCCACCTGCTGATGATTATGATATGGTGGTTGGGCCTGTGGCCAATGACCAAGCTATCCGCACGGTCAACAATTATTTGAAGGGTTATTTTCCCGAAGATGTGGCGATTAAACTGTTATTGCCACAGAAGTTAAAAGACCAATATTTGTTTCGTACAGAGAAAGCGTTGGATTTATTGGTCTTTAAGGAGGCGAAGCAGTTATGAAGCGGCTCGACCCCGATATTTTGGATTATTACAATGAAGCTGTGGTCAATATGCTGGTGGAGAAGTATGGCTATAGCTATATGGAGGCATTGCAGAAGTTTGTGCAATCCAAGACCCATGAAATGTTAGAAAATGAGGCTTGCGGCATGACGGATTTTGGTGCCGGAGCAATTTTGGAAATTTGGGAAGCAGAGCAGATTACTGGTGACCCGCGCAAGTCTGTGTATATTCGAGGTGAGTGATATGCCGGAGGAAATGAAATTTTTTATGTACCTGCTGGAATTTTATGCGGCCTATAAGAATCGTAAGACCGGTGAAGTTTTGGCTGAATGGGAAAGCAAGGGACTTACCAAGAAGATATATGACAATTATTGGGTGTATCATACAGAAGCTATCGAGAATGCCTATGCTGATATTGATAACCTGTTGAATACTGGCAAGCATGCCTGGTGATTTAAAAGGTTCCGTTAAACCTGCACGATTTCTACGCCCTGCTTTTGGGCGGCGGTGAGGAAGTCTTTATCGGCCTGCTTATCGGTGACCAGCATATCGATGTCTTTGAGAGTGCAGACCTGTATGAAGGACAGGTGATTGATTTTCGTATGGTCAAAGACCACGACTTTTTTGTTGGCGCGCTCCAGCAGGGCGAGCTTTACGGCTTGGTCGTCGAAGTCCGGGGACATGATGCCGCTGGCGTCGATGGAGCAGATGCCCAGAAAGGCGATGTCGATGCGGAAGTTTTTAATCATGCGGCAGGTCAGGTCGCCAAAAAATCCATGCGGGGAACTGCGGTAGAAGCCGGGCATGGCGATGAGTTGCAGTTTGTCATTGACAGAGAGAATATTGTGAATCGGCAATGAGTGGGAGAGTACCGCGATATTTTGCCGATTTTTTAATTCCTCGGCGATTTCGATATTGGTCGAGCCAGTGTCGAGGTAAATGGCATTGCCTTCCTTAATGAGTCCGGCGCAGAATTCGGCAATGGCATTCTTCTCCTTGGCCATGCGCAATGAACGGGCGCTGACGTTGGCCAGGGCCGCGGTGCCTTCATTGAGGACAGCACCGCCATGAACGAGCGTGACGATATTCATATCGGCCAGCCGGTGCAAATCCCGGCGGATGGTCATATCGGAAACTGCGAGCCGTTGGGCCAGCTCGCGGACATAGACGGCTTTAGCCTTCTGCAATTCCTGCAGGAGGAAGTGACGGCGTTCACGGGAATTCATAATTACCTCCAGATTTGACATGTCAAAATGTTTGTTTTCTGTTATATTAACGATTATAACATGATAATCGCACAAAAGAGGCGAAAAACTGTGAAAAACACACAGAAAACGAACAGAAATATCTTGTAGCGCTTCGGAGCACTGGCTATAATGAAAGCAACAACAGGGGTTGACATGGGGAAAGAGGTAATGATGATGACGGATTGCAGAACGAAAATCGTTTTTTCGGATATTGATGGCACTTTATTGACAAGTCAACATAAGGTGACATGTCAAAGCAAGGCGGCTGTGCAGAAACTGGCGCAGAAGGATATTCCTTTCGTGCTGGTGTCGGCGAGGATGCCGGCGGCCATTTATCCCATTACGGACGAGCTGGACGTGAAGATGCCCATAATCAGCTATAGCGGAGCTTTGGTCTTAGACCGGGAAGGCAGGACCTTGGCCAGCACCAAGATGGAGGAAAAGCCCACGCGGCAGCTGCTGCAAGAACTGGCGGAGAAATTTCCCCAGATTACGGCCAACTTCTACACGGATAATAAGTGGTATGTAAAAGACAGGACGGACAAGCGGGTGCAGCGGGAAATGGATATTACCTCGGCCACAGCCGAGAATGCAGATTTTGCGGAGCTGCTGGACGAGGGGATTTATCCCCACAAGATTCTCCTGATGGCTGAACCGGAGGACTGCGTGGCGGCAGAAAATTATTTCCGGGAAAATTATCCTGCGTTTCAGGTCGTGCGTTCCTCATCCATTCTGCTCGAAATCATGTCCGGCTGCGTCTCCAAGGCAGGAGGAATTGCCGTGCTGTTAAAGCATTACGGCCTGACGGTGGAGGAGGCCCTTTCCTTTGGCGACAGCTACAACGACATTCCCATGCTGGAATACACGGGCCAAAGCGTAGCCATGGGCAATGCTCCGGATGTGGTGAAAGAAGCGGCCAAAGATGTGACGCTGACGAGTGATGAAGATGGCATCAGCGCCTATCTGAATGGCTATTTTGAGAGGTTCTAAAAAAATCCTAAAAAAAAATAAATTTTTTTCAAAAAAGGGGTTGCAATCTCTGAAAAGATGTCGTATAATAATTTTCGTTGGTGAGACACACCACGGCATTCCCCGATAGTTCAGCCGGTAGAACGGTGGACTGTTAATCCATATGTCGCAGGTTCGAATCCTGCTCGGGGAGCCATGGCGCGTTGGTCAAGTGGTTAAGACACCGCCCTTTCACGGCGGCTTCATGGGTTCGAATCCCATACGCGTCACCATTTCGGGCGATTAGCTCAGCTGGGAGAGCGCCTGCCTTACAAGCAGGATGTCAGCAGTTCGATCCTGTTATCGCCCACCATTTGAAATTTAAGCTGCCGCAAGGCAGCTTTTTTTGTTATCCAAAAAGGAGGGGATTTCTATGACCACAGAGGAACGGCGGGCGGAAGTCCTGCGCCGTTTGCAGGCAGCCACTTCGCCCCTGACCGGTACGCGCCTTTCCCGGGAACTCGGCGTCAGCCGTCAGATTATCGTCGGAGATGTAAGCATTCTGCGGGCGGAGGGCGCAAAGATTTTTGCGACTCCCCGGGGCTATATTTTGCCCGAGGATGAACCCAGCCAGAAAAAGATTACACTCGTCTGCCAGCATTCGGCAGAGGATATGGAAGCGGAGCTCAATGCCATCGTGGATAACGGCGGTGCCGTGCTGGATGTGATTGTGGAGCATCCGGTCTATGGCCCGATTAAGAGCGATTTGTTTCTGGAGAGCCGCCGGGATGTCAAGAATTTCCTCACCAAGATGAAAAAGTGCCAGGCCAATCCGCTGCTCGTCGTGACCGGCGGGATTCACATTCATACGGTGCGGGTGCCGGATGAGGAAGCGCTGGCTGATATCCGGCGGGAATTGCAGGCTTTGGGGATTTTGGTAAATATTGCGTGAGAAGTGCCTTCGTAGTATAATAAACTGTACTTTGTTATGAAGCAGAATTGTAAAGAAGGCTGTAATATTGAAAGAATTACTGAAGAAAATGCACGCCTGGATGGATGGCTACATGAATCAGTTCGTCACCGATGACGAAGAGGTCATGCAGGGCATCCGCATCAAGATGAATCATACAGGCTACGTCACGGCCATTGCCCGCGAATTGGCACAGCATTTAGAGCTCAGTGAGCACGATGTGCAGCTGGCGGAAATCATGGGCCTGTTCCATGATGTGGGCCGTTTCCGGCAGTACAGCATCTACAAGACCTTTAACGATGCCCAGTCGGAAGACCACGCGGATTTGGGGCTCAAAGTGTTGGCCGAGGAAATGCCCTATATGGCGGATTTATCGGCGGAAGATGCCGAGCTGGTTCGCTATGCCATAAAGTATCATAATAAGAAGAAAATTCCCGCCGAGGCGGCAGGGCGAAAACTCCTGTTTGCCAAGCTGCTGCGGGATGCGGATAAATTGGATATCTATCGGGTGCTGTTGCCTTATCTGGACCCCGAGAAGGCAGACGAGGCGCCGAAGTTTATCCGTTCCGATGCCAGCCAGTTCATCAGCCCGGATTTTATCGAGGCTTTTAAGCACGGTGAGCAGGCGGATTACCGTCAGCTGCGGACGCATGGTGACCGCAAGCTGGTGCGTCTGCTTTGGGTTTATGATGTGAACTTTGCCTGGACGCTCCAAAAGATGGTGGACCGTGGTTATATCCAGACGGTTATCGACCATCTGCCGGAGCAGGAAGGTGTCGATATCGGCGTGAAGCGCCTGTGGAAATATATAGAAGAGAAATGTGCAACACCAGATGATGTGTCTGCGTATATAAAGGAGAGAATGTAATGGCAGAAAACACGACAATCGCCACAAACTTTGTGCAGAATGCGATTGAGGAAGACCAGAAGAACGGTAAGTACACCGAGGGAATCCATACTCGTTTTCCACCGGAACCGAACGGTTATCTGCATATCGGCCACGCCAAGTCCATTTGCTTGAACTTTGGTCTGGCTGAGTACAACCATGGTCTGTGCAATCTGCGTTTTGACGATACCAACCCCACCAAGGAAGATACGGAATATGTGGACTCCATTCAGGAGGACATCCGCTGGCTCGGATTTAGCTGGCAGAACCGCATGTACTATGCTTCTGACTACTTCGATAAGCTCTACGATTACGCTGTGGAACTCATCAAGAAGGGCTTGGCTTACGTTGACGATTTGACGGCTGAGGAAATCAAGGAATACCGCGGCACGCTGACGGAACCGGGCAAGGAAAGCCCGTACCGCAACCGCAGTGTGGAGGAAAACCTCGACCTGTTCGCCCGCATGAAAGCCGGCGAGTTTGCCGATGGGGAAAAGGTACTGCGTGCCAAAATCGACATGGCTTCGCCGAACATGGTTATGCGCGACACGGTTATCTACCGCATTGCTCATGCTCATCATCACCGCACGGGCGACAAGTGGTGCATCTATCCGATGTACGACTTTGCGCATCCGCTGTCCGATGCCATTGAGGGCATTACCCATTCCGTCTGCACGCTGGAATTTGAGGAACATCGTCCGTTCTATGACTGGCTGCTCGAAAATCTCGGCTTTGACGTCAATACCCGTCCACGCCAGATTGAGTTTGCCCGCCTGAACCTCACGAACACCGTGACCAGCAAGCGCAAGCTGCGCCAGCTCGTGGAAGAAGGCCATGTGCGCGGCTGGGATGACCCGCGTATGCCGACCATTTCCGGCCTGCGCCGCCGTGGTTTTACGCCGGCTGCCCTGCGCAAATTCTGCGAGGAAATCGGTGTGGCCAAGGGCAATAGCCTCGTCGATGTGGCGATGCTCGAATCCTGCGTGCGCTCGGACCTCAACGAAAACGCTGACCGCATTATGGCAGTGCTGCGTCCGCTGAAGGTCGTGATTACGAACTATCCGGAAGATAAGGAAGAATGGCTGCTGGGGGACAATAACCCCATGCATGGCGGCCACCGCTTTATTCCGTTCTCCCGTGAACTTTACATCGAACAGGAAGACTTTATGGAAGAAGCGCCCAAGAAGTTCTTCCGCTTGAAACCGGGCGGAGAAGTCCGCCTCAAGCACGCCTATATCATCAAATGTGATGAGGTCATCAAGGATGAGGCTGGCAATGTGGTGGAACTGCACTGCACGGCTGACCTCGAATCCAAGACCGGCGGTGCTACGGCCAGCCGCAAGATTAAGGGCACCATCCACTGGGTAGCTGCCAAGACGGCTGTGCCTGCCGAAGTACGGCTCTATGATTATTTGCTGGAAACCGATGAAAACGGGAATTTGCCCGCTGACTTTATCGGTGCACTCAATAAAAATTCCTTGGAAGTTATCGACAACGCCTGGGTAGAACCCAGCGTGAAGCTCCAAGCCGCAGGCAAGCATTATCAGTTCCTGCGCACGGGGTACTTCGTAATCGATACGGATACCACGCCGGATAAGCTGGTGTTCAACCGTGTGGTTGGACTCCGTGACAGCTGGGCCAAGGAAAAGAACAAATAATCTACTCGTCAAGAAAGAAGTGAACGTACTTTGGAAAGCAGCACAATGATTGCTATTGTTATCTTTGTGGCGGCCTATGCCTTGATTATTTCCGAGAAGGTACACCGCACCATCGTGGGTATCTTCGGCGCCATGCTGATGATTCTCTTTGGCATCATCAACCAGGAAACCGCCATTCACCACATTGACTTTAATACATTGGGCCTTCTCATGGGCATGATGATTATCGTCAATATTACCAGTGAGACAGGACTTTTTAACTTCCTGGCTATCTGGGCTGCGAAAAAGGTCAAGGCAAGGCCTGTGGCCCTGCTCGTAGCACTCTCGGCCATTACGGCTGTGTGCTCGGCCCTGCTCGATAACGTGACCACGGTGCTTTTGACTGTGCCCATCACCTTCAGCATTACTTCCCAGCTCAAAGTGGATGTAAAGCCTTACCTGATGGCACAGATTATCTCCTCCAATATCGGTGGTACGGCCACCCTTATCGGTGACCCGCCCAATATCATGATTGGCAGCGCCGTGGGCCTGAGCTTTATGGACTTCATTCAGAACATGACGCTGGTATCGATTGTTATCTTCATCGTCGTGCAGGGCGTGCTCGTAGCGCTCTACGGCAGCAAGCTCAAGACCACGCCGGAATTGCAGGACAAGGTAATGCGTCTCAACGCCAAGAGTCAGATTGCCGACAAGGCACTGCTGAAAAAATGTCTGGCGGTTATCTTCATTACCATTACGCTGTTCACCCTGCATGGTGCTCTGGGGCTGGAAACGGCGACGGCGGCTCTGACTGGTGCAGGCCTCCTGCTGCTCATCACCTATACCCGCAATGAAGCCATGATTGCCAAGGTCCTTTCCAAGGTGGAATGGCTGGCTATCTTCTTCTTTGCCGGTCTGTTCGTTCTGGTCGGTGCGCTGGTGGAAACGGGCGTTATCAAGGCCATGGCAGCTGAAGCTCTGACGATTACCAACGGCAATGTGCCCATGACGGCCATGCTGATTCTTTGGATGAGTGCCTTTGCTTCTGCCTTTATCGATAACATTCCCTTTGTGGCTACGTTGATTCCTCTGATTCAGGATATGGGCCAGATGGGCCTTTCAAATCTGGAACCCATGTGGTGGAGCCTGGCCCTGGGGGCCTGCCTGGGAGGAAATGGTACCCTTATCGGTGCTTCTGCCAACGTGGTTGTGGCCTCTTTGGCTGCTCAGCACGGCAAGCAGATTTCCTTCATCGGCTTTATGAAGGTGGCCTTCCCCGTGATGATTCTCACCATTATCATGGCCAACATCTATATCTGGATTTGGCACCTTTAATCTTATAACTACAAAAGCTGACAGGTCAATTTGACTTGTCAGCTTTTTGCAGGTATTAGGGTGTTTGCTGTTGAATTAGTATATTTGTATGGTTTACTTAGTAATGGGCTTATGGGGATTAGGTCCGCCTGCAGCGGCGAGATTATCCAGTTCATCCCAGGACAGTTCCCGCTTTTGAGCCCGTATCTCATGGAGGTGTTCCTTGAGATTGCCTTTGACTTTGCTGAAACGGGAAAAATCCGTTTCTTGAAGTTCGCGTTCAATACCCATATGTATCACTCCTATCTATATCTTAGTTCTATTATAACATACGAGTGAGCAGGCTGGAAATTACAAGGATTTACAAATTTTTTTGGGGAGTTTGGGGTTTTTATATGAAAATTTATTTTTATTTGGGTGTGGGCATTATCATCACGCTGATTGTGGGGCTTTTAGGTTACGGCGTGTATCTGAATCAGCGTGGGGAAAGTGAGATTGAGCAGCGTATGGAAAGTCTGCGCCTGCCGCTGAATGGTGCAGTCGTCACGGAAAGGGAGATACAGCCTTACGTGGAACTGGAACTGGTGAATCTCTACTGTGATGATATGACAGACGTGATAGCCAGGGAAAATGGCCGGGTCAATCAGGTGTTGGTGGAGAAACACGATATGGTGACGGCAGGCAAGCCGATCATGCAGCTGGTGGATGAGGATATTCCACTCAAAATCAAGCAGGCCGACAGCGATATACTGGAAGCGGAAGCCCAGCTCGTTAAGACGCGCAACTCCTATAACCGCTACAGTCAGCTCGTGGAATCCAATGCGATTTCGCTGGAAAAGTTTGATGAAGCGGCGGCGGCTTACAAGGCTGCCCAGGCAAGACTTGCCAACAACGAAGCCAAGCGGGAGCAGCTTTTGATGCGCCAGTCCCGGCAGATGGTGCTTTCCTCCATTGATGGGGAAGTCTTGCGCCTCTATCAGAGCGAAGGGGCTTATGTGACGGCGGGGACTCCCGTGGCTTTGGTGGGAGATTTCAGCAAACTTTATTTTTCGGCTCCTGTCGTAGATGAGGAGGCCAGACGCATGGAGCTGGGGAAGACCATCAACATGACTATCGCCGGTGGCGCTACCGCTGTGCTGGGGGGCGAAGCTCTGCCCAAGTCCTATGGAGCGAATTATTCCACGGGCAATCTGGGGGAAGACCAGGTTTTCTCCGCCATGGTAACGAGGATAACTCCGGGCCTTGGCGAACCGGCAACGGTGCGGCAGGTAATCTGGAAGGTGGATAACCGCGTGGGCCTGTTGGAGCCGGGGGCCTATCGGAAACTGCGGCTGTATGCCGGGACGACTCGCAAGTGTCTGGCTGTGCCCGTAGCGGCTTTTACCGATGAGAGCCATGACCGGGTGGCTGTGATGGAAGCAGATGGGCGCCTCGGATTCCGGGATGTGAAGACGGGCGTAACCGATGGTCACTATATTGAAATCATTTCCGGACTGCAGGCGGGCGATATCGTCATTACTTCGGATACCGCAGGGGTGACAACCGGTACGGAAATCGAACTCACGCTTGAAGAAAACTGAGTTTACAGGGATAGTACCTGCTGCTTGCTGGCAGGTATTTTCTTTTATTCGTCGAATATTATAAATTGTATTGTGTTGGCTTATTGGGGAGGATAATTGGTTATGGCAGATGGTAGCAATATTTTTAGCAGGGCGGCACTGGATAAGCTGCGCTCTCCTGACAGGCTGGATATGCTTCTGCCCATAACCACTCCTATTGGCTGGATGTCATTGGTAGCGGTGGGGCTGCTGCTCATTTCGGTGATTCTGTGGTCAATTTTTGGCTCCTTCACCGTGCGGGCTGATGGCAAGGGAATGATACTGGATGCCGGCGGGGTGGCCAGCGTTACCCACGTGGCTGGGGGAAAAATTGCCCATGTTTATGTGCGTCAGGGCTCTGTGGTGCAAAAGGGCGATTTAATCGCCGAGCTGGAACAACCGACGCAGTCTGCCGATACCAATATGGCCCAGTATGGGCCGCAACTGGCCAACAGCATGAAGGATACGGCGGACAGGGTTTACCAGTACCGGGCTAAACTCTATCAGCAGGTGGTATCCCGGGATGTGGTCAGTGATTATGATGGCATCGTGGAAGATGTCATGGTGCGCAAGGGCAGTGTCATCAACAGCGGCAGTCCGCTGTGTACGGTGCGCCTGACCCAGAAGCGCAGCGATTTGATGGGCGTCATGTATGTTCCCGTGGACAAGGGCAAGCGCATTGAGCCGGGACAGACCATTCAGCTTGTGCCCAACGGCGTAGATGTGCAGGAATCCGGCAGTCTTATCGGCGTAGTGCGGGCGGTGTCCAATTATCCAGTGGCCTTGAAATCCATTGAGCGCCATGTCGGCAATCCGGAACTGGCGCAGTGGCTTATGGCCAGCGGGCAGGGCGCAGTGGTGGAAGTCAGCTTTGTGCTGGTGAAGGATGAGAACAATCCTTCGGGCTACCTTTGGACTTCCTTTGTGGGAGAGCATAAGCCCATTACGGCCGGGAGCTTCTGCACGGGTTCGGTGATTATCGAACGGCGCCCGCCGATTGAAAAGGTATTTTATAAACTCAGCCAGTGGCTGCGGAACAGGTGAGTCATATGGCGATGGATTTTTGGGAAAAGTTTTGGCATAAGTCCGGGGCAAGAGTCAAGGTGCCCACGGTGTTGCAGATGGAGGCCACGGAATGCGGTGCGGCCTCTTTAGCCATGGTGCTGGCGCATTATGGTCTTTGGGTTCCGCTGGAAAAATTGCGCTCCGAGTGCGGGGTCAACCGTGACGGCAGCAAGGCCAGCAATGTGATGCGAGCGGCCAAGGCACGGGGCTGTGAAGTGCACGGCTATCGCTGGGAGGCAGAGAGCCTGCGGGAGGAGCAGGATTATCCCCTGATTATTCACTGGGAATTCAATCACTTTCTGGTGCTCGAGGGAATTCGCGGCGATAAAGTGTATTTGAACGATCCGGCCATGGGGCGGCGGACGGTGTACTGGGATGAATTTGTTACCTCTTATACGGGCATTGCCCTGACCATCCGCCCCGGGGCAGGCTTTCAGCCTGCCGGTCACCGTTATAACGTCTTTAAGGCTGTAGCGCAAAAACTTTGGCAGGATAAATGGGGCATGACTTTCCTGATTCTGCTGGGGCTCTGCATGATTGTGCCGGGGCTGGCGTCACCGATATTCAGTCAGGTTTTTCTGGATGATATTCTGACGGGCAAGCACCGGGACTGGATGGGCAATCTCTGCATTGCCATGACCGTGTCCTTTTTGGTGTCGGCAGTTTTGACCTGGCTGCGGGCGGTGCTTCTGACCCGCTGGCAGCGGAAGCTGACACTTGCCGATTCCTCCACGTTCTTCTGGCATTTGCTGCGCCTGCCCATGCACTTCTTCCATCAGCGTTATGCGGCAGAAGTGGCAGGACGCATCTCCATGAATGAGTCTGTGGCCGGAGTCCTTTCGGGCAGTGCGGCTACGGCGGTTTTGGATGCGTTTATCGCATTGTTCTTCCTGCTTCTGCTCTTGCAGTACAATGTACTGTTGACCTTTATCGGCATTGTCTTTATGATACTGAATATCGCGGTGCTGGTGCTGACCCGCCGCCATCTGACGGACCTGGCCATGCGGATTCAGCAGGATGCGGGCAAGGAATACGGGGCTTCCATCAATGGTCTCACCATGATTGACAGCATCAAGGCCAACGGCAACGAAGGGGATTTCTTCATGAAATGGGCCGGTTACCGGTCCAAGGTCTTAAACGGCATGCAGGAAACCCAGCTCTGGATGCTGTCGGTAACCATGCTGCCCACGTTGCTGACGGGGCTTAACGGGGCCTTGATTATGACCTTTGGCGGCTTTTCTATTATGGATGGGGCCATGACGGCTGGTATGTTTGTGGCCTTTCAGCATTTGATGGGCAGCTTCCAGGCACCAGTGGCCAATCTCACGGGGCTTTATACCAGCCTGCAGACCACGGAAATGCAGATGCAGCGTCTCAATGATGTGCAGCGTTATGAAGTGGATGATTTGAATTATCCCGAGAAGGAAAATCAGACCTTCGGCAAGCAGCGCCTGTCCGGAGAAATGGAATTAAAGGCGGTCAGCTTTGGCTACAGTCCTTTGGAACCGCCTTTGCTGACGGATTTCAACCTGCATTTGAAGCCGGGGCATTGGGTGGCTATCGTAGGCCCATCCGGCAGCGGCAAGTCCACGGTGGCAAAAGTCATCACGGGCCTCTACGAGGAATGGGGCGGGCAGGTGCTCTTTGATGGCACGTCCCGGCGGCAGGTGCCGCGCAGTGTCATCACCACTTCGCTGACGTCCGTGGACCAGGATGTGTTCCAGATTACCGGCACCGTTGGCGAAAATATTGCCCTCTTTGACCATTCCCTGCGGCAGAGCGATATCATGCGGGCGGCTAAGGATGCCTGCATCCACGAAGATATCCTGCAGCTCGAAGGCGGCTATGATGCTAAAGTTTCCGAAGGTGGCCTGAATTTTTCCGGCGGCCAGCGGCAGCGCATGGAAATCGCCCGGGCGTTGGCGGTGAATCCCTCCATTCTCGTATTGGATGAAGCCACTAGTGCGCTGGACCCCATTACGGAGGAAAAGGTGCTGGAAAACATCCGCCACCGCGGCTGTGCCTGTGTGATTATCGCCCATCGCCTGTCCACTATCCGGGATGCTGATGAGATAATCGTGTTAGAGCACGGACAAGTGGTGGAGCGGGGACGCCATCGCGATATGATGAAGCATGATGGCCCCTACAAGCGGTTGATTGATGAATATAGCAGTAAGTGATTTGCGATAGATTGTGAGTTGTGATGGTATGGAATTACAGGCAGGCAAGCGCTGGCAACTGACAAAAGAAGATAGTTTCCTGATGCTGGCTTCCGGTCAGGTGGAGGTTTATGCTGTAACGCAGGATAAGGATGAATTCCGCCAGTCCTATCTGTTGACACTGGAAGCCGGGAAAGCCATTTTTCCGGCCATGGATGAATTCGAGGAAATCGATGTTCTTATCTATGCGGTAAAAGACAGTGTGCTGGAGGAAAAGTCCTTCCTGGATATGGACCCGCATGAGCTGCATCCCCTGATGCAGGAATGGTTCAAAGCGCTCGGGGAACTTCCTTGGCTCAAGCGGCTGGCCGCCTTGGGGGATGATATGCTCTCCCTCTGGGGAAGCCGGAAGTTATTTGCAGACAGCTTGGGCAGCAGCCATGAGCTGTTAGAGGCTTTTCGCAAGCATCAGCGCATCTTTTCGATGCTGCGGGGCATGCGCTTCCTGTCTGCCGACAGGCGGCTGGCCAGACGGCAGAAAATCATTGCCCGCCAGAAGAAATGGCTGATTAATGATGCCATTGGCAACCTGCTGGGAGAAGATGAAATCCTCTACGAGGAAAGCAGCACGGAACAGGCCGGCAAGGCGGTGGATGAGACAAGCTTTATCCTCAAGCTGGCTATGAAAGCTCTGTCCATGCCGGAGGCGGATATCAATATCTCGGCGGAGATTGCCAAGAAGCTCGATTCGCTGGCCTTGCTCCGGCGGCTGGCCCAAAAGGCAAACATTCAGCTGCGGCTCGTGAAGCTGGAAGGGAAAAAATGGTTTACCAAGGACAGCGGTGTGCTGATTGGCTGGTATGGGGAGAATAAGGAAATTGCGGCCATTATTCCCGAGAGCCCCGGCCGTTATAAAATCATCACCCGCAGGAATCCGGCGGGGCTTCCCCTGACACCGGAGGTTCTGGACAAGATTGATAAAGATGCTTTTGTCTGCTATGCGGGTTTCCCGCGGCGCAAGCTCAAAATTATGGACCTCTTGCGGTTCATGTTTCATCAGTGCTGGAAGGCAGATTACCGGACCATTATTCTGGTGAGTTTCTTTGCGGGACTTATTCCATTGGTCAGCCCGGTTATCACGGAGACCATCTTCCAGGATATCCTGCCCATCATGGACAGGGAAGGACTGGTGACGGTTACGCAGGTTGTCATGGTCACGAGTTTTACCATGGCGGCCCTGTCCATGATTCGGACGGTAGCGGTTGTGCGCATTAGTACCCGGCTGGACATGGCGGTGGAAGCAGCCCTTTGGGGCAGGCTTCTGTCCCTGCCGCAAAAATTCTTCAGCCGCTTTACCACCGGCGAACTGGCCAGTCGTATGCAGGGCATGGAGGCGGTCAAAGAAGTCGTCAGCGGCAATTTCGTGACGGCCATCTTCAATACGGTGTTTTCCTTTTGGAGCCTCATCCTCATGTGCTGGTACAGCCTCAAGCTCACGGTGGCAGCCATGGTGGTCTGGGGCATCTGGTGCCTGATTACGGCCTTTATCTATCGGCGGGTTCTGAGCTTCCAGCGCAAACTCATTACGGCCAAGAATGAGGAAGCGGGTCTTGTGCAACAGGTGTTCACAGGACTTTCCAAGTTCCGGGTGCATGGCGCCGAAGAACGGGCCTACCATCTTTGGAGCAAGGTTTTCGGCGTAACCTGGAAATGGAATCTTGCTTTGCGCTGGCAGGGGAACTATAATACTATTATCGCGGCGGTACAGCCCTTTGTGCTGAATATGCTGCTCTACTATATTGTTGTGTACGGCATGCAGGAAACCGTGCAGACGGGCAATGGCGGCAGCATGGTGCAGACAGGCATTGGCTATGCCCAGTTCCTGGCCTTTGAAGCGGCCTTCAGTTCCTTTAATGGCACCTTGAATGCGGTGATTCCGCTCGTGGGTACGTTCTTCACCATCCAGCCGCATATTGAAAACCTGCGGCCTATTTTGGAAGAGGTACCGGAAACTACGGACGATAAACTGGAAGCCGACCCGCTGTCCGGGGCCATTGAGGTGAGTCATCTGACCTTTGCCTATGGGGAAGGGAAAAAAGATGTGATTCGTGATGTGAGCTTTCAGGTTGCGGCGGGCGAAAATGTGGCCATTGTAGGCCATTCCGGCTGCGGCAAGTCCACGCTGGTGCGGCTGCTTTTAGGCTTTGAACAGCCCAAAAGCGGGGCTGTCTATTATGACGGCCAGTCCTTGGCAGAACTTTCCCCGCCGTCGGTGCGCTCCCAGATGGGAGTGGTGCTGCAGAACGGTCAGCTCATGAGCGGTGACATCTTTACCAATATCGTGGGACAGTCGGCGCTTACCCAGGATGATGCCTGGGCAGCGGCAGAAGCTGCGGGCATTGCCGATGATATCCGTGAAATGCCCATGGGCATGCAGACTGTTATCAGTGAAGGCTCCAACAATATTTCCGGGGGCCAGCGCCAGCGGATTATGATTGCCCGTGCACTCGCGGCGAAACCGGCTATTCTGATTTTTGACGAAGCCACCAGTGCTTTAGACAACCGCACGCAGGCCATTGTGACGGAAAGCCTCAATAAGCTCAACACCACAAGGCTTGTGATTGCCCACCGCCTGTCCACCATCAAGGAGTGCGACAGGATTCTGGTTATGGATAAAGGCAGTATTGTGGAAAGTGGTTCCTATGAGGAACTCCTTTCTCAAAATGGCGTTTTTGCCCAGTTGGTGAAACGACAGGTTGCATAGGAGAAAGATATGGAAGAGAAGGATTGGAACCTTATTGCCCAGCAGGCCGTGCTGGAGGATGAGGCGTTTGATGAATTATATGAGCATTTTTTTCCGCGGGTCTATAACTTGATTTATGCCCGGGTGAAGAATGTGGCCACGGCGGATGATATCGTCAGTGATGTATTCGAGAAGATGGTGCAGCATCTGGCAGAATTTGACTGTCAGAAGGCATCTTTTGCCACCTGGCTTACCCGCATTGCTACCCGTACCCTGACGGATTACTACCGCTGGCAGAGCTACCGCCAAAACGTGGAGTGGGATGATGTGTTCTCGCCCGCCATAGATGAAAAGGAACGTCCCGAAGGTCAGCTGTTGATTAAAGAAGGCAAGCGTGAACTGCTGCTCGCACTCGGAAAGCTGGGGGAGCGGGAACAGCGCATTATCGAGCTGAAATACTGGGGCGATATGAACAATAAGGAAATCGCGGAAGTTCTGGGTATCTCTCCGGCCAATGTAGGTGTCATACTCTTCCGGGCTATGGGCAGCCTGCGTAAGCTGATGGGCAAGGAATAATTTCATATTTTTGTGCAGGATGTAATGCTAAAATCCCCTGTTCGTATGTTTAGCTGGAAAGACCCGGCAGGCTTGCAAAAATTTTTTGTAAAAAGTTTGTAATAGAATGCAAGCTCATTCGTATGTAAGAATGTAGGTCAAAAGGCAAACATGGGAAAGGGGATTTTTCTTGTGACGGAAGTGATGAAGAACATCATCGAAGCGCTGAATCAGCTGGGAACGGAAAAAATCCAGGAAGCCGGCAGCGTGGATGCTTTGACCGCAGCGATTAAGGGATACGGCGTAGAGGCCAGTCTGCAACAGGTACAGGCTGCTTTGGAAGCTGTGATGAATGCAGCTGATGGCAGACAGGAATTGGACGAGAAGGCCTTGGTAAAAGTCGCAGGCGGTATTTCACCGGCAATGGTAGTACCTAGGATTCCAGGCGTTTTGGATGGTGTGAAATGGGTAACCGACACCGTCGGCGTTTCCAAGGCAAGCTGACAGTAAAGCGATAACAACGGCACAAAGCGCAAGGGAAAAACATGAGTGACAGGAAAACGTCAGAAAAGGGGACATTCATGTTGATGCTCAGTGCCACAGATAGGCTGCTGACAGGGATTGCGCAGCCAGACCTATGAGGGTAAGGAAAGGAATCATCAGAGAGACCGATAGCAATATAAAGGGAAAAGCCTTAATACCTATGTCGAAGGCCTGCAAGTTGGGGAACTTGCAGGCCTTTCTATTTACAGCAAAGCAAGCATGGAGTTCTTGAAAGAGCAAAAAAAATTAAAAAAAGCCTTTACAAGGTAAGGCTGTTGTAGTATTATATTACTTGTTCGGGACGTAGCGCAGTTTGGTAGCGCGCTTCCTTGGGGTGGAAGAGGTCGTGGGTTCAAATCCCGTCGTTCCGACCATTTAGTAAATTCAAGAGCTGTTCTTCGGAACGGCTCTTTTTTCGTAAAAACGTAGTAAGGAGAATGTCAAAGATGAGTATTTTGAACGTTTCCCATTTATCCCACAGCTATGGCGGCCGGGAGATTTTTGAGGACGTTAGTTTCCGTCTGTTGAAGGGGGAGCATGTGGCGCTCGTCGGGGCCAATGGTGAGGGCAAGTCCACGTTCCTGTCCATCATCACCGGGCAGCTTACGCCCGATGCGGGCACAGTGGAATGGGCACGGCGCGTGAAGGTGGGCTATCTTGACCAGCATGCGGTGTTAAAGCCCGGCATGACCATCCGCGACACTTTGCGCACGGCCTTTGATGATATGGTGAAAGCGGAGCAGGAAATGCTTGCCGCCTATGACAAGATGGGCGATGCCAGCCCAGAGGAAATGGACGCGCTGATGCGGGATGTGGGCGATATTCAGGATATGCTCGAAGCGGGCAGCTACTATACCATTGATGCGCGTATTGAGGAAGTGGCTGGCGGTCTTGGCCTTAGGGATATCGGCCTTGACAAGAAGGTCGATGAACTCTCCGGCGGTCAGCGCACAAAAGTCCTGCTCACAAAACTTCTCTTGCAGAATCCGGAAATCCTTATCTTAGACGAGCCGACCAACTACCTCGATGTTGAGCATATCAACTGGCTCAAAAATTATCTGACGAACTACGAGAATGCCTTTATCCTCGTATCCCATGATGTGCCGTTCCTCAATGTCGTAACCAACGTGATTTATCATGTGGACAATCTCCACCTCGACCGCTACACGGGCAGTTATGAGAAGTTCGAGGAAATGGCGGCCTTAAAGCGCAAGCAGGAAGAAGCAGCTTACGAGCGTCAGCAGGCCGAAATCAAGAAGGAGCAGGACTTTATCCAGCGCAACAAGGCCCGTGTGGCTACCCGCGGCATGGCCAACAGCCGTCAGAAGAAGCTTGACAAGATGGAAGTCTTAACCAAGCGGCAGGAAAAGCCGAAACCGCATTTTAACTTCCAGTCTGACCGCACGCCGTCCCGCTTTGTGATTGAGGCTAAGCGTCTTGTGCTCGGCTACGATACGGCCCTTACGAGCCCCGTGGATATTCAGGTGGAACGCGGCAAGAAAATTGCCATCCGCGGTACGAATGGTCTGGGTAAATCTACGCTCTTAAAGACTTTGCTGGGAATGATTAAGCCCATCAGCGGCAATATCGAGCATGGCGAGTTTGTCAGCGTGGGCTACTTCGAGCAGGAGAGTGCCGCAGGCAATCAGAACACGGCGCTCGAAGAAGTCTGGCAGGAATATCCCGGCATGACCAATTTCGAGGTGCGGGCGGCTTTGGCTTCCTGTGGCCTCACCAATGACCACATCACCACCAAGATGCTGGCACTTTCCGGCGGCGAGGCGGCGAAGGTGCGCCTCTGCAAAATCATGCAGAAGCCGGTAAATCTTCTAGTACTCGACGAGCCGACCAACCATTTGGACGTTGAAGCGAAGAAGGAACTCAAGCGGGCCATCAAGGAATACAAGGGCACGGTGCTTTTGGTATCCCATGAGCCGGAATTCTATGAGGACTTTGTGGATTCCGTCTGGAACATCGAACGCTGGACCACAAAAATCATTTAAGAAAATCGAATTTGACCTGCTCCAGAGCAGGAAATAAACCGCTGATAGAGAATTTACACAGTAGAGATTCCTGTCAGCGGTTTTTTATGCCCAAAACAAGGATGGTGAAAAAGATGCATCAGGGGAGAAGGGAAAGTTTCACTATATTTTTCAGATTATGGCTGCTATTCTTAGTGGCTTTTTTCTTCTGCTTTGCACCGGCAGAAGCCGGTGATGATACGCTGCATCTCTATCCGCAGAGGCAGACGGTACGGGTGGGCTTCTATCAGATGTCCGGCTATCATATGATAGGCCGTGACGGGCACCGTTATGGCTATGGTTATGATTATCTGCACCTGATTTCGCGCTATACCGATTGGAATTATGACTATATAGGCTATAATATGGGCTGGATGGATATGTTCGGCATGCTGGAGCGGGGCGAAATTGACCTGATGACCGGTGTGCAGAAAACTCCGGAGCGTGAGGCCAAGTTTGTTTATACGGAAAAGCCCATGGCCTACAGTTCCATGATGCTGGCTGCGCTGAAAGAGAATGACAAATTCGAGCCCCGCAATCCTGCCACTTATAATGGTATGCGGGTTGGTCTTTTAGAAGGTAATATGCGCAGCTTGGAATTTGCGGATTTTGCGGTCAAAAATAATTTTACCTATACGCCGGTCTTTTATCGTAGCGTGGCTATGGCGGAAGATGGGCTGAAAAGTGGCGAGGTGGATGCCATTGTCACTAGCAGCAAGCGGGTCCTGAATGGCGAGAAGATTTTGGAACTGCGCAATCCCCTGCCGCTTTATGCCATCACCACACCGGATAAAAAGGACATCATCACGTCAATTAATCTTGCTCAGTACAAGCTGTCCAGTCTTGACCCGGGCTGGGAAGTGGCGCTTTCCGGCCGCTATTATGCGGAAGTAAACGGCCGCATGATGGCCCTGTCGCCGGAAAGTCAGGCTTTTTTGCAGGAACTGCGGGCTTCGGATAAAGTCTTTCGCGTGGTGATGATGCCCAATGCCAACCCCTATGCTTACTTTGACAAGGAGGGCAAGGCCCAGGGCATTCTGCCAGATATTTTTAGACTTATCGCGGCCAATGCAGGCATTCGTTATGAAATTGTACCAGTGGCCAATCAGGCTGAATACGAGCAGGTGCTGACGGATGAGAATACGGACATCGTGCTTGGCATGAGCTCCAATTTCTACGAAGCGGAAAAGGTAGGGTGTGAGCTTACGCAGGCCATTTTACGTTCCTCTATTGTACAGCTTTCCCTGAAAAATGAAAGCCCCGAAGGTGCCGTGGCCATGACTGCTAATCTGAAACGCAAGCTGGCCATGGTGGGACGTTTGCCGGATAATGTGGTGAAACAGAATTACGATACCCCGGAGGAGGCTGTGGCAGCCTTGAAGGCCGGCAAATGCTCCAGCATTTACATGCAGGGGCTTATTGGGCAGAAATACGTGGATATGGACCCCCATAATGATTTGCGCATTACCATCGTGCCCAATCAGAGTCTTGATTTGCGGCTGGGCATCCGCAGTACGCTGGACCATCGGCTCTTTGAAGTGCTGAGCGCAGCGATTATGCCGCAGACAGCACCGGAAGTACAGGAAATCATCCAGCGCCATACGCAGGTGAAGAACCGGGAAATGAGCTGGGAGGAAATGCTCTACACCTATCCTTTGCAGTTTATTTTGCTGGCGGTATTGATGATGCTGCTGGCGGGGGTAGCACTTGTTACCGTAGTCCGCAATAATGCGGCCCGTCAGGATGAAAAGCGCCGTCAGGAAGTTGACGCCGTGATGAGTTATGTCTGCCGTCTCAATGAAATCGTGGTGAAGGTGGATTTGCGCAAGCAAACTGCGACGGAATACCATATTGATGAAAACAATCATGTCTTTGTGGAAACTTTGCCGCATAGCATTGAACGCTATACAAACTATCTTCATGCGGAAGAAAAAGAAAAATTCCAGCCCGGCGGGCAGTATTGGGATGAAATGCATGAGGCGTTTGCGCAAAAGCGCAGTTATTACTGCGAAGTGCGCAAGCAGTCCGAAGGAAATACCTATCGCTTTTTCGCATGTCAGTTCCAGCCATTCTTTCAGGATGGAGAACTGGCCGGGTTCTATTTCTACCGGCAGGATATTGATGATGTGCGCCGCAAGGATATCCGTCAGAGGGAAGCCTTGACGGACGCACTGGAAACGGCGCAGCACGCCAGCAAGGCCAAGGGAAATTTCCTGTCGAGCATGAGCCATGAGATTCGCACGCCGCTCAATGCCATTATCGGCTATCTGACCATTGGTGCGCAGCCCGGCAATCAGGAAGACGATTTGCGTCAGGCCATTGATAAGAGCCAGATTGCGGCACATCATCTGTTGGGGCTCATTAACAACATTTTGGATTTGTCCTCGATTGAACAGGGCAAATTGCAGTTGGCGTTGGAAGATTTTTCCTTGAACGACCTGATAGCGGAGATTCAGACCATCTTCAACGGCCAGATTCAGCAGAAAAATATTGACCTGCGAATCGACATGGATGGGGTACAGCATACTGCCCTGAAGGGAGATGCCATGCGCATCAAGCAGGTGCTCATGAACATCTTCTCCAATGCGGTGAAATTCACGCCGGAAAAGGGAAAAATTTCTGTAGTGGTCCGGCAGGTCGCCCATCCCAACAATATTTACATCACCACCTTTGAGATTACCGATTCCGGCATCGGCATGGGCAAGGAGTATCTGGAAAAAATCTTCAAGCCCTTTGAACAGGAAAGTGCGCAGGTGGCACAGAAATATGGCGGCAGCGGGCTGGGCATGGCCATCAGTCAAAATCTCGTGCATATGATGCAGGGTTCAATTGAAGTGCGCAGCAGCTTAGGGCAAGGTACCAGCTTTTATGTTTCCCTTCCGTTGCAGGGGGCCGATAATGTTGGCGGGGAAGCGGATGAGTCTAAAGAAACAGCGGAGATTTCCTTTGCTGGTATACGGCTCTTGCTGGTGGAAGACAATGAAATGAACCGCGAGATTGCCGAGACGCTTTTGGAACAACAGGGGTTCGTTATCGATACTGCCGTAGATGGACAGGAGGCTGTCGATATATTCACTGCGTCGGAACCTGGCACCTACAAGGCCATTCTCATGGATGTGCAAATGCCAAGATTGGATGGTTATGGTGCAACGCAAGCCATTCGCCGCAGCAGCCACCCCGAGGCAGCCACCATTCCCATCATCGCCGCTACGGCGGATGTGTTCACGGATGATGTGGCACGCGCCATGGCCTGTGGGATGAATGATTACATGAGCAAGCCCATTGACTTTGAAAAGCTCATGGAAAAGCTGCGGAAATATGTGGGAAAGAGATAAATAAAAAAGTTGACCGGTCAATTTTGACCGGTCAACTTATAAAGTCATTTGTTTATTTGTTGCTTATTTGCCGAAATATCTGTCCAAGAGACCCTTGAAGCCGCGGCCGTGGCGGGCTTCATCCTTGCACATTTCGTGTACGGTATCATGAACGGCATCCAGATTGAGCTGTTTAGCCAGGGTTGCCAGTTCTTTCTTGCCAGCGCAGGCGCCATGTTCAGCATCTACACGCATGGTCAGGTTCTTCTTGGTGTCGTTCGTGAGGACTTCGCCCAAGAGTTCTGCGAACTTAGCAGCATGTTCTGCTTCTTCCCAAGCGTAACGCTTGAAGGCTTCGGCAATTTCCGGATAACCTTCACGGTCTGCCTGACGGCTCATGGCCAGGTACATGCCGACTTCGGAGCATTCGCCCGTGAAGTTCTGGCGCAGACCTTCGATAATGCGGGGGTCAACATCCTTGGCCGTACCCACATGATGTTCATCGGCGTAATTCATCTCGCCGCTCTGCTCAACGAATTTGGAGGCCGGTGCCTTACAGATGGGGCATACGTCCGGAGCTGCTTCGCCTTCATGTACATAACCGCAAACCGTGCAAACAAATTTCTTCATAATCTTACTACCTCCTAAAATATATTACACATTCATAAAATTCAACGTTATGGTGTGCTCATCACCATGGCTTAATTATAAGGGGCACAGAATAAAAGATAAATAGCTAAAAATAACGATTATAGGAAAATAAATTACAAATACGTCCGTTTTCTCTACGAAACTCAAAATATCATAATTTATCAATATAATTATTAATGGATAATAATTATTATTTAGTGTGGGCAAAATAAGGTGGCAAAATGGAATCAATGGTGTTACAATAAAAAAGATAATGTTTAATTGTTTATAGGAGAAAGGAAAATATGTTTACCTGTATGACAAGTTCTCCCGAGGAAACTGGTCACCTAGCCGAGCTGGTGGGGCAAAAGATTCGGGAAGGAACCGTGCTTTGCCTGGAGGGCGACCTGGGGGCTGGCAAGACTTTGTTCGTGCAAAGTCTTGCGCATACGCTGGGCGTCGAGGGAGATGTGACCAGTCCGACATTCAATCTGATGAATGTTTATGAAGGGATTTGCCGCATTTACCATTTTGACCTCTACCGGCTGGAAACAGAAGAAGAACTGGAAGATATCGGCTTTTATGAGTACACGGAGGAGCCGGAGGGAATCGTGGTCATTGAGTGGCCCAACAAGTTCCCGGAGTCACTGCCTGAGGATTATATTGAAGTGCGTATTCGCAAATTGGGCGAGAACAGCAATGAACGGCAGATTGATTTTTCCAGTATAGGTGCCAAGAATCAGGAGTTTATAAAGGAGTTGGAGGAATTTGTCAATACTGGCCATTGATACGGCAACCCAGGTTTCCAGCGTGGCGGTGTTAAAGGAAGGCCGGCTTTTGGCCGAGCTCACCATGCAGGGAAAGCTGACTCATTCGGAAACCCTGCTGCCGCATATTGAGCAGGTGTTGAAGATGGCGGCTGTGGCGAAGGAGGAACTGACGGGCATTGCCGTCAGCAACGGCCCAGGTTCCTTTACGGGATTGCGTATTGGACTGGCGGCAGCCAAGGCCATGAGTTATGTGCTGGGGATTCCCCTGGTGGGTGTTTCCACTTTGCAGGCGCTGGCTTATCAGCTGCCGGCACCGGGCGTGCGCGTAATGTGCCTGCTCGATGCGCAAAAAGGCAATGCCTATGTGGAAAGTTACCGCTGGGAAAATAATTCCCTGCAGATAGTGGATTCCGTGCAGGTGGCAAAGATTACGGATATTGTGGCAGCCTGTGCCAATATGAGCGAGCAGGTTATCCTGCTGGGCGATGCGGTGCAGAAGAAAGTGGCAGGCAAGCTCGAACTGCCCGCTAATGTCAGCGTTGCGCCGCCGCATATCGTTATGCCGCGGGCGGCCTGTGTAGCCATGCTAGGTCAGGAGAAACTGATGGCTGGCGAGACGGATAACGTGATGGATTTGGAACCGGTGTACATTCGCCGCAGTGAAGCGGAAGTGCTCTGGGAGAAACGTCATCCCGAAGAAGCCAAAGCCACGAAGCCGACTGAGGAAATGTAATTGCAAGAAAGAGGAGATGTAATGGACGCTGTTCCTTTAGATAGTATAGATGTAAACAATCTGGAATTTCGGGAGATGGCTCCCGAGGATGCGGACGCGGTAGAAATCGTGGAAAAGGCCTGCTTTGCCATTCCTTGGTCGCGGGAGTCCTTCTGGAAGGAAGCGCAGAACGAAAACACCTTGTATCTGCTGGCTCTCGATGGCGAGCGCGTGATTGGTTATGTGGGCTGCTGGATTTCCTATGAGGAAGCGCAGATTACCAATGTGGCTATTTTGCCTGAGTATCGGGGCAAACGCATTGGCACGCGGATGTTTGGCGAGATTATCGACCGGGTGAAGGAAAAGGGCGTAACGGCCATGACCCTGGAGGTACGGCCCACCAATGTTCCGGCGCTGGCGCTTTACAAGGGCTATGGCTTCAAGGAAGCCGGCCGCCGTCCGAAATACTATCAGGATAACGGTGAAGATGCCATTATCATGTGGAATACGAAACTCTGATTGTATAGATAAGGTGACGGAAGTTTTTATGGAAAAGAAAAAGGAAGAACTGCTGACGCTGGCAATAGAGTCCAGTTGTGATGAGACTTCGGCGGCAGTTTTGCGGGGCGGACGGGAGATTCTTGCCAATATCATCTCCACACAGATTCCCATTCATCAGAAATTTGGCGGGGTGGTGCCGGAAATCGCCTCCCGCAAACATATCGTAAATATCATGCCAGTAATTGATGAGTGCCTGCGCACGGCTGGCGTGGAACTTAAAGATATCGACCAGGTGGCGGTAACGTATGGCCCGGGGCTCGTGGGTGCGCTTTTGGTCGGTGTGTCGGCGGCAAAGTCTTTGGCGTTTTCACTGGGCAAGCCATTAATCGGCGTCAATCATCTGGAAGGACATATCTTTGCCAATTTCCTGGCGGCACCGGATTTGGAACCGCCGTTTATGGCGCTCGTGGTGTCTGGCGGTCATACGGCGCTTGTCGATGTGCAGGGCTATAACCGCTTCCGTATGATGGGGCAGACCCGTGATGATGCGGCTGGCGAAGCCTTTGACAAGATTGCCCGCGTGATGGGCCTGCCTTATCCCGGCGGCCCGCGCATTGATGCACTGGCCAAAGAGGGCGACCCCATGGCCATTGATTTTCCGCAGGCGCTTACGGAAAAGGGCAATTACGAGTTCAGTTTCAGCGGCTTGAAGTCGGCGGTGCTCAACTACATCAACAGTGAGAAGATGAAGGGGCACGAGCTCAATAAGGCCGATATTGCAGCGTCCTTCCAGCGTTCGGTTATCGAGGTGTTGGTGGGTAAGGCGTTCCAGGCAGTCAAAGAAGCCGGGCGCGATACCTTGGTGCTGGCTGGCGGTGTAGCAGCCAACAGCGGTTTGGAAGCCCGCCTGCGCGAAGAAGCGGAGAAGCGGGGCGTAAGGTTCCTTTATCCGAGCAAGATTTTGTGTACCGATAATGCGGCTATGATTGGGTGCCGTGGGTACTATCAGGCGCTTGAGGGCGGGTATAGTGATTTGTACCTGAATGCGGTGCCGGGGCTTAGTCTCACAGATAAATAAGTTTATAAGATACGTTCCAATGGCGGAACAGATATGGTTTTCACGCTGCGCTATGCCGCAGGGCTAAAACTATTTTTTGCCTTTTAATTAAGTATCGCGAAGCGTCAAAACTCGCTTCGCTCAGACAGTAGACGCTTCACGATAAAACAGCGGTAGGCAAAAAATAGTTTCTTAACGCCCTGCGCCAAACGCTTCGCTTAGAGAACCATATCTGTTCCGCCAAGTTACGTTTTTAGGCTATTTTTACAGGGAGGATGGCATGAAAAGCCTTCCCCTCTGGGGAAGGTGCCCCCGCAGGGGGCGGATGAGGTGGAAAATGCGCAATACCAATAATAATTTAACAACCAAACAATTAAATATCTTGGACCGCCTAAAGCAAATTCTCCCTTTCGTGGCTGACCTCGCTCATGGCCATGCCGCTATCTACATTCAGGCGGAAACAGCGGGGAAGTTGCGCATAACGGCCACCGCCATGCCGCATACGGTCTATATGCAGGACGCTGCGGAAGCAGCGGCAGGCTTGGTGGATACGTTATCGGAACCGCTGGTTACGGAAGTTTTCCAATCCGCCCAGTTCGTGCATGGCAAGCGGGAGCAGGATTATGGGCATTTTGTGGATATGTATGTGTTCCCTGTTGTTGATGGAACAAATGTGATTGCGGTTATCAGCATTGAGGTGGATAAGGAGCATTTAAATATTGATGATTTCTCCTATCTTATCAAGACCACGCAGGATGTGTTGAATTTTGCGGCCCGCGATGTGGATTTGGCGCCGTTTACGCCACTTTCGGCCAGTGACGGGCTGTTGATTACCGACCAGTTCAGCCGGATTGTGTTTGCCAATGCGGCGGCACAGCGGATTTATCGGGTTTTGGGCGTCGGGAGTCTCAAGGGCTGTCATTTGTTTGACCGGCAGTTGACGCGTCATGTCACGCGGGAATCTTTTGAGCGGGAGCGGCCCTGGCAGAAGGAGCTTTCGGCGGGCGGTTTGCAGCTTATCCGCCGGCAGATTGATTTGCAGGCGGGGGGCACGCTCCTGCGGCGGCTTGTCGTGCTCTCGGATGTGACGGAAATCCGGGCCAAGGAGCAGGAAATCCGCATTAAGTCGGCGGTGATTCAGGAGATTCACCACCGGGTCAAGAATAATCTGCAGACGGTGGCAAGTCTCCTGCGGCTGCAGGCGCGGCGCAGTGGTTCGGATGAGGTCAAGTCGGCGCTTTCCGAAAGCGTCAACCGCGTGCTGTCCATTGCGGCGGTGCACGATTTTCTTTCGCGGCAGGGGCGGGAGAGCATGGAACTGGGGCAGATTATGGCGGAGATTTTTGCCCAGGTCAAGGCAAGTATGGTCGCGGCGGATTTTGATTTGCGGCAGGAGTATATGGGCGAGACGGTAAGTTTGCCGCCGAAATACGCCAGCTCGTTGGCACTGGTGCTCAATGAGCTGATAATAAACGCCGTAGAACACGCCTTTACCGGACGGCAGGCGGGGCTTGTGGGCTTAACGGTGGAACTCGATGAAGAATTGCGGCTGGATTTCTATGATGATGGCTGCGGACTGCCCGCAGATTTTCAGCCGAACAAATCCCGGTCGCTGGGATTATCCATAATCCGCACCTTGATTGAGGGCGATTTGGAGGGCAGTTTCCGGCTGGAAAATGACAGCAGCGGTCGGGGAACACATGCGTATATTGTCCTGCCCAAGCCGCAGGCGCAGGGACAGGTTGTGGCAAGTTTGGAGGAATGAATATGCAGGAAAACAGGAAATCACTACGGATTGTCATTGCCGATAACGAATCCCTTATCCGTCTGGATATTCGGGAAATGCTCGAAGATGCGGGCCACGAAGTCGTGGGCGAAGCGGTAAATGGCCGACGGGCGGTGGAACTTACCCGCCAGCATCGCCCGGATTTGGTGCTGATGGATATTAAGATGCCGGAAATGGATGGCATTACCGCGGCAGGAAAAATCTATGCGGATAAAATTGCGCCGGTTATTCTGCTGACGGCTTTCAGCCAGCCTGATATTGTGGATAAGGCCAAGGACTCCGGCGTGCTGGGGTATCTCGTAAAGCCGGTACAGGAAAGCCAGCTTTTTCCTGCGATTGAAATCGCGCTCTCCCGCTGGCAGGAAATGCAGGGGCTGGAGGATGAACTAGAAAAGCTCAAAGACTCTTTGGAAACGCGCAAAATGGTCGATAGGGCCAAGGGTATTATCATGGCGGCGCATAAACTGGGGGAACAGGAAGCGTATCGCCGGATGCAGCAGTATGCCATGCAGAAGCGGGTGCCGCTGAAGGATGTGGCACAGAGCATTATCCGTGCGGCAGGCGGCAAGGCTTAAACATCATAACAATAAGACGCCCGAGGGGGCTGGCAGTATTTTTCCTCTGCTGAGACAGGATTGTCAAGCGCTACGGAAAAACACCGCCAGCCTCCTCGGGCTTATTGCGTAATTTTGTAAATTGCAGTTTGCCGGGGAGTTCGGTTCGTGATAAAAATATCATGTTCATACGTAGTCAGGGGCAAACGGGGAGTGCTTTTTCTGTCTCCCGCTAAACGACCCCCTCGGAAAATTGAGCTGTCCAGGTACCCGCGCCGGGCAGGCCAACGGCGCTGTTTTCAGCGTATTTGCTTAGCGGCTTCCTATAGGGGCCGGCCTTCACTGCGTTCAGGCAGTCGCTCCTAACAGAAAAAGCACTCCCCGTCCGCCCCAAGCTTCGCCCTGTACAATTGCTACGAACTCGTCTCTCCCGTAACAAGAACATCGATGTACTTGTTGCTTGTCACTACGAAAATGTCGTCTTATACGGACATCGCTTAGGGCGGAGGTGGTGATGCTTTTCGCCGTGGAACGACTGTCCGAACGCAGTGAGGACTGGCCCACAAACGGCACAGACTAAATACTGGGCTGAATATACGCGCCGACGGTCTTGCCCGGCGCAGGTACCTAAAAAGCCCATAAATTTCCTTGTGGGTCATTCAGTGCAACGGCAAAAAGTATTACCACCTCCGCCCCCATTGAGTTGTAACAATAATATTTCAGTACGCACTAACAAACTGCAATTTATACGTGTGGGGAAATCTTTTTAGGTCTGAATGATTCTTTATTTTTGTCCTGCTCGTTATTGGACAAGATTGAATGTCTTTAACTTGTATAAAATCGGAATAACCCGTATAATAAAACCATCGAAACACGAATTACTTAAATCGGTTTTGATACGCTTCTGAGTGATCATAGGAGGCAAAGTGAAAATGAATCTGCGTGAGCGAACCACAGCAATCTTAAAAATTTTGACGGAAGGGGAAAATCCTTTCCAGAGTGCAGGCGAGCTGGCCGAAAGGCTGGGTGTCAGCACGAAAACCGTATCAAGAGAACTGCCAGCCGTGGCAGAGGCGCTAAAGCCTTATGGACTTGACCTTTCCCGCAAAAAAGGGGCGGGCTTTTCCATAGACGGCGGTGCCGAAGCGATGGCTTCGCTCAAGGAATTTCTGGGGCAGGTGAATGATAAGACTTTTACTCCGGAGGAGCGGCGGTCGATTATCGTCAGCCAGCTGCTTCCCAATCAAGAGCCGGTAAAACTCTTTACTCTTGCATCGCTCTTAGGCGTAACCGATGGCACCATCAGCAAGGATTTGGACAGGCTGGAAAGCTGGTTTAAGGGACATGGGCTGAAACTTGTCCGAAAACCCGGTCTGGGTGTCTATATCGAAGGTAAGGAAGCAAGTATCCGGCAGGCAATCGTAGCGTATATTTATGAAAATGTAGGTGAGCAGGAGCTGTTGTCGCTTGTGCAGGCCAATCTGGCCGAGGATGGACAGGCAGTGAGCATGGCTTCCTCCCACCTGCTGGATTTAGTCGATAAAGAAATCATTCAGCGTTTGGAACGCTTAATCCGGCAAACGGAAAAATCGTTGGATGGGCGGCTGTCCGACCAGGCCTTTGTGGGGCTGCTGGTGCATTTGGCATTGGCAGTACAGAGGATTCGGCGCCATGAACCCATCAAACTGGCACCTGAGGTGCTGGCGGATTTACAGTCGAAACCTGAGTTTAAGCTGGCGGCAGATTTGGGCGCAAAAATCGCTAACGAATTTGCCATCACGATAAACGAGGCGGAGACAGGCTATATCGCCATGCATATCTTAGGCGCCCGCAGCCGCTACCAGCCACAGGGTATGCCGGCGTCACTGGATAACTTTCATCTGGTGCGCATGGCTAAAGCCGTGATGGGGGCGGCGGAAAAAATCAGTGGTCAGAAATTATATCGCAATTCGGCACTGCTGACGGGGCTGGTCAATCATTTGGGGCCGTCCATCAGCAGGTTAAAAATGGGGATGCCGATACGCAATCCGCTGCTCGGGGAGATGAACAGCAATTATCCGGAGCTTATGCAGCTGGCGGCAGCCAGTGTCAAGGATATCGAAGGGGAACTGGAAATCGTTTTTCCCGAGGAGGAAATCGCCTATATTGCCATGCATCTGGGCGCGGCGCTCAACGACAATCAGACGCTCAAGAAATTGCAGCGCCGTGTGATTGTGGCGTGTCCCACGGGGATGGGCACGAGCCGTCTTTTGGCAAGCCGCCTGCGCCAGCAGTATGACAATATTATCGTTCACGATATGGTTTCCACTATGCAGCTTACCCCCGCTTACTTTCGTGAGCACGAGGCTGATTTTATCATCGCGACGGTGCCGATACCGCATGTACCGCTGCCGGTGGTGGTCGTAAGTGCCCTGCTCACACCTGCCGACCAGGAAAAAATTGACGGCCTGCTCGACAAGCAGCTGCCCGCCGAACGGGCAGAGGTTCCAGCAGCCGCCGCCAAGCCGGATTTTGTAAGCGCCCTTAAAATCATGGGCGCTTACGAACAGGCAATCCTGACACTTATCGAGGGCTTTTTCTTCGCGGAGGATGCAAAGTCCATGACGGTGCAGGAAATTTCCCAGCTGGCTGGCAGGCTCATAAGCGCGGATAAGCAGGTAGCGGAGAACGTGGCCAAGGAACTTTTAGCCAGGGAAGACAAGGGCAGCACAGCAGTCAGCGGCAATCATATGATTCTGCTGCACTGCCGCAGCAGCTATGTACAGGAAATTCATTTTGGCATTGTCCATGTCGGTGACTTTTTCTTCTATCCCGCTGAACCTACAGAGAAAATCCGTACGGCGGCGGTGATGGTGGCACCGAAGGAATGCAGTCAGTATGAACTGGAAACAATAGGTTATATATCCGCCATTCTACTCGAACGGTGGGGCTTTATCGAAGTGTTGCATGAAGGGGATAAGCGGCTTATCCATGATGAGTTAATCCGCATTTTCCGCCAGTTTCATGCCAAGAAATACAAGGAATTGATGGAGGGATAATCCATGAGTACAGCGACGAGTTCTGCACAGAGCTTGGGTTTTCAGGAAGCAATGCAGAAATTTGGCCGGTTTTTGTCCGGTATGGTTTTGCCGAACATTGGGGCATTTATCGCCTGGGGCTTTTTGACGGCGCTCTTTATTCCCACGGGCTGGCTGCCCAATGAATACTTAGCGCAGGTGGGCGGCCCCATGAGCAAATGGCTCATTCCCCTGCTCTTAGGTTATAGCGGCGGTGCGGCTGTTTACAAACATCGCGGCGGCGTGGTCGGTACCATTGCTACGGCGGGTGTTATCGCCGGTGCCGATATTCCCATGTTCCTGGGCGCCATGATTATGGGCCCGCTGGCTGGCTACCTGATGAAGAAATTCGATGCCGCCATCGAGGACAAGATTCCCACGGGCTTTGAAATGCTCGTCAATAACTTCTCGGCAGGTATCTTAGGCGGTGTTTTGGCCGTGCTCGCTTTTGTCGGCGTTGGCCCCGTGGTGCTGGCTGCTAATGGCGTGCTGCGCTCTGGCGTGGAAGGCATTGTGGCAGCAGGTCTTTTACCGCTGGCATCTGTTATCATCGAACCAGCGAAGATACTCTTCCTCAACAACGCCATCAACCATGGCGTGCTCTCGCCGCTGGGCATTCAGCAGGCCGAAGAATTTGGTAAGTCCATGTTCTTCCTGCTCGAAGCAAACCCCGGCCCCGGCCTTGGCGTACTGCTGGCTTACTGGTTCTTTGGCAAAGGCATGGCTAAAGATTCCACTCCCGGTGCGATGATTATTCACCTCTTGGGTGGTATCCATGAAATTTACTTCCCCTATGTCCTCATGAAGCCGGTACTCCTGATTGCCGTTATCGCTGGTGGTATGGCTGGTGTAGCAACGCTGCAGCTCTTAGGCGGCGGCCTTATCGCTCCGTCCTCTCCGGGTTCCATTATCGCGGTGCTCGCCATGACCCCGAAAGGCGCTTTCATCGCCAACATGGCAGACTTCCTCGTAGCCACGGTGGTTTCCTGTGCCGTAGCATCGGTATTCATTAAAGTTTCCGCTAGCGAGGAAAGCGGCGAATCCCTCGAAGAAGCAAAAGCAGCTATGCAGGAACGCAAACAGCGCGGTCAGGTCACTGTAAGTGCTGTACGCATCAGCGGCAGCGAACTGGAACGCATCGTTTATGCTTGTGATGCCGGCATGGGCTCCAGCGCCCTCGGTGCTGCCAGCCTGCGCAAGAAACTGCGCAATGCAGGTTACACGCATATCTCTGTAACCAACGCCGCCATTGGCAATATCCCCAAGGATGCGCAGATTGTTGTCACCCATGAAAAACTGGCACAGCGTGCTATGGAAGATTCCCCGCAGGCTGAACATATCCTCGTGCGCAATTTCACGCAGAATGATGTGTTTGAGCAGATTATCGCCCGCCTTTCCGAAAACAAGATGGATGGCGTAATGGCTGCCGGTCAGTCCGGTTCCCGCGAAAAACACGTTTTGGACCTCACGAATATCCAGCTCGGCCTTAAAAGTGTGAGCAAGGAAGAAGCCATCACCGCCGCCGGTAAAGCTCTGGTTAAAGCAGGTTTTGTGGATGAAGGTTACATCGAAGGCATGCTCAAACGCGAAGCCGATATCAGCACCTATGTGGGCAAAGGCATTGCCATTCCCCATGGCGAAGCCGCTGTCAAAGATACCATCCGTCAGTCTGGCATCGTGGTGCTCCAGTACCCCGAAGGCATCAAGTTCGGCAACGACACCGCCCATATCCTCGTGGGCATTGCCGGCAAAGACAACGACCATCTCTCCATCCTCGCCAACATCGCCGCAACGATGGATGAATGCAGTGACGAGGAATTGGAAAAACTCTACAACACCAAAGACGCCAACGTGCTCTATGAACGTTTCGCATTGGCAAACTAATCAAATCTGAATAGTACATGTCCCTTTTCCGCGCAGGCGTATACCCTGCGGAAAAGGGACTATTTTATTGATAAATTTTGGAGGTAATGAAAATGAAAAAGGCAATCCATTTCGGTGCAGGCAATATCGGCAGAGGCTTTATCGGAGAACTCCTGGTGCGCTCCGGCTACGAAGTGACGTTCGTGGACGTCAATGCAGAACTTGTCGATTTAATCAATGAGCGCCGCGCTTACGATATTAAAATCGTCGGGGATAAGCCCGAAATCATTCATGTGGAACATGTGCGCGCCATCAACAGCGCCGCCCATCCCGAAGAACTCATCAGGGCCATTTGCGAAGCCGATATCATCACGACGGCTATCGGCCCGAATATCCTGAAATTCATTGCGCCAAATCTGGCGGCAGGCCTTGCAGAACGCGTGAAGGTGAATCAGCAGCCCTTGAACGTCATCGCCTGTGAAAACATGGTGGGCGGCTCCACGGTGCTCAAAGGTTTTGTCGAAGAAAACCTGCCGGAAGAAGCCAAAGAAGACGTGGCTAAATATATCGGCTTCCCCGATGCCGCTGTGGACAGAATAGTACCCCTGCAGAAAAATGACGACCCCCTGCTCGTGCAGGTTGAACCCTATGCCGAATGGGATGCCAATGTGACGCAGGCCAAAGGCGAACCGCCGCAGATTGAGGGCCTGACCTGGGTGGAAAACCTCGAAGCCTATATCGAGCGCAAACTCTTTACCGTAAACACCGGTCATGCCTCCATTGCGTACCTTGCTTATCGCAAAGGCATCAAGGATATTTACAGCGCCATGCAGGATAAAAACATCGTGGATATGGCGCGCAAGGTTTGGCAGGAAACCGGTGACTTGCTCGTGCGTAAGTTTGGCTTTGACCCCAAAAAGCACGAAGAATACGTTAAGACCACCGAAAACCGATTCCGCAACCCGCATCTTAGCGATGAAGTGACAAGAGTAGCCCGCGGCCCCAAACGCAAACTTGGCGCAAAGGATAGACTGGTAAGCCCCGCCACCCAGCTTTTGGCACAGGGCCAGAAACCCTCGGCGCTGGCCACCGTAATCGGAGCTGCCTTCCACTTCGACTATGACGGCGATAAAGAAGCGCAGGAAGTGCAGGGCGCTATTCAGGAAAAAGGCCTGCATAAGGCAATCCTGAACTATACCCAAATCCCCGAAGAATCCGAACTCTTCCGCATGGTGGAGAATAAGACGGCGGGATTCTGATAATTTCAGACCCAAATAATCGGCTTGACATGTCAATTTTGACAAGTCAAAAGAAAGCGTGTATCTGACAAGTCAATTTGACAGTCAGATACACGCTTTCTTTGTGATATTTAGAGCTTCAAATATTCGGCCTCAATCTGTACTTCCTCGGGCAGTTCCTTTGTCTGGGTCAAAATCCTGCGGGAGAATAGTTCAAGGGTGCGGGCCCGGTCATCCCTGCCGACAAGCCAGCGTTCAATGAGTGGTTTGTACTGGGGATTAATCAGCAGTTTGTCCCGGTATGCTTGCGAGAAGGTGCAGTATTTGAACAGGATTTCCCGGGAAACTTTGTTGAGGCGGGGCAGGCCTTCGGATTCCGCCTTGAGGAACATTTCGTATTCGGAGGCAAAGACATTGCTGTAGCTGTTGCTGTTGCGCTTGAGGGCGGTTTTGACTTTTTCCTTCATATCGGCGGATAGGCTGGAATTTTTCTTGTAAAACTGCAGGTAGTTGCAGTATTCGGAGGTCAGGGACGGCTCGGAGATATCGCTGTAGTGTACGCCCTGAATGCGCTTGCACATTTCCCAACGGAATTGGGCACACATTTTGATAAAGGTGTCAAAGAGGTCTTCGGAATGAAGGATGGACACCACCATGTGGGCAGGCGTGGTGCGTTTGCGCCCTTCGATTTCCTGCCACATGACGCCGCGGCTGCCGTAGTTGGGCATCAGGACGATGTAGGGCAGAATTTCCTGATTGTAGTCGAAGCGATTGATTTTGAGCTGCGGATAGGTGGCGTAAGCCGGACGGTAGAAGCAGCCAAAGTCAATGCTGCGTACATGGTTGAGTTCATCGGTGGCCCGCTGGGCGGTTACGAGACAGTTTTCGAGCGGACGGCTGACCGACTGGGCGTAGAAGGCCGGGATAAAGGAGAAGATACTGCCGTAGGTCATCTTGTTGGCGCCGGTGACCATATTGTGCAGTTCAAAGGAAGCCATGGCTTTGGTATCGTCCAGCATGGCATCGGCCTGGGCCTGTGTCAGGTTGCCTTGACGTACTTCTTCCTTGAGATGGTCGGGCCAGTCATTGTCAAATTCATCTTTGGAGGGAGGTACTTCACCGTGATAGATTTTTTTGAGCCATTTATAAGCAGGCAGGACGCGTTTGTTGGGGTCATCTTCCCAAAGTACCGCATACTTATAGAGTTCGGCGGTGTTTTCTTCTCCGGCCAGTTCTTCATCGACGAAGCCGAAGAGCAGGAACATCTTGACCTCGGCGGGAATGTCGTCGGTGGTCAGGCTCTTGAAGAACGCCGCTTCATATATGGTATAGAAGTTCGTGGTGATGTCACCGCGCAGACGGCGCATTTCGGCCGATTTTTCTGCTTTGTCCGGGGCCTTCATAAAGGCGCGGATATCCCGGCCAAAGGCATCCCCAATATCCCGGTTGGTTTCGGCAAAGGCCAGAATGGTGGTCAGGGCGTTCTTGATTTGGGGCAGACTGCCGCTGCCGGACTCCAATGCTTCCTGACGCGCGGCATCATCGAATTTGGATTTTTGCGAGTGGTATTCCCGCATGAACTCGTCGGTATCGTTCTTTATCTGTTGAATAAACGTCTGGGATTTATCAATTTCCTGCTGTATAATCCGCGCCATCTGGGCAGAGAGCATAATGACACCTACACAGAAATGGATGTCGGCAGGGTAGCATTCCTTGCGCAGCAGGTCATTTTTATCCAAGGCAGCACGGCAGAGCGACATTTGCCAGCTATCGAGAATATCCGGTTTTTCAGGCGGCACAAGCACGTTGATGCCCTCGAACATTTGGGGAGGGACCATCAGCCGGGCACAGATATTCTTGTAATCGCTGTAGTTGGCTTTGGCGTCCTTACATAGCTTGCAGCCTGCTTCGTAGAGTTCGGAGAGGGTATCGGCCAGCTGATTGAGGAAATTTACACTAGCGGATACCATCACAGGAGCAATCGTAGGCGTAGCGGTGATGGCGGCTGCTAAATCGTCCTCATCCGTGTAATCGTAGACAAAGAGGGTGCTGTCCTCGGCGGCCTGGAAGTTGTAGCGATACGTTCCACCGGCGGGATGGAAGGCGCCTAAAATCGTGCCGTTGCCAACCGGCAGGTTGATATCTGCGCCGTCACTGATGGTAAAACTGCCTTTGAGGATGATGGCTATATCATTTACGGTATCATCTTTGCGGTGGAGAAACTGACCTTTGGCAATATCGAGTTTTCCCATGATGCTTCATGCCTCCTTGAAAATTCGGAAAATAATCTTGCTACCCTATAATTCGCTTTTGGTGAGTTTTTTCCTTCAAGGAAGTGCTGAGGATTGACAGCTTTTCCCAAGTTTGCTAAAATTGACCTCAGCGATGAAAAAGAGGAGTAGCGCGCACTTAGCGAGGCCGGGACGGTGCAAGCCGGTCAGAGCGTGAAGGGCACTTTGGAGCAAAAGACAAGAGAAAACTTTGAGGTGGGCTTCTATTATATAGTAGAAACCAATCAGGGTGGAACCGCGGGAATATAGAAATATAGTCTCGTCCCTGTAACGAGTGCGTTACGGGGGCGGGACTTTTTAGTATATGAACTGTCAGCCGTAACAGGAGAAAAAGGAGTTGTACCTATGAAATTTCAGGAAATCATCCTGGCTCTGCAGAAATTCTGGTCAGAGCAGGGCTGTATCTTAGCACAGCCTTATGATGTCGAAAAAGGTGCGGGCACGATGAACCCCTCGACCTTTTTGCGTGTACTTGGCCCGGAGCCGTGGAATGTGGCTTATGTAGAGCCGTCCCGTCGTCCTGCCGATGGCCGCTATGGCGATAACCCGAACCGTCTGTATCAGCATCATCAGTTCCAGGTTATCATGAAGCCGTCCCCGGACAACATTCAGGAACTTTACCTCGAAAGCTTGGAACGCCTCGGCATTGACCCGAAACAGCACGATATCCGCTTCGTAGAGGATAACTGGGAATCTCCGACGCTCGGCGCTTGGGGCCTGGGCTGGGAAGTATGGCTCGACGGCATGGAAATCACCCAGTTCACCTACTTCCAGCAGGTGGGCAGCCAGGACGTTAAGCCTGTCGCTTCGGAAATCACCTACGGTCTGGAACGCCTTGCCATGTACATTCAGGGTGTCGAAAATGTTTACGACATTCAGTGGACGGATGACTACACCTACGGTGATGTATTCCATCAGAACGAGTACGAGCAGTCCGCTTATGCCTTCGACCTCTCCGACGAAAAACTGCTGTTCGAGATGTTTGACAAGTACGAAGCCGAAGCAGTGCGCGTAATCGCTGAAGGTTATGTACATCCGGCTTATGACTATGTGCTCAAGTGCTCCCATACCTTCAACCTGCTGGATGCGCGCGGTGCTATCTCCGTGTCCCAGCGTACGGCGTTTATCGGCCGCGTGCGTAAATTGGCACGTCTCTGCGCTGAATGTTATCTGAAACAGCGTGAGGAATTAGGATACCCAATGCTGCATAGAGGGGAGAAGAAATAATGAGCAAGGATTTACTGTTAGAAATCGGCACGGAAGAAGTACCGGCACATGTCATGCCGGGCATCCTTGCCCAGTTAAAGGAAAATGCCGCTAAGGCTTTTGCTGACAGCCGCATTGCCTGCGGGGAAATCCGCACCATCGGTACGCCGCGCCGCACGGCTCTCTTGGTCAAAGACCTCGCGGAAAAGCAGGAAGATGTGGAAAGCGAAAACCGTGGCCCGTCCGCAGCTATCGCTTTTGATGCTGACGGCAACCCGACCAAGGCTGCTCAGGGCTTTGCCCGTGGTCAGGGCATTGACCCGAAAGACCTTGTGGAAAAAGACGGCTATGTTTATGCCATGGTACATGAAAAGGGCAAGGAAACGGCGGAGCTTCTGCAGACCATTCTGCCGGAACTCATCTGCGGCCTGAACTTCCCGAACAACATGCGCTGGCGCGACCTGGACTTCAAGTTCATTCGTCCGTTGCGCTGGATTGTTGCCCTCTATGATGCAGAAGTTGTGCCCTTCGAAGTGGCCGAGGTTAAATCCGGCAAGGTTTCCCGTGGCCACCGTTTCCTGTCCCAGGGCGATTTCACCATCAACAGTGCTGCTGAATACGAAAAGGCTTGCGAAGAAAACTTTGTCATCGTTGACCAGGAAAAGCGCAAGGCCATGATTCGTGAGCAGATTGCCGAAGTTGCCGAAAAGAACGGCGGCAAGGCTGAAATCACCGAAGACCTGCTCGAAGAAGTGCTCTACCTCGTCGAATATCCGACGGCACTGTGCGGCAAGTTCGAAGAAAAATATCTGGAACTGCCGCCGGAAACGGTTATCACGCCGATGCGCGACCATCAGCGTTACTTCCCGGTTAAGACTGCAGACGGCAAGCTCCTGCCGCTCTTTATCACGGTGCGCAATGGTGGCAGTGAACACCTCGAAACGGTACAGCACGGCAACGAGCGCGTACTGCGTGCCCGCCTGGCTGATGCGCAGTTCTTCTTTGACGAAGACCGCAAGAAGAGTCTCGAAGAACACCGTGAAAAACTCAAGACCGTTGTCTTCCAGCAGGGCCTTGGCACGATGTACGAAAAATCCGAGCGCCTCGTGGAACTGGCCGGCTTTATCGCCGACGAAATCGGTGCAGACGAAAAGGCACATAAGCATGCCAAGCGTGCAGCCCTTCTGTCCAAGGCTGACCTCGTAACCGGCATGGTAACGGAATTCACGGAACTGCAGGGCATTATGGGCCGTGAATATGCTAAACTTGATGGCGAGTGCGAAAACGTGGCCATTGCCATTGACGAGCACTATATGCCGCGCTTTGCCGGCGACAACCAGCCGCAGACGGATGCTGGCCGCATCGTGAGCATGGCCGATAAGATTGATACCATCGTAGGTACCTTCTCCCGCGGCAAGATTCCGACGGGCTCTCAGGACCCGTTTGCTCTGCGCCGTCAGGCTCTCGGCCTTGTGAATATGCTGATTGAAGCCAAATGGAACGTAAGCCTGTCCAAGGTTGTAGCAAAATCCATGGACCTCTACGGTTTGACGGATGAGGCTGTTCGCACGAAGATGCAGTCGGATGTAGCTGACTTCATGCGCCTGCGCCTCAAGAACGTGCTCGAAGCTGTCCGCTATGATGTGGTGGATGCGGTGCTTGAAAACGTAGACGATATCTACGCTGTCAGCCTGCGCGCTGCTGCTGTGGCTAAGTTTGTGGAAACGGCAGATGCCGCCGCCAACATTCAGGCCTTTGTCCGTGCTTCCAATCTGGCGAAAAAAGCCGAAGCAACGGAAATCAAGGAAAACGTCTTTGTGGCTGATGAAGAAAAAGCCCTCTATGATGTTTACAAATCCACCAACAGTGCTGTTGCCAGCCTCGTAGATGGTGAGGATTATGTCGGTGCCATTGACGCATTGAAGGAACTGGCTAAGCCCATCGATGCCTTCTTCGATGCGGTTATGGTTATGGACAAGGATGAAGCGGTTAAGAATAATCGTCTGGCCCTGCTCCATGCCATCGATGCTCTGGTTAACAAAGTGGCTGATTTTAGCAAAATCGTGCTGTAATTCCATAATATGTCTTCTCACCGCATACACATTAAAGAAATGTGTACGCGGTGATTTTTTATTATCGGTAATCGTTCACTGAGAAAAAACATTTTTACATTTTACCCTTGCAAAAGTGTAAAGTATAGTATATACTAACAGATGTATCATAAGGGTGAACGCACTTATCGTAATACAAGATTTTTAATGAAGGAGGATGATTAGCATGTTTAGGAAAGTCGGCAAAAAGTATATGGAAACTGCCCTCATCAAGCTAATCGCAGTCGGTTTAGTAGTTGGTATTATCATCGCTTTGACGGCGCCGGGGATGGTGCCCCTGGTGTCCATCTTTGGTGATTTGTTTGTCCGGGCCTTGAAAGGTGTGGCACCGGTGCTGGTGTTCGTGCTTGTTATGAATGCCATGGCACAGAAAAATGCGGATGCCAGCGCATCTATGCGGCCCATTGTACGGCTTTATATCTTTGCCACCTTCTTTGCTTCGTTGGTGGCGGTGGCTTATTCCTTTGCTTTCCCCACGACGCTGCACTTGCAGCTGGCGGATGCAAAGCTCACGCCGCCCAGCGGTATTCTGGAAGTTCTGCACAATCTTGTGCTCAATGTGGTGGATAACCCCATTCATGCCATTGCTAGTGCCAATTACATCGGCATCCTGGCTTGGGGTGTGCTGACAGGTGTGGCTCTGCATAGTGCTTCTGACAGCACGAAGCAGACGCTGAACGATTTTGCCAAGGCTGTGACGAAGCTCGTGCAGTGGGTTATCCGTCTGGCTCCTTTCGGTATCATGGGGCTGGTAGCGGATGCTATCGGCACGAATGGCGCAGAGGCCATTATGGGTTACTTCCATCTGCTGGCCGTTCTGCTGGGCGCGTTCTTCTCCGTAGCGCTCATCATGAACCCGCTGATTGTGTATATGCATATTCATCGCAATCCCTATCCGCTGGTACTTACGACTTTGCGGGAAAGCGGCATTTATGCTTTCTTTACGAGAAGCTCGGCAGCCAACATTCCGGTAAATATGGATTTGTGCGAGCGCCTGGGTCTCAATAAGGATACCTATTCGATTTCCATTCCTCTGGGTGCTACTATCAACATGAGCGGTGCGGCTATCACCATTGCGGTGCTGTCCTTGGCTTGTGCTCATACGCTGGGCATTGATGTGGACCTGCCCACGGCCCTGCTGCTCTGCATTATCGCCACCGTTGGTGCCTGCGGTGCTTCCGGCGTGGCGGGCGGTTCTCTGCTGCTTATCCCGGTGGCCTGCTCCTCGTTCGGTATCAGCAATGATATTGCTATGCAGGTCGTTGGTGTTGGCTTTATCATCGGCGTACTGCAGGATTCCTGCGAAACAGCTCTGAACAGCTCCAGTGATGTGCTCTTTACGGCTACGGCGGAATTGACGCAGAAGGCCAAAGAAGGGACGCTGACGGAAGCGGATTTGGTCGCTAAGAACTAAATTCGGTTTTGTTTACATCGATATGCTAAGACGCCCGGCGGCTGATAATACTTTCCCTCTGCTTATGCAGGCTTGCCTAACGCGACGGGAAAGCATTATCAGCCGCCGGGCTTAGTGCGTACATTACATCTGCTTATTAAGGCGCCGTGGGAACAGATAATATTTTTCCTCCGACCTTGTGCCACGAACAGGGCTCAAATCTGAATTAAAAGCTGGCAAAAACTTCCTGCAGGATGTATAATAAAATAAAACTTCCACGATGTATGGACAGAGAAGGCGAAAGTATGGAGCTTGAGCGAAAAATGAAGCGTAAGCTGCTTGCTGGAGTGGGGATTTTTATTTTATTGGCGTTAGCAGGGACTTGGTATGCCGATGAGGCAGAGAAGCCTCCTCTTGTGTTGCAGGCAAAGCAGGAATCTGCGGAGAAACAGGCAGGGATGACAGAGGTTATCGGTCTGCAGCAGGCGATAGCCGGCAACGAATTGCGCAATCCTTTTTCATTTGTCCATGAGCGGGAAGGGGAGCCAGTTCAGGGGATGCTACCGGCCTCTAAAAATGAATTGCCATCTGCCACCCCGCCTGCTGCAGTGGCAGCGGAAAAGCAGAGCAATGTTCCCGCGGCTCCGGCGATTTCCCTTTGCGGCATCGTGGAAGGCAATGGCCAGCGGCTGGCGCTGCTGCGTGTGGGCAGCAATACGGTGACAGCAGCTGTTGGGGAATGGGCAGATGGCTGGCAGGTGACGGGCATAGGCACGGCTACGGTTACGGTGGAGCGTTCCGGGCAAGTGCTTAGCCTGAATATGTCAGAGACGGGGGCGAAGTGATATGGGGGGAAAGAAGTTTTGCCTGTTTGGTTTGCTTTTGTTGTTGTGGCTGAATCCGATAAAGGTGCTGGCTTCTCCAGTGCATTTACAGGTGCAGAATGCGCCCACAGGGACGGTGCTCATGTCTGTGGCCCGGCTGGGTGGCTTCAATATTTTGCTGGCGGATAACATCGGAGGAACGGTGACCGTCAATGTGGAAGAAGAGCCGGCAAATATTTTGGAACTCATAGCGGCTTCCCAGGGACTGCTATTGGAAAAATATGGCAACATCTATGTACTGACCTCGCCGGACAAGAGCAATGCTCTGCGGCGGGTACACAGTTATCAGGCGAAGTATGCCCGGCCTGCTGATTTGGCGAAAGTTGCAAAATTATCTTTGGGAGAAGCAGGAAAAAAGTCCCAAATGACGAAAGATAATAACATAGCGGGTAACTCTGCAAAAGGGCAGTCTTCTGAAAAGGCAAGTGTGGCGGAAAATTCTTCTCGTGTGCTCGTGGATGAATCTGCCGGGAAGGTCGTTTTTTATGGCACCGACGCTGAAGCCCAGCGGTTGCAGGAGGCTCTGCAGCAGGTGGATATTCCCGCTAAACAGGTGAGCATTGAAGCCAAGGTAGTGGCCCTGTCTAAGAATGCGGCGAAGAATTTAGGTGTGGAATGGGAATGGTCAAAATTACCCAAATATCCTGAAGCCCGCAAGACTTACCGCCATGAAGGCCGGGAAAATGAACGGGTGGAGTACGAAATGCGCCGTTATTACAATGGCAAAAACGAGGACATTCCGGGAATCATCCAGTTCGGTCATGGCCCCGAGGGGCAGCCCTTTGAGTTTTATTTCAGTGCCAAGTTGAATGCCATGGTGACAGACGGCAAGGCCAAGATTCTGGCACGGCCTAATATCACCACCATTCAGGGGCATGAAGCGGTCATCAATATCGGTGGGGATGTGCCGGTGCCCACGCAGACGGTGACGGAAACATCCACAACCAATACGGTGACCTATCGGCAGGCTGGCATCATCCTGCGTTGTATTCCGCGGGTCAATGCCGAAGGGCAGATTACAGCGGAAGTGCATACGGAGGTCAGTACGCCGGAATTTGTGACGGATTTGAAGGCGTACCGTTTCCAGCGGCGCAGTGCCGATACCATGGTGCGGCTGCAGGATGGGGAAACTATGGTGATTGGCGGGCTGATTGGCAGTGAGGAATCCCATAGTTTAAGCAAGGTGCCATTTTTAGGCGATTTGCCCATCTTAGGGGCATTTTTCAAAAGTGTACGGCATAGCCATACGGAGTCGGAAGTCATGATTTTCCTGAAAGCGCATGTGCTATGAGGTTATAGATTAGATAAAGGAGAAACGAGTATGGCGATTAAAATTTTGATAGCAGACGACCATGCGCTTCTACGACAGGGAATAAAGCGAGTACTTAATTTTGAGGATGGCTTTGAGGTTATCGGTGAGGCTGAGGACGGGCAGGAAGCTGTGGCGCGGACACTCATGCTGCAGCCGGATGTACTGCTTTTGGATATCAATATGCCCGGGCTTAGCGGCTTGGAGGTAGTAAAACAGCTCAAGCAGGCAGATTGTGAAACGCGGGTTATTGCGCTGACGATTCACGATAGTGACAACTACGTTTTGGAAATGCTCAAAAACGGGGCATTGGGTTATCTCTTAAAAGATGTGGAACCGGCGGTACTCATCAAGGCGATTCATGTGGTCAACGGTGGTGATGCCTTTGTTTATCCGGAACTAGCGGAGCGGCTGTTTGGCAGTGCTACGGTGACGGATGATGTGGAGAGCAGGGCGAAGGAAATGCTCGATGAAAGCCGCGGCGAGCGCCTGACTTCGCGGGAGATGGACGTGCTTGAATGCGTAGCCAAGGGATTTTCCAATCAGGATATCGCCAAGGCGCTGGGGCTTAGCGAAAAGACCGTCAAGAACCATATGACCCGCGTCCTGCGTAAGCTGAAAGTGGAGGACAGGACGCAGGCCTTGGTCTATGTGCTCAAGAATAAAATCATATCTTTGGAATAAGTTCTTTTCTTGTAAAAAACTCCAAAAGCAGAAGTCTAAAATTTATGGATTTCTGCTTTTTTTTCATGTATGGATAAGGTATAATAGATTATAGTAGAAAGATGAATCCGATTCGTAATTGAGAGGTATTCACAAAAAACAAGTGGAAGGTGATTCGGTGCTTTATCCGCTGAATTTGGAACTGGCGGGCAAAAGCTGTGTGGTCGTGGGCGGCGGGCAGGTCGCCTATCGGAAAGTCCGGGGACTTTTAGCCGCGGAAGCGCAGGTGACTGTGATTGCGCCAATGGTGACGGATGATTTGCGGAAGTTGGCAGAGTCGGGACGTCTCGACTGGTTGGAACAGGCGTTTAAGGCCGGGCTGCTGAAAGAGCTGCGCCCGTTGTTGGTGTTTGTCACAGCGGATAATCCGGCGGCTAATGCAGCGGCTATTGCTGAGGCTAAAGAGATTGGCGCCTTGGTTAATGCGGCAACCGACCCGGAGCAGACGGATTTTTCCGTGCCTTCTAAGGTGCAGCGGGGCGATTTTTTGCTGACGGTTTCCACTGGCGGAGGCAGTCCTGCCTTTTCCCGGCTCTTGCGTGAGCGGCTGGAGCATGAATACCCGGATAGTTTCGGGCAGTTTTTGGAACGGCTAATGGTATTACGGGATGAAATCAAGGCCATGCCGGGCGGCAGCCGGGAACATGAACGGCTGTGGCGGCAGAGTCTTAACCAGGGGATTATTGATTTAGTGAGAGTGGGTCATTTAGACCAGGCGGAGGAAGAAGTAAGAAATGGAATTACTAATGCTGGGATTAAATCACAAGACAGCACCTGTTGATGTGCGGGAAAGGTTTTCCATCCCCAAGGCGGCGGTGAAAAACGGTCTTGCAAATCTGGGAACCTATGAGGGCATTTTGGAGGCGGTTGTCCTCTCCACCTGCAACCGCAGTGAAATGTATGCGGTGGTGGATGATGCAGAGCGGGATTTAGCCACCTTGAAACAGTTCCTCTTTGATTTGACGGGGAATGAGGAGGATATTGACGAATACCTTTATCACTACGCGGATGAAGCATGTATTGACCATCTATTCCGCGTGGCATCGAGCCTTGACTCGCTGGTACTTGGCGAAGGACAGATTCTTTCGCAGGTCAAGGAAGCCTATGCTATGGGACGGGAAGCCGGCACTACGAGCACGGTATTAAATACCCTTTTCCATCGGGCGATTGCCACGGGCAAGCGGGTGCGTACGGAAACCCGCATTCAGTTTAATTCCGTGTCGGTAAGTTATGCCGCTGTGGAATTGGCGCGTGAAGCACTGGGCGAACTGCATGAAGCCAGCGCCCTGATTTTCGGTGCCGGAAAGATGGCAGAACTTACGGCACAGCATTTAATCTCCCGCGGCGTAAAGAAAATCTATGTGGCCAACCGCCATATTGAGCGGGCACAGCTTTTGGCCGAGCAGTTTAATGGCGAAGCGGTTCCATTTAAGGAGGCCATGAAGCGGGCAGTGGATGTGGATGTAATCGTGACCTCCACGGGCGCGCCGCATTATGTGATTAAGCCTTGGGAAACCCGCCAGCTTATGAGCAAGCGAAAAGGCAGACCGTTATTCCTGATTGATATTGCCGTTCCGCGCGATGTTGACCCCGAAGTGGGCGATATCAAGGGCGTAACGCTCTACAATATCGACGCATTGGAAGAAGTGGTCGATGAACATATCGAGGAACGCCGTCAGGAAGCCAAACAGGCGGAAAAAATCGTGGCCGAAGAAGTGGCCTCCATTGAAGAAAAGTTCCAGTACCTCTCTTTCCGTCCGTTGATGGCGCTGCTTTCTGACCGCTGTGAGCGCATCCGCCAGCGGGAGGTAAAACGGGCCAGTTCCAAACTGCCGGAGCTTACGGAAGAGGAATGGCGGCAGGTGGAACATATGAGCCGCATGATTGTGCGCAAGATTCTGCGCATGCCCATGATGAAGCTCAATTCTGCCGCCGGCACGAAAAACGAGCAGTTCTATATCGACGCCATGCGGGCGCTATTCAAACTTGATACGATAGGAGAGACAGCAACCAGTGAAGAAAGACACAATCGTTATCGGTACGCGCAGCAGTAAGCTTGCTCTCTGGCAGGCAGAATACGTAAAAGGCCGTCTGGAAGAAGAATATCCCGGCCTTAAAGTCGAACTCAAATTAATGACCACCAAGGGGGATAAGATTCTCGATGCTCCCTTGGCCAAAATCGGTGGCAAGGGCCTTTTTACCAAAGAACTCGAAATGGATATGCTCTCGGGCGGCATTGACCTTGCGGTGCACAGCCTCAAGGATATGCCGACAGAGCTGCCCGAAGGTCTTACACTTGCCGCGATTACCAAACGCTTTGACCCCGGTGATGCCGTGGTCAGCCCCAAATTTAAGACATTTGCAGCGTTGCCTTGTGGCGCAAAAGTAGGTACATCGAGCCTGCGCCGCAAGGCACAGCTTTTGCATGCCCGCCCGGACCTCAACATCTGCGACCTGCGGGGCAATGTGAATACGCGGTTGGCCAAACTCGAAAGCGAGAACTTCGATGCCATCATTCTCGCCGTGGCCGGACTCAAACGCCTGGGCTTTGGCGAGCGTATCACAGAAGTTCTGCCCCGCGATATGGTACTGCCTGCTGTAGGGCAGGGGGCACTGGCCATTGAAACCCGTGAGGACGATGCGGAGATGCGCGAAATGCTCGCATTCCTCAATGACGAAGCCACGGTGCATTGTGCCAAGGCAGAACGTGCATTCTTAGGCAGGGTCGAGGGCGGCTGTCAGGTGCCGGTTGGTGTTTATGCCGTGCCTGCTGACAACGACGAAATACAGGTAGAAGCCGTAATCGCCTCTTTGGACGGCCAGCGCCTCTACCGCGATAAACTCAGCGGCAAGGCTAGTGAGGCGGAAAAACTGGGCGTAACGCTGGCCGAAAAACTCCTCGCCGCTGGCGGGCAGGAAATCCTGCAGGAACTCGGTTTGTTGCAGAATAAATAAGATAGAAAAGGGATGACATATATGGCAGGAATGGTTTATTTAGTAGGTGCAGGCCCCGGAGATTACCGGCTTATCAGCATGAAGGCAGTGGATTGCCTCAAAATGGCCGATGTTGTCGTCTATGACCGTCTGGCCGATGACCGCATCTTGCGCTGGGCGCCGGAAGATGCCGAATACATTTATGTGGGCAAGGCATCGAGCAACCATACCATGAAACAGGAAGACATCAACCAACTGTTGGTGGACAAGGCCAAAGAGGGCAAATGCGTCGTGCGTCTCAAAGGCGGCGACCCCTTTGTATTCGGTCGGGGCGGCGAAGAAGGGCTGCTCCTGCGCGAAAACAACCTGCCCTTTGAAATCGTGCCGGGCATCACTTCGGCGATTTCCGTGCCGGCCTATGCGGGCATTCCCGTAACCCATCGCGCGGTGGCAACTTCCTTTGCTGTGGTGACGGGCCATGAAGACCCGACTAAGGGCAAGAGCAATATGCGCTGGGAGCACCTTGCTACAGGCGTGGATACGCTTGTGTTCTTGATGGGCGTAGCCAATCTGCCGCATATCACGAGCAAATTAATCGAAAACGGCCGTAGTGCCGACACCCCGGCTGCTGTTATCCGCTGGGGCACCAAGCCGGAACAGCGCACGCTGATTACCACCGTGGGCAAGGCGGCAGAAGATGTGGCGAAAAACGGCATCAAGCCGCCCGCTATCTTTATCGTGGGCGAAGTCGTGAAACTGCGGGACAGCCTGCAGTGGTTCGATAACCTTTCCCAGCGTCCGTTGTTTGGCAAGCGGATTCTCGTAACACGGGCACGCAACCAGGCATCCAAGCTGACGGCAAAATTGGAAAACCTCGGCGCGGAAGTTCTCGAAGCTCCGGCAATTTCCATGGTCGACCCCGCCGATAATTATGCGGCTCTCGATAAGGCCATTGACCATGTGGCGGATTATCACTGGTTGATTTTCACGAGCGCTAATGGTGTAGGCCGTTTCTTTGCCCGCCTGTTCAAAGCAGGCAAGGATGCGCGCGCTTTAGGCTATGCCAAGATTGCCGCCATCGGTTCGGCAACGGCAGAGAAACTCAAACAGTACGGCCTTGTGGCCGACGTTATCCCGCAGGAATACCGCGCCGAAGGCGTGGTAGAAGCGCTGAAGGGTAAACTGCCACCGCATGCCAAAATCCTAATTCCGCGTGCCGAAGAAGCGCGGGAAGTCCTGCCGGATACCTTGCGTGAGATGGGCGCAGAAGTCGAAGTCGCTCCTGCTTATCGTACGGTCTGCGGTCAGGTGGACGGCGAGGCTTTGGCCGCAGACATCAAAGCTGGCCGCATTGACCTGGTGACCTTCACCAGTTCGTCCACAGTTAAAAATCTCGTCAACATTATCGGCTCGGCAGAGGTGCTGAAGGGCGTAAAGACCGCCTGCATCGGCCCCGTTACGGCGGACACCGCCAAATCCTTAGGCATTGAGCCGGATATTATTGCCAAAGAGTATACCATTGATGGTCTGGTAGAGGCCATCTGCAAATAACTAGGAGATGTTGTATTATGTATGAACAGAAACTCCGTCCGCGCCGTATGCGCATCAGCCCCGCTATGCGGGCAATGGTTCGTGAAACCAGCCTGTCGGTGAAGGACTTTGTCTATCCGCTGTTTGTCGTGCCGGGCGAAAACGTCCGCGAGGAAATTCCCTCCATGCCGGGCTGCTATCATCTGTCCGTGGATGAAGCGGTCAAGACGGCGAAAAAATGCTGGGAACTGGGCATTCCTTCCGTGGAAGTATTCGGCATTCCCGAATACAAGGATGCTGACGGCTCCAGTGCCTGGGATATGACGAGTCCTGTACAGCGCGCCATCAAGGCGATTAAGGCAGAAGTGCCCGAACTTATGATTGTCGGCGACGTCTGCATGTGCGAGTATACCGACCACGGTCACTGCGGCCATCTCGAAGGCCATTATGTGGACAACGACAAAACCTTGAAGCTCCTGCAGAAAGTTGCTGTTTCACAGGCACAGTGCGGTGTGGACATCATCGCACCGTCCGATATGATGGACGGTCGTGTGGCGGCTATCCGCGAAGCTTTGGACGAAAACGGCTTCCAGAATGTCTCGATTATGAGCTATGCGGTTAAATACGCTTCGGGTTACTATGGCCCCTTCCGTGACGCTGCCGACAGCGCGCCGGCTTTCGGTGACCGCCGTCAGTATCAGATGGACCCGGCCAATGCCCATGAAGCCATCAAGGAAGTTGACCTCGATATTGCCGAAGGCGCTGACATCATCATGGTAAAACCGGCGCTGGCTTATCTCGATATCGTGCGTCAGGTGCGTGACCATATCCATCATCCGGTGGCTGTTTATAACGTCAGCGGCGAATATGCCATGGTCAAGGCTGCCGCCAAGAACGGTTGGATTGATGAAAAGCGCATCGTTATGGAAACCCTGCTTTCCATGAAACGCGCCGGTGCTGATATCATCATCACCTATCATGCTATGGATGTGGCTCGCTGGCTGAAGGAGGATGCAAATGCTTAATCTGGAAAAATCCGCTGCTGCTTTTGCTGAAGCAAAAGAACTCATGCCCGGCGGCGTCAACAGCCCCGTGCGTTCCTATAAGAGCGTGGACTGCAACCCGCCGTTTATCGACCATGCTTTAGGCGATAAGATTTACGATATCGACGGCAATGAATACATCGACTATGTTGGCTCCTGGGGGCCGATGGTCGTGGGCCATGCCCATCCAAAAGTCGTCAAAGCCTTGCAGGAAGCCGCCACCCGCGGCACGAGCTATGGCGCGCCAACCTGCATTGAGTCGGAACTTGCAAAGCTCGTAATGGAAGTTTATCCGTCCATCGAAACCATTCGCATGGTCAACTCCGGCACCGAAGCAACCATGAGCGCTCTGCGTCTGGCACGCGGCTATACGGGCAGGGAAAAGATTGTCAAATTTATCGGCTGCTATCACGGTCATAGCGACAGCCTGCTCGTCAATGCCGGTTCCGGCATGGCGACCTTCGGCGTGCCGAGTTCGCCGGGCGTGACGAAAGGCACGGCACAGGATACGATTTCCGTACCCTACAATGATGAAGAAGCCATTACGAAAGTGATGGAAGAAGTCGGTGACGAAGTGGCCGCCGTTATCGTGGAGCCGGTAGCCGGCAATATGGGCCTTGTTTTGCCGAAACAGGGCTACCTTAAAAAACTCCGTGACATTACGGAAAAACACGGCGCCCTGCTGATTTTTGACGAGGTTATGTGCGGTTTCCGTGCCTCCTTGGGCGGCGCACAGGCAGCTTACGGCATCACGCCGGATTTGACCTGCCTGGGCAAAATCATCGGCGGTGGCCTGCCCGTAGCAGCCTACGGCGGCCGCAAGGACATCATGGCAAAGGTTTCGCCGTCCGGCCCAGTCTATCAGGCCGGTACGCTCTCCGGCAATCCGTTGGCCATGACCGCAGGTCTTGCCACGCTGCAGATTATCACCGCTGAACCGGAATACGGCAAAGCCGATTACAGCCGTGAACTGACCTTAAAGACGAAGAAACTGCTCCTCGGCTGGCAGGAAAAAGCCAAAGCCGCAGGTGTTGCCATTCAGGCCCATCAGGCAGGCTCCATGTTCGGCATCTTCTTCAGCGAAAAGGATGTGCTGAACTACGAAGATTCCTGCAACGCCGACCAGGAAAAATTCAAGGTCTGGTTCAAGACCATGCTCGAACAGGGCATCTACCTTGCTCCGTCCCAGTTTGAAACTCTCTTTATGAGCGGCGCGCATACGGACGAGGATATTGATAGAACCATTGCGGCGGCAGAAAAAGCATTTGCAGCTGTGGCGGCTATGGGAAAATAAAATAACGATAATTATAGGGCGCTGTGATGAAATGCGAAAGCATTTTATCCACAGCGCCTTTTTATTGCGTGATTTTATATCTTATACCATTGTACTCTAAAAAAGGGCGCAATGCCCCTTTCCCCATAGAGCAGCTTATTATCTGTTTATGCGGCTAATTTTACTCGATTGATTTTATTATGGTACTTATAAAGATTATGCCCTATAGAAACCAGAAAAATCTCTAGTCTTACTAGTTCCATTTCTCCATGCCTTTTTGCTCACAGTAAATGTAGTTGTTGTATGAACCATAGCCTGCATTGGCAACGGGGTATTTCGGATAGAATCCATAAATCTTATGAAACTGCTCGATTAAAGGAACGAAACAGTTCATGTCGGAACGGTAGTGATTAACATCTGCCACCGCAATGTATTCGTCTGCCACGCCAAACTGAACATTGTAGGCAGGGAGCAGCTGGTCGTTGCGCATATAATCTTTTTTCATCCGCATAAAGGTGGCGGATGTGTCCGTTTTGGAATAGCTGTTTCTGCCATCCTCGCAGGTGTCCAGTTTCTCAACATATTCGCTCAGCTTGTTTTTATATTCCTGAAGGCGCTCAAAATGACGTTGCTGAGGCGTCTTATGATGGCCTCGCCCGTGAACAAAGTTGTTTTGGAAACGCAAATTTAAAAGAGACTGGAAAGTTCCAGTCTCTTCTTTTTTTACAAATAAATTTAACTCATAAAATGATAGAATTACTTAATTCTGTTCGCCACTGCCATACTGCATACTTCTTTTATAATATTACCCTCTGTATTATTCGGTAATTCTTCCCAGTATTGAGTTGGCAATAACGCTCCACCATTACTCAAATAACCTTCAACATCCAATACTCTTACCCATCTTCCATTCATTGTATTTGCGAATCCATATCCTTGAATTCTTATAAATTTATTGTATCCATTATCATATAAGTGTCCATCTTTTATGTAATATAAAATCAATGGTGTAATTATGATTCTTGTTGATGATGAATTTTGTAACATGTCTGAAAGCGATATTTTGACTATAGCCATATTGTTTTCAAAGTCCATCTTATCTTTTATGTTGTCATCAACTCTTGGCACATACCAAATATACTTATTTTTATTACATACGAATCCATCAAACATTTTTGAAATTGTTATTCTCCCATTAGTCACTTCCTCAATTCTTTTTAGAAAGTCATAGTAGGCATTAATGTGAACCGGGGTAACGGTCACTTTCTGTCCGCCAATTTCAAAAAATCTGTTTACTTCATTCTTCTTTACGATGGATATAATTTTACTACCTTCTATTTCTCCATTTGGTGACACATCATAACACAGCATTGCAAGTTCCGTTTGAAAATTTGAATTCTCTTTAACAACGATGGACGATAAATCTATTATATTATATCGTCCGCTCGAACCGCTAGAGAGTGGCTTTAATATAAAGTTCTTATTCCCATGCCAATAACTACTTCCATCAATATCCACTAAACCTCTTTCTGCAGATACTGATGATATATTTATTAAGAAGCATAATATGAACATCATTACCTTTAGCATAATACCACCTCACTTTTAAGCAGTTACGCATTTTAATTGTCATATCTTGCTACTGTAAATTTAATTTTTCCAGTTCCTGCTATATCTACATTATAATGTGCCAAACACTGAAACTTACATTTTGCAACCTCATCAACTAACATAACTTCACCCACACCATATGTTTTATTTATATTATCCATTCCTAGTTGATTTATCAGACTATTTATTGTTTTAGATGCTTGCAACATATCTGAGCAGCCCACCCCCATTAAAATAAATACAGGTACTTCTACACAATCATAAATGTTGGAACCACTGAATGTTATACTCGCTTTGCTAAACCACTTATCAAATATAATATTATTAACTTTATTCCCAATAAATAAGCAATAATTTAATTCCCCATATTCATCTTTTATTGCGTATAATTGATTTGACACTATCTTCTTACTACTATGCAGTTTATTTGCAGCTTGATTATAATTATTCACAAAACTATCTACATCAATTTTTGCTTCCACGTTACATATTGGAACAAAAAAAAGCAATAACATGACAATTATTGTCATGTTGACTTTTATCATCTTCATCTTTCTTCCTCCTCGTAAACAAATTTGAAGTTACTGTGTCACCATATCGATTGTTACTTGTAATTCGACATATAAAAGAAAAAACCTCTAAGGGTTACACAACAATATCCCATTTTTACAACAATTTTTTCCTATAGCCCCAAACATCCCGTTAAGCACGATTATCCTCATTTCTCTCCTTTTTATGCTCTACGGTAGCCTGGGAACTGAAGCATCTCAGCAACCGCCTTATTAATTTCATCGATAGAGTCCATGGCATCTTGCATATCTCTCTGAATGCCATCCATCTTTTTCTCCTGCTCGGAACGTACCCTGCGCATTTCACGGATATGTTTTTCTCTTTCCAGTTTGCTCTCTATGGAAGATACTGCATCAATAGGATTGAGCCTGAAATACTCTAAGAAAAGCGACACTGCCTCTTATTCGCTGGCAGTCTTTGGAGTCTCCAGTTCTTTAGGTGTGGGCTCCTCCTGCTTCATAACGACAGGCTGCGCTCCTTCTGGTTCGCCCCAACGACTATTCTGACTTCTCTCTATTAGCCCTTCAGTCAGATACTTATTGACCCTGGCGTTTTCTTCTTCGTCAAGCACAAACACCCTGGGACGCTTCTCCGTAGTCCTGCACATCTTTATAATCCTGGCGGCGATCTGTATCTCTTTCTAGTCCTTATCTGTGGCTCTGATGCTATGTGTTTTTTGTAAATCTCTTGCTTTCTTTTTGGGCCGGCCAGCACCTGCTCGTCTGCCTCCGCGCCGCTGTGTGTCAAGGCTCATAGTGTCATACCCCCTTTTTTATTTATGCACTTACAAGCTGTGCATCCACGATGATACCCTTGCTGCTGCGGATGAACTCATAAGTCAATCCCTGCGTAATCTTGATGCCCTTCTTGTCCTTGAACTCATAGACACTCTTGGCAACACCCGTGAGCACCTTGGGCAGCGACGTAAACGAGAAGGACAGCACAGAAATCTCGCCGGCAATGGCATCGTATTTCTTTGCCGCAGATTCCTTGAAATCCACATCAGATAACTTTGCCCTCCATTGGTCAAGCATCCGTTTTGCCTTGTTGCGCCCCTTGTCATCCGTGGACATATCATACACTGCCCTTGGTAATATTCGATACGTTCCTCGCAATGAGCCTTGCGTACCAGAATTTCCTTGGTGGATTGCAGATTGGCAAGCATCCAGCCCCGGTCTTTCCCCAGATAATCCAATGCACCGGCCTTAATAAGCGATTCCGTGATGTCTTTGTTATTGGGGATGTGTTATTTCACAGTCCCTTTTTATGAATGGAAAAATATAAAATTGACAAATATAAATATAAAATGTAAAATGTGAAATATAAAGAGAAAGTGTAAATAATAAGCTAAAATATAAAGAGAAACATAAAGAGTAAAGATGAAATATAAAGAGGAAATGTAAAATGACAAGAGAAGAACTGCAAGAAATGGTGAAGTCTGTTCAAAAATTGCGTTATGAATCGCAATCTTTGGAACTGAAAGCTGCCCATATGGGGTGTCCCAAGCGGTTATATGATACATTGTCGAGTTTTTCCAATCAGGATGGAGGAGGCACCATTCTTTTTGGCATAGATGAAAGCAAGGGATATGAACCGGTAGGTGTATATGATGCGCAGGATATACAAAAGCAAATCAATGCGCAATGTTTGCAGATGGAACCGGTGGTTCGTCCGGTGCTGACCGTAGCGGAGCTGGATGGTAAATCTTTTGTGGCGGCGGAGATACCGGCTTTGGATATTGCGGAGCGTCCCTGCTATTATCGTGGTATGGGGCGGATAAAGGGTTCCTATGTGCGGGTAGGGGATAGTGATGAACCTATGACGGAGTATGAAATATACAGTTATGAAGCCTTCCGCCGGAAGTATCAGGATGAGGTGCGAGCAGCTAATCGTATGTCGTTAAACTCACTGGACAAGAATAAGCTGGCTGATTATATTCATCGTCTGCGTTTGGGCAAGCCGAATCTCTCACAATTAACGGACGAACAAATTCAGGATTTAATGAGCATTACTTTGGGGGATAAGATTACCTTATGTGCGGCCCTGCTGTTTGGCCTTTACCCACAGGCTTATTATCCGCAGCTTTGCGTAATCGCGACTGTGGTTCCCGGTTTGCGTATCAGCGACCTGGGAGCGGAAGGTGAACGCTTTTTGGATAATGAGCGTATTGAGGGAGATATTCCGCAGATTTTGGAACGCTCTTTGCAATTTGTGCGCCGTAATATCAAAAGCAAGACGATTATCAATGAGGAAACTGGTAAGCGCGAGGATAAAACAGAATATCCCATGACGGCAGTTCGCGAAGCTATCCTCAATGCCTTGGTTCATCGGGATTACAGTATTCACACAGAAGGTATGCCAATCCAAATTCAGCTCTTTGCCGACCGGATGGAGATAAGAAGTCCCGGCGGTATATACGGCCGTATAACCGTTGACCAGTTGGGCAAGGTACAGCCGGATACCCGTAATCCGGTGCTGGCTTCGGCGTTGGAAACCTTGCAGATAACAGAAAACCGCTATTCGGGAATTCCTATTATGGAGAAAGAACTGTCAAGATTTGGTTTGCCGCCAGCAAGGCTGGAAGATAAACGCGGTACTTTTGTGGTGACTTTCTATAGGAAAGCACGTGATGAAGTACAAGAGAAAAACGTAGAGGATATGCGCCAGCTGGAATTATTGAACTTCTGCAGCGAACCACGCAGCCGGGCAGAAATTGCAAAATTCTTAGGCGTAAAGACTGTAGGTTACGTTATGCAGCACTATGTAAAGCCGATGCTGGAGGCGGGACTGCTATCCATGACCATACCGGAACAGCCGCAAAGCCATAAGCAAAAATATCAGCGGAATATCTGAAAATAAAAAGTTGAAGGGAAAATAAGATAATCTGGCATAAAACAAGCCCATCGGCAATAAATACTGATGGGCTTGATTTATGAATGTAGGTAAAAGAATATAAACAAAATAGTTTGAATCTTAATAATAGTGTTATATAATATAAAGTGGTTAGGATGTGAGGTTGAGAGGAAAGTCTGAACAGCATAACTAATGAGCGGCATAAAGAAGAAAAAGGAGGGCAGAAACATGAGGTCGTATGTATCAAAGTTATTTGCGTGTTTAGTGTTTACCTTGCTTTGCACGGCAATTTTGCCGTCGGCAGTGCAGGCGAGGCCGGTCATCAAGTTTCAGATTGAGCATGTCTATCTGCATCATGCGGGTGAAGTAGAAGTTGTCGGTTACTTTGAAAACACCGGCGACCGTGGGGCTTATGTTAAGTGGACGGACATTGACCTTACGTTGATTGCGGACAACGGTCAGAGGATGTGGTCAGATAAAGGCATTCGTCATTACGTGAACGATGTCTATGTGCCAGCCAATCAGTATGTGGCTTATACCTGTTACATCCAGAATCCGGATATTCCCGAATATCATGGCAAATATCGTCACCGCTGGCATTCAAATACGCATTGGGAAAAGGCTGCAGGTTGAAGTGACGCAGGAGGGGATTGCAAATGGATATGCAGGAAACTTTGCACAGGATATTGCGCCACATGCTGTTAATCGGGGCAATGACTTGTTTTATCGCCAGTATTGCTGGTGGAGAGTCTGCTATGGCGGCAGCAAATGTAGCAGGCATAGCAGCACAGAAAGCAGCGGCGGTTATTGACAGCATTCAGCCCATAGTGGGAACTTGGCGTGAAACAGGTGCAACTGATGCGCGAAGTCTGGTCATCTACGCAGATGGCAAGTATGAAATGACCTACAAAGACGGCAAGTCCTTTGGCATGGTTAAGGTAACGACAGAAGAACATCCGGATGGTTCAAAATCATATTGGTATTCGTTTTTGGAAGGCGGCGGCGTAGTTCTTGAGGATAAGAACACAGTCTCGCCTTGGTATTCGGCGTACACAAGTGCTAACAAATTATGGGCTGCTTTTGCCAAGGACGAAAAGAAAGCAACGCAGAAAGACCTTTATTCAGGACAGGATGGAGCCATGCATTTTGTGCGCTATGCCGAAAATGGCTACGAAAAAAAACGTGCGGGCATTAAGGCCGAAGATTATCTGGGTGTCTGGGGAAGTGGTCGCTGTTCTGCCGTAGTCAGCCGGGAGGGTAATGGTTTTCTGATAGAAATTCAATGGGCAAGCAATGCCGCTGAAGGCAGCCGCTGGGTCTATCATTGCAGCTATGACAATTTTGCGGCTATCCTTTTCAGCAATGGTGATGGAACGCGTATCGACTATGTTTATTCGGAAGATGGCACAGGCAAAAACAAGATGGTCTATAATGATGGTCATGCGCTCTTTGTCCTGTGTGATGGCATAATGCGTTGGCAGGACAAAAAGGAAAATACGGGTAATGGTGTAGAGTTCACCAAATTTCCCTGATAAGCCATACAATCTGTTGGACGATTACGTTGCTGTATTTGCAAAAAGTACATCGGATGGTGACGGCACTTTACCCCATTAAGGGATAGCAAAAATTCCATATCGGTGTTAAAATGTAATCATCTTTGTTTTTAGGCAGGCAGTAGAAAGGTGATTACATGCACAAGATGTTTTTATCCTGTCTCCTGACAGCTGTCCTTACGGCGGCGGCTGTGGCTGCGGCCTTTGTCGTGGGGACAGGATATTTTGTTGGCAATTATGCGGTACACTTCGGGCTCGAACGGGGCACCGTGGAAAATCCCCAGGAACCGCCCCGCGCTTTTGCTCTTTTGATGCCGCCGGAAGCACGGCATTATGATAAACCGGATTTTACAAATGAAGAGTGGACGCTGACTTCCCGCGATAAGCTGATATTAAAGGCTACGCATTTTTATCCGGATGAGGATAGTGGGGCCGATAAATGGGTTATCGTGGTTCATGGTTATGGTGGTACGCAGGAAAATTCCTATTATATTGCCACGCATTATCTGAAGATGGGTTATCATGTGCTGACGCCGGATTTGCGGGCGGCAGGCAAGAGTGAGGGCCGCTATCTGACCATGGGCTATCGCGAGAGTGTGGATATTGTGGACTGGGCCAGACGGATTGCCCTTTACTATCCGCAGGCCAAGATTATTCTGCATGGCGTGTCCATGGGGGCGGCCACGGTGATGATGGCCTGTGATGAGGAAGATTTGCCGAAGAATGTAGCAGCTTGCGTGGAAGAAAGCGGCTACACCAGCGCTTTTGATTTGCTCGTGCATCAGATACACGAGTCTTTGGGGCTGCCGGCATTCCCGGCCATGAATCTTTTGGACTGGCGGTGTCAGCAGGTGGCAGGGTTCAGCCTCAATCAGGCGGTGCCGGAAGTTGCGGTTATGCACTCGAAAGTGCCTATCCTGTTTATTCATGGCACGAAGGATGCCTTGGTGCCGCCCGCTATGGCCGAGCAGCTTTACCGGGATGCAAAAGCCCCGGACAAGAGTCTGCTCTTAATCCATGATGCGGTTCATGGGGTAGCCTGTCAGAAGGACGAAAAATTGTATTTTAAGACGGTGCAGGAGTTTGCGGCGCCGTATATGCAGTAAGAGGAGTGAAATTGTGCGGGCAGTGGTAACGCGGGTAAAATCCGCCAGTGTAGAAATAGAAGGAAAAGTAAACGGCGCGATTGAGCAGGGATTTTTGGTGCTCTTGGGCGTAGGGCCGGAGGATAATGCCGAATCAGCACAGAAACTGGCCGAGAAGATTTATAATGTCCGGGTGTTCTCCGATGATGCCGGCAAGATGAACTTAAATCTCGAACAGGTGGGCGGCTCCATGCTGGTGATTTCCCAGTTCACGCTCTATGCGGACTTGAAGAAACGCCGTCCCGGTTTCAGCCATGCGGCACCGCCGGCCATGGCCAATGAACTCTATGAAGTCTTTATGCAGGATTTGCGGGATTTAGGCGTGACGGTGGAGCATGGTGAATTCGGTGCAGATATGCAGGTGGAATCGGTGAACGATGGCCCTGTGACCTTATGTTTCGATACGGAGGCTTTGTGATGCAGGCAGAACTGTTGCAAAAATATGCAGAATTAGTGGTAAATGTCGGGGTAAATATTCAGAAGGACCAGATTCTGGTCATCAATTCCCCGATTGAATGTGCGGACTTTGCCCGCAAGATTTCCGAGGCGGCCTTCAAGGCCGGTGCCCATGATGTGGTGATGAGCTGGGGGGATGAACTCTCGGCTCATATCCGCTATGAACATGGCAAGAAGGGACTCTTTACCGAGTTCCCCGAATGGCGGGTGAAATTCTATCAGGGTTATGCCGAGCAGGGCGCGGCGTTTGTGTCCATAGCCGCCCGTGATCCGCAGATTTTCAGCGATATTGAGCCGGAGAAGCTTAAACTGGCCAATCAGGCAGCTGGTGCGGCGCTCTTAGAATACCGTGAACGACTGATGAGTAACAAGAATACCTGGTGCGTGGTGTCCGTGCCGACCAAGGGCTGGGCCACGAAGGTATTCCCGGAAGATACAGCCGAAAAAGCTGTGGAAAAACTTTGGCAGGCCATCTTTAAGACGGTGCGCATCGGTGAAGGTATCGACACGGTGGCCGAATGGCGCAAGCATATCGACTTCCTACAACAGGCGGCCAAGTTCCTCAATGAGCAGAAGTTTGTCAAGCTTCATTATAAGAATGCCAGCGGCACCGATTTGGAAATCGAACTGCCGGAAGGCCATATCTGGGCTGGTGGTGCGGAAAAGTCGGAGCTGGGCATAGAGTTTGCCGCCAATATGCCGACGGAGGAAGTTTATAGCATGCCCAAGCGTGATGGCGTAAACGGCACGGTTGTGGCTTCAAAGCCGCTAAATTACAATGGTAATCTGATTGAAAACTTCAAGCTGATTTTTAAGGACGGCAAAGTGGTTGATTATACGGCAGAAAAAGGTGCGGAAATCCTCAAAGGTCTGTTGGAAACCGATGAAGGAGCAAGTTACTTGGGTGAAGTGGCCCTCGTACCCTTTGATTCGCCGATTTCGCAGAGCGGCATTTTGTTCTACAACACCCTGTTTGATGAAAATGCCTCCTGCCATCTGGCACTGGGCAAGGCCTATCCGACCTGTATGGAAGGCGGCGAGAAGATGGACAGCGTGACCCTTCTGCAGCATGGTGTCAACGATTCGCTGGTGCATGAGGACTTCATGATTGGCACCCGGGATTTGGAAATCATCGGCACAACTGCTGATGGCCGGGAGATTAAGATTTTTGAACAGGGCAATTTCGGGAGGAACTTATGGTAAAGAATATGCGCCGCGTGTTTTCTTTTAGCCTGCTGCTGCTTTGCTTGTGGAGCACAGTCTGCCTGGCGGCGGGGAAAGTCGTGGACGAGGATTTTTCCTGCAAGGGCGTAATGCTCGGTGACAGCGAAAGTGTTCTGCAGGCGAAGTGGGGCGAAGCGCTCTATGATAAAACCGTTATCAAGCAGGGCGTGAAGGTTAAGACTTATGTTTATAAAGACCGCAGCGAGGCCAGCGTTGCGGTGCGCACGGGGAAAGTCGTGGACTTTACCGTGGATATGGAAACTTATGTTGCCCGCCGCAATGTACGGCAGGGCGCCACGAAGTTCTGGCTGGAAAAAATCTATGGCAAGACCCCGCGGAAGTTCGTGGATGGGGATTATTATTTGATTTATAGCCGGGAAAAACATCCCCATCAGCATCTGCTGTTAAAGGTGGATTCTGAGGACGGCCATCTGCTGGATTTGCACATCACCAATCTGCCGTTGGATGAGGCCGAGCAGACGGCTATGGCCGAAGAAGGGGACCCAATGATGATGCCAGGGGATATTGATGATGACAATGTCCATATGGAAATTGACCTTTCCAACTTGCCGCAGGATAAAGAAGTGCGTGTGGGAGGCTTAGGCAGATGATTCAGCTCAGGCTGTTGGAGCATCGTTTATTGCGTTATGTGGGCATTACGGTGGGCTGTCTGATTGCCAGCTGCTCCATCAATCTCTTTCTGGTGCCTTCCCACCTGCTGACGGGCGGTGCTACGGGCATTGCCATGATTGTCTATTACCTCACGCATCTGCCCATTGGTGTGCAGACTTTTGCTTATAATATTCCGCTATTGATGGCGGCCTGGCGGCTGCTCGGCAAGGGCTATACCTGTGATGTGGTCATCGGTACGGCGATTTTTTCCTTCTGTCTGGACTTTACCAAGCCATTAAACGCCTATGCGCCGGTCAGCGATTATATGCTGGCGGCGATTTTTGGCGGTGTGTTCAATGGGATTGGCTATGGTATTGTGTTCCGCATGAACGGCAGTACCGGCGGCTTTGATATCGTGGGCGCCATTGCCAAGAAGTTTTATTCCTTTAATATGGGCGGCGTGATTTTTGGCTTTAACTGTCTGGTGATGCTGGCGGCGGCGTTTATGTTTGGCGTGGCGCCGGCGATGTTCACGCTTATCTGCATGTTCATGAATGCCATGGTGACGGATAAGGTGATTGCGGGCTTTAACAGCCGCAAGGCGCTTTTAATCGTGTCCAATCAGGCAGAATCTATTGCTGAGGGCATTATGGAAGTGGGCCGCGGCGTAACCTTCCTGCATGGGCAGGGCGCGTTTACCCGCCGGGAGCGCAATGTCGTGTTCGTGGTCGTGACGTTAACGCAGGTGGCCAAGATGAAGATGATTATAAACGCCATCGACCCGGACGCCTTTGTGATTATCATGTCGGCAAGCGAAGTCATGGGGCATGGCTTTAGTTCGCCGGGCGTCAAGACTGGTGCAGTGATTCACCGTTATAGCAATAACGGACGGTAATTTATAGTTGCATTAGAGAGGGGAATTTTGTACAATGAAAAAGATATTGATTATGATGCTGGTATTGATGACGGCTCTTTCTGCGGGCTGCATCGCTGGCGGTAAAGATAATGGAGGCAAAAAAGTGGCTAATCGCATTGCAGTTTTTGAAACCAACAAAGGTACCTTTGAAATTGAACTCTTCGAGGATAAGACCCCGATTACGACGAAGAACTTTATCGACCTGACGGAAAAAGGCTTCTACAATGGCGTGATTTTCCATCGCGTGATTGACGGCTTTATGATTCAGGGCGGCGACCCGCAGGGCACGGGCATGGGCGGCCCAGGCTACACCATCGAGGATGAATTCCTGGATGACCTGCGCTTTGATTGTGAAGGTATTCTTGCTATGGCCAACACGGGTATGCCCCACACGGGCGGCAGCCAGTTCTTCATCACGCTCGACAAGACTCCCTGGCTCAACGGCAAGCACACCATCTTCGGCAAAGTGGTAAAGGGCATGGATGTTGTTCGCACCATCGGCCACAGCGAAACGGATTTTGCTGACCGTCCGCTGGAAAAAGTCGTGATGGAAAAAGTTACCATTAAAGATGCCAAATAAGGACGAGAACTACACCTATATTTTAGAGTGCAGTGACGGCAGTTTTTATACAGGCTGGACAAATGACCTCGAAAAGCGGGTCAGGACGCACAATGCCGGCCGGGGCGGGAAATACACCCGCGCCCGCCTGCCTGTGCGTCTTGTCTATTTTGAAGCCTTTGCCGATAAGCGGGAGGCCCAGAGCCGTGAGTGGCATATCAAACAGCTGACTCATGAGCAGAAGCGGAAGTTAGTAGAGAGTAGCGAGAGGAAGTAATACGGTGGATTTAAGCATAGTGGAACTGCTGAAAGTAGTAGTTCTCGGTATTGTAGAAGGTCTGACGGAATGGCTGCCGGTGTCGAGTACCGGTCATATGATTCTGGTGGACGAATTTATCAAGCTGGATGTCAGCAAGGACTTTATGGATATGTTCCTGGTGGTAATTCAGCTCGGCGCCATTCTGGCCGTTGTGGCATTGAATTTTGAAAAGCTCAATCCCTGGTCGGATTGGAAGACGAAGAAGGAAAAGCGGGATACGGTGAGCCTGTGGATGAAGGTTATCGTGGCCTGCATTCCCGCAGCCGTGATTGGCCTAATGTTCAACAAGTATATGGAAGAGCATTTCATGACGGCGCCGGTGGTGGCTACGACGCTTATCTTCTACGGCCTGCTCTTTATCTGGATTGAGAATTACAACAAGCACCGCCGTCCGCGGATTAACGACTTGGCAAACTTGGATTACCGTACGGCGTTCATTATCGGCCTGTTCCAGGTGCTTTCTTTGGTGCCGGGTACCAGCCGTTCCGGTGCGACCATTATCGGCGGTATCCTCTTTGGTGCCAGCCGTATCGTCGCTGCGGAATTTACGTTCTTCCTGGCTATTCCGGTCATGTTCGGCGCGAGCCTCCTCAAGATGGTCAAGTTCGGCCTGCATTACACGGGCGCGGAAATCGTCATCATGGTGGTGGGCATGGTTACGGCCTTTATCGTTTCCATCCTGTCCATCAAGTTCCTCTTGAGCTATATCAAGACCAATGACTTCAAGGCCTTTGGCTGGTATCGTATCGTACTGGGCATTATCGTAATCGCCTATCTGTTCTTAGTAGGCGACCCGACAGCGGATAAATAAGTAGACAGAAGTTTAGCAAGGGCCTTCCCCTAGAGGGGAAGGGGGACCGCAAAGCGGTGGATGAGGTGTTTGGTGATAATAAACAGCTTTTACACCTCATCCGTCAGCCTTACGGCTGCCACCTTCCCCTCTAGGGGAAGGCTATTTTTTTAGGAGGAAGTTATGAAAATAATAGCAGGCCTGGGCAATCCCGGCAGTGAATATGCTGCGACCAAGCATAATGTCGGTTTTATGCTAGTGGATGCGCTGGCAGATAAATTGGGCATTGACAATTGGCAGGATAAATTCGATGCCAAAGTCGCGCAGGGCTTTTTGGGCACGGAAAAAATTCTGCTCGTAAAGCCTCTGACCTATATGAACGAAAGCGGGCGGGCAATCGGGCCGCTGATGAATTTTTACAAGCTGGAGACGGAGGATTTAATCGTTGTCCATGACGATATGGATATTCCGGCGGGCACGGTGCGCATCCGCAAAAAGGGCAGTGCGGGCGGCCATAACGGCATTAAATCCGTACTGGCGCATTTGGGGGATGAACACTTTGCCCGCGTGCGGATTGGCATTGGTCGTCCCCTGCCGGGCTGGACGGTGGTCAATCATGTGCTGGCACCGTTTACGGACGAGGACAAGCCGAAAATCAGGGAAGCCATTGACTACCTGTTGCCGGCTGTCGAGTGCATTGTAAAAGAAGATGTGGATATGGCGATGAATAAGTATAATCCCAAGAAGCAGAAGAAAAAGAAGGCTGTTGAAGCAGCAGAAACGCAGGAAGGAGGCACAGAAAATGCCGCAGAATGAGTTGATTACGGCTGTCTATGCCGATGAGGATGGCAATATCTTAGATGCTCCGGGTATGCAGGGCATGGGCCGTACAGGCAGGGATAATATCCTGCTCAAACCGGAGGATTTGATTCCCCTGCCGGAAAGCGCGGATTTAATGCTCCTGCCCGACCATCTGGCGGTGGGCATGGCCAGTGATGGCGAGGTTATGCCCATCAGTGGGCTGGCTGTGGCCGCGATTCTGCCGGCCGGTTATACGCGCCTCTATATGCCCGCCTATGAGCGCGCCGAAGAAGCAGAGCGCCTGCCGTTATACGGCTATACGGCAGTGGTGGTCTACAAGGACGAGCTTTATTGCGCCGCTGTTTATACGGATGAAAACGAGAAATGGGACCCCGTGCATTACAATACGAAGGACCTCAAAAATCTCGTCAAGCGTACGAAGAAGGATTTGCCGGGCAACCGCATTGTGGAACAGGTCGCAGGCTGCTCACTAAAATGGCACTGCTGCACGGCGCAGAACCTTTTCTACCGCCGCTGGGAATGCGGCATTCCAACTTCGCCGGTCTGCAATGCCAACTGCTTTGGCTGTATCTCCCTGCAGCCCGCAGAGTGCTGTCCGTCACCGCAACAGCGCATTAACTTCCGTCCGACACCGGAGGAAATTGCCGAAGTCGGCGTGTACCATCTGCAGGTGGCTCCCGATGGCATTATCAGTTTCGGTCAGGGCTGTGAAGGCGAGCCGAGTTTGGCGGCGGATAATATCGCCGCGGGCATTAAGCTGATTCGCCAGCAGACCGATAAGGGCCAGATTAACATGAATTCCAACGTGGGCTGGACGGAAGGCGTCAAGAAGATTGTGGACGCAGGCCTCGATTCCCTGCGGGTGTCTATTATTTCTGCAAGGGATGAAGGCTATGATGCCTATTACCGTGCCAGTTACCATCTGGAAAATGTCAAGGAGTCCATCCGCTATGCGTTGGACAAGGGCGTCTATGTGTCCCTGAATCTGCTGTACTTCCCCGGCTTCAATGACCGGGAGGAAGAGCTGGCGGCCTGGCAGGAATTCTTCCGGGAGCTGCCGGTGCAGATGATTCAGGTGCGCAATCTCAATATCGACCCCGACGCATTCCTCGACATCATGCCGGAACCGCAGGGCAAGGCTGTGGGCACGCGGAAGTTTATCGAAACACTCCATGCGGAATTCCCACAGCTCGTTATCGGCAGTTTCAGCCATTATGTAGAAGACTAAACAACTGGAGAAAAGAGGCGCAGTTTCGTGTTAGCAATTCAGAACGGCAAGTTTATTGTTCCCAATGAAGCAGGCGATTTCGTCGCCCGTCAAGAGGGCGTCCTGCTCTGCGAGGGGGAGAAAATCAAAGGCTTTGTGGCAGACGGGGAAATTCCCAAGAACGCAGAGGTGATTGACGCCCAAGGAAATTATGTGGCGCCGGGTTTCCTCAATGTCCATATTCATGGCTGTGCCGGAGCGGACACCATGGATGGTACGGAAGAGGCTTTGGCTCGCATGGCCAGACTGCAGGCGCAGACCGGCGTAACAGGCTTTTTGCCCACGACCATGACCTGCAGATGGCATGAGGTCGAGGATGCTCTGGCTACCGTCATGGAGGCCATGGAAAGCCAGCCCATGGGCGCGCGGGTACTTGGTGCTCATATGGAAGGCCCATTTATCAGCCCGGCAAAGAAGGGCGCACAGGCGGAAGAAAATATCCGTCAGGCAGATTATAAGCTGGTGAAGCCTTGGGAAAAGGTGGTAAAAATCATTACGCTGGCTCCCGAAGAACTGCCGGATTACGATTTCGTAGATAAATGCCATGCTGCCGGCATCACTGTGTCCATCGGGCATACGGCGGCAGATTACGATACGGCAGTCAGCGCAGTTAAGGAACATGGTATTCATCACTTCACCCATGTCTATAATGCGATGACGGGCTTTAGCCACCGCAGTCCTGGTGTGGTAGGCGCGGCTTTTGATACCGAAGCCAACTGTGAAATCATTGCCGATAATGTGCATAGTCATCCTGCGGCGCAGCGGCTCTTATATCATGCCAAGGGCGGGAAGAACATCGTGCTGATTACCGACAGCCTGCGTGCCTGCGGCTTGGGCGATGGCCCCTCGGAATTGGGCGGGCAGGAAGTCTTTGTCAAGGGGGAACTCGCCACGCTAAAAGACGGCACCATTGCCGGCAGTGTGGCAACGATGAACCGCTGTGTTAAGATTTTCTGGGAGAATACGGGAGCGGAGCTGCCGCAGATTATCGAGATGGTGACGAAGACACCGGCGCAGGAGTTGGCGCTGTATGAGAAAATCGGCTCGCTGGAAAGTGGGAAGCGGGCGGATATTGTTATCTTTGATGAAGAGGTGCAGATTCACAAGACCGTTATCGGCGGCAAGGTTTATTACCACGATTGAGTTTGTGGCAAAAGGCGCGGCAGGCGAGGACTAGCTGTCATCCGCTGCGGCGCGGAACTAAAAATATTTTTTATCTTTAATTTAAGGGCTGGAAAAGTCAAAACTCGCTGTGCTCAGACAGTTGACTTTTCCAGCCCTTTTTGTCGTATGATAAAAAATATTTTCTTTACGTTCCGCGCCTAACGCTGCTGTCAGCCAGTCTCCGCCTGCCGCTTATTGCTAGGTTCGTAGTTAAAAAACTTAGCTGAAATCTTTTACGAAGTGCTTGCAGTAAGCTGTGTACTTATCCTGCGCAGAGAGGCAGGTGTCAGTCAGATACCCCGGCTCACGGTAGAATTCCCGCAAGCCGCGGTAGTAAAATTGTTTGTGGTCATTGTCGATGATGAAGGGGATGATACCGAAGGCCAGGCAGTCTTTGAAGAGCAACAGGCGTCCTACTCGTCCATTTCCATCTTGGAAGGGATGAATGGCTTCAAAGTCTACATGAAATTTGAGCAGGTCATGGAAATCATGGCTGCTTATGTTTTGATAATGCGTCAGCAGTTTCTGGATTTCTCCTGCTACATTATCGGGAGCGCAGGTTTCTTTATCGCCAATGGTATTGGGCAAACCTTTGTATTCGCCCACATTGAACCAGTCAAGGTCAACATCGGTCGTATTGGCTTTGAGAATTTGGTGCAGTTGCTTGATAAAATTTTCATCTGTGGGCTGGTCATAGTTTTTCAATATATAGTCAAAGGCTCGGAAGTGGTTCATGGTTTCGATGATGTCATTGCTGTCGATGACTTCGTCGCCGTTGCTGAGAATCGTATGGGTGTTGAACAGGTTTATGGTATGCTCATGGCTGAGCTTGCTGCCTTCGATACGGTTGCTGTTGTAGGCAAGGCTGGTCTGCGTATAATGATAAATGCCATTTTTATATTTGGCTGCTTGTTCTGTTTTTAGCTGGTGAATTAAGAGTTGGACATTTTCTTGTGGACTCATTGCAGGCTCCTTTCAAAAAAATTATCTCTTTTATTATATCACAGTATGGGGCGGGGGATGGGAGATTATCCGGATAGTTTTGTAACGATTGAAACAGAAAGTATTGCGCTGGGCATTTATAATGGAGACAATGGATCATACGGTTTAGTTTGACATAAGGAGAAAGTTTGATGAAGACGATAGATTTTAGCTTGATGGTGGCGGAGCTGGTGAAAGCGGAACCGCAGGTGGCGGAGATTTTGAGCGGGTTGGGGCTGGGGAATTTGGTCAGCCTGGAGGCGCTGCAGGTCATGGGCAATATTATGACGATTCCGCGGGCGGCGGCGATGAAGGGAGTGGCTTTAACGCAGGTAGTGGCAGCTTTTGAAGCGCAGGGCTTTCAGGTGCTAAATGGGGCGCCGATGCCGCAGGAGAATTTGACATGTCAAATGACCGGTCATTTTGACATGTCAATGGAACTGCCCGCAGGGCATCCGATAAGCCTGCTGCGGTTGGAAAATGCCGGTTTGGAGAAGGTATTGGATAATCTGCAGGGCGAGTGTGGCGCAGATAAGGAAGTGGATGCGCCGCGGGTCATTAAGGCTATGCAGGAGGTCAATGCGCTGCGCTCGCATTATGCCAAGAAGGAAGAACTTTTGATGGCGCAGCTTTATAAATACGGCGTAACGGGGCCATCGCAGGTCATGTGGAATGAGGATGATGAAATCAAGAAGGAATTGGGCGTCCTCACCCGCGCGGTCATGGAAGACGCCGATAATGTTATGCTTTACAGAGGGCGCATTGCCGCAGTGGCCAGCCGGGCACGGGGGATGATTGCCAAGGAGGAAAAGATTCTCTTTCCGCTGTGCCTGCGCTTTTATACGGCGGAGGAATGGCTGCTGATTTACCGGGATTTTGGCGAAATGGGCATGGCCTTTGTGGAAAATCCTCCGAAGTGGCAGGAAGGGGAAGACTGGGCGGCAAAAGAGCTGACCAAGGTAAGAGAGCAGGACATTCTGGCGGGCAGGATTCAGCTGCCTACGGGGGAATTAACCGTCAAGCAGCTCAGCGCCATCTTTTCGCTGCTGCCCCTGGACCTCACCTTTATCGATGCAGAGGAAAAGCTGCGCTTCTTCATCAATGAAGGCCGTGTGTTCCCGCGGCCTTTGGCGGCACTGGGGCGGGATGTGGCCGAGTGCCACCCGCCGCATATTGTGCCCGTGGTCAGAAATCTTGTGGCAGATTTCAAGGCGAAAAAGCGCACATCCTTGGAGGTGGCCCGCTATATCATGGGTAAGCCGATTCTCGTAAAGTATATGGCTGTGTATGATGAGGCCGGTGAGTATATGGGAACTTTGGAGGCGGTGCAGGACTGCAGCCATATTCTGGAAAAATTTGCCCAGCGGTAAGTGACGAATTTGGGACGCTGCTCTGGGCGTCTTTTTCCTGCTTGCAATTTTCAGAATATTATAGTACAATATGACATATCGAAGCAAGGAATTATCGTTCATAATCAATAGGAGGGGTATCTATGTTTAGAGCAGTGCCATTTCATCTGAAAGAAAATGCTGAGCGCGGTTATGATGTTTTGGAAAAGGTTTTAAGCTACGCAGCGGAGCAGTCCCTGAATCCTCTGGGCAAAGTCAGCGGTGCCCTGTCCTCCTTCAAGGTGGATGTGGTCGAGACAGAGGCCGCCTATGAACTCTTTGCAGAGCTGCCGGGCTTCTATAAAGAGCAGATTACCGTGTCTTATGATGATGACAATTATCTGCGCATCAAGGCTCAGCGGGCGGAAGCGGCAGATGCCAGCATCAAGTATCTGTGCCGGGAGCGCAAGAGCGGTGACTTCGAGCGCACTTTTTACATTGATTCTATTGACAAAAAGGCGGTAAACGTGGCCTTTGAGAACGGCATCCTGCATATCGTTCTGCCCAAGCAGAAGGAAGAGGATGGCCGTACGGTGTTTGATATCGAGTGATGATTTAGAGGGAGAGTCTGCCAGTGCCAGAAAAAGGGTGCCAGCAGGCTCTCTTTATGGTAGAATAAAAAGGAAATGTGAAAATATTTTTACTGTCTGCGGGAACAGGCAGGATTTTTTTAGATGGAAAGGGAATAGTACATAGAGTAAGTAGAAAAGGAATCGTCTGCGAGCAGACCAGAGGAGAGTTGGGAGGGACTAAAGATGATGGATGAAAAGGATTGGGCGGAGTTTAAGAGAAAACTGAAATCCAAGACCGAAATCGATCTGGACTTATACAAAGAACCCCAGATGAAACGGCGTATTGGCAATCTGGTTACCAGAGCCAGTATGAACTCCTATGTGGAGTATTTTGATAATGCGGCCAAGAACAAAGATGATTTTGCGGCCTTCATAGAGTATCTGACCATTAACGTGTCTGAGTTCTTCCGTACTCCGGAGAAATTTGGCAAGCTGGAGACGGATGTTATTCCCGACCTCCTGAAGCGTTCGTCGAAACTCAATATCTGGAGTGCAGGCTGCTCCATCGGGGCTGAGCCGTACTCGCTGGCCATCATCATGAAGGAAATGACCCCAAATGTGAAGCATCGCATCTTAGCTTCGGATTTGGATATTGAAATCCTGGCCAAGGCCAAACGCGGGGTCTATACCAAAGATGAAATCAAGGCCATGAAGCCGGAACGACTCAATAAGTATTTCAAGCCCGTCGAAGGTGAGAAGTACGCAGTAAACCAGGAGATTAAGAACTGCATTGAATTCAAGCGCCACAATCTTCTCAAAGACCCCTTCGAAAACGGCTTTGATTTGATTCTGTGCCGCAATGTGGTTATCTATTTCACCGAAGAAGCCAAAGACCAGCTTTACGCTAACTTCTTCAAGGCGCTCAAGCCCGGCGGCATCCTCTTTGTAGGAGCAACAGAGGCTATCTTAAACTTCCGCAAATTAGGTTATACCAGTTTCCAGCCATTCTTCTATCAGAAACCATTGACTTAATGTCAACAATACCAATAAAGGATCGGAGCTAAATCATGTACGCGAATCAACAGATAGAACAATTGGATAGGGAAGGCATGCAGGCCTTGCAGCTGGAGCGCTTGCAAAAGCAGCTCAAATGGGCAGAGGAGAAGAGTTTCTTCTACCAACAGAAATTTTCCAAGGCCGGCGTGACTGCAAAGGATATTCAAAGCCTTGAGGATGTCAAGAGGCTTCCTTTCCTGACCTCTAATGAGCTTTATCAGATTGATTCGTTGGATATTCTCACCATGCCTTTGTCCGGCATCCTGCGCTTCAGCGTGGTGCAGCAGGAAAATGGTGAGGTGACGAAACTCTACACTAACGGTGATATAGCCCATAATGTGGAGATGATGACCCGCAGTCTGGTGGCGGCGGGAATTAATCAGACTTCCGTGGTGGCCCTGCAGGGCGATATGTCCGACAGCCGTAGCATGGATATCCAGTATGCGCTGGAAATGCTCGGAGCTACCGTGGTGGCCATGGGCACGGACTACCGGCAGTGGCTCCGCTTTATGGAACTGGTGAGCATGGACACCATCATCAGTACGCCCCAGCTCATCATGCAGCTGATTATCCAGCTGCAGGCTACGGGCAAAAATATAGCGGACTACCCCATTACCCGGGTTATCTGCCGCAATCAGCAGGGCCTGCAGAATGCTATGCAGAGACATATTGCGGACAGAACCCATGCCACCGTGTACAATTTCTATGAACCGGCGGAACTCGGAACGGCCAGCATGTTGTTCCAATGTGAAGCCCATAAGGGCTATCATATTCAGGAAGATTATTTCTATCCGGAAATTGTGGCCTTCCATAGTGACCAGGTGGTGACGGAGCCTCATCAGATGGGCGAGCTCGTGGTGACGACCTTAATGGCGGAGGCCATGCCGCTCATTCGTTACCGGACAGGACAGGCCGTAATGATGGAAACGGATACATGCGACTGCGGGCGCACGCTGCATCGGGTGACCACACCATTTACCTTTATGTGAGACCTTGGAGCCTTCCCCAGCGGGGAAGGCTTTTTTATTTTGTGAGGAATGACAATGACTGCAACTTTAGATTTTATTATCGGCCGGGCGGGCACGGGCAAGACGCATGCCTGCCTGACGGCCATGCAGCAGGAAATGACGGAGCGGCCTTTAGGCCCCGCGCTTATTCTGCTGTTGCCGGAACATATGACCTATAAGGCAGAGCGGGAACTTGCCACCATGATGAAGGAACATGGGCAGGGCTTTTTCCGTGCCTATGTTTTTGGCTTCCGCCGCTTTGCCCGGCAGATTCTTTTGGAAACGGGCGGCGACCTGCCCCGTATCAGTGATGTGGGCCGGCGCCTGCTGCTGCAAAAACTGCTGCTGCAGCATCAGAAGGACAAGGATTTGACGGTCTTTGCCCGGGCGGCACGGCAGCGGGGCTTTACAGAAACCCTGTCTGATGCCATCAAGGAGATAAAAAGCTACCGGTTGACTACGGATAAGCTGCGGCAGGCGGCAGAATTGGTCGGCAAAGGACAGGAACGCCTTTCCGGCAAGGTGCGGGAACTCAGCACGCTTGCGGATGAATTTGCCGCCGCCATGGACGGGCGCAAAAGTGATGCGGAAGATTTGATGAACATTCTGGCGGATAAGATTCCGGAAGCGGAGCTCATGCAGGGCGCGGAAGTCTGGATGGACGGCTTTGTGTTCTTCAACCCGCAGGAGATGAATGTGCTTGCAGCGATTCTCGCCAGTGCCGCCAAGGTGCATATTACACTGCCAATGATGGGGGAACAACTGCCTGCTGGGCAGGTGAATTTCCAGCTTACGGAAAACACCAGTGAAACGGGACTATTTAACCGTCCCTATCGCACGATGGAAAATATCTGCCGGTTAATGCAGGAATTGGAACCGCAAAAAGCAGGCTTTTGGCAGCCCGTCACCCTGCTTACGCATAATTACCGTGCGCAAAATCCTGCGCTTAGCTGGCTCGAGGAAAAATTATTTGGTCAGGTGGAAGCCGCAAAAGACGAGCCGGAAAATCTGCGGCTGGTGGAAGCGGCCAACCGCCGTATTGAGCTGGAGACGGCGGCTGCCGATATTTTGCGGCTGGTGCGGGAGGAAGGTTATCGCTATCGGGAAATCGGTGTTCTTATCCGCAATGCCGAAGATTATGATGGAATCCTGCCCTTGGTCTTTCAGGATTATGGCATTCCCTTTTTTGCGGACGGCAAGCGGCAGAGCATTCATCATCCGTTGGCGGAACTTCTGCGCTCGGGGCTGGAAGTCGTGCAGAAGGGCTGGAATTATGAAAATATCTTCCGCTGTCTGCGCACGGGCTTTTTCCCCTTGGTGCGGGATGATGTGGACAAGCTCGAAAACTACGTGCTGGAATTTGGCCTGCGGGGCCGCAAGCGCTGGCTGCAGGAGACGGATTGGAACTGGCATCGGCGGTACTCGTTGGATGGGGAAGAGGAAGATACCGACGAGGAAACCAAGGCACATTTAGCGCAGATTGACGGCTTGCGGCGGCAGGCTGTGGAGGCCTTGGCCGGGTTTGACCAGTCAATCCGGCAGGCCGAAGATGTGACCGGTCAGGTTACGGCACTCTATGACTTTTTGCGTGCTCTGGAGGTGCCGGCCCATCTGGCGAAGTGGCAGGAAGTGGCCGAAGCCGAAGGCCGTTTGGCCGATGCCGCTGAGCACAAGCAGATTTGGGCAGACATCATGGAATTTTTCGACCAGCTTGTGGAAATCAGCGGCGGGGAAAAGATGAGCCTGAGCGATTTTGCCGCAGTGCTCGGAGACGGTCTTGATGCCGTGAGCCTGTCTTTGATTCCGCCTGGCCTTGATTATGTGACGGTGGCTTCCTTTGACCAGAACAGTTTGGCAGGAACAAGGGCCATCTATATTCTTGGAGCCAACGCCGGCACCATGCCCCGGCGCATTGGCGAGACGGGGATGTTTACGGATGCGGACAGGCTCCATCTGGCAGAAGCACTGGAAGAAATGAAGGCAGAGGGCGGTGAAGCCCTGAGCATTTCCCGTGGCGGCCAGGAGCGCAGCTTCGGCGAGCGCTTCCTGCTCTATCGCGGCTTTAATGAATCGCGTGAGTACCTTTGGGTATCCTATGCGTTGGCAGATGCGGAAGGAAGCGGCCTGCAGCCTGCTCCGCTGGTGGGAAAATTAAAGCAGTGTTTTCCGAAGCTAAAATTGCTCTCCATTCCCTTGGAGACTTTGGGCCGCCATGATATGCTGCAGCTTTCGGCCGCAGGGCCTGCTGTGTCGGGGCTTAGCAATGCCCTGCGGGGACAGCGGGACGAGGGGAAGATGGATGTTTTTTGGCAGGATGTCTACAATTGGGCGCTAAAAGAGCCGGAATTGCAGAGGCCGATGAAATTGGCCCTGGCCGGGTTGTCACCCAAAGCTCCCGTAGGGGAGATTCCGGCAGAACTTGCGCAGGCAATCTTCCTGCGGGGCAAATTTCTGCGGGGCAGTGTCACCCAGTTCGAGCAGTTCCGCCGCTGTCCCTTTGCCCATTTTGCGAGCTACGGCCTGAAGCTGCAGGAGCGCCATACCTATGAATTCCGGCAGATGGATTTGGGCCAGCTCCTGCATGAGGTCATTCGTGAGTATGGTGAAATGGTGGCTAAGGATTATAACCGCCGCTGGCAGGATGTGCCTGAGGAAGCGCGGGGGCAGATTTGCCATGATTTGGTGGAGGAGGTTGCGCCCCGTCTGCAAAGTGAAATTTTGCTGAGCCGTCCCGATTACCGCCATTACAAGCGGCGCATGGAGGCTACGGCCCTGCAGGCGGTGAATCATCTTTCTGCCTGGGCGGCAATGTCCGAGTTCCAGCCTGCCTACTTTGAGGAAGGTTTTGGCCATGCCTTTGACCGGGTACAGTTGACACCGCTGCCCTTGGGCAATGGTTTTTCCCTGTCCCTGAAGGGGCAGATTGACCGTCTGGACGTACATCAGGAAAATCCCTACTTCCTGATTCTCGACTATAAGACGGGGCAGGCGGCCATCAATCTCTTTGAGGTCTACTATGGACTCAAACTGCAGCTGCTGGTCTATGTGCTGGTGGGGCAGGAGCTTCTGAAACAGCAGGACAAGGAAAGGCTGCCCGCCGGGATTCTCTACGCCCTGCTCCATAATCCCACCATTGCCACGGATAAGCGGATGAGCACCGAGGAAATGCAGGCGGCGATTAAGAAGAAGCTCACCATGCCGGGCTGGGTACTGGCGGATATGGATGTACTGCGCAGCATTGACGCGCAGCTGGAACACATCAAGCCGCAGACGAAAAAGGATGGGGAACTCGATGCCAAGACCATCAGCGGCCATTACGTCCGCACCCAGCAGGAATTTGAACTGCTGTTAGGTTATGTGGATTACATCCTGAAGGATACGGGCCGCGAGATTTTGTCCGGCAATATCCGCATCAGTCCCTACCGTTACGACAAAAAGGCGGAACGGACGGCCTGCACCTATTGCAACTATCGAATGCTCTGCGGCTTCGATACGGATATCGAGGGCTTTGCCTACAATGAGGTGGGCAATTTTGACGAGGAAGAAATGGAACGCCGGATGGCGGAAAAGATTGGAAGAGAGGATTTAGCCCATGCCATATACCAAGGACCAACAGAAAGCCATTGATACCCGGGATAAAAATATCCTGGTAGCCGCTGCCGCCGGCTCCGGCAAGACGCGGGTGCTGGTAGAGCGCATTATCCGTCAGCTTATTAATGGGGAGCTGGATGTGGATGAACTGCTGGTGGTGACCTTTACCAATGCGGCGGCGGCAGAAATGCGCGAGCGTATCGAGGCCGCGTTGGAAAAGGAACGGACAAAGGTTACCGACAAGCAGATGGCTGCCCGCCTTGAACGGCAGATGGTGCTTCTGACCGGGGCGGATATCTGCACCTTCCATTCCTTCTGTCAGCGGCTTATCCGTCAGCATATCGAAGCGATTGATGTAGACCCCAAGTTCCGTCTGGCCAGCGAGCAGGAACTAGTGCTGCTCAAAAACGACACGTTGGAAGCCATGCTGGAAGAAAAATACGAGCGCCCTGTGGAAGCGGATAAAATGCCGCAATGGGAGGATTTCATTTCCTTTATGGACGATTACGGCGACGAAAAAGGCGATGAAGAAGTCAAAGAAGCCGTGCTGAAGCTGCATAATTTTGCCCAGAGCCAGCCCTTCCCCGAAAAATGGCTGACCAGCCAGCAGAAAAACAAGGGAACTGACCTTTCCCATTCACACTGGCTTACGACGGCTGTGCCGGAAATGCGGGCGGGCCTGATGGCGGTTATCAGCCAATACGAAGAGGCGGCCGCCTTGGGAAAAACTGCTGATGACCCTGCGCTGACTGCCGCCTGGCTGCCTTATGGCGAATTGATGCAGCAGGATTTGGCAGGCCTTGACGCCATCCGTGAGGCCTTTAACGTGCTCGAAGCAAATCCTGACGGGCAAAAGTGGGATGAACTGGCCCGGCAGGTCAGCAAGTTTTCCTGGATTGCCATGCGGGGGAAAGTCTATAACGACCTCAAGACGCTCTATCCCGATATCCGCGAGCAGTTTAACAGCCGGCGGGATGCGGTGAAAAAGGCGTTGAAGAAATTTGCCGACAATTATCTGAGCCAGGAGGCGGCGCAGATTGAGGAAGACATTGCGGCCAATCAGCGGACGGCTGCGATTTATGCTCAGCTGGCCATAGATTTTGGACGGGCACTGCAGGCTGCCAAGAAGGAGCGCAACATTCTGGACTTCAACGATTTGGAGCATTTTGCGCTGGAAATTCTCTGCGTTGATGATGAGGATGGAGAGGTGGCGGCAAGTCCGGTGGCCCTTTCCCTGCAGGAGAAGTACAAATCCATCATGGTGGACGAGTATCAGGACACCAACGGTGTGCAGGAAGCCATCCTGAATTTGATTGCCCGGGAGGACAACCGCTTTACCGTTGGGGATGTGAAGCAGAGCATCTACCGCTTCCGGCTGGCCGACCCCTATCTCTTTCAGGCCAAATACGACAGCTTTCCCGAAGAACCCGCGGCAGGTGATAAGAATCAGCTCATCAACATGAAGCAGAACTTCCGCAGCCGCAGCGAGGTGCTGGCGCCCATAAACTTTATCTTTGACCAGATTATGACCAGAGGCGCGGCGGATATTGAATACGATGCGAACAGCAAGCTCTACCCCGGCAAGGATTATCCTGCCCATGAGCACAGCTTTGCCGGTGCAAGCGGGGCGATGGAATTGGATTTGGTCCTGCGTGCTGGCAAGGAGGAAAAGGCCGCGCCTGCGGGAAGTGACAGCGAAGATGAGGCTGAGGATTTATCCGGCTTCAATCTGGAAGCGGCCTATATTGCCAAGCGCATCGGTCAGCTGATGGAACAGGGCTATATGGTGCTCGACAAAGACAGCGACAGCTACCGTCCGTTGGAGTTCCGTGATATTGCGGTGTTGATGCGCGCGGTGAGCGGCAAGGCCAACATCTTGTTGGAAGCCATGCAGAAAAGGAGCGTGCCTGCCTATGCCGATGTGGACGGCGGGTACTTTGAGGCGGCAGAAGTGCGGCTGGTACTGGCCCTGCTCACGGTTATCGACAATGTGCGGCAGGATATTCCACTAGCGGCGGTGCTGGCTTCGCCGATTGGCGGCTTTTCCATGGAAGAACTGGCCAAAATCCGTCTGGCTTCGGCGACGGGCGATTTATATGACGGCCTGCTGGCCAGCTTTTCTCTGGACAGCAAATTGCCGCAGGAACTTGCGGCCCGCACGGCAAAGTTTCAGGAAGAATTGGCTAAATGGCGCAGTTATGCTGTGAGCCACAGTGTGCCGGAACTTATCTGGCTGCTCTATCGGGAGACCGGCTACTACGATTATGTCGGCGGCCTCAAAGGCGGCCTCCTGCGTCAGGCCAACCTGCGCATGCTGGCAGACCGCGCGGCAGAATACGAGCGCAGCAATTACCGTGGGCTCTTCCGTTTCCTGCGCTTTATCGAAAATCTCAAAAAGCGGGATACGGATTTATCCGTGGCCCGAACTTTAGGGGCCAGCGAAAATGTCGTGCGCATTATGAGTATTCACCGCAGCAAGGGGCTGGAATTTCCCGTGGTCATCGTGGCGGATATGGCTAAGCAGTTCAATCTGCGCGATGCCATGGGGACCTTCCTGTTGCACAAGGACCTGGGCATTGGCGTGCGCATTGCAGCGCGCTCCAAGGTCGGACGGCAAATCTATAAATCCCTGCCCTGGCAGGCAGTAGCGGCCAAAATCCGCGCCGAGTCAAAAGCAGAGGAAATGCGCATCCTCTATGTGGCCATGACCCGCGCACGGGAAAAACTCATTCTGACGGGCGTAATCGCTGAGGACAGCGCCGAGAAAAAAGCCCAGGGTTACTGCCGTTACGTGGACAGCGAGGTGCCTCAGCTGCCGGACTTTGCCATCAGCGGCGGCACAAGTTATTTGGATTGGGTGGCAGCCGCTCTTTGCCGTCATAGCGGGGCAGCTCCTCTGCGGAAGCTGGCCGGAGTAACGGCAGACGGCGGATTGGAACAGCAGTTAGAACCAGATGCGCAGGTGAAGATAAATATTTATTCGGAAGCAGAGGTGGCCGAAACTACTGCTTCCGAAGAAGGCTCGGATGAACTTTTGCAGGCGGCCATGAACCTTTCACCGATGCCTGCGTCTGCGGACAAGGAAAAGGTCGAGGCCATGCTGGATTGGCAGTATCCGGACTGGGGACTCGAACGTGTTCCGGCCAAACTTACGGTAACGGAGATAAAGCGGCGCTTTGCCGCAAGCAGCGAATGGGAAGAAGAACTGCCTGCCGCCCGCCAGCTGATTGTGCTGAATGAAGCCGCAGAACTGGAAGCGGCAGAGCCTGACCTGTCAGAAGTTGACAAGTCAGAAATTGACCAATCAAAAAATGACAGGTCAAATATTGACTTGTCAAAAGTGGAGGAAGCCGATTGGCCCCGTCCCCGCTTTATGCAGGAACAGGAGAAAAAACTTTCGCCCATGGAACGGGGCACCATCATGCACACGGTGATGCAGCGGCTGGATTTCCATGGAGATATAAGCTATCAGGGCATCAAAAAGCAGGTGGCGGCCATGGAAGCCAAGGGCATTTTGCCGGAGGGCGCCGGAAAAATCGTCTACATCAAGGGAATACAGAGCTTTTTCACCTCCGAAATCGGCCAGCTCGTGCAAAATGCCCAGGCGCTTTACCGGGAACTGCCCTTCAGCCGTATGCTGAAAGCCAGGGATTTTTACCCGGAAGTCAAAGAGGAGGATGAGCGGGTCTTTACGCAGGGCGTCATTGACCTGCTGCTCGAAACGGCGGCAGGGGAGTTAATCCTCATCGACTACAAGACCGACAGGTTGACTGATGCAGCCCGCATTCGGCGGCGCTATCAGATTCAGTTGGATTTGTACCGTCAGGCCGTCGAGGCCATCTTAGGCCGCAAAGTGGACAAAACCTATCTCTACCTGTTGCAAAATGGCAGTTTCGTGCCCATGGATGCAGAACAGGCAGGATAAAGGAGGGCTTATATGTTATCAATGGAAGTGGCACAGGGGCTGTTGATTCCCTTTTTGGGAACTACTTTGGGCGCGGCCTGTGTCTATATCCTCAAAAAAGAATTAAAGACCGGTGTGCAAAAAGGCCTGACCGGTTTTGCCGCCGGGGTCATGGTGGCAGCTTCCGTCTGGAGCTTGCTGATTCCTGCCATGGATGCCAGCGCCGATATGGGCAAGCTGGCCTTTCTGCCTGCGGTTGTTGGTTTTTGGGCAGGGACGCTTTTCCTGCTGCTCCTTGACCATATCATTCCGCATCTGCACATGGACGCGCAGGAGGCAGAGGGCATAAAATGCAAACTGCCCAAAAACATTATGCTGTTGCTGGCCGTAACACTGCATAATATTCCGGAAGGAATGGCAGTCGGTGTCGTCTTTGCCGGCTGGCTGGCGGGCAATGCCGACATCACCTTGAGCGGGGCCTTGGCGCTGTCCATCGGTATCGCCATCCAGAACTTTCCCGAAGGTGCGATTATCTCCCTGCCCCTGCGGGCGGAAGGCATGAGCAGGCACAGAGCCTTTATCAGCGGCGCCCTCTCCGGCATTGTAGAACCCGTTGGCGCCCTGCTCACTATTGTAGCCGCTAGCTTCGTCCTGCCGGTTCTGCCTTACCTTTTGGCCTTCGCCGCCGGCGCCATGATTTACGTGGTGGTGGAAGAACTCATCCCCGAAATGTCCGCAGGCGAACACAGCAATATCGGTGTTATTGCGTTTGCTGTAGGGTTCACTTTGATGATGACATTGGATGTGGCGTTGGGGTAAAGATATGTCAACTTGTTCCAAAATGGAACAAGTTGTACTCTATAAGCAAATTACATATTTGAGACGAACAACGAACAGGCTGTGAAGCTGCGGATTGAATATCCGTAACTTCATAGCCTGTTTTGTAGAGGAAAGGCAGGAAAAAAGAGGATGATAGAGAATTATGCGTTTAATAAGATTATTGGAAGAGGAAAGGATATAATTATGGAGAATGAAGAAAACAGATTTTGGGGAATACATACTTTGAATGATAATCTGTTTCTAAAAGATAATATCATTGCAATAGGCTGGCCGAAGATGGGGGACCTTGCCTTAGTGGAAGCGAACAGAGAGGCATTTAAAGAAAAATATGTGCAGGTTTATCCTGAAGCTAAGAAGGGGAATATCGCGACTAGTGCGGGGATGCTTTATCGATTTTGCCATGAAGTGCAGATAGGGGATTATGTTGTATTTCCATCCAAGATTAATCGCGAGGTAAATATTGGTGTGATAGAAGGTGAGTATAGTTATGATTCCACACAGGAAGAATATGTACAGACTAGAAAAGTTAAGTGGCTGAAACATATGCCGCGTATGGCATTTTCGCAAGGAGCACTTTATGAAATTGGTTCGGCTATGACGTTTTTTAGTGTGAAAAACTATGCAGAAGAGTTTTTGGGGGCACTCAATAACGAATTCAAGAAGTCTTTATCTTCAGATGCCGAAGATGAGAGTGTCGGGGCAACCGCTGATGATATAATTGAAAATACGAAAGACTTCATACTTAAAGAGCTTAGTCGTCAATTAAAAGGATATGATTTGGAGGAGTTTGTGGCTGACCTCTTAGGTGCGATGGGATATCGAACGATAGTTTCTCCACATGGAGGAGATAGCGGTATAGATATTACTGCATATAAGGATGAATTGCCACCACGAATTTTGGTGCAGGTTAAGAGTCAGGATAGCGATATTAAGGAAGCAACGATTCAGTCCCTAAAAGGTGCTATGCGTGAGGGGGATTATGGGTTGTTTGTTACGCTGTCTAATTATACGAAAAATGCTCAGAAGTATCTTGAAACCACGCCGATAATTAGGGGGATAAATGGTACAGAGCTTGTCGAGTTGATATTGAAATACTATGATAATTTGAGTGTCAAATATAAAAAGATGATTCCGTTGAAGATGGTTTATATTCCGATATCGAAGTCGGAGTAAAATGCTAATAGTAAACAAAGGAAGCGAGTATGTGTGTTTATAGGCACATGCTCGCTTCCTCATTGAAGTTAGCAAACAGGTTTGTAGTGGGAAAATTTCCCTTTCCCTTCCAAAACAAGCAAGCCATTTTCCTTCAATCGATTTAACAGGCGATATGCCTGTGCTGGGGAAACGTGTAAAAGGGTGGTGACATCTGCTCGGGTCACGTTTCCTTTTTTATTGGCTAGTTTCATAATTTGCTGGTTGTAATCGGCGTAGTCCGTGATGGGTTCTTTGACTAAGTGGTTTTCGCAGGTGGGCACTTTATAGGATTGACCGCTGAAGGTATAATAGATAACTTTCCTCTGTTTGCTGGTTTTTATCATTTTTTCTGCAGTCAGGGTTTCCAAAGTGCTTTCCAATTTGTAAGTGGGGATGCCTGTGTGGGCAGAGATTTCCTGACATGTCAGAAGTTGATTTCCTTTTAGCTGGCTGAGCACCATCAATTCATAAATGGTGAAGTCACGGTGGAGTTGTTCCTGCTTCTTGGTCAGCAAGCGGATAAAATTCTTATCCGGGCGGCTGGCCGGAATGTAGAGGCGTACGTTATCCGTATTGGAATTGCTGTAATCCGGAAGCATTTTTCCGTAGCGCAGGCTGCCGGCATAGATGCGGTCAATGCCGCGGCCAGAGCGCTCGGCAAGGCCTATGCGTTTCAGACAGTCAGCCAGCACAGGATTACGCCCGTGCGGTTCGGCGTCAAGGAGTTTGTCATAAGTGACACCCTGAATGAAACCGCCTGGGTTGCTGATGGTGATGCCCTCACGTTCAATGAGCACACGAACCCGGCCCAGCAAGGAATAATCCCGGTGACTGTAGGCGTTAATCAATGCTTCGCGAAAAGCTTGGGGAGCATAATGGGGAATGGGCACGCGGAACATGCCTACATCCATTTCATCTTCCTGATTGATGGTGGTGAAGTAATTGTTGATTTTTTCAATGCTGGCGAGCAAGGGCAGTGTGTAGGTTTCGTTGATGCGTAGCTGGCCGTTATCCATAATTTGCAGGGAGGATTCAGCGGTGGGGATAAGTTCCTGCAAGCGTTCCTGACGGCCGATAAGGAGCATACCGGTGACGGTGGGCACGTAATCTGCGCCGACTTTGGCGACAAGCCGCAGGGCTTTGTCCAGTTCCAAATCATCCAGTTCCAGTAGTGTCGGCTCGCCATGATAGGTGCGGATGATATTGCGCAGGCGCTCACGTTCTGTAGCATCAAGGTCATGGCGTGTAGTGTCAGGCAAAGGTTGGGCAGAGAAATCCAGAAGGGAAAGGCTGGACAAACGGTGGGGGATTTCATAAGGATAGAGAGGCACATTTTCTGGTGTGTGGTCAGCCTTCAGCCTGCGGCGCTGAATTTTTCCTGTAGAACTGGCAACGATGGATGTATATTTCGGTACGCTGATTTTCAGCACTTGCAGGTTCTTGTCAGTGAGAATGGTTGCCCGCGTGCTGACCGGGGGGACGGTTTTGTTAGCAATAAAAGCGGTCAGCCGTGTGATATCCTGATGGCTGGGATGCAGACCGGTTACGGTGCCGTCATCTTCTATGCCCAAGTATAAATCGCCGCCTTCGGTGTTGGCGAAAGCGACCACTGCATCAATAATGTCATTGTCCGGCAGGGGCTTTTTATCGCTCTTAAATTCAATGGTCAAAGTTTCTGTATGGGGGAAAGTACACATGCCTATCGCCTCCTTTACGCATATTTTAACACACGCGTGTGTTAAAATCAATTTAATAAACGCACGCGTGCGTTGAGCGTGTAAAAAAACAGGGATATGACCATGAGCGTTCATCGTCATATCCCCGTTTTTTTTAGCGAGCCTGCGGCGGCAGCTGTTTTTTATCCTGCTGCGGTTTTACCGGCTTTTCGTTAGCCGTTTTCTTATCATGTTTTTTGACGTCTTTTTTCTGGGGTTCAGCTTTGTGGGGCTTCACATCTTTTTTGCTATGCTGCTGTTCTGCGGCGATGGGAGCCTTGGGAGCCGGTGTCTGGCTGGCACTGGCAACATTGCCTGCGAGGCCGGCAGAGAAAGTCGTTACGGCTAAAGCGGCGGCTAACATAAATTTCTTATTCATAGAGGGAATCTCCTTTCAAGATAGATGCGGTCATCCATGTCTTTCTGTTCCATGGTTACTATCTTACAGGCGGATTCTTGGAATTGCGTAAGATTTTGATTATATTTTGGTTAAAAATGCAAATCAAAAAGGCGCTGACTTGTCAATTTGACATGTCAGCGCCTGTATCTCCATCTTGGTGGAGGTGAGGAGAATCGAACTCCTGTCCGAAATACATCCACATCACAAGGCATTATCGCAATAGCTGGAGGATGCCAGCATCATAGGCGCGTTACTCTGGGAATCAGAGTTCTCCACCACCGTGTTTTGCGAAAACACGGAAAACTGCTGCGCTTATTTGAAACCCTCAGCCCTGCCCGCAGCTAGTGATACCGAGGGGGCTGCTAAGCACAAGGCTTAGGCAGCGTATGCGTAATCGAATTCGTCAATTACATTTAGCGGTTAAGAGTTAGGCTTCATAACCATTGGCCTGCGAACCTCGTGGCTTCAATACCCCGTCGAGACCATTACACCCCCGAATGAGGTTTCATATTTTATAAGTATATCATTTTTAATGTAAGAAAACAAGAAAAATATATTTTTGACACGATAAAATTTAGCAGGAGATTTTTGGTCGTGTGTAGAAATAATTGACTCAAATGGTTATTCTATCAGGGCAGATGTGCGGAAATTTTTAAGGGAGTGAAAACATGGGAATTAAGCAGAAGTTCATTATGCTGGCAGGTATTGTAGGCGTAATCCTGATTGTGGTTTCGGCTACGGGGTACTTTACCGCTTATGACAACCTGTCGGATGCGGTGAACGGAGAGATTATGGCCAACGTCAGCACCGAGCGGGAAACCGTGGACGGCTGGCTAAAAGACAAAGCCAGGTCTGTTACCGCGCAGGCGGATTTGATGACAGATGTGGAAAAGAGCGGTTTGGAATTTGACAATGAGGACTTGCGTTATTTCCTGAGTGTGGCTTCTTCTGATAAGGATATGCAGGAAATGACCCGCGGTGACGAAAATGGGATGTTCCTGCCGTATTACAGCCCGGATGAAACGGGAAAGACCGACCCGCGCAAGCGCCCTTGGTATTCGCAGGCCCGGGATGCTGGCAAAACCGTCTACACGGAGGTTTATACCAGTAAGAGTACCGGTGACCTGGTGGTATCGGCAGTAGCACCTTTCTATGGCGAGAACAAGCAGTTCCGTGGTGCTATCTGCGGCGATATTACGCTGACGGTGCTTAAAGACCAGGTGCAGCGCATTAAATACCGTGACCAGGGTATCGGTTATATCATTGAAAAGACCGGCAAACTCCTGGCCACCTCCGGTAAGGAGCAGCCGATGTCCGAAGCCAAGGACATCAAGGGCGTAGGCGAGAAGCTCGATTCCATGTTTCAGAGCGGCAGCGGATATTTCACCTATGATGATGCCGATGGCGTAAATCAGCTTTGTGCTTATACCACGGTGCCCACCACGGGCTGGCTCGTGGCTATGGCTGTACCGACGGATTTCGTATTTGCGCCGATTCATCGTATGCGGATGATTTACGGTGTGCTGATTGTGATTGGTTTCTTGCTCGTAGCAGGCATCTGCCTCACCTTTGCTGCCCGTATCACCAAACCCATCGTGGCTTTGGAAGGTCAGGCTGCGCAGCTCGCAGAGGGCAATCTGCGGGTGGATAAACTGCCGATTACCACGAGTGATGAAATTGGCTCGATGACCAATGCCTTCAATAAAATGCAGCAAAATCTCCATGACCTTATCGGGAAAATGGCGGCGACCTCTGAACAGGTGGCAGCCGCTTCCGAAGAACTTACCGCCAATGCCCAGCAGTCGGCAGATGCCGCCGTGCATGTGGCATCAACCATTGGCGAAGTGTCAGCAGGCATGGATAAGCAGTTGGTGGATATTGACGGCGCCAAGAAAAATGTGGACCTCGTCTTCAACGACATCACGGCGATGACGGAAAAGACCAAGAAGGTTTCGGAGGCTTCGATTAATACTTCTGATGCGGCCAAGCAGGGCGAACTCCTCATGAAGGATGCGACCACGAAGATGGCCCATATCGAAACCAGCGTGATGAATTCTGCAGACGTGGTGCGTACGCTGGGTGAAAGCTCCCAGCAAATTGGCCAAATTGTCGAGGCTATTTCATCCATTGCCGACCAGACCAACCTGCTGGCCCTCAATGCGGCTATCGAAGCTGCCCGGGCCGGTGAACATGGCCGTGGCTTTGCCGTAGTAGCGGACGAAGTGCGTAAACTTGCCGCTGAATCGCAGGAATCGGCCGAACAGATTAAGGCACGTATTCAGACCATCCAGCAGGATACGGCCCATGCCGTAGCGGCCATGGAAGAGGGCAAGACGGAAGTGCAGCTCGGGGCCAAGGCCATCAAAGATGTGGGCGAGCAGTTCCAGGATATTATGGGACAGGTCAACGGCATCAAGACGCAGATTGATGAAATCACCTCTTCGGTTAACTCGGTATCTTCCGGTGCCGGCAATATCGTAGAAGCGGTGGATTCCATTGACAGTGTCAGCCGCAAGACTGCTGACCACACTTCCTCCATTTCGGCGGCCACGGAAGAACAGTCGGCTTCCAACGAGGAAATCGCGGCAGCTTCCCAGTCCCTGGCTCATCTTGCTTCGGATATGCAGGCAGCCATTAATAAGTTCAAATTATAATGCTGACAGCAGATTTGACAGGTCAACTTTGACCTGTCAAATTTTTGTGGCAAAAATTGACAAATAGATGTATAATCAAACGTGGTAAATTTTTCGACAGAAAGGCTGGTGAGGATAATGGACGATCACCCTGATACGGCAAACCCAAAACGATGCACTTTTACAAAAGGGAGAGCGCGTGCCATTATCCTTACGGCTTAAGATAAGCGGCATGGTGCTCTCCATATAGAGAGGAGATATCCATGTTAAAGATTTACAAATCCATGGAGAGCGGTCCACTGCAGGAGCTGACCTTAAAGACGCTGGAAAAGGGAGCCTGGATTAACATTGTTGACCCTACACCTTATGAGCTGAAAGTGGTCAGTAACCTTACAGAGGTTGACCCGGACTTTTTGCGCTCCGCACTGGATGATGAGGAACGCTCCCATACGGATATCGAAGACGATTCCGTCATGGTCCTGACCAATGTGGCGGTGTACCGGGGCGGGGACAGTTATGATGCTTTGCCTTTGGCTATTATTGTCAGCGAGGATTACATCATCACCGTTTGCTTGGAAGAAACGCCGGTGATGTCGGAGTTCAACGAACGCACGGCCAAACTCTTCCGTACCTACAAGAAGACCCGCTTTTTGTTCCAGATTCTCTACAAATCCGCTACGTTCTATCTGCGCTATCTGCGCCAGATAAGCAAGCTCTCGGACGACATCGAGAATCAGCTGCGCCATGATATGAAGAATAGCGAAATCATGCGTCTGTTGGAATTGCAGAAGGGTCTGACCTATTTCAATGCTGCCATCCGTTCCAATGGTGCGGTGCTCGACAAACTTCTGCGTATGCGAAAAAGTCCTGCCTTGACGCCTATCCTCAAGGCCTATGAGGAAGATGAGGATTTGCTGGAAGACGTCATCATCGAAAACAAGCAGGCCAAAGAAATGGTGGATATGTACAGCAAGATTTTGGCCCGCATGGCAGATACCTTTGCTTCGGTTATCGCCAACAACCAGAACCGCGTGATGAAATTCCTGGCGGCAGTGACCATTATCTTGGCTATTCCGACTATGGTCTCAGGGTTCTTTGGCATGAACGTGCCGGTTCCCTTTGAGGACAAGGCGGAAGGCTTCCTGTATGCGTCCTTGATTGCCTTGAGCATCAGTACCGCAGGAGCGATTGCGCTATGGAAAAAAGATATGTTTTGAAAAAAGACCAGTTGTCCTGAGGTTCAGGATAACTGGTCTTTTTGACGCGACAATTTTCGGTGATGAGAGAGAATCAGCCGTACGATGGCGGGATAGCAGAGCATGATGAAGAGGAGGCGGGTGAGCTGATAGGCGGTCATGGTGGAACTGTCGGCACCGACCACCAGAGCGGTAATGCCCATTTCGGCAAGTCCGCCGGGAGCAGTGGAGAGGAAGGTGGTGGCAATATCCGACGGAGTGAGCACGGAGAGCAGCAGCCCCATGCTCATAGATACGGCCAGCACCAGCATTACGCTTCCAATTAGCACCGGCCCCATGCCGTGGTATTCCTTGATTTTTCGCAGGTCAATGCTGCTGCCGATATAACTGCCCACGCAAATCTGCGCCACGTTGAGATAATGCAGGGGAATAACCGGTGCTGTGTCACCGGATGCTACAATAAAAATCGCCGTGAAAAGCAGAGGCCCTAAAAGCGTGGCCGTTGGCAGTTTGATGCGTTTGCCAATCACAGCACCGGCGATAGCCACCAGCGCAAAGGCCGGTATACTTCCCGTCGGTTCCATCGTAACAGCATGGGCAGTGGAATTTGCCGCAGGTAGCACATGGATGGCTAGAAAGGGAATCACGAACACCACGGACAACATCCGCATGGTCTGCATGATGGTGACGGCGGTGAGGTCTGCCTCCTTCATTTCCGCCGCCAGGATAACCATCTGGGATAACCCGCCGGGAACGCAGCCCAAAAGACAGCTGGTAAAATTGATTTTCGTATGGCGGAACATGAGCCAGGCCGAAAAAATTCCCGCGCTGATGGTGACGCAGGTGGCCAGCAGCATAAAGGGCAGCTGGCTTAAGATGGCCTGCCCTGTTTCTACGGTGAAGGGTCTTCCCATGGAGTAGCCCAGAGGTATTAGCGCGATATTGCGGATGAGAAGCGGCCAGCCAAGGCGGCGCTTCAGGATTAGTGAGGTGAGGGAGACTGCCAGAATAGGCCCCAAAGTCCAGGGCAGGGGCGCATTTACCAGGGACAGCACAAAGCCGCCGCAGGCAGCAACCAAAAGGGTAAAGAGGAAATCTTTCAAACTATGCACGTTCTTTCTATAAATATGTACTGTTATCCTAGCATCTTTTATTCGCGCTGTAAATGGTACAAATTTTTATTGCTTATTGCTTCCTTCTAATGTTATAATAGCGCAAGATACGAGAAAGGAGATTGTAATGGAACAGTTTTCAACGATTTTTCTGGAGTTCATCGCTTCTTGGGGATATGTGGCGGTGGCTATTCTTATGGCAGCCGAAAATGCCTGCATTCCCATTCCGAGTGAACTCATTTTGGGCTTTGCCGGATATTTGATTTTTGCCGACCAGATGACCTTCACCGGGGCACTGATTGCTGGCATGGTGGGCGGTATGGCCGGTTCCATCTTTGCTTATGCTGTGGGGCACTACGGCGGCCGTACCTTCGTGGACAAGTACGGTCATTATTTCTTTGTCAAAAAATCCCATGTGGATATTGCGCAGAACTGGTTTGATAAATACGGCCTCAAGGCGGTATTCTTCAGCCGTATGCTGCCGGTAGTCAGAACCTTTATCTCCCTGCCCGCGGGTTTTGCCCATGTGGATATGAAAAAGTTCCTGACACTGACTTTCCTAGGCTCGCTCCCGTGGACGGCACTGATTCTCTTTGCTGGCATGATGCTCGGTAAGAGCTGGGAGATTATGCTCAAGGTCGGCCATCAGGCTAGCCTGATTTTCGTCGGCGTCTGCGCCGTGATTATCGCTGTGATGTACTTGCGTTACCGCAAACGCAAGAAGCAAAAACAGGCTTTTGAATAAAGGACTATAGCGAAAAAATAATAAGCCATCTTCAAGGCGCCTTGAAGATGGCTTATTATTTTTCGCTTATAGTTATTTCTTATTTTGACAGAGCTGTTCGACTTCATCCCGGGTTAAATCAACCAATTCCAGAATTTCATCAATAGATTTGTTCTTTGCCAGCATACGCATAGCTGTGCGGCGGTCAGCAGTCTTTTCACCTTCCGCTTTGCCTTCTTCAATCCAGGCATCTTTATCGGATTCATAGTCCATGATGGCCATTTCGCGATTCAGGTAGTCGAGGCGTTCCTGCCGGTTCTGCATAAATATAGCGGCTGCGTCCAGCGCAGTCTGAATAGCAGCTTCATTCATAGCCAGTTCCTCCATTTCTTTGGCATCCAGTTTGTTGGAGAAGTAAGCCAGCCAGCGCTCCACACTGGTCATTTCGCTGACGGGCTTTTTCTGGAACTTGGGGACTTCGAGGAAATGCAGTTCCATGTCTTCGTTCAAGCGGCGGCCGGTTTCCTGGTTGTAAATGCTATACATGGAGTGTGCCGGTTCACCAGGGAAAATCGTGTAGCGCAGGATGTTGATGGTGATGGACGGTTTCAGATTCTGATACTTTCCGCCCTTGGCCAGGTTCATCAGGTACATCTGCGACCAATAGTAAAGGGTGCGGCGTTCCATATTTTTCTTGTCCACAATCTGGACTTCCACATCAATCTGCGTGCCGTTCTCGGTGACGCAGAAAATGTCCAAACGAGTGAGTTTGTCGTCATCATAGAGCGGGACAATTTCGCTGTTTTGGAATTGAATGTCCTTTATGGCCTTGGCCTCGTGACGGTCAAGGACAGCGTTGAGAAAGTCGATGGTAACCTGCTTGCGCTCATCCTTGCCAAAGATGAACTTGAACAGGACATCGTTCATGGGATTGTATTTCTTGTTGGCAATATCGTTCTCGATAGCCTGCTTGATAAGGTCTCTAGGATATGTCATGGCAAAAGCACTTCCTTTGGTTTTCTAATTGGATTATATCATGAAACAGGAGAATTTTCAGCAACAAATCAAAGGCCGTTGATAACATGGAGAGAAGTTTGTCATATAAGTTTGCGGGTGATAGCAGGAAAAAATATATGGGAGTCGAAGTAGTGAGCAAGAGAAGCTGACCAATCTAAAAACAAGGGAGTGTTTATTTTGGAAAATAAATGTCAGAATTGCGGAAAAAAGATTTCGGATACAGAATCTAAGTTCTGTCCTTATTGCGGCAGTAAAATTGAACCTGCTGGCTGGCAATGTACCAATTGTCTGACCATGAATGATGGCGAAGCAAGATTTTGCAAAAAATGTGGTAAGCCAAGGGCGGAACACATAACAATAATGCAGGCAAGAGTGATTCCCTGCCGTTTACCAAGTATAAGTATTTTAAGCATATTGTGGTTGCCGTTGTCCTGTTAATCATTACAGCTTGTGGGTCGTACTATTATTTTAACAACATGAATGAGGGGCGCTATCTGAAACTTTATGCAGAAGCTTACCATACACTTAACGAAGCTAATAGTGTCCTTGTCTCTAATACGCGTCAAGGGGCGCTTACATCAGATTCTGCCAGCGAGTTGAAAACACGGTTGCAAAAAGAGAAAGACGAAATAGATAGTGAAGCCAAAGAATTTACTTCTAGAAAGCCCTTCAAGGGATATACTGCTCAGCATGAAGCCGTTATAGATTTGTTACAAAAGGAGAGTAATGTTTTAGGATTAGCCATTCAGGTACTTAACAATCCGTTGGATAATGGCTTGGATGCACAGGTGGAAGATGCAAAGGAAACGGTACAGCAGATAAAAGAATTGTCTGGTCAAATCAGTGTTCCTAGTACGGTTATGACGATGGATGATGATATAACCGTATTGCCAGCGCAGCTAAAGGCCTACGTGGTAGAAGAACGTAAGAAGGATGAGGAGCGTAAACGAATTGAAGCTGAACGGCAGGCGAAATTAAAAGAGTTAAAAGATTTCTTTAGCGAGATGGATACAGCAATCGACCAATACAATAATGCGAAAACAAATCTAGGAGGTATGATGGAGTCCTCCCGCAATGGTGGTATGATTTGGGCAGACTATTTCCGCATCTTGAATCAGGCTAAGAGTGATAGAGAATCGGTACGGTATAAAGTTCGCAATATCAAAGCACCGCAGGGAACGGAAGAATTGAAACGGGATTTCCTGGAAGTGCTTGACGATTCGATTCGGTATTGTGATGTGATGAAAATCGGAGCCAACTTAGAGTTTAATCATTATTACGCTAGTGCTAGGCAGAAACTGGGAGAAGCTAATGATATAGATAAAAGAGTACAAAGTGGATATTCTGCTTTTATAGAAAAGTATAATGAGAAGAAAGGTAATTTACTAAATAAATAAGATGCTAAATAAGGTTTTCAGTAAGGAGGGAAAATGAAAATGTCAAATTTTTTAAAGATAATGCTTTTGATGTGTATGCTTCTGCTAAATGTTGATTTTGGATATTGTCAGCCGATTTCTAACTTAGGAGCCTATAATATATACAATAGCGTTGTTAAAATGGCTACTAATATGGTGGTAACAAAAATGACAAATGCAAATAGCATCTATTCATTCAATATGTCTCAAGGTCCATATAGTTATAACATATCTTTGTTTTCAAATGAAGAAGGATATGTTTCAAAAGTATCAATATCTACTTATTTGCCAATGTTAGCAGTTAATGAATTATTGCGAGATGATAAGTCATCAGGAAGATATTATGATGAGACTTATGATTATTTACGTAAGAATGGTATAGAGGGTTCTTATGCTGAAGTAGAAGCACATAAACGAGCAGAGGTTTATGCTAGAGAAAGATTAAACAAATTAGAAACGATGTTCAATATCTATGGATTGACAGGCGATAATGTCATTAATTCAACAGGAGTTATGTTGTTAGGAAAAATAAGAGAAGAAGATATTGAAAAAAGCGATTATTATACGCGCTTTTATTATTCGCCTAGAGATGTATATCAAAAAGGAATTGACTATTTCTATGTTAATCCTCGCTTAATGGGAATTATCAATTCTGGCTTGATTTATTTATATGCTGCATTGGGATTAAGCAATACAGAAATAACAACTCTAAATAATTCGTTTAATGCTAATAGTGCAAGCGTGTATTGTCATAAAACAAACCGTACAGTAAATTTGAGAGCAGGAACAACTATAGAGGGGAAATATGTAATGGTTGATTTGTCAGCACAATGATTTTTATAGTTGGTATATTAATGCGAAAAGCCGCCCATTGGTCATGGACGGCTTTTCTTCCTCGTGATTTGGTCTTATCCGAGGTACAGCTAGTTGCTACGCATCAAAGGGACACTAGCCAATGAGAAATGAGATTTGCGACAACACTTGCCAAAACAGCTAAAGCGAAGTCACGAAGTATCTTCAGCAACATGCAACACCTCCCCTCCGCTACAGAGGCGCGTAGCAAAAATAGTATAGCATTTTATTTCAGAATGTGCTATACTTGCAGTAGGAAATGAGGTCGAGTATATTCGGCATTTGCAACAGCGTTGTGGGTTTGGTCGCCTGCAACGCACGCGTCCGCATTTTAGGACAAAGAAAACCACCCTTTTGGTCGAGGGTGGTTTTTTCTTTTATATCAATGTCCGTTTGTTGGGATTATATGGGCTACTTTCTGCAAATTATAGAGGATGACGGCGGAAATCAGGGCGCCGGCGGCGGTGGAGATGAAGAATGGCATGATGTAGACGTAGAAAGCTGCATTGCCTGCGCTTTGCCCTAAGAACAGAATGGCTAGCGGGTACGCGCTAAGGCCGCCCAAGATGGCGGTGCCGAAGACCTCGCCGAGCAGGGCGGCGGTGATTTTATGGGTGTGGCGATAAGCCAGTCCGCAGAGCAGGGCGCCGAACATGCTGCCGGGGAAGGCAAGTACACTGCCGAGGCCTAACAGGTTTCGCAGCAGCGAGGCGGTGAAGGCCGCACCCACAGCGTACCAGGGGCCCAGCAGAACGCCGCAGAGGATATTGACCATGTGCTGGATGGGGGCGCATTTACTGCCCAGCACTGGAATGGAAAACAGGCTGCCCGCCACGGCAACGCCTGCCAATACACCGGCCATTACAATTTTTTGTGTCTTGCTGTTCATCATTTTTGACTCCACCTTTCCAGATAAGACAAAAGCAGGAGACGCCGCCGGGCATCTCCTGCAATGAATCTCTCAGTATGACTTCCTACGGCGGCATTACCCGCATCAGGTAAAGGGTCGAAGTTGGATTACTTCCTCTCAGCCTGCTGACACAAGCTCCCCCGTTTGTAAAAAAAGAGCCGCACTTGCGACTCTTGATTGTTTAATTGGCAGGGGTAGCTGGACTCGAACCAACGCATGCGGGATTCAGAGACCCGTGCCTTACCAACTTGGCGATACCCCTGTGTGACGTCTGTCAACAGAAATAAATTATACGGATGTTTTACCAACTTGTCAACACTTTTTTGAAAAAATTATTTTAGGTTGGCAGTTTGGGGAATGTGGCGGTATTTGCTGCGCTGTATGCGGCGCTCCTGATAGCGTTCCAAAAAAATCTGCCGCTGCTCGTAGAGCAGGAAGAAAGAAAGCAGGACAGCGGCTAGGTCTGCTGCGGGAACGGCCAGCCATACGCCGTTAAAACCGATAAGGTTTGGCAAGAGCAGCAGGAAAATGACAATTCCTGCCAGATTCCGGGCAAAGGAGGCAATCGCCGAAGTTTTGCCGTCGGATATTGCGGTGAAGAATCCGGAGGTAAAGAGGTTAAAGCCCGAGAGCAGGAAGCTGAAGCCAAAGAGCAGGAACCCGTTCACCGTAATGTTGTAGGCAGAACCGCCGTCCGGCAGGAACAGGTGAATAAGCGGCTCGGCAAGCACGCGGGAACCGATGAACGCCGTAAGGGAGAACAGTGCAATTCCCAGAAGCGCCAACTTCATCAGTCGCAGCAGTTCGCGGTAATTTTTGGCCCCGAACTGATAGGAGAAGATAGGCGCAATGCCGTTGCTGAATCCCACGAGCACGGAGGTTAAAAGCATTTCGGCATAGAGAATCACAGAAATAGCGGCTACGCCGTCTTCGCCTGCCCAGGCAAAGGTAATCACGTTAAAGAGGAACGTGGTCACGCCGATGGAAAGTTCCGTGACGAGTTCCGAGGAGCCATTGTACATGGCCTGTCCTAAGGCCCGCCATTCCATAACGGGAGCCATGAAGTGAATGAGGCGGCTGCGGCAGGCAAAATAATGCAGACCGATAAGAGCGGCAGCGGTTTCGCCAAGGCCGGTGCCTAACGCTGCACCGGCAATGCCCAGTCCCATTTTCGCCATAAAGAGGTAGTCGAGGACAGCGTTTAAGATTCCCGATACCAGCGAAACCAGAAAGCCCTGAATGGGACGGCCGTCCGCGATAAAGAAGGCGTTAAAAATCAGCATCAAGGCTGCTGCCGGGAAAAAGGGCAGCAGGGTGACGATGTAGTTTACGCATTCATCATAGAGAGCAGGGCTGGCACCTAAGAAGGCAAGCAGCGGCTCCATAAAGAGCCAGAGCATAAAGGCTAGAAAGGCGCTCAGCAACACGCCGCTGATGGTAATCAAGGTGAACCGTCTATTGGCAAGCTCGCGATTGTCCTCGCCCAAGGTTTTGGCAACCAGTGCCGAACCGCCGGAGGCGAGCATAATGGCCAGCCCCAATACGAGATTGAACGCCGGATAGACGATGTTGGATGCGGCCAGTGCGTCACTGCCGACGTAGCGCCCGATAAAGATGCCATCGGTTACGGTGTAGAGTGAAATCACAATCATCATTCCGATGGACGGGGTCGCAAACATCAGCAGTGACCACATACTGTGATGATAGGATAGGGGATTATGTGTGTTCTTAATCATAAATAAAATCCTTTCTTTTCAACATAATTTCTTGAAGACTTGATTTTTATACTGTATATTAAGCATAAAGGATACAGTAACTGTAATGTCAAGGGGGATTTTTTATGGCACGTCACATGACCTTCCACGTGGGAGAGTTCGCCCAGATGACCGGCGTGAACAAGCGCACCCTTCATTATTATGACAGTGAGGGCATTTTCAGTCCGGACAGTGTGGAGCCCAATGGCTATCGGGCGTATTCTTCCCGTCAGTTCTATCCCTTCTATATGATTCGGATGTTTCGGGATATGGGCCTTGACCTTTCGGAAATCAAGGAGTATATGCAGGGGCGCACCCCGGAAAAGTTCGCGCAGCTTCTATCCGAGCAGGAGGCGTGGCTCAATCAGGAAATGGCCAAGCTCAGGCGCATGAAACAGATTGTGGCCAATCAGCGGCAGATTTTGGCCAAGGCGCGGGAAGTGAAAATGGATGAAGTCGAGGAGCAGGAATTTGCTGACAGCAGGCTCGTGGTTTCGGAGAATTTGCGTCAGCTTTGCCTGCGGGAAGATTGGGAAGCTGTGGAGCGTCAGTTCGCCACGCACTTGCGGGATGTGATGGAAGGAGAAGTATTGACCGGCTATACCTTCGGTGCGATGGTGTCACCGGAAGATTTTATGCGGCCAGGTCATGAGCAGATGGTCAGTTACTATTATGTGCTGACGGATAAACCATGGCGTCAGCTGTCGAAAGATTACCGCCGCCTGCGCAAGGGCGGAACTTATCTGGTGACTTACTTTGCCGGGGATTATATGAATACGGCAGCTTCCTATGAGAGGCTTAGAAATTATATGAAGAAGCACGATTGGGAGCCTGCGGGCTTTGCCTACGAGGAGAGTCTGATTGAAGATATGAGCACGGCAAATGCGCAGGAATTCATCACGCGCATTGCGGTGCCGGTTATTGAGCGAGGACGGTAATTTTCATTTATTTTTGTCGGGGAAAATGATATAATGGTAGCAAGTATTGACATTTTAGCGGGAATTTTTCAGCAAACTCTAAGAATAGGATGCTAATATGGGTCCAAGGGAGGAATCAGCAATGGGAGAATTTACGTTTACCGTTGAGAAGAAGTGCCCGGTTTGTGGCGAATCTACCCGGGTAGTGAAAACAAAGGCCAAAATTACTGTGGAACGCACAGATGAGGACTTTTGTGTTCATTACAAAGATTTCAACCCGTATCTGTATAAAATATGGTTCTGTGAAAAATGCGGCTATGCAGCGGACGAAAAGACTTTTCTGGCTCCCATGCCTGCGGTTCACAAGAAAAAAATCAAGGAATTCCTCGATAACCGCAAGCTGGGGATGCAGTTCGTTGAAGAACGCGGTGTTCCTGATGCAGTAGCAGCTTACAAGTTGGCTATTTTCTATGCGGAAATGACGGACCAGCCACTAGCAAAGCGTGCCGGTATGTACCTGGGGCTGGGCTGGATTTTCCGTTACTCCGGCGAACAGGACAAGGAATTTGAAATGATGCAGAAGGCTGCAGACCTCTATGACCAGTCCATTATGAAGGAGCGTTATCCTCAGAACGGAATGAGCGATGACACGGCAGTTTATTTGGTGGGGGCTATTTATTACCGCATGCATGAGCTTGAGAAAGCCACCCAGTATCTGTCCCGCCTGATTGGTGACCAGAGTCTGCGTGACCGCGATATTCAGCTCTATAAGAGAGCCCGCGATTTGTGGCAGAGCGTTCGCGAGGAGCAGGGCGAAACTAAGGAGGAAAACAAGTGATTGATTTGCCAGCAAATTGGCAGGAGCAGTTACAGAACATCGACTGGGGCAAAGTGCAGGAGAAAGTTGCTGACTATGGCCCGGCGTTGAAGGTCATTAAAGATACATGGGATAGAGAAACCCTGGCCGAAATCAGCCAGGGTAATCTCTTTGTGTCGGACAAAATGCTCAATGAAGTTATTGCCAAGAATATTAAAGAAGATAGTCCCGCCAAATCCGTAGTGCTTGAATCCAAGGCAAACGGACGGCTGAATGTTACCGTGGATACGGCTAAGATTGGCAAGGTGGAACTATCTGGTGAAGTGAAGGAATTTGTCCATGATGGGGACAAATCCTATATGGTCTATCGGGTGCGGGAACGCAATATTCCCAATCATGGATTGATGTCCTGGGTGTTTTCCCGGATATCGCTGGCCATGGCGCAGCGTATGGTAGGCAAATTGGAGATTTCCGAGGATTTGCCGGTAGAGATTAAGAGTAATTCCGTGCGGATTGATTACAGCAAGGTACTGGCAGAGTCGGACTTTGGCAAGACCATGTTCCATGGTCACCGCCTGCTCGACATGATTGAGATAGAGAAGGCCACCCCGAAAGAGGGCGGCATCATGTTCCAGACCAAACTCCATGTACCCGATGATGTGAAAGATGATTTGAAGGCACTTTTGCCGCAGAAGAATAAATGACGGCAGTTGAACCTGCTGTGAAGGGAGCGATTTTTTGTCCAGTTGGTATAAGCGGGGTACTGCCTTTTTAGCCCTGCTACTGGCTATGGTGATGTTTATGCCTGCCGGTTTTGCCCGGCATAAGGAAGTAAAGCCAGATAAGATTCTGTTTATCCCCCATGACAATCGGCCCATTTCGGACAAACAGACCGCGGAGGTCGTGCAAAAACTGGGGTATGAGGTGGTCGTACCGCCGGATAATCTGCTGGGAAACCGGGAGAATTTGGGCAATCCGGATGCTCTTTGGACATGGATACATGCCAATGCCAAGGATGCCAAGGCAGCGGTGATTTCTTCGGACTCGCTGGTATATGGCAGTCTGGTGGGGTCCCGCAAGCACAATTACAACAAGGGGGAAGTGCTCGAACGAGCTTCCCGCTTCCGTCAGTTCCGCAAGGAAAATCCCAAACTGCCGCTCTATGTCTTTGGTTCCATCATGCGCACGCCCCGCAGTGGTGAGGCTTCGGGCCATGAGGAACCCAAGTACTACCGCAGCTATGGCGGTGATATCTTCCGTTATACGGTGCTCAGCGACAAAGAAGAAGTGGAGGGCCTGAGCCGCCGCGAGACGAAGGAAAAGGCCTTTTTGCAGGAACTTATCCCCAAAAAGGATTTGGCAGACTGGCTGGGACGAAGAGGCAAGAATTATGCGGTCAATGAGGAACTCATCAAGCTCACCCGTGGCAATGTCTTTGACTATCTGGTGCTGGGCCGGGATGATAATGCGCCTTATTGCCAGACCCATATGGAGAGCCGTCATCTGTCGGAATCCGGCAAGGATTTGGGCAAGGCACGCTTCCAGACCATGGCAGGCATTGACGAAATGGCCATGCTGCTGATGGCCAGAGCTGTAAACAACCTGCGCCGGGACGTGCCCTTTGTCTATACCCGCTACAACTGGGGACGCGGGCCGAATACCGTGCCTGCCTATTCCGATGAAAAAATCAACATTTCCATTCAGGATGCCATTATCGCGGCTGGCGGCATGCCGGTTACCAGCCCTGCGCGGGCGGATTTGGTGCTGATGGTCAATACCAATCCCAATGGCAAGACTTATGAAGCCAATGCGCGCAGCAATGATGGCTCGGAGCGGGAAGGCACCAAGTACTTTGCGGATTTGGTCAGCGATTACGTGGGCAAAGGCTATCCCGTAGGCATTGCGGATATTGCCTTTGCCAATGGCGCCGACAACGCTTTGATGGAACAGCTGAAAAAACGCAAGCTGCTCTTTAAGATTCGTGCGTATTCCGGCTGGAATACGCCCACCAACAGCTCCGGCTTTGTCATTGGTGAGGGCATGCTGGTGCGCAACATGAAGAAGGATGATGTGGATGCCCTGCTGTTGACCCGCTATCTGGATGACTGGGGGTATCAGGCTAATGTGCGCAATACCATTGCCCGACAGCTCACCTGGCTGCGGGGCGAAGGTGTGTACGGCAGTCTGGATGCCAAACGCGAGGCTGTGTCCCTGCGCACGCAGACCATGATGAAACGCTTCGCGACGGAAAATCTGCCGCCGTTCCCCAGTCTGGAAGAAATCTATGTTTACTTCCCTTGGAACCGCTTGTTTGAATCCGATGTTCAGCATCAGGTTTACAAGGAAATTCACTTCTTCAAAAAATAAATCGTTACCCGTTGGAGGCCATTGCACAAATGTGACGGCCTCCATTTTTACGCCTAAAAAAGGGGAAGTCGGAGAGAATAATGGCGTATTTCCTGTCGCTAAGAATAGACAATAATAAATTGACTGAAAAATGTAAATTTCCTCTTGCAATTATCGCTGAACGTGTTATTATGTTATCCATGAGAGAAAAGTGCTTTTTTTCACAAGTTAAAGTTAAATTTTTCACGAATTATAATGAGCAGTGACTGGGAGGGCTTTTAATGGCAGATAAGAAACCGCGTATCGTTATAGTAGGCGCAGGCTTTGGCGGCGTCAAACTGGCAAAACTGTTTGCGAAAGATGATGTGGAGATCACTTTGGTAGACCGTCATAATTACCACCTGTTTCAGCCGCTGCTGTATCAGGTATCCACGGCTGTGCTGTCTACAGACGAAATCGCTTATCCTATCCGCACTTTCTTCCGGAAGAACCCCAACGTGGAATTCTTCATGGCGAAAGCCCAGGGCGTTGACCAGTCCCGCAATGTACTCCTGACCAACCACGGGGAAATCGAGTATGATTATCTGGTGCTGGCTGCTGGGGCGACTACGAACTTCTTCGGCATGAAGGAAGTGGAGGAACACTCCTTCGGCATGAAGTCCCTGCAGGAAGCGCTGCATATCCGCAACCATGTGCTCCATATGTTCGAGCGCGCCAACAAGAGCAAGGACCCGGAAGAGCGCAAAAAGATGCTGAGCTTCGTCATCGTCGGCGGCGGCCCCACGGGTATCGAAGAAGCCGGCGCTATTTCGGAGCTGGTGGGCATTCAGAAAAAGGAATTCCACAATCTCGACTTCAGCGAAGTTTCCATTAAACTCATTGAAGCAACGCCGAATGTTCTGCCCATGATGCCGCAGAATCTTCGTGACCATACGGTGGAAGTTCTGCGTGGCAAAGGCGTGGAAGTCCTGCTCGATACGCAGGTGGTAGGTTATGATGGGCATACCATCAAGCTCAAGAACGGTGAGGAAATTCCCACGAGCACGCTGATTTGGGCGGCTGGGGTTAAGGCTGTTCCCTTTATCGCAGATTGCGGCGGTGAAGTGGATAGAGCAGGCCGCGTAATCGTGGATGAAAAACTGCGCGTCAACGGCAGCAAGAATGTTTTCGCCATTGGCGACTGCGCCAACTTCTGCCACGGCACGGAGCGTCCGTTGCCGACAGTGGCGCCGGTGGCCACGCAGGAAGCCAAGGTTGCACATGAAAACATCCTGCGTCTGATTCGCGGCGAGGAAAATCTGCAGACCTTCGTCTACAAGGACTTGGGGGCTATGGCAACGATTGGCCGTGGTCAGGCTGTCGTGGCCAAGACCAGCATGAATCCGGAAATGACTGGCTTTATCGCCTGGTGTGCCTGGATGTTTGTGCATCTCATTCGTCTGGCAGGGACGCATACCAACATCACCGTGGCTATCAAATGGACGTGGAATTTGTTGTCCGGAACAAGATTGGGACGCATTATTACCAATATCAAAATCTGATTGTAAACTTGTAACAACATATAGATTGCGGTAAAATGGATACGGTACGTTTGTGCCGTATCCATTTTTTTAGGGAGGAATCATCATGCAAGTTATTCATACCGACAAGGCTCCGGCGGCTGTAGGCCCCTATAGCCAGGCCATCAAGGCAGGCAATACGCTCTATCTGTCTGGGCAGATTGCCATCAACCCTGCTGAAGGCAAGATTGTGGCCACGACCATTGAAGAACAGGCAGAACAGTGCTGCCGCAATATCGAAGCGGTGCTCAAAGAAGCTGGCACAGATATGAGCAAAGTGGTAAAGACCACCTGCTTTTTGGCAGAGATTGCAGACTTCAAGGCTTTTAATGAAGTTTATGCCAAGCATTTCATCAGCAAGCCGGCCCGCAGCTGTGTGGCAGTGAAGGACTTGCCGGCTGGGGCACTTTGCGAAATCGAAGCGATTGTAGTAATGGAATAATAGATTGTCATGACGGTAGGAAGCGGCTGGTGTAAGTTCTGGCAGCGATTCCTGCCGTCAGCTGTTATGACAGATTTTCGCTCACAAGGGAGTGAGGATATTGATGATAAAAGATGAGGAAGAAGATTTCCTGCATAAGGTCACAAATGTAAAAGCCCAGCAGAAATTCCGCTTAAAGCCGACCCAGACCATTTTGCTGAGTTTCGTGCTGATGATCAGTTTAGGGACGATGCTGCTTATGCTGCCGATCAGCACCACGAGCGACAAGGGCCTGCCGTTCATGGATGCGCTTTTCGTATCCACATCGGCTTCCTGCGTTACCGGGCTTACGGTAGTGGACGTGAAGAACGATTTGAGCTTCTTTGGCAAATGCGTTATGCTCATGCTGATTCAGGTGGGCGGCCTTGGGATTATGACCTTGGCTACCATGGCGGCGCATGCCATGGGCTATCGCTTCCGCTTGAAGCAGAGCCTTGTCCTGCAGGAATCCTTAAATCAAAGCGGGCGCGCAGGACTCTTTGGCCTGATTCGACGCATGATTATCTATACGCTGGTGGTGGAGGGATTTTTTGCGTTGCTGCTTACCTGGCATCTTTACCCTGAACTTGGCTTTGATGCGGTGGGCTATGGAATTTTCCACGCGGTGTCGGCTTTTTGCAATGCAGGGTTTGACCTGTTTGGCAATTATGACAGTCTTTGTAAACGGCCGGATGATTTATTCCTCATGGCAGGGATTGGCCTGCCCATTATTTTGGGCGGGATAGGTTTTACCGTGATGTATGATGTGCTGCACGCAGGTGGCTGGCGGAAGTATTCCCTGCATACGAAGATTGTTCTGGTCAGTACATTGATTTTGATTATAGGTGGTACGCTCCTGATTTGGGGCATTGAAACGGGGAATAGTCATACCATCGGGGAAATGCCACTCGGGCAGCAAATAGCGCACGCCGCGTTTATGTCGGTTTCCTGCCGGACGGCGGGCTTTAACTCCTTTGATTTGGCGCAATGCACACAGATTACCAAGTTGGTGATGATTATTCTGATGTTTATCGGTGCATCGCCGCTATCCACTGGCGGCGGCATCAAGGGAACGACTTTTTTCGTCATCATGCGGTCGGTGTGGGCGGTTTTTCGCGGGGAGAGTGAACTTACCGTCTTTGGCCGGGCCATCAGCAAGGAGTTGCGGGATCAGGCTTTTGCCATCTTTACCATTGGTACGCTTTGGGTGGTGTCCATGGGGATATTGCTTTCCATCATCGATGGTGAGGTACATGACCTCGAAGATGTGGTTTTTGAAACGGTGTCGGCTTTTGGCACGGTCGGCATGGGCATTGGCATAACTCTTAGCTGGAATGACTGGGGCAAGGGGCTGCTGTCTTTGACGATGCTGTTGGGCAGGGTGGGGATTATGACCTTCCTGCTGTCCTTTATCCGGCAGAAGCAATCCACCATCAAGCATCCGGAAGAAGATATTATGATTGGATAAGGAAGGGATTATTATGGCAAGCAAACGGCAATTTGCGGTTTTGGGACTCGGGCGCTTTGGCATCAGCGCAGCCCAGACGCTGGAAGAAATGGGATATGAAGTACTGGGCGTGGATATGGATGAAAATCTGGTATCCTCGCTGGCAGAATCCTTGTCGCAGGTGGTGAGCTTTGATATGCGCGATGCGCGGGCGATGGACCAGGTGGGCATCGACCATTTCGACACGGTGATTATCGCCTCGAAGAATCTCGAAGCCAGCCTGATGGCGACCATGCTCTGCAAGGAGCGCAATGTGCCGGAAATTCTGGTCAAAGCCATCGATGACCGTCATGCGGACATGGCCCGCAGGCTCGGCGCGACGAAGGTAGTCTTTTCCGAACGGGATATGGCCCGCCGCACAGTGATGCATCTGGTGTCAGACAATGCGGTGGATTATATTGATTTGGCTGGCAGTCTCAAGATTATCAATGTGAAAACGCCCAAGGGCCTTTTGGGCAAGACATTACTGGAGGCCGATTTGCGGGGACGCTATAATGTCAACGTGGTGGCCATTCGTCATGGCCATGAAACCATGGTTACGCCACCGCCGACTTACCGCTTTGCGGAGGGGGATAACATCTTCATTATCGGCAAGGAATCGTCCCTGGCAGAATTGGAAAAGGACTTTTGATTTTTTGACTTTTTATCACTTGACTTTTTGTTTTATTCGCGGTATCATTCTTATAGACTTAAATTTAGCACTCATCATTTCAGAGTGCTAACAGAAGTCAGAAGGAGGGAGCACATGGCCGGTAAGCTGTATGAGCTGGATGAGCGCAAGCAGCGGGTGTTAAAGGCCGTTATTGATGATTACATCGAATCGGCAGAGCCGGTAGGCTCCCGTGCACTGGCCCGCAAACATGATTTGGGGGTGAGTCCGGCCACCATCCGCAACGAGATGGCGGATTTGGAAATGCTGGGGTATCTTCAGCATCTGCACACCTCATCGGGGCGGGTGCCATCCTCCAAGGGCTATCGCTTTTATGTGGACGGTCTGATTCCGCCCAAGCCTGTAAGCGATGAAGAAAAAGCACTGATTGACCGCTGGTATAAGACCAGGGTGCAGCGAATTGACCAGGTCTTTGAGGAAACGGCCAAGCTGATATCGGCGGTGACCAAGAATGTTTCGTTGGTACTGGCGCCGCAGATGACACAGGCCCAGTTCCGCTGCCTGCAGTTCCTGCCGCTGGACAGTCGCAGGGTTATCACGGTGCTGATGACGGATGCAGGCTTTATCGAAAACAAGATTATGGAGATGCCGGAAGGAGCAGAGTTCGAGGACTTCCAGCGCATGGCGGCGGTTATCAACAAGAATCTGGCTGGCCATACACTGCAGACAATCGAGCATCACTCGCTGGCAGAAATCCGGGATGAAATCCGTGACGAAGGCCTTTATGAATCGGCCTTGTCCATCATCCAACGGGCACTTGACACCGGCAAACAGGAACGCCTCTACTTAGGCGGTACGACTAAGATGCTGGAACAGCCCGAATACCATGATGTGGAAAAGGTCAAGCATATGCTCATGACCCTTGAAGAAGAAGAACTCATGAAGGATATCCTCAGAGCCCATATCGGTGATGGCTTGGAAGTCACCATCGGTCAGGAGAACGAGGACAGCCACTTCAAGGACAGCAGCATCATCACAGCAACCTATCATTTGGATGGCGAGCTGTTAGGCACCATTGCAGTGCTGGGGCCGACCCGCATGGAGTACGCCAAGGCCATGAGCCTCTTGGAGTATATGAACAGTAATCTGACACAGGTTATTAAACGCTTTCACTGGTAGCTGCCAGTATTGGAGCGAAATATAAATACCTTGGAAAGAGGTGAAGGAATTGCCATCATTCATGAAAGATGAATTAAAGAAGAAGGATGAGCAAAAGCTGGAGGAAATGCAGCAGGAAATCAATGCTGTCGATGCTGATGAGGCCGATGAGGCAGAAGAAGCAGCCAGCGAAAGCGCAGAAAGTGAAAATGAAGAAACTCAGGAACCTCAGGACGAAGCTGCTGCCCAGATTGAAAAATTGACGGCAGAGCTCAAGGAGAAGGAAGACCGTGTCCTGCGCCTGCAGGCGGATTTTGAAAATTTCCGCCGCCGCACGAGCAAGGAAAAGGAAGAACTCTCCGCTGTGGTTACCCAGGGAATGCTCAAAGATATGCTGCCGCTTTTGGACAACTTCGAGCGCGCTATGGCCGCTGAAGCCAAAGACGGTGAGGCTTTCCAGAAGGGCGTGGAAATGATTTTCACGCAGTTCACGGAAATCCTCAAGAAGAACGGCCTCGAACATATCGAAGTGGAAGGTCAGAAATTTGACCCGAACTTCCATCAGGCCGTTATGCGCGTGCAGAATGCAGATATGGAAGATGATGACATCGCCCAGGAACTGCAGAAGGGCTACATGGTCAAAGGCCGTGTAATCCGTCCGAGCATGGTGCAGGTAGTTGCTAATTAATTCGTTAATGAAGTTTTTTAGGAGGATATATCATGTCAAAAGTTATTGGTATTGACTTAGGTACGACGAACTCCGTTGTATCCGTTATGGAAGGCGGCGAACCGACCGTTATCACGAACCCGGAAGGCAGCCGTATCACCCCGTCTGTTGTTGGTTTCACGAAGGACGGCCAGCGTCTCGTTGGCCAGCTTGCTAAGCGTCAGGCTGTGTCCAACCCGGACCGCACGATTGCTTCCATCAAACGCCACATGGGCGAAAATGACTACAAGGTCAGCATTGATGGCAAGGATTACACCCCGCAGGAAATCTCCGCTATGGTTCTGCAGAAGCTCAAAGCTGACGCGGAAGCATACCTCGGTGAAACGGTCAGCCAGGCTGTAATCACGGTTCCGGCTTACTTCAACGACAGCCAGCGTCAGGCTACCAAAGATGCTGGTAAGATTGCCGGCCTCGAAGTTCTGCGTATCATCAACGAACCGACGGCTGCTGCTCTGGCTTACGGCCTTGACAAGGACGAAGACGAAACGGTTCTCGTATTCGACCTCGGCGGTGGTACGTTCGATGTATCCATCCTCGAACTCTCCAGCGGTACGTTTGAAGTTCTCGCTACGAACGGCGATACGTTCCTCGGCGGTGATGACTTCGACCAGAAGGTTATGGACTGGATGGTTGAAGAGTTCAAGAAGGAAAACAACATCGACCTGTCTCAGGACAAGATGGCTGCTCAGCGCCTCAAGGAAGCTGCCGAAAAAGCTAAGATTGAGCTGTCCAGCATGACCCAGACGAACATCAACCTGCCGTTCATCACGGCTGATGCTACGGGCCCGAAACATCTCGACCTCACGCTGTCCCGTGCGAAGTTCGATGAACTGACCCGTGACCTCGTAGAACGCACGATGGAACCGACCCGCAAGGCTATGGCTGACGCTGACCTCTCCGGCAGCGACATCAGCAAGGTTATCCTCGTTGGTGGTTCTTCCCGTATCCCGGCTGTTCAGGAAGCTATTCGTCAGTTCCTGGCCAAAGAACCCTCCAAGGGCGTTAACCCGGATGAATGCGTATCCGTTGGTGCTGCTATTCAGGGCGGTGTACTGGTCGGCGAAGTTAAGGACGTTCTGCTCCTCGACGTTACGCCGCTGTCCCTGGGTATCGAAACCCTCGGCGGTGTTTGCACGAAGATTATCGAGCGCAACACGACGATTCCGACGCACAAGAGCCAGGTATTCTCCACGGCTGCTGATAACCAGCCGTCCGTTGATATCCATGTTCTGCAGGGCGAACGCGAAATGGCTGCCGGCAACAAGACGCTCGGCCGTTTCGAACTCTCCGATATTCCTCCTGCACCGCGTGGTGTTCCTAAGATTGAAGTTTCCTTCGATATCGATGCCAACGGTATTGTGCATGTATCCGCAAAAGACCTCGGCACGGGCAAGGAACAGAAGATTACGATTCAGTCCGATGGCGGCATGACGAAGGAAGACATTGACCGTATGGTTAAGGAAGCCGAAGCTCATGCAGCTGAAGATAAGAAGCAGAAAGAAGCCGTTGAGGTTAAGAACCAGGGCGAAAGCCTTGCATATCAGGCCGAAAAGACTCTGAAAGACCTCGGCGACAAGGCAGATAAAACGCAGGCTGCAAGTGTTCAGGCTGGCATTGATAAGCTCAAAGAAGCCCTCAAGGGTGGCGACACGGATGCCATCAAGAAGGCTACGGAAGAACTGCAGAAGCCGCTCTATGAAATGAGCGCCGCAGCATACCAGCAGGCTCAGGCCGCTGGCGCACAGGGTGCACCGGGCGCAGATACAGGTGCTAATGCTGGTGCTCAGCAGCAGGCTAAGGCTGATGATGATGTAGTTGATGCCGAATATACGGAAGTCAAAGACGATAAGAAATAATCATTTGCTTTGATGGATTGTTGGGAGCCGTATGGCTCCCAATCGTTTTTAAGGATGGTGCAACGTGAGCGAAAAACGCGATTATTATGAGGTGCTGGGCGTTAGTAAAGGTGCCTCGGAAGCCGAAATCAAAAAGGCTTATAAGAAAATGGCCCGCAAATATCATCCCGACCTGAACCGTGACGACCCGAAAACTGCTGAAGAAAAGTTCAAAGAGGTCAACGAGGCCTATGATGTCTTAAAGGACCCGCAGAAGAAAGCAGCTTATGACCAGTTCGGCCATGATGCCTTCGCAAATGGCATGGGCGGCGGTGGAGCCGGTGGTTTTGGCGGTTTCGGTGGCGGCGGCTTTGGTGGCTTTGGCGGCGGCGAAGGCTTCGGGGATATCTTCGATATGTTCTTCGGTGGCGGCGGCCGCCGTTCCAGCGGCCGTCCTGGCCCGGAACGCGGCAGCGACCTGCGCTACGATTTGGAGATTTCCTTTGAAGAAGCAGCCTTTGGCAAGGAAGCGGAACTTTCTGTTCCGCGCACGGAACAGTGCGACCACTGCCATGGTACGGGCGCAGCTCCGGGGACCAGCCCGGAAACCTGCCCGGATTGTAATGGTACGGGTACTCGCCAGACTGTGGCCAATACGCCCTTTGGCCGCATGGTCAATCAAACGACCTGCGGACGCTGCCATGGTACAGGCAAGATTGTCAAGAATCCCTGCTCGAACTGTAACGGCACGGGCCGCAAGAAGGTTACGCGGAAAATCAAGGTCAACATCCCGAAAGGCGTGGACAATGGTTCCCGCGTGCGCGTGAGCGGCGGCGGTGAAGCTGGCGTTCGTGGCGGCGGCAATGGTGACCTTTACGTTTACATCTTTATCCGTCCGCATAAGATTTTCCAGCGTGAGGGCTATGATGTAATCGTGGAAGTGCCCATTTCCTTTGTACAGGCTGCACTCGGCGACAAGGTTCAGGTGCCGACCATTGATGGTACGGTGGAAGTCAAGGTACCTGCCGGCACGCAGTCCGGCAAAATCCTGCGCTTGCGTGAGCGCGGTATTCCGCACTTGCGCGGCAATGGACGCGGTGACGAGCATGTGGTTATCAAGGTGCTCACGCCGCAGAACCTCAACCAGCGCCAGAAGGAACTTCTTAAAGAGTTCGGCGAAATCAGCGGGGATAAGGTGAATCCGGAGCAGAAGAGCTTCCTGGATAACATCAAAAATCTCTTCAAAAAGTAAGACAAGATAGGTCGATGCGTGGCGGCAGGGCAGGTGACTGCCTGCGCTCCGCTATGGTCTAAGAAAAAGAGGTTTGCTAACTTATGTCGGCAAACCTCTTTGTTTTTTATGATATTTTTCACAGGCCACGATCTGCTATGCTGTTGTTTTGATGTGATATCGACGATGCTGGTTTGCTGCTATCATCTTTGTCATCTCCGCCATAATTTGTTTTATCATAAACTTTCGCGAATTCTTTTGTGTCTAGCCCAAGTATATTTTTCGATACCTCGTCGACCACATCTTCAACGAAATTTGTGATATCTTTAATAATATTACCGCCGGAAGCTTTTTCCAGTTCCATTTCGTTTAATTCGACCTTCTTTGACATGCTCATACCCCCCTTATCTCATGTGCTTAGTTATTTTTGACCTTATCACCTTTGTCTATATATACGTTTATTACACCATCATATTACAATTTCAAGGGTCAAAATTCTTTGTATATGCGCATCCATCATGTACCAGATAGAGAATGACCTGAATTGTGTTATAAACATTTAAGTTGTACGCGCATTTGTACGATAAATACTATATGATAAGAAATTATGATAAGAAATTTGCGAGGGGGGCTGAAGATGGTAAAGGAAATGTCTAAGCATGTTGTTCAATCTTGGCGGTGGTTGCTTGTTCTGTGTTTGCTCATGGCTTATCCGCTGGCGGCCAGTGCAGAGAAGATTAACTGGGTGGATGAACACTATGATTTTACGCGGGTGAAGAAGGCCATTGTTTATGACGTGGTCGTAGTTGACAAGTCAGAAATCGACAACGATTTGATTGAGGCGGTCATGCTGGAGGAATACCTTAAAACAGCAGCCCGCCCGCCGTATAAGATGATTAGAGCTGACAAGACTGTTGCAATTTCGCCCGGCAGTCCGCTGGAGGGCGCGGATATCTATGTTATGGCGGAGATGCTGAAATGGCATAATGATTCCTATGTTATTGATGCCTATACTTCTTGGGAAACGCGTACTTCCACCCGTAAAGTAAAATGGTCGGATGGAACCTGGCATGAGGAAAGATATGATTACACGGTGCCAGTCTATCATCCAGCTCGCACCGTACCGACATCCACGGTTCGCGTTCGTTTTGATGTGTATGATGCCAAGACGGGCAAGAAGGTTATGAGCCGGGACGAACTGCGTAAGCGTGACAGTTCAGACCATGGCCAGCAGGGAATCTTTGGCCGCATCAGCAAAAAGTTCTTTGATGATTTAGGCGATAAAATTAAAAATGAATAATTTCTGTAGGAATGTGACAGATTTTCATCCGTTGCTGATTAAAGGAGTAGATTATGGAGAATATGAATTGGGATGTCAGAGAGGAAGGCAGTTGGGTCATCTTATCTATCAGCGGGCGTTTGGATAGAATGAACGCCGATGAAACAGGCAGGCAAGGGGAAAAGCTGCTGGCAGAGAATAGTAAACTGGCGCTTGACCTTACAGGGCTGGAATACATTTCAAGTGCTGGCTTGCGTGCAATGTTCCGATTGATTAAACAAGCAAAAGCGGTCAAGAAATCCTTTGCGCTGTGTGGTGTGAGGGGATTTGTACAGGATATGCTGAAAGATTCTAATATGGATATATTAGTTGACATTTATGCTACAACTGAGCAGTTGCCATAAAACAAGTAAAGATTAATACAGTAGCAGGCACTGTGAAATGTGTGATTAATTTATAGTCCACATTTTCACAGTGCCTTTTGCTATCTTGGTCAGACGAGATACTTCACGACAATCGGATGTATACACTGACAGGAAAAAGTCAATTAAAGGATTTGTCAGCCATAGTGGAGAATTATCCCTAAATAAGGAAAGCGTGCTGAGCAATTGTTTTAGCTAAAAGAGGAGTTATCATGAAGATACAAATTCGTATATTACTCCTGATGTTATTGGGGATAGGTCTAAGTTTCCTTATATATACGGGGATAACACTGCTTACGCATGATGCCATTCAGGAGTCTACGGCGCAGCTGGTCAATGATTTTTCCAAAACAACAGCAACTGAACTATGGCAGAGTTCGGAAAGTCAGGGAAAAGATACTTTGCTGCGATTGGCTGCGTCACAGGCTCATCAGGCTGATGACCTGATTATTGATGTCGTCAATGATGTTAAGGTTTTATCCAAAAGCATGACGAGGATTTCTAAGCATCCGGAGTATTACAACGAGAGAACTATCGCTGACCCGCTGAAAGATAAAATTTTGAGCGGCCAGGCTTATATCCTTTATAGCAACGAAGAAATTGCCCAGGACAAGGCCTTGCGGCATGAAATAGGGATTGCTTCGACGATACAGGATGAAATGGTGAACATTGCGTTAACCTACAAACCGCACCGGGTGTCGGTCTATGCGGCTTCGGAGCATGGCTATTTTCTCACGGTCGATATCATGCCTGATGACGGCCCGAGTGATGAGATGGATGGAACTCATATCTTTGAAGCACGGGAGCGTACATGGTATCTGGCGGCCAAGAAGGCAGATAAGTTAGTGTTCAGCGATGTGTATACGGACTATGTGACAGGAAAGCCCTGTATTACCTGTGGTGCGCCTTACTATGATGACAATGGCTTTGCCGGAGTTTTGGGATTTGGCATGTATTTGGATGTCTGGCATGATGTGCTGATGAATCCAGCCGTCAATCCCTATCCCTGTTTTGTATTGACCGACAAGGGTGAGGTGGTTGTTTCCTCACATGAAAATGGTGACCTCACTGTATCCACTGGCAATGATATTCGCAAAGCCCTGTCCGGCACTATGGCCAAAGCTGCCACTGAGATGGTCGATAAAAAAAGTGGCGTACGTTATGTCGAAGTAAATGGGATTCCCTATTACCTCGCGTTTGCTCCCATGAAAACCATTGGCTGGAGCTTAGGCATACTTACACCGATTGATGTGGTGCATAATCAGGCTGATGGTATACGAGAAATGTTCCTGAATATGCTGAAGGATTTTCAAACCAACGTGGATGCGTCCTATCATCACTTCAATCTGATACTGGCAGCTGCTTTGCTGGTGGTATTGGTGCTCTTGCTAATCCTTAGCCATGTACTAGCAAAGAAGTTTGTACGGCCCATTCATAAACTGACAACTGGTGTACAGGAAATAGCAAAGGGTAATTTGGAAAAGAAGATTGATGTTCATACTGGCGATGAAATTGAGCTGTTGGCGAACTCCTTTAATACCATGACGCATGAACTGCAGGAGTATATTGCCAATCTTACCAAAATCACAGCTGATAAGGAGCGTATTGCTACGGAGCTGAATGTAGCATCGCAAATCCAGTTCAGCATGCTGCCCAACGATTTCACTTTGGGCGGTGGTCGCTTCGATATGTTCGCATCCATGGTGCCAGCCAAAACCGTGGGTGGGGATTTTTATGATTTTTATATGCTGGATGAAAATCATTTGGCTTTTGTAATTGCTGATGTGTCCGGCAAGGGCATTCCAGCGGCACTATTTATGGCTGCAGCGAAGAACTGCCTGAAACTTTGTTTGTTATCCATGGAAAATCCTGATGAACTCGAAAAAGCCGTGATAAAGGCCAATGAACGCCTGTGCGAAAATAACGACCAAACATTTTTTGTCACGGTATTCCTCGGTGTCCTTGACTTAAGTTCTGGCCTGTTACGTTTCGTGAATGCTGGCCATAATCCGCCGTTGTTACGCCAGCAGCAGGATGGCAATGTTTTCAAGCCATTGCGCATGAAACGGAATTTTGCTTTTGCTGTGATGGAAGATTGGCAATATGCTAGTGATGAAGTGCAACTTACCAAAGGGGATGTCATTTTCCTTTATACGGATGGCGTAACCGAGGCGGAAAATAAAGAACGCAGGATGTATTCGATGGATAAGCTGGCGGACTTCCTAAATAGTGAAGCAGCAGGTAAGGCTCGTTCTATGCAGGAGCTTTTGGGCTGTGTCTGGGCGGATTTGGGGAAATTTGTTGGAGATGCGGAACAGTCCGATGATATCACCATGTTGGCAATCACTTATGGAGATGCCAAAAAAAATTAAATTTTTTCCATGACTCACCACACAATTTTTGAGTTCATGGATATAAAGAATAGAAAGAAGAAAAACCTGCACGGATGGCAGGGAAACGGTTAAAAAAGAAGGGAGTAATCACAAATGACAACGTTAGCAGAATTGAAGAAAATGAGCAAGATGGACGACGCACAGCTTGATAATGTGGCAGGCGGTTCATTCCAAGAGGCTCTGGAAGATGGATTCGAGCTTATGAAACGTGGTCTTATCAAGGAAGGGCAAGAGGTTGAAGCGGTAATGAAATCTCTGGGGTACACCGGATACAAAGCCAATGCTATCAGCGGTTATGACCCACAGGGCAATCCCATTCCAGATTTAGACACCCCGACTATTTACGTCAACAAGCAGGGTCAGAAAATCAGCCGTGAAGAATTCTGGAAGAACTTCGACAAAGAAAATAATCTTAAGTAAAAGATAATAGGTAAAAAAGCCCAGGTGCACGCTTCGTCCGCCTGGGCTAAAAATGTTGCGGAGAAATATGCTATAATATAGCGTATCTTTATCTGTGTATATAAGAGGAGTGTTGGTTTGCTTTCAACAACAATATATCCTGATTTTTATGAGGCTTTCTGCTGCAAGGCCGATAAATGTCAGCATACCTGCTGTGCTGGCTGGGAAATTGATATTGATGCGGCAACGGCGGCAAAATATCAGCAGCTTGAGGGCGCGCTTGGCGAGAAAATCCGGCAAAATATCGTTGAGAATGATGGCGTCTGGCAGTTTCGTCTGGGGACGGAGGAGCGCTGTCCGTTCCTGTGCAAGGATGGACTCTGTGAACTTATCCGCAGGGCTGATGAGTCCATCCTTTGTGATATTTGCACGAATCATCCGCGATTCTTTGTGACGGTGGGCGATTATGAGCTGGCTGGTGTGGGACTTAGCTGTGAAAAAAGCTGTGAATTATTATTGGCAGATACTGCGCCACTGAGTTTTCGGACAGAAAACGGCGAGAAACTGTCGCTGCATGAATTATTGCAATGCCTGGCACTGCCGGCAAGTGATGAGGATTTATGTTATCAGGCAGGTATGACGGCCGAGGATGCAGATTTTGTGCTGGCCTGCATGCAAAAGACCGAGCCGATTGATGCGGCATGGACGGCACAGATGGAGCAGTTGCGCGCTGCACCGTTTGTGGCTGGTGGTGAAGTTCCGCAGGTTTTTGACCGTATCTATCAATATATTCTGTATCGTGCGCTGGAGCATGTACCGCAGTACGGCTGGGGGACGGTGCTTTCCTATGCACAGATGAACGCCGATTTTATCTATTTGACATGTCAATTGACCGGTCAACTTGACGAGTCAATACGCCGTTGGTCTGAGCAGATTGAGTATAGCACGGAAAATGTCAAAATCCTTTTGGAGTCGCTGGCTTGATGCCTATAGAGTTTGCCCAAATGATTGACGGCGGTGGAGTAAGCTTATATAATTAGATAATTGCTGAAAATATAAAGGAGCGATGTACATGCAGTGGGCGGAAGTCAGTATTCAGACTACCCATGAGGCCACGGATGTGGTGGCAGAAATTTATCATGACCTGGGCGCATCCGGTGTGGTTATTGAAGACCCGGAGCTTTTGAACGATTATATCGATGCGGGCCAGTGGGATTTTTCCGGCATTGAGCGGGCGGAAGACACCAGTATCGTGACGGTAAAGGCTTATCTGCCTGTGGACGAGGATTTGGATGACAAGCTGCGCACCTTTGAACTGCGGATTAAGGACTTCAAATCCATGACGGATGATGATATGGAAAAGGGCCCCTGCACGATTTCCTGGAATACCGTCCGTGATGAGGATTGGGCGGATAATTGGAAGGCTTATTTCCATCCGGAAAAGGTGGGCGGTATGCTGGTCATTAAGCCGACCTGGGAAGATTACGAAGCCAGCCCTGACGATATCGTGATTGAGCTTGACCCCGGTTCGGCTTTTGGTACCGGCACTCATCCGACTACGGCAATGTGCCTGCGGGAATTGGAAACGCTTGTCAAGGGCGGCATGCGGATTTTTGATGTGGGTACGGGTTCCGGCGTGCTCTCGATTGCCGCCGCTAAACTTGGCGCCACGGATGTTACCGCGATGGACTACGACAAGGTAGCCGTGGATGTAGCGGCGGAAAATATCCGTCAGAACGGCGTGGAAGATGTGGTCAAGACTGGCGTCAGCGATATCTTGAAATCCTTTGACGGCAAGGCGGACTTAATCGTGGCCAACATTATCGCCGATATCATCATCATGCTCTTTGATGAACTCGATGAACATTTGGCCGAAGGCGGCCGCCTGCTGGCATCGGGCATTATCTCCGAGCGTCTGGCCGATGTGACGGAAGCCTGCCTGGCCCATGGCTTTGTCGTGGATAAGGTGACGGAAGAAAAAGGCTGGGTGGCCATGACCATCAGCCGGGGAGAAAATAAATGAGACGGCTGTTTTACAAAGGGCTGCTTGCCGACACCATCGAGATAACTGGCAGTGATGCCCATCACCTCATGCATGTGATGCGGGCTAAGGCCGGGCAGGAAGTCACGGTGGTAGATGATGAAGGCAGTGTAGCACGCATGGAAATGACCGCCTTTCGGGAAGATGCGGTGACGCTGGTCTTGAAAGAACGCCTCGCGGCCAATACCGAATCTCCTTTGGAACTGGTGCTTGCACAGTGCCTCTTAAAGGCTGACAAGATGGACTATGTGGTGCAGAAGGCGGTAGAGCTTGGCGTAACGGAAATCGTCCCCGTCAAAAGCCATAACTGCGTGGTGCGCTATGATGCGAAAAAAGCGGCGGCTCGTCAGCAGCGCTGGCAGAAGATTGCCGAAGAAGCAGCTAAGCAGTGTGGCCGCACGGCTTTGACCGAGGTTTCTGCCATTGTTGACATGTCAACTTTGCTCCAGAATTTTAGCGGCGAAGATACGGAAATTGTCTTTTGTTACGAAAATGAAGAGGATTATACGGTAAAATCATGCTTGCAGGGAGCCAAAGGCAAGCGGCTGGTATTGCTTATCGGCCCTGAAGGCGGTTTTACGCTCGATGAGGCGCAAGCGGTGCAGGAAGCAGGCGGTAAGGCGGTGACTTTAGGCCCCAGAATCCTGCGGGCGGAAACCGCAGCTATTGCCGCAGTAACAATAGCGCAGTATGAAAATGGAGACTTGGGTGGTCGCTGAACCTCATCCGCCTCACTGCGTTCGGCACCTTCCCCATAGGGGAAGGCTTATTAAAGAAAGGAAGAAGTATATTGCCAAAGGTGGCACTTACGACCTTGGGCTGCAAGGTCAATCAGTTTGAAACGGAAACCATGGAAGGTCTGTTCAAGAAAAGCGGCTACGATATCGTACCCTTCGAGGAAAAGGCAGACTTTTATGTGATAAATACCTGCTCGGTGACGAGTCTGGGTGATAGAAAGTCCCGGCAGATTATCCGCCGTGCACAGCGTACCAATGATAAGGCAATCATCGCCGTATGCGGCTGCTATTCGCAGGTTCACCCCGAAGAAATCAAGGCCATTGAAGGCGTGCGCGTGGTCCTGGGCACGAAGGAACGCAGTAAGATTGTGGAATACGTGGAACAGGCGGCGCGTGAAGACGGTATATTGGACGAAGTGGGCAATATCATGGAGGCGCATGAGTTCGAGGATATTCCCATCTACGATATGCCTCAGCGCACCCGTGCATTCCTCAAGATTGAGGACGGCTGTCAGAATTTCTGCTCCTACTGCATCATTCCCTATGCCCGCGGCCCCGTGAAGTCGCGGCATTTGGATAAGATTCACAGCGAAGCCAAGAAACTCGTGGATGCCGGCTTTAAGGAAATCGTGCTGACGGGCATTCATTTGGGCGCTTATGGCAAGGATTTGGGCGGCGAGATTACGCTGGCTGATGCCTGCCGGGAAGTGCTCAAGGTGGAGGGCTTAAAGCGCCTGCGTCTGGGTTCTTTGGAGTCTATTGAACTGTCACCGGATTTATTTGCCCTTATTCGCGAGGATGAGCGTTTCTGTGCGCATCTGCATCTGCCCTTGCAGGCAGGTTCCGATGAAGTGCTCAAGGATATGAACCGCCATTACGACACGGCAGAGTTTGGCCGCCTGATTGAGCAAGTGGAGCGGGAAGTGCCGGGCGTGGCCGTGTCCACAGATATTATCGTGGGCTTTCCGGGGGAAACGGAAGAACAGTTTGCCCGGGGACTGGAATTTGTGGAGAAGATGAACTTCTCCCGCATGCATGTGTTCCCGTATTCTAAGCGCAGCGGCACGCCGGCGGCAGAGCGCAAGGACCAGATTCAGGAAACGGTGAAAAAGGAACGTGCGCACCGCATGCAGGAACTGGCGGCCCGCAAGACCGAGGAGTTCCATAAGAGCTTTTTGGGCAAGACCATGCGGGTACTCTTTGAAACCAACACCGAGGGCATAACCGATGGACTGACGGATAACTATATCCGCGTTTATACGGATGATGAAGTGACTTGCGGGGAAATTTATACCGTTGAGCTGCAGAAGTTGTATAAAGATGGTGTTTGGGGGACGTTGACATCGCATTAACCAAGACGCCCGGTGGCTGATAATACCTTGCATCTTTTGAAAAAATAGGATATATTATACCTAACAGAAACTTTAGAAGGGAGCGAATGACGATGATGGTTAATACTGCAAACATGGTCTCGATGACCGAAGCTAACCAGAATTTTTCCAAGATTGCCCACATGGTAGATGCCAGTGGCTCTGTCGTGATCATGAAAAACAACGCCCCTAAGTATGTCCTGATTGAATATAAGCAGGTGGAAGAAGAAGCTGTCGCCTCTGATGAAGAGGTCATGGCTGTAACGGAGCGCCTGATGCATAAGAACATGGAAGCACTGAAGGTGCTTGCTAAATGAAAATATTAACCAAAGAACAAATTCTGGCTATCCATCAGCGTTGCATCGAAGAAACAGGCGGTTCCTTTGGCTTTAGGGATGAAGGAATGTTTGATTCAGCCTTGGCTCAACCTTATCAAAGTTTCAGCGGTTCAGAACTCTATCCAACTGTTGAGCAGAAAGCGGCAAGGCTTTGCTATGGTTTGGTGATGAACCATGCTTTCATAGACGGCAACAAGCGCATAGGAACGATGACGATGCTAGTTTTTCTGGCAATCAACGATATTGAGCTGGAATACACGCAAAAGGAGCTGTCTGACGAGATTCTTGCGCTTGCTTCTGGAGATATAGGATACGAGGAACTGTTGGATTGGGTAAAGGCACACAGCAATCTTACTGATGTACAGCAGGATTAGCAGGCGTTCGGCTGTTGTGTTTTAGAAGTTATATAGTCAAGGAGCAGAGAACACATAAATCTCTGCTCTTTTTTGCGTCGTGGAGTTGCTCCATCTTTTTATCCGTAAAGCGGTAAAATTTGCAGGAGTTTGCCCGTTTGTGTAGAATTATGACTAACATTGAGAAAATTATTATTTGATATAAATGGAGAGGATGTTCTTAATGAAGGTTTTGGTCACAGGGGTGACTGGTCAGTTAGGGCATGATTGTGTCAATGAGTTCAAGTGCCGTGGCGTTGAGGTGCAGGGGGTGTCGAGCAAGGATTTTTCTCTGACCGATGGTGCGGCTGTGGAAAAATATATCAAGGAATATGCGCCGGATGTGGTGCTGCATGGTGCGGCTTATACGGCGGTGGATAAGGCGGAAGATGAACAGGAAAAGTGTATGGCGGTCAATGCCGAAGGCACGCGGCATATTGCGAAGGCTTGTGCTGAAATCGGTGCCAAGATGATTTATATCAGCACGGATTATGTCTTTCCCGGGGATGGGGAAGAACCTTATGAACCTGCTGACAGCAAGGGGCCGCAGAATGTTTACGGCAAGTCGAAGTTGCTCGGCGAACAGGCTGTGCAGGAACTCTTGCAGAAATATTTTATCGTCCGCATTTCTTGGGTGTTCGGTATTAACGGCAAGAATTTTATCCGCACGATGCTGAACCTTGCTAAGACCCACAAGGAACTCACCGTGGTCGGCGACCAGATTGGTTCGCCCACATACACGCGGGATTTGGCGGTGCTGCTGGCTGATATGGCAGCTACGGAAAAATACGGTGTCTATCATGCGACCAATGAAGGTTTTTGCTCCTGGGCTGAGTTTGCCGCAGAAGTTTTCCGTCAGGCGGGCAGGGACGTTACAGTTACGCCGGTGGATTCTTCGGCTTATCCGACCAAGGCCGTGCGGCCGAAAAATTCCCGCATGAGCAAGGCGGCGCTGGTCGAAGCTGGCTTTAAGCCATTGCCGCGCTGGCAGGATGCCGTGGGCAGATACCTTATCGAATTGCAGAGTGAAGCTGCCAATTTGGCATAATTTGCAAATTGCCGTTGTATTTGTGTGGAATTTATGATAAACTATGACCTGTTAATGTGTAAATGCGTTGATGAAGACAGTAACCTCTGAAAGAAATCTTTAGCGAGCCGGGGCAGGTGCAAGCCGGTAGAGAGTATTAGGGGGCGAAAATCACTTCGGAGCAGCGGGCTGAAATTCCTTTTGGGAGGCAGTAAGCTTCGCCGGTATTCCCCGTTACGGAATAGCGTATGATGGTACGTGAAAAATAGGTGGTTTATAAGTGTAGGTATACCTGCATCCTGTTTTTGGGATGCAGGTTTTTTGTATTTTGGAGGAGGAGTTCGTTTGTACAGCAAGGTTGACACCAATTTGAACTTCGTGGACAGAGAAAAGGAAGTTCTGGATTTCTGGAAGAAAAATAACATCGCGCAGAAGGCGATTGACCAGCGTGAAGGCTGCGATACCTTTACGTTCTATGATGGCCCGCCGACGGCTAACGGCAAGCCGCATATCGGTCATGTGCTGACGCGCGTTATCAAGGATATGCTGCCGCGCTACCAGTCCATGAAGGGCAAGAAGGTTCTTAGAAAGGCTGGCTGGGATACGCACGGTCTGCCGGTAGAGCTCGAAGTCGAAAAGCTCGTGGGCATCAACGGCAAGGAACAGATTGAAGAATACGGCATCGAGCCATTCATCAAGAAGTGCCGTGAATCCGTTTGGAAGTACAAGGGCATGTGGGAAGAATTCTCCGATGTCGTTGGCTTCTGGGCTGATATGGAACATCCCTACATCACCTACGAAAATGACTTCATTGAATCCGAATGGTGGGCACTTAAGGAAATCTGGAAGAAGGGCCTGCTCTACAAGGGCCATAAGGTCGTTCCTTACTGCCCGCGCTGCGGCACCCCGCTGTCTTCCCACGAAGTAGCTCAGGGCTATAAGGACGTCAAAGAGCGTTCTGCCATGGTTAAGTTCAAGGTAAAAGACGAAGATGCTTACTTCCTCGCCTGGACGACGACTCCCTGGACGCTGCCTTCCAACCTCGGCCTCTGCGTGAACCCGGAAGTGGATTACGTGAAAATCAAGGTTGACGGCACGGTTTACTACATGGCCGAAGCCCTCGTGGATACGGTCTTTGAAGGTGTCGAAGGCGAACGCGAAGTCCTCGAAAAGTACAAGGGCAAGGACCTCGAATACCGCGAATATGAACCCCTCTATGACTATGCTGTCGGCAAGCTCAAGAAAAAGGCCTTCTTCGTGGTCTGCGATGACTATGTTACGACTTCCGATGGTACGGGTATCGTTCATATCGCCCCGGCATTTGGTGAGGACGATAACCGCGTCTGCCGCAAGTACGATATGCCGTTCGTCCAGTTCGTCAACAACAAGGGCGAAATGACGGAAGAAACCGACTGGGCTGGCGTATTCGTCAAGGATGCTGACCCATTGATTATCGACGACCTCAAAAAGAGCGGCAAGCTCTTCAAGGCACCGAAGTTCGAGCACAGCTATCCGCACTGCTGGCGCTGCGACACGCCGCTGATCTACTATGCGCGTGAAACCTGGTTCATCAAGATGACGGATGTCAAAGACAAGCTGATTGCCAACAACAACAAGGTCAACTGGATTCCGAAATCCATCGGCGAAGGCCGTTTCGGTGACTGGCTCGAACATGTGCAGGATTGGGGCCTGTCCCGTAACCGTTACTGGGGCACGCCGCTGCCGGTTTGGGAATGCGAATGCGGCCATCAGCACACAATTGGCTCCATTGCCGAACTCAAGGAAATGAGCGACAACTGCCCGGACGATATCGAACTGCACCGTCCGTACATCGATGCCGTGACCATCAAATGCCCGGAATGCGGTAAGGAAATGCATCGTGTACCGGAAGTTATCGACTGCTGGTTCGACTCCGGTTCCATGCCGTTTGCCCAGTGGCATTATCCGTTTGAGAACAAGGACATCTTCGAGAAGCGCTTCCCGGCAGACTTCATCTCCGAAGCCGTTGACCAGACCCGTGGCTGGTTCTACTCGCTGATTGCCATCTCCACGCTGCTCTTTGATGAAGCACCGTACAAGAACGTCATCGTGCTCGGTCATGTACAGGATAAGGACGGCCGCAAGATGAGTAAGTCCAAGGGCAACGCTGTTGACCCCATGCAGGCACTCGGTCAGCATGGCGCAGACGCTATCCGCTGGTACTTCTACGAAAACAGCGCTCCGTGGCTGCCGAACCGCTTCCATGATGATGCAGTGCAGGAAGGTCAGCGCAAGTTCATGGGCACGCTCTGGAATACCTATGCGTTCTTCGTGCTCTACGCCAACATCGACAACTTCGATGCCACGAAGTACACGCTCGATTACGATAAGCTGCCGGTCATGGATAAGTGGGTGCTGAGCCGCCTCAATACCATGGTCAAGGAAGTGGACAGTGACCTTGCAAATTACAAGGTTACGGAAGCAGCCAAGGCACTGCAGGCCTTCACGGACGAACTGTCCAACTGGTATGTGCGCCGCAGCCGTGCCCGTTTCTGGGCCAAGGGCATGGAGCAGGATAAGATCAATGCTTACATGACCCTTTGGACGGCACTCGTTACCACGGCCAAAGCTGCCGCTCCGCTGGTTCCGTTCATCACCGAATCCATCTACCGCAACCTCGTTTGCAGCATTGATAAAAATGCGCCGGAATCTGTTCATCTGGCTGATTATCCGGTGGTCAACGAGGCCTGGATTGATGAAGAGCTCGAAAAGAACATGGAACTCGTGCTCGAAATCGTTGTTCTGGGCCGTGCATCCCGCAACGAAACCAACATCAAGAACCGCCAGCCGGTTGCCCATATGTATGTGAATGCAGAACGCGAACTCTCCGACTTCTTCAAGGAAATTGTCGAAGACGAACTCAACGTCAAGGAAGTTGTGTTCAAGGACGATATGGAAGAATATCTGACCTACAGCTTCAAGCCAAACTTCCGTGTGCTTGGCCCGAAGGTCGGCAAGCAGATTGGTGCCGTCAAGGCCGCTCTGGAAAAACTCAACGGGCATAAGGCCAAGGCTGAACTCGATGCCACGGGCAAACTCGTCGTGGCTCTGCCGGATGGCGAAGTGACGCTCACGACCGAAGATGTGGAAGTTTCCATGGCGCAGACCGAAGGCTTTAACTGCCAGCGTTACAACGGCGTGACCATTGCGCTCGACACCACGCTGACGGAAGAACTCTTAGAAGAAGGTTTCGTTCGCGAAATCATCAGCAAGGTACAGACCATGCGTAAGGAAAATGGCTTTGAGGTCACCGACCATATCAAAGTCAGCCTGTCCGGCAATGAAAAACTGCAGGCCATTGTGGCGAAGAATGAGGACTATCTCAAAGAAATTACTCTCGCTGACGAAGTAAATTATGGAAAACTTTCCGGCACCGAGAAGGAATGGAACATCAACGGCGAGAATATTATAATTGCGGTAGAATAATGTTATGGAACATAGCAAACAGGAACACCACGAACATGAACATACCCATGTGCTGGCAGACGGCACAGTCGTAACACATTCCCACGGACATGGCCACGGTCACACCCACAGCCATGCCCATACCAAAGCGGTGTTGAACCGCATGTCCCGGCTTATTGGCCACCTGGAGTCCATCAAGACCATGGTGGAGGACGGCCGTGACTGCAGCGAGGTACTGATTCAGCTGTCGGCGGTCAAAAGCGCCATTAACGGAGTCAGCAAGATTATCCTCAAGGACCATATGGAACACTGCATTGTGGATGCCGTGCGGGATAATGATCAGGAGGCTCTCGAACAGCTGAATAAGGCGATTGATCAGTTTATCAAATAATTAAAGCCATAGGTGTTGTAGAAGGGAAGCGAGCTGTATGGAGCAGTTGGACATCAAACAGGTCTTCAGTGATGCAGGTGTTGATTACAATAAAGGATTGGAACGCTTTATGGGAAACGTGGCCTTGTACCACAAATTTTTGCTGAAATTCTTAGGGGATGGATCCTTTGCCCACTTCAAGGAAAGTTTTGCCGCAGGCAATCTGGAAACAGCGGGCAAGCATGTCCATACCTTAAAAGGGACGGCAGGAAATCTCAGCCTCATGCGGCTTTTTGCTGCGGCTGATGAAATGGTGCAGGCTGTTCGGGCTGGTAAGAACTGTGATGAACTAGAGCCTTTGGCCGTGCAGGTGGAAAAAGTTTATGAGGAAACCTGCAATGCCATTCGCTCAGCTTTGAGCGAATGAGCAAAATGGTTTACAAAGTTACACAAAAACCTTGCCAAATTAGACTCTTTGTGTTATCGTAGTATACGACACAAGGAAACGCGTAAATATTGTAAGCCGTTAAAGTAAATCCCTTCGTCTCCTTGTTTAAGGAGATGAAGGGATTTTTTTGATATGGAGGGGAAAGCCGATGAAGAATTATCAGAAATACAGCAAAGGATATTTCATGCCGCCGGAGATTGATCTGGAATGGGCAAAGAAGGATGCTCCTGACAAGGCGCCGGTATGGTGCAGTGTGGATATGCGGGATGGCAATCAGGCCCTGATTATCCCCATGAACCTGGATGAAAAGCTGGAGTTCTACAAGATGCTGCTGAAAGTCGGCTTTAAGGAAATCGAGGTGGGCTTCCCGGCTGCTTCGGAAACGGAGTATGAATTCCTGCGCCGTCTGGTGGAAGATGACCTTATCCCGGATGATGTGACCATTCAGGTATTGACCCAGGCCCGCGAGCATATCATTCGCAAGACCTTCGAGGCGTTGAAAGGGGTCAAGAACGCCATCGTTCATGTCTATAATTCCACTTCGGTGGCGCAGCGTGAGCAGGTGTTCCGTAAGTCCAAGGAAGAAATCAAGCAGATTGCGGTGGAAGGAGCAAAGCTCCTCAAAGAGCTCACGGAAGAAGCCGGAGAAAACTATCGCTTTGAGTATTCGCCCGAATCCTTCACGGGCACGGAACCGGAATACGCTTTGGAAGTCTGCAATGCAGTGCTGGATGTATGGCAGCCTACGGCAGACCGCAAGGCCATCATCAATCTGCCCGTAACGGTGGAAATGTCCATGCCCCATGTCTATGCCATGCAGATTGCCTATATGAATAAGCATTTGAAATACCGCGACAATGTGGTGCTGTCCCTCCATCCCCACAATGACCGCGGCTGCGGCGTAGCCGATACGGAAATGGGGCTTTTGGCCGGCGCTGACCGAGTGGAAGGAACCCTGTTCGGCAACGGTGAGCGCACGGGCAATGTGGATATCGTCACCGTGGGCATGAATATGTTTGCCTTGGGCGTAGACCCAGGACTGGACTTTTCCAACATGTCCGACCTTGTCGATACTTACGAACGCCTGACCCGCATGCAGGTCAGCTACCGTCAGCCCTATGCTGGCAAGTTGGTCTTTGCTGCCTTCTCCGGCTCTCATCAGGATGCCATTGCCAAGGGGATGAAGTGGAAGGACGAGAAGAATCCCGACAAGTGGACGCTTCCCTATCTTTATATTGACCCGCAGGATGTGGGCCGCGAATACGATGGCGACGTCATCCGCATCAACAGCCAGTCCGGCAAGGGGGGCGTGGGCTTTATCATGGAGCAGAAGTACGGCATCGATATGCCCAAGAAGATGCGGGAGGATTTCGGTTACTGCGTAAAATCCGTTTCCGACCACAAGCACAAAGAACTTATGCCGGATGAAATCTATCAGATTTTCCAGCATGAATACGTCAATGTAGCGGACCCCTATGAATTGGTTGATTTCTTATTAAAGAAGGAACCGGACGGTACCCGTTCCGGCACCGTGGACATCAAGATAAACGGCCAGCCGGAAACCTTTGTCGCTAAGGGCAACGGCCGTTTGGATGCCGTGTCCAATGCCCTGCAGAAGAATCTGGGCATAACGTATAAAGACCTTACCTATAGTGAGCACGCTCTCGAAATCGGCCAGCATTCCCGGGCCATTGCCTATATTGGCATTAAGGATGAAGCAGGCACCATCCATTGGGGGGCCGGCATGGATACGGATATTATCACCGCTTCCATACAGGCACTCTTCAGTGCCATTAACCGTATGCAGGCGAGGAAGTAACTACGTTGTAATAGTATAAGGTGAGGTTTACATCTAGCTGCTAAGACGCCCGGTGACTGATAATACTTTCCCTCTGCTTATGCAGGCTTGCCTAACGCGACGGGAAGGCATTATCAGTCACCGGGCTTTGTGCGTAATTATAAAGATAAATATTTTTTGCGGGGTATTGCGCCCCGCTTCTTCTTATGATATAATTTTTCGCGGTGTAAGAAAAAAGCATGGGTTACCGATATCTGCCCTGTGCCTCTTGGTATGGAGGTGGTGCAGAGGATGAGGAGCCCAGAAGAAAAAAACAGGAGGTGCACCAACATGGCAGTTATTTCCATGAAACAGTTACTTGAAGCAGGTGTTCATTTCGGACACCAGACCCGCCGTTGGAACCCGAAGATGGCTAAATACATCTTTACGGAGCGTAACGGTATCTACATCATCGACCTGCAGAAGACCGTTAAGAAGGTTGATGAAGCATACGCATTCCTGCGTGACGTTGCCGCTGAAGGCAAGAGCATCCTCTTCGTTGGTACGAAGAAGCAGGCTCAGGAAGCTATCAAAGAAGAAGCTCTCCGTGCTAACATGTTCTACGTTAACGAACGTTGGCTCGGCGGCATGATGACCAACTTCCAGACTATCCAGAAGCGCGTTAACCGCCTGAAGGAACTCGAAGCTATGGAAGCTGATGGCACTTTCGAAGTTCTGACGAAGAAAGAAGTTCAGGGCCTCCGTCATGAAATGGAAAAGCTCGAAAAGTATCTCGGCGGTATCAAAGAAATGAACAAGCTCCCCGGTGCTCTGTTCGTAGTAGACCCGCGCAAAGAGCGCATCGCTGTTGCTGAAGCTCGTAAGCTCAACATTCCTATCGTTGCTATCGTTGACACGAACTGCGATCCGGATGAAGTTGACTACGTAATCCCGGGTAACGATGACGCTATCCGCGCTGTGAAACTGCTGACTGGCCGTATGGCTGATGCCATCATGGAAGGCCGTCAGGGTGAAGGCGGCGACGCTGAAGAAGCTGCCGCTGAGTAATTGATTACTCGCTCAAGGTAAAACTTATGGGGTAAGGGACTATTATCCCTTACCCTTTTATATTATTTGCGAATTTAGGGAGGAAATAATAAATGGCAATTACGGCTGCAATGGTTAAAGAACTGCGCGAAAAGACGGGCGCAGGCATGATGGACTGCAAGAAGGCTCTGACGGCTACCGATGGTGACGCTGCCAAGGCTGTTGACTGGCTCCGTGAAAAGGGCATTGCCAAAGCTGAGAAGAAGGCTGGCCGCGTAGCTGCTGAAGGTGCTGTAGGTGCTTTCGTTGCTGCTGATGGCAAGACGGGCTGCGTTGTTGAAATCAACTGCGAAACCGACTTTGCTGCTGGCAACGACCAGTTCAAAGAACTCCTGGCTAAGGTTGCTGAGCACATCGTTGCTACGAAGCCGGCTGACATGGACGCTCTGAACGACAGCGAAATCGAAGGCAAGAAGGTTTCCACGCTGATTACCGAAGCTACGGCTACCATCGGCGAAAAGATTTCCCTGCGTCGTTTCGCTTGCTACGAAACCGAAGGCCGTCTCGCCAGCTACATCCACATGGGCGGTAAAATCGGCGTTCTCGTTAACATGACGGGCGGCGACGAACAGCTCGGCAAGGACATCGCTATGCAGATCGCTGCAGCTGCTCCGATGGCTGTTGACCGTGATGGCGTTGATGCTTCCGCTCTCGAACATGAGAAGGAAGTTCTCCGCAAGCAGGCTGAAGAAGAAGGCAAACCGGCTAACATCATCGAACGCATGGTTGAAGGCCGTATCAACAAGTTCTACAAGGAAGTTTGCCTCAACGAACAGATCTTCGTTAAGGATTCCGAAAAGACCATCAAAGACGTTCTGGGCGACGTTAAGGTTACCGAATTCACCCGCTTCCAGCTGGGCGAAGGTATCGAAAAGAAGCAGGATGACTTCGCTGCTGAAGTTGCTGCTCAGCTCAAATAATTAATTTAAGCAATACAACAGGCACTACCGTGAGCTTCTCCGGCGATGCCTGTTTTGAGTTTATTATCAAGATATAGCAATAAAAAAGAACGGTACAGCGTTTTCCGTAACGTTTGAAGCGAAGCTTCTAAGTGAAGGAAATGCTGTACCGTTCTTTGGCTTTTATCAAGAATTATGCGAAGTACATACTTTCGCTGATGGTGTTGGCGAGTTCTTCCTCGTTCATATCCTTGGTATCTTTCGGGGCAGCTTCATAGGCATCCATGCGTTTCTTGATGAACTGGGTGTCAATGTTGCCCGTGCGGAAGTAGGTATCCTTGAGGATTTTCTTGTGCAGGGAAACGGTAGTCTTGACGCCGTCAATGCGGAATTCCTTGAGGGCACGTTCCATGATTTTGATGGCGTCACCACGGGTGCGGCCATGAACGATAATCTTGGCAATCATGGAATCGTAGTAAGGCTCAATGGAAAGACCTGCCGTTACACCGGAGTCGAAACGGACACGCGGGCCGCTGGGTTCATGCAGGAACGTAATCTGTCCCGGGCAGGGCATGAAGTTGTTTTCCGGGTCTTCGGCGTTGATGCGGCATTCGATAGCGTGGCCAGTGAAATTCACATCTTCCTGGGTGATTTCCAGTGCTTCACCAGCGGCAATGCGAATCTGCGTGCGCACGAGGTCGATACCCGTGACGGCTTCGGTGATGCCATGCTCAACCTGAATGCGCGGGTTGATTTCCATGAAGTAGAATTCGTTGTTGGACAGGTCAAGCAGGAACTCAACCGTACCGATATTGGAGTAGTGAACGCTCTTAGCAGCCTTTACCGCCAGTCTGCCTACGCGGTTGCGCATATCCTGCGTGAGCGCGATGGACGGCGATTCTTCCAGGAGTTTCTGATTACGGCGCTGCAGGGAGCATTCACGTTCGCCCAGATGGAGAACTTCACCGTAGTTATCGGCCACAATCTGCACTTCGATATGGCGGGAGCGCTCGATATAATGCTCGAAGTAATATTTGGTCTTGGTAATGTCCACCAAGAGGTTCAGGATGTTCTTGAGGTCATTTTCGTCATGTGCTACGCACATGCCCTTGCCGCCGCCACCGGATACCGGCTTCAGGATAACGGGATAGCCGACTTCAGTGGCAACCTTGATGGCTTCCTCGTTGCTCGTCAGCGGGTCGCTGCCCTTGGCCATCGGAATGCCGGAAGGAGCGATAGAAGCGCGGGCAATGTCCTTGTCACCGACAAGGCGGATGGTTTCCGGCATGGGGCCAATCCAAGTGATGCCGGCTTCCGTTACCTGTTCGGCAAAGTCTGCATCTTCGGAGAGGAAACCATAACCGGGATGAATGGCATCGGCATGGGTTTCACGGGCAGCTTTGAGGATGGCCGGTTTATTGAGATAGCTTTCCAGAGCGTCTTCCGGGCCGACATTGACAGCCATATCGGCAAGTCTCACATGCAGGGCATTGGCATCGGCGTCAGAATAAACAGCCACGGTTTCAATGTCCAGCTCCTGGCAGGCACGGATAATGCGCACGGCGATTTCGCCACGGTTAGCAATTAAAATGCGTTTGAACATAGGATTACCTCCTAAAACTTTACAACTAGATTGGTATTATTGATGATTGTTGTATCATATTGTACAGCAACAGGTATTAAGACCTATTGCTAAACAACTATGGATTGAATTGTAGCACAATTTTTTTGAGGGGTCAATAATAAAGTGAAGGTATCGAATCATTCCTGAAAAGAATAAAGAATCATGTATACAAGAAATTTTCATATTTTTGGTGTATAGTGTGATATTATAGAAAATAAGGATGGGGAGGAAGTGAGATTATGACGGAGATCGTTGAGGAAAAGTTAAAATTACTGCCGGATAAGCCCGGCGTATATATAATGAAGAATGCCGAGGGGCGTATTATATATGTTGGCAAGGCCATTGTGCTGAAGAACCGGGTGCGGCAGTATTTTCAGTCCGGCAAGAATCACACGCCCAAAGTGCGGGCCATGGTTTCCCATATTGCGGATTTTGAAATCATCATGACCGCCTCGGAAGTGGAGGCCCTTATCTTAGAGTGCAATCTGATTAAGAAGCATCGGCCCCGTTATAATATCAGCCTCAAGGACGATAAAAGTTATCCCTATGTGAAGGTGACCCTGCAGGAGGATTTCCCGCGCGTGTTTATCACTCGCAGGATTCTGAAGGATGGAGCAAGGTACTTTGGCCCCTATACGAATGCCACGGCGGTACATGAGAGCCTGAAACTTTTGCGGCGGCTTTTTCCTTTGCGCACCTGCAAGCATTTGCAGGAACGGCCCTGTTTGGAGTATCATATTAAGCGGTGTCTGGCACCCTGCGCAGGCAAAGTAGAAAAAGGCGATTACGATGCCATGATTCGGGCGGTGCTGCTCTTTTTGGAGGGGCGCACCGAGGATGTGGAGCGTGAATTGCAGCTGCGCATGGAGCAGGCGGCCGAGAATTTTCACTTTGAAATTGCGGCACGCCTGCGCGACCAGCTGCTCGCCGTGCGCAAGGTGGCCGAAAAGCAGAATATCGTCACGGGGGCCGGTGACCAGGATGCTATAGGGCTGGCCCGTTCCGAAATCGGTGTTGTCGTGCAGGTCTTTATGATTCGCGGAGGCAAGATGATTGGCCGGGAGCATTTCCTTTTGCAGGGCAGTGAGGATGAAAGCGACGGGCAGGTACTAGCGGCCTTCTTGCAGCAGTATTATCATCGAGCCACGTTTATCCCGCGGGAAATTCTTTTGCCGCTTGAAATTCCGCAGACGGAACAGGAGCTATTGGAAAAATGGCTGTCGGCGAAGAAACAGAAGGCCAAAGTCCAGCTTATCCTGCCGCAGCGTGGTACGAAAAAAGATATTGTGGATATGGCGGCTTCCAACGCGGAGAAATACCTCCATGATGAAGCGGCCCGTATCAAGCAGGCCAATGACCAGACTTTGGGCGCGGTGGAGGAGCTGGGCCGTTATCTGGGCCTGCCCAAACCGCCCGACCGCATGGAATGTTTCGATATCTCCCATAATCAGGGCAGTGAAACGGTGGCGTCCATGGTGGTCTTTGAAGGCGGTTTGCCCAAGAAAAGCGATTATCGGCGGTTTAAGATTCAGAGCACCGAGGGCAAGCCGGACGATTTTCTCTCCATGCGGGAGGTAACGACCCGCCGTTATGTGGATTTGCCGGAGGAAGAACTGCCGGATTTAATTATCATCGATGGCGGCAAGGGACAGCTTTCCTCGGCGTTGGAAATCATCCGCAATGTGGCGGGGCATATGCACGTACCAGTGGTTGGTCTGGCCAAGCAGTTTGAACTTGTGTTCACCGAAGGAAATCCTGAGCCGGTGGTCTTGCCGCGCCATAGTCAGGCGCTCTATCTGATTCAGCGGATTCGTGATGAGGCGCACCGCTTTGCCATCACTTATCATCGCAAACTGCGAGGCAAGCGCAATCTGGTGTCGGTGCTCGACCATATTGTCGGCATTGGGCCGAAACGGCGGCAGGCTCTTTGGAGTCACTTTGGCAGTATCAATAAGATTAAGGCGGCCACTGTGGAGGAGCTGGCTATGGCTCCTGGTATGAATAAGCCTGCGGCGGAAGCCGTGTATAATTTCTTCGCGGCTCAGGCAGAGTTAAGAGGTAAGTAAATTTTTATAGATGTGGATAGTGAGGATATAATGAAGAAAATTGATTTGCACGTACATTCTCTGGTGTCGGATGGCAGCTTTACGCCGGGAGAATTGGCGGTTCATGCCAAGGAGCAGGGACTGGCAGCCTTTGCGCTGACGGACCATGATGTGATTGCAGGCTCGGATGAGGCGGCAGCTGCCGCCGAAAAGGCTGGCGTGGAATTCATCAATGGCATGGAACTGACGGCAGATTTTCAGGGGCTCAAGATTCATGTGGTATGCCTAGGATTTGATGCGCAGAATCCTGCCTTTCAGGCCATGTATAAGAAAATCCGTGCTATTAAGGAAGGGCGCATTGAGGATATCATCGAGTTTGTGCGCCGCAAGGGCTTGGACATCAGTCTGGAAAAGGTACAGGAATTCACCTATAAAGGACTATTGGACCGTTATGCGGTAATGCGTTATCTGGTGTCCCTGCATCTCTACGATAGAGCCCAGCCCCTTTGGGATAATTACCTTGACCCGGCAGTGGTGGAGATGGGGCTGAATTTCAATATTACGGCGGAAGAGGCTCTGCCCATTATTCACGAAGCGGGCGGCATAACGTCTTTGGCACATTTCCATAAAAATATCGGGTTGGGAAGTTTGGACAACCGCCAGCAGCAGGAACAGGCCATTGTGGAATTGCATCGTTTGGGGCTTGATGGCATGGAACGGTTCTACCCTAATTACTCTGCCGAAGATGAGGAGTTTGCGGCGCAGATGATTCAGAAATATGATTTGCTGCCTACGGGCGGGACGGATTTCCATGGGACGAACCGGCCCGGGATAGAGATGGGGACGGGAATGAATGGTAATATTGCCGTGCCCTATGATTTTTTTCGAGGCGTTAAGGAACGGCTTGGGAAATAATTTTCTTGCTTGGCAGGATTTAGCTTGAATTGGATAGAAGTTCCTAACTAGTAACAGAGTGGTTGTGTGTACTTTTCTTTGATGCAAAGAAAAGTACCAAAAGAAACCTCAGCCTGAAATCCCATCACGGGATTTACGGCTGACGGCGCTCGTCCTTGAGCGCCGGGCGACGATATACCTTTATGGGTTCGTGGTGTTAGGTGTTAGGAGGGCTTGTGATGAAGACTTGGGTTTGTACGGTTTGTGGCTGGATTTATGATGAGGCGCAGGGCGACAGTGAGTATGATTTGGCTCCGGGTGTGGCTTTTGCGGATTTGCCGGAGGATTTTGTCTGCCCTCTGTGCGGTGTCGGCAAGGATATGTTTGAAGAACAATAGGATAGCTTTTTAGGGGAAATGACCGGTCAGTTTTGACTGGTCATTTTTCTTGTTAGCAGGTCATAAGACTATTAAACAAATTTATGATAAGATAAAAAATAATAAAAATATTTGCCGCTTTTTGTTGATTTTTTCGTCCTACTTTGTTATAATTATCACGTAATGAATCATAAGTGTGATTCATAATTCATGGCATTCCGAAAGCGGTTTCTATTATAGTTATTTAGTTGGTTTCGGGAGTCGCTTTCTAATTCTAAGGAGGCATTTGATTATGAAGGTAACAGTTGTTGGTGCAGGTAACGTAGGCGCTACCGTAGCAAATGTGCTGGCAGTAAAGAATTTCTGCAGCGAAGTTATGCTGGTGGACATTAAGAAAGGTTTTGCTGAAGGCAAGGCTATGGACATCATGCAGACGGCACATCTTCTGAACTTTGACACCACGGTAACGGGCGTTACGGCTGAAATCGGTGACGAAAACGGCTATGCACCGACGGAAGGTTCCGATGTTGTCGTTGTTACTTCCGGTATGCCGCGTAAACCGGGCATGACTCGTGAAGAACTCATCGGCGTAAATGCAAAAATCGTCAAAGGTGTTGTTGACCAGGCGCTGAAGTATTCTCCGAACGCTATCTTCATCATCATCTCCAACCCGATGGACGCTATGACGTTCCTGACGCTGAAAGATTCCAAGCTGCCGCGCAACCGCGTTCTCGGTCAGGGCGGTATGCTCGACAGCAGCCGTTTCCGTTATTTCCTGTCCAAGGCTCTGCAGGAAGCTGGCTATCCGGCAACTCCGACCGACATCGATGGCACGGTTATCGGCGGCCACAGCGACAAGACCATGGTTCCTCTGACGAGCCTGGCTACTTATCGTGGCATTCCTGTTACCCAGCTCCTTACGAAAGAACAGCTGGATGACGCTGTTGCTCAGACCAAGGTTGGCGGCGCTACGCTGACTGGCCTCCTCGGCACCTCCGCTTGGTATGCTCCGGGCGCTGCTGCTGCTGCAATGGTTGAAGCAATCGCTCTCGATGCCAAGAAACTCATGCCCTGCTGCGTATACCTCGATGGCGAATACGGCGAAAAAGATCTCTGCATCGGCGTACCCGTTATCCTCGGCAAGAACGGCATGGAAAAAATCGTTGAGTACAAGCTGGAAGGCGACGAAAAAGCTAAGTTTGATGAAAGCGTAGCTGCAGCCCGCAACACCAACTCCAAACTCGGCGATGCGCTGAAATAAGAAATTCAAGGCTGCCCCTTCGGGGGCAGTTTTTATTTTGCCAAACTATTAAGTTTCAGCTGTAGAAAGACGATATATACTGTGTAAGGCAGTTTGCGGAAAAGGAGGTGCTGCCATATGTTAGACCGGATTGAGCGCGTGGCCCGGGTAAAGGGCGTGGAATCGGCTATTGACCGTTCATTTGAACGGAAGGAAGGCTATAATGAGTCCAAGAAAAACAAACAATCCTTTGAAAAAGCTCTGACAAAAGAAATGGACAAAGAAGTTCGTCCCGCTAATGAGGCAGGCCTCGGAGTTCCCAATGCCTACCGGCTGGAGCTCTCCGCGCGTCCTACCCAGTCCCTGTTTTATCGCGAGATGGTGGATATCAGCGATATTGAAGGGAAAATTAATACAACGGTATAACCATAGTCAAATAAATCTCCCTGTGCTAGAATAAGTACAGGGAGATTCTTTATGCAGGAGGAAAGATTCATTCATGCAAGATGATGTTTATTATATGCGGGAGGCGCTCAAAGAAGCACAGATTGCCTACGATTTGGAGGAAGTTCCCATCGGTGCCGTGCTGGTGGATAATGAGACGGGAGAAATCGTAACGCGGGGCCACAATATGCGCGAAATCTGGCATGATGCCACGGCGCATGCCGAACTGATTGCCATACAGAATGCCTGCAGGGATTTGGGTCGCTGGCGCTTGTCCGGGCTGACCCTTTATGTCACCATTGAGCCCTGCCCGATGTGTGCCGGTGCCATCGTCATGAGCCGCGTAGACCGGGTAGTTTACGGCAGTACCGACAGCCGGGCGGGAGCCTGCGAGTCCGTGTTTAATATTCCCGGCAATGAGCAACTGAACCATCGTCCTGAGATTACAGCAGGCGTCCTGCAGGAGGAATGTGCGGGTATCATGAAGCGTTTCTTCAAGGAACGGCGGGATAAGAAGAAAAAAGAAAAGGCCATGCTAAGCAATGTTGACAAGTCAAATTGACTTGTCAATTTTTGTTTATATGAAAATAATTTGCGTATTTTGCATCGAAATGGTATTATGTAATTAAAATATGAAATAAATTTTCGCGTAATGAGGTGTGACATGAAAATATTGCCACAGATGGACAGGCCCGCATTCCGGCCTTCCAAGCTGGATCAAAAATTGCTGGCGTATCTGCGGGAGAATGCCGGAAAGGTTCCTCATATGACGATTTCTCAGCTGGCGGAGGCTTGTGGCACAGGCGAAGCAACGGTGACCCGCTTCGTCAAGAAAATGGGGTATGGCAGTCTGCAGCAGTTTAAGGTGGCACTGGCGGCCGAACTTACGGAAAACAGTCGGAATTTTATCATCAACCGTGACATTGACGCGCATGAATCGGCATTGGTGACAGGCCGCAAGCTGCTCGAAGCGAATGTCAGCACGCTGGAGAGGACTTTGGCGGCTCTGCCGGAGGGCTTGATTGAAAATTGTGCCCAGAAGCTGCTGGAGGCTAGAAGGATTCGCTTTATCGGCTTGGGTAATTCCGGTTTTACGGCGCGGGATTCGGCTTATAAGTTCTACCGGATTGGCCTCGAAAGTGCGGGTCTCGACAACAGTCACGATATGTTTATGATGGCGGCTTTGGCGGGCAAAGGGGATGTGATTGTGGCCGTGTCACAGTCCGGGCAGTCACCGGAACTTTTGCAGACATTACAGCTGGCACATAAGCAGGGAGCATATTGCATGCTGGTTACGGCTGATGGAGCAGCGGGGCATCAGGAATTTATTGACGCCTGCATCATTTATGAAGCCAAGGAATCCCTGCTCGAAACCGGCTCTATCAAGGCGAAACTCGCGCAGTTTTTCGTGATGGATTTGCTCTATACCCAGGTGGTTAAGAAGATGCCGGAGCAGGCTTTGGAAAATAAACGGCGTACAGCAGAGGCCGTGCGCATGTTAAATGGGGAGGAATAGTTATGCGTTTAATCGTTACCGATTCCTACGAAAAGATGGGGATGGAGGCTGCCAATATTGTGGCGGGGCAGGTATACCTGAAGCCCAACAGTGTTTTGGGGCTGGCCACGGGCAGTACGCCTGTTTCCATGTATCAGCGGTTGGTGGCAGTTCACCAAAGTGTGGGGCTGGATTTTTCCGAGGTGACAACTTTTAACCTCGATGAATACATCGGCATGAGCCCGGACAATCCCCAGAGCTACCACTACTTCATGCAGGAAAATTTTTTCCGGCATATCAATATCCGTCCGGAAAATGTCTTTTTGCCCAACGGCATGGCAGAGGATATGGTGGCAGAAGGGGAGCGCTACGAGCAGTTGATTGAGTCCAGAGGGGGCATTGACCTGCAGGTGCTGGGCATTGGTCAGAATGCGCATATTGGCTTTAATGAGCCGGATTTGAAGTTTGCGGCTACCACGCATAAGGTCGAACTGGACGAGGAAACCATTCAGGCCAATTCCCGCTTTTTTAAGAGTGCGGCGGAGGTGCCAAGGTATGCCATCAGCATGGGCATCAAGACGATTATGATGGCCGAACATGTCATACTGCTGGCCAATGGGCGCAACAAGGCCGAAGCGGTGCGCAAGGCCGTCTGCGGGGATGTGACGCCGGAGGCTCCGGCTTCCATCCTGCAGCTGCACCGGGATGTGGTGGTTATCGTGGACAGGGAGGCGGCTGCTTTGCTGCCACCCATTATCCGCGGTGTCAATATAACCTATAAAGAATGAAGGGAGCGATTGGATGAGTTTTTTGGCAGATGTGCAGGGAAAGCTCATTGTATCCTGTCAGGCTTTGCCCGATGAACCGCTGCACAGTTCGTTTATCATGGGACGCATGGCGCTGGCAGCTAAGGAAGGAGGGGCAGTGGCTATCCGGGCCCAGAGCAGTGATGATATCCGGGAAATCCAAAAGGTGACCGGCCTGCCGGTTATCGGTCTGGTCAAGCGGAATTATGAGGATTCCCCCATATACATCACGCCTACCATGGCCGAGGTGGAGGATTTGCTCACGACAGACTGTGAGATGATTGCGCTGGATATGACGGACAGACCACGGCCGCAGGGGGAAAAGCTGCCGGATTTGCTGGCTAGAATTCATGAAGGCGGCAGGCTGGTACTGGCGGATATTTCCACCTACGAGGAAGGCATGGCTGCGGCAAAATTGGGGGCAGATGCCATTTCGACTACCTTGTCTGGCTATACGCCGTATTCGCCACAGCTTTCCGGTCCGGATGTCGAGCTTGTGACGGCGTTGAGCCGGGATTTGGACATTCCGGTATTTGCCGAAGGCCGCATCAATGTGCCGGCGGATATTCAGCGGGTCATGGCGGCAGGTGCCTATGCACCGATTGTGGGGTCAGCCATTACGCGACCGCAGCTGATTACGGCAAGATTCGCGCAGGCTTTGTCTGTGTGAAGCATATAATTTTATAAGGGGGATTATTCATGGATTTGTTTGCACAGAATCAGGGGAGCAACAGTTCCTTGTTTGCTAAAGCACAGCGCTTTGGCAAGTCTTTTATGCTGCCGATTGCGGTATTGCCGGCAGCTGGTATCTTGCTGGGGATTGGTGGGGCTTTGTCCAATCCTAATTCGGTGAAGGCGTATCCGTTCCTGGATATTGGCTGGCTGCAGAATGTGTTCACCATTATGGCGGCAGCAGGCAATGTGGTCTTTGCCAATCTGGCGATTCTGTTTGCCATCGGCATTGCGGTAGGTCTGGCCCGCTCCGATAAGGGGACGGCAGGACTGTCGGCAGCACTGGCACTGTTGGTTATGAATTCCACCATCAATGCTATGCTGAAGATTACGGGAACGCTGGCTAAGGATAATTTAGCCGGGGTCGGTCAGGGGATGGCCCTGGGCATCCAAACTTTGGAAACGGGTGTATTTGGCGGTGTAGCCGTAGGTATCATGACGTATTTATTGCATGCCCGTTTCAACAAGATTGAACTGCCGCAGTTCTTAGGCTTCTTCGGTGGTTCGCGGTTCGTGCCCATCGTGACCTCCTTTTCCGCCATCTTTTTGGGTGTGGCCATGTTTGTGATTTGGCCGCATTTTCAGCAGCTGATTTTTGGCATGGGCGGTCTGGTGGAATCCACGGGTTATATCGGCACTTTGATTTATGGTTTTGTGCTGCGTATGCTTGGCCCGTTCGGTCTGCATCATATCTTCTATCTTCCCTTCTGGACCACGGCTCTGGGCGGCGCGGAAGTTATTCAGGGCCAGCTGGTGGAAGGTACGCAGCGGATTTTCTTTGCCCAGCTTGGTGATCCGAATACGACGCAGTATTACATCGGCATTTCCCGGTTCATGTCCGGCCGCTTCATCACCATGATGTTTGGACTTTTGGGTGCCTGCCTGGCCATGTATCATACGGCAAAACCGGAGAAGAAAAAACTGGTGGGCGGCCTCCTGCTGTCGGCTGGCCTGACTTCCTTCCTGACGGGCATCACGGAACCCATCGAGTTCTCTTTCCTGTTTGTGGCACCGATGCTCTATGTGCTCCATGCCTTCTTTGATGGCTGTGCCTTCATGCTCGCCCATATCCTGCAGATTACCGTCGGCCAGACGTTCTCCGGCGGCTGCATCGATTTGATTCTGTTTGGTATTCTGCAGGGGGCAGACAAGACCAACTGGATTTACATTCCCATGGTGGGCATTCCCTGGTTCTTCCTCTATTACTTCTCCTTCAAGTACCTGATTCTGAAGTTTGACTTCAAGACGCTGGGCCGCGAAGATGAGGATGAAGTGGTGGAAGCCGCCGACATTCAGAAGGTGGCCGGTCATAAGGATGCAGAGCGCACGGAATTAATCATCAATGGTTTAGGCGGCCGTGCCAACATTGTGGAATTGGATTGCTGTGCAACCCGTCTGCGCGTCACCGTTAAGGATGGCAGCAAGGTCAGTGAACGCATGCTCAAGGAAAGCGGCTGCCGCGGCGTCCTGCAGAGCGGCACTGGAGTTCAGGTCATCTACGGCCCGCAGGTAACGGTGATTAAAAATGAACTGGAAGAAGTATTGAGTTTCTGACCGGTCAATGAATAGACGTGGAAAAGACTGCGAAAATGACTGTTAATAAAGCAATATCATAACAAAAAAGCCCGGTATAACTGTTTCTGGAGCGTTTGAAGCGCAGCTTCTCAGCGGAAGAAACAGTTATACCGGGCTTTTATTATGGAATGGACAATATTATCGAATCAATGGTGGTATTTTATATATCCCAATGCAGCATATCCGGATTCGGCGTTGCTTTATCCACTTCGGTCAGAATCCACGCCGCATTATCATGGGTAGCGGCAAAGGCCTTTTCGAGTCCTGCCTGATATTTTTCGGGAATCTCCATGGCGTGAATGGCCATGTGCATATAATCCTTAGCCACAAGCGTTACACCGCGGGTAGCGGCCAGCTGAGCCTTGAAACGGTAGCCGTAGTAGAGGTAGCTGTTGTGCTCGATGGGGATGTCCTTGTAGGCTTCGATGCGTTCATCCACTTCCTTTTCGGCATCGGCGGTGAGGTTCATCTTGTGCATGAGGTTCCAGCGGTCAGCCCAAAGCTCGCCGCGCAGGATGTACTTGTAGAGAAAATCAGTGCCCTCGGCAGCTTCAATCGCTTGATTGATATGGGAGAGGGCTTCGTCAAACTTCCCCTGTTCCTTTTCCAAGGCGCTTAACTTCTGCAGGGCAAAGGCGTATTCTTCGACTTCTTCGCTGTTTTCTTCATTATAATCTGCTTCGACTACGCTGTGGAAAAGTTCGCTGGCCTCGTCCTTTTTATCGATTTCGTCCATGGCGAGGAAGTGGGCAAGTCTCGCCCGTGCCCGCCAGCTGTCCATGCCACCGGCAAAGAGATTTTCGGGCGGATGGGCCTTGGAGTCCATTACGAGATGTACCAATTTATGAAATTCATTCTGTGTCATATTGCAATCCTCCTGCATTTATCATGTTTCCTATTATACATGAAATCGGAGAAGAAAACTAGAATTAAAGTCAAAAAGTCAGAAATAGTATTTGACTTTTTGACTTTATCCTGTATAATAAGGGTAAAGATGATGTTGGTAATAACCGCGAAATTACGGAGGAAATATTATGGGACAGGAAAAATACACCGCAAAAACCATGGCGGCTTTGCAGGCTGCCCAGCAGATGGCGGCGATGCGCTACCATCAGGAAATCACATCCCTGCATGTGCTGTTGGCACTAGCCAAGGAGCCGGAAGGACTCTTGACGGATATCTTTAACGAATGCAAGACGGACTTGCCGATGCTCAAAGCCCGTTTGGAACAGGAACTGGGCAAGATTCCGAGCGTCCGGGGCACAGACCGCCTTTCCATGGGCATGGATATGGTGCGCGTACTGGCGCGGGCCGAGGAGTTTGCCAAGTCCATGAAGGACGATTACCTTTCCACGGAACATCTGCTCTTAGGTCTGGCCGAAGATGGCAGCAGTGATGTGCAGTCCATCTGTAAGGAGTTCAAGCTGACCAAGAGCAATATTCAGGGCGCCATCAAAAAGTACCGCAAGCAGAATGTCACGAGCGAAAATCCCGAAGAAGGCTATAAGTCGCTGGAAAAATTCGGACGCGATTTGACGGCAGCTGCGCGGCAGGGCAAGCTTGACCCGGTGATTGGCCGTGACGAGGAAATCCGCCGCACGATTGAAATTCTCTCCCGCCGCACGAAGAATAACCCTGTGTTGATTGGTGAACCGGGTGTAGGCAAGACGGCGATTGTGGAAGGTCTTGCCCGCCGTATTGTGGCCGGGGATGTACCGGAATCGCTCAAAAACAAGACGCTCTATTCGCTCGATATGGGCTCTTTGATTGCCGGCGCAAAATTCCGCGGCGAATTCGAGGAACGCTTGAAGGCGGTACTCAATGAAATCGTCAAATCCGATGGGCAGATTCTGCTTTTTATCGACGAAGTGCACACGGTTGTCGGTGCCGGTGCCGCCGAAGGCGCTATGGACGCGGGCAACCTCTTAAAGCCTATGATGGCCCGTGGGGAACTGCGCTGCATTGGTGCGACAACCCTCAATGAATATCGCAAGTATATCGAAAAGGATACGGCTTTGGAGCGCCGCTTCCAGCCGGTCATGGTCGGCCAGCCAAGTGTGGAAGATACGATTTCCATTCTGCGCGGCCTTAAAGAACGCTATGAAGTACATCATGGCGTGCGCATTCGCGATGCGGCTCTGGTATCGGCAGCGGTCCTCTCTGACCGCTATATCTCCGACCGCTTCCTGCCGGATAAGGCCATTGACCTTGTGGATGAAGCAGCCGCCAAGCTGCGTACGGAAATCGAATCCATGCCGGCACCGATTGATGAAATCCGCCGCAAAATCATGCAGCTCGAAATCGAAGAACAGGCCTTGAAGAAGGAAACAGACGCGGCATCACAGGAAAAACTCGCCGAAATCACGGAGGAAAAAGCCGATTTGCAGGCGCAGGAAAACACGCTCAAGGCAAAATGGGACAGTGAAAAGCAGGCCATTTTGCGCGTGCGGGCCATCAAGAAGGAAATCGACGAGGTCAACAGTCAGATGGAAAGTGCTGAACGCGCCTATGACCTCAACCGCCTGTCGGAACTCAAATACGGCAAGCTTCCGCAGCTGCAGCAGCAGTTAAAGGAAGAAGAAGAAAAGATTGCCGCCCGCGCCCAGGGCGAAACCCTGCTCAAAGAAGAAGTGGGCGAAGAAGATATCGCCAAGGTCATCAGCCGCTGGACGGGGATTCCCGTCAGCAAGATGCTCACGGGCGAACGGGAAAAACTCATTCATCTCGAAGATGTGCTCCATGAGCGCGTAGTTGGGCAGGATGAAGCGGTCAAGGCCGTCAGCGAAGCCATTCTGCGTGCCCGCGCCGGCATCAAAGACCCCAACCGCCCGATTGGTTCCTTTATCTTCCTTGGCCCGACGGGCGTAGGCAAGACGGAGCTGGCCAAGACACTGGCCGAAGCGCTCTTTGATGATGAGCGCAGCATGATTCGCATTGATATGAGTGAATACATGGAAAAACACAGCGTGGCCCGTCTTATCGGTGCGCCTCCGGGATATGTGGGTTATGATGAAGGCGGCCAGCTCACCGAAGCAGTGCGCCGCCGTCCCTACAGTGTTATCCTGCTCGATGAAATCGAAAAGGCACATCGTGACGTGTTCAATGTCCTGCTGCAGATTCTCGATGATGGCCGCCTGACCGATGGCAAGGGCCGTGTGGTGAACTTCAAGAATACGGTCATCATTATGACCAGTAACTTGGGTTCCCACGAAATCCTCAACAAGGATTATGAAGAAGCCCAGACGGCGGTCAAGGATATTCTCAAGGATTATTTCCGTCCGGAATTCTTGAACCGTGTGGATGATATCATCGTGTTCAAGGCACTGGCCAAGGAACAGGTGAAGAATATCGCCGGTATTCTGCTGAAAGCTCTGGGTGAACGGCTGGAACGCCAGGTCAAAATCACCCTGGGCTGGAATGAAGATGCGCTTACAGCGCTGGCTGACCAGGGCTTTGACCCCAACTTTGGTGCCCGCCCCTTGCGCCGACTTCTGGTGCATACCGTCGAAACGGCTCTTTCCAAGGCCATTATCCGCGGGGATGTGCAGGAAGGCGATACGGTGAATATCGGCTTTGCAAATGGTGAGTTTACCTTTACAACGGCATAAGAAAATTTTGTTGAGGCTGTCCATAAAAATGGGCGGCCTCATTTACATCTCAGCAAAATGATGATACTATAAGAAATAGTTTTGAAAATGGAGGAGTGGGAGTGAAATTGACCTGGCTGCATAATATGGCAAGTGAATTTTTCACCGTTGCTTTTTTTAAGTTCCTCGTAGTGGGGGTCATTAACACCTTTGACTGTTCGCTGTTTGCCATGCTGTTGATGATGCTCAGCATAGATGGCAATCTGGCTTTTAACCTTGGGTATCTTCTGAGTAATATGCTGGCTTATGCCTTGAACAGCTGGTGGATTTTCCCAGAACCACTGTCCTGGCGGAGGTATGTGAAATTTATGATTTCGTATATACCAAATGCTGTTATCGAGAACGTAATTGTGGTCGTGTTCTATAACTGGCTGGGTGCGCCGCCTTTGGTGAGCTTCCTGCTGGCGGCAGTTTTGGGGATGCCGGTGACTTATATTTTGGTGAAATGGTTTGCCTTTGATCGGCGCTTTAGAGATTGAATAATATACGGAGAATTTAGAAAATTGGAGGACGTTGTATGAAGCAGGAGCATAAGGTAATAGTGGGGCTGACTTTAGCCTGGTTATTACTATATGTATTGGGGAATAATTTTTTGGTCATCACTGACCCGGTGGAAGGTAATTACGCAGAAACGGCCAGAGAAATGCTGGCTGCAGGCGATTATTTTTCACCGCAGATTTATGGCAATTATTGGTACGACAAGCCCATCATGTTCTATCTGGAATTGATTGCGGCGTTTAAGCTGTTTGGCTTATCGGACTTTTCGGCGCGTTTTTTCCCAGCCATCATGTCCTGGTGCGGCATTATGCTGACCTATTGGACAGGTAAGCGTTTCTATAATCAGCGGACGGGTCTGTACGCTGCTGTGCTGATGATGCTCTCCTTGGAATATTGGTATCTGGGGCATGCTGTCATCACGGATATGACGCTCTTTATCGCCGAGTCGGTATCGCTGATTGGCTTTTACATTGCCTATACAGAAAAGAATATAAAGTGGTATTATGCGGCTTTTGCCGCCTCTGGCATTGCGGTATTGACCAAGGGGCCTATCGGCCTGTGTCTGCCGGGGCTTATCATTATGCTGTTCCTGCTCTGGCAGCGGGATTTCAAATTCCTGTTTAATCGTCACACGCTGGGCGGCTTTGTGCTGTTCTTTGCCGTTGTCAGTCTTTGGTATGTACCCATGTATCTGCAGCATGGCAGCGATTTTATCCTGACCTTCCTGGGCGTTCACAATGTGCTTCGGGCAACTGTTTCGGAACATCCGCGGGATGATGTTTGGTATTATTATACGTTGATTTTTATGGCAGGCTTTTTCCCGTGGTCCTTTGTCTTTGTACCGGCAAAAATCAGGCAGTGGTTTAAGGAACGCCCCTGCCTGCCGCAGATGCCCAGAGAGCGTTTCCTTTTGCTCTGGGCCGTGACGGTATTTGTGGTTTTCCAGAGCTTTGCAACTAAGTATGTCAGCTATACCTTCCCATATATGATACCGGTCGCCCTGTTGATGGTGTCCTGGTTCCAGCAGCATGTCAAACTCTTTACCCGTATGGCCGGTGCAATGGCCGTAACCTATGTGGCCTTGTTGTTCCTTGTGGCTGCGCCCATCATGCATGAGCGTTCTGCCCATGATATAGCTGTGATGGTGAAACCGCATCTGACTGCTGATACGCAGGTGTACTGTTTCAATTGCGGTGAGCCCGCTTCCTTTGCGTTCTATACGGAGACGATACCCCGCCGTCTGGAAAGCAGGGAGCGCATCGATGCTAAGAAAAATAAAGAGATATCCTGGGATGCCAAGAATGTCATGTCCTTAACGGCTTATGACGAGGTTTCGGACGATAGACCGGTTATGGTGATTACTAGCGTGAATAATTATGAAGCGTTGAATAAAGCCGTTCCGGGACAGTGGCAATCGTTGGGGGCAGCTGGTGAATATCAGGTTTATTACCGGCCCGCAGCAAAGTGAAAGAAGATGTTAAGTAGCAATGAAAAAAGTATCGATTGTTGTACCAGTTTTTAACGAAGAAAAAAATCTGGTTCATTTTACGCAGGCTGTACATGAGGTAATGACGAAAACCAGCTACGCGTTTGAACTGATTTTTGTAGATGATGGTTCCAGTGATGACAGCAGCAAAATTCTGGATGAGTTGTCCGTGCAGTACGAACAGGTCAAACCGATTTTCCTGTCGCACAACTACGGCCATCAGATTGCCCTGACCTGCGGCCTGGATCATGCCAAAGGGGATGCGGTGATTACCATGGACGGGGACATGCAGCATCCGCCTGCACTTTTGCCGGTATTGCTGGGCAAGTGGGAGGAAGGCTATGAGGTCGTGCAGACCATTCGTGAAGCTACGGAAGGTGTCTCGTTCTTCAAGAAACTGACGTCCAAGTATTATTACCGCTTCCTGAATATGATGTCGGAAACGAAGGTTTATCCCGGCGGTTCGGATTTTCGCCTGCTGGACAGAAAGGCTTGTGATGCGCTCTGCCGCTACCGTGAACATGACCGTTTTATTCGCGGCATGGTGGGCACGCTGGGCTTTAAGCAGACCATTTTGCCCTTTACGGCGCCGGAACGCTTCGCCGGGGAATCCAAGTTCTCCGTGAAGAAGATGAGTAAGCTGGCCATGGATGGCATTTTGGGGTACTCCGTTGTTCCCCTGCGCCTTTCCTTCTATCTGGGCAGTGTGTTTGCCTTGTTCAGCATTTTGCTGCTGGGGCATGTGATTTGGGAATTTTTGCATGGCAACGTGGTTACCGGCTGGACTACCATCATGGTTTGTGTGGTTTTGTTCAGCGGTGTGCAGTTGATGATTCTCGGCATCATGGGCGAATATATCGGCCGTATCTTCAAAGAAGTGAAGAATCGTCCTTTATACTTAACGCGTGAAGAACGGGAGAAAACTGCCGGACAGGGAGAGTGAAGTGTAATGCAGCGTGGATTATTGCTGAATGCCGATGACTTTGGCAGACATTCGCTGATAAATGGCGCGGTGGAAAAAGGTGTTGCGGAAGGCTGCCTGCGTTCTGCCAGCTTGATGCCCGGGGAGCCATGCTTTTCTGAGGCAGTGGCGCTGGCCAAGAAATATCCCCAGTTGGGAGTGGGGATTCATTTTACGCTGGTGGATGGCAATCCCGTTTCGCCGGCAGGAGAAATTCCCACACTCGTTACGCCGGAGGGCAAATTTCTGCCGAATCACACGGCTTTTGTCAAAAAATATCTGCAGGGCGGGATTTCGCTGGCCGAGGTTCGCACAGAACTTACGGCACAGCTCGATAAGGTTTTAGCGGCAGGTATTACGCCCACCCATGCTGACAGTCATCAGCACATCCATATCCTGCCGGGAATTTTCCCTATCGTGTTGGATATACTGGAAGCACATGGCATCAAGCGGGTGCGCACGCCTAAGGTCAGCGGACGGCCGATGGATTTCTTCATAGGCGGTTTGGGTCAGATTATTGGCCGCTGGGGACTTTGGACGATTTCCGCTTTTGGCAAATGGCAGGCCGAGGGGCGTGGTTTTGCGACTCCGGATTATTTTTCCGGCAAGGTGGCCGGGGATGCCGTGGATGAAGCTACGGTTTTATCTATTGTTGAGGAAATGCCGGCCGGCGTGACAGAGGTCATGCTGCATCCGGGATTGTCCAATACCGAACTGGTCAAATACAGTGGCTGGGAACATGATTACGAAGCTGAATATGCGGCCAGCTGCTCGCCTAAACTCAAGGCACTGCTGGACGAAAAAGGCATTGTCCCTGTAAACTATGCGGATATGGAGCGATAAAATTCCTTTCCTTATGTAATAGTAGTTCACTATTTATAAAAAATATGTTAAAATAATAGTGTTTCTGTGTTTAGGGAGTGAAAAGGATGCGCATAATTACCGGTTCGGCCCGTGGCTGCCGCTTGAAAACGCCCAAGGGGGCAGAGGTGACACGGCCTACGGCGGACAGGGTGAAGGAGTCGCTGTTTAATATCCTGGGTTCCATGGTAACGGGACGGAAGGTACTGGATATCTTCGCTGGGACCGGGAATCTGGGCATTGAAGCCCTTTCGCGAGGCGCGCAGTCGGCGGTTTTTGTGGATAAAGCCACGGCGAAACTCATCGGTGAAAATCTGCAGCTGACCCGTCTGGTGGAAAAAGCGGTGGTGCGTAGCAGTGATGTGTTCGCAGAACTATCCCGTCAGGGGGCAGGCAAGGCGGAGTTTTCGCTGATTTTCTGTGACCCTCCCTATCATAAGGGGCTCTGGCAGCAAGCGCTTGTGCAGATTGACAAGTCAGACGGCCTTATGGCAGAGAATGGAATTTTGGTGGTGGAGCACGGCGCCGATGAAAACGATGTGCCGCAACTTGACCAGTTGAAATTGGTACATAACCGCCGCTATGGTCATACCACCCAACTAAGTTTCTTTCAATGGCGTTCTTATGTGGAAGCCGAGGAGGAAGAGGAATGAGAAGGGCGGTATGTTCGGGCAGTTTTGACCCGGTTACATTAGGACATGTGGATGTATTTGAGCGGGCCAGCCGCATGTTTGATGAATTGATCATCTGCGTGTTCCGCAATATCGATAAAAAAGGTTTTTTCTCAGTGGAAGAACGGGTGCGGCTTATCGAAGAAGCAACCGCTCATCTGAACAATGTAAGGGTGACTTCCTTTTCCAGTCTGATTACGGACTTTATGGTTCAGCAGGATGCCCACATTATTGTGCGGGGCGTGCGCTCAGTAAAGGATTTGGAATACGAGGAAAATGAGGCTTATATGATTAAGCATCTGAACCCGGAAATCGATACCGTCTTTCTGCTGACCCGGCCTGACCTTTCCTATGTGAGTTCGTCAGGGGTCCGGGAAGTGTTCCGCTTTGGCGGCAGTGTACATGGTTTGGTCCCGGCCTGTGTTGAGCAGGCGATGCAAGATAAAAAAGAGAAATGAGTATGGGGAAAGGAAGTAGCAGCTATGTCAGTACGCGAGACCTTGGACAAGATTGAGAATATGGTGGTGGGAGCTTCCCGCCTGCCCTTTACGGAGAAAACTCTTATTAACGATAACGAACTGGTGCATTATGTGGAGGAACTGCGCAACGATTTGCCCAAGGAACTCAACCGGGCTGATGAAATCATGCGCAACCATGACCAGATTATCCGCGAGGCGGAAGAAGAAGCCGAGGAAATCAAGCGCAAGGCGCGGGAATATGCAGAGAGCATCACTGAGGAAAGTGAGATTGTCAAGCAGTCCCGCGAAAAAGCACGGGCTATTGTCCAGCAGGCTCAGGATCAGGAAAAGGAAATCATGGAGCGCACGCAGGCGAATGCAACGCAGCTCCAGAGCAATGCGGATGCCTATGCTAATCAGGTATTTGATCAGCTGATTGGTCATGTAAATGGCACCTTCCAGGGGGTTCGTCAGGCAGAAGCAGGTCTGCAGCAGGCTTTGAACGTTCTGCAGCAGGCCAAGAATCAGATGAATCAGCAGGCTGCTCATCAGCAGGAACAGCATTTTATAGCTGAAGCAGAGTGAGTAATTATTTAGAATATAAGTATTATCCAGCTGCCGTGGCCGAATTATCGGTTGGGGCAGCTTTTTGTTTTATCTTGCAGGAATAATGGGGGAGAAGGCGAATAACCTCAAATAGAAGAACTGTTTGATATGAAGTGTATTGAGTAAAGGAGGTTTGTAACGTGGACAAAAGAGAATCTGAAGCGGCGGCGGTGAAAGCGGCGGAAGAAGCCTTTGACCGCAGGCGGCGAACCATTGGTTTGTTCGGCGCCCCCATACTGGCATTGCTGGTGTTTATGACACCCATTGACGGTTTGACTCTGGCCGCTCACAAATTGCTGGCCATCATGGTATTGGTTGCTCTTTGGTGGATCACGGAGCCGGTGCCGATTCCTGTTACTTCCCTTATCGGGCCGACGCTGGCGGTTATTACCGGCGTGGTGCCGGTGGGCACAGCCTTTGCAGCCTTTGCCAATTCCATGATTTTCCTGTTCATGGGCGGCTTTATTCTGGCCAAGGCCATGATGACCCATGGACTGGACAAGCGCTTTGCGTATTGGCTGCTATCCCGTGAATGGGTGGGCTCGAATCCCAAGCGGATTTTCCTCGCGGTAGGTTTGGCAGCGGCCCTTTGCTCCGGCTGGGTCAGCAACACGGCTACTGCGGCTATGATGTTCCCCATCTGTCTGGGGCTCTTAACTTCCATCAAGGAAATGTTCGCCGCCAATGGGCGGGAAATTCATCTCCATGAATACAAATACGCGACCGGACTTATGCTGATGACGGCTTACTCCTGCTCCATCGGCGGTGTTTTGACGCCCATTGGCACGCCGCCTAACCTCATCATGCTGGGCTTTTTGGATACCATGTGTGATATTCATGTTTCCTTCTTCCAGTGGATGACCTGGGGCCTTATTGCAATGGTTGTTTATTTTGTGATTGCCTATGTGGTGCTTTCTCATATGTTCCCCGCTGATGTGGATCGGATTGAAGGCGCGGATGTGTTTATCAGAACCAAGCGGGAGGAACTGGGGAACTGGACCCGCGCGCAGAAAAATACACTGCTGGCTTTTGTCGTAGCTGTAACTCTCTGGATACTGCCGGGCTTTTTATCCATTGCCTTCGGCAGCACCGACCCCATGCTCAAAATGTATAACCGCTTGTTCCCGGAAGCCATTGCGGCCATGGCAGGCGCGTTATTGCTGTTCCTGCTGCCGGTGAATTTCAAGGAACGTCAGTTCACTTTGAAATGGTCGGAAGCCATGCAGGGGATTGAATGGGGGACACTCATTCTCTTCGGCGGCGGTTTGGCCATGGGGGGTATGATGTACAAGACGGGCCTTTCCCAGTGGGTGGGCGACCTCATTGTCAGCTCCATGGGCGGCGCCCCCTCGGAAGTGGCCATGGTGGCGATCTTCTCGGTGATGGCGCTGCTGCTTTCGGAACTCACGAGCCATACGGCAGCTACCAATATGATTGGCCCGCTGGCGATTACGGCAGCCCTTTCGGCTGGTATCAGCCCCGTGCCGGTGTCCGTAGGTATTGCGCTGTCGGCATCTTTGGGCTTTATGCTGCCGGTATCAACACCGCCTAACGCCATTGTTTACGCATCCGGTTACATTCCCATCACCAAGATGATCAAGACCGGTGTCTACATTGACTTTATCGGGATTGCCTGCGTGACGATTCCGCTGGCCATTTACTTTGTCAACTGGATTACGGGAATGTGAGGAGGAATAAAGCTATGCAAAATCAAACCCTTACAGAGAGCCTCGCGGCTTTCGACCCGGAAATATATGGGCTGTTGCAGGAGGAAATTCAAAAGCAGCGCTTTACGCTGTCGCTTCTGCCTACATCCAATGCGGTTTCTCCCTTTAGCGCATATTTGAAGGGCAGTATCTTCGGCAATGGCCAGCTGGATTATCATGCGGTGCAGAGCCATATGAAGTTGGAGGAGATTGCCGAGAAGCGGGCGGCAAAACTTTTTGGCGCCGACCATGCCATCGTGCGCATTTCTGACATCGCCGCGGCTTCCCGTGTGGTATTTCAGGCCTTGGCTACGACCGGGGATACAATCCTCTCTTTCAACCGGCGCAAACTTGAACACTGCATTGGTGAGCATCTGCAGTATGATTTTATCTCGTTTAGCATAGAGCCGGAAACGGAGCAGATAGATTTGGCCCGGGTGGAACAGCTGTCAAAAGCTCGCAAGCCCCGGCTGATTATCTATTCGCCTGTAAATTATCCCTTGCATCTGGATTATGCAAGACTTAAGGAAATTGCCAAGGCAGCAGGGGCGTATCTCTGGGTGGATATCGGCCAGAATGCCGGAGCTGTGGCCGCAGGCTGTGCGCCGTCACCTGTACCCTATGCAGATGTGGTGACCCTGCCCACGGGCGATTCCCTGCAGGGGCCGCATAATGCGGTTATCCTCACCAGCAAGGAATTGGCGGACAATATGGATAAGGCCGTACTTGATACCGGTCATTCCATGGTGAAGAAAAATGTGCTGGCGGCTTTGGCTACTACATTCCTCGAAGCGGGCAGTGAAGCGTTCAAGGCCTACTGCGAGCAGGTGCTCAAAAATGCCAAGGCGTTGGAAAAAGGCCTTCACGACGCAGGCGTCCGCACGCTTTGCGGAAATACGGAAAACCATCTGGTTCTGCCCTGCCTGCCGGAGGGAACGGCACCGGATGATATGGTGGGAAAATTGCGGGAGGCAAGTTTCTTGGTGAAGGGGGATACTATGCTGACCTCGGATGATGGGGTGACTTTCCCCATCCTGCGTCTCTCATCCCTTGACCCCACGACCCGGGCCTTAAAGGAAACCTCCATGCAGGCCATCGGGAGAACCTTAGGCGAATTTATCCAGTCCAGTGGTGATGAAGCGGCGCAGAAGAAAGCTGCCACGCAGATTCGCGCGATACTGATGAATAAGCCGCTGTTCTCGGATGAATGGCTGCCGCAGAATATCAACCTCACGCCGGGCTATGGTCAGAAAGACCTCAATATCGCCCAGGAAGTGGAAGCTGAGAAAAAAGAAGCGCAGGCAGAACGCATGTGGAGTTTTTGGGACAATTAAGGATATTACAAGAGATGAAGAAAAAAGACATCGTAAAACTGTTGCAGGATTATAAGCAAGGAACATTGAGTGAAGAGGAAGCGGCGGCGAAGATTGCCGAAGTTCCCTTTGAGGAAATGCAGTTTGCGGAAATCGACCATCACCGGGAACTGCGGCAGGGGATGCCCGAGGTGATTTATGCCGCTGGTAAGACCCCGGAGCAGGTACGGGATATCTTTTCCTCGCTTTACAGCCACAGCGACGGAAATCTACTGGCTACACGGGCCAGCAGAGAGCATTATGACAAGGTGCTGGAAAAAGTTCCTGAGGCTGAGTATGACGAAACAGCGCGGCTTATCTATCTTGACCGGGACAGAAGTTTGCAGCGGGATGAGAACCATCAGATTTTGATTCTGACTGCCGGTACCAGTGATGTACCGGTGGCTGAGGAAGCGCGGCTTACGGCGTATCTTTTTGGCAATGATGTTAAGACCTGCTATGACTGCGGAGTGGCGGGCATTCACCGCCTCTTTGCCCATCTGCCGGAGATTAAGGCGGCAAACGTCATTATCGTCATTGCCGGCATGGAAGGTGCTTTGGCCAGTGTGGTGGGCGGTCTTACGGATAAACCCGTCATTGCGGTGCCCACCAGTGTGGGCTATGGTGCTTCCTTCAAAGGAGTCGCGGCGTTGCTTTCCATGCTGAACAGCTGTGCCATGGGCGTCTCTGTGGTAAATATTGACAACGGCTTTGGTGCAGGTGCCTTGGCCAGCAAGATAAACAAGTTGAGGTGACTGTACTTAAATGAAAGCGTTGTATTTTGATTGCTTTGCCGGTATCAGCGGCAATATGTTTTTGGGAGCTTTGCTGCAGGCAGGAGTGCCCATAGCTTATCTGGAAAAGGAACTGGGCAAACTGCCTATGTCTGACGAGTTTAAGCTGGAAGTAAATGAAACCTCCCGTAACGGCATTCATGCCCTGTATGTCGATGTCATTCTGCTGAATGTCAAGGAACACCATCATGGTCATCGCAGGATGGCGGATATTCGCGAACTGCTGGAAAAATCCGCGCTGTCCATGGCGGTAAAACAGCAGGCTTTGTCCATCTTTGAGGTCATCGCTGCGGCGGAAGGAAAGGTGCACGGCAAGCCGGCAGAGGAAGTGGCCTTCCATGAAGTGGGGGCTGTGGATTCCATTGTCGATATTGTCGGGGCGGCTATCTGTCTGGATTATTTGGAAGTGGAGCGCATCTTTGTATCCCGCCTGACTGTGGGCGGCGGCTTTGTCAAGTGTGCTCATGGCCTGTTGCCTGTACCTGCTCCAGCTGTAGCTGAGCTCTTAATGGGCTGGCAGACCATCAAAGGCTCGGAGGAAAAGGAACTGGTAACACCTACGGGGGCCGGTATCGTTCGGGCACTGGGGCTGTACAGTGAAAGCCTGCCACAAGGTTTTGTGACGGAATGTATTGGCTATGGGGCAGGCAGTCATGAGCTAGCTATTCCCAACGTACTGCGGGTGTATCGTGGGGAGTACAACGGTGCCGTTGACAGTAAACTCGCAGTCATTGAAGTCAATATTGACGATATGAATCCCCAGATTTATGGCTATCTCTACGAAAAACTGCTGGCGGCAGGGGCACTCGATGTCTGGACAACGCCAATCTTCATGAAGAAGAATCGTCCGGCACAGATGCTTTCGGTATTGGTGGATGAAGAAAAGCAGAATGCCTGCGTGGCCATTATCTTTGCGGAAACCACAAGCATTGGCCTGCGGATTATGCCTGTGGCCCAGCGGCTGGAGGCTTCGCGTCATATTGCCAAGGTGGAGACAAAATACGGCGTGGTGAATTGCAAGGTCAGTGCCTGGGAAGGAAAGATTTGCAGTGTATCGCCGGAGTATGAGGATTGCAAGGCGCTGGCAGTCGAGAAGCAGGTGCCGCTGAAACTTATCCAGCAAGAAGCGATGAGGGTTATTGATGAGCGGTTAGGTTAGCTTGTTTTGAATTTTCCCCGTAAAAAACGGCTTTTCGTATTTGGAAAAATGACATAAGGTAGGCGGTTGACATGTCAAAATTGACTTGTCAATCGCTCCTTTTTTTCTCCTACACACTTTTGGCTTTCGGGGATATAAAGAACAGAAAGCAAGATAACAACACGCTAAGATGTGAGGAGGGATATAAAATGGATAAGAAGCTTATGAACAAGATGGATGTTATGGAACTGGACATGGCAGCTGGCGGAATCATGAGTGTCAATCGTGATAAGCCCAATGCCCTTGAAATAGTTGGTGGCAAACTGGTAAAAGGAGTCAAAAAGGTCTTTACGGAAATAAAAAATACAGAGAGACCGGTATATCGGCGTCCTGGTATCTTGCCAAATACGCCAGGGGCAAATAATAAGACAGATGAAATACCTTCTGGGTTTGGGAATTTTCCATGCGGCCGGTAGAGATTACTGTCCCGGTAAATCATCTGGCAGACAGCAGTAAGCCTGATGCTGGCATCAAGATGAATATGGAAAGTGGCGAAGCCCAGCTTCAAAAAGGAGCCCATGACAAGGATATTTCCGCATCTGTCCAATTCAAGCGGGTGTGGTGATGGCGTGCCTCGAACCAATTTACTGCGCTACGATATAAGGCATAGTTTCCAGATAAATCTCGAACGTGCGGGGCCAGGGGAAACTAAGTTCAACGGTCAAATCTTTGACGGTCAGGGTGAAATCTCCCTGTGGCGTATGAAAAATATTAGGCGCTAAGAATGATTTGCTGTGCTTATAGGCAGCCAGATGTTTTTGCATACTCTGCTGCAGCATATTATTGGCCCAGCGCCAGTTATGCTCCAAATCCAAATCGGCGGTGTTTTGATAACTGGCCTTTTTCAGCGTATGGTTGATGGTATCGATATCCTCTTTGAGGTAGAAGTAATCTTCTAAGATACGGTTGTGCAGGAATTTCAGATTGCTGGCGGCAATGCCCAGAGCTTCTTTACGGCTTGGGGCATTTTTTTGTGCGTTGGTGTAGAGACTGGCGGTGGCTGCGGCCGTGCCGATGGCGTTGCTGGCGGTGTTCCAGCCGGCGTAGGCGGTGAGGCTGTTTACGGGAAAATACTTATCCAAGAGCAAAGGCAGCAGCGTTTCCTGAGCCGTGAAATGTTTGGAGAGGTCAACGAGAGCGACAGGCCTGCCCTGTGCGGTCAATTTTTGGAGCTCCTGCACATTGATACTGCGTTTGCTCACTGTGTCTTTTTCGTAATCGTTAGCAGACAGGTAGAGGATGTAGTCCGCCGCAGCCGCATCACTGGTTTCCTGCCCGCCAATCAAGGCGATTTTTTCACGGGCAGTTTCCTGCATATCAATGGCCATATAGGGCATGATGGTATCAGGCGTGTCGGGGTGGTTATAGGTGACATAGACATTAGGGGCGAAATGATTTTGTTCATTGTGGAAGGCGGCCAGCATGGTCAGGGCGATTTCGTCGGCGCCATGGGTCAGGATTACTTTATGGGAAGGCAGATTTTCGGCTTGCATAAATTCCCGCAGATGGGCCTTTTCGATATTGGGGATGCTGTATTCCTCGCCATCATCCTGTCCTAAGACGAGTTTTGTCAGTACGCCCTCTTTGACGAGCGCGATGAGCTTCTTGTTGAGTTCCTCGTTCTCAGCGAAGTGGGCCAGATATTTTTCCTTGCTGGCGGGGGGGATAGCAGCTTCGAGCCGGGCAAGTTCAGTTTCATCGATGGCAAGGCCTGCGGCCTGACGTCCCTTCAAGCGGGAATAGGCCAGCAAATCCTTGCGCTCCTGATAACCGTCAATGGTATCCTGTGGTGTCTGACGGGGCAGAATACTGAAGGCCAGCAGGGGAATGTTGGGGTTATCGGCGTGCAGCTGGCGCAGATACTTAATGAGTGCTTCCTGCTGGGCTGGTGGCGCTTCCTTTTCGCGGGCGGCGAGCAGGCCGCCGTAGAGAAGCTGGTCTATGGAGATAAGGGCGGCCTGCTGGCCTTTGATATTTTCTGCGAGCCATTGGCGCATGCCTGCGGTATCACCGGGGGCCGAGTAGTAGTCCTGCAGTTCCGTGGGCGGCGTGAGGACATGGAAGCCGGCAATGGCGCCGCCATCCACGACGAACTGTTTGCAGGGCGGGCGGCCATCCAGCGGCACGAGGATGATGTTTTTGTCAGGCACGTTGGCGCTCACCGTTTCTGCTGCAGAGGGAGCAGCGAAAGGATGGCTCAGATGCCATAGCCCCATGAAGAACAAAAGTATCAGCAGGGGGCGGATAAGGGATTTATAGTTCACGAATTTCTCCTTAATATAAAAAAACGATATGCTCTAAGTATAACATAAAGCATATCGTTTGAAATTACGGTGTCGGTATAAACCTGGCGATAAATGTATGGCCGGATTCGTACATGTCTTTGTGGAGTCTGGCCAGTGGTGCGAAGATGGGCGCATAGTTAAGGCGCATCTTGAAACGCATCAGGGTATGATTGGTGCAGCCAAAGATGGGAACACGGTCAAGGATGTAATGATTTTCCCATTTGTCAGCCAGGCCAAAGTTTACGGTGAAGGCACCCTTATAGCCGGCCTTTTTCACCATCTGCTGCAGTTCCTCATCATAGGAGCCGCAGGGATAAGCCAGGAAGTTTACTTCTTTGTGCAAATGCCATTCTAACGCCTTTTTGGAGCCGTCCAGCTGGTTCCATGTTTCTTCCGGGCTGGTGCTGTCCAGCTGTTCATGGGAAAGGGTGTGGCTTTCAAAGTCGATAAGGCCGCTTTCCTGCATTTCGTCCACCTGCGCCCAGGTAAGATAGTTGGGATAGGTGCCGATGAAATCGGAAATCAGGAAGATGGTTCCCCGCAGGTTGTATTTCTGCAGAATGGGGAAAGCACAGCGGTAATTGTCCGCATAACCATCGTCAAAGGTAATGATAACAGGCTTGTCGGGAAGGGCAGTACCGTTATCCCAGGCTGCAATCATTTCTTCCGGGGTAATGGTATGATAGCCATTGTCCGCTAGATACTTCATCTGGGCCTCGAATTGGTCCGTGTGAACTGTCAGGGCGTTTTCATCCCGGTCGTTTATCTGGTGATAGTTAAGAACCGGTACAGAATCCTTGGCGCTGTGCATGATATAAGCGCAGACGGCCAGTCCTGCCAGTATGAGAGCCAGCACCAACAGCGCCAGTCTCTTTATCCATATTTTCATTTTGGACGACACATCCTTTGTTTCTTATTGCATACCGACTACTATATAACAATGAAGGGCCCTTGTCAATATAAAAGCCTTCCTCAAGAGGAAGGCTGCAGCTTTAATTGAGTACCCGGCAGGCTCCGGCGTAGTGAGTTACGCGGTAGTCACGGGAGAGGGAATCGTAGGCAATGCCGTAGGTGCTGGAAGCATGAATCATCTGTCCGTTGCCCACATAGATGCCGACATGGGAGATGTTCACGTAGTCACCGGCGAAGAAAACCAAATCCCCGGGCATGAGCTCGGCTTTGGAAATCGGCCGGCCGGCCGTGGCCTGAATGTCAGCGGTGCGGGGCAGGTGAATGCCCTTCTGGGCGTAAACGTACTGGACAAAGCCCGAGCAGTCAAAGCCGTTGGGAGAAGAACCGCCCCAGACGTAAGGCACTCCAAGATATTGACGGGCCAGGTTGATGATGCCGTTAGCCCCGGCAAAGTAGGATTTATGGGTGGTCGTTGGCAATGCGCGGTGGAGCAGTGCCTGATAGGAACTGCTGCCCAGCTCACCGTCAACGGCCAGATGGTTGTCGCGCTGGAATTCGGCGACAGCGGCTTTGGTGGCAGGACCGTAATCACCATCCACGGGTACATCATAGCCCTGACTGGCTAAAGCCTGTTGGATTTCAATAACTTCATTACCTGTGTCGCCGAGCTGGAAGCTAGCGGCTTCGGAAAGGGAACTAGAGCCAAAGAAGATTGCTGCTGCAGCGAGCAGACAGCACGGTTTTGTAAATCGCAAGTAAAAAACCTCCTTAACTTGTGAACACAAAGCTTAGCTGGAGGTAGTATACCATATTAGTAGTTGACAGGTCAAATAGGTCATAAAAAATTAAAATTACTATGGCAAAATCTGAACAATGGCGTTATAATAGGTTATTGTGTATTATTAGGACGACAGTATGGGCAATATATTAGGAAAAAGCTTAAAGGAGATTGTGCATTTTATGCAGAGAAATGAACTTTGCTGGTGTGGCAGCGGCAAGAAATATAAAAAATGCCACGCAGATTTTGATGAACGGATTAGCGAGATTAAGTATAACGCCTTCAAGGGACAGGTCAGACCGCCCAAGAAAATCATCAATAACAAGCATGATATTGAAATGATAAAAGCTGCTGGCGTGGTCAATGACGGCGCGCTGGATTTGGCGGCTTCCTTGATTAAGCCGGGCGTGGATACGGCCACGATTGATGATGCGGTGCGTGAATTCATCGAATCCAAGGGGGGCTATCCTTCCTGCCTGAATTACGAAGGCTTCCCCAAGAGCTGCTGCATTTCCATTAATGAAGTGGTGTGCCATGGCATTCCTTCGAAAAAGACCATCCTCAAGGAAGGGGATATTGTCAATGTGGATATCACCACCACGCTGAATGGTTATTATGCAGATGCTTCCCGTATGTTTATGGTAGGGGAAGTATCGGAAGAAGCGGAACGTCTGGTGCGGGTCACCAAAGAGTGCATGGAACGAGGCATTGCTGCCGCTAAGCCCTGGCACTTCTTGGGGGACATCAGCGCTGCCTGCGGTGACTACGCGCATGCCAACGGCTATTCGGTCGTGACGGATTTGGGTGGCCACGGCGTGGGCAAGGACTTCCATCTGGAACCTTTTGTGGCCCATGAAGGCGAAGCTGGCACAGGCATGCTGCTGGTGCCGGGCATGGTCTTGACGGTAGAACCCATGATTAATCAGGGCAAGAAGACCGTGGTTGTTGACAGCAAGGACAACTGGACAGTGCGCACCAAGGATAACAAGCTCTCCGCTCAGTGGGAAAAGACGATTTTGATTACGGAAACAGGCACGGAGGTACTTTCGTCGTAATGACTATGTTCAAAGAACTGGGCATCTCCCAGGAAATATGCGAAACCTTGGCGAAAAAAGGAATTCGCGAGGCAACGCCGGTACAGGAAAAGGCCATTCCGCTGGCCAGAGCCGGTAAGGATGTTATCGTGCAGGCTCAGACCGGCACAGGCAAGACATTGGCTTTCCTGCTGCCCATTCTGGAAAAAATCAAGCCCCAGGCAGATGTGGCGCAGGCTTTGATTGTGGCTCCGACGCGGGAACTGGCCATTCAGGTGGCTAAGGTAGCGTCTATTGTCGGCGAAGCTGCAGGCATATCCTCGCTGGTTATTTACGGCGGGCAGGATATTGAACGTCAGAAGCAGAAACTGCGCCGCCATCCTCAGCTCATCATCGGCACGCCAGGACGTCTGCTGGACCATCTGCGTCGTCAGACTATCAACTTGAGCCATGTGAACAAGGTGGTTCTGGATGAAGCTGACGAAATGATGAAGCTGGGCTTTATCGAAGACGTAGAAGTATTATTGAAAGCTTCTGCTGCTGACCGTCAGTTTATGCTGTTCTCCGCCACTATGCCGCCGCGGGTTAAAGCCCTGGCTGCACAGTATATGAAAGCACCGGAAAATATCCAAATCCAGAGCGAGCACATCACTTTGGATGCCATCGAGCAGGTTATTCTGGATACTACGGAAGAAAATAAGATTGACCGCCTCTGTGAGTGCATCAACAGCGATAATCCGTATCTGGCCATGGTATTCTGTCATACGAAACAGCGGGCACATATGGTGACGATGGCGCTGGCAGCCCGTGGGTATCTGGTGGACGAGCTTCATGGTGACTTGTCCCAGGTACAGCGTGCACTGGTACTCAAGCGCTTCCGCAAGGCGGAACTGCAGATTCTCTGCGCTACGGATATTGCAGCCCGTGGCCTCGATATCGAAGGCGTGACCCATGTATTCAACTACGATATTCCCCATGATACGGAAAGCTATATCCACCGCATTGGCCGTACAGGGCGGGCGGGGCAGGATGGCAAGGCCGTGACTTTCGTCAACGCCCGCCAGTATGATTTGCTGCGCCGCATTGAGTCCGGTATCAAGAGCCGTATCCGCAAGGAACATTCCGAGCGCCATCATAAACGTTTGGAAAACCAGGCCAAAATTATGGACGAAATCAAAAAGGAACGGCAGGAGAAAAAGGCCAAGGCCAAACCTTTATCCAAATACGCCAACCGCAAAGGTGCAGCTCATAAGGGCAGAAATGACCGCAGCCGCCGGGCAAAAGTCAGAAATAAATCCAACGCCACCAAGCGTTCCCATATGGGCAAGCATTAACAGGCTGAAAATTTCATAATAAAGCAGGAAATCCCCCTTTTTAGTCGAATTTTTACCATTGTAGACTAAATAAAGGGGGATTTGTCATGATTGGTATCAAAAATGTGATTGCCGTGGTTTGCGGAGGGGGACCTGCTCCCGGCATTAACAGCGTTATCTCTGGTGTGGTTAATGAAGCCACCCGTCAGGGATGGGATGTTCTGGGCATGTATGACGGCTTTTCCCGTCTGGCTCGCGGTGAGAAGAATTACGTTCGTCTGGAACCGAAGAACATCAGCCGCATTCACCTGACCGGCGGCTGCATTCTCAAGATGTCCCGCTTCAATCCCACGAAGAAGGAATCGGATTTGCGCACGGTGGTGGAAACGCTGACGGAACTCGGTGTTACGCATCTCGTGACCATCGGCGGTGATGATACGGCTTATAGCTCTGCTGCTGTTTCTGATTATGCCCGCAAGATGGGCCGCACCATCAATGTAGTGCATGTGCCGAAGACCATTGATAATGACCTGCCGCTGCCGGAGGGGATTCCGACATTCGGCTTTGAAACCGCCAGAGCATTCGGTACGCAGGAAGTAGAAAACCTGATGGAAGATGCCCGCACCACCAACAACCGCTGGTACTTCACCATCGCCATGGGCCGTACCGCAGGTCACTTGGCACTGGGCATGGGCCGCAGCGCCGGCGCAGCACTGACCATCATTCCGGAAGAATTCCCGGAAGACAAGATTCCCCTGCAGCAGGTGGTGGACATCATCACGGGTGCTATCGTGAAGCGTTACCTGACCGGCAAGAATTACGGCGTGGCTGTAATCGCGGAAGGCGTTATCGAAAAGATTGCACCGGAAGATTTCAAGAAGCTGGGCACGGTGGTCACTGACGAACATGGCCACATCCGCTACAGCGAACTCGACTTCGGTGAAATCCTCAAGCAGGCTGTACTGGCAGAAGTCAAGAAGTTGGGCATCAAGGTCAGCATCATCGATAAGGAAATCGGCTATGAGCTGCGCTGCACGGCACCGATTGCTTACGATATCGACTATGCCCGTCAGCTTGGTTACTCTGCTGTACAGTTCCTGATGTCCGGCGACAGCGGCGCCCTGATTTCCATTCAGGATAACAAAGCCGTTCCCATGCGTTTCGAAGACATCAAGGACCCGGCTACTGGCAAGACCATGGTGCGCAAGGTCAATATCAACTCTGTTCATTATCAGATTGCCCGCGGTCTGATGATGCGCCTCGAAAAAGGCGATTTGGATGACCCGGGCCTGGCCAATGCCTACCGTATGGAACCGGCAGAGTTCAAGGAAAGATACAGCTATCTGTTCCCGGAAGAACAGGAAGTAACGGCTGAAGCATAAAAAAATCAAAAAAACTTAAAAAAGGGGGTTGACACCCTCTTTTTTTTGCTCTATAATCTTTTATTGTCAGCCGCCGATACGGCACAGCGATGAAGCGCGACAGCGCAACAGAGCGAAGGTTATCGCGGGGTGGAGCAGTCGGTAGCTCGTCGGGCTCATAACCCGAAGGTCACAGGTTCAAGTCCTGTCCCCGCAACCAATTTTATGTTTGACAAGGCTGACAGGTTATGATAAAGTAATCGCGGGATGGAGCAGTCGGTAGCTCGTCGGGCTCATAACCCGAAGGTCATAGGTTCAAGTCCTATTCCCGCAACCAAATGTTAATGTTGCTGATATAGCTCAGTCGGTAGAGCGTATCCTTGGTAAGGATAAGGTCACCAGTTCAATCCTGGTTATCAGCTCCATATATGGCGGCATAGCTCAGTTGGCTAGAGCATGCGGTTCATACCCGCAGTGTCAGGAGTTCAAATCTCTTTGCCGCCACCAAATTTACTAATGAACCCCTGTATCAGGGGTTTTATTTTATGTTTTATGTCGGTAAGAAAATTTTTGACTTGTCAAGGGTTTCTTGTTGACAGGCTTTTCTAAGTGTGCTAAATTGTATTAGTGACATTGTGAAAGAGTCATAGTTTCTGAGCGTAAGGGGTGTAAATAAGAGATGCGCAACAATATCACGTTGGAGTGCACGGAGTGCCATAGCCGTAACTACCGTACCAACAAGAACAAGAAGAACAACCCGGATCGTCTGGAGTTCAATAAGTACTGCAAGTTCTGCAAGAAACATACGACGCACAAAGAGACGAAATAATCGCTTCTAGCGGATTGAACGGAGATGTGAAGTAACTGTGAAGAAATTCATAGACGAAGTAATCGCCGAAATGAAAAAAGTATCATGGGCGACCAAAAAAGAACTGGTCAACTACACAATCGTGGTTGGCATCGCCGTAGCAATTGTCTGCGCGCTGATTTGGTTCTGTGATACCATCTTTGCAAGATTGTTCCACATCATTTTACGGTAAGCTAAGTGAGGGCAGCATGGCAAACGAAGAGATGAATCTGCGGCAGGACAATCCTGGCAGAGCATGGTATGTAGTGCATACCTATTCGGGCTATGAGAACAAGGTTAAGGCCAATCTCGAACGCCTGATTCATACGGCCAACATGAGCAACATGATTTTCAATGTTGTGGTTCCCGTTGAGGATGAGGTCGAAATCAAGGACGGCAAGAAAAAAGTTGTTCCGCGAAAAGTCTTCCCAGGTTACGTGCTGGTTGACATGATTGTCGATGAGCATTCCTGGTACGTTGTGCGCAACACTACCGGTGTTACCGGTTTCGTTGGTTCTGAAAAACACCCGATTCCGCTTACCGATGCTGAAGCGAAACGTATCTTGAAATCCATGGGCGAGGAAGAGCTCAAACCTGAACTCGATGTCGAGGTCGGGGATGTGGTTCGTATCAACTCGGGCGTTTTCGAGAACTACACGGGCACCATTACAGCTATCGATGCTGAAAAGGGCCGTCTCAAGGTTCTCGTCGAGGAAACCCCGATTGACCTTGGTTTCGATCAGGTAGAAGCTATCTGATTGAAACCGCGTAAATCCTTTTTGGGAGGTGAATATAAATGGCAAAGAAAGTTTCTAAGGTTGTAAAACTTCAGGTTGTTGCAGGTAAGGCTAATCCGGCTCCTCCGGTAGGTCCGGCACTTGGTCAGGCTGGTGTCAACATCATGGGGTTCTGTAAGGAATTCAACGAAAGAACCAAAGATAAGGCTGGTCTCATCATTCCGGTTGAAATCACGGTTTTCGAAGATAGATCCTTCACGTTCATCACGAAGACTCCGCCGGCTGCTGTACTTCTGAAGAAGGCTGCTAAGATCGACAAGGCTTCTGGCGAACCCAACAAGAACAAGGTAGCTAAGCTGCCGCGCGCTGAAGCAATGAAGATTGCAGAAAGCAAGATGGAAGACCTCAACGCTGCTGACATCGAGGCTGCTACTCGCATGATCGAGGGCACGGCTCGCAGCATGGGTATCGAAATCGTTGACTAATAAGTTCACGTTTCATCCCTGTGGGAGGCAATAACCGTTATTACCACGAGAGGAGAAAACTTACAATGGCTAAAGCTGGTAAGAAATATCAGGACGCTTGCAAGCTCGTTGAAGCTGGCAAGTTCTACACGGCTGCTGAAGCTATGGAACTCGTTAAGAAGACGGCTACGAAGAAGTTTGATGAAACCATCGAACTGCACGTACGTCTCGGCGTAGATCCGAAATATGCTGATCAGCAGGTACGTGGCGCTATGGTACTGCCGCACGGCACTGGTAAATCCAAGCGCGTACTCGTTTTCGCTAAGGGCGAAAAGGTTAAGGAAGCAGAAGCTGCAGGTGCAGACTTCGTTGGTTCCGATGAAATCGTCCAGAAGATCCAGGGCGGCTGGCTCGACTTCGATGTCGCAGTAGCTACTCCGGACATGATGGGCACTGTCGGTCGTCTTGGTAAGGTTCTCGGCCCCCGCGGCCTCATGCCGAACCCGAAACTGGGTACGGTTACCATGGACCTCACGAAGGCAGTATCCGAGATTAAAGCAGGTAAAGTCGAATACCGTACCGATAAGGCCGGTAACGTGCATTGCCCGATCGGCAAGGCATCCTTCGACGCTGAGAAGCTCCAGCAGAACTTCCAGGCCCTGATTGATACACTGAACCGCGTAAAACCGGCGGCTGCTAAAGGCCAGTACATGCGCTCCATCACGGTTAGCGCAACGATGGGCCCTGGCATCCCGGTGCAGCTCTAATCTTTTAGAGAAGGTTCAGAAACGAGGCTCCGGTCTCAGGAACGTAATGTTCCGACAACTGTATAACGATGGCTGTAGACAGCAGGTTTGATAATTTATCATCTAACGACAATTTGTCGCCTGCCGAGGCCGGAGCAGATGAACTTTGAAAATTCTACCTCCGGCGGACGCAGCCGGAGGTTTTTTTACAGGCTTTAATAAATCTCAAACAGGCAGGAGGTGTAATTAGAAAATGGCAAATCTGACGAAGAAACAGGCTATCGTTGCTGAACTTAAGGATCAGCTGACGAATGCTAAAGGTGTTGTGCTGACCAGCTACCGTGGTCTTACGGTTGCTCAGGATACGCAGCTCCGTCGTGAACTTCGCGCCGCTGGTGTAACGTACCATGTTGTTAAAAACACGATGCTCCGCCTGGCAGCGAAAGAAGCAGGTATCGAAGGCTTCGATGCTCATCTTGAGGGCACCACGGCTTTCGCATTCTCCACGGAGGATGCTATTGCTCCGGCAAAGGTTATCTGCGGCTTCATCAAGAAGAACAAGCTTGATGAAAACGAAGTGCTGACTGTTAAAGTTGGTACCGTTGAAGGTAAGGTTATTGATGCTAACGAAGTTAAGGCTTTGGCATCCCTGCCGTCTCGCGAAGAACTCATCGCCAAGATGCTGGGCAGCATGAATGCTCCTATCAGCAATACGGTCAACGTACTGCAGGGTGTTATTCGCAACGCTGTTTATGTGCTTGACGCTGTTCGCGCTCAGAAAGAATCCGCATAATTTGCGAGTTCTTCCTATATAATTAATTAAGAATTAACAAGAAAGATTTTTGGAGGTATATTCAAATGACTAAAGAAGAAATCATGGAAGCCATTGAAAACATGACTGTCCTCGAGCTGTCTGAGCTCGTAAAAGCTATGGAAGAAAAGTTCGGCGTTAGCGCTGCTGCTCCGGTTGCAGTTGCTGCTGTTGGTGGCGCTGCTGCAGGTGCTGCTGAAGAAAAGAGCGAGTTCACGGTTATGCTCGCTTCCGCTGGCGACAAGAAGATCAACGTTATCAAGGCTGTTCGTGAAGCTACGGGTCTCGGCCTGAAGGAAGCTAAGGAACTCGTTGATGGCGCTCCGGCTGCTGTTAAGGAAAACGTTGCTAAGGCTGAAGCTGAAGAACTCAAGAAGAAGCTCGAAGAAGCTGGCGCTACGGTTGAACTGAAGTAATTTCAGTTTGCTGACAATTAGCAATAACAAAGAGGACGTTCCTGCGGGAGCGTCCCTTTTTTTATCAATTGTTATTTTTTCAAATTTGCCAAGGACAGGCCCTTGACAGATTTGAAGAAAGATGCTAATATTGTAAACTACAGGAAATTGAATAGGGATTAGTGTGCGCAAGCGGAAAGGAACTGGAAGCAAGGTGTAAAGTTAGGTTAGACCTTGTTTTTTTTCTTGTTCATCCATTCCGTTTCTTTAAGCGCGCTATAATGCCCTTCATTTCAAGAAATAATATTCTAGTAAAATCAGGCTAAGGGGTGAAGGATTTGTTATTTAATCCTGTGCCGGTAGGCAAAAGAACCAGGTATAGCTATGCTAAAATCAAGGAAGTCATGGAAATGCCGCATCTGCTGGATATCCAGCGGAACAGCTACCAGTGGTTCCTTGATGAAGGTTTGCAGGACATCTTTAATGACATTTCGCCGATTCAGGACTTCTCGGGCAATCTCGTGCTGTCCTTTGAGAGCTTCTCGCTGGGTGAGCCCAAGTATGAGCTCGATGAGTGCAAAGAGCGTGACGTAACGCTGGCTGCACCTATCCGCGTAAATGTCCGTCTTATCAACCGTGAGACAGGCGAAATTAAAGAACAGGAAGTATTCATGGGCGATTTCCCGCTCATGACCGATACCGGTACGTTTATCATCAATGGTGCAGAGCGTGTTATCGTCAGCCAGTTGGTTCGTTCTCCAGGTGCATATTATGGAGAGGAAATTGACCCGACGGGTAAGCATCTTTATAATGCAACGGTTATTCCGAACCGTGGTGCGTGGATTGAACTCGAAACGGATACCAATGATGTGGTTTCCGTTCGTATCGACCGTACCCGTAAGATGCCGGTGACCTACTTCATTCGCGCCCTTGGCTTTGCTACTGATGAAGAAATCATTGACCTCTTTGGCGAAGATCCCCGCATCATGAACACGTTGGAACGTGATGGCGAGGATGTAAAATCCCAAGGCAAGGCTGTAATCGAAATTTACCGCCGTCTGCGTCCGGGTGAACCCGCCAATGAAGACAATGCTCAGCAGCTGCTGGATTCGCTGTTCTTTGACCCGAAGCGCTATGACCTCGCTACGGTTGGCCGCTACAAGCTGACCAAGAAGCTGGGCTGGAAGCGCCGTATTCTGGGCAAAGTGCTGGCAGAACCCATTGTGGATAAGGAAACGGGCGAAATCGTCATTCCGCAGGGCGAAGTGGTTACGGAAGACATGCTGGATGCCGTTGACATCGAGCGTGAACGTCAGATTTTCGGCGAAGGTGAAATCGTACAGCTCTATCTGCTGAAGAAAGACGGCAGCCGTATGAAGCTGCTGTGCTCGCCGACGCTCGATATCCATGACCGTACCATCACGAAGAACGATATCATTGCGTCCATTAACTACCTGCTGAACCTCATGGATGGTGTAGGCAATACGGATGATATCGACCATCTGGGTAACCGCCGCGTGCGTGCTGTAGGTGAACTCCTGCAGAATCAGTTCCGCATCGGTCTGTCTCGTATGGAACGTGTCGTTCGTGAACGCATGACCATTCAGGATGTGGATGTTATCACGCCGCAGGCACTCATCAACATCCGTCCGGTTGTGGCAGCCATCAAGGAATTCTTTGGTTCCTCCCAGCTGTCCCAGTTCATGGACCAGCACAACCCGCTGTCCGAACTTACGCATAAGCGCCGTCTGTCGGCCCTCGGCCCGGGCGGTCTGTCCCGTGAGCGTGCAGGCTTCGAAGTCCGCGACGTACACAACTCTCACTACGGCCGTATGTGCCCGGTAGAGTCTCCTGAAGGTCCGAACATCGGTCTTATCGGTTCTCTGGCTACTTATGCCCGCGTGAACCAGTTCGGCTTTATGGAAACGCCGTACCGCCGTGTGGACAAGGAAACCCACCGTGTAACGGATGAAGTGCGTTACCTCACCGCTGATGAAGAGGATGAGCTCGTAATCGCACAGGCCAACGAACCGCTCGACGAAAACGAATGGTTCGTTAACCCGCGTGTAACGGCCCGTTTCAACGAGGAAACCGGTCTGCATACCCGCGAATCCGTTGACTACATGGACGTTAGCCCGCGTCAGGTGTTCTCCATTGCAACGGCTATGATTCCGTTCCTGGAAAACGACGATGCGAACCGTGCCCTCATGGGTGCGAACATGCAGCGTCAGGCTGTACCTCTGCTCCGTACGCAGGCACCGCTCGTTGGTACCGGTATGGAATACAAAGCAGCCTGCGACTCCGGCGTTATGATTCTGGCTAAGCGCGCCGGTGTGGTTGAAAATGTAACGGCTGATTACATTGAAGTTCGCACGAAGAATGGTGAACTTGACCATTACAAACTCCAGAAATTTATCCGTTCCAACCAGGGAACTTGCATAAATCAGATTCCTATCGTCTACAAAGGCGATGAAGTCGTGGAAAAACAGCCCATCGCTGACGGCCCGGCTACGGACCACGGCGAACTGGCACTGGGTTACAACATTGTTGTTGCCTACATGCCTTGGGAAGGTTACAACTACGAGGACGCCGTACTTCTGTCCGAAAACCTCGTAAAACGCGACCTCTATACGTCCATTCATATTGAAGAATACGAATGCGATGCCCGCGATACGAAACTCGGCCCTGAAGAAATCACTCGTGATATTCCGAATGTGGCGGAAGAAGCACTCAAAGACCTCGACGAAGAAGGTATCATCCGCATTGGTGCCGATGTACGTCCTGGCGATATTCTCGTCGGTAAGGTTACGCCGAAAGGCGAAACGGAACTCACCGCTGAAGAACGCTTGCTGCGCGCCATCTTCGGTGAAAAGGCCCGTGAAGTTCGCGACACTTCCCTGCGTGTACCGCATGGTGAACAGGGTAAGATTGTCGATGTTAAGATTTTCACCCGTGAAAACAACGATGAACTGCCGCCTGGCGTAAACCGTCTGGTACGCGTTTACATCGCACAGAAACGTAAGATTTCTGTCGGCGATAAGATGGCAGGTCGTCATGGTAACAAGGGTGTCGTTTCCCGCATTATGCGCCAGGAAGATATGCCGTTCCTGCCGGATGGTACTCCTGTCGATATCGTGCTGAATCCGTTGGGCGTGCCGTCTCGAATGAACATCGGTCAGATCCTCGAAGCTCATTTGGGTATGGCTGTTAAGGTCCTCGGTCAGCAGATTAAGGATGGCGATCCGACGGTTGAAGCACGCCTGCGTGAAGCTGGTTATGACTTCGACAAGAATGGTATGCCGATTCCGGATGTTGCAGGCCTTCATATCGCTACGCCGGTATTCGACGGTGCAAGCGATGAAGCTGTATTTGGTACGATTCGTGCGGCAGGTCTTGCTGACGATGCCAAGACGGTCCTCTATGATGGCCGTACTGGTGAACCGTTCGAAAACCGCGTAACCGTTGGCTGCACGTACTTCCTTAAACTGCATCATCTGGTTGCCGATAAGATTCATGCCCGTTCTACCGGCCCGTACTCCCTCGTTACGCAGCAGCCGCTGGGTGGTAAAGCTCAGTTCGGTGGTCAGCGTTTCGGTGAAATGGAAGTTTGGGCGCTGGAAGCATACGGCGCCGCTTACACGCTGCAGGAAATTCTGACGGTTAAGTCCGATGACGTGGTAGGCCGTGTTAAGGCTTACGAAGCAATCGTCAAGGGCGAAAACATCCCGGAACCGGGTGTACCGGAGTCCTTCAAGGTACTCATTAAGGAACTGCAGTCCATTGGCCTCGATATCAAGGTTCTCAACGAAGATGCCAAGGAAATTTCCTTGCAGGATGAGGACGACGAAGATATCAACGAAACGGCTAAGAAACTTGATTTTGACGTGGCTGGCGTTGACCCCACGCAGGAAGGTGCTGCTGCACCGAAAACGGAAGACTCCTATGATGAGGGAGCACCTTCGGATGATGAGAAGCCGGACGACATCATTGCCGATATCGGCAGCCTCGGTTCCATTGTAGAACCTGGCGCAGAAGATACGGATAATGGTGAGGAATAAGAAGGGAGTGTCATCTCTTTGCTGGATGTAAATAATTTTGATTCGATGCGCATCGGTCTGGCCTCTCCGGACAAAATCCGCGAGTGGTCCTACGGTGAGGTCAAGAAGCCGGAGACCATCAACTATCGTACGCTCAAACCTGAGCGCGATGGTCTGTTCTGCGAGCGTATCTTTGGCCCGACCCGTGACTGGGAATGCCATTGCGGTAAGTACAAGCGTATCCGCTATAAGGGCATTGTCTGCGACCGCTGCGGCGTTGAAGTCACTCGCGCGAAAGTCCGCCGCGAGCGCATGGGACATATTGAACTGGCTGCGCCGGTTTCACATATTTGGTATTTCAAGGGCATTCCGAGCCGCATGGGCCTGATCCTCGACATCAGCCCGCGTGCGCTGGAAAAAGTTCTGTACTTCGCGTACTACATCGTGCTGGATTCCGGTGAAAACACCGACCTCACGAAGAAGAGCCTGCTGTCCGAAAAAGAATACCATGATGCTTTGGAAAAATATGGCAACACCTTCCGCGTTGGCATGGGTGCCGAAGCAATCAAAGAACTCCTCGATGAGCTTGACTTGGAACGCATGAGCGAAGTTCTGCGCAAGGAAGTCCGCACGGCTTCCGGCCAGAAGAAGATTCGTGCCATTCGCCGTCTGGAAGTTGTGGAAGCATTCCGCAAGTCCGGCAACAAGCCGTCCTGGATGATTATGGATGTTGTGCCGGTTATTCCGCCGGAACTGCGCCCGATGGTACAGCTCGATGGCGGCCGTTTTGCAACGTCCGACCTCAACGACCTCTATCGTCGTGTAATCAACCGTAACAACCGTCTGAAGCGCCTGCTCGATCTCGGTGCACCGGACATCATTGTCCGCAACGAGAAACGCATGCTGCAGGAAGCTGTTGACGCCCTGATCGATAACGGCCGCCGTGGCCGCCCTGTAACGGGCCCGGGCAACCGTCCGCTGAAATCCCTTTCCGACATGCTGAAAGGTAAGCAGGGCCGCTTCCGTCAGAACCTTCTCGGTAAGCGCGTTGACTACTCCGGCCGTTCCGTTATCGTCGTAGGCCCGGAACTGAAACTCCATCAGTGCGGCCTGCCGAAGGAAATGGCATTGGAACTCTTTAAGCCCTTTGTTATGAAAAAGCTGGTTTCCTCGGGAGCCGCTCACAATATCAAATCGGCTAAGCGCATGGTAGAACGTGCTAAACCTGAGGTTTGGGATGTTCTCGAAGGCGTAATCAAAGAGCATCCGGTTCTCTTGAACCGTGCCCCGACGCTGCATCGTCTGGGTATCCAGGCTTTCGAGCCGGTACTCACCGAAGGCCGCGCTTTGAAGCTGCATCCGCTGGCTTGTACGGCATACAACGCCGACTTCGATGGTGACCAGATGGCTATCCATCTGCCGCTGTCCTCCGAAGCACAGACGGAAGCCCGCATCCTGATGCTGGCTGCTAACCACATCCTGGCACCGAAAGATGGTAAGCCAATCATCGTTCCTTCGCAGGACATGGTTCTGGGTTCCTACTATCTGACCAACATCCGTCCGGGTGCCAAGGGCGAAGGCAAGGTCCTTACGGGCATTGCCGAAGCACTGCTGGCTTATCAGCAGCATGACCTCGACCTGCAGGCTGCTATTCAGTGCCGCATCGATGGTTATGGCCTTGTCAAGACTTCTTTGGGCCGCATGATTTTCAACGAAATCCTGCCCAAGGAAATCCGTTACTTCTACAAGGATAAAGAATCCGACCAGTGGTGCCTGGGCGTTCTGATGAACAAAAAGGAACTGGGCAAGCTCGTTGCCAAGTGCTACAACGCTTTCGGTGCTACGGAAACGGCTCACGTTATCGATGATGTTAAGAACCTCGGCTATCACTACGCCTGTGTAGCTGGTATGACCGTTGCTATCTCTGACGTTATCGTGCCGCCGAAGAAGAAGACCATCATCAATGACACGCAGCAGATTGTCAACAAGGTTGAACGCCGCTATGACCGCGGTCTCATCACCGAAGAAGAACGTTACCACAAGGTTGTTGACCTCTGGTCCAAGGCTACGGATGACGTGGCTGACGCCATGATGGACAACATGGACGCCTTCAACCCGATCTTCATGATGGCTGACTCCGGTGCCCGTGGTAACAAACAGCAGATGCGTCAGCTGGCCGGTATGCGCGGTTTGATGGCTGACCCGTCTGGTAAAATCATCGACTTGCCAATCACGGCAAACTTCCGTGAAGGCCTGTCCGTATCCGATTACTTTATTTCTTCCCATGGTGCCCGTAAGGGTCTGGCCGATACCGCACTGCGTACGGCTGACTCCGGTTACCTGACCCGCCGTCTCGTAGACGTGGCACAGGATGTAATCGTCCGTGAGGAAGACTGCGATATCTCCACGCTGAACCTGGTTCAGGCTCGTGCACGTCTTGCCGAGTCCACCTTCGATGCGCTGGAAATCCTCAACGACAGCCTGATGGGCCGTCTGTTGGGTGCCGATGTCTTCGACCCGGAAACCAAGGAAGTGCTCTTTGCGCGCGACACCATTCTGGACGAGGAAAAACTGGCCGTTATCGGCGAGAAGGAAGTTCGCGAAATCATGGTTCGCGGTTCTTCTCTGGCCTCCGAAGCTGCTATCAGCAACGCCATGATTACCGAAGCCATCACTTTGGGCGAGCCGGATGAGGCTGCCCGTGCCAAGGCTAAGGATTCCATGATTCACGAAATGAGCGGCAAGGATGTTACCCGTGATGTGGTTGACTCCGCAAATGCTGTAGTAGTAGCTGCTGGCACTAAGTTGACGGCTGAACTCATCGACACGATTCTGGCTTCCGACGCTAAGGAAATCCGCGTGCGCAACAACAACGTTCGCGGTATCGAAGTGGAGGCTATCAAGGAAGGCGATGGTATCATCGAATCCTTGGCAGAACGTATCGTTGGCCGTGTTCTGGCTGAAAACATCGATGACCCGGCTACGGGTGAACGCATTGCTTCCATCAACGACACCGTTGATGAAGATATGGCAAAACGCATTGAAAAAGTGCGTGACCACGTTTCCATCCGCAGCGTGCTCACCTGTAAGTCTCAGTTCGGCGTCTGCATCAAGTGCTATGGCCGCGATCTGGCTAATCAGGCTGAGGTTGAAATCGGTGAAGCAGTTGGTATCATCGCTGCTCAGTCCATCGGTGAACCGGGTACACAGCTCACCATGCGTACGTTCCACTCCGGCGGTGTTGCCGGTGACGATATCACCCAGGGTCTTCCGCGTGTCGAAGAATTGTTCGAAGCACGTAAGCCGAAGCACCATGCTATCATCGCTGAGATTGAAGGCCGTGCCGAAGTTGAAGACTCCGGTAAGGGTATGCGCAAGGTTACGATTGTACCGGACGAAGGCGAAGCCCGCGAATATGCAATCCCGTATGGCGCCCGTATGGCAGCCAAGCAGGGCATGCATTTGAAACCGGGTGACAAACTCACCGAAGGTTCCATCAACCCGCACGATATCCTGCGTGTCTGCGGTCTGCAGGCAACCCAGCGTTACCTGGTATACGAAGTACAGAAAGTGTATAAGTCCCAGGGCGTTGAGATTAACGATAAGCATATCGAAGTTATGGTTCGTCAGATGCTCCACAAGGTTAAGATTGAGGAATCCGGCAGCACGGATTTCCTGCCTGGCGAGTACATCGACATCAACCAGTTCGAGGCTGCCAATACCAAGGCAATCGAGGAAGACGGCGAACCCGCTGTGGCAAAACCGATTCTCCTCGGTATCACCAAGGCATCTCTGGCTACCGATTCCTTCATGTCGGCTGCTTCCTTCCAGGAAACCACCCGTGTACTCACGGATGCCGCCATCAAGGGCAAGGTTGACCCGCTTATCGGCCTCAAGGAAAATGTTATCATCGGTAAGCTGATTCCGGCTGGTACGGGTATGAGCCGTTACCGCAACCTTAAGATTGTGGATAAAGACCCGAAACCGGTAGAAGAAGTTGCTGAAGAAACTGTGGAAACCGATACGGTAGAAGCATAATAGAACATAAAAGACTACTTGGGAAGCCTTTCCTTTTGGGGAAGGGGGACCGCGTAGCGGTGGATGAGGTTCAAAGGTAGTCAATACCTTTGAACCTCATTTTATATTTTAGGAGGTATGTTCAATGGCTGAAGAATGTAATCATGATTGTAGTTCCTGCGGTACCACCTGTGGAGCCGATACCCGTCCGAAGGATTTGCATGAAGCACCCCATGAGCTCAGTGATATCCGTCATGTCATTGCGGTAGTCAGTGGCAAGGGCGGTGTTGGTAAATCCTTGGTGACTGGGCTGTTGTCTGTGGCGATGTCCCGCAAAGGCAAGCATGTGGGCATTATGGATGCAGATATTACCGGCCCATCCATCCCAAAGATGTTTGGTGTCAGTGGTGAAGTGTGTGGCAGTGAAAAGGGAGCATACCCTGTGACCACTGCCGGAGGTATCGACATCGTCAGCATGAACCTCCTGCTCGATGATGACACAGATCCAGTCGTATGGCGCGGCCCCATCATCAGCGGTGTGGTCAAGCAGTTCTGGCATGATTTCATCTGGGAAGATGTGGACTATATGTTCGTGGATATGCCTCCCGGAACTGGTGATGTGCCGCTGACGGTTATGCAGTCCATCAAACTGGACGGCATCATCATCGTTACGAGCCCGCAGGAACTTGTGTCCATGATTGTGGAAAAGGCCGTGAAGATGGCCGAAGCCATGAAGGTGCCTATCCTGGGCCTCGTGGAAAATATGAGCTACTTTGAGTGCCCTGACTGCGGTAAACGCCATGCAATCTATGGTCAGAGTCATATTGAGGAAATTGCCAAAGAATACAACCTCGATGTGCTGGGGCGCATCCCCATCCAGCCTGCACTGGCAGCAGAATGTGATGCTGGGCAGATTGAGACGACCGAGGCCGATTACCTCGACGAAGCAACGGCGAAACTTCTTGCTTTAGATGAATAAGTAAATATCCCAACGCGACAGTGCGTTACCACAAAAGGTTCTGCGATATTTCTTGCAGAGCCTTTTTGCTGACCATGTGGGGGCCTTAAATAAATGCATATGAAAATTTTACTATTGTTTCGTGGGTAAATTCTTAAGCAAAATGAAAAAGGACCTGTTTATCCGTCCATACACGCAAGCTGACCAATTCGTAGTCCTTTGGACTTGACTCGGTCAGATTTCATAGTAGAATATAATTAAGCAACACAGGAGGAATAATCATGGTAGCATTTCGGATTAATCGGACAAATGACGCGGTATTTAAGGCCGTTTTTGCCAAGCACCCGCAAATAACCATATCCTTGATTAATGCTTTTTTCGAGTTTCAGGGGACGGAGCTTATTGAAGATATTGAGTTTATCGACCGCGAAATGGACGCAGACGAGTATGAGGGCAAAGAGTCACGGCTGGACATTTTAGGCCGCACGGCTTCAGGCACCAAGGTCAATATTGAAATGCAGGTCAATGCCCTTGCCGCTATGGGCGAGCGTTCTGTTTATTATTGGGCGCGGAACTATGCTGATTTGAAGCGGGGCGAGGAATATGACCAGTTAAATCGCACCGTGGCCATCAATATTTTGGGGTTCAGTCTGTTTGATGCGAATAAATATCCGGATATGCACAGCTGCTTTGGCATTTATGATGTTCAAACCAGCTGCCAGTTGACGGACAAGTTGGAGATACATTTCCTAGAATTGCCGAAATTCAAGGGCAGAAGCGTAAGAGAAATGAACCGCATGGAGAAATGGGCGGCTTATTTCTCCCCCAGTACGCCGGACGAAGAACTGGCAGAAATCGCGGCTTCAGAAGAAGCTATCAAAGAAGCGATGGAGGTGGAAGATGTGTTTACTAAGGACGAAGTGGCCAAACGCTCGTATGAAAAAGCAGAAAAATTCCGCCGTGACCAGGCGGCGCAGTTAACTTTTGCTCGACGTGAAGAAAGAGTGAAGGCTGTTACCATGCTTAAAAAGTTAAAAATAAGTAAAGATTTGGCTATCACACAGATTATCGAAAACTACGCGCTCTCCAACGAGGAAGCAACGGCTTTAGTTAATAGTTGTTGGTAAACTTCCTAGATATAGAGATATTTCCTGAAAATCGTCAATCGAATATTGTTTTTTCTCTGATGATAATTTCGATAAGCAAAAGCTGGAGCTTGACATGTCAAATTGACAAGTCAAGTTCCAGCTTTTTCGTGCCTATAGTTATGGAAGTTATGGATGAGTAAGCCGGAACACCAGCAGTTTTTCCCGTGGGTCGCTGTATTTTTCTCCGGGGCGGCAGTCGATGGTGTCAATGAGTGTCAGATGGGAGAGCTCCGCGAGGTATTCGGTGTAGGCGGGGGATGGGTAGTAGAAAATCAGGAGTATATCTCTGGGCGCGTTTTTGCAGGAGTCTTGCAGATTGTCCAGCACAGTGCGGAGGATTTCCACGGCGAAGGGATTGAAGAAGAAGCAGCGGTCCACTTGCTCGGGAACGGTGAAGTTGACTGCATCCTGTTGGAGCAGGGTAACCCGATTGCCCCGCGGGGCGGTTTGCTGATTGGTGCAGGCTCTTTCGTAGAGGCGGGGATTATACTCAATGCCGATGGCGTGGCATTTTGTCTGGCTCGTGAGGAAAAAGCTGACCCGGCCTTTGCCACAGCCGTAGTCCACCACGGTATTGTGCTTGTCAATATAGCCGCTGCGGGCGAGCTGTTCGAGCACAGTGTAATCGGTCGGTTCATAGGGATAACGCACCAAATCGGAAATGGTGTCATCCCGTCCCGTGGTCTTGATATGCAGCAGTTTGTCCCAGTCGTTTTCCAGGTCGGTCATAAGGTTTAGAGGCTCCTTTGCGATAATGATTGTTCTATTTTATCGTATCAATGAAAGGTTTTCAATGGGGGAGGAAAAGGATATTTTCCTGCAGCCACGAATTATTTTCTGTGGAGGATGAGGCTTATGACGAAAAAAATATTTTTGGAAGATGTGCTGCAGCGCAGTTCTGAGGCTGTGGTTACGGATTGTGTGGAATTAAAGACGGGCTTTGGCATTGTGCTTGACCTGACGGTGTTTTATCCCGAAGGGGGCGGGCAGCTTAGCGATACAGGAAAACTAATTTGTGGTGACCGGGAAGTTGTGGTCACGCATGTCCGGGAGACAGAGGGACGCATCCTTCATGAGACGGCGGAGCCTTTGCCGGTTGGTACGCAGGTACTGGCAGAAATTGACTGGCAAACGCGCTTTGACCATATGCAGCAGCATTGTGGGGAGCATCTGCTGTCCTATGGTTTCTGGAAAATTTGCGGGGCCGACAATGTGGGCTTTCATATGTCGCCGGAGATGGTGACGATTGATTTGAGCCGTGAGGTGACAAGTGCGGAAATTGCACAGGTGGAGGCGCTGGCCAATCTGCATATTCAGGAGAACCGCTCCATTAAGGCAGAGTGGATGGCGGTCGAGAAAGCTGCTAAATGCGCCACCCGCAAGTTTAATGACAAACTTATCGGGCCTGTGCGGGTCGTGCAGATTGAAGGCAGTGATGCCTGTACCTGCTGTGGCACGCATCCGCCCATGACAGGTATGGTGGGGCTGGTAAAAATTTTCAAGGCGGAAAAGCATAAGCAGGGCACGCGGATTTATTTTCTCTGCGGGCGGCTGGCCATGGAAAAAATCAGCCGCTGCTGGCAGGAATTAAATGGTGCGGTGCAGCTATTGTCTCTTAAAGATGAGGAAATCCGTCTGGGCGTGGAGCGGCTACAAGATGAAATTAAGGAGCTCAAGGAAAAGCTGTCTGGGGCCGAACTTCGCTGGGGGCAGGAAAAGGCCCGTCAGCTGTTACAGGATACGCCGCTTACGGATGGTGTGAAGTCCATTACCCTGCAGGAAGAAGATATTTCGGCGGACGCGGCCAGAAAGCTGGCGCAGGTTTTGAGCGAAGACCCGCAGGCAGAGGTTACGATTTATTATTCAAGTGACGGCCGGATGAATTATGTGCTGGCCTGCGGCAGTGAAGTGAAGGTTAGCTGCCGGGAACGGATTAAGGCGATTAACGAACGGCTCGGAGGCCGGGGCGGGGGCAAGGATAATTTTGCCCAAGGCAGTGCAGAGGTGAGATAGCGTGTTGACATGTCAACTTTGTCCCCATCATTGCAAACTGGCGGAAGGGCAGGTAGGATATTGCCGGACCCGCCGCAATGATGGGAGCGTGGTGCGGAGTTTGAGTTATGGACAGGTGACTTCGCTGGCACTGGACCCTATAGAGAAGAAGCCCCTTTATCATTTTTATCCTGGCACGGTGATTTTGTCCGTGGGGAGTTTTGGCTGCAATATGCGCTGTCCCTTTTGTCAGAATTACAGCATATCGCAGGATGACGGGGGCGAGGTGCAGGGCTATCTGGCACCGGAAAAATTGGCGGAACTGGCGGTGGAAACGCAAAGGAAGCATGGCAGTATCGGCGTGGCTTTTACCTATAATGAACCGTTGCTGAGCTTCGAGTATTTACTGGATGTGGCGCCGCTTTTGCGGACGGCGGGGGAGAAGGTGGTATTGGTCAGCAATGGGCAGATTGAGGCGGAACCTCTACGCAAGTTATTGCCGCTGCTTGATGCCGCCAATATTGATTTGAAAGCCTTTAATGCGGCAACCTACCAATGGATGGGTGGCTCCTTGGAGGCGGCGCAGAGAACCATCCAGATGATGGTGGAGGCTGGTGTTCATGTGGAGGTTACCACGTTAGTCATTCCCGGCAAAAATGACGGCATGGAGGAATTCCGGGCAGAAACAGAGTGGTTGGCAGGGATAAGTCCTGCGATACCGCTGCATCTGTCCCGCTATTTCCCCCGCTATCAGTGTGCAATCGAAATGACGCCCCTGGCCACTTTGCAGCAGTTGCAAAAAGTGGCGCTGGAGCGTCTGCAGTATGTGTATTTGGGCAATGTCCGTTAGGCTTACTGCTTCCGATAATCCCGCGGGGCGCATTTGAACATTTCCTTGAAGGCCCGGGAGAAGGTGGAGTAGTCGGCAAAGCCCACTTCCTCGCAGATGTTGGTGATGGACATATCGGTCTTGAGCAAATCACGGGCCAAAAGCAGCCGTTTGCTGCGGATGTACTGGTGGATGCCGTAACCGGTATCGGCCTTGAACTTGCGCATGAGGTAGAACTTGCTGATATAGGCCCTGGCCGCCAAATCGTCAATGGAAAGTTCCTCGGCCAGATGGGCATTGATATAGGAAAGAATTTCCTGAATCTTGGGGTCGTAGCTGGCACTGGTGAGACCCGAGAGTTCATGCTCATGCAGGGAACGGTTCAGCAGAATCATAAACTCAATAAACATGATTTCCGTAAACAGTCCGTTGGCAAAGCCCTGCCCGCGGGCTGTTTTTTCGAGCTTGTCCATATGAAAGAGCAGGTCATGGCTCGTGCCGGGGGGCTGCTGCATGACGCTGCTGTTTTCGCGGGCATAGGCAAAGCATTGGGCAAGGTCGGTATGCTCGGCATCCTGCTCCTGCCAGCGGCGCAGGAAATCCGGTGCCACGTAGATGACAATGCGCTCGTAATCTTTCGCTTCGTCGGTAAAGACAGGACGGTGGATTTCTCCGGCGGTGACAAAGACGATGTCCCGTGGGGCCAGATGGTAGGTCTTGCCTTCGATGACATAATCCACAGCACCGTCGAGGAACATAATGATTTTATGGAAATCGTGATAATGGAAGGGAATGGGCTTTAAGGCAGCATCTTTCAGGCGGAATACCCGAAAGTCGCTGACCAGATAGCCCTTCTTCTCGTAATCGCTCATGGTTTCACTCCTCATGCTGGACTTGCCTCTAGTATAGTACATTATTTGCAATATTGAAAGCATAAATTCAACTTTTATTGCAAATATGCACTTGCTATAATATAGACAGTGAATAAATCAGAGACGCGAAGTCAGAAAGGCCGGTGAGCAGGATGTTGTTAGTTCGTTTGTATCATGTGGAGGATAAGGAAGTCATGGTTATGGATGGCACAAATGGTTATATGCCGGAAACGGGCGCTATCCGCCTGCTGGCCAGCCGCGAGTCCGGCGTGGGCGCTGACCGGGTGATTGTCTACTGTGGCAAGCAGAACCGCGAAGGCTTCCGTGCCTTTGCTGCTGATGGCAGCGAAATGGAACTGACGGCAGAGGATTGCCTGCTGCTCTCGCGCCAACAGGCAGACATTGAAGTGCGTCTGACGGATTACTTCGTGGGTCGCATGCGTCAGGCTGATGAGGAGAAACTGGCAGCAGCCTGCTGATAAATAAAATTTTCTGCAATTATTAGAAGGAAAACTGAATCGTATCGAGAAATAAGCCTATGGAATATCTAGTAAAAGCCTATATTACGATAAAAATAGTTTATATAGGTTTTTATCGGATTTTGTCGTATTCCCTAGAAGGGGGAGTACAATCCGTCCATAGGTTTTTTTGTTGCAGTTCAGGGGAAGATTGCAACTGGAAAAGGAGGAATTTTTGTGAAGGTAAGAGTAACCGCGATTCTTATGACCTTGGCAATGCTGCTGGTTGGGGTACAGTGTGCCTTTGCTGCGCAGGCAAAGCCGAACATCAAGATTCTGGCAACCGGTGGAACGATTGCCGGCAGTGCGGCATCTGACACGGCAACCACCGGCTATAAGGCTGGTGCTTTGGGCATTGATGTGCTGATTAATGCCGTTCCCGAAGTCAAGAAATATGCCAATGTATCCGGTGAACAGATTTGCAGCATCGACAGCAAGGACATGACTAATGATGTCTGGCTCAAACTGGCCAAACGCTGCAACGAATTGCTGGCCCGCAGTGATGTAGACGGTATCGTCATCACCCATGGTACGGATACGCTGGAAGAAACGGCTTATTTCCTGAACCTCACGGTTAAGAGCAATAAGCCTGTGGTCATCACCGGTGCTATGCGTCCGGCTACGGCTATCAGTGCTGATGGCCCGATGAATCTTCTGAATGCTGTCCGCGTGGCTTCTGATAAGAAGTCTGCAGGCCGTGGCGTACTGGTTGTACTCAACGACACCATCAATGGTGCCCGTGATGTGACTAAGACCCACACCACTTCCGTGGATACCTTTAAGGCTCCGGAACTCGGTGCTTTCGGTTATGTGAATGATGGCGTTCCAGAATTTTATCGTGCAACCACTCGTCTGCACACCACCAAGAGCGAATTTGCTGTTGGCAACCTCACGAAACTTCCCTATGTAAAGGTTATTTATGGCACGGCTAATGACGATGCTCTGTTCGTAGATGCAGCCATCAAAGGCGGCGTTAAGGGCATCATCTATGCCGGTACGGGCAATGGTTCCGTACACAAAGATGCAGAAGCAGCCTTGGCAAAAGCTACGGCTGCAGGTATTGTTGTAGTTCGCAGTGCCCGCGTAGGCAACGGCTCCGTCATTCCGGCTGAGCAGAGCTACATCAACTATCACTTCCTGGATGGTGATTCCCTGAATCCGCAGAAGGCTCGTATTCTTCTGCAGCTGGCCCTGACTAAAACGAAGGACCTCAAGGCTATTCAGGAGATGTTCCACAAGTACTAAAAAATTTGCTTCCCCAATAAAGCAGGGGCGCGTAGTTACTTTTAGCAGCTACGCGCCCCTGTTGCTTTATATCAGTGCAGGCTAAATCCTTCAGCTGCAACGCCGTTGATGAACATGATGTTGATGCCGTCTACTTCAATATCGTAGACCATTTCATTTTTACCCGTCATGGTGGCTTTTTCGACTGTCGCGGTGCCATCCAGAGTGATGGCAGGATTTCCCTGCGTGTTCATGGCGATGTTGTATTGGCCATTGCCGCAGTAGTACCACTGCGTTGCCGTGGTCTGCCATACTTTCCCATCGGTAAAGCGTACGGTTACGATTTCCTGCAGGGCAGGTGTGTGAACCTTGGTGACCTTGCCGCTGATTTTTTCGCCGTCAGAATTGAGCGTCAGCACTTCATCGCCCTCGTGGATGTTTTCAATGGGAATGCTGCCGTCTGGGGTGGCAACCAGGGAACCGGCAGCGAAGTAGCGTCCACCGCCAAACAATTTTGTCAGGATATGGGCAATGCCGCCGCCAGCTTTTTTGACGGTTTTGGCAACTTTTTTTACTTCCTTGGGATGCTGCGTGACTTCGTGGATGGTCTCGACCGTGGTCGTTACCGGATCGCCCTCGTCATTTTGAGGCGATTCCTGCGTACCTGCTCCGCCGACCACGCAAGCCAAATCATCAAAGGAAAGTTCGGTACAGGAAAGTTTTTTCATTTCCTGCATGAACTCTTCGACGGTAAAAGGAATGCCTTTTTCTTCAGCAAGTGCAAGAATAGCAGCGACATCCTCATCGGTGCCATTCTTTTCCAGAATCTGTCCGAGCTTTGCCTGAACTTCTTCATTTTCCTGCATCATTTCTATGAATTTCATTACATTTTGCTGTGCCATGATTATTTCCTCCTCTGTAGTTGGATTGTGTTTTGCTTTACATTGGTATATACGATAGGGGAGACGATTCATTACAAAAATTTTATTTTGTAAGAGAAGTTGAAAACGGCTTAGACTTGACAAATTCGTGGATAACTACTATAATAAGTGCCGTTATCTACGATTGTAGAGTACTGCGGATGTGGCGGAACTGGCAGACGCGCTGGATTTAGGATCCAGTGCCGCAAGGCGTATGGGTTCGACCCCCTTCATCCGCACCAAAGGAATATCAGGCGGTAGCTTTCGGGCTATCGCTTTTTTGTTACAATTATTTCGCGTATTGACTTATTGTCTGCTATCGGTTACAATAAGCAAGTGCTTTGTTAAGAAAAGCACAAAGTAAGAAGAAATCCAGAGTGAATAATCCTGTTGTTCTGGTGTATTAAAAGGACGTAAGTTCTAGCGCAAGTTCTGAAAGCGGTGCGTGCTTTCAGAAGACGAGGAGAAGGTTGTCGAGGAGGAGTCAGAAGATAATCGGTTGGACATAATGCGTAGTATAAATTTGCATAGACAAGGCAGAGGAAGGAGGCATAGCTGCGCTATGTCGACTGACGATAACGCAGTATATGCGAATTTAGACAAGCAGGATGTTCAACAGATTATCGGATGACTCCGTGGTCAGCGGATGCCTTCCGGCTTGCTCGGCCGATAAATGCAAACGAAAGTCCTGCCGTGAGGCGGGAAACAAGGATGCAGGGAGCGCAGCAGGATAGTACAATTTCATAGGAGGTACTATTATGTGTGGTATCGTAGGTTATGTCGGTGACAAAGAGGCAGCTAGCTTCCTGCTTGAAGGTCTGGCTAAGCTGGAGTATCGTGGTTATGACTCCGCTGGTATTGCTGTCTTTGACGGAGCGAAAATCGGCGTGGAAAAGAGTGTTGGCAGACTTGCCGCACTCCGTGACAAGCTGAAAGGTCATGAGCTCAAGGGCACGATGGGTATCGGTCATACCCGTTGGGCAACGCATGGCCGTCCGTCCGATGTGAACTCCCATCCCCATACGGATTGCTCCGGGGATTTCGTGGTGGTACACAACGGCATCATCGAAAACTACCTGACGCTGAAGGAAGAACTCATCGAAAATGGTCATTCCTTCAAGTCCGAAACGGATACGGAAGTAGTAGCCCACTTAATCGAAGAAGTCTACAATGGTGACTTTGTAGCTTCTGTTCGTGAAGTTCTGCGCCGCGTGGAAGGTTCTTACTCGCTCGTATTTATGAGCAGCAAGCACCCCGGTACGCTGATTGCGACCAAGCAGGATAACCCGCTGGTTATCGGCGTTGGCGAAGGCGAAAACTTCATCGCTTCCGATATTCCCGCTATCATTCAGCGCACCCGCCGCACTTACATCCTGAACGATGGTGAACTGGCTGTTATCACGAAGGACAGCATCAAGATTTCCAACCGTCAGGGTGAACCTGTGACCAAGAAGATTTTCGAGGTCAACTGGAATGCTGAAGCTGCGGAAAAGGGCGGCTATGAGCACTTCATGCTCAAGGAAATCCATGAACAGCCGAAGGCTGTCCGTGACACCATGAGCCAGCGTATCGCCAAAGACGGCAAGACCATTGTGATGGATGAGCTGAAATGGGACGCTGACTATCTCAATTCCTTTAACAAGATTTATATCGTGGCCTGCGGCACGGCTTATCATGCCGGCATGGTGGGCAAATACTATATCGAAAAACTGGCGCGTACGGTTGTAGAAGTAGATGTTGCTTCTGAATTCCGTTATCGTGAACCGATTGTGGATGAAAACACGCTGTTCATCGCTGTTTCTCAGTCTGGTGAAACCAGTGATACGCTGGCCGCTATGAAAGAATCCAAGCGCCTCGGCGCTAAGACGCTGGCCATCACCAACGTGGTTGGTTCGTCCATCGCCCGTGAAGCTGACCAGGTGCTCTACACTTGGGCTGGTCCGGAAATCGCCGTAGCTTCCACGAAGGCTTACACGACGCAGATTGTGCTGTTCTTCATGTTGGCTCTCTACATGGCCGAAATCAAGAAGACGGTTGCTCCGGAACGTGTAGCTGAACTCATTGCTCAGCTGCAGAAAATTCCTGCACAGATTAGCGAAACGCTGTCCGATGTGGAACCGCTGAAGACCTTTGCAAAGCGCTATGGATTCAATGATGATGTGTTCTACATTGGCCGCGGTCTGGACTACCATGTAGCTCTGGAAGGTTCCCTGAAACTCAAGGAAATCTCCTATATTCATGCCGAAGCTTATGCAGCTGGCGAACTCAAGCACGGCACGCTGGCTCTGATTGTGGAAGGCGTTCCCGTTATCGCTCTGGCTACGCAGAAGAGCGTTTACGAAAAGACCCTGTCCAATATCAAGGAAGTCAAGGCGCGTGATGCAGTCGTTATCGGTATCGCTACCGAAGGCGACGAGGAACTGGAAAAATATGTTGACCATGTGATGAAGGTTCCTGAAACGGATGAACTCGTTATTCCGATTCTGACCGTTGTTCCCTTGCAGCTCTTGGCATATTATGCAGCTATCACTCGTGGCTGCGATGTGGATAAACCGCGTAACTTGGCTAAGTCCGTAACAGTTGAATAATTTTCAGCCCAATTAAGGGACTGTGCTAATTTGCTAAAGAAATCCGTTGACGCAAATGTCAACGGATTTTTTGTAGTTTATGGTTTATATTGAAGTTGCATTGAAGTTGAAAAAGAAGTTATATTGAAGTATAATTGAAGTAGTTCAATTAGCGAGGTGATACAGGTATGTTTATAGAAGAGCTGACGGGTAGCGTAAAGCTGGAGGATAGCCAGACAGAATATAAAGGGAAATTAAACCGGGATGATGTTGTGGGCTGGTTAAAGTCCATAGCTGGTTTTGCCAATGCTGCTGGCGGCGATATGTATTTAGGGGTTGAAGACAAGACACATAAGCTTATAGGCTATGAACGGATGGCGGCTGACAAGGAGAGAAACTACTTTAATAATCAGGTTAATGAGCATTTGGTTCCCCGTCCGCCTATGAAAATTGAGTTTCTGCGTTATGAAGTAAAGGACAAGGAACGTTTTGTGGTTCATATAAGGGTAGAAACATCCCCTACACGGCCTGTTATCCTTAAATATCAAAATATTCCTGCCATATATATGAGGCGTGATGGCTTTACGAATGGTGCTACTTATGAAGAAATTATAGAAATGAGCATAGCCAGTCAAAATGCCCAGTTTGATAGTTTACTATCAGACGTTCAGTATAAGCGAGAGGATTTTGGGACGCTGTTGGACTTTTATGCGCAGCATAATGGCGGTAAGACATATACGGATAAAGCGTTACGCTCGTTGGGCTTCTTTGATGAAAATGGTATGCTGACCAATGGTGCCACGTTATTTGCCGATGGCTATGATGGGGCTAAGACAGCAGTAACTTGTTCTGTGTTTTCTGGCTTCAATAAGGGGAGTCAGCGCATTGTGACGGTGAACCGTTTTCAAGGCAACATCATCCAGACCATCCAAAATATCTGTGATTTTGTTTATCAACGCATGAATCATTCGCTGTTAAAGACCAATACTGGGCGTATCAATATAGATGCCTACCCCCAGCGTGCTGTGTTTGAAGGTGTGATAAACGCCGTAGCACATAGAGATTATTTCCTTGATGGTACACAGATACAAGTTGATATGTTCCGTGACAGGCTGGAAATATCATCGCCGGGAAGTTTCTACCGTGGGGCTGAAATTGGTGTAACTTATGATTTATCAAACATTATCTCTAAGCGCAGAAATGAAATTATTTGTGCCATATTAGTGGCCTGTAATGTCATGGAGGCAGCAGGGACGGGGTTTGATAAGATTGTAGAGGAATATGCAACAGCAGATGAACGGCACAAACCTTACATCTCTTCTACGTCAGATCACTTCACATTGGTTCTGCCTGACTTGACCTATAATGAGGGACTGGAACGTGGCAGTGCTATGAGTCTGTCATATCCCCCAGTGTCGCAAGGAACTGAGCATGATGATAAGGTGTTGAGTTACTGTTACAATCAAGCTCGTAATGCTGCCAATATTGCTGCTCATTTGGGAATTAGCAATTCCAGCTACTTGCGCAGCAAGGTACTAAATAACTTAACAGAACAGGGCTATTTGCTGGTAAGCCGTCAATCGAGGACGAAGTTCTATAAAACGAATAGTGATATGGTTGCGCTAGGGTGACGGACATAAGAATAGGTTAGCGCCAAAGGCATGCTGGACATTGTGCAGAAGCGAAAGGATAAGGGACGACAATAAGCCAGCAAACTGATCGGAGCTAGTGCGAAAGTTCCAATGCAGGAAAATAGCTTCCGTCAGCGAATCAATTAGAATGTGCGGATATTCTCGGCTAACGATGTACAAAAGGCTAAAAAGCTCAGATGTTAAGGCTGGAGCTATAGTGAATTTATGGGGTGAGAAAATGAGCGTTGATAATGACCTGAAATTTTTTACAAATGAGCCGGAGCGTGACTTGTATAGCCGGTTTTGCAATATTCTGAAGGGACATACCCAGTTTTTTGATATATTGGTGGGCTACTTCCGTACCAGCGGTTTCTTCAAGTTGTATCCGGCTATGCAGGACTTGGAGAAGATTCGTATATTGGTAGGGCTGAACGTAGATGCCAGGACTGTCCAAATCATCGAGCAATCGAAACAGGGCAATTTATTTGGAGGCGTGACCATCAAGGAGGCAACGGAGAAGTTTTCAGAGGCCGTAGTTGATGAGTTTGCGGATGCAGAACCTTCCATGCCTGTGGAGCAGGGTGTGCGTACCTTTATAGAATGGCTGAAATCCGGCAAAATAGAGATGCGAATGTACCCTGACGAGCCTATTCATGCCAAGGTCTATATACTTCGTAAAGACCCCGAACACGTGCCAGACCAGTTCGGCAGCGTCATTACAGGCTCCAGCAACTTCTCTATGGCAGGTTTGCAGAACAACCTTGAATTCAATGTAGAGCTTAAAGATAGCCATGATGTGAAATTTGCCTTGGATAAGTTTGAAGAACTGTGGAAGCAGGGAGTTGATATTACAGAGGCTTATATATCAACCGTAGATGACAAGACGTGGATGCGTGGGGATATTACGCCTTATGAGATTTATCTCAAGACCATCTATGAATACTTCAAAGAGGAAATCAATACTGACAAAGAAGAGCTGGCAGAGAATATTCTGCCGGATGGCTTTATGCGACTGCAATATCAGTTGGATGCTGTTATACAGGCAAAGCGTATATTGGAAGCCCATGACGGTGTATTCATATCAGACGTAGTAGGTCTGGGCAAAACATATATCTGTTCAATGTTGGCCAAAATCCTAAAAAAGGGGCGGAAACTGGTAATTTGCCCGCCTGTACTGGTTGATTACTGGAAAGATGTGCTTTTAGAGTTCGATGTGGCCGCTGATGTTGTGTCGTTGGGGAAATTGGAGTCTGTTTTAGACCGAGCCGATAAGTATAAATACGTATTTGTGGATGAAGCCCACAGATTCCGCAACGCAGGTACGGATGCTTTTGGCAGACTTCATGCTATCTGCTACGGCAAGAGGGTAGTGCTAATTTCTGCTACGCCAATCAATAACTACACTAGCGACATAGAAAACCAGATATATCTTTTCCAACCTAAGCATAATTCCAATATTGTTGGTGTTAAGAATTTAGAAGAATTCTTCTTGCAACTTCGTAAAAGCCAAAACGAAGCGAAAAAGCAGGGAGGAGCTGCTTACCTTGCTCAGATAAGTGCTAATTCAGAAATTATCCGTGATAAGCTGCTCCGTCACATCATGATTCGCAGGACGCGCAGCGAAGTAGCTAAGTATTATGCCAAGGACATGGAAAGGCAGGGCTTAAAATTCCCACGTCTGGATGCACCTGAAAAAATTATTTATGAATTTGATGAACTGACAGATAGTGTATTTACAGAAACTATCAATGCCATCAAGGATTTCAATTACGCACGTTATAGGCCTCTCACCTATCTAAAGACAGAAGCAGCGGAACCGTATACTCAAATGATGGTAGCCCAGCAAAACATGGGCGGTTTCATGAAAGGGATATTGGTAAAACGCTTAGAGAGCAGTTTCTATGCCTTTAAACTAACATTAGGCAGGTTCGTAACATCTTACGAAAAATTTATTGATATGTTTGATAAAGGCGAGGTTTATATCAGCAAAAAGGTTGATGTCTATGATCTCATGGATAATGGTGATGATGAACTTCTTCTTAGTTACATTGAGACTGAAGACGTAATGCACTTCAAGGCCAGTGATTTCCGCTCCAATTTCATTATAGATTTGAAGCGTGACTTGCAGAAACTCTGCTATTTGCAAGACCTGTGGAAGTCTGTCAAGACAGACCCCAAGCTCATCGAGTTTGAAAATGACTTGAAAAACGTGCCTGTTCTGGCTAGAGCTAAAAAAATTGTCTTCACGGAATCCAAAGAAACCGCACAGTACCTCACGGAAAATCTGGAAAAAATATATGGTGAGCGCATCATTTCTTATTCAGGTGATAGCAGTGCTGCTTTGAAGAAGGAGATAGAGTACAGCTTTAACCCGAAGTACATGGATAAAAATCGGGATAAGTACGATATTCTTATTACCACTGATGTGCTTGCTGAAGGTATCAACCTGCACAGGTCTAATGTCATTATCAACTATGACCTGCCGTGGAACCCTACACGCATCATGCAGCGTGTAGGACGTATCAACCGTGTCGGTACAGCTTTTGACAAAATATATGTTTTCAATTTCTTCCCCACATCCCAAGCCAGTAAACAGCTTCCGCTGACAGACCGTATATTGGAGAAGCTGCAAGCCTTCCATGATACATTGGGTGAAGACTACAAGTTTTTGTCCGAAGAGGAAAATCCCAGCCCACAAAAGCTGTTTAAGGATTTGTCTCAGACATTGGAGGAGGAAGAAGGAGCCAGCCCGGAGCTGGAGTATCTGGCTAAAATTCGTGATGTCCGTGACAATGACCTTACACTGTTCAATAAAATAAAAAGCCTGCCAAAGAAATCTAAGACGGGCAGGTTGAGCGACAAGGTTCAGAAAGAGGCAACACTTACCTTTATCCGCAAGGGAGCATTAAAGAGCTTCTTCTTGTCAAATGACCATGAGACTCATGAAATAGGTTTTATGGATGCTATGGGGTATCTGGAGTGTGAGCCGGCTGAGAAAAAAATTCCCGTGGGTAGTATCTACTACGACCAATATCAAGCTAATAGCAAGTTTTTTGATGAATCACTCACGGCAGAAGATGTTATTACTACGAAAAGAGCAGCCATAAGAGGAAACGATGCCACTATTGTCAAGACACTAAAAGGAGCATTGGCTTCGGGAGAGCTTACTGATGACCAAGAAGCGGTAGCAGGGCGTATTATGCAAGCTATTGAAAATGGTGATATTCCCAAGAACACTACTAAGGAAATAGTCAAGCAATTGAAAGCAGCCAGCAATATAGTAGCAGCCTTCGCTACCATAAGGGATAATATTGACGATACCTATCTGTATGAGCGTAAGAACGTTGTGCTCCCCGAAGGGGAAAAAGAGGTTATTCTCTCATGCTACATGAAGGAACAGGAGTAAACAATGACAGATAACAGCAAGAAAAAAGAGTTATTTTTACAAACGCTTACAAAAGCCTATAATCATCAGGAATATGTGCGTTTTCTGCAAGAATTGTTAAACGATGTGCAAATGGTGGCTCCAACACGATTCAACAAGGAGTTTAGCAGTTTGTCTGGAATAATTGCCGGACATTACCATATCGGCAATTACAAAGGTTCCGATGGAAAGAAAATGGCTCTCTTTGCCGTACAGCTGCAAAACAAGGGAAATGTAGAGAATGCTCGCAGTTCCCAGAGAGCATTCATCAAGACACTGCTGGATAACTCCGGGTGTGATGGTGCTTTGGCAGCCTTTTTTACCATGGAAAAAGATGCAAATGGACAGGAACGACCAAGTGATAAGTGGAGGTTATCCCTCATCCGCATGGAATATGGCTTTGCCGATGGTAAACTGAGCACAAAACTTACTCCTGCCAAGCGTTATTCTTACCTTGTAGGCAAAGGAGAGCCTTGCCATACGGCGCAGGAAAGGCTTTACGGTATTTTTGTGCAGGATAATGTTAATCCCAGCCTCGCCGAACTGGAAGAAGCTTTCAGCGTTGAGACTGTTACCAAACAGTTCTTCAACGACTACAAGGAAAAGTATCTGGCCGTCAAGGAGTATTTGGAAAATACCCCTGACTTTATGGTAGAGGCTGAACGTTGCGGTTTCACCAGTGAGCAGTTTACCAAAAAACTCATGGGGCAGATTGTTTTCCTCTACTTCATACAGAAAAAGGGGTGGCTGGGCGTATCGGCATTCCCGACACGACTGACGGAAAAAGCGTATAAGAGTGCTCTATTTCGCAATGCCAAGGCTCATAACATAGTTGAAAGTGTATATTCTCAGCCTAATGCGGATGGTATTTCCTTTATCAATCGTGAGGCTTTATTTGCCCTGTCCGATGAGGATGCAAAATTCCTGTCAACATTGGTTAAAGGCAAGTCATGGGGCGAGGGGCCGAAGGATTTTATGCGTGCCCTGTATAAATCCTGTGTAAAGCAAGGTCGAAACTACTTTGATGATTACTTGGAGCCGCTGTTTTATGAGGCATTGAATGTTGACCGTGGAGAAAGTGGCTTCTATGCACGCTTCCATTGCCGTGTCCCCTTCCTGAATGGTGGCCTGTTTGAGCAGTTGGATAATTATGACTGGGTAAACTCTGACTTCCATATTCCAAATTCTATGTTCTCTAATGCGGATGAGAATGACAAGGATGAGGCAGACGGCATTCTGGATATTTTTGACCGCTACAACTTCACCATGGCAGAAGACGAACCTATGGAACGTGAAGTAGCCATCGACCCAGAAATGCTGGGGAAGGTCTTTGAAAATCTGCTGGATGTGAAGGACAGAAAATCCAAGGGGGCATTCTATACGCCACGTGAGATAGTACACTATATGTGTCAGGAAAGCCTGATAAACTATCTGACCACCAATACCGGCATCGAAGAAGCAGATATCAGGAAATTTATCCTGTATGGCGAATACTTCCGTGATAACGATTGTCTAAAAACAAAAGAAGTTATAAAGAACGGCAAAAAAAGCCATACGTTGGACAAGACTCGTGACTTGGAAATGCCGGAAAGCATCTTTAGTTTCAAACAAGAGGTAAACCGTCTAAAAGAACTGGATGAACTGCTGTCAAATGTCAAGATAGCTGACCCGGCGGTAGGCTCCGGGGCATTCCTGTTGGGGCTTCTGAATGAGATTGTCAGGGCACGGCAGACTCTCACCGCCTACATGACTATAGAAATGAACAACTTCGAGCGATTTAACTTCTACGCCTATGGACGTAAAGCCTATGACCTCAAGGTGAATACTATCAAAAATTGCCTCTTTGCTTGTGATTTGGAGCCGAGTGCCACGGATATCACTAAACTGCGGTTGTGGCTGTCCATCGTTATTGATGATGAACTGGTAAAGCAGGATAACTCTGAAGGTATGTATGATGTCCACACAGAGCCGAGACCTCTGCCTAATCTGGACTGCAATATTATTTGCGGCAATAGCTTGATGGATGAGTTTGAAGGAATAAAGCTTATTACTGAAAGCAGTATTTTAAACAATCAAGCAAAAACAGGCATGGATAGCTTCTATCAGGCTGGTTTTGACAATATGTTGCAAGAGCTTATCAAGCTACAGGATGAGCTATATTTCACCAAGCAACACGAAACTAAACAGGAGATAAAAAAGAAAATACACGCTATCTATGATAGAATTATTCTGCATCAGTTGGAAAGTAACCTGTCAGCAGTAGAAAAATATAAGAAAGTTAAGGATGCCGCACAGCAGCCATTTATTTTGTGGCAGTTATATTTCCCTAAGGTCTTTAAGGAAAAACAAGGTTTTGATATTGTAATCGGTAATCCACCGTATGGAGCAAAGTTTTCACGGAAAGAAAAAAATATACTAGATAAGATTTTTAATGATTGCAATGTTCCAGATTATGAATCGGCAGATTTTTTTATAGAACTAGGAAATAGAATTGTACGCAAAAAAGGATTATTATCTTTTATCGTCCCTAATATGTTTATGGCTAATGTATTTGCTGAAAAATATCGCCATCATTTAATTGCCACATGGAACTTGAGTGAGATTGACAATCTATCAGATATTGATGTTTTTGATAGTGCAAAAGTTAGAAATTGTATTATATTCTTTGAGAAAATAAGTTATGAAAAATCAACCATTTTAAGAAAGTTAACCATACTAAATCATCAGCCAAAAGTGGAGAAAGAAAAGTATATAAACAAAAATATACTAAAAGAAAATGTAGATAACTGGCTTAATCTTATTGAAAAAGATGAAACAGCTCTATCGATTGTAAAGAAAATACAATCTAATTCAGTTCCTTTAGGTGAAATATCCGAAATATCTCAAGGGCTTATTCCATATGATAAATATCGTGGCCACTCAGAAGAAACTATAAAGAACAAAATATGGAATGCAGATTATAAAAAAGATGAAACATATAAAAAGGAACTTAGAGGTAAAGATGTAAGTAGATATTCAATTAAGTGGAATGGGAAAGACTGGATAAGCTACGGCGATTGGTTAGCTGCACCGAGAAAACCTGCTTTTTTCAAGGAAAAAAGAATATTGATTAGAGAAATAACAAATCCACGTATATTCGCAACATATACAGATGAAGAATTCTATAATACACCTTCAATAATAAACTGTATTCATTTCAAAAAAGATATTTTTTTCATATTAGGAATTCTTAATTCTAAGATGATGTCCTTTTATCATTGTGCTAATTCACCCAAAGCTGGAAAAGGGTTATTTCCTAAAATCCTTGTGAATGATGTTAGAAAAATTCCTATATGTAAGTGTGATGACTTCATGATAGCCAAGATTTCAACTTTGGTTAAGAGCATTATAAATGATGGAGAGATATCAAGTGACATTGATAAAAAAATAGATGATATTGTTTACGAGATGTATAACATTACTGATGAAGAACAGATATATATAGATAATTGGTTTTCTTAAATAATTAGGAGTAGCTATGGAAAATGTCAAATTTGAAATAAAACACCATATAGGTATTCTCTCAGAAAGTGATAAAGGCTGGCGTAAGGAACTAAATCTTATTTCATGGAACGGACGTGACCCCAAATACGACATCCGAGACTGGGCACCAGAACATGAAAAGATGGGCAAGGGAACTACTCTGTCCAACGAAGAAGTTGAAAGTCTTTATGCCTTGCTAAAAAACATAATGGAGACGCATGATTGATATGTTAATGAATCAGACAGACTATCTGTCTACGATACAGGAAATCAAGGCTGAAATCCAAAAGGCGCAGTATCAGGCAACAGTAAAGGTCAACCATGAATTGCTGTTGCTGTACTACCACATCGGACAGGCCATCAATCGGCATAAGGTCTGGGGGAACAAGTTCATCGAGAACCTGTCCCGTGACCTTCGGCTGGAATACCCTGATGCCAAGGGATATTCAGTGCGTAACCTCAAATATATGGCCATATTCGCCGCTCTTTTTCCAGAAAAAGAAATTGTGCAAGAGGTGCTTGAACAATTATCATGGTACCATGTTGTTACCCTTATGGATAAGGTAAAGGAACGGCCTGTTCTGCTCTGGTATGCAAAGCAGAATATTGAAAATGGCTGGTCGCCTACTTGGATTTGCTCTTCTACAACCTGAAACTGCGCTGCTATGTGGTTATCGAGTTGAAGACGGGCGACTTCAAGCCGGAATATGCTGGCAAGCTGAACTTCTACCTGACGGCAGTGGATAATATTCTGAAGACAGAGCAGGATGCGCCCACTATCGGCTTGCTCCTATGCAAGAGTAAGGACGACTTGATTGCCGAATATGCCTTACAGGACATCAATAAGCCCATTGGCGTTAGTGAGTATAGGATAACGGACGATATCCTGGAGAAATTCCGCCAGCAGTTGCCATCCATCGAGGATATAAAAAATCGAATGGGGAATACCTATTGACACATACGCGGCGTATTTTTGATAGATACGCCGCATATTTTTTCCTTAGTATTTTTGCAGGATTCGTGATAAAATATACTTCGGCGCCTTTTTGGGCGGTAGCCCTCTGGGGCAAATATCTATAGAAGAAAGTGAAAGGGACGATAAATGGAAAAAGAACTTTTGCGTCTTGAACGCGTCAACAAAAGCTATGATGGTCGGCAGATTCTTGAAGACCTGGATTTAACCATTCACGAGAATGAATTTGTGACCCTTTTGGGCCCCTCAGGCTGTGGCAAGACCACAATCCTGCGGCTGATTGGCGGGTTTGAAACCCCGGACAGCGGCAAAATCTGGTTTGATGGGCAGGATATTACCCATTTGCAGCCAGAGAAGCGGCAGGTCAATACGGTGTTTCAGAAGTATTCCCTGTTCTCCCATATGGACGTGGCGGAGAATATCGCCTTTGGCCTGAAACTCAAGGGGAAAAGCGCAAGTTACATTCGCGATAAGATAAAATATGCCTTGAAGCTCGTGAACCTCGATGGCTATGAACATGCCCGGGTTACGCAGATGTCCGGCGGCCAGCAGCAGCGCATTGCCATTGCCCGCGCTATTGTAAACGAGCCGAAGGTATTGCTGCTCGATGAACCGTTATCAGCACTGGACCTCAAACTGCGGCAGAATATGCAGCGGGAACTCGTGAAAATCAAGCGGGAACTGGGGATTACCTTTGTGTTCGTCACCCACGACCAGGAAGAAGCGCTGTCCATGTCGGATACCGTAGTGGTCATGAATCAGGGCTGGATTCAGCAGATTGGTACGCCGGAGAACGTGTACAATGAGCCGGAAAATGCCTTCGTGGCCGACTTTATCGGCGACAGCAACATCATTGACGGCATTATGGTGCGGGATAAGCTCGTACACCTTTTGGGCAAGGATATTCCCTGCATCAACACGGGCTTTGGCGAAAATGTTCCCGTAGATGTGCAGATTCGCCCGGAGGATATTCAGATTTGTGCGCCCGCGGATGGACAGTTCACCGGCAGAATCAAGCAGGTTGTCTTCAAGGGGACGGTATACGATATCACCATTGAAGCCGGCGGCTTTGAATGGCTCGTGCAGACCATTACCGGTCACGAGCAGGGCAAAGAGGTGGGCATTAAATTGGCCGCTTCCAATATTCAGATTATGGCGAAGCCTGAGTCCGAAGACGAGGAGGCGGTGAGCGATGAATGAACGCCTTTCCAGCCAGCGCTTCTTAGCCCTGCCCTTCGGGATTTGGGCAACGCTCTTTATCGTGCTGCCCTTGTTCTTTGTTCTTTGGAATGGCTTGAAGGATGTAGAGACTGGGGGCTTTACTCTGGTGCATCTGCAGACGGTGCTCCAGTGGGAATATCTGAAGGCTCTGGGGCTGTCTGTGGAGCTTGCCTTAATCAGCACCTTTATCTGTCTCGTACTGGCCTATCCGCTGTGTTTGATTTTAAGAGAGCGCAAGGAAAGCCGGGGGCTGCTGGTATTTGTGCTGTTCCTGCTGCCGCTCTGGATGAACTCGCTGCTTACAACCATGGCCTGGCAGACCATCTTGGAAAAGCATGGTCTTATCAATATGTTCCTGCAGTCCGTGGGCTTGCCGGAAGTGCATATCATCAATACGCCGCTGGCCATCATTATCGGCATGGTCTATAATTTCCTGCCCTATATGGTGCTGCCTCTCTATGTGGCGATTAACCGCATTGACAGCAGTATTATCGAAGCGGCCAGAGATTTGGGCGCCAATCCCTATCAGACTTTCCGGCGCGTGCTGTTGCCGCTGTCCATGCCCGGTATTGTCAGCGGTTCCACCATGGTCTTTATCCCTGCGCTGACCACCTTCGTTATCAGTGCCCTCTTAGGCGGTAACAAGGTGCTGCTCGTGGGTAACATCATTGAACAGGAATTCACGGCGGCCTATGACTGGCAACTCGGCAGTGCCCTGTCCATGGTGCTCATGGTCTTTATCATTCTGAACATCCTGCTGGAAGCCTTTACGGATAATGGCGAGCAGGCGAAGAAAGGAGTAAGGCCATAATGCAGAAAATCAAGACTACCTATCTGGCCGCCATTGTGGCTTTCCTCTATGCGCCCATCGTGGTGCTCATTGCCCAGTCCTTCAATGCCAGCCGTTATCGCGGCCAGTGGACGGGCTTTACCTGGGAATGGTATGAGAAACTTATCGAAAGCGAAGATATCATCAACGCTTTTTCCAATACGTTGACCATCGGCGTGACCTCGGCAATTTTGGCCACTTTGCTGGCTTTGGTAACGGCTTTGGGCATGCGGCAGATGGGACGGCAGAGCCGGATGCTCCTGCGGGGGCTGGCCAATGTGCCCCTGCTCAATGCCGATATCGTGACGGGAATTTCGCTGATGCTGCTCTTTTTGGGGCTGGGGCTGAAGCTGGGCTATGACACGATTTTGCTGGCCCATATCGTCATCAGCCTGCCCTATGCCATGCTCTGCATCCTGCCGCAGGTACTGACCATGGACAATGTCTGGTACGAGGCGGCCCGGGATTTGGGCGCTACGCCCTTTCAGGCTTTCCGCAAAGTCATTTTGCCAGAACTGATGCCGGGCATCGTGGCGGCGTTCCTGCTGTCCTTTGCCATGAGTGCGGATGACTTTATCGTGACGTACTTCACCAAGGGTGCGGGTATTGAAACCCTGACCACGGAAATTTATTCGGAGCTCAAATTGGGCGTCCATCCCGAGATGTATGCGCTGTCTACGCTGTTCTTCTGCGGCGTGCTGGTCTTTGCGGCTCTCCTGATGCTCAATTATAAGGTGATTCGCCGTTACCGGGCAGCAGAAAGAAGGGGGCAGGAAGCATGAAGAAATGGAAAACGTATGGCCGCTCCCTGTTGCTGACTTTGCTCGTACTATGTACCTTCCTGCTGTCCGGCTGCGATATGTTTGCCGAGGAGGAAGAAGAGGGGGCGGACGTGCTCTACGTCTACAGCTGGGGCGATTATCTCAGCGAGGACGTCATCAAACAGTTTGAGGAAGAAACCGGCATCAAGGTGGTGCTCGATGAATACGACACCAACGAGAGCATGTATCCCCGCATTGCCGAAGGCGCAGAGGCTTATGATGTGCTCTGTCCTTCCGACTACATGATTAACAAGCTGATTCATAATGATTTGCTGCAGCCGCTGGACTTTGCACAGCTGCCCAATGCGCGGAAAAATATCGGACAGGACTTCTTTGACCAGTCCAGGGCTTTTGACAAGGAAGGGAAATACTCCGTTCCTTATTGCTGGGGCACCGTGGGCATTATGTACAACATTGAGAAGGTCAAAGAACCTGTGGACAGCTGGAAAATCCTCTGGGATGAAAAGTATAAGGACAACATCCTCATGCAGGATTCTGCCCGGGATGCCATTATGATTCCCTTGAAGATTCTGGGTTACTCCATGAATACCGTAAATGAGACGGAACTCAAAGCCGCCCGCGATATGCTGATTCAGCAGAAACCGTTGGTGCAGGCTTATGGCGTGGATGATATCCGCGATAAGCTGAGCTCCGGCGAAGCGGCGCTGGGCGTAATCTTTTCCGGCGAAGCCATTAAGCTCATGAAGTCCAATCCCAATCTGCGGTTCCAGCCGGCGCCGAAGGAAGGCACCAATGTCTGGATTGATTGCTGGGTGATTCCCAAGAACGCCCGCCATGTGGAAAATGCGCACAAGTTCATTGATTTCCTCTGCCGTCCTGACATTGCGGCGGCCAACTTCGAGGAGCTTGGCTATTCCACGCCGAACACGGCGGTGCGGGAACTGGTGGAAGAAGATTTAGGCGAATATGTGGACACGGCCTTCCCGCCAGAAAATGTCTACAAAGGCCAGGAATCCTACAGTTATCTGGGAGAAGCCCTCGATAAACTCTATACCAAACTTTGGCTGCAGGTAAAAGTTGAATAATTAACAGGAAAAAACAGCTCCTTTGTGGAATAGTATGTAAGATGACATACTGACAAAGGAGCTGTTTTTCTATGAATATCAAAGCAGAAGTTTTTAACAAGTATTTGAAAGAAAAAAAGATTGATGCCTTTCAGGTGGAAGAGGTAGCGGATGATGCCCAGCATACGGTGGTCTATCGTTCCCATATCGTAATCGAAGGCCAGCAACTGCCCACGCTGGTGCTGCTCGATGACAGTGTCTTTTCCATGATTCGCGTTCAGATTTCTCCGAAAGCCCGCACGGAGGAAAATGAACTGGCTGTGCTGCGCATGGTCAGCGAGCAGAACATGAAGTACAAACCCTTCAAGCTCTATTTCGACCAGACCGGTTCTTTGATTCTCGATGTTTGCCTGCTGACTCCCGGCAAGGAAGAAAGCGACTTCCCAGAATTGGGTGAGGAAGTCTACGGCATGTTTGACGTGCTGATTAAATTCCTCGAAGAAAACTACCGCAGCTGGATGAAGGAAATCTGGTAAGGAGGCTGTAAAATGAGTGTTGAATTTACCGGCAAACAGGCCTGCATTGCCCCGGAGGGTGTTTTTATCATTGGCACTTATGATGAGAATGGTGTTCCCAATGCCATGAATGCTGCCTGGGGTGCCCAGTCTGACTTTGATGAAATCACGCTGTTCCTGGCCAAGCATAAGACCACGGAAAACATCAAGCACAGCAAGGCTTTTACCGTAGCTTTTGCCACGAAGGATACCGTGGAAATTGCAGATTATTTCGGCGTGGAGACGGGCAATAAGGTCAATAAGATTGAAAAGGCCGGCTGCCACGTGCATAAGAGCAGTCATGTCAATGCGCCGATTATCGAGGAATTCCCGGTGACTTTGGAATGTGAATGCGTGAGCTACAGTGATGAAACGGGGATTTTGGTGGGAAAAATCGTTGCCCAGCAGGCAGATGAGGCGGTGCTGACGGATGGCGTTGTGGACTACGATAAACTTCAGCCCATCATCTTCGATATCGCCACGAAAACCTATCGGCTGGTCGGCCCTGTAGTCGGGAAAGCTTTCCATGATGGTTTGAAATTGAAATAAAGTAAATTTTATTTAGCCTATTGACATGATAGGCGTAATAGTGTAACATAAGGTCAACGTCAAAAAGACGAATGAACTGACTGGATGACCAGAGGTTCTGCGCAAGGGAGATTCCCTGCACAGAACCTCTTTTTTATTTTTGGAAAGGGTGTAGCGATTATGAAGTGTATCTGTTGCAATATTGGTAAGATTCTGTTTAGATACGAACGAATGTGGATTTAACGGGAGGGATTTTCATGATTGCCGCGCAGGAAAGTATGACCGCCAAGCTTTGCTCCTTTGCCAGGGCTTATCATTCGATGCTCGGAAAGAACAAGATTTTTGATGATTATCTGGCCTATGACATTATCGGCAAAGATGTGTATGACGAGATTGGCAGCCTGCTCAAAGGGCAGGTGGAGGCGGCAGGCCAGCTGCCCCGCTACGGTTTTGAGAGCTTGCTCGTGTTCGAGGAGATGGACCATTATTTCTCGCCCATTGCCTTGTCACGGATTGCCTTTGCCGAGCGGGCTTTGGACCGGTTCGCACGCAATCGCGCCAGCTGTCAGTATGTGATTTGCGGGGCGGGGATGGATACCTTTGCTTTTCGCAACACGGATGAAGCGGTGCAGGTTTTTGAGCTGGACCACCCGGATACGCAGGCGTACAAACTGCGGCGGATTCATGAACTGCGTTGGGAAGTTCCGCCCAATGCGCATTATGCGGCTATCGACTTTGAGCAGGATGACTTGGGACGGACGCTTTTGCATAGCGGCTTTCATACGTCGGAACCGTCGTTTTTCTCCCTGCTCGGAGTTTCCTACTATCTGACCGCGGAAGCCTTCCGCGAGTTCGTGCGCAGCGTCAGCATTCTGGCCTCGCCGGGCAGCCAGTTTGTTTTGGATTTCCCCGATGAATCGACCTTTGAGCCGGATTCGACCTCAAGGGTACGGCGGTTGGCGCAGATTACCGAACAGCTCGGTGAGCCTATGCGGCATGGTTTCTCGCTTGCGGAAATGCGGGAGATTCTGGCCAGTGAAGGTTTTGTTATCCGCAATCACGAATCACCGGCGGATATTCAGCGGCATTTCTTCGCTGACCGTACCGACCATCAGCAGGCGATGGAGAATGTACACTTTATCCTGGCGGAAAAAAGACGACAATAACTTGATAAAGGATGATCAATATGTGTAAGCAGAAATTTAACACCGCCCTGATTCACGGCGGGATTGATGGGGACAGCCGGACAGGCGCGGTCAATGTGCCCATTTATCAGACTTCGACATTTAAGCAGGACGGTTTGGGGGAACTGCGGGAGGGGATTTGGGAGTATTCCCGTACAGGCAATCCGACAAGGGCGGCACTGGAAGCCCTGATTGCCCAGCTGGAAGGCGGCGAAGCCGGCTTTGCCTTTGCATCGGGGATGGCGGCGATTACGGCGGTGTTGAGCCTGTTCCAAAGCAATGTAAAAATTCTCCTGTCGAGCAATGTGTATGGCGGTACCTTCCGCGTGCTGGACAAGGTGTTTAGCCGGTTCAATTTGACGTATTCGTTGGAAGATACGACGGATTTGGCGGCGCTCGAAAGGGAGTTTACGCCGAATGTCAAGGCCATCATCATTGAAAGTCCGGCTAATCCCTTGCTGACCATCACCGATATCCGGGCGGTGGCGGAAATCGCTCACCGTCATGGGGCGCTTGTGATTGTGGACAACACGTTTATGACGCCTTATCTGCAGCAGCCGTTGGCTTTGGGCGCAGATGTTGTCGTCCATAGCGCCACGAAATATCTGGGCGGGCACAGCGATTTGGTCGCAGGGCTGGCGGTGGTCAAGACACGGGAGCTGGCCGACAAGCTCGCCTTTGTACAGAATTCCACGGGCGCGGTCTTAGGGCCGCAGGATGCATTCCTGCTGATTCGGGGCATCAAGACGTTGGCGGTACGCCTTGACCGTCATGTGGAAAATGCCGCCTATCTGGCCGATTGGCTGGCGGGCAATCTGGAGGTGAAGAAGATTTACTATCCGGGGCTGACCAGCCATATCGGTTATGAAATCAATCAGCAGCAGGCGAAAAACGGCGGCGCGATGATTTCCTTTGAACTGGCAGAAGGTCATGATATCCGCAAATTCTTCAAGTCGCTGCAGCTTATTGCACTAGCCGAGAGCCTGGGCGGTGTGGAAAGTCTCGTCTGCCATCCGGCAACCATGACGCATGCCGCCATTCCGCGGGAAACGCGGGAGAAAATCGGCATTACGGATAACCTTATCCGCCTGTCGGTTGGCATTGAGGATAAGGCCGATTTGCTGGCGGATTTGAAACAGGCCATTGAGGAAAGCCGTATTTAACAGGGGGAGCGCAAGCATGCACTATTATAAGTCTATGCAGGAGCTCATCGGGCATACGCCGCTCGTTGAGCTGACACATTTTGAGTTGCCGGAGGGCGTCCGGCTGTTTGCCAAATTAGAATTATGGAATCCCGGCGGCAGTGCCAAAGACCGTGTAGGCAGGGCGATGATTGCCGATGCTGAGGCCCAGGGGCTGTTAATGCCCGGCGGAACCATTATCGAGGCTACGGCAGGCAACACAGGCCTGGGCATTGCCTATGCCGCGCTGAATCGTGGCTATCGCGTAATCTTCGTGGTGCCGGAGAAGTTTTCCGTGGAAAAACAGACCTTGATGAAGGCTTTGGGGGCAGAACTGGTGCATACGCCAAGAGCGGGCGGCATGCTTGGGGCGGCGGAAAAGGCGGAGGAACTGCGTCAGCAGATTCCCGGAGCGATTACGCTGAAGCAGTTTGAAAATCCCGCCAATCCCCGTGCCCATTACGAAACGACCGGGCCGGAAATCTATGCCGATTTGGACGGGCAGGTGGATTACTTCGTTTCCGGGGCGGGCAGCGGCGGCACGTTTTCGGGCGTTATGCGCTACTTGAAAGAACAGAATCCGGCGATTAAAGGGGTACTTGCGGACCCCTATGGTTCCATTATCGGCGGCGGGGAGCATGGTGATTATGAAATTGAGGGGATTGGCAATGATTTTATTGCGGCAACGATGGACACATCGTTTATCGATAAGGTCTATAAGATTAAAGATGAAGAGGCTTTGGCTGGCGTAAGGCAGCTCGCGGGCCGGGAGGGAATCTTCGCGGGCAGCTCGAGCGGGGCAGCCTTGGCGGCGGCGTTGAAGCTCGCGCATTCCGGCATTCAGGGCAATATCGTCCTGCCGGTTATCGACCGTGCGGAGCGTTACTTCAGCAAACACATTTTGGAAAAGCCTTCCCCTTGAGGGGAAGGTGGCAGCCGAAGGCTGACGAATGAGGTGGAAAGGGGTGATTAAATGCCTTATCGCATAGCCTTGGCGTCCAGTGACGGCCTGCATATTGACCGTCATTTTGGCGCCAGCGATGGCTTTTTGATTGTGGAGGTGACCCAAGATGGCACCTTTTTGGAGGTCGAACGGCGGCAGGTAAAAGCGCCCTGTCAGCATGGCTATCACGATGATGGGGCAATGCTGGAAGCCGTGCAGGCATTAAGCGACTGCCGCTATGTGGTGGCGGAGGCCATTGGCCCCGGTGCACAGAAGGCACTCGAACGGCAGGACATCCTGCCACTCGAGATTGACGGGCAGACGGTGGATACGGCTGTGCCGAAAATCCATGATTATGAAGTAAAGAAACAACAGGCAAGTGTAGCGTATTGAGGAGTTAAACGAAAGGGGCTGTCGCTATGGATGAAAAGCGGGTCAGGGAGCTGCACCCATGCTTTGGAGCAAAGCAGCACAGGGGGCGTATCCATTTGCCGGTATGCCCCGGATGTAATTTGGAATGCCGTTTTTGCGACCGCAAGATTAACGATGTGGAAAACCGACCGGGGGTGACTGCGGCGGTTATTCAACCGGATGAAGCGGTCATGTATATAGAGCGGGCGTTGCAGTTCTGCCCGGAACTCAGCGTGGTGGGCATTGCGGGGCCGGGGGATACCCTGGCATCCGACAGGGCTATAGAGACGTTTCGCCTGATTGGTGATAAGTTTCCGCAGCTTCTCAAGTGCATGAGCACCAATGGCCTGCTTTTAAGCGAGCGGGCGCATGACGTAATTGATGTGGGTATCGATACGCTGACGGTCACGGTCAATGCCGTAGACCCGGCGATTGAAGCCCAGATGATTAATGGGCTGGTCTATCATGGTAAGCGTTATACCGGTGAGGAAGCCGGAGCGCTCATCATTCAGAATCAGCTTGCAGGTATCCGCAAGGTGGCCGCCGCCGGTGTGGTGGTCAAGGTCAATACGGTGCTCGTCAATGAAATCAACCGTTTCCATATCGGCGCGATTGCCAAGGCGGTCAAGGAAGCAGGGGCAACGATTTATAACATCATTCCGCTGATTCCGCAGCATGATTTGAAAAATTGCGAGGCACCGAGCTGTGTGGATTTGGCGGTGGCGAGAAAAGAAGCAGGGAAACACATTGATGTATTCCGCCACTGTCAGCACTGCCGCGCAGATGCCGTGGGGGTACCGGGGAAAAACAACTTTAGCCAGGAAGTGTATAAGGGGCTCTTGCAGGCGAAAGAAACCTTTTCCCACGGTTGAATTAGACGTCAGAAAACAGTTGTTTATGTAGAAGGGGAGTTTTGAATTATGGCAAAAGAAGGCTTACGTCAGATTGCAATTTACGGTAAAGGCGGTATCGGTAAATCCACGACCACGCAGAATCTTACCGCCGGCCTTACGGAACTGGGGAAAAATGTCATGGTGGTCGGCTGTGACCCCAAGGCGGATTCCACCCGCCTGCTTTTGGGCGGCCTTGCCCAAAAGACGGTACTCGATACGCTCCGCGATGAAGGGGAAGAAGTGGAGCTGGACAGCATCTTGAAAACCGGCTTTGGCGGCACTCGCTGTGTGGAATCCGGCGGGCCCGAACCGGGAGTCGGCTGTGCCGGACGCGGCATCATCACCTCGATTGGGCTGTTGGAGCGTTTGGGCGCTTATACGGATGATTTGGACTATGTGTTCTATGACGTTTTGGGTGACGTGGTCTGCGGCGGCTTTGCCATGCCCATCCGTGAGGGCAAGGCCAAGGAAATCTACATTGTGGCGAGCGGTGAAATGATGTCCCTCTATGCGGCGAACAATATCTCCAAGGGCATTGCCCGCTATGCGGCGAAAGGCGGCGTGCGCCTGGGCGGCATCATCTGCAACAGCCGCAATGTTGACCGTGAACTGGAACTGCTGCGCGCCTTTGCCGAGGAACTGGGGACCCAGCTTATCCATTTTGTGCCGCGTGACAATGTGGTACAGCATGCAGAAATCCACAAGGAAACGGTTATCCAGTACAAGCCGAAAGCCCATCAGGCAGACGAATACCGTGAGCTGGCGCGCAAAATTGAAGAAAATGAACTGTTCGTCATTCCAAAACCCATGACGCAGGACCGCCTGGAGGAAATCCTGCTCGAATACGGCTTGATGGACAACGTGGAAGACGATTATCGCATCTGATGGGAGGGAGAGCTTATGCCAAAGAAAATCAATCTGGATATTGCCTCCGTCGAGCAGCGGGAACAGCGCTTGGGGACCATTATCGCCTGGGATGGTACTACCGAAGAACTGCACAAGCAGTCCAGCTATGAACTGCGTGGACAACGGGAGCGGGGCGCAGGCTGTGGCGGCAACTGCCGCCTGTGCGAACTGTCGGGGCCGTTTACGCAGGGCTCGGTCTGCAGTGAGCAGATGGTGGAATGCCAGGCAGGCAATGTCCGCGATGCGGTGCTGATTCAGCACGCCCCCATTGGCTGCGGCGGCGGGCAGACCGTCTACAACAACATTTACCGCAATGGTCTGGTTATGCGCGGCTATAAGGCCGAAAATTTGCGCATCATCAACACCAATCTGATTGAGAGCGACATGGTGTTTGGTGCGGCGGATAAACTGCGTCAGTCCATTGACGATGCCTTTGAGCGCTATCAGCCACAGGCAATCTTTGTTGCCTCCTCCTGCGCCACGGGCATTATCGGTGAGGATATCGAAAGCATTACGGACGAGAAGGAGGCAGAACTGGGGATACCCGTGGTGCCGCTTGCCTGCGAAGGTTTCCGGTCCAAGCATTGGAGTACCGGTTTTGATGCCACGCAGCACGGCATTTTGCGGCAGATTGTGCGCAGGAACCCCACGAAAAAACAGGAGGATTTGGTCAATGTCATCAATCTTTGGGGTTCGGATGTCTTTTCGCCCATGCTGGCGCACTTGAATTTGCGGGTAAATTATGTCGTGGATTTGGCTTCGGTGGAAGAATTGGCACAGATGTCCGAAGCGGCGGCTACGGTGGGCTTCTGCTACACCTTGTCCTCCTATATGGCGGCAGCCTTGGAACAGCATTTCGGCGTGCCGGAGGTCAAGGCGCCCATGCCATACGGTTTTGCGGGGGCAGACGCGTGGCTACGGGAACTGGCGAAAGTCACCCATCGGGAACATCTGGTGGAAAAATTCATTGCCGAAGAACACGCCCGCGTCAAGCCGAAGATTGAGGAACTCAAGAAAAAACTCAAAGGCGTCAAGGGCTTTGTCGCTACGGGTTCTGCCTATGCGCATGGGCTTATACAGGTCTTGCGGGAGTTGGATGTGGAAGTGGACGGCTCGCTGACCTTCCATCATGACCCGGTTTACGACAGCGGCGACCAAAGAGAGGATTCGCTGGGCCATCTGAATGAGCATTATGGTCAGGTTAAAAACTTCCATGTGTCTAACCGCCAGCAGTATCAGCTCTACGCTTTCCTGCAGGAAAACAAGCCGGACTTTTTGTTGATTCGCCACAATGGACTCGCGCCTCTTGCCTCACGTTTAGGGATTCCTGCCGCTCCCTTGGGCGATGAACATATTGCCGTGGGCTATGACGGAATTGTGAATCTGGGCGAAACCATTTTGGAAATTTTGGCGCACAAGAAATTCCATGACGATATCAAAAAACACGTCAAACTGCCGTATAAGAAGTGGTGGCTGGAACAGAAAGATGCCTATATTCTCGCCAAGCACCCCGAACTGGTGAAATTTGACGAGGATGAATATCGCGCCGAGCAGGAAAGAAAGGAGGCAGCCCATGCCTAAGATAAAAAAGGACAAGAACGGTCAGACCAATTCCATCAATCAGGTGCGCTACGGCTGTGCCCTGGGCGCGATGCATTCGGTCAGCGCAATTCCGGGAGCCATTCCCATCACCCATTGCGGCCCGGGCTGCGTGGACAAGCAGTACATGAGCCTGTCGTTTTACAACGGCTATCAGGGCGGCGGCTATTCCGGCGGTGCGGTACCGCCCAGCTCCAATCTGCAGGAAAAGGACGTCGTCTTTGGCGGCGCCAAACATCTTGATCAGCTGATTGAGGCATCGCTCAAAATCATGGAAGGGGATTTGTTCGTCGTGCTCAACGGCTGTATCCCTGAAATCGTCGGCGATGACATCGGAGCCGTAGTGGCGCGTTATCAGGAAAAGGGCGTGCCCATCGTGTCTGCCGAAACCGGCGGCTTTAAGGGCAACAACTTCACGGGCCACGAAATCGTCACCGAGGCAATTATCGAGCAGTATGTGGATAAATATGCTCAGGACAAAGAGACGAAAAAGAAGGGCTTAATCAATGTCTGGTCGGAACTGCCGTTTCAGAATACCTTTTGGCGCGGCGATTTGACGGAACTCAAGCGCATTCTGGAAGGGGCGGGCTGGGAGGTTAACATCCTCTTTGGCTATGGTTCTAAGGGCGTGAAGGAATGGCTGACCATACCCAATGCCGAGTTCAATCTGGTGGTCGGCCCCTGGCTTGGCTTAAAGACGGCCAAACTGTTGGAGAGCAAATACGGCCAGCCCTATCTGCATTTGCCGGTACTGCCCATCGGCGCCAAGCAGGTGGCTGAATTTTTGCGGGCGATTGCTGAATTTGCACAGGAAAATGAAGTGCAGACCGAGCGCTTTATCAAGCAGGAGGAAAAGGAATACTACTATTATCTGGAATACTTCACGGACTTTTACGCTGAATACTGGTGGGGCCTGCCCGCTGTTTACTCCGTGGTCAGCGATGCCGCCTATAATCTAGCCATCAATAAATTTGTGGTGAATCAGCTGGGGCTTATCCCCGCCAAGCAGATTATCACCGACCATACGCCGGAAAAATATCATGAGGCCATTCGGGCAGAATACCAGAAACTCGCCGAAGACGTGGGGGCTGAGGTGGAATTTGTGGAAGATGGCTATATCGTCAATCAGCTGCTAAAACAGGAAGATTACGGGCATAAACCGCCGGTCATCTTTGGCACCAGCTGGGAACGTGATACTGTCAAGGAATTGAACGGGCATATCGTGGAAGTCAGCTATCCTGTATCCTATGATGTGGTGCTGAATAAAACGTATATTGGCTACCGGGGCGCGTTGACGCTTTTGGAAACCATATTTACTACGGCGATTAGTAAATCGGCATAGAGTAGTCAAACTCCGTTGAGGCTTTGAGGCTTCAACGGAGTTTGTTTGTGCGTGCTTATATTGATTTGTTATATCTTAGTCAGGTGACAGTGAAAAAGGTTAAGAGAAATAGTATTTGACAAAATAAAGTTTTGGGGCTAAAATAACTTTGGCAGGAAATAAGAAAACGGATTTTGAAAGGGGATTTATAGAGATGGACGCAATTTTTACCCGCACCAGTGTGCGCAGCTATGAGGAACGGCCGGTGGAGGCAGAGAAAATCGAAAAGATTCTGCGCGCGGCAATGGCGGCTCCTTCGGCGGTCAATCAGCAGCCGTGGGAGTTCTATGTGGTCACGAATAAAGCGGTATTGCAGGAACTTTCCGAAACTAGTCCGTATACCGCTATGACGGCGAAGGCCCCGGCGGCTCTGGTGCTTTGCTCCCGCAAGGAAAACATCATCGTGCCGGAACTGATTGAAGTAGATATGGCCTTGGCAACGGAAAATGCTTTGCTGGAGATTGAGGCGCAGGGCTTGGGCGGCGTTATGCTGGGCGTGGCACCCTTTGCTGACCGCATGGAAAAGGTCGCTAAGGCAATTAACCTGCCGGAACATCTGGTACCCTTTACCGTGGTACCCTTCGGCTATCCGGCCAAGAAGAATCCGCAGCAGGATCGCTATGATGAAGAGCGGGTGCATTATGTGCGGTAAATTGAACTTACAGCACATCCATCATGTGGCCATTATCGGCAGCAATTATGAGCGGAGCAGGCATTTTTATGTGGACATTCTGGGCTTTGCGGTGATTCGGGAAAATTACCGCGAGGAGCAGCAGGATTGGAAAATTGACCTGCGGCTGGCGGATGCGGAGCTAGAACTCTTTATCAAAGAGGGTTGCCCGCCAAGAGCAGGCTGGCCGGGCAAGGAGGCTTATGGCCTTAGGCATTTGGCTTTCCGTGTGGATTCCGTGGACGATACGGTTCGCAAATTAAATGCCTTGGGCGTTGAGACAGAACCGGTACGCTGTGATACCTTTACCGGGGAAAAGATGACGTTCTTCCATGACCCGGATGGATTGCCGATAGAAATTCATGAATAAAGACAAGAGCGGACGGCTTGACTGGTCAATTTGATTTGACCGGTCAGCCGCCCGCTTTATTATGCGGTTTAGAAATTATGGGTTACTTTGCCCGTATCAATAAGGTTGTGATTTTTGACATAGTCCAGCCAGCCTGCCTGCAAGGTGGCAAGTTCGTTGGTGTCATCTTCCGACAGCGCATCAACAGGCTTTTTGTGATTGAAAATGCCATGAGAGGTATCGGTGATGATGGGATTGCGGTCGTCTACATGGGCAAGCTGCTGATGGAAGTCCATATCGAAACTGTCTTCCGGCGGGCGGCTGTCCAGTACATCACGGGCTGTTTTGGTCTGGTGTTTTTTTTCGTCTTCGGGGTCAGCGGTCATTTTATCCAGAATTTGCGAAGTCTGCTCCAACTGCTGGCGCAGGTTGTCGAGGTAGGAGGTATCGGTCTTGAAGGCTGCTTCGGGCGTTTTCTGTTTATCCGGTTCTACATTTTTGGCCTTGTTTTTCTTCTTATAAGCCTTGGCGATAGCTGCTTCGACATCTTCCTCGTATTTTTTGTCTTTGATATCGAGTTCGCCGCCGCCCTGTACATAGCGTACCATTTTTTCGACCTGCTTCAGCAGGGGATTTTTGTCCGGGCTGTCGCCGGTGATTACGTCAAAGGCGGTCTTGATGTCTTCTAAGAATTGGTCATCCTTGCCAAAGTTTTTGACATAATCGTTGAGCTGGCTGGCAAGCTTGCCGAAAAGACCGCCGGAGATTTCCTGGGTGGAACGCAGCACAGCATCTCCTGCGTGTTCATAGGTATCGACAAAGATATTTTTGTCTTTTAACTGGTCATAGGCTTCAGAGTAGCTGGCATAAGGCTTCAAAATATCGCGGATGGTGTCGTGAATATCCTGCTTTAGCGTATTTTTCAGTTTAGCTTCGCTTTCTTCTACCTTGTTTTTCCCGTCAATAGTGGCGGTATTTTCGACAAGACCATCTTTGGCTGTCCAAGTGTAGTGCTGGCTTTTTATGGTGTCAATCGAATTCGGGTAACGATAGGCTAATTCCGGTGGTACATAGACGTTTAAGATGGGGAGGGGCTTAGAGGCTTCTTTTACTTTTTCGATTATAGCCAGTGTTTCCGGGGAAGCAGGCTTGGCGATGTCCATCAGGTTAACCTGTTCAATGCCGGAGTCAATGCGTGATAAATCTGTATTGGGGGTCCAGCTGAAGGGTTTTTTGTTTTGTTCCCGCTGTTCCATGACATCGGCTATGGCAGCCTGCATTTCGGCTAACTCATCAGTCTGGCTTTGCCCATCACGATAGGTGAGATAGGCGGTGCGGTTTAACTCGACCCAGTGACTCTTATAGCTTTCCTTTGCCCCGCTCAGTTCCACCTGATAGGCAGGGGCTTCTGCTGTTAATTTTTCGTTTTCTTTTGCCTGCTGTACTGCCTTGCTCGTGTCGACGGCAACACTAACATTAAGGTTGCTGCCATCCGCAGCTCGTCCGATAAGCATGGTTTTCCCTCCTTGTAAGCATCATGCGGATTTTTCCGCTGCTGCGTTCGTTTCCGTATATTCGGCTTGGAGCTTGTCCAGTCCGGACATGATGGCATCGTAGGTGTCCAGGCAGATTTGCGGCAAGTCCTTTTCCTTGGTGGTGGCTTGATAATCGCGGCGGAATATCGCTACGGCTTTTTCAATTTCCTGCCGGATTTCGGCAATTTTATCGGAATTGCCTTGAGCGACCTGTGCGGCCATGCTCAGAATGCAGTTGCTTACCGCCTCGACGGAGTAGGGGCCGCCCGGCCCGATTGCCCGCGCGGCTTCGGCATAGCTGGGCAGTACCGCAGGCATGGTGAATTTTTCGCCCGGCTTAAAGTGTCCGCCGGAATGATAATACGCCTGCCAACTTAAATTGTCCTGTGCATGGTTTTGGATACTCTCCACAGAATCTTTACTTGCCACAGGCTGTAAGGGCAGCTGGTCGCTTTTTTCTGTCACAGGCACCACAGGTTCATTTTCTGGTGGCGAAAATTCGCTCATAAGCGCTTTGAATGCACCGTTTGCTTGTGGCTGTGATTGCGTATTGACCGCAGCAGAAGGAGAGTCGGTCAATTTGCTGATGTAAATACCCATTTGTACACCTCCAAAACAAAAAATACAATAATATATCCTTATGCAATCATATATCATCCCTTCTGTATATCGAATATTTGCGCAATTTTATAAGGGGGCAAGCCAAAAAAGCGGCTGACCAATTTAGGACAGTCGCTCACTTTCGCGGTATTGGTTTGTGGGTGATGATTTCGGCTAGTCGGGCTAACGGAAACTATATGCGGCGTATGCTGCCAACAGGACGATTCCGATGGAGAGAATTACTCCTGTCAGGAGTACACCCGCATATACAAGCATTTTACGGTTTGATTTCACGAATATAACTCTCCTGCATACATCTGGATATCGGCATTGGGTATATATTTTATGAATATTCGTTGCGCATTTATGCGTCCAAAGGCTGTTTTAGTCATCGGTGAGTTTTATTTTACGATACATGGCGTAATACAGCCGTTCTTTTTCGACGCATTGTTCAAGTCTTTGCAGTAGTGTCTTGACTTCTTCCTGCATTTCATCGTCCCAATGTTGTACTTTATCGTATTCGCGAAGTGCAGCTAATGATTGAAGGATAGTTGAATGAAGCTGCTGATTATCGTTGACGTTCATGTTACCACCCCTTGAACTGGTCTAATAAAGGAATACATGATATCTGTTTCTTTATTACGTATATTATTCCTCCCCCATGGACTTTTCCTGCCGGAGGGGAAAAGTTTTTTGGATTTTGCTCTTTTAGGCAAAAAAAGAACAGCTGACCAAGGCTGGTCAGCCGTTCTTGCTCGAGCTGGTTCTTATTTTTCGTGATTGAATGCAGGTTCGGCGATAAGTTCTGTGTCTGTGCCTGCTGTATCGTCTTCATACATATTTTCCATACGCGCAACAGCCAGCGTACTGACCACATCGCCGGTCACGTTGAGGGCGGTGTGAATCATGTCGATGGGGCGGAAGATGCCCACAATCATGCCCATGATGGCGGTGGGCAGGCCCATGGTGTTCAGCAGCATGATGGCGAGCACGATGCCGCTGGCGGGAATGCCCGGTGTACCAATGGAAATCAATGTGGTCAGGAAGATAAACATGGCCTGCTGTCCGAGCGTGAGGTCAACGCCGTAAATCTGGGAAACAAAGATGATGGTGACGGCGTAGTAAACCGCAATACCGTTCATATTGATGGTGGCACCCAGCGGCAGGGAGAAGGAGGCCAGTTCGCTCTTGACGCGGAAATCCTCTTCCGTGACTTTGAGGCTGACCGGCAGGGTTCCGGAACTGCTCGTAGTGCTGAATGCTACGAGCCATACGCTGATAATCTTGCGGAAAAATTCCGTAAGCGGAATTTTGGCAATGACTTTGATGATGAATAAGTAAAGCAGTACAATGACGGCAAAGGCGCCGACATAATGGGTCAGAATGAACATGCCCAAAGCGCTGAACATCGCAGTTCCGTATTCACCGACACTGCACGCCGCCAGAGCAAGCACGCCCAATGGTGTAGTCAGCATGACGATATCGGTGAGCTTGAACATGATGAGCGTGCTTTCTTCGACAAATTTTTTGACCGTGCTGACCTTGCTGCCCAGCATGGTCATGACAATGCCGAGAAAGGCGGCAAAGACAATCACCTGCATGATATTGCCTTCACTGAGGGCGTGCAGGGGATTTGCCGGAATCATGCCTAGTATCGTGCTGCCCACGGTCATGGGCGCGGCCTCCTTGATGGGCTCGCCTGTCGCGATAATCTGGTCGGCGCTGAAGCCCTTGCCCGGCTGCATGAAGTTGGCAACCGCCAGACCGATGATGGTGGAGAGAATCGTGGTGATGACGTAAAAGCCCAAAACCTTGGAACCGATGCGCCGTAGCTTGCCAATGTCCCCGATATTGGCAATACCGCCAATGATGGAGCAGAAAATCAGGGGCACGACAATCATCTGAATCAGCCGCAGGAAGATATCGCCCACAGGCTGCAGGAACAAGATGTCTTTCTGAAAGATGATGCCGAGCACTGTGCCGATGACAAAAGCAATCAGCACCTGTGTCGCTAGATTAAGTTTTCGCATAATGCCTCCTTGATAAAAATGATTCCTTGAAAAAGATATGACTGTACAAAAAATGATGAAACACTATCTTTTTAATAGTAAAAGTATATACCTTTGACATTTGACATGTCAACTTGTAAACCTGTGAATTTGAATACCTATTGACATGGTAGGCTAAAGAGTATAACATTAGGTCATCATGGACAGTGAACGATAGAGAGGAAGAATTTTTGGCTATGAGCAGAGGTAAGGTAATCGTGGGCATGTCCGGCGGGGTGGATAGTGCGGTGACGGCGTATTTGCTGAAGGCGGCAGGTTTCGAGGTCATCGGCATTACGTTAAAATCGTGGGAGAGTGGCAGCAGTAAGTGTTGTGAGATAGATGAGGCTGCCCGGACGGCGGATATTTTGGGCATTGCCTATTATCCCTGGAATACGGTGGCATGTTTCCATGATTATGTGACGAAGCCCTTTGTGGCGGATTATGAAGCGGGGCGCACGCCCAACCCCTGCGTGGAGTGCAACCGCTATGTGAAGTGGGAGCAGCTGTTAAGCGTCGCGGCGCATATGCGGGCAGATTATGTGGCGACCGGCCACTATGCCATCATCGAGCGGCTGGAAAATGGCCGCTATACGCTGCGGGCAAGCGCAGATAAGCAGAAAGACCAGTCCTACATGCTCTACAAACTCACGCAGGCACAGCTCGCGCGTACCATTCTGCCCTTGGGGAGGCTGACCAAAGCCGAGGTGCGGGATATTGCCCGCAAGGCAGGGCTCAATGTAGCGGATAAGGAAGATTCGCAGGAAATCTGCTTTGTGACAGAGGGCAGTTACACCGATTATATTGAAGAATATAGTGACAAAGATTTAACAATGACAGGAAATTTTGTCGATGAAATGGGCAAGGTTTTGGGTCAGCATAAAGGAATCATTCATTACACAGTCGGTCAGCGAAAAGGCTTGGGGCTGGCGTTAGGTTATCCTGCCTATGTTAAGGAGATACGCGCCGCAGCCAATGAAGTGGTCATAAGCGGTGAGGAAGGGCTATACACGCAGGAAGTTTTCTGTAAAGACCTGTGCTTTATGTCACGTGAGGTTGTAGAAGGCGAAGATGTTTCAGCGCAGGTAAAGATACGCTACCACCATGCAGGTGCAACCGCCAGCCTGCAGCGCATCGCTGACGACCAGATAAAGATAAACTTTGCCGAGCCTGTCCGCGCTCCGGCACCAGGTCAGTCGGCAGTTTTTTACGATGAGCAGGGCAATATTATTGGCGGTGGGAAAATTTTTTTGGCAAAATAAATTAAAGCCTATTGACATAATAGGTGTAATATTGTAACATAAGGTCATCGTCAGGTGGACGAAAGAACTGACTGGATAACCGGAGGTTTTGCAAGAACGTGAATTCTGTGCAAAACCTCTTTTTTAGTAGGTATGTAGGAGAGGTGACCTGTTTATGAAAAATCCCTTGCGTTATCAGGTATCGGAGTATGATTGCGGGCCGACCTCCATGCTCAATGCGATTTCCTATCTGTTTGAGCGCGAAGAAATCCAGCCGGAAATTCTGCGCAACATCATGATTTATTCGCTGGATTGCTATGGCAAAGGCGGCGTGCCCGGCAAAAACGGCACTTCCCGCATGGCAATGATGTTTTTATCCCGCTGGCTGTCCGGTGTGGGAGAGGCAGGGATATTGCCTATCGAAAGCCAATATCTTTCCGGCAAGGCGGTGTATTTAGGCGAGAACAGTCTGGTGGTGGATGCCTTGAACCGTGGCGGCGTGGTGGTCGTGCGCCTGCATATGGACGGGGAACATTATGTATTGCTGACTAAGCGGGATGGGGAAAAGATTTATCTTTTTGACCCGTATTATATGACGGAAAATCCGTTCGGTGAGGAGATTGTATGCACCTTGTCGCAGCCACTGTCCTATAACCGCGTTGTGCCTTTTTCCTGCTTTAACCGGGAGGATGTTGCGCCGTATGCTTTGGGGCGTGTGGAGGAGCGGGAGGCGGTACTCTTGTTTGACACCCGCAATAAACTTACGGCAGAACGGACGATTGAATATTTTATTTGAGAACGGGGGGAGCGATATGTTTCATTGTGACAGCGGATTTGCCCGGGAATGCCGCAGATGGCTGCATCAGCATCCGGAACTGAGCAATCAGGAATACAATACGGCGAAATTCATTCGGGAAAAATTGAACGAGTTTGGCATAGAATATCAGGAAGTGGAGAAAACCGGAACCTTTGCGCGGATAAAGGGGCACCGTGACAATGGCAGAACGATTCTCCTGCGGGCGGATATTGATGCTTTGCCCATTGAGGAACAGACGGATTTACCTTATAAATCGGTAAATCCAGGTGTCATGCATGCCTGCGGCCATGATGTGCATACGGCGGCGCTGTTGGCGGCGGCGAAGAAACTTGCCGAGCTGAAAGGCAGCTTTGCCGGTACGGTACTGCTGGTCTTTCAGCAGGCAGAGGAGATGGGGCATGGTTCGCAGTATTTCCGGGAGCAGGGACTCTTAAACAATTACGATAGGGCTTTTGGCGTTCATATTGCCCCCGATGTGCCAGTCGGGACGGTGGTGTTTTCGCGCAAGGAAGATGCGGCTTCCTGCGATTTTTTCCGCATAAATCTGACGGGCAGGAAAGCGCATACCTCCAAGCCGCATCTGGGCAGGGATGCCCTGCAGGCAGGCGCGGTATTGGTGGGCGAAATCAGCAAGCTTTCGGGCAGGCTTTTGCCGTCGGATGAACCGGTCAATGTAGGCATTGGTGTCTTTAAGGCAGGCACTTCCTATAATATTGTAGCCGATAGTGCCCTTATCGAAGGCAGTTTTCGGGTCTTCTCAGAGGAAAACCGTGAAAAGCTCAAGGCGAAAATCCACGAGCTGGCGGAAAATATAGCGGCAGTGTACGGTGTGCAGGCGGCAGTGACCTACGATTGCAATGCCAGCCCATTGATTAACGATGAACAGGCGCGGGAAGAAGCAGCGCAGATTGCCCGGAAACTTTTGGGCGAGGATAAGGTGACGATTTCTGAAGCACCGGTCTTTGGCTTTGCCGCCGATGATTTTGCCGAGTACATCAAGGACGTTCCCGGCGTATATGCACATGTAGGAACCGCCAGGGAGGGTTCGGATTCAGCCAGAGTGCTCCATAGCGAAAAACTGGCACCGGCAGAAGAAGCGGTGGAGGTTGCCGCCGATTTGCACATTAACTACGCCTTGAACTTTTTGGGACAGGATAAAGAATATCTTTCTGAACTGGATGACACTTTAGTAAAAATTTAACATTTTTTATTACACCCATTGACATGATAGGTGTAATAGTGTAACATAATGCTATCGTCATTTAGGAGAGATGTATATGAAGGATGTACCTGTTGATGTATTGAATTACATTATGTCGGTTTTACGGGGCCTGTACTTCGGGGAAGTGGTACTGATTGCCCAGAATGGTGTTCTGATTCAGGTGGAGCGTACCGAAAAGATGCGTGTGCATCCCTGGCAGGGCATTCCAAAACCTGCGGAATGGTCGGAGGATACCGAGCGGAATTTGCGCCGCACCATTGAGCGAGAGCTTGCCAGCCTTTATTATGGCCGCTTGAGCATCATCGTAAAACAGGGTACAGTTACCCATTTTGACCGTTTGGAAAAACAGCGGTTTATGGATGGCGATGGTATTTGACAAGTCAAAGATAAATAGCGGGGAAACTCCAGACGGGAAATGTCTGGAGTTTTTCTTAAGAGGGGATAAGATAAGGGGATGATGAAATGGTAAAAGAACATATCAGTTGGTACAGTGAGCGCTTGCAGCGGGATATGAGCATCCGCATCTATGGGGACAAGGGGACGCCTGTTTTGGTGTTTCCCACGCAGGATGCCATGAGCGATAATTTCGAGAACTTCGGCATGATTGATACGCTGTCTGGGTATCTAAATGAAGGAAGGATTCAGCTCTTTTGCGTAGATACGGTGGATACGGAAACCTGGTCAAATGTCTGGGGCGATAAGGGCTGGCGTGCCAACCGTCAGGAAGCGTACTATAACTATATCGTGGCGGAGGTCTTGCCCTTTATCGCGGACAGGAATGGCACGGGCAAATTGCCGATTGTGACCGGCTGCAGTCTGGGCGGTCTGCATGCGGCAATATTATTCCTGCGCCGTCCGGAACTTTTTGCGGGAATATTGTCCCTGTCGGGCGTTTACGATGCCAAGTTCTTCTTTGATGGCTGGCTGAATGAAACGCTTTATGAAAACTCGCCGATGGATTTTTTGGCGCAGATGCCGCCTGACCATCCGTATATCCGGCAGTACAACGAAAAGCCCATCATTCTCTGTGTCGGTCAGGGTGCCTGGGAAGATGAGGGCCGACGTACGACCGCCATTATGGGCGATATTTTCCACGCGAAGGGGATTCACGGCTGGACGGATTTTTGGGGTTATGATGTGAACCACGACTGGTGTTGGTGGCAGAAGCAGATTTTGTACTTCCTGCCCTATATGCTGGGTGAAACAAGAATTGGAGGCTAATGGCAAATGAATTTTGTATTTATTTCCCCGCATTTTCCCAAGCATTATTGGAATTTCTGTGACCGCCTGCATAAAAATGGCGTGAATGTGCTGGGGATTGGTGACTGTCCTTATGATGCGTTGGACAAGCGGCTGAAGGATTCCCTGACGGAATACTATTTCGTGCCGGACTTGTCGGACTATGACCAGATGTACCGCGCGGTGGCGTATTTTGCCTTTAAACATGGGAAGATTGACTGGATTGAGTCCAATAACGAGTTTTGGCTGGAACAGGATGCCCGCCTGCGCACAGATTTTCATGTGACCACGGGTTATCAATATGAAAATATTGCCAGCATCAAGAACAAGTCCGCCATGAAGGAGTTTTATGCCAAGGCGGGCGTGCCGACGGCGCGTCTGCATAAAATCACGGACATTGAAGCGGCGCGGAAGTTTATCGCGGTAGTGGATTACCCGGTAATCGTCAAGCCGGATGTGGGCGTTGGTGCCTGCGATACCTTTAAGCTCGAAAATGATGCGGATTTGCAGGAATTCTTTGCCAAAAATCTGCCTGTGCCCTATGTGATGGAGGAGTTTGTCACGGGGGATATCTGCTCCTATGATGCCATTATCGATTCGGATTCCAAGCCGCTGTTGGAGTCCATGACGGTATGGCCGCCTTCGGTTATGGATATCGTGCTCAAGCAGCTGGACTTGTCCTATTATACGGCTGCCCATGCTCCGGCGGAGTTAAAGGGCGTAGGCCGGGCTACGGTCAAGGCGTTTGGCGTCAAGAGCCGCTTTGTCCATCTGGAATTTTTCCGTCTGACCAAGGCAAAGGCGGGCTTGGGCGATGTTGGGGATTTTGTAGGGCTCGAAGTCAATATGCGACCTGCGGGCGGCTATACGCCGGATATGATTGACTTTGCCCATTCCACCGATGTGTATCAGGTTTGGGCGGACATGGTGACGGACAACTATCGGAAACTGCCGGACAGCGGTGAGCATTGTTACTGTGTCTATGCCAGCCGCCGTGACTGCCATCAGTATGTGCATACCCATGGCGAAATCATGGAGCGCTATGGCGCGCAGCTTGTCATGTGTGAACGCATGCCGGAAATGATGGTACCGCAGATGGGCAATCAGATGTACACCGCCAAGGTGCCGAGTCAGGACGCCGTAGATGAATTCATCCATTTTGTGCTCGACCAGGCGGTGGCAGAGGATACGGCTGCTGAGGAGGCGGATGTAAAATTTTGCCTTGCCTATTGACATGATAGGTGTAATAGTGTAACATAAGGTCATCGCAAATGAACACAAGTGCTAAATGCTTGTGCGAAGTAAATATGGTTCAGCGAACTGACCAAAAAAATTGGAGGTTCCACAAATTCCTTGCGGGGAATTTTGTGGAGCCTCTTATTTTATATAGGAAATTATTTATATTTATGTTGGGGAGGTAATTATATGAAGTGGTGGAAAACGGCAAGTGTGGCATTAGGAATACTAACGGCAATCGGTTTTGCTGGCTGCGGCAGTGAACAGGCAGCAAGTAATGCGGACAGCAAGGGGGCAGGGGAATTTTTGAATGTGTCCTATGACCCGACGCGCGAATTCTATGCCGAATTTAATCAGGTGTTTACGGGGGAATGGAAGAAGGAAAGCGGTCAGGATGTGGAGTTCCGCCAGTCCAACGGCGGTTCCGGCAAGCAGGCCCGCTCGGTTATCGAAGGTTTAGAGGCAGATGTGGTGACGCTCGCTCTGGCGTATGACGTGGACGAAATCGCGCAGGCAGGGCTTATCGACAAGGATTGGCTGAAGAAGTTTCCCGATAACTCCGCACCCTATACTTCGACCATTGTCTTCCTTGTGCGCAAGGGCAATCCCAAGAACATTCACGACTGGGATGATTTGGTACGGGATGATGTGAAAATCGTCACGCCGAATCCAAAGACTTCCGGCGGTGCCCGCTGGAATTACTTAGCGGCTTGGGAATATGCCCGCCAGAAATTCAACGGTGACGAAACGCAGGTCAAGGGCTTTATCAAAAAGTTGTTCCAGAATGTGGTGGCGCTTGACTCCGGTGCCCGTGGCGCAACGACCAGCTTTGTACAGCGCGGTCAGGGTGATGTGCTGATTGCCTGGGAAAATGAAGCGCTGATTACGCTTAAAGATTCGCCGGATTATGAAATCGTAGCGCCGTCCCTGTCCATTCTGGCCGAACCGTCTGTTGCAGTGGTGGATAAGGTCGTGGACAAGAAGGGAACGCGCAAGGTGGCTGAAGCCTACATTAACTATCTCTATTCCGAAAACGGGCAGGAAATTGCCGCCAAGAATTTCTATCGTCCGCGCAACAAGGCCGTCTTTGAAAAGTACAAGGGCCAGTTCCCGGAACTTAAGCTCTTTACCATTGATGATGCCTTTGGTGGCTGGACGAAAGCGCAGAAGGAACATTTTGCCGATGGCGGCACCTTTGACCAGATTTATCAGAAGTAAGCGTAAGGGGGAAGTGTTATGCTGAGACTGGGGCAGGTTATTCCGGGCGGCGGGTTCGCCTTGGGGATTGTGTTTTTCTATCTGTCGTTGTTGATTTTTTTGCCGCTGGGCGCGTTCGTACTTTATGCCAGTGGCATGAGCGGGGAAAGCTTTATCCGGCAGGTGACGGATTACCGCATGGTGCATGGCTATATGCTGAGCTTTGGCTGTGCATTGGCGGCGGCTGTGATTAATGCCGTGTTCGGGCTGCTGCTGGCCTGGGTGCTGGTGCGCTATAATTTCCCCGGCAAACGGTTGATGGATGGGCTTATCGACCTGCCCTTTGCCCTGCCGACGGCAGTAGCAGGTATCGCACTGACTACGCTCTATGTGGAAAATGGCTGGCTCGGCCAGTTCTTCTATGCCGCAGGCATTCCGTCGGCGTTCTCGGCGGTGGGCATAACCATTGCGCTTATCTTTGTGGGGATACCCTTTGTCGTGCGCAGTGTCCAGCCGGTGCTCAGGGATTTGGACGGCTCGTTGGAGGAAGCGGCAGCCATTATGGGGGCGGGAAAATTCCTGACCTTTCGCAAGGTGATTTTCCCGGAACTTGTGACACCGCTAATCAGCGGTTTTGCTTTGGCCTTTGCCCGGGGGATTGGCGAGTATGGCAGCGTGGTTTTTATTGCGGGGAATATGCCCTATGAAACGGAGATTGCGCCGCTGCTCATTATGACGAAACTGGAGCAGTTTGATTATCAGGCGGCTGCGGCGGTGGCGATTGTGATGTTGGGGATGTCATTATTGGTGCTGCTTATCTTGAATGGGTATCAGCATTATCGGCTGCAGAGATTAGGAGCATAATGAACGATACGTTAAGGGACAGTAGTGGCTCGGCGCAGGTGCTTACTTTTTGACCTGCGCGCAAATGGCTCCCTCGCTAATACCGTTAACTTAGCTAGATGCTCCGGTTACCACGTCGCGGCTTTCAGCCGTTTACTTAGATTTTTTCTTAGTGGAGCCAGCCTTCGACGGTGCGCTCCGGTCAAAAAGCAAGCACCTGCGCCAAGTTACGTTTCGTAAAGACGTTTCTTGGTGCTGGTGCTTTTTTGTGCTTAAATGGTTGGTGGCAGGATTTGGTTTTGGTGGGGGCGAATCTTGTGATATAAGAAAAGTGATGAAGTATGCGTGACTTTTGGTGAGGAGGATTGGCGATGAACAGGCGGGAGTTTTTGTGTTTGGGGGCGGCCTGTTTGCTGGGTATGGTAGATGGGCAGAAAATCGTGGAGGCTTCTTATTATGAGCCGATGATTTATAAGCGTTTTTTTCAGTTTACGGAATACGAGGAGCGGCCGGTCACAGATGCTTTGGTCATTCACCATACGGGCTTTCCGGATGTGGATAAGGATTCAACGGCGGCTGCTATTCATAAATTCCATCAGGAGGAACGGAAATGGGCGGGGATTGGCTATCATTACCTGATACGCAAGGATGGCATGATTGAGCAGGGGCGGCGTCCTAGGGCGATAGGTGCGCATGCGCTGGGGCATAATAAGCATTCCTTGGGGATTTGTCTGGCGGGGAATTTTGAAATCGGCAAGCCGACGGAAGCGCAGATGGATTCGGTTAAGGAACTTTGTCGCTGGCTCTGTAAGAAATATGGGCTTGACCCAATGGAAAAGGGCGTGATTGTGGGGCATCGGGATTTGAATGATACGTTGTGTCCGGGGAAGAATCTTTATAGGCGACTGGAGGAGATTCGGAGATTTTGCGTATAAACTGATAAGCTACTAAGTGGGATGGCGCAGGTGCTTACTTTTTGACCTGCGCGCAAATGGCTCCCTCGGTTGTGCCGTTAACTTAGGGGGATGCTCCGGTTACCACGTCGCGGCTTTCAGCCGTTGACTTAGATTTTTTCTTTTTGGAGCCAGCCTTCGGCGGTGCGCTCCGGTCAAAAAGCAAGCACCTGCGCCAAGATAAGTTTGTAGTCCTTCCCTATAGTTAGAGGTTAACGGTAGCAGTAAGTTTTCCTGTCGTTTTTCTGACGGACTGGTGGCAGGATTTATTTGTTTGGGTGGCGAATTTTTAGGGCAAATCGATTTGGGAAAATATGATTAATGAGGAGGCGTATGTGATGAAAAAAATGTTTACCTTGCTGATGGCAGCGTTGTTGGTCTGCCTGATGACGGCTACTTCGTTTGCGGCGACCAGTCAGGAGAAAATCGACAAGGAGCGGGCGGAAATTGATAATCTGTCGGTAAAGGCGCTGCATAATCTTTATGAAAAAGTTCCTTCTGCCGAAAATGTCATCAATAATTGCTACGCTTATGCGACTTTGAGCAATACGGGCATGAAGCTTGGTTTGTTCGGCGATGCACATGGCAGAGGCCTGGCGGCTAACAATACCACAGGCGAAAAAGTCTACATGCGGATGAAGGAATTGGGACTGGGGATTGGTCTCGGAATAAAAGAGTATGATTTGATTTTTGTCATCGGCACGGAACAGGCCTGGAAAGCATTTATCTCCGGGGATATCAAATTTGCCAGCTCGGCAGATGCTTCAGCCAGTGACGGACAGGCAGGTGGTGCGGTAGAAGGGGCCTCGATTGCTGCCAATGGCATCTGGGTGTACCAGATGACGAAAAAGGGCCTGTCTCTAGATGCTTCCATCAAGGGAACAAAGATTTATGCCGATAAGAAATTGAATAAGCGGTGAGCGGAAAATTTATTTGGCAAATTCTCCTTACACCTATTGACATAATAGGTGTAATAATGTAACATAAAGTCATCGCCAAAGAGCGGCGACGATAAAAAGTGTAAATCGGGTTGAACTGACCAAAAAAATTGGAGGTTCTGCAGATTGCCTGTACGGGTGATTTGCGGAGCCTCTTTTTGTTATGCTGACTGGGGGGAGCGCTATGAGCATGTGGAATAAATGGGAGTTGTTGGCAGAGTCAGGAGGTGTGGCTGATGGAGTTGGTCAGCAAATTAGCAAGTGTTAAAGCAAAAGAAAAACTTGCAAAGGGAGCCTGGCAGGAAACGTTAATCAAGTGGTCGTTGATTTTGTTGGGGGCGGCGTTCTTGGTCGTGATGATGGTTCTGCCTTTGGTACTGATTGGTGTGGAGGCTTTGGCCAAAGGCTGGGCAGCTTATATGCGGGCTATCAGCGAACCCTTTGCCCAGAAGGCTTTATGGCTGACGGCGGAAGCCACAATTCTTGCGGTATTGTCCAATACCGTGTTTGGGCTGGCGGCGGCGTGGCTGCTCACGAAGTTTGATTTCAAAGGCAAGAGTTTATTAGGCGCCATTATTGATTTGCCCTTTGCGGTATCGCCGGTGGTGGCGGGCTTGTTCTTTATCATGTTGTTTGGCAGGTTAAGTCCGTTTTATGATACCTTGCAGGCCTATCAGGTGGCGGTGGTGTTTGCGGTGCCGGGGATTGTGCTAGCGACTATCTTTGTGACTTTGCCGTTTATCGCCCGCAGCATTGTGCCGGTGATGGAGGCGCAGGGGCGGCAGGAGGAAGAAGCGGCGGCGCTTATGGGGGCCAGCGGCTGGCGGATTTTTTGGCAGATTACCCTGCCCAATATCAAATGGGGCCTGCTTTACGGCATTATCCTTTGCAGCGCCCGCGCGATGGGCGAGTTTGGGGCCGTTTCGGTGGTGTCTGGTCATATCCGGGGCAAGACCAATACCCTGCCGCTGCATATTGAGATTCTCTACAATGAATATAATTTTACGGCGGCGTTTGCTGTGGCCTCGATTCTAGTGATTCTGGCCGTGGTGGTGCTTATCTTACGCAATTTGGTGGAATGGCGGCTGACGAGAGCGGAAAGGACTGGTGAACATGAGTTATGAAGTAGAACTGAAACATATCGAAAAATATTTTGGCAGTTTCAAAGCGGCAGATGATGCAAGCTTTGGTGTGGAAAAAGGACAGCTGGCCGGGCTCCTGGGGCCTTCCGGCAGTGGCAAGACCACGCTCCTGCGGATGCTGGCGGGGTTAGAACAGCCGGATAAGGGCGATATTTGGATTGCCGGGCGGCGGGTCAATAAGATTCCGGCGCGGGAGCGGGGCATTGGCTTTGTGTTTCAGAATTATGCGCTGTTCCGCCATATGACGGTGCGGGATAATCTCGCCTTTGGCCTGCGAGTGCAGAAGGTGGATGGTCACACCATCAAGGTGCGAACGGATGAACTCTTGGAGCTTACGGGGCTTACAGCAGTCGCCAAGCGTTATCCGCAGCAGCTTTCCGGCGGTCAGCGGCAACGGGTGGCCTTTGCTCGGGCGCTGGCACCCAATCCCAAGGTCTTGCTGCTCGATGAGCCCTTTGCGGCCATTGATGCCAAGGTGCGCAAGGAACTCAGAAGCTGGCTGCGGGAGGCGATTCATAGCCTGGGCATTACGAGTTTGTTTGTGACCCATGACCAGGACGAGGCTGTGGAGGTGGCGGATAAAATCATCATCGTCAACAAGGGACGCATTGAGCAGGCGGGCAGTCCTGTGGAAATCTATCAGTCACCGCAATCGCCGTTTGTGGCGGATTTTATCGGCGAATCCGTGAAGGTGGAGGACTATACGCGCTTTAAGGGCTTTGGGGGCGAGCAGAGTCAGGCTGGAAATCATCAGGGTATTATTCGTCCGGAGTTTATCGAACTGGCCAAGGATGAGCGGGAGATTTCCCTGCCGCTAGGCGCCGAGCAGGGGGTGGTGAAGGCCACCTACTTCCGAGGCAGCAATATGGCGGTGGACATTGAGGTTCGCGGACAGATTTTGCGGGCGGCGCGTAGTCTCGAAAAGGAACCCTTGCAGGTTGGGGATAAGGCGCTGGCCTTTATTCATCGGATTTACAGTTTGGAGGCTGGGCAGACGCGGATTATCGAAAACCGCGCCAAGCGGCAGGAGTCCGTAGTGATTTGATAAGGCAGATGAGGATATGAATGTACGAGAAGAACAGGCGGATATTTTGCTTATCGGCGGCGGGGCGGCGGGCTGCTATGCGGCGCTTACGCTGGGCGAAAAACACCCGGAATTAAATGTCCTGCTGGTGGATAAGGCAAATATCAAGCGCAGTGGGTGCCTTGCGGCAGGAGTCAATGCACTGAACGCCTATATCACGCCGGGGCATACGCCGCAGGATTATGTGGATTATGCCAAGGAAGATGCGGCAGGCATTGTGCGGGAGGACTTGCTCCTGACCATGAGTGAAGGGCTCAATGAAGTAACCGAGAAACTCGAAAAACTGGGGCTGGTGCTCCAGAAAAATCCCGATGGCTCTTATGCCGCGCGGGGCTGGCGCAATATCAAGATAAATGGGGAAAATATCAAGCCGCTGCTTGCCAAGGCCGTACTTGACTTGTCAAATGTCAAAGTCAGAAATCATGTCAATATCGTGGATTATCTTGTAATTGGTGGTCAGGTGTGCGGGGCCTGGGGGATTGACTTAAAGCAGGAAGAAATCGTACTCTTTACCGCCAAGGCGGTAATCTGTGCTACGGGCGGGGCGGCAGGGCTTTACCAGCCCAATCATCCCGGAACTTCCCGCCATAAGATGTGGTACAGTCCCTTTAACACCGGCGCAGGCTATGCCATGGGCCTGCGGGCAGGGGCGGAAATGACCACGTTCGAGATGCGTTTTATCGCCCTCCGGTGCAAGGGGACAATCGCGCCAACCGGTACGATTGCGCAGGGCGTGGGCGCGCCGCAGATCAACTCCCGTGGGGAAAAGTATCAGGGAAAATATGGCAATACCACGGCCCAGCGCCTTTGGGCGGTGGTCAAGGAAAATCTGTCCGGCAATGGCCCTTGCTATCTGGCTACGCATGGTATCAGCGCGGAGCAGGCGGCGGCTTTGGAGCGTGCCTATCTCAATATGGCGCCCGCGCAAACGCTCTTTTGGCGGGAAAGCGGCCTAAGCCCGCAGGAGTTCGATGTGGAAATCGAAGGTTCCGAGCCTTATGTGGTCGGTGGTCATACCGCCAGCGGCTATTGGATTGGCGCTGACCGGTCAACGACCCTGCCGGGGCTCTTTGCGGCGGGGGATGTGGCAGGCGGCTGTCCGCAAAAGTATGTGACGGGGGCTTTTGTCGAAGGGGAGATAGCCGCCGAATCTGCGGCAAAATACGCGGTCAAGGCTGCAACAAAAATGGATTTGACTGGCATAAAAGATACGATTATCAGGCAGGTACAGCATTTTAGCGGCACAACTGCAGACAGTCCCTATACGACCGAAAGTCTCGAAGAAGCCATGCAGCAGGCTATGGATGAATATGCCGGCGGCATTAAGACGCATTATGGTTATAGCGAAAGTTCCTTAAAGATTGCCGCCAAGCATATCGAGCGGCTGCAAAGTCTTAGCGACAGCCTGCGGGCGTCAGATGCCTATGGGCTATTAAAAATTTTTGAACTGCGGGAACGGCTGCTCGTCTGTCAGGCTCTTTTGGCGCATCTAGCGGCACGCAAGGAAACCCGTTGGCCGGGCTTTGCCGAGCATTTGGATTATCCGGAGACGCGCGACGAGTTCAAGGTATTTATCAATTCGCGATTAGAAGATGGGCAGATTCAGATTATCCGCCGTCCGTTAGCAGTGAATGCAGAGGAGGCGGCCGGATGAGTATTGCCATTGAAAAAGACAAATGCGTAGGCTGTGGCCAGTGCACCGAGGTATGTCCGGGAAATCTTCTGTAGCTGCGTGAGGGAAAAGCCGCTATCCGTGAGGTGCGGGACTGCTGGGGCTGCACCGCCTGCGTCAAGGAATGTCCGCGCAAGGCCATTTACTATTATCTGGCGGCAGATTTGGGCGGCCACGGCGGGCGGCTCTATGCAGAGAACAATGAACAAGAAATCAAATGGCAGATGCAGTGGCCGGACGGCAGCCAGGAGGAAATCGTCACGGCGAAGCAGGAAGCCAATCAATATTAAATAAACGGGGGAGCGTTATGTCACAAGCAATCGAAACAGCAGATAAATTAGACAAGCTGGAAGCAGAAAGCATTTATATTTTACGGGAAGCCTACAAGAAATTGGGCAAGCTGGGGATGTTATGGTCCATCGGCAAGGATTCGACGGTCCTTCTCTGGCTGGCGAAAAAGGCCTTTTATGGTCATTGCCCCTTTCCGTTTATCCATGTCGATACCAAGCATAAGATTCCGGAAATGATTGCCTATCGTGACCGGGTGGCCAAGGAACTGAACTTGGATTTGATTGTCCATACCAATCAGGCGGCTATCGATGCCGGTATGGGACCGGACAAAGGGCGGCTGGCCTGCTGTCAGGCACTAAAGACCGAGGGGCTCAAGCAGGTGGTCAAGGAATACGGCTTTGATGGGCTGATTGTGGGCGTGCGCCGCGATGAGGAAGGTTCCCGCTCCAAGGAACGCGTGTTCAGTGAGCGCAAGGAGGACGATGCCTGGGACTATGCCAACCAGCTGCCGGAGCTTTGGGACCAGTTCAAGACGGATTTTCCGAAAGGCCATCATATCCGCGTCCATCCATTGCTGGCCTGGAATGAATTGGATATTTGGGAGTACATCCGCCGGGAAAATATTCCCATCATTGATTTGTATTTTGCCAAGAACGGCAAGCGCTACCGCTCGTTAGGCTGCGCCTGCTGCACGGGGCAGATTGAGTCGGAGGCGGACACGCTGGATAAAATCATCGAGGAATTAAAACATACGACCACCAGCGAGCGGGCCGGGCGCAAGCAGGACCAGGAGGATTCCTATGCGATGCAGAAACTGCGGAAAGAGGGGTATATGTAATGGGGAAAGCATTAGAACAAAAAGAAGCAGGGCTGAATATCGTCGTGGTGGGTCATGTGGACCACGGTAAATCCACAGTCATTGGCCGCCTGCTCTACGATACAGGTTCTCTGCCGCAGGGAGCCATTGACAAGGTCGAAAAAATCGCACACGATACGGGCAAGCCCTTTGAATACGCCTATCTGTTGGATGCCTTTGAGGAAGAACAGCAGCAGGGCATTACGATTGACACCACGCGCATTCAGTTCTCTACCGCTAAGCGTGACTATGTGATTATTGATGCACCGGGCCATAAGGAATTTTTGAAGAACATGATTTCCGGCGCGGCAGGTGCCGAAGCGGCGCTCCTGATTGTCGATGGTAAACAGGGCGTGCAGGAACAGAGCCGCCGCCATGCCTATATGCTGAGTCTGTTGGGCATCAAAAAGGTTTATGTGCTGGTCAATAAGATGGATTTGGCAGGCTATGCGGAAATCGCTTTCGTTAAAATCAAACATGATATGGGGGCGTTCCTGGCGGAACTAGGGATTTATCCGCTCAAGTATATTCCCGTATCCGGCCTGCAAGGAGATAATATCGCCAGCAAGTCGGTGCATATGCCGTGGTATCAGGGCGAGCCATTGTTGGAGGCTTTAGATTTGTTGGAAGGTGAACAGGCGGCGGTTGACCGCGCTCTGCGCCTGCCGATTCAGGATGTGTATAAATTCGATTCCCGCCGCATAATCGCCGGACGGATTGAAGCAGGGCAGTTGGCTGTGGGCGATGAAATCGCCATCTATCCCGGCGGCCGCAAGACCAAGGTAGTGGCCTTTCCCTATTGGCAGGCAAAAGACCAGCGCACACAGGCTTTTGCCGGTGCGTCCACAGGCATACAGGTGGCCGATGAATTCTTCAATCAGCGGGGCGAAATCATCACGCGGGCGGGCGATACGCCGCCGCTTACGGGCAAACGCCTGCGTGTGTCCCTGTTTTGGCTCGGCAAAAAGCCTTTGCAGCTCAATCGTCGTTATAAGCTAAAACTCGGCACGCAGGAAGTGGAAGCGCAGGTGGAAAGCATTGAAAAACTTATTGACGCGTCAAGCCTTGACCAGCGCGCGGCGGATACCGTCAAGGAAATCCGCCTCAATGATGTGGCAGAGGTGATTTTGAAACTCAAAGAAGAAATCGCTTTTGACCGCTTTCAGGACTATCAGGCAACAGGCCGCTTTGTGCTGGTGGATGGCTATGATGTAGCAGGCGGCGGCATTGTGCTGGCGGCGGAAAAAGAAGCGCCTGGCGAATTCTCCCAGAAGGCAATGCGCTATATCATGAACCATTTGCCGCAGAATGGCGAACTTATCGTCGTGGTCAAAGATGGCGAAATCGTGCGCCTTGAACGCACTGAACGGGAAGTTTTCAGCGGCATAGACGGCGAAGGGATTTAAGGGTATACTTAAAGAAAAAAATAGGAGAGCTGATACTATGGCATACGATTACAAGGAGCTCAAATCCCATGGCTTTATGCAGCAGAAACAGCCCGGCTGTTTTTCTATGCGCCTGAAAAGCGTGGGCGGCAAGTTCACTGCTGCCCAGCTGCAGACCGTGCAGGAAGTAGCGGAAAAATTTGGCGAAGGCTATGTGCATCTGACTTCCCGTCAGGGCATTGAGATTCCCTTTATCAAGGAGCAGGATATCGATGAAGTTAAAAAAGCCTTGGCAGCGGGCGGCCTTGCCACAGGTTTTTGCGGCGCACAGGTGCGTACGATTACGGCCTGTCAGGGCAATGCCGTCTGCCGTTCGGGCCTTATCGATACCGCAAGGCTAGCAGAGGAATTTGCGGAGCGCTATGCAGGCAAAATGCTGCCGCATAAATTCAAGGTGGGCTTTACGGGCTGCCATAACAACTGCCTGAAGACCGAGGAAAACGATATCGGCATCAAAGGCGGCGTAAAGCCCGTGTGGCAGAAGGATAAGTGCAAGCTCTGCGGTGCCTGCGTTAAAATCTGCCCGCGGGGCGCGCTGACTTTAGACAGGGAAAAGGGCAAAATCCTTTGGGACAGAAAGAAATGCTATTTCTGTGGCAAATGCACCAAGGGCTGCAAATTCGAGGCATTTGAGAAAAAGTCCGGCTTTGTCGTGTCCTTTGGCGGGCTCTACGGCAACCGCATTGCCATCGGCAAGAAGATTGTGCCGCTGATTTACGGTGAGGATAAACTGCGCAAGGCCCTCGATGCCGCGCTGGATTACTTTGAACAGCACGCCAACAAAGGTGAACGCTTCCGCAATATGCTCGACCGGATTGGCTGGGAGGAGTTTACGCAGATAATCCGCGAGAGCCAAAAATAATTTTTTGAAAAACTATTGACATAATAGGTGTAACACTGTAATATATAGACATGCCAAAAACATTTGGCATACAACCTAAAAAGAGAAAAGAACTGACCAAAAAAATTGGAGGTTCCAGAAGCAAGACCCTTGGCATGAAGGGAGCTTTTGGAACCTCTTTTTGATGATGAAAGGGGATTTTATTTATGAGCCAGTACAAATTTGAAACCTTGCAGTTACATGTTGGACAGGAACAGCCGGACCCAGCATCGGATGCGCGTGCAGTACCCATTTATCAGACTACTTCCTATGTATTCCGCAACAGCCAGCATGCTGCTGACCGTTTTGGCCTGGCTGATGCCGGCAACATCTATGGCCGTCTGACCAACTCCACGCAGGATGTGTTTGAAAAACGCATCGCTGCTTTGGAAGGCGGCACGGCAGCTCTGGCCGTTGCTTCTGGTGCTGCAGCCATCACTTACACGATTCAGGCTTTGGCAGCAAATGGCGGTCATATCGTTGCGCAGAAGACGATTTACGGCGGCACGTACAATCTGCTGGCGCATACGTTAACGGAGTTTGGTGTGGAAGCTACCTTCGTCGATGCTCATGACCTTGCCGAAGTGGAAGGCGCCATCAAGGAAAATACGAGAGCCATCTATCTCGAAACGCTCGGCAATCCGAACAGCGACATTCCCGATATTGACGCCATTGCGGAAATTGCCCATAAGCATGGTCTGCCGCTCGTCATCGACAACACCTTTGGTACGCCGTATCTGATTCGTCCACTGGAACATGGTGCGGATATCGTGGTTCACTCGGCGACGAAATTCATCGGCGGTCATGGCACGACATTGGGGGGCGTGATTGTCGATGGCGGCAGCTTTGACTGGAAGGCCAGTGGCAAGTATCCGGGCATTGCTGACCCGAACCCCAGCTATCATGGCGTATCCTTTGCCGATGTGGCTGGCCCGGCTGCCTTTGTAACCTACGTAAGAGCCATCCTACTGCGCGACTTGGGCGGTGCGATTTCTCCGTTCAATGCCTTCCTGCTCTTGCAGGGCGTGGAAACCCTTTCCCTGCGTCTGGAACGCCATGCCGAGAACACGAAGAAAGTGGTGGAATTTCTGAGCAAGCATCCGCAGGTGGCTAAGGTTAACCATCCGTCCCTGCCGGATCATCCGGACCATGCACTCTACGAAAAGTATTTCCCGAACGGTGGTGCATCCATCTTTACGTTCGAAATCAAGGGTGGCAAAGAAGCGGCTTGGAAGTTTATCGACAATCTGGAAATCTTCTCCCTGCTTGCCAACGTGGCTGATGTCAAGAGCCTTGTCATTCATCCGGCATCCACGACGCATTCCCAGCTGACGGACGAGGAACTGGCTGACCAGGGCATTTCCCAGAGCACCATCCGTCTGTCCATCGGTACGGAACATATTGATGATATTATTGCAGACCTCGAAAAAGGTTTTGCAGCTGCCAAATAACGACAAGGAGGTATTTTGTCATGGCAAAGATTTACAACAGTGTAACTGAGCTTATCGGCAATACGCCGCTCTTAAAAGCAAATAATTTCATTGAAGCAAATGACCTGCAGGCCAATATTCTGGTCAAGCTGGAATATCTGAATCCTGCCGGCAGTGTCAAAGACCGCATTGCCAAAGCCATGATTGAGCAGGCGGAAAAAGAAGGCAAAATCACCAAAGACACGGTGATTATCGAGCCGACCAGCGGCAATACGGGCATTGGGCTGGCCAGCTTTGCCGCAGCCCGTGGCTACAAGGCTGTTTTGACCATGCCGGAAACCATGAGCGTGGAGCGCCGCAATCTCTTGAAGGCCTATGGTGCACAGATTGTGCTGACCGATGGTGCCAAGGGCATGAAGGGCGCCATTGCCAAGGCCGAAGAACTGGCAAAAGAGACGCCGAATGCGTTCATTCCCTCTCAGTTTACGAATCAGGCAAATCCGGCTATTCACGAAGCAACGACCGGACCGGAAATCTGGCAGGATGCGGATGGCAAAGTCGATGCCTTTATCGCTGGTGTAGGCACGGGCGGCACGCTTACGGGCGTAGGTCGTTATCTCAAAAAGCAGAATGCAGCTGTGCATGTCGTGGCCGTCGAGCCGGAAAGTTCGCCGGTACTCAGTCAAGGCACAGCTGGCCCGCACAAGATTCAGGGCATTGGTGCAGGTTTTGTGCCGGAAACACTCGATACCAAGGTCTACGATGAAGTCCTGCCCATCAGCAACGAAGATGCCTTCAAATATGGCCGTCAGTTTGCCCATAGCGAAGGCGTGCTGGTCGGTATCTCCGCCGGTGCAGCACTAGCGGCAGCCGTTCAGCTGGCCAAGCGTCCGGAATTTGCGGGTAAGAACATCGTGGCTTTGCTGCCCGATACGGGGGACCGCTATCTTTCCACAGAACTCTTTAATGACTAAAGCAAAGATATTGAAAATCGCTGGCTCGTTCCAGCGATTTTTAATTTATAACAAGAAATTTATTTTTTTAAGAAAAAGTGTTGACAGACAGGACTGACTCGTGTAATATAATACAAGTCGCCAGGAGCGAGAGCAAGAAACACAGTTCAGCAAGCCTTGACTGGCAAGGGATTGTAAGTGATTGCTTTCGAGTTTTGACAAAAAAGAAAATTTCAAAAAAGTTCTTGACAAGTCAAATCCGATGCGATAAGATAAATGAGTCGCTTGAAGCGACAGGCACTTCGAAAGAAGCGCTAAACAAGATTGTTCTTTGAAAACTAAACAATGCAAATAATCATGCAACATGATTAAAGCCAGATGTTTGAGAAGTGAAAACTTCTTATTAAAACATCGATTGGTATGAACAACATAGCAATCGGCAATTTCTTTAATAGATAATTGAGAGCTTGATTAAGTTCTTCATAAATTTTATGGAGAGTTTGATCCTGGCTCAGGACGAACGCTGGCGGCGTGCTTAACACATGCAAGTCGAACGAGACGATTTTAAGCTTGCTTAGATGAGTCGAGTGGCAAACGGGTGAGTAACGCGTAGACAACCTGCCGCAAAGATGGGGACAACAGTCCGAAAGGACTGCTAATACCGAATGTTGTCAGTTTCTCACATGAGAGACTGATTAAAGATGGCCTCTACTTGTAAGCTATCGCTTTGCGATGGGTCTGCGTCTGATTAGCTAGTTGGTGGGGTAACGGCCTACCAAGGCGACGATCAGTAGCCGGTCTGAGAGGATGAACGGCCACATTGGAACTGAGACACGGTCCAGACTCCTACGGGAGGCAGCAGTGGGGAATCTTCCGCAATGGGCGAAAGCCTGACGGAGCAACGCCGCGTGAGTGAAGAAGGGTTTCGGCTCGTAAAGCTCTGTTGACGGGGACGAACGTGCGAGATGCGAATAGTTTCTTGCAATGACGGTACCCGTCGAGGAAGCCACGGCTAACTACGTGCCAGCAGCCGCGGTAATACGTAGGTGGCGAGCGTTGTCCGGAATTATTGGGCGTAAAGGGAGCGCAGGCGGGAAGGCAAGTCAGTCTTAAAAGTGCGGGGCTCAACCCCGTGATGGGATTGAAACTGTCTTTCTTGAGTGCAGGAGAGGAAAGCGGAATTCCTAGTGTAGCGGTGAAATGCGTAGATATTAGGAGGAACACCAGTGGCGAAGGCGGCTTTCTGGACTGTAACTGACGCTGAGGCTCGAAAGCGTGGGGAGCGAACAGGATTAGATACCCTGGTAGTCCACGCCGTAAACGATGAATGCTAGGTGTAGGAGGTATCGACCCCTTCTGTGCCGGAGTTAACGCAATAAGCATTCCGCCTGGGGAGTACGGTCGCAAGACTGAAACTCAAAGGAATTGACGGGGGCCCGCACAAGCGGTGGAGTATGTGGTTTAATTCGACGCAACGCGAAGAACCTTACCAGGGCTTGACATTGATGGAAAGCACTAGAGATAGTGCCCTCTCTTCGGAGACCAGAAAACAGGTGGTGCATGGCTGTCGTCAGCTCGTGTCGTGAGATGTTGGGTTAAGTCCCGCAACGAGCGCAACCCCTATCATTTGTTGCCAGCACGTAAAGGTGGGAACTCAAATGAGACTGCCGCGGACAACGCGGAGGAAGGCGGGGATGACGTCAAGTCATCATGCCCCTTATGTCCTGGGCTACACACGTACTACAATGGGATGGACAGAGAGCAGCGACCCCGCGAGGGCAAGCGAACCCCATAAACCATCTCCCAGTTCGGATTGCAGGCTGCAACCCGCCTGCATGAAGTCGGAATCGCTAGTAATCGCTGGTCAGCATACAGCGGTGAATACGTTCCCGGGCCTTGTACACACCGCCCGTCACACCACGGAAGTCATTCACACCCGAAGCCGGTGGGTAAACCGCAAGGATATAGCCGTCTAAGGTGGGGGCGATGACTGGGGTGAAGTCGTAACAAGGTAGCCGTATCGGAAGGTGCGGCTGGATCACCTCCTTTCTAAGGATTTAATATCTTAGGTCGGAGCATCTGCTTTGCTAGAGATAGCGTTTGCATTGTCTAGTTTTGAGAGAATAATCTCTCAATATGTACACTGAAAACTACACAGAAGAAATTAAAATGTATCAATTTTAACCAACGGTCTACACGACAGTGTAAACAGAGGTTGAACGAACATTTTAGGATTCAAAAAGCATAGACATCACAAACATGTGATACCTTATAGCGAAAGTGCCCCTAGTGGGTACAAACGAAAGTTAAGCTACCAAGGGCATATGGTGGATGCCTAGGCGTTTCGAGCCGATGAAGGACGCGATAAGCTGCGAAAAGTCATGGGGAGCCGCAAGTAGGCTGTGAGCCATGAATATCCGAATGGGGCAACCCGGTACGAGTTATGTCGTATCACCTAGTTTCTAGGAGGCACACCCGGTGAACTGAAACATCTAAGTAACCGGAGGAAAAGTAATCAAAAGAGATTCCCTCAGTAGCGGCGAGCGAACAGGGAAGAGCCCAAACCGGACGTCTTCGGACGACCGGGGTTGAGGACCGGCATCAAGCGGAAAGTTCCTAGCTGAAGCTTCTGGGAAGGAGCGGCACAGAAGGTGAAACCCCCGTAAGCGAAAGGAAAACAAGCGGGCCGGTATCCAGAGTACCACGAGACACGTGAAACCTTGTGGGAAGCAGGGTGGACCACCATCCAAGGCAAAATACTACGAAACGACCGATAGCGCATAGTACCGTGAGGGAAAGGTGAAAAGAACCCCGGGAGGGGAGTGAAATAGAACCTGAAACCGTATGTCTACAAGCAGTCGAAGCACTTTATATGTGCGACGGCGTGCCTATTGAAGAATGAACCGGCGAGTTAATTTATGTAGCGAGGTTAAGTGGAAGACACGGAGCCGAAGCGAAAGCGAGTCTTAATAGGGCGAAAGTTACATGGATTAGACCCGAAACCACAGTGATCTATGCATGGCCAGGTTGAAGCTCAGGTAAAAATGAGTGGAGGACCGAACCCGTGAGTGTTGAAAAACTTTGGGATGAGCTGTGCATAGGGGTGAAATGCCAATCGAACGTGGAGATAGCTGGTTCTCCCCGAAATAGCTTTAGGGCTAGCCTCAGGCGACACATAAAGACGGTAGAGCACTGATCGGACGCGGGTCTGTAATGGATACCAACTCCAGTCAAACTGCGAATGGCTTTATGAGAAGAACCTGGGAGTCAGAATGCGAGTGATAAGACCCGTATTCAAGAGGGAAACAGCCCAGACCGCCGACTAAGGTCCCCAATGCTGTACTAAGTGGAAAAGGATGTAGGACTTCCTAAACAACCAGGATGTTGGCTCAGAAGCAGCCACCATTTAAAGAGTGCGTAATAGCTCACTGGTCGAGAGGCCCTGCGCCGAAAATATCCGGGGCTCAAGTACAGAACCGAAGTCGCGGCATGCGCAAGCATGGGTAGGGGAGCGTTCCATAGGCGTTGAAGGTTGACCGGAAGGACAGCTGGAGCGTATGGAAGTGAGAATGCCGGTATGAGTAGCGAAACGGCCAGTGAGAATCTGGCCCACCGAAAGCCTAAGGGATCCTGGGCAACGCTCGTCGTCCCAGGGTAAGTCGGGACCTAAGCCGAGGCAGCAAGCGTAGGCGATGGACAACAGGCGAAAATTCCTGTACTGCATGAAGTTGTTTGAGGATGGAGTGACGCAGCAAGGAGTCTGAGCTGGCGATTGGAAATGCCAGTCGAAGGCGGTAGGCTGGTGAGGAGGCAAATCCCCTCACTGTAAGGCTGAGAACCGATAGATAGATAAATCCTTCGGGATGCATCAAATTCAGACGTACTACACTGCCAAGAAAAGCTTCTAACGAGACGACATGTACCCGTACCAAAACCGACACAGGTAGGCGGGGAGAGAATCCTAAGGTGCGCGGGAAAACCCTCGTTAAGGAACTCGGCAAAATGCATCCGTAACTTCGGGAGAAGGATGGCCGGAGCTGGTGAACTCTGTACAGAGGAAGCTGGAGCCGGCGACAGAAGAGAAGCCCAAGCGACTGTTTACCACAAACACAGGTGCCTGCTAAAGAGAAATCTGACGTATAGGTGCTGACACCTGCCCGGTGCTGGAAGGTTAAGAGGACGGGTTAGCCGCAAGGTGAAGCTCGGAATTGAAGCCCCAGTAAACGGCGGCCGTAACTATAACGGTCCTAAGGTAGCGAAATTCCTTGTCGGGTAAGTTCCGACCCGCACGAAAGGTGTAACGACTTGGGCACTGTCTCAACGAGGGACCCGGTGAAATTGAAATACCTGTGAAGATGCAGGTTACCCGCGACTGGACAGAAAGACCCCATGGAGCTTTACTGCAGCCTGTCATTGATTTTTGGCATGTAACGTACAGGATAGCTGGGAGACGGAGAGTATAGGCCGCCAGGTCTATAGGAGTCAATGTTGGGATACCAGCCTTTGCGTGTTAGGAATCTAACCCTGAGAGTAACGAACTCGGGGACAGTGGCAGGCGGACAGTTTGACTGGGGCGGTCGCCTCCGAAAGAGTAACGGAGGCGTCCAAAGGTTCCCTCAGCGCGGACAGAAATCGCGCGAAGAGTATAAAGGCAGAAGGGAGCTTGACTGCGAGACAGACACGTCGAGCAGGTACGAAAGTAGGGCTTAGTGATCCGGTGGAATGAGAGTGGAATTGCCATCGCTCAACGGATAAAAGCTACCCTGGGGATAACAGGCTAATCTCTCCCAAGAGTCCATATCGACGGGGAGGTTTGGCACCTCGATGTCGGCTCATCACATCCTGGGGCTGAAGCAGGTCCCAAGGGTTGGGCTGTTCGCCCATTAAAGTGGTACGTGAGCTGGGTTCAGAACGTCGTGAGACAGTTCGGTCCATATCCATCGCGGGCGTAAGATACATGAGGGAAGCTGCTCCTAGTACGAGAGGACCGGAGTGGACGGACCGCCGGTGTACCAGTTGTTTCGCCAGAAGCATAGCTGGGTAGCTGCGTCCGGAAGGGATAAACGCTGAAAGCATCTAAGCGTGAAGCCTGTCCCGAGATGAAGTATCTCATGGAGTAATCCAGTAAGATTCCTTGAAGAAGACAAGGTAGATAGGTTGGGAGTGGAAGTGCCGTAAGGCATGTAGCGGACCAATACTAATAAATCGAGGGCTTAACTTTTGCTGACCTGTCCAAGAATTCGAGCGAAAGCGAGAAATGATTGGGAAACAGGTCGCATGCGAAAACGTCCCAAGAATCAAGCCTGAAAGGCGCAGATGATTGGATGACGTTGACCGCCAAGAGCTAAAATGTTCGACATGAAAATTTCTTCTGTATAGTTTTGAGTGTATAATATGTAAACTCCCCTAAGTCAGTTCTATGACGAAGGGGAGTTTTGTTGTATAATAAGCTTTGTGTTGTGATTCTAGTGAAAGAGGAAGTCTAATGGCATTTATAGAGGTAAACAATCTGACACATATATACAGTCAGGGCACAGAGCAGGAATTTTGCGCTTTGCGGGATGTGAGTTTTAAGATCGAGCAGGGAGAGTTTGTGGCGATTTTGGGAGCCAATGGTTCCGGTAAGTCCACCCTTGCCCGACATTTGAATGGACTTTTGCTGCCGACGGAGGGCAGATGCCAGATTCAAAATTTGGACACGCGCAATCCGCAGGATGTTTGGCAGATTCGCCGTCAGGTCGGCATGGTGTTTCAGAATCCGGACAATCAGCTGATTGCCGGCGTGGTGGAAGATGATGTGGCCTTCGGCCCGGAGAATCTGGGCATGGAACCGGCCAAAATCCGCCAGCAGGTAACGGATTCGTTAAAAGCTGTAGGCATGGAGAATTTTCGAAAGTTTGCGCCGCATTTACTGTCTGGCGGTCAAAAGCAGCGGGTAGCTATCGCCGGGGCGTTAGCTATGAATACCAACTGCCTGATACTTGACGAAGCTACAGCGATGCTCGACCCGCAGGGGCGCAAGGAAGTGATGGCCACAGTGGAACGATTGCACCAAGAGCGCGAGCTGACCCTTATCGTTATCACGCATTTTATGGATGAGGCGGCCAAGGCTGACCGGGTACTGGTCATGGAGAAAGGTCAGCTGGTGCAAAGCGGCAAACCGCAGGAGATTTTTGCCGATGCACCCCGCATGCATAAACTGGGACTGGCGGTGCCTTTGGCTGTGGAACTGGCCTGGCAGCTGCGTCAGGGCGGGTTGCAACTTCCTCATGATATTTTAAGTGCTGATGATTTGATTGCTGCGCTGGAGGCCCGTTATGTCCATTGAGTTAAAAAATGTTACCTATATCTATATGCCCAAAACTCCTTATGAACGCATTGCTTTAGATGCTGTTTCTCTGGTTATTGAGCAGGGAAGTTTTACGGCCATTGCCGGGCACACAGGCTCGGGAAAGTCCACTTTGGTACAACACTTAAATGGACTGCTCAGGCCTGCTGATGGTGAAGTGCTGGTGGATGGCGTAAAACTGCATGGGAAGAACAAGGAAGACAAGGTCAAAGCATGGCATGCCCGTCAGCAGGTGGGCATGGTGTTTCAGTATGCGGAGACGCAGCTCTTTGAGGAAACCATCGAAAAAGATATTGCCTTTGGTCCGCAGAATCAGGGCCTTAGTGAAGAAGAAACAAAAGAGCGTGTTAAGGAAGCCATGGAACTGGTGGGCTTATCCTACGAGAAGTGTAAAGATGTGTCTCCGTTTGCGTTAAGCGGCGGGCAGATGCGCCGGGTAGCTATCGCCGGTGTCCTGGCCATGCATCCCAAGTATCTTGTGCTGGATGAACCGGCAGCGGGACTTGACCCGCGGGGGCGGGAAGAACTGATGGCTACCATTCAGAAACTGCACCACAAATGGAAGCTGACCATCGTCTTTGTGTCCCATAGCATGGAAGACATTGCGCGGCTGGCTGATAGAATGGTGGTTATGCAGGCCGGGCATCTGCGTGCTGTTGGAACGCCGGCAGAAATTTTTGCCGATGCCCAGCTTTTGCAGGAGACTGGTTTGGAACCGCCGCAGATGATGCAGATTATGCAAAAGCTCCAAGCTGCCGGTCTGCCTGTGAACGAACATGCGTTGACGCCGGAGGCAGGCCTGCAATCGCTTAGGGAGGTATTCCATGTTAAATAATATTATGATTGGTCAGTATTTTCCTGGCGATTCTTTTTTGCATAGAATGGATGCCCGCGTGAAGATATGTCTGCTGCTGGTTCTGCTCATTGAAGTCTTTGTCTTTACCAGCGCACCTGTTTATATTGGCATGAGTGTTGTAACTCTTTTGCTGATTATGATTTCCCATGTCCCTGTGCGCATGGTACTGCGTTCGCTAAAGCCCTTGTGGTGGATTATTCTCTTTACCTTTGTGCTGCATCTGTTCAGCCATCCGGGGCGGGAAATTTACCGCATTTGGCAGTTTGTTATCACGCAGGAAGGTGTGGAGCAGGGCGCGTTAATTAGTGTGCGGTTAATGCTCTTAATCATACTTAGCACGTTGCTGACCTTTACGACCAGTCCGCTCAAATTGACGGATGCGCTGGAGAGCCTATTGTCACCGTTCAAGCGTCTGGGGCTACCGGCGCATGAGCTCGCGATGATGATGACCATTGCTCTGCGGTTTATTCCGACGCTTATCAGTGAGACAGATAAAATCATGAAGGCGCAGCAGTCGCGTGGTGCCGATTTTGTTACGGGCAGTATCTTGTCGCGGCTAAAAAATATGGTGCCGATTTTGGTGCCGCTCTTTTTGTCGGCGTTTCGCCGGGCAGATGATTTGGCGCTGGCCATGGAAGCGCGTTGTTACCGCGGGGGCGAAGGCCGTACCCGCATGAAGGAAATGAAGCTGGCAAGGCTGGATTATGTGGCGATTGCCATTTTTTCTCTGGTCAGCGTGGGATTAGGAGTTAGCTACACCTTATGAAGAGTGAACACAAAGAAGAAATGAAGGCCCGAAAACGGAATATTGCGCTGAAGGTGGCTTATGATGGCACGGCGTATCATGGTTTCCAACGGCAGAGTCCGCCAGTGGTCGCGGTGCAGAATGTGCTGGAAAAGAAGCTGGCCATTATCTTTGGTGATACCATTGAACTGGCAGCTTCGGGGCGCACCGATGCAGGGGTTCATGCCTATGGGCAGGTGGTCAATTTCTTTACCAATGGCAGTATTCCCATCGACAGAGTGCCTATGGCGGTCAACAGTTTGCTGCCGGATGATATTGTGGTCAAGGAGGCCTGGGAGGCTGACGAGGACTTCAGTGCCCGTCATAGTGCCAAGGCCAAGACCTATATCTATCGGATACAGCAGGGCACAACGCCCAACCCGTTGACGGCCCGCTATGCTTGGTATGAACGGCGCAAACTTGACATGTCAAAAATGCAGGCGGCGCTCGATTTAATCAAGGGTACGCATGATTTCAGCGCCTTTCGGGCTGCAGGGGGCGCGCCCATGAGTCCGGTGCGCACCATCTATGAGGCCAAGGTCGAGGAAAGGCCGGGCGATATGCTCGAATTTACCATTTATGGCAATGGCTTTCTCTATCATATGGTACGCAATATCATTGGCACGGTGGCAAACGTAGGCTTAGGGCGCATCAGTGTGGAGCGATTTGCGGAGATTATGGCAAGCCTTGACCGTCATCAGGCCAGTGCGACTGCCCCTGCCTGCGGGCTATATTTGTACAGTGTTGAGTATTGATTAAGTGCATTTCGTAACAAATTAGCTTGCACCAAATGGTTGAATTTTATATAATATGAAAGGAACCTGAAAAAGAGGTTTAATGGAATCAACTCAGGTGGTGAAACTATGAAGTCCCTTTTGAATGTGGGTATAGATGTGGGCTCCACGACCATTAAATTGGTGGTGCTTGATCATGAGAAGAACATTCTCTACAAGAACTATGCCCGGCATTTTTCAGAAATTGGCAATGCCTTGCAGGAGAATCTGACGCAGCTGAAATCTCTGGTGGGAGAGAAGAAGTTTACCTTCGCGCTTACTGGGTCAGCAGGTATGGGCATTGCTCAGCGTATAGGCCTGCCCTTCGTGCAGGAGGTTATTGCCTGCGCAGCAGCCGTAAAAAATCTCATACCGCAGACGGATACCGTGGTGGAACTCGGCGGCGAGGATGCCAAGATAACCTACTTCGGTGAAGCACCGGAACAGCGCATGAACGGCGTTTGTGCCGGCGGCACCGGTTCCTTTATCGACCATATGGCTTCTTTGCTTTCTACGGATGCCTCCGGCCTTAATGAACTGGCGGAGAAAGGCAAGCAGATTTACACCATTGCGTCTCGCTGCGGCGTGTTTGCCAAGACGGATATTCAGGCGCTTATGAACGATGGCGCAGAAAAAGCCGATATCGCCCTGTCCATCTTTCAGGCGGTAGTCAATCAGACGATTGGCAATCTGGCACAGGGGCGTCCCATTGACGGCCATGTGGCCTTTTTGGGCGGCCCGTTGCATTTCCTGCCGGAGCTGCGCAAGCGGTTTATTGAAACATTGAAGCTCGATGATGACCATGTGGTTGACGTGGATTACGGCAACTACTTTGTGGCCATGGGGGCTGCTCTGTCCGATGAAGCGCAGGAGATGGATGTGGCTCGTCTGGAAAAGGGCATTGCTGAGGCGAAAACAGCTGCCGCCAGCGAAACCCGCCAGGCGGATTTTACGTTGTTTGAAAGTGATGCGGAGTATGAAGCATTCAAGGCCCGTCACGATAAAGACAAGGTAAAGCGCGGGGATATAGCAGGCTATCAAGGCCCGGTTTACGTGGGCATTGATGCTGGTTCCACCACTACGAAAATAACGGCGATTGGCCGGGATAAGGAAATTCTTTATACGTCTTACGGCAGCAATCAGGGTTCCCCGCTTTCTACGGTTGTGCGGGAAATGCAGGAACTCTATAAGGCTATGCCGGAAGGTGCTTATATTGCCAGCACCATGACCACGGGCTATGGTGAAGCCATCGTTAAGGCGGCTTTGCACGCTGATGGTGGCGAGGTTGAAACCTTTGCCCATCTGCGGGCCGCGCAGGAGTTCTGTCCCGAAGTTACCTTTGTGCTCGATATTGGCGGTCAGGATATGAAGTGCTTCTTCGTCAAGGACGGCAATATCGGCAATATCACGCTGAATGAGGCGTGCTCGGCAGGCTGTGGCTCCTTTATCCAGAACTTTGCCGAAGGCCTGTCCATGACGCCTGCGCAGTTTGCACAGAAGGCCTTGAAATCTAAGGCGCCTGTGGATTTGGGCACGCGCTGTACGGTATTCATGAATTCCAAGGTCAAGCAGGCCCAGAAGGAAGGGGCAGAAGTCGCCGATATTTCTGCGGGCATCGCTTTTTCCGTCATCAAGAATGCCTTGTTCAAGGTCATGCAGCTCAAAGATGTGCGGGAACTTGGCGACCATATTGTCGTGCAGGGCGGTACCTTCTATAACGACGCGGTACTGCGCTGTATGGAAAAACTGCTGGACAGAGAAGTTATCCGTCCCGATATCGCCGGCCTCATGGGCGCTTATGGCGCTGCGATTCTGGCGCAGGAAAGCGGGCAGGAGCATTCGTCAATCCTGCCGCTTGCTAAACTGCAGAATTTCCATGTGGAAACCAGCTCTTACCGCTGCAAAGGCTGCGGCAACAGCTGTCTGATTACTATGCAGAAATTCCCGGATGGCGGCAAGTATTTCACGGGCAACCGCTGTGAACGCGGCGTTGGCGGCCAGAAGCAGACCGAAGAAGAAACGCCGAACATCTACACCTATAAATACAACCGTGTATTCAAATACTATCGTCCTTTGGAACATCCGAGCCGTGGTACGATTGGTATTCCGCGCGTGCTTAATATGTACGAGGATTATCCCTTCTGGTTCACCTTCCTGACCTTCCTGGGTTATCGGGTGGAACTGTCGGGCAAGTCCAGTGCGAAGATGTACTACAAGGGCATGGCTACGGTGCCCTCTGATTCCCTGTGCTATCCGGCCAAGATTACGCATGGCCATATCATGGACTTGGTGGAAAAGGGCATCAAGAAGATTTTCTATCCCTGCGCGCCCTATAACATGGAGGACGAGGTGCATGCTTCGGACAATCATTTCAACTGTCCGATTGTGGCGTCCTATGCGGAAAATATCCGCGGGAATATGGATGTTCTGCGCCAGCAGGAAGTGGAATTCATCCAGCCCTTTGTGCCGATAAACGATAAAAAACGGCTGACGGCCCGCCTGTTCGAGGAGCTCGGCAAGCGGGAAAACATCAGCAAACAGGAAATTGCCAGCGCGGTGGAGGCAGCCTATGTGGAAATTGCCCGTTACCGTGAAGATGTGCGCGATTATGGCAGAAAAATTCTGGAACATATTGAGCGTACCGGACAGCAGGCGATTATGCTGGTGGGGCGCCCTTATCATGTGGACCCGGAAATTAACCACGGCATTCCCGAGATGATTCAGTCCTATAAACTGCCGGTGCTCTCTGAGGATGCCGTCTATCATCTGCCGGTCAAGGCACAGCGTCTGCAGGTAGTCAACCAGTGGAGCTATCATGCCCGTCTGTACCATGCGGCGCAGTTCGTGGCTGAACATCCGAATCTGACACTGATTCAGTTCAGCTCCTTCGGCTGTGGCCTCGACGCTTTGACCACGGAGCAGGTCAAGGATATTCTGGAAAAACATCAGCGCATCTACACGATGATTAAACTCGATGAGGTATCCAACCTTGGTGCGGCGCGGATTCGCCTGCGCTCCCTGATGGCGGCGCTGGCCCGCAAAAAGCCGATTGCTTATCAGGCGGTGCCGGATATCGAGCGACCGCACTTTACGGAGGACTGCAAAAAGACCCATACCGTGCTGGCCCCGCAGATGGCACCGATTCACTTTGAACTCTTCAAGACCGTGCTCAACAAGCATGGCTTAAAGGCTGTGATTCCGCCGATGCCGGACAAGCATGCCATTGATACAGGCCTGCGCTATGTGCATAACGATATGTGCTATCCGGCCATTGTGGTTATCGGCCAGCTGATTTCCGCCTTGAAGGACGGACTCTGCGACCCTGACCATACGAGTATCATGCTGTTCCAGACCTGTGGTGCCTGCCGGGCCACCAACTATCTGAGCGTTTTGCGGCAGGCATTGAAGCATGCCGGCTTCCCGCAGGTGCCGGTGTTTGCTGTTCATGGCCTTAAGGAGGAAACAGATTCCTTCCATATGGGACGCGGCATGCTCGTAGACGCCATCAAGGCGGCCGTCTACGGTGATACTCTCATGAACGTGCGCAACCGTATGATGCCTTATGAAATCACCAAGGGTTCTACGAAGGTTCTGTTTGATAAGTGGATGGAACGAGCCAAGGAAGAAATCGTTCGCGGCAATTACTTCCGTTTCCGGAAAAATATCAAGGCTATGGTCAAAGAATTTGACCACCTGCCCATTGATGAACAACTCTGGAAACCGAAGGTGGGCATCGTGGGCGAAATCCTCGTGAAGTATCACCCGGTGGCCAACAACCATATCGAAAAAGTTCTGATGGACGAAGGTGCCGAAGTGGTCATGCCAGATTTTGTGGATTTCTTCCTCTATTCGGCTTATGATGCCATTGCCAAGCGGAATCTCTTGGCAGGCTCTTACAAGGAAGAAGTCTTCGGCAAGATGTTTATCAATATCTTGGAATTCTTCCGCCGTCCCATGAAGAAGGCCCTGCAGGAAAGCAGACACTTCCAGCCGCCTCATTCCATTTACGAAACGGCGGCCATGGCTTCCCGCCATGTAAGCCTGGGCAATATGGCCGGTGAAGGCTGGTTCCTGACCGGCGAAATGGTCAAGCTCATCGACTCCGGTGTGCCCAATGTGGTCTGCCTGCAGCCCTTCGGCTGCCTGCCCAACCATATTACGGGCAAGGGCGTTATGCATGAACTGCGCAATGCCTACAAGGGCGCCAATATCACAGCCATCGACTGCGATGCCGGTTCCAGTGAAGTCAACCAGCTCAACCGTCTCAAACTCATGCTCGCCGTAGCCAAAGAGCGCGGCCCGCAGCAGGAAAAACAGGAATCTGACAATATGGCGATAAACCGTTGATTAAGAATCTGTGGCTTGACATGTCAATTTTTGACATGTCAAGCTATTTTTTATACGAAATAAAAATCAAGGACATGTGTCCTAAAAGTCATTGACATGTCAAAAAAATCTCGTTATTATGGAATAGTCGGAAGGGAACTTGTCAAAGTTCCGCAACAACTTTATATTTTTATGGGAGACGATATAACTCATGAAAACCTACAAACCTTTCAAATCTGGTAAAGTCCGTGAAGTTTATGAAGCTGATGGCAGCATCATCATGGTGGCAACAGACCGTATTTCGGCTTTTGACCACATTCTGAAGAACAAGATTACGGACAAGGGCGCAGTCCTGACCCAGATGTCTAAGTTCTGGTTTGATTTCACGAAGGACATCATTCCTAACCACATGCTGTCTGTAGACAATGCGGATATGCCGGAATTTTTCCAGCAGGAGGAGTTCAAAGGCAATAGCATGAAGTGCAAGAAGCTGCACATGATTCCCATGGAATGCATTGTACGCGGCTACATCACGGGCAGCGGCTGGGAAAGCTACAAGGAAAACGGCACCATCTGCGGCATCAAACTGCCGGAAGGCCTGCAGGAATCGGAAAAACTTCCTGAGCCGATTTTCACGCCGAGTACCAAGGCTGAACTTGGCGACCACGATGAGAACGTCTCCCTGGAACAGGGCGCCAAGGTTTTGGAAAAAGAATTCCCCGGCCATGGCATGGAATATGCGGAAAAGATTCGCGACTACACCATTGCCATCTATAAGAAGTGCGCAGAGTATGCACTGACGAAGGGCATTATCATCGCAGATACGAAGTTTGAATTCGGTGTGGATGAAGAAGGCAATATCGTTTTGGGTGATGAAGTGCTGACGCCGGACAGCTCCCGCTTCTGGCCGCTGGAAGGCTACGAAGCAGGCAAGAGCCAGCCGTCCTATGACAAGCAGTTTGTGCGTGATTGGCTCAAGGCAAATCCGGACAGCGATTACAAACTGCCGCAGGATATTATCGATAAGACAATCGCTAAGTACAAAGAGGCTTACGAAGTGTTGACGGGTAAGAAGTTCTAAGAGAGGAGAAGCATCTTTAATGAAAGCAGCAATCATTATGGGCAGTGATTCGGACTGGCCGATTCTGAAGCCGGCGGCAGATATTCTGAAGCAGTTTGGCATCGAGTCCGAAGTTGTGGTAGCTTCTGCCCATCGCACGCCGGGCAAGGTGCGTGATTTTGTGCTCGCAGCACCGGAGAATGGGATCTCTGTGTTCATTGTGGCGGCTGGCGCAGCGGCGCATTTGGCAGGCGTAGTAGCAAGCTATACGACGCTGCCGGTTATTGGTGTGCCCATCAATGCGACGGCGCTCAATGGTATGGATGCGCTCCTGAGCACGGTGCAGATGCCTTCCGGTGTGCCGGTGGCAACGATGGCAATCAATGGTGCCAAGAATGCAGCGATTTTTGCGGTGCAGATTTTTGCGGTGGGCAATGCTGAACTTGCAGCAAAGCTTGCGGCATATCGTGAAAAAATGGTTGAAGAAGTGGAAAAGAAAGCAGCCCGTGTAGCTGCGCAGCTTTAAGTTGCGCGGCACCGGACTGTTTTTTAGTAGAAAAAAGTGAGAGATTGATATAACCATGTATGAAAATGGCTATAATGTAGAACCGAAGTGGAAAGAGGAGTGCGGTGTTTACGGCGTGTTTTCCCGCACGGAAGATGTGTCGGGGCTGACCTATTTAGGGCTTTATGCCTTGCAGCACCGCGGTCAGGAAAGTGCAGGTATTGCCATTACCGATGGCGCCTGGATGGATGTTACCCGTGGCATGGGCCTCGTCAATGAGGTGTTCCGCCATCAGGTGCCGCATATGGAAAATCAGTGCATTGCCATCGGCCATGTACGTTATTCCACCACAGGCTCAAGTCTTTTGTGCAACACCCAGCCTTTGATGGTGAATTATTCGGGCGGCAAGATTGCGCTGGCGCATAACGGCAATCTGACCAACGCGGCAGAAATCCGCCATGAATTGGAAGAACAGGGCACGATTTTCCAGACGTCCATTGATTCGGAAGTCTTTGTGAACCTCATTGCCCGCAGCCGGGCAGAAACCGTGGAAGAAAAGATTATCGAGAGCCTGAAGAAGATTCGCGGTGCCTATTGTCTGGCGATTATGACGGAGGATAAGCTGATTGGTGCCCGTGACCCGCAGGGGTTCCGTCCGCTTTGCCTGGGCAAGACGGAGGAAGGCAGCTATATCCTGTCGTCGGAAAGCTGCGGTCTCGATGTGGCTGGTGCCGAGTTCGTCCGTGATATTGCGCCGGGTGAAATGGTGGTCATTGACGACAGCGGCGTGAAGTCCTATCCGTTCGCCATGCATGAGAAGAAGGCTTCCTGTATTTTTGAATACATTTACTTTGCACGTCCGGATTCGGTCATTGATGGTCAGAGCGTCCATGATGCCCGCTTTATGATGGGCCGGGTACTCGCGCGCGAGGCAAAGTTCAAGGGCGATATCGTCATTTCGGTGCCGGACTCCGGTACCACAGCAGCTACGGGCTATGCCTATGAGTCGGGGATTCCCTTTGTGGAAGGGTTGATTAAGAACCGCTATATTGGCCGTACCTTTATCCAGCCGACACAGAAGAAGCGCGATACCAGCGTGAAGCTCAAGCTCAATGCCATCCGTTCCGTGGTGGCGGGGAAATCCGTTATCATGGTCGATGACAGTATCGTTCGCGGCACGACCAGTGGCAAGATTGTCAATATGCTCAAGCAGGCCGGGGCCAAAGAGGTGCATATGTGCATCAGCAGCCCGCCGATTGGCTATCCCTGCTATTATGGGATTGATACTTCGGTGCGCAAGGAACTGATTGCCGCCACCAAGAGCGTTGAGGAAATCCGCGAATTTATCGGTGCGGACTCCCTGCATTTCATTTCCCTGGAAGGGCTGAAATCCTGCGTGTCGGAAGTCAATGCTGACGATATGTGCTATGCCTGCTTTAATAGTGCCTATCCCATCGCCGATGGCGAAAAGCCGGCCGGTGACAGCAAGTATGTGTTTGAACAGCGCAAAAAGTGAGGAACAAGAGGATAATGACGGAAAAACTTACCTATAAAGATGCCGGTGTAGATATCGATGCGGGCAACCGCTCGGTAGAACTCATCAAGAACAGTGTGCGGGCAACGTATCGTCCGGAAGTGCTCGGTGACTTGGGCGGCTTTGGCGGCCTGTTCGCCTTGAATAGCGGCAAGTATAAGGAGCCTGTGCTGGTATCTGGCACGGACGGCGTAGGCACGAAACTAAAACTGGCCTTTATGCTCGATAAGCACGATACCATTGGTCAGGATGCTGTGGCCATGTGTGTCAACGATATTTTGGTGCAGGGGGCAGAACCACTGTTCTTCCTCGACTATCTGGCGGTGGGCAAACTTTTGCCGGAACAGGTGGCCGATGTCGTAACCGGTGTAGCAGGTGCCTGCAAGGAATCCGGCTGCGCCCTGATTGGCGGCGAAACGGCAGAGATGAATGGCTTTTATCCCGAAGGGGAATACGATATTGCTGGCTTTGCCGTAGGTGTGGTGGAAAAGAGCAAGCTCATCACCAGCGCAAAGGTCAAGGAAGGCGATGTGATTCTCGGTCTGCCGTCCTCCGGCGTACATTCCAACGGCTATTCCCTCGTGCGCCGCATTGTCTTTGACCATAAGGGCTTCAAGGGCGATGAGTATATGGAAGAACTGGGCAAGACCATCGGGGAGGAACTGTTGACGCCGACCCGTTTGTACCCGAAAGCCTGCCTGCCGCTGATTGAAAAATTCGATATTCACGGCATGGTGCATATCACAGGCGGCGGCTTCTACGAGAATATCCCCCGCGCCCTGCCCGAGGATATGGCAGTGGAAATCGACACGAGCAAATGGGAAATGCCGGCTATCTTCCGTCTCCTGCAGCAGTGGGGCAACGTGGACTGGCCGGAAATGTACCGCACCTTCAACATGGGCATCGGCATGATTCTGATTGTCTCTGCTGAAGAAGCCGAAGCGGTCAAGGCACATTTGCAGGCGGCTGACGAAACGGTTTATGAAATCGGTAAGGTCGTCAAAGGCGGCCATGATGTAACATTGCAGGGCGGTGTGTTCGTTGGCTAAGGAAAAATTAGGTGTTCTTTGTTCCGGCCGCGGCACAGATTTGCAGTCCATCATCGATGCGATTGAAGCAGGGCAGGTTCCTGCCGAAATCGCTATCGTGCTGACGGATAAGGAAGCCTATGCGCTGGAACGGGCAAGAAAGGCCGGCATTGAAGCGGTCTGCGTTGACCGCAAGCAGTTTGACGGCCGTGAGCCCTTTGAAAAGGCCTTGATTGAAAAGCTTGAAGCCGCAGGTGTAACGCTGGTGGTGCTGGCGGGCTTTATGCGGATACTGACCCCGTATTTTGTAGGGCATTTTGCCGGACGTATCATGAATATTCATCCGGCGCTTTTGCCCAGTTTCCCCGGTGCCCATGCCCATCGGGATGTGCTGGCCTATGGCGTGAAAGTCAGCGGCTGTACGGTGCATTTCGTGGACGAAGGTACGGATTCCGGCCCCATCATCATGCAGGCGGCGGTGCCGGTGCTCGATGATGATACGGAGGAAACTTTGGGTGCCCGCGTGCTCAAAGAGGAACACCGGATTTACCCGGAATGTATCCGGCTGTACTGCGAAGGTAAATTAAAGGTTGAAGGCCGTAAGGTGACGATTTTAGCGTAAGACGCGTAAAGGAGAACAGATAAATGCAGATTAAGCGTGCCCTGATTAGCGTATCCAATAAAGAAGGCGTGGTCGAGTTCGCCCGCCAGCTTCATGAAGCCGGTGTGGAAATCATCTCCACGGGCGGAACGATGAAAGCCATCAAGGAAGCAGGCATTCCTGTAACCTATGTCAGCGATGTGACAGGCTTCCCTGAAATCATGGATGGCCGCGTAAAGACGTTAAATCCCTATATCCATGGTGGTATTCTTGCTGTGCGCGATAATGCTGAACACGTGGCACAGATGGAAGAACATGGCATCAAGGGCATTGACCTCGTGGCGGTCAATCTCTATCCGTTCAAGGAAACCATTGCCAAGCCGGATGTAACATTGGCAGAGGCCATTGAAAACATTGATATTGGCGGCCCGGCTATGGTACGCGCTTCGGCCAAGAACTTCAAGTTCGTGACCATTGTGACCAATCCGGCTAAATATAATGAAGTAATTGCCCAGATTAAGGAAAATGGCGGTGTCGATGACCGCACCCGCATGGAATTGGCACAGGAGGCCTTTGCCCATACGGCGGCCTACGACACGATGATTCAGGATTATCTGGCAAAACAGCTGGCAAAATAAGGGGCGAAACCATGAATATTTTAGTAATCGGCAGTGGCGGCCGGGAGCATACGTTAGCGTGGAAACTGGCGCAGTCGCCGAAGGCAGATAAGATTTATGCATTGCCGGGCAATCCGGGCATGGCTGATGTGGCGATGTGCGTGGAAGGTATTGCCATTACGGATAATGCGTCGATTGTGGATTTTGCGAAAAAGCATGCTATTGGGCTGGTCGTAGTCGGCCCGGAAGTTCCCTTGACCAACGGGCTCGTGGATGCAGTCACGGCGGCAGGTATCAAGGCGTTTGGCCCCACGCAGGCGGCGGCGCAGATTGAAGGCTCCAAATCCTTTTCCAAGGACTTGATGAAGAAATACGGCATTCCCACAGCTAAGTACGAAGTGTTCACCGAGGCAGAGGCAGCTCGGGAGTACATTCGTAAAGAAGGGGCGCCAATCGTTATCAAGGCGGACGGCCTGGCTGCGGGCAAGGGCGTTATCGTGGCCATGACGGAAGACGAAGCATTGCAGGCTGTTGCGGACATTATGGAAGATAAGGAATTCGGCAATGCAGGTTCGCGCGTAGTTATTGAAGAATTCATGGAAGGCGAAGAAGCATCCCTTCTGTGCTTCACCGATGGCAAGACCATCTGCCCCATGATCAGCTCGCAGGACCATAAGCGCGCCTATGATGGTGACAAAGGCCCCAACACTGGCGGTATGGGCACTTATGCCCCGGCTCCTGTCATGACGGATAAAATGGTGCAGGAAACCTATGATAAAATTCTTGTGCCGACCATCAAGGCTATGGAGCAGGAAGGTAAGCCCTATAAAGGCTGTCTCTATGCCGGCCTGATGATAACGGCTGACGGGCCGAAGGTCGTGGAATTCAACGCGCGCTTCGGTGACCCGGAAACGCAGGTTGTTCTGCCGCTCTTAAACAGCGATTTGGTAGAAATCATGCTAGCCTGCGCTGATGGTAATTTGGCTGAAGTACAGATTGACTGGTCAAAAGATGCCGCAGTCTGCGTGGTTATGGCGGCTGGCGGCTATCCCAAGTCTTACCGCAAGGGTGATGCGATTACCGGCTTGGATGAGGCCAAGGCAGCAGGTGCGTTGGTGTTCCATGCAGGTACGGCACATAAAGACGGTAACATTGTCACGGATGGTGGCCGCGTTCTCGGCGTGGTGGCCAAGGCTGGTGATGTGCGTTCGGCGGTGGCTAAGGCTTATGTCGGGGTAGAGAAGATTTCCTTTAAGGATGCGTTCTATCGTAAAGATATTGCGCATAGGGCATTAGAACGATAAGATTTCTTTCTAATTAAATAAGATATGCTAAGACGCCCCCGGTGCTGATAATATCTTTCCTTCACTTAGACAAGTTTGTCAAACGTTTCGGAAAGATATTATCAGCACCGGGGCTTTTTCGTGTAATTGGAATCAAAATGATTTCTATGCTAAGAGGTGAAGGTTCTTCTGGATGATTTATAGGCGTAATTTGTTCGAAATAAGAGGAGTTCGCAACGTGTTTTTTCGTGAATGAGAGGCAGTTTGAAAATTTTTTTGCATTTTGATACGCGAGGCAACGTGTACACGAAAAACTTTGTAAAATAAGTGTTGACAGGGATTTTAGTGGGTGCTAATATATAGAAGTGCCTGATTCGAGGGCATGATTTTAGTGATACAGGGGAGTGAAAACAATGACACTGGAAGCACTGAAAACAGCCAAGCGGGTCATTGGTATCAAACAGGTTGCCAAAGCGGTAAAACGCGAAGCGGCAACGGAAGTCTTTATCGCTGATGATGCAGATGCCAAGGTGGTCGAACCTTTGGAAACGCTCTGTACGGAACAGAATGTACCGGTCAGCCGCGTGAGCTCGATGAAAGAGCTGGGGACAGCTTGCAACATCGAAGTTGGTGCAGCAGCGGCGGCAGCGATTAAGTAATACGCCTATTTGTTAAAAATCGTAAGCTCTGCTTGCGATTTTAATAAATAATAAATTCTCAATATGAAGGAAGGAGGTGCATGTATGCCTACTATCAACCAGTTAGTTCGTAAGAGCAGAAAGAGCATGCAGGAGAAGTCCAAAGCACCAGCACTTAAGAATTGCCCGCAGAAACGTGGCGTTTGCACTCGTGTTTACACGTCTACGCCGAAAAAGCCGAACTCGGCTCTGCGTAAAGTAGCTCGTGTTCGTTTGACGAACAGCATCGAAGTTACTGCATATATTCCGGGCATTGGTCATAATCTTCAGGAGCATAGTGTTGTTCTGATCCGTGGCGGTCGTGTTAAGGACCTGCCGGGTGTTCGTTACCACATCATCCGTGGTTCTCTCGATACTGCAGGTGTGCAGGATCGTGCTCAGGGCCGCTCCAAGTATGGTGCGAAACGCGCTAAAAAGAAATAATACAGCTTCGCAAATGAAGACTATGATAAGGAGGTAAAACAATGCCAAGAAAAGGTGCCGTACCTAAGCGTGACGTACTGCCGGATCCGGTGTACCACAGCAAGACGGTTACAAAATTCATCAACAAGGTAATGCTCTCCGGTAAGAAGAGCGTTGCTGAACGCGTCGTATATGATGCATTTGAGACGATCCGCGCTAAGACGGGCAAGGATCCTCTGGAAGTTTTTGAGACGGCTCTGAAGAACGTTATGCCGGTTCTCGAAGTTCGCGCTCGCCGCGTCGGTGGTGCTAACTACCAGGTTCCGGTTGAAGTTCGTCCGGATCGTCGTATGACTCTCGGTATTCGCTGGATCGTGAATTATGCACGTCTCCGTGGCGAAAAGACTATGGACGAGCGTCTCTCCGGTGAACTCATGGATGCTGCCAACAACACTGGCGCAGCAATCAAGAAGAAGGAAGATACGCATAAGATGGCCGAAGCCAATAAGGCATTCGCTCATTATCGTTGGTAATCTTTTCTATTATATAAGGAGCGATATTAAAAGTGGCAAGAGAGTATTCCCTTGAAAAAACTCGTAATATCGGTATCATGGCTCACATCGATGCCGGTAAGACGACTACTACTGAGCGTATCCTCTTCTACACCGGTGTAAACCACAAGATCGGTGAAGTTCACGACGGTGCTGCTACCATGGACTGGATGGTTCAGGAGCAGGAACGCGGCATCACGATTACGTCTGCTGCTACCACCTGTCATTGGAAAGACCATCGTATCAACATCATTGATACTCCGGGTCACGTGGACTTTACGGTAGAAGTTGAACGTTCCCTGCGCGTACTCGATGGTACCGTAGCAGTTCTGACTGCTCGCGGTGGCGTTGAGCCTCAGACTGAAACCGTATGGCGTCAGGCTGAGCGTTACAATGTTCCTCGTATGGCTTATGTCAACAAGATGGACATCACGGGCGCAGATTTCTACAATGTTATCAACATGATGCATGAACGTCTCCAGGCCAATGCAGTAGCTATCCAGCTGCCGATCGGTGCTGAAGATACCTTCCAGGGCATCATCGACCTCGTTAAGAACGAAGCCATCGTTTATGAAGACGACCTCGGCAAAGTTGCTGACGAAGTTGCTATTCCTGATGACATGAAGGAAAAAGCTGAAGAGTATCGCGAAAAGCTGCTCGAAGCTCTCTCCGAACTCGATGACGAGTTTATGGAAAAATATCTCGGTGGCGAAGAAATCACTGAAGAAGAGATTAAGAAAGTCATCCGTAAGGGCACCGTTGAGTGCAAACTCGTTCCGGTAACCTGCGGTACTTCCTATCGCAACAAGGGCGTTCAGCCCCTGCTCGATGCCATCGTTGATTACATGCCGGCTCCGGTAGACATTCCGCCTATCAAGGGTATCAATCCGGATTCCGGTGAAGAAGACCATCGTCCGTCCAGTGACGACGAGCCGTTCTCGGCCCTGGCCTTCAAGATTATGACCGACCCCTATGTTGGTAAGCTGGCATTCTTCCGCGTTTACTCTGGTGTGCTCGATGCTGGTTCCTACGTGTTCAACTCCACGAAGGGCAAGAAAGAGCGTATCGGCCGTATCCTGCAGATGCACGCTAACAACCGTAAGGAAATCGAAAAGGTTTACAGCGGTGATATCGCTGCTGCTGTTGGTCTTAAAGACACCACGACTGGTGACACGCTGTGCGACGAAGCACATCCCATCATCCTCGAATCCATGGAATTCCCGGATCCCGTTATCTCCGTTGCTGTTGAACCGGCTACGAAGAACGACCAGGAAAAGATGGGCGTAGCTCTCCAGAAACTGGCAGAAGAAGATCCGACCTTCCGTGTACGTACCGATCAGGAAACTGGTCAGTGCATCATCTCCGGTATGGGTGAGCTTCACCTCCAGATTATCGTTGACCGTATGCTCCGCGAATTCAAAGTGGACTGCAAGGTTGGCGAACCGCAGGTTGCTTATCGTGAAACGATCCGCAAGACGGTTAAGTCCGAAGGTAAGTTCGTACGCCAGTCCGGTGGTCATGGTCAGTACGGTCATTGCTGGCTCGAACTCATTCCGCAGGAACCGGGTGAAGGCTTCAGCTTTGAAAATAAAGTTGTCGGTGGTGCAATTCCGAAGGAATTCATCAACCCGATCGAAGCCGGCGTAAAGCAGGCTATGGAAACTGGTGTTGTTGCCGGTTATCCGATGGTGGACATCAAAGCTATCGTTTACGATGGTTCGTTCCACGAAGTTGACTCCTCTGAAGCAGCGTTCAAGGTTGCCGGTTCCATGGCATTCAAGAGCGGTGCAGAGAAGGCAAATCCGGTTCTTCTTGAACCGTATGTTAAAGTCGAAGTCACCGTTCCTGAAGAATACATGGGCGATGTCATCGGCGACCTGAACTCCCGTCGCGGCCGTATCGATGGTATGGAAGCACGCAACGGTGCTCAGGTAATCAACGGGTTCGTGCCCCTTTCCGAAATGTTCGGTTACTCCACGGATCTCCGTTCCAAAACTCAGGGCCGAGGGAACTACAGCATGGAAGTAGCTTACTATGATGAAGTTCCTAAGAATATAGCCGAAAAGGTTATTGCTAAAAACAAAGGCGAATAAGGGAGGAAAAAACACAAATGGCTAAAGAAAAGTTTGAGAGAACTAAACCCCATGTTAACATCGGCACCATTGGTCACGTTGACCATGGCAAGACGACGCTGACGGCTGCAATCACGAAGTGCCTGGCTGAAAAAGGCATGGCAAAATTCGAAGATTACGCTGATATCGATAAGGCTCCGGAAGAGCGTGAACGCGGTATCACCATCAACACGGCACACGTTGAGTATGAGACTGAAAAACGTCACTATGCACACGTTGACTGCCCGGGCCACGCTGACTATGTAAAGAACATGATCACTGGCGCTGCTCAGATGGATGGTGCTATCCTGGTAGTTTCCGCTGCTGATGGCCCGATGCCCCAGACTCGTGAGCACATCCTGCTCGCTCGTCAGGTAGGCGTTCCTGCAATCGTTGTATTCCTGAACAAGGTTGACCAGGTTGACGATCCTGAACTGCTCGAACTGGTTGAAATGGAAGTTCGCGAGCTGCTCTCCAGCTACGAATTCCCTGGCGATGACATCCCTGTTATTGCTGGTTCCGCTCTGAAGGCTCTGGAAGGCGATGCTGACATGCAGGCTAAGATCTATGAGCTGATGGATGCTGTTGACGAATACATCCCGACTCCGACCCGTGACACGGACAAGCCGTTCCTGATGCCGGTCGAAGACGTATTCACGATCACTGGTCGTGGTACCGTTGCTACGGGCCGTGTAGAACGTGGCGAACTGAAGCTGAACGACACGGTTGAAATCGTTGGTCTCCAGGAAGAACCGAAATCCACGGTTGTAACTGGTATCGAAATGTTCCGTAAGATGCTCGACAGCGCTGTTGCTGGCGATAACATCGGTGCTCTGCTCCGCGGTATCGACCGTAAGGAAATCGAACGCGGTCAGGTTCTGGCTAAGCCGGGTTCCATCAACCCGCACACGAAGTTCAAAGGTCAGGTTTACGTTCTGACTAAGGAAGAAGGCGGCCGTCATACCCCGTTCTTCACGAACTATCGTCCGCAGTTCTACTTCCGTACGACTGACGTTACGGGCGTAGTTACCCTGCCGGCTGGCACGGAAATGGTTATGCCTGGCGATAACATCGAGATGGATGTTGAACTCATCACTCCGATCGCTATCGAAAAAGGTCTGCGTTTCGCTATCCGCGAAGGTGGCCACACTGTTGGTGCAGGCCGCGTAACTGACGTAGAAGCCTAATTTACAGTTATTAAACCTATAGATAAGAGCGGCGCTCGCGTCGCTCTTATTTAAAGGTTTGAAATAATATGGTACCCCCCAACGCGATGACGTGGCAGATGGCTCGGCGTTGTCCGAGGGAACTGTTACGGAGAAATGTTTGGGCCAAGAGTCCGGACGATAAGGAGGAAAACAAATTGTCTAAGAACCAAAAGATTAGAATCCGGTTGAAGGCTTATGATCACAAAGCCCTCGATCAGAGCGCAGTAAAGATTGTGGATACTGCAAAGAAGACTGGTGCTATGGTTTCCGGTCCGATTCCACTCCCGACGGAGAAAAATATCTACACGATTTTGCGTTCCCCGCATGTCAATAAGGATTCCCGCGAACAGTTCGAAATGAGAACTCATAAGCGTCTTATCGACATCCTGCAGCCGACGAACAAGACGGTAGATGCGCTGATGCGTCTCGACCTTCCGGCTGGTGTAGACATCGAAATCAAATTATAATCCGAGGAGGTGGAATGAATGTCTAAAGCAATTTTAGGTAGAAAACTGGGCATGACTCAGATCTTCACGGAAGAGGGCAAGGTTGTCCCCGTTACTGTTGTAGAATCTGGCAACAACATCGTTATCCAGAACAAGACGGTTGAAAACGACGGTTACAATGCTGTTCAGCTTGGCTTCGGTGAAGTAAAAGAACATAAGGTAAACAAACCGATGAAGGGCCATTTCGACAAAGCTGGTGTTAAGCCGGTTAAGTTTATCCGCGAAATGCGTCTTCAGGATGCTTCTGAATACAAAGTCGGTGATTCCATCGGCGTTGACATATTTAGCGAAGGCGAATTAGTCGATGTTACTGGTACTTCCAAGGGTAAAGGTTTTGCCGGCGGTATCAAACGTCACAACTTTGCTCGTGGTCCCATGGGCCATGGTTCCAAATCCCATCGTGAACCGGGTTCCACTGGTGCGATGATTTCCGGTCCTGGCGGACGCGTGCTGAAAGGCAAGAAGCTGCCTGGCCGTATGGGTGGCGAACGTGTTACGGTTCAGCGCCTCACGGTTGTCCGTGTAGATGCAGACCGCAACCTGATCCTCATCAAGGGCGCTATTCCGGGCCCGAAGAAGAGCTTCGTTGTGATTAAGAACACCGTTAAACCGGGCAAAAACTAATTGGAAGGAGGAAAACCTAAATTATGGCTACAGTAGCAGTTTATGACATCACCAACAAGCAGGTTGGCGATATCGAACTCAATGACAATATCTTCGGCGTAGAGATGAACGCAGGTCTTCTCCATCAGGCCGTTGTTATGCAGCTCGCAGCACAGCGTCTCGGCACGCATGCTACGAAGACGAGAAGCTTCGTCCGCGGTGGCGGTCGTAAGCCTTGGAAGCAGAAGGGCACCGGCCGTGCTCGTGCTGGTTCCACGCGCAGCCCGCTGTGGGTAGGCGGCGGTACGGTATTTGGTCCGCATCCGCGCAAGTATGCTTTCAGCATGCCCCGCAAGCAGCGTCGTCTGGCTATCAAGTGCGCTCTTTCCGACAAAGTGAAGAATGGCGAACTGGTAGTTCTCGACAGCCTCGAATTCGAAGCTGCCAAGACCAAGCAGGTTGTTAAGATGATGAGCGATTTCTCCGTTGAGAAGAAGGCTCTCCTCATCACTGCTGATGAAGCAGAAAACGTAGAAAAGTCTGCACGCAATATTCCGGGTGTTAAGGCAATCAGCATGATGGGCCTCAATGTTCATGATATCCTGAATCATGACAAGCTGTTCATCACGAAGGATGCCGTTACCCGTATCGAGGAGGTATTCGCATAATGGAAGCACGTGATATCCTGATCCGTCCGCTGATTACGGAAAGAACGACTCAGCTCATGGCTGAAGGCAAATACGTCTTCGTTGTTGCGAAAGCAGCCAACAAGATTGAAATTGCTAAAGCAGTTGCTGAAATCTTCAACGTAAAAGTTGAAAAGGTCAATACGGTTAACGTACTTGGCAAAACGAAGCGCATGGGCCGCAACGTTGGCAAGCGCGCTGATTATAAGAAAGCTATCGTTAAACTCGCTGCAGGCAGCAGCATTGAGCTTTTCGAAGCGTAAACCCTTGCAAGGAGGAAATTTAAGTGGCAGTAAAGAGTTTTAAACCTTACTCTGCAGGTCGCCGTTTCATGACCGTCGCTTCCTTCGACGAAATTACGGCAAGCAAACCTGAAAAATCCCTGACTGAGCGCCTGGTGAAAAAAGGCGGCCGCAACCAGCAGGGCAAACTGACCGTTCGCCATCAGGGCGGCGGCCACAAGCGTCTGTATCGTGTAATCGACTTCAAACGCAACAAGGATGGTATCCCGGCTCGCGTCGCTACCATCGAATATGACCCGAACCGCAGCGCTCGTATCGCTCTCCTCAACTACGTTGATGGTGAAAAGCGTTACATCCTCGCTCCGAACGGTCTGAAAGTCGGCGATAAAGTTGTATCCGGCCCGGATTCCGATATCAAGGTTGGTAATGCCCTGCCTTTGAAGAACATCCCCGTTGGTACGACCATTCATAACGTAGAGCTGAAGATTGGCAAGGGTGCCCAGCTGGTTCGCAGTGCTGGTACTTCCGCTCAGCTCATGGCAAAGGAAGGCGATTACGCACTCCTCCGTATGCCGTCTGGCGAACTTCGCAAGGTGCATATCAACTGCCGTGCTACCATCGGCGAAGTTGGCAACCTGGAGCATGAAAACATTACGATTGGTAAGGCTGGCCGTAACCGTTGGCTGGGCGTTCGTCCGGAGAACCGCGGTACTGCTATGAACCCGAACGACCATCCGCATGGTGGTGGTGAAGGCCGCAGCCCTGTTGGCCGCAAGAACCCTGTTACCAAGTGGGGCAAATGCGCTATGGGTGCCAAGACTCGTCGCAAGAAAGCTTCCGATCGTCTCATCGTCAGAGGCCGCACGAAATAATGATAGAATCGGGCAGGCAGCTTAACGCCGCCTGACGGAAGGAGGATACACTTTGTCAAGATCGATTAAAAAGGGACCTTTCGTTGCAGAAAGCCTCATGAAGAAAATCACGGCTCTCAACGAAGCTAACGATAAAAAAGTTGTAAAGACCTGGTCCAGAAGCTCCACGATTTTCCCGGACTTCGTAGGTCATACGATTGCTGTTCATGATGGCCGCAAGCATGTTCCCGTTTATGTAACGGAAGACATGGTTGGCCACAAACTCGGTGAGTTCGCTCCCACCCGTACCTTCAAGGGTCATGCTGGTGAAGAGCGCAAGACCGGACTCAAGTAATTTTGCGAAAGGAGAATCCTTGTGGAATCTAAAGCAGTAGCTAAGTTCGTTCGCATCACTCCGCGCAAAGTTCGTGTTGTCCTGGATCTCATCCGTGGCAAGAACGTCGCAGAGGCCTTTGCGATTCTGAAATTCACGCCGAAAGCTGGCGCTGTAGTAGTTGAAAAAGTTCTGCGTTCTGCAGTAGCAAACGCTGAGAACAATTATGATATGGACGTTGACAAGCTCGTCATCAAGACGGCTTTCGCTGATGACGGCCCAACGATGAAACGCATCCATCCGCGTTCCCGTGGGCAGGCCTTCAAGATTTTGAAGCGCACGTCCCATGTAACCATCGTCGTAGACGAGAAGAACTAAGAAGGAGGGAAACGGATTGGGTCAGAAAGTAAATCCGCATGGTATTCGTCTTGGCATCGTCAAGACTTGGGATGCTAAGTGGTATGCAGACAAAGATTTTGCAGATAACCTGCATGAAGATATTAAAATCCGCGATTATCTGAAGCAGAGCCTTCAGGCAGCTGGTGTTTCTCGCGTTGAGACGGAGCGTAGCAAGAACCGTCTGAAGATCACGATTCACACGGCTAAACCGGGTATGGTAATCGGTCGCGGTGGTTCCGGTATCGAACAGATCAAAGAAGGTCTGAAGAAGTACACGGAAAAGAAGGTTGACATCAATATCGCTGAAATCAAGCAGCCGGATATGGATGCAACGCTCGTTGCTGAGAACATTGCTCAGCAGCTCGAACGCCGTATTGCTTTCCGCCGTGCTATGAAGCAGGCTGTTGGCCGTACGATGCGTCTGGGCGCCAAGGGTATCAAGGTTGCTCTGAGCGGCCGTCTTGGCGGTGCCGAAATTGCTCGTAAGGAAGCTTATCGTGAAGGCAGCATTCCTCTGCACACGCTTCGCGCTGATATCGACTACGGTACGGCAGAAGCACATACGACTTATGGCCGTATCGGCGTAAAAGTATGGATCTTCAAGGGTGAAGTTCTTCCGGAAAGAAAGCAGCGTCAGGCTGTAGCTGAAGGGAGCGAAGCTTAATGTTATTACCAAAGAGAGTTAAATACCGTAAGCAGTTCCGTGGCCGTATGAAGGGTAAAGCTCATCGCGGCAACACCGTAAGCCATGGTGAATATGGTCTGGTTGCTCTGGAACCTGCTTGGATCACGAACCGCCAGATCGAGGCTGCTCGTATCGCTATGACCCGTTACATCAAACGTGGCGGTCAGGTTTGGATCAAGATTTTCCCGGATAAGCCGGTAACGGCAAAACCGGCTGAAACCCGCATGGGTTCCGGTAAAGGTTCGCCTGAGTACTGGGTAGCAGTAGTTAAGCCGGGCCGCGTTCTGTTCGAAATGGACGGCGTATCCCGTGAAGTTGCTCAGGAAGCTATGCGTCTTGCAGGCCACAAGCTGCCGATCAAGACGAAGTTCGTTGTTAAAGAAGATGTAAAAGCAGAGGGCGGTGAAGTAAATGAAGGTTAATGAAATCCGTGAAATGAGCGCTGATGAGCTTAACCAGAAACTTACTTCGCTCAAAGAGGAACTGTTCAACCTCCGTTTCCAGCTCGCTACTGGCCAGCTCGAGAACCCGATGCGTATCAAAGAAGTAAAGAAGACGATCGCCCGCATTAAGACGATCCAGCGCGAAGCCGAACTGAAGGCCTAATCGCACACTGATATGCAGAAGGAAGGAGGCTCCCTAATGAGCGAAAGAAACGTACGTAAGATTAAAGTCGGCAAAGTAATTTCCGACAAAATGGATAAAACGGTTGTTGTAGCAGTAGAAGAGCTCGAGCAGCACAAGCTCTACAAGAAGCCGGTTAAGAGAACTGTAAAGTTCCATGCTCACGATGAGAAGAACGATGCTCACGTAGGCGATAAGGTATCCCTGATGGAAACCCGCCCGCTGTCCAAGACCAAGCGTTGGAGAGTTGTCGAAGTCATCGAACGCGCTAAATAAGCCAAAATTAAGAAGAAGGAGGTCCAACAATGATCCAACAGCAAACAATCCTGCAGGTTGGCGACAACACTGGTGCAAAAGAAATTATGTGCATCCGCGTTCTCGGTGGTTCTTACCGCAAGTATGCCAACATTGGTGATGTTATCGTAGCTGCAGTTAAATCCGCAGCTCCGGGTGGCACGGTTAAGAAGGGCGATGTCGTTAAGGCAGTTGTCGTTCGCAGCGTGAAAGGCCTGCGTCGTGCAGACGGTTCCTATATCCGTTTCGATGAAAACGCCGCAGTTATCATCAAAGAAGACAAGACTCCGAAAGGTACGCGTATCTTCGGACCGGTAGCTAGAGAACTTCGCGATAAAGACTTCATGAAGATCGTTTCCCTGGCTCCTGAAGTACTTTAATTGTGAGGAGGTGCGATTTTGGCATTCGTTAAGATGAACGTTAAGAAGGGCGATACGGTCGTTGTATTGTCCGGCAAAGATAAAGGCAAGCAGGGCAAGGTTATCACTGCTATGCCCAAGCACGGTAAGGTTGTTGTGGAAGGCGTTAACAAAGTTAAGCGTCACACGAAGCCGAACCAGAAGGCTCCCCAGGGCGGTATCCTGGTAAAGGAAATGCCCATGCACGCTTGCAAAGTTATGCTGGTTTGCCCGGCATGCTCCAAAGCAACCCGCGTTGCTCATAAAGAAGTCAATGGCAAGATGGTTCGCGCCTGCAAGAAGTGCGGCGAAGTTATCGACCAGACGAAATAATTTGGAAAGGAGGAGCATAAGTGGATAGATTACAGGAAAAATATCAGAACGAAGTCTGCAAGGCTATGACCGAAAAGTTCGGTTACAAGAACGTAATGCAGCTTCCGAAAGTTGAAAAGATTATCATCAACATGGGCGTAGGCGAAGCCGTTGGCAACCCCAAGGCTCTGGACTCTGCTGTAGCTGATCTGACGATCATCTCCGGCCAGAAGCCGCTCCTGACCCGTGCAAAGAAATCCCTCGCTGCCTGGAAACTGCGTGAAGGCATGCCCATCGGCTGCAAAGTAACCCTTCGCGGTCAGCGCATGTACCAGTTCCTCGATAAGTTCATGAACGTTGCCCTGCCGCGCGTACGTGACTTCCGCGGTGTAAGCGACAAGGCTTTTGATGGTCGCGGTAACTACGCTATCGGCCTGAAAGAGCAGCTCATCTTCCCGGAGATCGAATACGATAAGATCGACAAGCTCCGTGGTATGAACATTGTTATCGTTACGACGGCACAGACGGATGAAGAAGCCAGAGAGCTCCTGAAACTCATGGGTATGCCGTTCAAAGCATAAGGAGGTAAGGAAACTTGGCTAAGAAAGCTATGGTAGAAAAGTGGAGCAAAGAACCGAAGTTCTCCACTCGCGGTTACAACCGTTGCAAAATTTGCGGCCGTCCGCATGGTTATATGCGTAAGTTCGATATGTGCCGTATCTGCTTCCGTGAGCAGAGCTACAAAGGCGCTATCCCTGGCGTAACCAAAGCCAGCTGGTAAGATTGATTTAAGTAAAAGGAGGATATCGATTCAATGGCAATGACTGATCCTATTGCAGATATGCTGACTCGTTTGCGCAATGCAAACAGTGTATACCACGAAAGTGTTGAAATCCCGGGTTCCAAAATCAAAACGGCTATCGCTGAAGTTTTGAAGGAAGAGGGTTTCATCAAGGACTACACCTTCACTGAAGATGGCAAGCAGGGCGTTATCTCTGTTTCCCTCAAATACGGCCCGAACCGTGAGAAGGTTATTTCCGGTATCAAACGTATTTCCAAGCCTGGCCTGCGTCAGTACGCTAAGAAAAGCGAACTGCCCCGCGTTCTCGGCGGCTTGGGTATCGCCATCATCTCCACTTCCAAGGGCATCATGAGCGACAAGCAGGCTCGTAAAGCTGGCCTTGGCGGCGAAGTTGTTGCATACGTTTGGTAATCGAAAAGTAGTCAGGAGGTGTACAGATGTCAAGAATTGGTAATGCACCGATTGAAATCCCAGCAAACGTAACCGTCACTGTTGGCGATGACAATTTGGTAAGTGTTAAAGGCCCGAAAGGTGAACTTTCCCGCCAGATTAGCTCGGAAATGAAAATAACCGTTGAAGGTAACGTTCTGAAAGTAGAACGTCCCTCCGACGATAAGACCCACAGATCTCTCCATGGTCTTTCCCGTACGCTCATTAACAACATGGTTATCGGCGTAACGGAAGGTTTCTCCAAGAACCTCGAAATCAATGGTGTCGGCTACCGTGCTCAGCTTAAGGGCACCGCGCTGAACCTGTCCCTGGGTTTCTCCCATCCGGTAGTTGTTGAACCGCCGAAGGGCATCAAATTCGAATGCCCCTCTGCTAACGCTATCACGGTTTCTGGTATCGACAAAGAAGTTGTTGGCCAGATTGCCGCTGAAATCCGCAGCTTCCGTGAACCCGAACCGTACAAAGGCAAGGGCATCAAATACGCTGGCGAACATATCCGTCGTAAAGAAGGTAAAGCCGGCGCTAAGGGCAAGAAATAAGGTACTGATTCGAGAAAGGAGTGAATCTCTGTGCTGGTTAAAGCAGATAAAAATAAGGCACGTCAGAAACGTCATCTGCGTGTCCGCAACCATATCGCAGGTACGGCAGCTCGTCCGCGCCTCAACGTATATCGCAGCCTGGCAAACATTTATGCTCAGGTCATTGATGATGAAAAGGGCGTAACGCTCGTTTCCGCAAGCACTCAGGACAAGGGCTTTGAAAACTACGGCGGCAACATCGAAGCAGCTAAGGCTATCGGTGCTGAAGTTGCTAAGCGTGCTCTCGAAAAGGGTATCAGCGAAGTTGTTTTCGACCGTGGCGGTTATGTATACCATGGCCGTGTGGCTGCTCTGGCTGAAGCTGCTCGTGAAGCAGGTCTGAAGTTCTAAATCATCAATACTGAAGGAGGTAAATGAATGGCTAGAAATATGGACAACGAAACTCCAGAGTTCGAGGAGAAAGTTGTATACATAAATCGAGTTGCGAAAGTCGTCAAGGGCGGCCGCCGCTTCTCGTTCAGTGCTCTCGTTGTTGTTGGCAACAAGAAGGGCAAAGTTGGCGTAGGTCTCGGCAAAGCTGCTGAAGTTCCCGAAGCTATCCGCAAAGGCGTTGAAGATGCAAAGAAGAACCTCGTTGAGGTTGCTCTCTTCGATGGCCGTACGATTCCTCATGAGATGCTCGGCATCTTCGGTGCTGGTAAAGTTATGCTGAAGCCGGCTGCCAAAGGTACCGGTGTTATCGCTGGCGGCCCGGCTCGTGCCGTATTGGAACTCGCCGGCATCCATGACATTCTGACCAAGTCCCTGGGTTCTTCCAACCCGAACAACATGGTACGCGCTACGATGGAAGGCCTCAAGGCCCTCAAGCGTGCTGAAACGGTTGCTGAACTCCGTGGCAAGACGGTTCAGGAAATCTTAGGTTAAGGAGGGCGCGAAAATGGCAAAAATTAAAGTAACTCTTAAAAGAAGCCTTATCGGCCGTCCCGAAACGCAGCGCAAGACTGTTCGTTCTCTTGGCCTGCGCAAGATCAACTCTGTTGTTGAACTGCCGGACAACCCGGCTATCCGCGGTCAGCTCCACAAAGTTGAGCATCTGATTACCGTAGAAAAAATCGCAGAATAAGATAAGAACAGGAGGTGCACGCAGATGAAATTACATGAATTACAGCCAGCAGCTGGTTCCCGCAAGGTTCGCAACCGTGTAGGTCGCGGTCTTGGTTCCGGCAATGGTAAGACTTCCGGTAAAGGTATGAAAGGCCAGAACTCCCGCAGCGGCGGCGGCGTTCGCACGGGTTTCGAAGGTGGCCAGATGCCTCTGTACCGTCGTCTCCCGAAGCGCGGCTTCAAGAATATCTGGGCTAAGACCTTCGCTGAAGTGAATGTTGAATCCCTGAACCGCTTCGAAGATGGCACGACGGTTGATCCCGTTGTTCTCGTTGAAGCAGGTATCCTGAAGAACGTTCAGGATGGCATCCGTATTCTCGGCAACGGCGAACTCACGAAGAAGCTGACGGTTCGCGCTAACGGCTTCACGAAGTCCGCTGAAGAGAAAATCACCGCTGCAGGCGGCCAGATCGAGAAGATTGAGGTGAAGTAAGGTGCTTTCAGCCCTTGGCAACGTATGGAAAATTCCGGAGCTTAGGCAGAAAATAACCTTTACTTTGATTATGTTTGCCATCTTCCGGATGGGGACGCATATCCCCGTTCCGGGGGTTGACCCGACAGCGATTGAGCAGTTGTTCGCAAACGGCAACCTCTTTGGTCTGTTAGATCTCTTTTCTGGTGGTGCTTTCAGTAAGTTCTCCATCTTCGCTATGTCCATTACTCCATACATCAATGCGGCGATTATCATTCAGCTGCTGAATGTGGTAATCCCCACACTGGAGCAATGGTCGAAGGAAGGTCAGGAAGGACACAAAAAGACCACCCAGGTTACACGCTACCTCACGGTAGTGTTGGCTTTCCTCCAGGCGATTGGCATGTCCATCGGCCTGAAGGCAGCTATTTTGAATCCAAGTCCCGTCAACATCCTGATTATTGCAATCACGCTGACGGCGGGCACGGTGTTCTTGATGTGGCTCGGTGAGCAGATTACGGCTAACGGCGTTGGTAACGGTATTTCCCTTATCATCTTCGCCGGTATCGTAGCAGCTCTGCCGAAAAACATCGGCACCATTTACCATTACGTCCAGGCTGGAACCATCAGCTACTTCTCCGTGTTTATGTTTGCCCTCATCGCAATCGCTATGGTGGTATTCGTAGTACACGTAGAAAACGGCTTCCGCCGCATTCCCATTTCCTACACGAAAAGGGTTGGTGCCCGTGGCACCTACGGTGGTCATTCCAGCCACATTCCCCTGAAGGTCAATCAGGCGGGCGTAATCCCAATTATCTTTGCGTCATCCGTGCTGATGTTTCCAGTAACCATTGCCCAGTTTATTGAGATTCCCTGGGTAAAGACCGTTGCCAGTTATCTGGAGTGGGGTAAACCGTTACAGACTACATTATATGTAGGCATGATAATCTTCTTTACCTACTTCTATACTGCGGTTACTGTAAAGATATCGGATATGGCAGAGAATCTGAAAAAATACGGTGGTTTCATCCCGGGCATCCGTCCGGGACAGCCAACGGCAGATTATTTAGATCATGTCATGACTCGTATCACGCTTGCTGGCTCGATTTTCCTGGCCTTCATTGCAGTACTGCCGAATATGGTAGCAGCCGCTACTAATATTCAGGGTGTATACTTTGGCGGTACGGCCCTGCTGATTGTCGTGGGCGTTGCCCTCCAGACCATGAAGCAGATTGAAGCCATGATTGTTATGCGCCACTACGAAGGGTTCATGAAATAAAGGAGGCAAAAACATGCATATCCTGTTAATGGGCCCCCCGGGTGCCGGTAAAGGCACGCAGGCGGCTGAACTGGTCAAAGCGTTTGGTGTTCCTCACATCTCCACGGGCGATATGTTCCGTGCAGCTGTGAAGGAAGGTACCGAACTTGGCAAGCAGGCAAAAGCCTGCATGGACGCAGGTAAGCTCGTTCCTGACGAAGTTACCATCGGCATTGTCCGTGAGCGTCTTGCCAAAGATGACTGCAAGAAAGGTTTTATCCTCGATGGTTTCCCCCGTACCGTTGACCAGGCAGATGCCCTCAAAGGTATTTTGGAAGACCTCGGTTTAAGCCTGACGCGTGTCCTGAACATCAATGTTCCGGCAGCTGACCTTATCGAACGCGCTGTGGGCCGCCGCATTTGCAAAAAATGCGGTGCTACCTACCACGTGAAGTTCAACCCGTCCAAGACGGAAGGAACTTGCGATGAGTGCGGCAGCGAACTCTTCCAGCGTGCTGACGATACGGAAGAAACGATGAAGAGTCGTCTCTCCGTATACGAAGACAGCACCCGCCCGCTGATTGATTACTATCAAAAGGCAGGCCTCTACACGGAAGTGGATGGCAGACAGGCGATTGACAAAGTTACCGCAGACCTCATTGCAGTTCTGAAGGGCTGAGTCAAACCGTTGGTGAAATTCACGCAGCGATAGAGATTGTTGTAAGGGCGGCAGGAACTGCCGCCCATTACAATGATTAAAGAATTTTGATTAACAACCTGTTGTTGGGCATGGCATTTAACAAGAAATGCAAAAGCTCCTTAGATGACTTTGGCCCAACCAATTTATACATCTGCAAGAGGAGAAAAACATGTCGAAACAAGATGTTATTGAAGTAGAAGGCAAAGTCCTGGAGGCACTGCCAAATGCAATGTTCCAGGTTGAGCTAGAGAATGGTCATGTTGTACTGGCGCATGTATCCGGCAAGATTCGCATGAACTTCATCCGTATCCTTCCGGGAGACAAAGTCACTATCGAACTCACGCCGTATGACTTAACGCGTGGCCGTATAACCTACCGATTCAAATAAGGTCATCTCCGCTTTTGCTTATAGTTTGCTGTGTTTGTTATCATTTCAAATTTTTTATAAAAAAATTCACTTTGCCACTAGGCAAGGGGGAACAAACATGCTATACTAGCAAAATGAGACTGACAATAAGGAAAAGGGGGCACAACGAAAATGAAGGTAAAACCGTCAGTAAAGCGGATTTGTGAAAAATGCAAAGTCATTAAGCGCAAAGGCCGTGTTATGGTCATCTGCGAAAATCCGAAGCATAAACAGAGACAAGGTTAATTAAGAAATAAGGAGGTGCTTTATTAATGGCACGTATTGCCGGTGTAGATTTACCCCGTGACAAGAGAATTGAAATTGCATTAACGTACATCTTCGGTATTGGTCTGAAGACTTCCAAGGACCTGCTGAAGGAGACTGGTATCAACCCGGATACCCGTACGCGTGACCTCACGGAGGATGAAGTTGTAAAACTTCGTGATGCCATCGATAATAACGTTATGGTAGAAGGTGACCTTCGCCGTGAACGTCAGATGAACATCAAGAGACTCGTTGATATCGGCTGCTACCGTGGTCGTCGCCACCGTCTTGGTCTGCCCGTTCGTGGTCAGAACACCAAGAACAACGCCCGTACCCGTAAAGGCCCGAAAAAGGCCGTAGCAGGCAAGAAGAAATAAAGGAGGGTTAACTGGTGGCAGTTAAGAAAGCAGTCCGCACGAAGAAAAAAGTTCGTAAGAACGTCGAATATGGCGTAGCCCATATCAGTTCTACGTTTAACAATACGATTGTAACGCTTACCGATAAGAGCGGTAATGCACTTTCCTGGGCCAGCGCAGGCGGCCTTGGTTTCCGTGGCTCCCGTAAGAGCACGCCGTTCGCTGCACAGATGGCAGCAGAAACGGCTGCAAAAGCAGCTATGGAACATGGCCTCAAGCAGGTCGAAGTATACGTTAAGGGTCCTGGTGCCGGCCGTGAAGCCGCAATCCGTTCCCTGCAGGCAACTGGCCTCGAAGTAAACATGATCAAAGATGTTACTCCGATTCCGCACAACGGATGCCGTCCGCCGAAGCGTAGAAGAGTTTAATAGGAGGTGCAATTAGAAGTATGGCAATTGATAGAGTACCAGCCCTGAAAAGATGCCGTGCCCTCGGCATTGAACCGGCTGTTATCGGTCGTTCCAAAGAATCCAAGCGTCAGCCGCGCCGCACGAACCGTAAGGTTTCCGAATACGGCATGCAGCTGAAAGAAAAGCAGAAAGCAAAATTCATCTACGGCGTACTGGAAAAGCAGTTCCGTGGATACTACGATAAAGCTAAGAAGATGCAGGGTGTAACTGGTGAAAACCTCCTTGGTCTTCTTGAGCGCCGCCTGGACAACGTTGTATATCGTCTTGGCCTCGCTAACACGCGTCGTCAGGCTCGCCAGCTCGTTCGTCACGGTCACTTCACCGTTAACGGCCAGCGCGTAGACATTCCGTCCGCAATGGTTCATGCTAACGATGTAATCGCAGTTAGCGAAAAGAGCCAGTCCAACGCTTTCTTCAAAGAACTGAAGGAAAGCAGCAATGCCCTGTCCGCTCCGGCATGGCTTCAGGCTGACCAGGCTAACCTCACGGGTACGGTAACGCGTTTCCCGAACCGTGAAGAAATCGATGTTCCTGTTAACGAGCAGGCTATCGTCGAGTTGTACTCCAAATAATGAATATTTGTGCCTGTGTGCATAGTGTTCGATTAGTTATTGAGGAGGTTCATTCCAGATGATAGACATCGAGAAACCGAAAATTGAAATTGTGGAAATCAGCGAAGACAACCGCTACGGCAAGTTCGTTTGCGAACCGCTCGAACGCGGCTACGGCACGACGTTTGGCAACAGCCTCCGCCGTATGCTCCTGTCTTCCCTGGAAGGTTCTGCAATTACCTCCATCCGTATTGATGGAGTGCTCCATGAGTTCTCCACGATTCCGGGTGTCCGGGATGACGTGACCAATATCGTTCTGAACCTGAAGCAGCTCTGCCTCAAGATGCAGGGCAACGAGCCGAAGGTTATCCGCATTGATGTGGAAGGCGAAAAGGAAGTTACGGCTGCCGACATCATCTGTGATGCCGACATTGAGATTCTCAATCCGGACCTCCATATTGCAACGGTTGACGAAACGGGCAAGCTCAAAATTGAGATGACCGTTGCCCGTGGCCGTGGCTACATTCCGGCAGAACGGAACAAAAAGCCGGATGACACGATTGGGGTAATCCCCATCGATTCGATTTTCTCCCCGGTACAGCGTGTAAACTACACCGTGCAGGACACGCGTGTAGGTAACGAAACCGACTATGACAAGCTGATTCTCGAAGTATGGACCGATGGTTCCCTGCGTCCGGAAGAAGCTGTCAGCAAAGCAGCCGGTATCCTCGTGATGCACCTCAAGCTGTTCCAGAGCATGGACGGCCTGCCGGAAGAAATCGAAGAGGAGGAGGCAACCTTCCCCGAAGAGGTAGAGGACGATACTTCCAAAGTTTTGGAAATGACTATCGAAGACCTCGACCTCTCGGTACGTTCCTTCAACTGTCTGAAGCGTGCTAACATCAACACGGTCGCTGACCTTGCTGAAAAGACGGAAGATGACATGATGAAGGTCCGCAACCTCGGCCGCAAATCTCTTGAAGAAGTCAAGAAGAAGCTCGAGGAACTCGGTTTAGCGCTGAGAGTAAACAACGATTGAAAAGAGGGAAATAAATGAGCTACAGAAAATTAGGACGTAACTCCGCAGCCCGCAAGGCGCTGTTCACTAGCATTCTTACTTCCTTCTTCAGATATGGACGCATTGAAACGACGGAAGCAAAGGCAAAAGAGCTCCGCAAGTTCGCTGAGCAGCTCATCACGCTGGCAAAGCGCGGTGACCTGAGCGCTCGTCGCAAGGCAATCGCATCCCTTGCTGATGAAGATGTAGTAAGAAAGCTGTTCGATGAAATCGCAGCAAAATACGCAGACCGTCAGGGCGGTTACACCCGTATCCTGAAACTCGGCGTACGCCGCGGTGACGCAGCTCCGATGGTTATCATCGAGCTCGTGTAATTACATATTACAGCAATCAAAAGTCCTGGCCGAATGGTCAGGACTTTTTTGCTGTATGTGTATTGACTGACAGATTATCTGCTGCCGAATATCACGCCGCCGTGGATTAGCACAGGGGTGCTGTTGCTGGCGATGATGGTGGGGAGTTTTGCCGAGAGTTTACAGGGGGTATCTAAGACATAGGCGGTGACGAGGACGGCATCGTCTTTTATTTTGCGATAGTCTTTGCTGTCCAGTTCGGCTTTGTAGACTTCAAAGCTATGTGGGGCAATGGTGGTGGTGCAGAGTGCCTGTGTGAAGGCCATGCCGTCTGACCATTGCCACATTTTTTTGCCGTTCTTGTCGGTGATAAGAAAGTCGTAGATTTGTCCGTTGCGGTGGTTGATGGTGTAAGGCGTATCGCCGTTGTTGCTGACTTTCAGTTCCAGCAGCAGGCGGCCATGACGTTCCTGCAGGGTCAGTTCTTCCGTAAGCTGCTCCAGCTGCAGAGCGGCATAGGTGTTGCCGATGGTTTTGGTACTGGAGCCGGAGGCCGGGAAGGTGATGCCGATACCCGTACCAAAGCCAGCACTGGCCATGGAGGGGGCGGCGATGAAGAGGGCGCATAAAAGCATCAATAGTTTTTTGAACATAGGAAAGACTCCTTTCGCAGTTGTTATGAATGAAAGGGAATTCTCCAGGCAGCCGTCAGTTTTTCCAGATTCCAGCGGGCGTTGGCCGGGCTGGTGGAAGGCAGCTGATGGAAGTGGATATCGGGGCGGCTCAGCAGGTGCTTGTTGTATTTTTTGAAGCACTGATAGGATTTGCCACCGTTGAAGCAGATGGTATGGATATGGGGATAATGGGCAAGCAGGGCAGTGAAGTCATTGCCCTGTTCATTTTTTATATCGGCATCAAGGCTGCCCTTTCGCTCGCAGACGGCAATGGAATCCCAAAGGGCAATATGATGGCGGCGGAGCATAGCCAGGCGCTCCGAATAGTCAGCTGGTGGTGCCGCTTGTTTCAAAATGCGGGCCATCATGGGCCAGAAGCGATTCTGGGGATGGGCATAATACTGTTGGGCTTCCAGAGAAGCCACGCTGGGCATGGAGCCGAGAATCAGATGGGTACAGTGTTCGTCAATGCTGGGGCGAAAGCCTTGGCATTGAAAAGCGGATACAGACAAGAAAACACCTCCTGTTGGTTTTGCTTCTATCATATCATGTTGAAGCGGACAATGTAATCACTTGCATATTATTTTTTTGCGGGCAGGATTTGCATGGCTTAGCATAGAATTGATAAGAATTAAGTGGGATAATGTGTATTAGAATGTATAGGAGGGAAAAGCATGGCCAGTAAATTTTATCGTTGCAGCCGTTGTGGCAACATTGTGGGTCTGATTCATGAAGGCAAGGGAACGTTGGTATGCTGTGGTCAGGACATGGAGGAACTGACGGCCAACACCAACGATGCGGCACAGGAGAAGCATGTGCCAGTGGCAGAGTTCGATAAGGCCGCAGGTGTGCTCAAAGTCACGGTGGGCTCGGTGGCGCATCCGATGACGCCGGAGCACCTCATTGAGTGGATTCATGTACAGACGAAGAACGGCGGCATGATGCGTCGACTGAGCTCTGAGGACAAACCGGAAGCAGTGTTTAAGATTGCCGATGGGGATGAACCTCTGACCGTGTTTGAATACTGCAATCTCCATGGCTTATGGAAAGCGGATATCTGAATCTGAATAAGATTTGAGCGTGGCCCTGACAGGCTTGAGCAGGCTGTTGGGGCTTTTTTTGCGCCTATGGCTGTGATACAATAAAAGCCGTAAAGAAAAGACGTTAAGGAGCAGTATGGATGATTGAACGGATTGACAGCCCTGCCAACAAAAAGGTCAAACTGGCGGCGGCGTTGAAGCAGCGCAAACAGCGGGAAAAGACGGGCCTGTTTGTGGCTGAGGGGATAAGGCTCTGCGAAATGGCAGCAGATGCCGGCTGGCAGATAGAATTCGGCCTTTTGACAAGTCAAATTTTGGAGCAGAAGCGAGGAACCGAGCTGGTGGAAAAATTGACTTGTCAAAAATGCCCGCTCTATGAGGTGCCGGACAATATCTTTGCCAAGGCCGCAGGTACGGAAACGCCGCAGGGCATCATGCTGGTGATGGCACAAAAAAATCCCTCCCTGCCAGCTGGGGCAGAAAGGGATAAGCCGCTCTATGTGGTGATGGATGGGGTGCAGGACCCCGGCAACGCCGGTACCATTATCCGCACGGCAGATGCGGTGGGTGCGGACGGTGTCATTTTGTTGAAAGGCACGGTGGACGTGTATAGCGACAAGGCCGTGCGTTCCACTATGGGCAGTATCTTCCATGTGCCTGTATACAGCGGTGTTACGCAGGATGAATTGACGGAATTTGTGCAGGAAAGTGGCTTGCAGCTTTTGGCTACGGCCTTGGATGAAACGGCCAAACCGCATTTCCAGCAGGATTTTACCCAAGGTACTGCGGTGGTGCTGGGCAATGAGGGCAACGGCGTATCCCAAGAGCTCTTGGCGGCTGCACAAAAGACCTATATTCCCATGTATGGGCAGGCGGAATCCCTGAACGTGGGCATGTCGGCGGCGATTGTGCTCTATGAAGCTCTGCGGCAAAGGAAGTTTTGAGGATTGCGTTAACATCTATATGCTAAGGCGCCCGGTGACTGACGATGCTTTTCCTCTGCTTAGACAAGCTTGCCAAACGCGACGGAAAAGTATCGTCAGTCACCGGGCTTAGTTCCTATAAGGTAATGCCTAATGCCAATGACAATAGATACCTAAAATACCCTGTTTGATGTTGACCGTCAGTTTTGACTGGTTAGGCAGCAGTTCGTTGCTGATGGCGTTGGGGAAGGTTTGGGTTAAGGTGGCGTTTGTAAGGGGCCATCGGACATTGTTGATAGTTACGCCAGTACAGGCAGCGGTAAAGGGAAGCAGGGAAATGGCCTGGGGATGTATGTTGAAATGAAAAGTCAGTTCCTCATCCTTTTTGACGAAAGCGATGGTTTCCTGTTCATCGCTTATAATGCAAGGTACTTTGTGATGAGCGCAGGAAAACATCAGACTATAGAGGTGGTCGAAGCGGCCGCCGAAGGCTCCCGTGATGAGAATGGCGGGAGCGTTTTTCATTTTTGCTAGAGCCAGCTGAGTGTCCGTTAAATCCTTTGCGGCGGGAAATTCCTCCACGGGTACGCCGAGGCTTTTGCCCCATTCCCAGATGGCAGGGGCGGCGCTGTCGCCGTCGCCGAGAATGTAATCCGGGCGTATGTTTTGCGCATGGCAGGTATCAAGGCCATGGTCAGCGGCAAAGAGTTTGGCAACGGGCGGAAGTTCCTGCAGCCAGGCAGCGGCAGGAGCACGGCCACCGGTAATCAATAGCCAGGGCATTTTGCAGAGGGCTGGGCTTTGGATAAAAAGCTGGGGCAGCTTTATCCCGGGAATATCGTTTGACGTCATAACTTTTACCTCGATTTATGTTATAATGATAATTATAGCATAACATGGAGTTGGTTATGGGACAATGTGTATTGGAAAGGAGCTGGCAAAGGATGGTTCAATTTACGTATTATGGTCATGCTTGTTTTCTGTTGGATGATGGCAAGTATAAGGTACTTTGTGATCCGTTCCTGACAGGAAATCCCAAGGCAACGGTGAAGCTTGAGGATGTGGAGGCAGATTTCATCCTGATTACCCATGCTCATGGCGATCATTTGGGGGATGCACCGGAGATTGCTGACCGCACAGGTGCCGGACTGGTGGGGATACCAGAGGTATTAGGCCTGTGTGATGAGCGGGTGCCAGGACTCAAGCAGCATCCCATGAATCTGGGCGGCTCTTTGACTTTGCCCTTTGGCAAGGTGCGCATGACATTGGCGCAGCATAGCAGCGGCGTGCCGGGCGGCATTGCCTGTGGTTATGTCATCTATATGGGCGGTTTGAAGATTTATTTTGCCGGGGATACGGCGTTGTTCTCGGATATGCAGCTTATCGGCAAGAAGGATGATTTGGATTATGCCATCCTGCCCGTAGGCGATAATTACACCATGGGACTTGAGGATGCGGCCATGGCGGCGCAGCTCTTAAATGCGCGGCACATCATTCCCGTTCACTATAACACCTGGCCCATCATCAATCAGGATGTGCGCCATTACAAGGAGATTACTGAAGCCATGACCCGGGCAGAGGTGCATATTGTAGAGCCCGGCGGCAATTGGGAAATGCAGGCATGACAGGCAAGGAAAAGTTAATTGTAATCTTAGGCCCCACGGCGGTGGGGAAAACGGATTTATCCATAGAACTGGCAAAAAAAATAGACACAGAAATTATTTCCGGTGACTCCATGCTCTTTTACCGGGGCTTTGATATCGGTTCGGCCAAGCCATCCGTGGAAGAGCGGCAGGGCATCGTCCATCATCTGGTGGACAATCTGGAACCGTGGGAAAGCTTCAATGTGACGGATTTTGTGCGGGAGGGGCAGCAGCTTATCCATGCGTTGAACGCGCAGGGCAAAATCCCCATCATTGCCGGAGGCACAGGGCTATACATCAAGGCCTTGCTGGAGGGATATGAATTCAATGAAACGGCTGACCACAGTGACTATCGGCAGGAGCTGACAGCACTAGCGGAGGAAAAAGGCCGCGACTATATTCATGGCCTGCTGCAGAAAGCAGACCCGGAGGCGGCAGAGCGGATTCATGCCAACAACCTGCGCCGGGTGATTCGTGCTTTGGAAGTGGCGCACTTTGGCGGCGAGCAGATTTCCCAGCAGAAGGAATATGGCGAGGGCGATTTGGCTTATGATGTCTATGTCATTGGTCTGAACCGCGAGCGGCAGGGACTCTATCAGCGCATCAATGAGCGGGTGGAACTGATGTTTGCCGCCGGTTTGGAAGCGGAAGTAAAGACGCTTCTGGCAGGTGGTGTAACCCGTGATATGCAGGCCATGCAGGGTATAGGCTACAAGGAAACAGCGGCGTACATGGCCGGAGAAATGACCCGTGAGGAAGCTGTGGATTTGATTCAGAAAAGCACCCGTCACTTTGCCAAGCGGCAGCTGACCTGGTTCCGCAAGATGCCCTACATCCATTGGTATATGGCGGATGAAATGACAAGTGAGAATCTTTTGCAAAGCGTTTGCCACGATTTAGCAGGATTTTTCCCGGAATTGGCGAATTAAATAAATATCGTGATTACATGGAGGGGTTTTTTATGCCAGCAAAAGCAATCAATTTACAGGATACGTTCCTCAATCAGGTGCGAAAAGAAAATATCGGCGTGACCATTCATCTGGTTAACGGCTTTCAGATTAAAGGCAATGTAAAGGGCTTTGATAATTTTACGGTGGTACTGGATGTAATGGGCAAGCAGCAGATGGTGTACAAGCATGCCATCTCCACCATTACGCCGGCTAAAACCGTCAACTTTATGAGTGAAAAAGAAGAAGGCTGATTCCATAAGAAACAGCACCCCCTTGTTCGTTATGACCAAGGGGGCTTTTTGCAGGAAATATATTGGGGGACTGCATTGACATGAGCAAGAAGAAAAGGATTATTTTCCTGAGTCTGGCAATCACTATTCTGGCTGTGGGATATGTCATCGGGGCTTATTTTGTGGACTATGCGCTGAAGCGCGGCAATGATACGGACCCCTTGGCACCACCCGCCGCCTGTGTGAGCATTCACGACAAGACCAGGGAAGTGCCTGCGTTGCCCAAGGCCAAAAGTGAACCGTGGCATAATGTCTCCGCAGATGGCAGGAATCTGGCAGCAACCCACTTTTTTCCGGAAAAACCGGGGAAGCGCTGGGCCATTCTCGTGCATGGTTATGGCCGGGACCAGCGTTATGCCAGAGATTATGCCGAGGCTTATCTGGCAAGGGGCTATCAGGTGCTAACGCCTGACCTCTGTGCCTCCGGGACGAGTGAAGGCCGGTATATCACCATGGGGGTAAAAGAGAGTGAAGAAGTGGTCCGTTGGGCTGCGAAAATCAAAGAGTATGACCCGGAGGCGGAAATCGTATTGCACGGCGTGTCCATGGGAGCGGCCACGGTCATGCTGGCGGCAGCCAGAGAGGATATGCCGGGGCTGGTGGCGGTTATCGAGGACTGCGGCTATACCAGTGCCTATGAGATGTTTGCCAACCAGCTAGGGGTTATCTTTGGCTTGCCGGAGTTTCCCATCATGCCCTGCGTGGATGTGGTCAGCGGTTTTAAGACCGGCGCCAAAGTGTCTGCTGCCGCACCGCTGCAGGTGATGCCGCGTATAAAAGTTCCCGTCATGTTTATTCATGGGGACGCCGACACACTGGTTCCACCGGCGATGATGGAGGATTTGTTTGCCGCCTGCAACGCCCCAAAAGAAAAATTTGTCGTGGCAGGTGCAGGCCATGGGGATGCGATGAAGGAAGCCGGGGACGAATATTGGCAACACATTTTTGCTTTTTTAGCAGCGGTGACAAAGTAAAAATACACAAGATTCAAAAAAATAATTTACAGGAATCGGCAGCACAAGTAAAATAACGGTAAAATGGCAGGAGCTGTTGCGTATGATTTCGTATTTATGCAACAGTTCCTTATTTTTACAAGACATGACGGAGGTAATTTATGGAACAATCATTTTCTATTCCTATTTCCCGCCGTGACTTCATGAAACTGGCGGGGCTTTCTGCCGCAGGTGCATTGCTGGGCGGGGCGCTGCCTCAGGGAAAAGCAGAAGCAGCCACAGGCCGCTTTGACTTTGCCGGGGCAGACCTGCCGGTGCTTTGCGAGGTGGATGTCTGCGTGGCAGGAGGCGGCTCTGCCGGGACAGCGGCTGCCATCAATGCCTCCAAAAACGGGGCGAAGACCGTGCTGGTGGAGCAGGGCATTTCATTGGGAGGCCTGGCCACCCAGGGCTGCGTTTTCCCCTGTATGCCCACTTTTGCCTATGACAGCGATACCCCTTATATAACGGAACTCAACCAGCGCATGGAAAAGCAGGGTTCTCCTGTCATGATGGGCTTTGAGGATGAGAATTTCTACGGCGGCGGCGCAGGCCAGTATATGCCTGAGTGGCTGACCTGGGCCTGCGACGAGTGGTGCGAAGAAACAGGTGTGACCATTCTTTATGGTACCTCGTTGGTGGGAGCAGTTGTAGAAGACGGGGCTATTACGGCCTGTGTGGTGCAGACCGCCGAGGGCCTGGGGAAAATCAAGGCCAAGACCTTTATCGATGCCACAGGCGATGCCCTGTTGGCTCGTTTTGTCGGGGTGCCCACGGAAAAGGGCTCGGAAAAATCAGGGCGTAATCAGCCCATGAGCTTGCGCTTTGAAATGAGCGGCATCGATGTGCCGAAAGTCTTTCACTTCTTCCACGACAAGCTGAAGGACACCTGGATGGGGAAGAAAGGTGCCGAAAAATTTTTGCAGGATGTGAAAAAAGGCCGCAATCCCTTTATGGAATTTGCCAAATGGAAGAAGACTGAGGACTTCTTCAAAAGCGGCCTCAAGACGGGCGAGCTGACCGAAGATGACCTCCTGTATATTCAGGCCTTCACCTTGCGGGGCAAGCCCCATACCATGAGTATGAACTGCCCGGAAATGCCTCCTATGTTTTTTTCCTCCACGGATGCCATGTCACGCAGTCAGGCGGTGACCTTCGGGCGGAAGATGAGCCGCCGTCTGGCTTTGTTCTTCCAGAAGCATATCCCGGGCTTTGAAAAGGCCTATATCAGCAGGGAAGCAAGCATGGTGGGGGTGCGGGAGTCCTGGCGCATCCGTGGAAAGTATTATCTTGAGGCCGATGATTATCTAAAAGCCCGCAAGTTCCCCGATGCGGTATGCCGCACGGCTTATCCTATTGACATTCACGATGTGCAGCTGGATTTGTATAAAAAACTTGCTAAGGGCGAATACTATGAGATTCCCTTCCGGGCACTGGTGGCAGATAAGGTCACAAATCTTTTGGTGGCTGGCCGCTGCGCCAGCGGTAGCTTCGCCGCTCAGGCTTCCTTCCGCATCCAGCCCACTTGCATGAGCATGGGCGAGGCTGCAGGCATTGCCGCCGCCTGGGGACTCAAGCACAACATTCCCGTTTCCAGTTTGAAATGGGAGGATATACCAGAAAGTCAGCGCAGTTATGTAAGTAAGCCTTAGTTTTGCCTGTGGCAAAACTGGAACAAAGGCGTTATAATAGGAGCAGAGTTTTGCAGAGGGGCCGTGGTCTTGTTAAAACGGCCCCTCGTTTTTTATGATAAGGAGTTCCCATGAAATTACGAGGTTTTGAGATTGTAAGCGACTGGCAGGATAAGGCGATTCATCTGCCCCAGCGGCAGA